>JAEUUG010000001.1 GCA_016787565.1 Cyclobacteriaceae bacterium
ATGCTTCTGCGAATCAGGTTGGAGAACACCGAACTGGAAGGTTTTCGGTTAGCCGGTTTTCGGGTCAGCATGATGTAGCACAAATGATCGAGGAATGGGCGTTCATTGAAGAAACGCTCGCTGGCACGGGATAGGAACGAGTTGTCTTTATTCTCGAAATCGGGCTGATGCTTCTTCGAAAGAAACCAATCCTGCTTATGAAAGACAGTATTGTTTGGAAGCACTTTAATGGCTTTCACCAACACCTGATGAAAGGCTTCGTACTCCTGATCCGAGAGTGTGAATATTTCCGGCAGTGTTGCCTCGTAGACAAGCGTTACGTCTCCCTGCTTTGACAGGATGCAGTTGCTTTCTACTTTATAGATTGGGAATATTTTTTCGAAGTCCATACCGTGATAGCTGCGTGCCTCAAGCGTTGAGCTCAGTTAAAAGATTCAGGAATAATTTTCGGGAAGCCGCTTTTACGTAAACCGGGATGCTGCGGCTGGCCATTTTCTTCAACAGCCCGTACTGTCCGTAGGTGTCGCTCATCCGGTAAACGGTCATGAACAAAGCCGCACCCAGCACGACAACGAGCGCCAGGCAGACGAACATGTTCACGCCCATGATATAGAGCACTGCGAAGAGGATTAACAAGCCGATGAGTCCGATCGCGAGGTATGCGATGTACTGTGCCTTGAGGCCTTTGAACTCAATCGGCTTGTTGATTCCCTTATTGATGTTGTAAACGCTTGCCATAGCCTTACTCGCGCGGCATCTTAAACTCCGAAGAATGACCTCAACACCGTGGCTACGATAACCAGGAAGACACAGCTTCCAAACCATGCGGCCGCCACCTTGCCGGTATCCGGATCACCGCTGTTCCATTTCTGATAGACCTTGATAGCCCCGACCAAACCAAGAACGGCACCAATGGCATACATCAGGTTTGTGCCGGTAGTGAAATAGCTACGCACGCGCATGGTAGCTTCATTGATACCAGCATTGCCGTCCTGCGCCTCTGCCAGTGCATAGGTAATGAGGTACACAAACAGTGCAAGTGCCAATGCCTTGCCTTTCCGAATAGTGAATTGAATTGTTCTTTGCATAGATTTTATGTTTTTTGATGGTTATTGATTATTTGTCGCGGTAGCTTCCACGTTAGGCCACCACGATTTGACTTCACTTCGTTCGATTTGAAATTGACCCTGCGTTTTGCAAGCGTTGTGAATGAATGCCGTGATTTCCGGCTCATGCGCTGACTGCGACAGGTCGGCATAGTTGGACAGCAACGTGCGAAAAAGTTCTGCGCACTCGTCCTTACTGCCCATGCCAACCACTTCTTTCAGCGTATTAATTTCTTCGAGTAGCGTTGATACTGACTTAAGCAACATCTCTTCTGTTTCACTTACCGCTACTGTCATCGGTTCTTCGGGTTCACGTGCGGCCACTACACTCAAACTCTCCGCTTCAACTTTTTCTTCACGTGGAACATTTTCCGATTGAGACACAGCGAACCGGACTGAACCCATCAACTCAATTGATTCATTTGAGTCGGTTTGATTTTCTCTCACCTTCGGGTTCGTGAGCTTTGTTTTCTTTTGTTTGAATATGTTACTGATCTCGCTGCGGTACAGCAGCAACATCGTGATGATGTAGTAGCCACCGATAAGCAGGGCGATGGTTGAAATGAACTCTTGCCAGGAAATGAATTCGAACATACCTTCCGTGATTGATTACGGAAGCGAAGGTGGGTTTCAGCTACATCTGATGTTCACAAGTTGGTACCAAGGTGGGTGATTTTTTTTGAAGCGCGTTAAGTTTTGGCCCTCGAAGTCTTGTTTTCATAAGGTTATGAGCCTAGACTTTCATTAGGTTGACCCACATAAAAAGGCTCTGAATTTGCAAGACAGAGCATTTTTCATATTTTTGTTAACCTTTTTCGTTAATAATTATTACCTTTGTGGAGATTTCGTATAGAAGTAATAGACTGGAAAAGCAGCTTACGCAGCCGCGAGAATTGGCCAAGACCTTTGGGCAATTGGCTCGTAAAGTGAGCCAGCGGCACGAAGAGTTGAAGTCGGCCGATACTCTGTCAATTATGAAGCTCTTTCCAGCGGCCGCTTGTCATGAGCTTAGTGGTGACAGAAAGGGGACCTTAGCTGTGAAAGTTTCAGGAAACTATAGATTGATATTTGAGCCTAACCATAATCCAACACCCCGAAAGGAGGATGGCGGATTAGATTGGGGCGCAATTACTGCAATAACAATTTTAGAAGTAGAGGACTATCATTAATGAGGCAAGTAATGGGTATTACATTGAATACGATTAAGGCGACAATTTCACCGCCTGGTGATACAATTCAAGAAACAATAGATGCAATTGGCATGTCGCAAACTGAACTGGCAGAACGCATGGGCAGACCGAAAGAAAAAATAAATGACATTATTAAGGGTCGAGAACCAATTACGACAAATACAGCTTTTCAGTTGGAAAAAGTGTTGGGGATTCCCGCAAGCTTTTGGATTAACCGAGAAAAGGAATACCGAAAAACACTTTACGAATTGGAGCAGGAAGAATTTCTGGAACAGTGTAGAGGTTGGTTAAACAAATTTCCGATAAAGGAAATGAAAAAATACAATTGGCTTCCTGAAACAAGTCAAGTACATGTACTCACCAATGCATTGTTGAGATTCTTTAGTGTTGCCTCTCCAGATGAATGGAAAAATATCTACATCAACAGTGAAGTTTCAGCGGCTTTTCGCATTTCCTTAGCCAACACTTCTAATCCGTACTCTATTTCAGCGTGGCTTCGAATGGGAGAGCTAGAATTAAAAAACTTGAATATTGAGGCGTTTGATAAGAAAAAGTTTAAGGACAGTTTGCAGGACATTAAGGAGCTTGCTTTTGCCAGCCCTCCTGATTTTGCTTCGAAGCTTCAACAAATCTGTGCTTCATCTGGGGTAGCAGTGGTCTATACACCCAATCTCCCAAAGGCCCCCATCAGCGGTGCGACACGTTGGGTTTACAACACTCCCTTGATTCAACTTTCAGGCAGATATAAAACCAATGACCACTTTTGGTTTACATTCTTTCACGAGGCAGGTCATATTCTTGAGCACGGGAAAAAGGACATTTTTCTTGAAGACGTAGAGGGTACACCAATTGATAAACAAAAAGAAAATGAAGCGGACAAATTTGCATCAGAATGGTTGTTAACCGAAGATCAACTAAATGAAGTTATTGCAAACCGACCATTGTCAGAAAATAAAATCATTGAATTTTCTAAACGATTCCGTACACTCCCCGGAATTATTATTGGAAGACTTCAACACAAAGGATTGATTCATCATTCCGTTGGCAACCGCCTTCGGATTAAAGTGGAATTGTTCAACAATTAATAAAGTCCGTGGCTTCAAGTACATACAAAATCAATAAGCTCAAAGATCAAATAATCACTACCATATCAAAACAAGGGTTCTATGTAAATGGTGAGGTTGTTCCTGTAGTAAACGAGAAAGAAGGGGTTCGGAAAATCCATCAACTCTCAAGGAAGGAACAGCTTCTCAAGCATAAAGTTTTCCTGAAAAGCAATTTGGACAAAGTGATGACTTACACAATTCTAGGTAAGGATTTAGACCCAGACAAAATTGATTTGGAGCTAATTGAAGTAATGCCCAATACCCTGGAAGAAACTCTCTATAGATGGTGGAATTTAGTCTGGTGGAGCATGCCCTACCAAAGAGCATATGGCAGACAAATGCGATTTCTCATTTGGGATAATTATCACATGATCCCTTTTGGAATAATAGGCCTGCAAAGCCCTGTACTTAAAATGTCCGTAAGAGACAAATATCTTAAGATTCCGAAGGAAGAATTAGATGTCTGGGTAAACAGATCTATGCAGGCGCAACGTGTTGGAGCTCTTCCACCTTATAATGGGTTACTAGGGGGGAAACTAGCCGCGCTTACATTATCTGCTAATGAAATTCGGAAAGCCTACAAAGAGAAGTATGCTGATGCAAAGACCCTTCTTGAAAACAGGAGACTCGATTCGAATCTTCTTTTCATAACAACATCTAGCGCATACGGTCGAAGCAGCATTTACAATCGGTTAAAGTTTAAGGGAAAATTAGTCGCTGAAAAGCTGGGCTACACTAAAGGGTTTGGCACATTTCATGTCCCGGACTCACTCTTTTTAGAAATAAAGAAGTTTTTGCAGTCGGAGGGAATTAATACTGAAACAACATTCGGAAATGGTCCGTCAAAGAGGATTAAGTTACTCTATCAGGCATTTTCTCGATTGGAACTACCAAATTATTCACAACATCAGATTCAACGAGAATACTATTTGTATAGTCATGTGAGAAATTTAGAGAATGTAATTCACAAGGGCAAGAAGGCCCAGTACATTAGCAGACCTTTTGATGAACTTGCTCAATTTTGGAAAGAGCGATGGTGTTTACCACGTTCTCAAAGAATTGATACATGGAAAGAATTCGATCCTGCTCTAATTTTTAAAGAGGTGAAACGGTTATGAACGATAATCAAAGAAATCCATTTTCACTTTTGCCGGAAGCCTTAGTAGAGGAAATGTTGGCCAAAAGTCAAGAAGTAGGCAAGGCACTTTTATCCAATGTTCGGGAGGTCAATATCCATAAGGACTCCTATAGGAAGAAACTTACTGACTCAGGACTATTAAAACACATCTCAGATTTACCGCATGTAAGCCCACCAACCACAGTGGGCGTTGATGGTGCACAAATTGTAGACCGGTTGTTGGCAACAGACTTGGTCGCTTGTGCAGCTGTGGCCATCGAAGGCCTTACACCACCAGCCGAAACAAGATATTGGGATAAGCCCTTTCACAAAGTATATATACACCCACAACCACACCACAATGATACTGGCACAGTTATCCGAGGAATAATGTGGGAGTTAGAAATTATTCTGGCAGCAACCGCTCCTCATGATGTGGTTTTTATGGATGGATCAATCACAAATCCGTTTCTAAATCTTAACGCTGCTTTGAATAAAATTAACGAGTTCCCTCCTTCAAATTTGATTGACGAACTTGAAAGAAACTTTCCGATCTTTCTTAATGCATATCACGATATTACAACGTCCACAAGAACAGATAAACTTTGGGTAGGCGTTCCAAAGTATACATCAAAGCGGGAAATTGGCGAAACGCAGGACTGGCCTAAAAACTATGATGATCGCGCAATTCTTACATCCTTACTTCGCCCAGGTGAGTACATTATTCCAGTGCCCTATGATCAACCTTTAGAGCCTTGGCATATCAACATGAGTCAATTAACAAACAAGACTGATGAAATGGAAGCTAAACTATCCGAAATTATTGTTAAGATAAACGATTTGCATGTCTGCTATTTCCGACCTCATCCTTACACTCCAGCCCTTAGATTAGAGGTACCAAAATCATTAACAACAAATAGGTACCAACTTTCCACACTTCTTCATGCACTTAGCTATCAGTGCGGCACACCCGGAATCATTGAACCATACCCATTATTTATGGCCGATAGAATGGTAAAGAACATCAGTACGGCTGTACCCGCGTTCCGGCAAACCGCGACTTTGGAAATGGCTCACGGCTTTGAAGCAGATTTAGCAGAGATATTTTTTACGATGCACGCCTATAGAACAGTTTAAAATATGAGCATAGATAAAATTGTAAACGGCCTGGAGAGAATTGGGGTACTGGGCTCTCCTTCATCGACAACTGAATTGTCGCTTGATATACTTGGCTCTGCTGTCGAAAAGAAGTTAGTCGGTGAGTTGGCTTTTTTTAAATATCAGCAAGAGGGTAAAGATAACTTTGCTCTAGGGCAGATAACAGACGTAGAACTCCGTAATGCTTGGTTAGAAGATCCGACTATGCGTTCGCTTGCCCGTCACAAAGGGATGGTAAATCCGATAAGTGGTCAACAAGATACTCATCTTGGTAAGATGACTCTGAGCGCTGTGTTCGAAAAAGTAAATGGAAACTTTGAGCCGAGTCTATTGGGAACAGTGCCGCAAACAGGGACACCAATACAATTGGCTAAAGACGAGGTGATTGACGAAATACTGAAGAATTATCAAAAAGAGTTGTTCTACTTGGGTAATGTCTATGGTTCATCTCCAAAACTTCCCCTTTGGTTTAAACACTTCGGTCGTGGATCAAATGGAGCCGGAGAGGCTTATCATCTTGGAATTTTCGGTAAAACTGGATCGGGTAAATCTGTGCTAGCGAAGGAAATTGTGCTAGCATACTCTCGCTTCAAGGAGATGGGGATATTCATACTTGATCCGCAAGGCGAGTTTTCAGATGGCCTTAGAAGTAAATCGACAGAAGTATCGTTCGATACCATTCTAGGAAAAAATACACTTGACTTCTATAAAAGAAAATCTTACGTAATTGACTTGAACCTATTGACTCTTAATAGGTGGGAATTATTTTGTCAACTATTGGTGGAGTTTAGATTCTTTTTTGAATTGGGTATAAAGTTTGCAGAATATCAAAACGTGACTGCTGACTATGTTGAGAGGTTTCTTAGAGATAGTCCCAAGATTAAATTTGAAAATCTAAATGGTAATTATGACAATAATAATACCGTTCTGGATAAAGCATTAGATCATATTTATAACAATATTGACCGTGTCTACAGTAAGTCAGGAAGTGGTAGTCAGAATGTAAAGGAATTTATTGACGAGTATAAAACGTCAACAGCTAAAGCAACCAATAACCTATATAAGATTTGGCACCAGGTGGCATCATTCTTCATCCCTGACGAGAGCCATAAGAAGCGAACTCCAAAACAAATTGTTGAAGGTGTCCTTAATCTTGAAAAGGGGGAGCGCTATATAATAAGCATAGATTTGTCAATTAAGCCTGAGGGGATAAGTCCATTCGTTTGGGACGAGAAAATTAAACCACTCATTATTGACTGTTTTCTTGATGAACTAATACGTAATGCTGAACGCTTTTACAGAGATGGAAAAAGCTTGAATACACTTGTTGTTATGGACGAAGCGCATCGTCTTGCTCCAAGAGGAAGTATCGAGAATTCCAAGAAAGATAAAATAAGGAGTACACTGATTGATGCAATTCGAACAACCAGAAAATTTGGTTTAGGATGGATGTTTATTAGTCAGACGCTTTCAAGTTTAGATCGAGCCATTATTGACCAGTTGAGAATTAATTTCTTCGGTTTTGGCCTTTCTATGGGGACAGAATTTATCGCACTCAAAGAATTAGCCGGAGGTGATCAGAATGCATTAAAACTCTATCAGTCTTTCAGAGATCCTCATAGTGCGTTTGATGTCTCCTCACGGCAGTACTCCTTCATGACAGTTGGACCGGTATCACCTTTGTCTTTTGCAGGTACACCGCTATTTTTTACCGCATACAATCGCGTTGCGGAGTTTCTTAAGGCCAACAAAATAAAGGAGAAGGAGTCTACACAGTAGTTAATGTGACTAATTGTTTTGATGTAATGTACTTAACCTCAGTTGCTGTGTTCTCAATATGTTAAATCTTATCTCGATAATTCACTCACTTGCTCGGTTCTTCTTTCGAAGAATCGATTTCTTGAATAGGTCAATCTATATCACGGTTGGTGCATTCATTGCCCAGATTAGTGTCCTTTCAAATGAGAGTTCATTGCTTGGAATTACCTCGGAAATGAAGCAAGACCCTGAACTACAAAGGTGGCAATATTGGAGCATAAGGCTATTTGAGGTAATTTTCATCGGTGGCGACTGGATAATTATCTCAGTACTTTCACTGTTGTTGATTGGTCTCGGGTTTTTGAAATACAAAACGAGAGAGTTCCCCAACATAAAACATCACTTCAATTCACAGCTAAGAAGTATCGAAGGCCTGCTTGATGATTTCAAGCCTGAAACAGCGTTCAAACTTCTAAAGAAGTTTCTGGATGATGTTGACGATTCTTACTTGCCAAATCTGGACAAAAGGGAATTGAAGGCCTGGGCTTATCATTTAATGGGACTGTGTAGAGTAGATCAACCAGACATCAAGGCGCTATATAAGTACATGATTGAAAGTTATATTCTTCAGCCTCATAATCCTAAGTATAAAGAACGTGCCTGTGTTTCCTACTATCATACTGATCAAAAGTCAAAAGCGTTGGCAATAGCAAATGAACTGATTGATAAGGACGGCTTAAATGAGCGAGCGAACGCAATCAAACTAATCTGCGATGAACGATTTGATGAGTCTCAGGTACCTGAGTCTGTCCGTGACGGACTTGCGTTCAAAAGAATCTACATCAACCATCTACTTTCAGGGGAAGGTGCATCGGGAGCAGAAGCGGGGAAAGTGCTTTCAACCTATATCGAGAAAGGAATTCTACCTGATTCGCTAAATCAACAAAATTTGGATTTCTGGGAGTTGGCAGGTAGACTGATATTTTATTTAGGAATTCAACAACAGCCGAATACTTTCGCTAGTCATAAGGAAAGCTACCAAAATAATCAGCTAATCAAGTATGCGCATTCTATTTTGGCTAAAATTTATGTCACAGCTAGTGAGACAGAGTTATACAAAACATCAAAGGCTCTACGATTAACTCTTTTCTATTATTGGCATAGCGAATACTTATTATCTGAATCTAGTGATTCGGTATCTGAGATGATCAATCTTTATAAATCATCTTTTACTGATGAGCCATACTCTGATCAGTTATATTCATCCATTCTAATTTGCTTAAATCAACTGCACCGTTATGAGGACGTCTTAACTTTTGTCCAAAGCTTACCGGTTGATGACTACTACGTTTACGCAATGAAGTACCAGGCTTATCAGGGACTGAAAAGAACCGAGGAAGCAATTCAAAGCTTTGTCGAATATTTGAAGAAACTGGACTTGGTTGGTGACGTTGAAACAAACAACCTTCTTGCCTTTGCTGATTATCTTATTCAAAACAAAATAGATACAAAAAAGTATTATGACAATTATGTCGTTGCGAAGGACTTCTCAGAACCGCTTCATAAGAGTCTCGTCTTCTCATACTTCCACCGCTATCTTCCGGATCAACACAAAGATATTGAGCAAGAAATCGATAACTACAAGGCTGCCTATTCTGAATTAAGATACGAGCTAAGGAATGCTGTTTTGGTGATTCTCTTTGCAATTAAGCAGAGTGAACTAGTAATTTCTCTTATTGAACAATTTCATAATTGGCGATCAGAGCAGCCTGCTGTGTTTATTTACACTCAGAGTCTGCTTGTGCTGAGAAAAGATTCAAGTAAGATTATCGAAACGCTAAAGCACAGGCGGGCATATCTGCCGGAAGAGCGTCTTTTGATTGAGGAGATTGGCATTTATGAGCTTATGGAGAACAGTTCCGAAATCCTGGAGATCGCGAAAATAGGTCGCTCAGAATTTCCTCAGAATGTGCATTTCTTATTCTACTTCATTTATGCTCTGTACAAACTCAAGAACCCAGAGTTGCATGAGCACCTCACCAATGAGCTTCTGAAAGTGCCGTTCAATTCCAAGGAGAAGTTTATACTCGCCAGAGTATGTATAGAGAATAATCAGAAGGTACTTGGGCTAGAGTTATTTTATCAAGAGGTTGCCAAGAATGGCATGAATAGTCCAATGCTTAAACAGCAGTACTTCGTATTAACCACCCAGATTGGTGATCGAAGGGAAATCCCTTGGCCCGAGACCGTACAGAATGAAACCACAGTAAAGGTGAGCGCAAATAACAAGCAAGTCCTCCTTGATATCAATGATCGATCTTCGGCCGAAAATTGGATGGTCGGGCCCCTATTGGGTCTAAGACAGGGTGAGAGCGCAGAAATGGAGGATCCGGTATTGCATAAGAAAGTCCAAGTCACCGTTCTTTCAATTTTCGACAAATTTTCCGGGCTAGCAGCAAGGATCGCAGAGGAGATCACTGACTCTGATTATACTGGGATGGGAATGAGGTCTTTCACCTTTGAAAGCTCAACGCCTGACGGCATAACAAAATCCCTAATTGAAAATTTCGGAGAGGCCGGTGACAGACAAAAAATACAAAGGGATGAGGCGCTGGCCCAGTACTACCGAGGAGAACTTTCGTTTACAGAGTTAGTGAGAAGGATTTCACGAGACGAAGTCCTTGAAGTATATAGTTTCTTGACCTCGAAGCAAAGCAATGGATTTATAGTTTTGCCTGCTCAATACTTTAGAAATGTCACTGTAAAAAGCGACTCCGAATTCGTTATTGATTTTACAAGCTTGCCCATTCTCATGAAGATTTCCGAGGATTTTCCGGGCGTTCTCAAGCACAAGTTTGTAATCTCCCAGTTCGCAATTGAGATATTGGAAAATGAACTAGCCGAAGCTAAGGCCATGCAAGAAGATGGAATGACTTTATCGATAACGTCTTTTGGTGTTATACCCACACCTCATCCACCAGGATATAAGGACTACAAAGTAACAACGCTTCAGAAAATTATTGACTGGGTTGGCGCAAACTGCGAAACCCGAGTCTCGAAGGATAAACTTGACATGATCCTTCAAAAGCCTGATCTCGTAAAGGAAGGCGACCTATACTTCAACTACTTTATTGATACAATATTCATTTCACATGGGCGAACTTTGATTTCTGATGATAGGATTCACAATAAGAACTTCGGTGCCAACTATTTAACTATTAGCCTTGAGTACTACCTTAGAAATCAATACGAAGACAATTATACAACTGACTTTCTTCCTATCCTGATTCAAAATCACTATGTGGGAATAAGGGTAGATCATGAAGCTCTTGTTAGAGAATTCAAACGTCCCTACTATGGTGGCGTCAATACGTTCCACTATTGCCTTGAGAACCTTCCTTTTCCAATAAACAATGACTTGACTGTGTTTAATGAAGCTTTAGACTTCATCAAGTATATTTATATCGAGGATTCACCTATCGAATTCAGGAGAGAAACATCTCAAAAGGTTTTGGTGGCTGCACTTAAAGATTACCCGAACTTCGCAAGGTTGCGCAAGAACCTGACCAATGAGATCAATTCACGATTCGCCTTGCTTCAAATATATTTGCCGATGGTGCTCGAAGATTTTACAATAGCTCTTGAGATACTCGCAAGGCGTTAGTGAGTTGTACCAACGAAATCATCGAATCCTCCATTCACCATAAGCTTTAGGCACCATGATTTATTGTCGATTCAAATGAACAAATACTCCAAAATTCCCTATCAGTGGTTTCCATTTCAAAATGATCCAGGCTATTTCATTACCTATTTCGGAGACATCTATTTCGGATCATTGTGGGAATGCCCCGGTTACGAAGGCGGTTTCTTTATCGTACAAAACGATAAGGTTAGAAAAGCAATTGAATTGACACCAAGTGAGACGACTCCAGAAAAATTCAGAGAACTAGGATGGGAGATTAAAGATTACCGGATTATCAAAGAAGTACGGGACAGAGGCACTAATTTCAACCATGCTCCCGTAAAACCATTACATTTCTCAGGACAGCAATTCAGCCAAATGTATGTATTTGGTGCCGCAGCTTCCACCTTTTGTGTATTTGGTGACCGGGCTAAGGTATTTCGCCAAGCTGACTACAATCCACCGACAGGATTTGAAATCTTTGATGAAAAGTATAAGCCATATTTTGAAAAATATCCTGGAGCATTGATGTCCATATCTGAATTTGAATCGAAGAACAGAGACATTGAAGGATGTCTGGACGAAGAGTGGTGTGCTTACAAGGATACTTATACCCCCGAAATCCCGGCCCGGCACATCAATATCCAATTCTACCTCCAGCAATTATTTCATTGTCTTTCCGAAGAAGTAATTAATAAGGAGTACCGTTACAACTTGTTCAATCTCTTTTGCAAGAATCTGCAAAAGCAATTGAGTACGCAACCTGATCAAGTGGCCACCCTGGTTTCTTTTAACTATGACACCATTCTTGATCATTTTATTGGATTGTTCTCATCTCCCTTCCGAACAATGAATGATTACTTTGATTGGCATAACAGAAACATGATACTTTTCAAGCCACATGGTTCCTGTAATTGGGGTTGGAAATTCGGAAAGAATAACATTGGAAATCGGAGCACACCTCAGTTAGTTAATGATCTATGGGAAGAAAAGATAGAGCCGTGGCAAATTTACTACGAGCTCATTGGCATGCTCACTGAAACTGTGGAGTATGGCAGTTGGGGCGTAGAATCAGGCAACAATATCCATGACAATGGACGATATTCATTAAATAAGAATCTCATTGAAATAATTCCAAAAAACTGTTCTACTCCGTACTTGCCGGCATTGTTGTTACCCTATCGGGATAAAGACGAATTTGTTTTACCATATCAGCAACAATTTGCACTCACCTCATGTCTTGACCAAATCAAAGAATTATTCTTGATAGGATGGAAAGGAAACGAAGCGCTATTCAACCGTAAGTTGAAGGCCCATGCACACAATCTTAGAAAGATAACCATTGTGAATCCGAACCCTGATGAAGTAAAACAAAATCTTGTTAAGGCGGGAATTGATTTGAGTCGGTTTGAACTTGAGGAAGTTAAGGATTTTGAGACTTTCGTGCTTCAGCGAATGAGCTAGTCCAAATGCACTAGCTGCTACTCCACCGCCCTGAAAATCTTCCCATACTCACCCCTTAGGTGAGCAAACGCCTTGGAGATGTAAAGTTGCACGGTGCCTTTGTGGATGTGCACCTACCCCTGAAAATCAGGCCGTTTAAAAGTAGACAAATGTATAGCTTTAAACGGACTAACAATGAGAAAGACACGGTTCACAGAAACACAGATTGTCGGCATGCTCAAGGAGTATGAGGGAGGCAAGGATGTTCAACTGATCTGTCGGGAGGCAGGAATCAGTCGAGCTACGTTTTACAAGTGGAAGAGTCATTATAGTGGCTTAGAGGTAAGTGAGCTTCAACGGATGCGTGAGCTGGAGCAAGAGAATGCACGGCTCAAAAAGATGTACGCTGAGCTTAGCATGGACCACCATATTTTGAAGGATGTGATCACAAAAAAAGGTTGGGGCCCTGTGACCAAAAAGAATTGATTGAATTCACCTGTGAGAAACACCCGGTTAGCATCCGCAGGGCCTGCAAGATTTTAGATGTTAATCGTGCTATGATTTATTACAAGAGTAAGCGTAACGATCAGCTGGTAATTGATGCTGTTCTGAGTATAGCCACAAAACATCCACGATATGGTTGTCCAACCATCACCAGGATGATCAGGCGTCAGCATCAATGGAATCACAAACGAATTGAACGCATCTATGATAAGCTTCAACTCAAGTGGCGCAAGCGAGGCAGGAAGCGCATTCCAAACCGCATAAAACAACCTCTGGTTCAGCCGTTATTACCAAATGTAACATGGTCAATTGACTTCATGCACGATAGTCTTTGGAATGGGCGAAAGTTCAGGACATTCAATGTAATTGATGATTTTACCAGAGAAGTATTGGCAATTGAAATAGATTACTCTTTACCAACAGCACGTGTGATTCGTACACTTAGCCAAATCATCGAGCATCGGGGAAAGCCAGTTCGATTACGCATGGACAATGGCCCGGAGTTTATCAGCAACACGTTTGAACTTTGGTGTAGAGAACAGGGAATTGAGTTGCAGTATATTCAACCGGGCAAGCCTACTCAAAACGCCTTCATCGAAAGTTTCAATGGCCTTTACAGAAAGCATGTACTGGATGCCTACTTGTTTGACTCACTGGACGAGGTTCGACTCATCACCGAAGAATGGATGTATCACTATAATCATGAGAAACCACATCAATCCCTACAAGATCTAACGCCTAAAGAGTATTTGTTGAAATATGGACAACTCGAATGTTCTATTCTAAATGCCGAGTTGCCCACATTTCAACAAATAGATAGCAACAATTTCAACAAAAATAATTTTCTTTAACTGGTCTGATATATGGGGTAGGTGCAGATGTTCATGCGCCTGGCGATTTCACCGTTGGACAGGTTTTCGGTGATACGCAAACGGATGGCCTCCTGGCAACGGCCGGGTAAGGTGTGGAGGTGCTGGAGCAGGGTGGCATGGATGGCCTCCGGGTCGCGTGGCTGGTCTGCGTCCATCGTTTCGTATACGGCCTCGAAGAGTTGGTAATGCTCGGCAAATTTGCGCTTCACTTCGCGGTGGCTGAAATAGCGAATCACCATGTAGCGCACCGATGTAAACAGGTAGTGTCGCAGTGAAGTGATCATCAATTCTTCCCTCCGCTTCCAAAGCGACTCAAACACATCGTGCATCAGCTCTTCGCAGTCTTCGCGCACCTTGATCTTGCGCAACGCATAACGGAAGAGTTCCTTGGCATACCTGCGGTAGATTACCTCAAAGGCCTGGTGGTTGCCCTGCCTGAGCAGGTCTACCAGCTCCGTATCCATATGGTTGTGGTACGGATTCATATGAGCAAAATGTGTTTGAGAACTTGCATCTGCTACTTTCAAAACTTAGCCCGTGCTTAATCTTAAAAGTGCCAAATGAGCAAGCCAAAAAAATATGGCGTGAAAGCCCACACTTACCGCTCTTGAGGCCCTAGGAGGCCCAAACCCGCGATAAGGTGAGCCCACGCCAAATGACGTGAGCATTCACCTCATGGCCTCGCGGGTTTTTGAAATTTCCTAGGTTTCAAGAGCGAGGCACTTCGAGCAAATGCTTCAGAATTTCTGGAGTATTTGCGAAGATAAATATAGAAAAAATATTTAAGTGTGGGTCTTTAAACCCACGTTTTTAGTTGCAGCATCCGGCATATTTCCCTGCGATAGGGAATAAATGGATAGCAAAAAGAAAAAAGAGGCATTGATACAATTTGGCAAGCGCCTGACACAGGTTCGCAGGGCCAAAAAGCTATCCTATAGGAAGCTGGCAACGTTGTGTGACGTTGACCATAGCGACATCAAAAAATTTGAAAAAGGAGAGGTCAACATCACGATTGCCACACTAATGGATCTATCCATTGGGTTAAAAGTCCATCCAAAAGAATTGCTGAATTTTGATGCAGAATTTCTGAAGGAGGAATAAGTCTAGTGATGCCGCAGATCAGTGGTTAGAGATTACTTTAAAAAATAGCACAAGTGGCTGAAACTATAACGCATTAGGGCTCAAATACCGGTCGGATGCTCTCTAAATATGAAAGTGGAGGCAGTGCTTTCTCCAATGATAGATTATCCAATACTTGGTCGAAAAGCAATACCTGGCCTGAATCAGCTTGCTTGAACGCGATGTCCAAGATTTGCGAAATGTTAACTTTCAACAACGTCTTCAGTTGAACAAGCCTATCCCAATCTTCGATAGTAATAAAAACGACTCTTCTAGGAGGAAGTACATTCAAATTGATGGACTCCTCCTCTAAAAATCTTGTTATGGGCTCGTCCATGAATTCTTGCCAAGCATCTTTCCCGTAACCGGTGAATGTATCTCGAAAAGTAATGACTATACCATAAAGTGGAGCAACAGATTGAAGCGCGTTAGCCGTACATAACATTTGCTTGTATGCTTTGGTCAACGTGGAATCAAACTCATTTCTCAGAATCTCCTTAGTCCTGTTGATTCCGGCACTGGGTGAAATTCCGATAGCTTTGCATTCAACCAAAATATTGTCGTCAATCAGGAAATCACATACCTTTTGCAAGGTGTACCGCGAAAGTAAATCGGCTTCGTTTAGCACCGAGACTTTCATTTCCTGAATGCCTAGTGCAACGTATTTTTCCATCCTGCTTCCAACTTCTGTTTGAAATTCCGCTGATTCCTTTTTTAGAAAATCGAAAATAAAATATTTCAACATGGAGACAAGTATCGCTCTGTGCACGAAACAGTATTTGTCTTGGATTTTCAATAGTGGAAATCTATTCCAAAGAGTTGTTTCATAAAGTTGGTAAGGCTCGTATCTTATCTTTTGAATTTTCTCGGCATCGGAGGGAGAAAACGAAATGAGTTGAATGAAATGGTTTAACGCGTCTTCCCCTATAATCTTGTTAAGCGTTTCAACCACGTCTGGATAGAGGACTCCGTCAAATGCTCGATGAGAATCTACCCGGTGAAAGAAAAAATATAAAAAGAGATAATAATTGCATTTTATGAACGATACAGTATTAAGTCCAGTCCTAATTTCAAATTCTTTCCTGGCATTGAAGCGCGAATCGATATTGTTGAAAAAATAATAGGTTCTGAAGATATCATATTCATTTATGGAATCCTGAAACCAAAATTGCTGATAGGCAATAATTTTAAAGCCGCTTTGAATACCCTTGAGTTTAAAATTCACTGGATTATTCTGTTCATGAAGTTTACTGATCAAAAGCATCGTATTTTGTACATCCCTCATTGTCGCTTCTTTCCTGAAAGGAGAATCTTTGGTGTATAGGAATGCCCACTTAATCAAGACAAATACATCCCAAAATGGGTATTGCTTGTCATTGGCATTTTGCACAGCCACCAAAAGATCATGTGAGGCCTTGAGAATGGAGGATAGGGTATATCGGCCAATGTTTCCTTTGATTAATTCAAAACTCACCATCTTAGAAAATGTCATCAAGTTTAATCCACTCAACTGATTTCCCGGTTGGGTTAAAGACTTCTGGAAATAGTGCCTTTAGGACATAGTATCCTTGCAGGTCTGTGGATCGGTTCTTATCAGCCAAGTATTCCTCATGTTTCCTAAAGAAGGTCTTCTTCTGATCCTCGGCCATCACCTTGTCCCAGACCTTATAGTATTTGAAAGCTTGTTCAACGAACGGATAGGTTGTTTTGTAGCTGTGTATGGCGTTATTGGCAAGACTTATGAAGTTGTTAAATCCGTGACCCACTATTCGATTGAATTTAGCCGAAAGAATTGTATACACGGTGCCGGTAATTTTTTCAAACCAATCGATATACAT
>JAEUUG010000005.1 GCA_016787565.1 Cyclobacteriaceae bacterium
GTGGAATAGAACACCCCGCGAGAAACCTGCTTGCTTGACTTTTCTATTATGTCAAGCCGTTCCCGTTCATCAATTCTATTATAGTTGCGCGAAAATAATTTTTTAATCATAGCTTATTTCTTTTCTTCTGGGTTCAGTTCAACAAAGCGATGCGACAGGTTTTTGTAGGAGTTCTCGGCCATGATAATTCCATTATCTACAATAACACCAATAGCCAACGCGATACCCGTTAAGGACATAATGTTGGAGGTAATGCCAAAAGCATTCAGAAGAATGAAACTCGTAGCAATCGTAATGGGAATCTGGATGATGATGCTGGCTGCACTCCGCCAGTGAAATAAGAAGATGATAACAACCAACGACACTACAATCATTTCTTCGATGAGCGTTGTTTTGATTGATGAAATTGATTCTTCAATTAGCTCACTACGATCATATACAATATTGAACTTCATACCGTTCGGGAGTCCTTTCGCCACTTCGTCCATTTTTTTCTTCACGACTTTAATCACCTCATCCGCATTTTCGCCATAGCGCATAACCACAATGCCCCCCACTACCTCGCCTTCTCCATCCTCATCAAAAATACCGAGACGTGTTTCACCTGTCATTTGTACAGTAGCTACATCTCGTACTTTTATTGGTGTTGCGTTAACTGTTTTGAGGGATATGTTTTCAATCTCCTCCACAGACTTGAGGTAGCCTGTGGTTTTGATGATGTAACCGATGTCATTGATTTCGAATTTACGTCCGCCCGCTTCGTTGTTATTATTGCGCACTGCCTGAATAACCTCAGGTACCGACAGATTGTAGTAGATGAGTTTGTTGGGATTGAGTGTTACCTGATATTGTTTTTGGAACCCACCGAAGGAGGCGATCTCGCTGACACCCGGCACATTCTGCAATCCGAATTTTATGTACCAATCCTGTAGGGCGCGTTGTTCTCCTAAATCCAAACCTGGTGCATCCAGTGTGTACCATAGAATATGACCAACGCCAGTTCCATCTGGACCAAGTGTGGGTGTAACACCTTGTGGCAACAAGCGGGTAGCATAATTCAGTCTTTCCAACACCCGCTCACGTGCCCAGTATACATCAGTTTCGTCATTGAAAATCACATAGACAAAACTCATCCCGAACATGGATGAACCGCGTACATATTTAACCTGCGGCAGACCTTGCAGGTTGGTGACCAGCGGATACGTAATCTGGTCTTCCATAATCTGGGGGCTGCGCCCCATCCATTCGGTGAACACAATCACCTGGTTTTCGGACAAGTCAGGAATGGCATCAATTTTATTGATGCGCACAGAATAAATTCCCCAGGCAAACAAGCCAATGGCAACCAATAGTACGAGAAAGCGGTTGCGAAGGGAGAATGAGATTAATCCTTCAATCATGATGTAGAAACTTAAGAGAAATTGAAAATCAATAGCCGCTTACTTAAAAGGCGGGCATAGGAAGAGCAGATTGCTCTTTAAAAGGGAGAGAAAATCAAATAAGGAAAACCTGGTGGGTAACCGTCAGGTCACACGCTCGCAATGGAGTGTCGTAATTGAAGTGTTTTACCTTCGATAGGTAATTAACAGGGATAATCTCAGAGAGAATGATAACAGGTGAAGCAAGAGCCACAAAAGAAATTGAAGGAACGCTTACTTCCGAGAAAGAAGCATTGAAATCCTCTCCTTCGTGCACGATTGCTTCATCATCGCAGCAAGGAACTTTTTCATGACGGTGGCAGGGAGGAAGATTTCTTTCTTTTTCGCAGCCTTCCGCTTTAGAGAATAAAGCAATGTTCTCAATCTTACCACTGCAAATATGCAGACCAACCATAAAACTGGTGGACGACAAGAATACCAGCAGTGCTAGAGTAACGGATGCTATGGTGCGGAAGCCTTTCATTGTTGTCTCAAATGTAACGGAATTTTCTTGGATTTGGGTTTGCGTAATTCAGGTTATTATTTGCGCAATCCTCGAAATTGAGTTGATTTAAGCAAATCTTTAGTGCATCGATTTCAAAAGCTACTCAATTTGCAACCCTATTGCATGGTTTTTTCGTTTATGTTTGTGCTGTGAGAGTAATACGCTTTCTTTTTGCCATGTACGTTCTTGCGCTGTCGGTTTATCCATGCAGCGACAAGGAGACGTGCGCAGATGAGTTAAAGACAAGTAGTATCGCGATAAATGTGGACGACCATAATCATAGTGATAGTGAAATGGATTATTGCACGCCCTTCTGCATTTGCTCCTGCTGTGCCGCACAAATTCAGCTCAATCAACTTTCGGACGTTTCCCTCTCAAATCCGATCCATAATACGCAGGTACTAACCCTTTACTTCGAAAAACCTTTGCTCAACAACGCCAAGGCTATCTGGCAACCGCCTAAACTTGCCTAATACTTCCCTTACGGAATAACGTCCCCGTTATTCTGACAATCTGATTTTTATATTTAAAGTTTGCGCTATACGCAAAGAAAGCATCGTTCACTATTCTGAACGACAATAGACATTTTAGAATTTAATCAGGCATTTCATCCTTTATCAATTCTAATAGCATTTATGTTAGACAAGATCATTCAATACTCAATAAAAAATAAACTGGTGATTGGCTTACTCACACTGGCATTGGCTGGATGGGGAACGTACTCACTCACGCAGTTACCCATCGATGCCGTACCAGACATTACCAATAATCAGGTGCAGGTTATCACACTGAGTCCTTCGCTGGCTGCACAAGAGGTGGAGCGACTTATCAGTTTTCCGGTAGAGCAAACAATGGCTACTATACCAGAGATAAAAGAGATCCGAAGCATGTCGCGTTTTGGTCTCTCAGTAGTCACCATTGTTTTCCATGACAATATTGATGTGTATTGGTCGAGGCAGCAGGTGAATGAACGCCTTGCAGAAGCACGAAACCAGATACCTGCTGGAATCGGAAATCCAGAGATGGCTCCAATCACTACAGGTCTTGGTGAAATTTATCAGTACCTCATTCGTCCGGAAAAAGGATATGAAGAAAAGTACGATGCTGCCGAACTGCGAACTATTCAGGATTGGATAGTGCGAAGGCAATTGTTAGGTACACCAGGCGTTGCAGATGTTAGCAGTTTTGGTGGATTTCTGAAACAATATGAAGTAGCCTTAGACCCCGATAAACTAAGAAGTTATAATCTGAGCATCGCAGATGTTTTTACTGCTTTGGAAAAAAATAATCAAAACACTGGTGGAGCATACATTGACAAAAAACCCAATGCCTGGTTCATTCGCAGCGAGGGTTTAATAAGTTCCATAGAGGACATTGGGAAGATTGTGGTGAAGAATACTTCTGGTGGTCTTCCTATTCTCATTCGCAATGTAGCCGAGGTGCGCTTTGGTGCTGCCAATCGTTACGGTGCCATGACTTACAACAGCGAAGGCGAAGTCGTAGGTGCCCTTGTGCTGATGTTGAAAGGGGAAAACTCCAATGCTGTTGTTGCAAGGGTAAAGGAGCGGATGGAACAAATAAAAAAGACTTTACCGGAGGGTGTAGTTATTGAACCCTTTTTGGATCGAAGCAATTTAGTGAATCGTGCTATTGGAACGGTGGAGAAAAACCTGATTGAAGGTGCGTTGATTGTCATCTTTGTGCTGGTGCTTTTCTTAGGTAATCTTAGAGCGGGATTAATTGTAGCTTCTGTAATTCCACTGGCGATGTTGTTTGCAGTCTCGCTCATGCACTTGTTTGGTGTGTCTGGAAATTTGATGAGCCTCGGTGCCATTGATTTTGGATTGATTGTGGATGGTGCCGTAATTATTGTAGAAGCAACCATGCACCAACTCGGCCTGAGAAGCATATCACGCAGGATGACACAAGAGGAGATGGATATTGAAGTGTATGATTCTGCATCCAAAATCAGAAACTCGGCTGCCTTTGGTGAAATTATTATCCTGATTGTTTACTTACCGATACTTGCGCTTGTTGGCATTGAAGGAAAAATGTTCAAGCCAATGGCGCAGACCGTGAGCTTTGCTATACTCGGTGCTTTTATTTTTTCCTTGACTTATGTGCCTATGATGTCGGCACTCTTCCTAAGTAAGAACCCACAACACAAGCGTAACTTCTCTGATAAGATGATGGACTTCTTTCAGCGTCTGTATCAGCCCATCATCAATGGTGCATTGAAAAGAAAAATGTTGGTGATTGCCATAGCC
>JAEUUG010000004.1 GCA_016787565.1 Cyclobacteriaceae bacterium
GAAGCAGAAAGAGCAATAGATACAATAGAAAGACTGGCTCGCATCTTGCTTTCAATTCACATGAAAAACTATCAAGAAAATGGAAAATTTGAAAATTCTTCAAAACTTCGGGAAGGGTCAAAAGAAAATCAAGAGTGGTAGCAAGAATGCAATTATTTATACGCGAGTATCAAGCAAAGAGCAAACGGAAAACCTGAGTCTTGAAGTTCAGCTAAAAGGGTGTGAACAATTTGCCATCAAGAGTTCATTGCAAGTAAAAGGAAGATTTGGCGGAACATATGAGAGTGCGCAGACGGATGAAAGAAATGAGTTCAAGCGAATGGTCAACTTCGCAAAAAACTATAAAGAAGGAATTGCTTACATCGTTGTTTATAGTCTTGAAAGGTTTAGCCGCACAGGTGAAAATGCAATTTGGCTATCGAGGCAACTAAGAGAGTTAGGAATTTCAATTGTTTCAGTTACTCAACCAATTGATACAAGTAATCCTTCAGGAGTATTACAACAAAACATTCTTTTCTTATTCAGTCAATACGACAATGATTTAAGACGTCAGAAGTGTGTTGCAGGAATGAAGGAAAAACTTGTAAGAGGTGAATGGGTTGGTGGTGCTCCGGTTGGATATTTCTATGATCGGTCAGATATCAGAGTTCAACGAATAGTTCCCAATGAACAAGGGAAGTTGATACGTAAAGCTTTTGAAATGAAAGTCAACGAAAAGCTTTCAAACACTGAGATCGCTGAAAGGCTTTCTAAGCGTGGATTAAAACTTAGCAGAAAGAGAATTTCAGAAATATTACGGAATCCATTCTATTGTGGATTCCTTTCTCATTCTTTACTGGAAGGACAAGTGGTGAAAGGAAATCATGAGCCTATTGTTTCCGAGAAAGTCTTCTTTCTTGCAAATGAGGTTATTAAAGAATCTAAAGCCAATCTTTCAGGGTACAAGCATAAAAAGGAAAATGACAATGTTCCTCTAAAACAATTTGTTTATTGCGCAGAGTGTGGCACTCCTTTTACTGCCTATATCGTTAAAAGCAAGAAGCTATATTACTATAAGTGTAATAAGATTGGATGTAAGTGTAATAAAAGTGCCAAGCATCTTCATGCTCGTTTCCAAGAGCTTTTATCTGCGTTCCAAACTAATGAATTGTGGGTACCCGTATTACGACATAAAATTCTCGAACAGTATGAGGAGGTAGTTAAAGAGAATGCTTCAGGCAACAAGGAAATAAAAACTAAACTTACAGAGCTAAAACAGAAGCTTGAAAAAGTTGAGGAAAGATTTGCGTATGGTGAAATCGATAGATCGATTTATGAGAAGATTTCTGAAAAATTAAAGGCTGAATTAACGGACTTAGGTAATGAAATTGAAAAGTCGTCTTTGATTTTATCGAACCCACTGGACCAGGTGAATAAAGCACTAGAAATCATGTCAAATTTGGTGAATTTGTGGCTTTCTGGTGGGTCTAAGGAGAAGAAGAATATCCAAAATCTACTCTTCCCGAAGGGATTATTGTATGATCGAAAAATAGACCATTATCGAACCGATGAGGTCAATCCAGTACTCGCTCTAACTTACTCATTCTCAGAGTCGCTAAGACAAAATAAAAACGGACAGGAAGGAAAAATTCCTCACCTGTCCGCTTTGGTAGCCCCGGCAGGAATCGAACCTGCATCTTCAGAATCGGAATCTGAAATTCTATCCATTGAAATACGGAGCCAAGAAGTGCTGCAAAAATAGAATTATTTAGGAGACCTTCAAACTGGTTCATTTCATCGAAAAACAAATGAGATGTTCCCCCGTCAGGATAGTTCATGATGGTAAGACGAATAAAACGGTTGTATTTTACCGTATACTTTAATCCCGCATACTCACTAAAATGACACGAATAATCTACTTGCTTGTCCTTGCCTTGCTCCCCTGTTTGACTGGTGTTGCACAAACTACAATTCAAGGTTTGTTGACCCGGTGACTCGATAGAGTTCCATTTGTTTGGCAAATTTGATTCAGAAATTCCATCGGTTGTTTTGTCATAGAGTTGTTTTACGGAAACATGGTTTTTTATACTTCCTTTATAAAATCTTTATACGCGCACCGCAACATTTAATAAAACCTTTATACGCTAACGCTTACTTTTACACCGTCAAAGCAAGGAAGGTTGAAAAGGCACGTATTCCTTAAAACGGGAAATAAAAAGCAATACCTGATTAGTGTGGTCGCTGTGGCGATGGTGGTCATGCTGGGTTTATTGTTGCATAACCTGTTGGGCTATCGTGTGGTAGCCTTCATGCTGCTGGTAACAGTTTCCATACTGGCCATGTTTCTGGATATCGTTCCTGTGTTGTTGGCAGCCTTATTAAGCGCAGTGTTCTGGAATTTTTTATTCATCCCACCGCGATTTACCTTAACCGTTGGCACAACCGAAGACCGCATTTTACTGCTCATGTATTTTATCATCGCCTCTGTTAATGCTGTGCTCACGTATAAAATCAGACAGGTGGAAAAGGAAGTGAAGGCCAGGGATGAAAAGGCGAAATCGGTTAAATTTTATAATACACTATTGAATTCATTGTCGCACGAACTGCGTACACCCATTACAACCATTATTGGCTGTGCCGATAATCTTCAATCAAATTCAGGCAGGCTTTCAGAAAAAGATAAGTCTGAGCTGGTAGCTGAAATTTCGGTGGCCTCTATCCGGTTGAATCAGCAGGTCGAAAATCTTTTAAATATGTCGCGGCTGGAGTCCGGTTTCTTCACCGTGAAAAAGGATTGGTGTGATATCAATGACTTGATATACAAAACACTTCACCGGCTTGAACCTAACCTTCAGAACTATCATGTCAAGGTTTATATAAGCGAACAATTGCCGCTCTTCCAACTCGACTTTGGTTTGATGGAGCAAGTGCTTTTTAATTTGCTGATCAACATTACCCAGCATACACCCGAAGATACCCAGATCACCATACGGGCTGATGCTGTTGAGCAATCTCTTGTGCTTTCCATTGCAGATAACGGAAAGGGATTCCCAGAAAATGAAATCAGTAAGGTGTTTGATAAGTTCTATCGCCTTCGTGATGCCCGTACGGGTGGCACCGGATTGGGATTATCCATCGTAAAAGGATTCATCGAAGCGCATAACGGAACAATTGAATTAAAAAATCTTCCGGTGTGTGGATCATTGTTTACCATTACCATTCCTACAGCCATATCCCATATTAATAAAGTAAAAGATGAGTAACAGCCTCTCCATCTTGATCATTGATGATGAAGCGCAAATCCGAAAGCTTCTCGCGATCACGCTGCAATCAAATGGTTACAGCATTCAGGAGGCTGCTTCAGGTAAGGAAGCACTGACATGTGTTGCTATGCATCCGCCTGATTTGATTTTGCTTGACCTGGGCTTACCCGATCAAAGCGGACATGATGTTTTAAAACATCTTCGGGAATGGTTCACCAACCCTGTTATCATTGTATCGGTTCAAAATGGAGAAGAAGATATCGTCAAGGCACTTGATGCCGGAGCAAACGACTACCTGATAAAACCTTTCCGAACAGGTGAGTTATTGGCGCGCATCCGCTCTGCTTTACGAAAGGCGGCAAGCGTGGCCAACATGCCTGTTGCAGATTACACCGATCTGTTTATTGATTTTGCCAACCGGATTGTAAAGAAGGATAATGTTACAGTAAAGCTAACGGCAACGGAGTATTCATTACTTTCTTTGTTTGCACAAAACGAAGGAAAAGTACTGACGCACCAGTATTTACTTCAACATGTTTGGGGACCAACACACCAGAATGAATCGCAGTATTTACGAGTTTTCGTAGCGCAGCTCCGTAAGAAAATTGAAACGGATCCCAATCGTCCTGCGCATATCATAACTGAATCGGGTGTGGGTTACCGATTCATCGGACATGGCAATGATCATTCGTAAGCGGATAGAAGTTTTGTTAAAACGTAAATGCTGCACACCATCAGCAAGCAACAGGAAATCATGTATAAAACATTTTTAAAACAAATAGCCAGCCTTCAGATTATTTTAGGTTTCGTAATCCTTGTTCCGGCTATTGTTGCAATTATTTACGGTGAGTGGTATTCACTGGCAGGCTTTATCATGTCAGGATTGTTTGTTGTTGGAACAGGCTATGGTGTTTACAGGGCACTGGAGAGAACAGAGGAGCCACAGTACAAGCACTCCCTGGCCATTGCGGCAATTGGGTGGTTGATGATCATTTCCCTTGGAGCGTTACCGTATTTTGTAATCGCCTGGATTACGCCTGAAGCTGTGATGATGGAATTTGTTCCCGCAGGTCTTGCCTATGAATCCAGTCTGTTGAATTTCAGAAATCCGTTACATGCAATTTTTGAAAGTACCAGTGCCTTTACAACAACCGGGCTTACCATGGCCTACCATGAGCCATCGGTGGGTAAAACGATTTTGTTTTACCGCTCTTTTTCACAATGGGTAGGTGGGGCAGGTTTTATTGTGATGTCGCTGGCTATATTCAGACAATTACCCGGGCAAGGCGCCATTATGCTTTACGGATCAGAGGCCAGTGGAACAAAATTAAGAACGAATGTTATTGAAACCGCCCGGGCAATCTGGAAAGTTTATTTCGTGGTTACAGCTGCGATGACACTTTACCTGGCCGTTGGCACTTTTTTTATTCTGCCCGATTACCCGTTAGCTGAAAATATATTTGATGCGGTTAACCATGCCATGTGCGCGCAATCTACTGGTGGATTTAGTACGCTGGATGATAGTATTGCAGGGTATCAGTCTGTTAAAATGGAAATGTTATTTATCCTGCCCATGGCATTAGGAGGGTTATCCATTCCTTTTTTTTACAGGTTTATCTTTCAACGTAAACTTGATGAGCTATGGAAAGATATTCAAACCCGGTCTATGATAGCTGCCTCGGTTTTGGGCGGGGTAGCGTTGTCACTCTTTCTTGTGCATGCTAATGGTGTGACAAGCCCCTGGGCTGTTGGTATATTTCAATTTATAAGTGCCTTAACAACCACAGGCTGGCAAACATCGGATATCGGTAGTTGGGATGATCTATCCATTTTATTTATCGTAGCCGGAGCAATGATTGTAGGTGGTTCTGCCGGAGGAACCGTGGGTGGAATAAAAATCATCCGTGCGCTGCTCCTTCAGAAGGGACTGAAATGGCATGTGAGCAAAGTTTTTCTTTCGAAGAATACGATTAAAGCAGTCAAGTTTGATAACCGGTTATTGCTACCTGATGAAATGAATGCCGAACTGGCACGGGCTGGTATCTTCACATTAATCTATATGATTTTTGTTTTTGTCTCCACGCTTATTACGGTATTCTTTATGGGTCCGAATTTTTCATTGGCCGATGCTATTTTTGAATCGGCCTCCGCCCAAGGTACCGTTGGCCTGTCGACAGGCATTTCAGATCCCTCCATGTCACCTGTACTGGAAAGCGTTTACATCATTCAAATGTGGGCAGGCAGAATCGAAATCATTCCTGTTCTTGTCTTACTTCGTGTTGTTTTTTTTGGAACAAAATCCAGAATCATTTAACCTAAACTATATGCATCTTATTATTATTGGTTCCGGCAGAACGGGAAAGCACGTCATCGAATCGGCAGTAAGCGACAATCACGATGTTTTTGTAATCGAAAAAAATAAAGTCATTGCCGACTGGGCAGCAGCACACTACGACTGTGTTGTGATCCATGCCGATGCTACGCGAATTGAATCGCTTAAGGAGGCCAAGGCAGAAAAAGCGGATGCCATTATTGTTACCACAGACGATGACGCTGTAAACTCACTGGTAATATTGTTGGCGAAGCAATTGGGTATAAAACGATTGGTAAGCTCGGTGAACAATGAAGATCATTTGCCTGTATTTGAACAATTGGGCATTGATACCGTGGAGAGTCCTTACCGCTTGAATGGCAAATATCTTTATCGGGCTGTGCAGGGACCTAACGTGAAGGAATTTCTTGACCTCGGTGACGGAATTGAAATTCTTGAAATCGATGTAATGAAAAATTCTGAAGCTGACGGGAAACAAATCAAACAAATAAACAAACTGCGGTTGCTGCCGAAGGATTCACGAATTTTTATCATCAAGCGAAATAATCAAATCATCGTACCCGAAGGCGAAACACAGGTTTTTTCCGGTGACATTGTTGCTGTGCTTTCACCCAAAGATAAAGTAACCGAAGTAGCTGGTTTTTTTGGCAATAACCTATAGCATGCGAAAGCATGAAGTAAAGTCATGGTGAAATACCACTGGATACGTGTTCGTGTGAGGATTATCCTGTTTTGTTTGGTAACTGGTTTTACAACCTATGCACAAGAGGATAGTCTTCAACAAGCGGACCCTGTTTTTACGTTGTCTGGTTATTTGGATATATTCTATACGTATGACTTTAATCAACCCATAACCGATTACCGGCAAACTTTTTTTTACAACTATAACCGGCACAATGAAGTTAACCTCAATCTCGGTTATATTAAACTGGAAGCTAACCACACGAACTATCGCGCTGCATTGGCATTTCAATCGGGAACCTACCCGCATGATAACTATGCACAGGAACCCGCACCGTATGGCCATATTTTTGAGGCACATGCGGGCATTGCATTATCGAAGAAAAATAATGTTTGGTTGGATGTCGGAATAATGCCCTCGCATATAGGCTTTGAAAGTGCCGTTGCTTATGATAACCAGACACTCACGCGTTCGCTTGTGGCGGAAAATTCACCGTACTATTTAACGGGAGTTAAGGTAACACACCAACCATCCGAAGCGTTAAGCATCAGCCTGTTGATGTGTAATGGATGGCAACGCATACAGCGCTTGCCGGGTAATTCGTTACCGGGATTTGGTACCCAGGTGCAGTATGAAAGAAAACAACTCGTATTTAGTTGGAATACTTTTTTCGGAACAGATGATCCGGATAGTGTCAGGCGGCTGCGGTTCTACAACAATGTATATGCAACCTGGACACTATCAGCCAAGGCTGCCCTGACTGCCGGGTTTGATGTTGGCTTCCAGCAAGAAACAAAGGGTAGTTCAACGTATCAAGTATGGTATAGTCCGGTTATTATTTTTAATTACCGGATGACAGATAAATGGAGTGTTGCCCTGCGGGGCGAATACTATGCTGATGCTTCACAAGTTATAATCGTTACAGACACTAAAAATGGTTTTAAAACCGCAGGCCTTTCTACAAACTTTGACTATCAACCTTTTCGCTACTTGCGCTGCAGGATTGAAGCCCGCTGGTTAAAAAGCGCTGACTCACTATTTACCAACGGAACGACTGCTACTGACTCCAATCTATTCGTTACAAGTTCTGTTGTGGTCACCATAAAGTGACCTGCTTAATTGGAGAAAATGCCTTTTAAACAATGGAAGAAATAACACAACTACTTTGGCAAGCTTCCGAGAGCCGTAAAGCCTGCCGTATAACTTTGCATGGCGAACCACTCAGTAGGGTGGTGCATCCGTATGGAATCTGCTGTACAACCGCCAACCACATTGTGCTGGTATGCTGGCAGGTATTGGGTTTTACAAAAGCAGGAGGGAGGGTTGGCTTTCGTAATTTAAAGTTGCAAGATATTGAGGAAGTAGAATTGCTGGACACACCCTTCCAGGTGGAGCCTGGTTTTAATGCTAATGACGCGCAGTATAAGGAATGGGTGTATCATATTTGATTGGAGTTGCTTATTTTCTTTTACAAACGGTATTTGGAAATTGAATGAGAATAGCTTTATAGAACCAGGAGGAATTTCATCAACACTGAAACGAATATTGCCACTCAGCAACACCTGTGAGAAGCGCTTGTAATGCATGGTCTCCTGGCTTCCGGTTGCACCATGATACCATATTAGCAGAGTAAGACCGTTGTTTTTATAGTATAATTCATCTACCATTGGCGAAATGAAAGCGTAAGTGTATGTTGCGTGGCAGAAAGTAAACGACCATGACAGAGCGAGAACTCATTAAGTTGGAAGCAACCATCCGAAATAAAATGAAGGACATAAAAGAACAACGTGTAAGCCTGAAGGATTCCGGCATTGGGGGGCTTATGAATTCACTTAAGAAAGTGGACGAAGCCCTGTACGAAAAGATCATGCCCGACTACAAAAAAATGGTAACAGACTATAACATCTTTAAATGAGTGCCAAAAAAAGTTTTGCGAAGAAATTAAAATCTATGAACGTGAAAACATGCATTAGCGCGATCTTTATTCCAATGGTCCTCCTGATCAGTTGCGCTATAAAAGAGAACGCAACCAATAGTATCGATTTTGAGACCGTTACGAAAGATGAAAAATTTCGCACGACTATTCACACTGGAAACTTTGTTAAGCTTAGCGCAGGATATACGTATTATGAATTTGAAAACAGAGACGCTGACACCATAATCGTGATGGTGCATGGATTTTCTGTTCCGTCCTACATATGGGACTCAACTTATCAAGCCGCTAGCACACGAGGTTATGGGGCGCTTCGCTATGATACCTATGGTCGGGGGTATTCCGATTGCCCGGATGTTGTGTATGATGTGGCATTGTTTTCCGCTCAACTCAAAGAACTTCTGGATCACCTGAATATTGTAAAGCCAATAAACGTAATGGGCCTTTCCGATGGGGGCAGAACCATATCGGCATTTGCAGCGCAATATCCGGAACGCATTAAAAATTTAATTTATGTAGATGCCGCAGGATTTCATACACGCACTGACAGCGTCACACATCCTGCCTGGGTTACAGAAGAGGAGATAAAAACGTTTAAACAAAGCGACCGGTATGCCACCATGGCCAGTGGACAACTTGGTGACTTTTATGATTCTATTCCTTTCCGGGGATGGGACAAAAAGTATCGTGAACTGATGCGGCACCAGGGTTTTGTGCGGGCGTTAATCTCGACCAATAAAAATAGAACCGATCTTGAAAGAGATCACCGTAAGATTGCTGCTTCCGGAATTCCTGTTTTCGCCATTTGGGGAGAGCATGATACCGTGGTGAAACTGGAGGAGGTTCGGGCTACTCTTTTCAACCGCATTCCAGACGCTAAACTTTTTGTCATTCCTACAGCGGGGCATCTTCCGCACATGGAGCAGACCAAAGATTTCAACACCATTTTGTTTCAGGATATACTCGGTTCGAAGCGCTAGTATATTTTTGATTTACCTCCTTCTAATTTTTTTTGAAAGCTGCTGAATACCCGCCAGTATTGCGCTGGTTTTTAGTCATCAACTTTTCAATCAAAATAGTATGCACACCATTGTTCAACGCGCCTGCCGCGAGGTATCGGGCTTTCAAAGTTTATGTTTACGACTGGAAAAGAAAATCCTGATTACGGGTAAGAGCATGAGCACACTCCACAACTACATGCGCTGTGTTGCCCACCTTGCGCTTCATTTTCAGTCCTTGCCTACACTACTTACCCTCGACCAGATTGAAGATTATTTGTTCATATTGAAAAAGCGCGGAGCAGCAGAATCATTCTTTAAACATACTGTGTATGGTATGCGCTTTTTATTGCGGGCAGAAGGATTGCCAGACCGGGCGATCAAATTGCCATCACTAAAAAATAAGCGAAAGTTGCCGGTTGTGTTAAGTAAGAAGGAAGTGCAGGAATTATTGCAAGCTCCAATTTTATTAAAACACCGGGTTATCATTGCTATTCTGTATGGATGCGGACTTCGCTGCCAGGAGATACGGAAGCTTCAAATTCAGGATATTGATTTTGAACGGAATATGATTCACATCCGCCATGGTAAGGGTAGGAAAGACCGGTACGTGCCGATGGGTCAATTATTAATTAATGAAATTAAAAATTACCTGGTGCGCGATAAACCCGTGAAGTGGTTATTCAATGGAAAGAATTACAAGGGCTACTCACCGCAGGGAATCCAATTGGCTGTTCGGGAGGCGCTTCGTAAAACATCCATCAGTAAAAAGGTTTCACCGCATACCCTTCGTCACACTTATGCCACACATCTTCTGGAACAAGGTCTGGATATTGTTTCGATCAAGGAATTGCTGGGGCACTCGTTTATCGAAACAACCATGGTTTATCTCCATGTTGTGATGAAAAACAATACGGTTGTCTTTTCACCGCTGGACACCCTCTTCATTCCGGAGAAAAGTGAATCAGTAGAAAAGAGTAAGCACCCATCTTTTTTCAACGAGAACTATACTTACCTGAATGTGTTGCAGCAGCGTGCAGCGAATCGACTTCAGCGCGTAGCCGAGGGAAACCGGCAAATTGAATTTTCTTTTTGAGTCCGTATTAATATCGTGCCTTAACAAGAAAAGCTGAGGGTGAAAATACTGCCCTTACCCGGTTCGGAATGCACACGAATATCGCCTCGTTGTTTTTGCATGATTTGTTGTGAAATGCTGAGGCCGATGCCGCTGCCATTTTTCTTGGTTGTATAAAATGGAATAAAAATCTGATCCAGGTCTTCTTTATCAATGCCCGTTCCGTTGTCGCGAATCATCAGGTTCACAAAGCGATTTCCTTCTTGTACAACCTTAATTTCAATTTGCTTGCCGTCCTTCATGTTACTCATGGCTTCAAGGGCGTTCTTTACGAGATTAATCAGTACCTGCTGGGTCAGGTTTTTATCGGCATAAATAGTAGTCTCTTTTCCGATGCTTAGTATCAATTGAATCTGGTCGCGCTCAAAATCTTTGGAGAAAAGATGTATGGCTTCGCGACAAACTTCTTCTATCGATAGCCTGGTGATATGCGGCTCAGGTATTTGTCCGACATTCCTGAAATTGTGAACAAACTCCTTTAGCGAATGGCTACGTTGATCGATTATTTTCAGACTTTCTAAAATGTCTTTTCGTTCCTCTGTAGAAAGTTCACGATTTTGTGCGCGGGAGGTCATCACCATGCTGTAAATATGAGACGACAACGTAGAGAGCGGTATAGCGGAGTTCGAAATTTCATGCGTGAGCACACGCAGCAGTTTATGCCAGCTCTCCGCTTCGCGTGCAGCAAGTTCGCTGGTAACATCTACGAGGGCAACCAGTTTGAGTTGCTTATATTCAAAGCGGATGTGCTGCGAACTGATGGATAGAAAAATCACTTGACCACCCTGCAAAAGCCGGAATGTTTTTTTTTGACCATCCCTGATCTCACGCAACAATACCATTAACTCACCGTCAATTCGTGCCAGTGCATTGATCTTTTGGAGGAATGGAATCTGTAGTAATTGCTTGGCGGCATTATTGATCAGGTACACTTCGCCATTATCTTCTTCAAAACAAATCATGGGTGCGCTCGCATGTTCAACCACCACTTGTAGTAACTGGTGCTGTGATTCGCGTTCCGATCGAAGGGTTTTGAAGATATCATTCAATTGATTGAAGGCACGGTGCAAATCATAATCATCACTTGTTGGGTGTTCGGAAAACGTTAAGGAAAAGTCATTCTGTTTTAACGCTTGTAAAAAAGCGGTGAGTTTTCGTTCAGACCGATCTACAAATTGCATCGTGTGTAGAAACAGGCCTACCGTGATCAGCGCTGTCCACAACCCGGCCATCCAATAGGGTGAATTAAAAAACAGGAATCCCGTGAGGCATCCGAAGAAACAAATTCCGATCAGACGGAAAGCGACTTTTTGCATCAGCTTGTGTCTGATCGCTGATGCAGAACCGCGGTTCACGGTAATTGTTCCTGTGGCCGAAGGCTTTTTATGTATGGATGCCATATTCTTCAAGCTTGCGGTATAAGGTTGTGCGGCCTATGCCCAATTCCTCCGCGGCTTTGGTAAGATTGCTGTGATGCTTTGATAATGCTTTTCGGATTACTTCCCGCTCCACATCCACAAGGTTCAGGGACGCGGAGTTACTCCAGTTTGATACGCCAGGATCGGAACTAACGAGTTGAAAATCGGATATGCTTAACTCCGGACACCGGCATAAGATAACAGCGCGTTCAACAGCATGCTGGAGTTCGCGGATGTTACCTGGCCAGTGATAGTGACAAAGTTGATCGACAACGGATTTTCCTATCTCCAATTGTTTTTGATAGCGGTGGCTGAACTGCTCAACATAAAAATGAAAAAGAGCCGGAATATCTTCCGGGCGATCCCGCAACGGTGGCAGCGGAATTTCTATGGTTTTGATACGGTAAAATAAATCCTGGCGGAAAGAACCGGTTTTCACCAATTCGTAAATCGGTGCGTTGGTTGCGCAGATGATGCGCACATCAAGATCAATCACCTTATTCGATCCCACGCGTGTAATGGTCTTGGTCTGGAGTGCCGACAACAATTTCATCTGAAGGTCGGGGGAGAGGTTGCCCATTTCATCCAGGAAAAGCGTGCCTTTGTTGGCCAATTCAAATTTGCCGATGCGCGATTCTTTGGCATCGGTGAAGGCTCCTTTTTCGTGACCAAACATCTCCGATTCGAACAACGTAGGCGCCAGCGAACCCATGTCCACTACAATAAACGGGTCGGCTGATCGCCTGGATTGTTGATGGATGGCGCGTGCCACTAATTCTTTTCCTGTTCCATTTTCACCCAAAATCAAAACGGTGGCATCGGTGGAAGCTACCTGGCTGATGGCAGTGAGCACTGGTTCCATGGCAGGGGAGGAAGCAATGAAGGGTCTGTTATCCGTATTAAAATGATGTTGCAGGGCCTTCTGTTTTGATTTTAGTTCACGGTTTTCTTTGCGGGCGAGCGATTGTTGGTAGGCGTTGATTACCGTGGTAACGAGTTTTTCTTTATCCCAGGGTTTGGGTAGAAAATCTACGGCACCCTCTTTAATAGACCGAACGGCCAGTTCAATATCGCCATAGGCTGTTTGCAATACCACCTGTGCCGTGGGCGACAGTTGCCGGATGCGGTTCATCCAATAAATCCCTTCGTTGCCGGAAGTGCTGCCTGGTTTGAAATTCATATCCAGCAGTATCACATCAAATTCCTGTTGCTTTAATTTTGACTCCAGTGTTTTGGGAGAACTAAGCGCGTCAATGGTTTCAAAATATTCCTTCAGGATGAGTCGTGAGGTGAGAACTACATGGTCATCATCGTCAACAATAAGGATGGAGCCGGAGTATTTTTTCATTGGTTTACCGAGGCGTCAGGATATCTTTAAAGATAGATAATTATAAGATTCATTTTTGGTCATTGTATCGTCAAGTGTCTGACAGCCTGCCTACCGGTCAGGCAGGCTCAAAGGCGTCTTAACGCTTGGGTTATTCATACTTCAGCGCTTCAACCGGATTGCTTCTCGCGGCTTTCCAAAGTACAGAAGCAATTGTCAAAAACATGATGACAATCAATATGACTACGGGTAATGCAAAGTGCCACCATTGCACAGCAATTCGTTCGGTGAATTTCTCTAAATATTGCTGGGTGAAGTAGTATGCTACCGGGGTACCAATGAAGGTCGCCATTAAAATCTGCTTGGCCGTGGTATTTAAAAGTAGTTGTGCAATCTGCTGCAACTCTGCCCCCAATACTTTGCGGATACCTATTTCTTTCGTTTTTTCGGTAGCCTTGTTCGAAATCATTCCCAGCATGCCCAGGCACGCAATGCCAATGGCCAGGCAGGTGAAAAACAGAATTTGATTGCGCCAGATTTTCTCACTCCGGTAATGCCGGTTTACATGATCATCCAGAAAATACCAGTGGAATACATTGCCAGGAAAAATGCCAGCATACACCTGCTCTGCTTCCCGAATAACCATATTTGTTTTTGAGGTCTCAATCCGTAATGTAATGCGCTCAGGCTGCAGGTTAGCATTCAGAAAGTGCTTATAAGTAAGGGCGATCCCGGCATCAGCCTTGTTGTCATGATCGCCTGAAAATTTCAGCATCGGTCGCAACCGATAACCTTTCATAACTCCAATAATGTTAATGGTCCTCCATTTTATAGTGTCCGTCAGCGTAGGTTTTCCTTCTATTTGAATGATTGAACCTACTGCCTGTTCTGCAGATTCAAATCCCAGACGTGAAAGCGCTCCTTCGCCAATGATGATACTATTTTCCCGATCGGTCTCCATGAAATTTCTGCCGGCCAAAAGTCTAATGTTATAAAAGGGAAGGAAGTCTTCATCCACACCACCGTTGGTATCCAATCCTACAACGACAGAATTTGTGCTGCGTTTTACGGATATATGGATCACTTCATCGCCCATGACAGAACTACTGCTGGTTACATTCTGAATTCCTGATAGCGAACGTAATTTGTTTTTAAAGACTTCATGATCTGATTCGTATTGTGTTGTTTTAAAGACTGGGGCGTCAATGGTAATTAAATTTTCTTTGCTGAAGCCAAGGTCTTTAGAAAGTACTAAGGTTACCTGATGATAAATTATAAATCCCCAGATGATGAGTACCACTGCAATGGAAAGTTGAAAGGATGTTAAGGACCATTGCAAGACCAGGTTTCCTTTCAAGTGATTTCCCTTGCTGAAAAGATCACGGATTTTTGGAATCATGGATAAATACGTTGGGTAGGCTGCCGACACTAGAATCATGATGGCCACAACCAGAAGCATAAGCAGTATTGATTCTTTATCGATTTTAAAAATGGGAATCTGCAAAGCTACATACAAAGGATACTTAACCAATTGTAACAGCGTAAAGGCAAGAGCCAACGCAATAAAAAAAACAAGAGCCGATTCAATGGTGAATTGTTTGACAAAGTCTGCCGAAGTTGCACCTGATACTTTTCGGGTAGCCACTTCTTTCTGACGCATCCGGATACGGGAAGTAGTTAGACTAATGTAGTTGACAAAGGCTAATATTAAAACCAATACTCCTACGGACTGAAAAATGTGTAACAACATTTCTGATTTTGGACTGAATTTATCACCTCTCCATTTTTGACTGAATGCGACTTCACTCAACGGCTGAATTAAATTGCTGGGTCTGAAACTGAATACCCTTATAGCCAAACCGTAATATTTTTGAATCATTTCGGGTTGATTAAGTTTGTGTTCGAGCTCTTTCCAATCGGGAACAGCCCTACTTTTTATATAAGACCAAACTCGCGGGTCACTAAATTCACTATCCCAATAATTGACTTTATTTTGGTTGGATAAAACGATTTGAAAATCAAGATGCGTGTTCGAAGGCAAATCCTGAAAGACACCCGTAACGATGTGCGGTTGTTTATTGATAGAAACTAGTTTACCCAATGGTTCTTCCTGACCAAAGTATTTTTGAGCGATAGCTTGACTGACAACAATAGCGTTACCCTCTTTTAAAACATGGGCAGCATCACCTTTCAATAAGGGTATGGAAAAAAATTCAAAAAGATTGACATCGGCCATCACCACTTTCTCTTCCAGTATTTTTATTTCTGCATGATTGGAATTTTCATAAGACACAATAATATCAGTGGCAAGTCCTGAAAGTTCATTCGAAAAGTGATGACGGTCGAGAATGCGTGTATAACTTTCCAACTCGGGAAAGTCAACTGCGATTTGAACTGGAATAGGTGGACTTGTAATACCATGTATCTCGCTATCCCAGCTTTTGCCATCATCCGACCATTCCAAAAAAATACCAATCCTGGCGATGCGTTGCCAGTCTTTCCACTGCTGATCGCTTTTCAATTCATGCCGTGAGAATTGCCATAGAATAAAAAACACTGCAATGCCAACCGAGAGCCCTACCACATTGATCATCGTGAAGAACGGATTTCGCGTCAACAGGCGAAGGGATAGTTTGAGGTAGTTGAGGAGCATAAGTCCAGTTTTAGTTGTTTCATTCTTAAAATCATCTTACCACTTTCACAGTTTCTAATTCTTTTGGATTGAATTTCTTGTTCAAATAACTCCGGGCCGGTACTTCAATATACCGATAGGTAATGGATGACACTACCAATGTTAACGCTACAACGATCAGACAAACCCATAACCCCATGGTGTAATCGGGAGGTCCTGATGATTCAGGCGAAAAATTGGCATATAGAGTGGGATTGCTTCTCACCTGAACTATCCAGAAGATGTACATGATTGGTACGTGTACCAAGTAGATGGAAAAAGACCAATCCCCCAGTCGCTGAAGTACCTGTGTTTCCAATGCCTTTTTTATGGTCGTGCTATTATGTGCTGCGGCCAAAATGATGAAAGGAAAAATGGCAACAATCAGAATGTCCTCAACACCTACATGCATCGTGATGAGTACACCTGTAACAAATGCAATAAACACCCAGCTCTTCTTAAAGAAGGTTATCCCGATTGATTTTTCGTAAACACGGAAGGCCAGCATGCCTGTTAAGAATCCGGCAAGGCAACGGAAGAAACCAAAATCGGTAAGCACATTGAGTGTTGCCGTTCCCGGAGGAAAAGAATTGATCGGCCCTAATACATATTTTATGAAAAGGAAAAATCCGGCTACACCGGCCAGTGTAATGATCAGTCCGACATTTTTTAAACGGCTAAAGAAAGGCACCATCAACGGGAAAATCATATACACCCACCATTCGGTGCTTAACGACCAGGATGGAGAATTTAGCGGAGCTGCTATATACAATCCAAGCGATTGCAAGAATAACAGGGAAGGTATGGCACTAAAGGGATTGAACATGGTTTGATAAAAGGGAGCAACACCCTCGGCATAATGTAAAATGATAAGGGCACAACCTAAGCACCAAAGTAACGTGAAGAAGTGGAGTGGATAGACACGTGCAAAGCGCGCTTTAATATATTTCCAATAGCTTGTTGCAGTCAGTGTATTTCGAAATGAATCGCCATATACATAGAAAATTATAAAGCCACTGAGCACGAAGAAGAAATCTACCCACAACCATCCTGCATTGATGAGGTTAGGTTTTGTAAAGGGCTCAACAAAAGGCATGAGCATGAGGTTCGAATGAAAGATCACCACCAGCAGTGCTGCAATGCCACGCAAAGGTGTTAGTGTGGTGAGGTAGGGTCTTGTGGCTGAGTTCATGAATGGTATGAATTACAGGTTATCGTGACAACTATATTAAAAGAACCACTTCGCAAACACCTCCCCGGTACTTTGCCACACAGCCGTGTATCGAATCTCCCAGACGAGCGACTGGATAACTAACAGAATGACGACATTCAGATTGGGTTTGTAGTCTTTCTTTTTTATCGAGTCAGCAATAAAAAATGCGATTCCAATCAGTGCAATGGCGCCCAGGGTGATCGACACAGCAACAGGAAAGGGTATTCCGAAGTAAATGATAAGTCCACGGCCTAATCCCGGGCCAATCATGAGCAGGGCAGTCCCGATCATGTACCGCATGTGATAATACGTTCTCCGTGTATTGGTAACAGCAAGACCGTAGAGCGCGCCAAAAATAAAGAGCGAGGGAATACTCAGGGCAATACCGGCAACGGCATCCTGCAGGGTTGGAAGCGCTTCAAGGTTTTTATGATAGGTGAGCCTGGAAACCAGAAAAATAGAAACCATGAGTAGGGGTGCAATTACGTAGGAAATTTTTCCAATGGTTTTGTGGAGTTGATTTTTCTTTCGTGCGATCAGTAGTGGCTGAACAATTAACATAATCATCCAGAGCAGCATAATCACGCCATGAAAATGTTGAATAAACTGGAATCCCTCGAAGGAAGGAAAAAACATGATGTACGTTCGGTAGAAGCCCCATGTCAGAATGATCAGGATGGCAAGCGACAACAGGCTTAAGCGATCGTACTTGATAGGTTGTGTGGTTTCCATATTGGGTTTAGGGGTTTGGTTTAAAAATCAGTTTTTCAATATTTCGTAATTCATGCCATCGTGTTAACCTGCATTTACAAATCTAAAAGGATGGTGCCCAACTAATAACTTCCAACAGTATTACCAATATCCCGACAGCGATCTGCTACACGGTAATCAGATCTTCGTTTCATATGCAGGGTGCATGCCAATCCGCAGAAAGGCTAATTTGACCGTGTTCTGCCTGTACATCTGCTTCTATCCTTCGTCTGTGCTTCAAAATGAAACACTATAACTGGTTCATTTCAGAACACTTTGTTTCGTCAGTACAAGCTGGTTACTCGATGGCGCTTATGGCACCTGGTAACCTGTAATTAAGGTGTCTTGACGCCTGAGTTATTCATACTTCAACGCTTCCACCGGGTTGCTCTTGGCGGCTTTCCACAACACGGAAGCTATCGTGACAAACATGATCAAAACCAACATGGCTAATGGCAAGACAAAGTGCCACCATTGTAAAATGATGCGTTCGGAGAATTTTTCCAGGTATTGTGAAACAATAAAATATGCAGCCGGTATGCTGATGAGGGCTGCTATTACCATTTGACTGGTGGTTGTTTTCAAAAGTATGTGGGCAATTTGCAAAAGCCCCGCACCTAACACTTTGCGAATCCCGATCTCCTTGGTTTTCTCGACCACCTTATTGGAGATCATGCCCAGCAGACCAAGGCAAGCAATACCAATTGCAATGAGGGTGAAAACACCAATCTGGTTTTGTGCTACTTTATCTGTAAGATAAAAGGACTGAATTTTATCATCCAGGAAAGTCCAGTGAAATGTATCGTTTGGAAAAACTTCTTTGAAGAGCTTTTCCAATGCTGAAAGACTGGAAGAAAATGTTTCGTAGTTTACGCGAACAGAAATTTTTGAAGGATAAAGATCGGGCATCAGGTAGTTTCCGTACGACATAAAACTTCCTCGTCCATGTTGTGCGAAACTTAATAGGCGAGGTCTGAATTCATAATCTTCATATACTCCGATGATTTCTGCATCATCACGGTTATACCAAGGTAAGAAAACCCGCACACCCAACGCCTTTTCAGGCGAAGGGAAACCCAATAAGACTGTCGTTGCCCGGCTCACAAGAATCGCATTTTTATCAGCGGGCATATCCGACTGAAAATTTCTTCCATACAATAGTTTTATTTTATATACGGGCAAAAAATTCTCGTCTACACCTCCGTTTATATCAAAGCCAAATTCCACCCCGTCTTTATGTAATATTAGTGGAACACCATAGCCGGCAAATTCGCCCAGCACGTTTTTGCTAACTGTTGTGCCCTGAATCCCGGGAAGGGTAGCAGCAGTTGTTGTAAAATAGGTGAGCTTTTTCCGGAAGTCGTTTGGCTGTTGCAACGGGCAATCAAGTACCACGATACCATCTTTATCGATGCCCAGCGGTTTTGAAAGAATAAAGTCAAGTTGAAAGTACACACACATAATGCAGATGATCAGCACCAGTGCTACGCTGTACTGAGCGGTTAAGATCAAGTTAATCCACGAAGTGCCACTGGCTGAGCCTGATGATTTTTTCACCGGTACAGCTTTTTTAGACAGGGTAATTACTATTGGATAGCTGCTGGTTACAATTATGCCGGCAGCAAAAAAAATTGCAATTGTCCAAACCGTTGAATGCGGTAGTTCGCTCCATGGCATAGTATAGAAGGTCACCCAATTTTCCAACGGTGATTTTACCAGTTGTATCAGCGTAAGAGCAACGAAAAAAGAAAGGGTGTTGAGCAGGGTTGCCTCCACCATAAATTGCGCGATGAAGTGCCGGTGACCGGCACCCACTACCTTTCGAACGCTGAGTTCTGACATTCTTTTCTGCAGCATGTGCATCGAGAGGCAGATGTAATTTATCCATGCCAATACGGGTATGACAAACGCCAATACGCTGAGCAGCAGGAGCAGGTATTCTGATTTATAATTAAATGTATTAGCCAGTAAATTGGTGAAGACCACAGTCTTCAAAGGCTGAATAAAAACAGATGTAATGCTGTTTTCCGGACACCGCAGACAGACACCATATATTCTTTCTCTGTCGGCATTGATTTTATTTTCAAGCGCATTAAAGTCAGTTCCAGCGGCAGCTTTTATATAATAGTAACCCCACCAGTTTGCTTCGAATGATGTAAGGTTCATTTGCTGGATACCTGCTGTAGACAGAATGACATCAGCTTTGATGTGGGTGTTCCTGGGAAAATCTTTATACACTCCCTTAACCAAAAACGGAATGGTGTCATTGAAATAAATTGTTTTATTAACAGGGTCTTCTGCTCCGAAATATTTTAAGGCATGACTGGCAGAAACAACAGCCGTGTTCGGTTGCCTCAGTACTTCTTCCGGGTTACCCCGCAGCAATGGAAATGAAAAGAACTGAAAAAAATTGGAGTCTGCGTATGCAAGATTATACTCCCGGAAAAAGATACGGTCACCATTTCTACTTTCTACGGAAACAAAAACGTCTTTATCGAAACCCTGGCGATAGGTTTCAAAAAACTGCTGCGGGATAATTCCTGTTAAATCCGTAATCTCCGGATAATCACGCACGAATTGTCTGGCGATACCTGAATTATGCATGGGCAGTGGATACCGATGATGAGCCCCGTTTTCTTCAAACTCATACACCCTGGAAAGCCGAGCTATCTGTTCATAGTTTTGATGAAAACGATCAGACTTTAATTCATTTTGTGCGTAGGGCCAGAGAATATAGAAAGCTGTAAAACCTACCGATAAACCTGCAACGTTTATGAACGTGAAGAACGGATTCCTTACCATCAGGCGGAGGGAGAGTTTGAGGTAGTTGAAAAGCATGGCCGTCTATCTATTGGTATGTATTTTAAAGTTGCCAGTTGCAGGTTTGCCGGTTACTAATAACAGGACACCGGTAACCAGCAACTCGCTGAACACGAATCATTCAAACACAAGACCAATTGAAAATAACGCTTATTTGGCAATTAATCAGCAGGTGCGTCTCGGGTTGTGTTTTATTTTGAAACAGTGGGACTGTTTCGTTTTGAAACGTATTTTCGCAAGACGGTAAAGTTTTTTCGACAGATAAACCCGTGTGTATCATGAATAGATTAGTAATGATGATGATTTTGGTTGCAAGTGCTTCACTTGGTAGTCAAAATTCCTTCGCCCAATCAACACTCACACTTTGGTACAATAAGCCCGCTGCGTATTTTGAAGAATCGCTGGTGTTGGGCAATGGCAAAATGGGCGCGTGTGTTTTTGGTGGCGTTGCTTCCGATAAAATCTATCTCAATGATGCTACGTTGTGGTCTGGCGAACCCGTTAATCCGAATATGAATCCTCAGGCGCATACGTTTATTCCGGCCATTCGCGAAGCTCTTCGAAAAGAAGACTACCGCGCAGCGGATTCACTCAACAAAAAAGTACAGGGAAAATTTTCACAATCTTTTGCACCCCTGGGCACAATGTTCATTGATCTTAACCATACGGGCGATGTAAAAAAGTATCACCGCGAACTTAATATTAGCCAGGCAGTTTCAACTGTTACCTATGAAGTGAATGGCGTTCAGTATTCGAGGGAATATTTTATCTCGTATCCCGATCAGATTATGGTTATCCGACTTTACAGCAGCAAGAAAAAAATGCTTTCTGGTAATGTCACTTTTACGAGTTCATTAAAATTTAATGCTGCACGCGACAACAATACCCTGAAAATTAAAGGTTATGCTCCCATCCATACGGAGCCCAGTTATCGCGGGAACATGCCAAACGCTGTGGTGTTTGATTCTGCGAGAGGAACACGATTTTCTACAATTGTAGGTATTAAAAATACCGATGGAAAAGTAATTGCTACCGATAGTTCTATTGCGATTTCAGCGGCTTCTGAGGTTTTGATTTTTGTCTCGGTAGCCACCAGCTTTAACGGTTTTAATAAGAACCCAGTAACTGAAGGGCTTCCGCACGAAGCTATCGCGCAGGAGCAACTTCGAAAAGCACAGTCAAAATCATATCAGCAATTAAGGCAGGCTCATCTTCAGGACTATCAACATTATTTTAATCGCATCGATCTGCGCTTAGGTAAAACCACAGCTCCTGATCTGCCTACCGATGATCGGCTTAAACGTTATGCCGAAGGCAACGAAGATAAAAATCTGGAAATCTTATATTTTCACTATGGCCGTTATCTGCTGATCTCCAGCTCACGCACCACTGGAGTGCCCGCCAACTTACAGGGTATATGGAATCCGTATATCCGTCCACCATGGAGCAGTAATTATACGATCAATATTAACGCAGAGGAAAATTACTGGCTGGCCGAGATTGCAAACCTGAGCGAAATGCATAAACCTTTTTTGTCCTTTATTGGCAATGTTGCTGAAACGGGTAAGGTAACGGCTAAAACTTTTTATGGTGTTGGTGGCTGGGCAGCAGGGCATAATTCTGATATCTGGGCGATGAGTAACCCGGTCGGTGATTTTGGAAAGGGCGATCCTGTGTGGGCAAACTGGAACATGGGTGGAACATGGCTTAGCACGCACATCTGGGAGCACTTTGTATTTACACAGGATATGGAGTTTTTGAAAAATGATGGTTATCCGATTATGAAAGGCGCGGCTCAGTTTTGCCTGGAGTGGTTAACAGAAGATAAAGCCGGCAAACTGATTACTTCTCCGTCCACTTCTCCGGAGAATGTTTATGTAACACCAACAGGATATAAAGGTGCTACACTTTATGGTGCCACGGCCGACCTGGCCATGATCCGCGAATTGTTTCAACAAACTATTCGCGCGCAACAAATTTTAAATGTCGATGCTGATTTTACTAAGAAATTAACAGAGGCATTGAACAAACTCTATCCATATCAAATCGGAAAGAAGGGAAATCTGCAAGAGTGGTATTATGATTGGGAAGATGCAGATCCGCAGCATCGCCATCAATCACATTTGTTCGGATTACATCCCGGTCACCATATTGATCCGTTGCGCACCCCTGAACTGGCCAATGCCTGCCGGAAAACTTTAGAGATAAAAGGAGACGAAACTACAGGTTGGTCGAAGGGCTGGCGGATAAATTTATGGGCACGGTTGTGGGATGGCAACCGTGCGTACAAAATGTACCGTGAGTTGTTACGGTTTGTTGAGCCGGATGGTGTAGAAACCAATTACCAGCGTGGTGGCGGAACGTACCCCAACTTGTTTGATGCACATCCGCCTTTTCAAATCGATGGGAATTTTGGTGGTGCTGCAGCTGTGGTAGAAATGCTGATACAATCTTCGGAAGATGAGATTCGGTTGCTGCCGGCTTTACCGGATGCCTGGCCGGAGGGAAGTGTAAAGGGAATATGTGCTCGTGGAGGTTTTGAAATTTCAATGGAATGGAACAATGGAGCCGTATCCAGGTGTTCCATTTCTTCGAAGCATGGTGGGAACACAACCGTGATTAGCGGTGAGGAAACAAAACATGTTTCTTTAAAGGCGGGAGAGAAAATCGACATTGATTGGTGAAGATTCCATTTTCCTAACACGGGAATTTTAGTTTTCTGTATTGTGTCATTCTCTTGTAGTGATTTACCTGGGCACAGTTGGGTTTCGCCAATCTTCTGGATCAAATTTGTGAAAATGAAGAAACTCCCTTAACCGGATAATTTGGCCTAAATCTTTATCTTTGGTGTCATGTCCTGCATTTGTTGGGATATCTAAGCCCTGTTTCCCATGAAAAGAAGTTCTACTCTCGTTTTTGGCTGTTTAGCCCTGCTTGCCTTACTTTCTAATCATACTTTTGCACAATCACCGGGTGGTGTCAATTCCAACCTTCGGGGATGGTATAAAGCCGGAGCCGGTGTATTTAACGATGCTGGTATTACAAGTGCCGCGAATGGCGATAACGTGCAGCGCTGGAACGATCAAAGCGCGGTAGTTAATCACCTGAACCAAATAACCTTAGCCAATAAACCTGTTCTTACTACCAATTCCATTAATGGTAATACAGCCCTGACATTCAGTTCTAATCAGTTTCTGGACATGGGCGTTGCACCGGGAATCACTGCAGGTATGTCGTATTTTGTAGTGGTTAGACCAACAGCCTTTACCGCAGGGGGGATTGGTGATGCAAATGGTAGTTTTATTATTGACCGCACAACAGGATCGAATGCTCTGACCTCGTTTAAAGTTGTCAGCACCAACCGTTACGGATTTCAAAAGCGAAATGACAATGCCACCGGTCTGACTGGGCCGATTTCCACCACGTTGGTAACCAACAACCAGGTAATCCTTGCTGATTTTTATCGAAACCCTACTGTTGAGTACGGCTTGAATATCAACGGTAGAACTGAATCTGTCATTGCTGATGACAATGGTGTACTTACTGCTCCGGTGCTGCGCATTGGTCGACACACCTCAACGGCTAATGGGGGCCTAACCGGACAGTTAGCTGAAGTGATTTTTTATGCAGCTAATCTTTCATCGACCGATCGGTTGAAAATCAATTCTTACTTGGCGGTTAAATACGGTATTTCGCTCGATCAGACATCTCCCCAAGACTACCTGGCATCCAATGGAACTGTATTGTGGAATGGAACCACACTGGCTGGATATGGCAACAGCATAACGGGTATAGGCCGCGATGATGGATCGGCACTTGACCAACGCGATTCAAAATCTGCTGTTGCGGGATCTGTTATGCGGTTAGCCAAAGGATCTGCATTTTCATCTAATCTTGATTTTATAATTGCAGGAGATGACAATGCTACGCTTGCACCCACTACCACCGGCATTCATCCCTCTTACCCGATGCGCATTACGCGCGTTTGGCGTGCCGATACCAACGGTGCTCCTGGAACAATCAGCATCAGCTTCGACTTAGGAACCGGCATTTACAATTCGGGTATTGCCAGTGATTATGCCTTACTCATTAAAAATTCAAATGCAGATTTTTCTGCGGGCGCAACCGCCCATACAACCGGAGCAAGTATTGTCGCTAATGTTTTAACCTTTACCAATGTTGCGTTTGCTGATGGAGATTATTTTTCACTGGCATTGCCATTGGTGCCTTCACCGGGTGGAATTGTAGACGGTCTGCGTGTTTGGCTTAAAGCCGGAGCCGGTGTATTTACCGATGCAGGAGTAACACCGGCCACCGATGGTGGAACAATTTCTCAATGGTCGGATCAGAGCGTTTATGCCAACCATGCTGTTGCTACTGGATCACCGGTGTATAATACTACGACTAACCTGATTAATAACAATCCAACAGTTTACTACAACGGAACCAATGGTCATAACCTGAACTACAGCGGATCGGGGCAATACTCCTTATTTGCTGTGGCGAAACCGGACGGCACGTTGAACAGACGTTTTTTTTCCAGTAGAACCGGAAATGCACTTCTTGGATATTGGAATGGCCGTGAGGATGTACTGTATCTTGATAATGCTCCCAGTTTACTTACGGGTCAACCCACCACAACCAATCCACGATTATATTCCTTGACGCGATCTGCTTCCGGTGCATACCAGATGTTTCGCAACGGTGCCTCACTCTATAGCGGAGCAGCATCCGCGAATTCTTTCTGGCGCATGGGTATTGCCAATGGCGGAAATTATCCGGGCGAATCTTCGGCAGCTTACATTCCTGAATTTATTCAGTTTGATCGCGACCTAACCGCTACAGAATTGACAAAGGTACAGACGTATCTGGCCATTAAATATGGCTTCACCATTGATCAGACGTCACCACAAAATTATGTCTCAGCTTCCGGTATAACGGTGTGGGATGCAACCGCACATGCTGTTTATAAAAACAATATCACCGGCATTGGCCGCGATGATCGCTCTGCTCTTGATCAACGCATTTCTGCAAGTATTAATGCAACAGGATCTGTTACGATTACAAAGCCCGGAGCATTTGGTAACGATCAATCATTTATTGTTTTTGGCGATAACGGATTGAGTGGGACCAGTTTAAATGTGCCGGTAGCGTATGTTGCCCGGTCCGGACGAGTTTTTAAAGCCGATGCTACGGGAGTTCCGGGAACAGTTTCGTTGAGTGTTAATCTTTCAACACTCGGTTTCCCCAATACAGGAACGGCCACAGATTATGTATTGCTGATTGATGCCGATGGAGATTTTTCTGCAGGAGCAACACTTCATACAACGGGTCTTTCTCTGGTGGGATCCTCTCTCTCTTTTTCAAATGTTACACTTCCCGATAACACTTACTTTACTATTGCCGCCAGTAACATTCAGATTCCGGGAGGTGTAGGCGGAGCATTAAGTGTCTGGTTAAAAGGAAATGATGGGTTGGAGGAAGCACCCAACGATCCCGCAGAAAACGGTGATGCAATTACTTCGTGGCTCGACAAGAGCGGGAGTGGAAATCACTATACCGCTGCTGCAGGTCCAACCCGGCTAGATGATGGCATAAACTTTAATGCCGTGCCTGAGATATTAGCGGGAGGATTTGACGCACCTACTACCGCTGCTTTAGGTAATGACTGGACGTTGTTTTTTGTAGCACAAAAACTTCCATCTGATAATAATGGTCGGTTGTTTGAAGGAGCTACAGGAAATTTCCTCTGGGGATATTGGGGAACGTTTACCCAGAGTATTTTCCTGAATGGCAATCCAAACAATAACAATTCAGGAATTGCGACAAATATTGGTATTGAGAATGTCCGGCTGAATAGTTATGTGCGGGAGTCTGCAGGAGGCACGTTGGAAGCGCGCTCGAATGGAACAAGTCTGACGACATTCGGATCGAGCAACAGCGCCAATGGTATTCGCATCGATATAAATCAGGGAGCAACTGTGGCTAGTGAGAGTTCACATTCGCGTGTTGGTGAAGTGCTCATTTATAATGGTGCCTTATCAGCAGCTGAAGTTAGCCGAATTGAATCTTACCTCAGTATCAAGTATGGCATTACAAAATCCGGAAATTATTTAGCGAGTGATGGTACTGTTATTTGGAATAGCGCAACGCTTGCCGGGTACCTGAACGGAATTGCTGGTATCGGGCGCGATGATGTATCGGGATTGGATCAACGGAAGTCTACCAGTTCAGTTGCTGCAACCAGTACATTAACCATGGAAAAGAGTGGAGCGTTTGCGACAAACAAAAATTTCATCTTGTGGGGCGACAATAACCAGGTAGGTACTTCGGCTAATGTTGCTGCCGGGTATCGTGCCCGAACCAATCGCGTGTGGCGGACCGCCACGACAGGAGCACCCGGTGTAGTAGCGGTTAGTATTGATGTTGTCAGAGCGGGTTTTGTGGTAACATCTTCTGCTGCGCACTATGCTTTATTGATTGATGCCGATGGAGATTTTAGCAGTGGTGCAACTGTTCATACTACTGGTGCAACCTTAGTGGGTAATACGATTGCGTTTACCGGTGTTACGATACCTGACGGAGCTTATATTTCCCTCGCGAACAATGCACTTGCGCTGCCAGGTGGCGTGGCAGGTTCTGTATTTTGGGTTAAGGCCGATGCCGGTGTAACCGGTGTTGCTGATGTAAGTCAATGGAGTGACCAAAGTGGATCGAACAATCATGCAGTTCAAAATAACGCGGCCCTGCAACCCGAGTTGTTATCAGGTTCTATTAACTATAATCCGAGTATCCTCTTTATAAATAATGAGTACTTCTCGCTCACCACACCTCCTGCAAATCTCAATGCCACTATTTTCGCAGCAGGTTCTCCTGGTGTGAATACGGCATGGCGAACCATGTTTAGAGGCGCAGTTGGTGATCACCCAATCATCATCCAGAGCGGAGGAACCGGCCTCGGTTATTACGATAACGACAATGTTGGATATAAGTCGGGTGGGTTTACCTGGCTACAGGATGAAGTCGGAATTGTAGGCGCAGAGTTACGTGCCGGTGATGTCAATTTTCGGAAGAACGGTGCGCAAGGTGCATCTATCAATACCATAACCCTTACAGGCTTGAACCTGAATAACTTTGGAAACTTTCAGGGTGGAGGCCAGCCTTTCGGGCGAATTGGAGAAACAGTTATTTTTAGTTCAGCCACTCCGCTAACGGCTCAGGAAAAGGAGCAAGTTGAAACGTATCTAGCCATCAAATACGGAACAACACTCACCCATAACTACATTGCTACAAACGGTTCATTGTTGTGGGATGTAACTGCAAAAGCAAGTCACTCGAACAACATGGCAGGTATTGGTCGTGATGACCTGACGGGACTGGACCAGCGAAAATCCAAAAGTGTCATCGCGCGTAGCGTTGTCATCATGGAGAAGGGATCTTTTGCATCTGATCGCGATTACGTGATCTGGGGAAGTACCAAAGCGTTATTAACGCCAACCGTAACGGGAGCACATCCGGGTTATCCGTATCGGGTAGGGCGCACATGGAGAGCAGGAATCGGTGGTACGCCCGGTACTGTTTCTGTAACATTCGATCTGGGGGATGGAATTTATAATTCGGGAAATGCTGCTGACTATGCGTTGTTAATCAAAAGTGGAGACGATAATTTTTCTGCTGGTGCTTTGGCCCACACGACTGGAGCAACCATTGTCGGTTCGTTGCTAACGTTTACCAATGTTACGTTTGCTGATGGCGACTTCTTTACATTGGGTATGCCCACACCACCCGCGCCCGGTGGAATTGTAGAGGGGTTACATTTCTGGCTGCGTGCCGATCAGGGTGTTACAGGGGCAGGAACAGCCTCTGCCTGGAATGATCAAAGTGGCAATGGATTCAATGTCATTCAAAATACTGTAGGCAATCAGCCTACTATTCTTCCTGCACAGTTGAATAATAATCCTGCGCTACAGTTTGATGGCTCCAACGATCATTTCGCGTTAACCGGTGGTATTCTGGGTACAAACACATACTCAAATGCTTATGCCTTTGTGGTTTCACGCGCAAACGGTGTTTCCAATAGCTCTATATTTTTTGAATTGGCACAGGGAAATCAGCAATTCAATATTCACCTGCCGTGGGGAAACTCATTAGTGTATTGGGATGCTGGTAACCATACCGGTGTTAACCGGATCACTACAGCATGGGGCGGAACAACTGGATTGCCTTCGCAATGGTCGTTCACCGGAAGCACCCTCACTACGCCTACCGGTGCGCGTCAGGATATTTACCGGAACGGACAACGTATAGCCAATGACCTAACCATGGTTGATTATGTTGGTAACAATGGCAACATGACCATCGGTTCAAGAACACTAACAAGCGATTATTTCAATGGCGAGATATCAGAGATTGTATTTTACTCCGGAAATCTCACGGGTATTGAGTTTCAAAAAATCCAATCCTATTTATCGCTTAAGTATGGTACAACACTTAACCAGTTTACACCAGCAGATTATTTATCATCTGCAGGGACTTCTATTTACAGAACCACCACAGCGCAGAGTAGTTATGTTCGCGATATTGCCGGTATTGGTCGCGATGATGCTTCCCGTCTGGATCAGCGTAAATCAAAAAGCACAAACAATGCTATTGCTGATATTATTTCTATAGCAAAAGATGATTTCACAACGCCTGCAGCCTTTACGGTTGATCAGGAATTTTTAGTTTGGGGACACAATGGTTTGGCGTTGAGCTCCAACATTATCATGGCCCCCTACTCGCACAACAGCCAACTGATTGCACGCCAACTCTCGCGTGTGTGGAGTACAGAAAAAACGGGCACGCCTGGCGGAAATGCGATTATAGAAGTAGACTTAAATCTGGTGTATGGTCCGACAGGATTGGGAACAAACGCCACTGCTGATGTTCGCCTGCTGGTGGATAACGATGCAACGTTTGGGAATGCATCAGCCGGGGAGCGCGCATATGTGGTAAGTTCTGTCAGTGGAGGTAAAGCGTATTTTGCTGTTCCATTTGCTGACATACCCGCAGGCCAGGGATTTTTTACGGTCGGATCGGTGAATGCGGTTACAGCCACATTATTTTTCCCGGCTCCTGGAGGAATTTCGGCTGACTTACGCCTGTGGCTGAAAGCAAATGACGGAGTAGTCGGTGGTCCGGATGTTAATACATGGAACGATCGGTCACCTTTTGCATTTTCAGCAACACAAGGTACAGTGGCGAATCAGCCTTCGTTTTTAACCGCCCGTTTGAACAATAATCCGGCTGTGTACTTTGATGGAACGAATGATGACCTGCGCATTGCAACCGGGATTTTGAAAACCAATACGTACAGCGATGTTTATGTGTATTCAGTTGCCCGAACCCTTCAGGTAAAAAATGCAAAACTATTTGTCGAACAGAATTTAGCTGGAAATTATTTTGGAGGATACATCCCTTGGGGCAATGCGAATGTGTATTGGGATGCTGGTGCATGGGATGCGAATAATAGGCTGAACGGTGTGTGGGATGGCACCATCAACACACCTTATCTCTGGACTTTTGGTGGTAGTACCACAGCAACACCAACTGGTGTACTGCAAGAGGTACAACGCAATGCCAGGCGCATACTCAACGACAATACCATGTCGCCTTTCTCAGGCAATAACAACAACTACATTCTCGGATCTGAAAATGGATCGAACTTTTTTAATGGGGAAGTGTCAGAACATATTGTGGTAACCAGTGCACTGAATCAGGTTGATCAGCAACGGGTTCATACCTACCTCGCCATCAAGTATGGTATTACACTCGACCAAGCTACACCACAGGATTACTTCTCCTCTATCAATAGCGTCATTTATCACAGTACGACTTCACATGCAGGATACCGTTCAGATATAGCTGGTATTGGGCGTGATGATAATTCGGTACTGGATCAACGAAAATCTTCCAGCACCAATACACCGCTGGATGTGATTACCATTGCCAACGGTGATTTTGCCACACCAACACCGTTTGCATCGTCACTTGATTACTTAGTGTGGGGAAACAACGCACTGCCTGTTTCTGCCGATGCTTCATTCGCAGGTTATACACATAATGGTGCTTCTATTGTAAGACAGGTAGCTAGGGTATGGAGTACAGATAAAACGAATTCACCTGCCGGAAACGCCATTGTTGAAGTGGATATGGATTTGATAGGCGGACCTTCAGGCCTTGGTTCAAATGCCAATGCCAACGTCCGCTTATTAATTGATGGTGATGCCGCATTTGGTAATGCATCTGCCGGTGAGGTAACCATTTCTCCGACTGCAGGATTCAGTGCCACGGGTGGTAAGATTTATTTCTCCGTTCCGTATGCCAATATTCCGTCTGGTCAGGGATTCTTTACCATTGGTTCTACTAATGCCGTCACAACACCACTGGCGGTTGCATTACCGGGTGGGGTTGCCGCAACATTAAAACTTTGGTTGAAAGCCAACAGTGGTGTAACGGGTGTAACCAATGCCAGTGCATGGCTTGATCAGAGTACAAATGCTTTCAATGCCGTGCAAGCAACAGCAGGTAGTCAGCCGGCAATTACTGCCAACGCTATAAATTTTAATACAGGTATCACCTTTGATGGAACGGATGATCAGATGCAAATCACGTCCGGTATATTGGGAAATACAGTGTACACCGAAACACAAGCTTTCGTTGTCAATACCGTAGGACTTGTCCCCAAAAATCAATCCGCGTTTTGGGAATATACAGCGGGAGGCGGAGTCAATCGGTTAAATGTTCATATACCCGAAGGCACGAACATTCGCTGGGATCCCGGTTCCTCAGCTTCCAGGATTTCTGCCGTCTGGGGCGGTACTGTTAATACGCCTTACGTCTGGACTTTCAATTCGAGTACCAATGCTACGATCAGTGGAAATAAATCCGATATCTATCGCAATGCGCAACTGCTCGCTTCGGGAAACACATTAGCTTCTTACACCGGGAACTACAGCAACATGTTTATCGGATCCATCGGAAATAATTATTATCACCAGGGTGCCATCGGGGAGATCATTTTATATTCAAGTGCTTTGACTGCTGTTCAGCAACAACGTATACATAGTTATCTGGGTATAAAATATGGAATTACGCTAAGTCAAACTACACCGCAAAATTACCTGGCCTCTAACGGAACGGTGATCTATGATGCAGTGGCAACACATAGCGGATATCGCAATGATATTGCAGGCATTGGTCGTGATGATGCTTCTGGGTTAGATCAGCGCAGGTCGCAGAGTGTCAATACACGATCAGCTGTACAAATGGATAAAGGTGGTGCATTTGCTGCTGATCGCGATTTCGTTGTGTGGGGAAGTAATGGTAACCCGCTAACATACACAACGGCTAATACACCTGCACTTTTCCCGATTCGGTTATCGCGCATTTGGCGCGTTGATCTGACCGGTGCACCTGGAATTGTTTCTGTTTCATTCGATCTGAGTCCGGGTGTGATTCGAAATTCTGGTGCAGCCGGAGACTATCGATTGGTTATTAAAAATTCTAATACTGATTTTAGTTCAGGTGCTACGAGCCTTGCCGGATCGCTAACCGGTAATACACTTTCATTCTCGAATGTAACGTTTGCCGATGGCGACTACTTTACATTAGTGATGACTTCCTTTCCCGCTCCTGGTGGAGTGGTGGACAATATGAAATACTGGATCAAAGCTGACGCAGGAGTTACCGGTGTTGCCAACGCTTCTGCCTGGGAAGATCAAAGTGGAAATGCCTTTACTGTCGCGCAAGCCACAGGTGCTAATCAACCAACAATATTATCCAGTCGCATTAATTTTAATCCGGCACTTCAGTTTGATGGCAACGATCAATTATTACTTACCGGAGGTATTATGGGTACCGCTACGTACAACGACCTTCATGTATTTGGCGTGTCGCGGGCTAATACAGTTTCCAATAGCTCTATCTTCTTTGAGAATATGGCAGCCGGTGGCCGGATCAACGCGCACATTCCCTGGAGTGATAATCGTGTCTATTGGGATGCCGGTTCTACCAATGGAACACAACGACTTCAAACACTTTGGGGCGGAGCTGCCGGAATAAATTATTTATGGTCGCTTACTTCCAGTACTACCGCCACACCAGCCGGTACGTTGCAAGATATTTATCGAAATGGGTTCCGCATTGCTACCGATAATACCATGGCTTCTTTCACGGGTAACAACAGTATTTTCAGCATCGGCAGCACCAACGGAGCAAATTACTTCAATGGTGAAATTGGAGAGTTGATTATGTACACCGGTGTTATGCCCTTGAATCAATTTCAACGCGTGCAGAGCTACATGGCTGTTCGCTATGGGTTAACACTTGATCAGACTGCACCGCAATCTTACTATGCATCAAACTGGAACGGTGTAACGGGAACGTTAATATGGGATGCTACTACTGCCGGAGTTTTCCGAACCGACATAGCAGCCATTGGCCGTGATGATGAAGGTGCACTCAATCAAAAACAATCTGCCAGTGTTAACGCTACAAACCTTTTGGTTATCGGGAATGGTTCCATCGCTGCGGACAATGCATCGAATGGAAATAACTTTGCCGTGAATCGATCGTTCTTTTCCTGGGCACACAATAATCTGGCTGCAGCCGGATTGGGTGTTACCGATTTCGGTACAACCGTGAACGCTGAAATTATTGCAACGCGTTTTGCACGTACATGGCGAGCACAGGAAACCGGTACAGTCGGTAGTGTAAAAGTAAGATTCAACCTTTCTACCATTGGTGGAGTAGGTGGCGTGCTGGGCGCAAATGATTTGAACAATGTTCGTTTGCTGGTCGATGCCGATGGAACCTTTGCGACTGGTGCTACTTCGATTGCTCCAACAACATTTGATAATACTACGGATATTGTTGAGTTCGACCATAATTTCGTTGCGGGTACTGGCTTCTTCTTTACGCTCGGAAGCGTGAATATCAGTACAGCACCACTTCCGGTAGAACTGATCAGCTTTACAGCGAAATCCGGAGAGCGGGATGTTACACTTTTGTGGCGTACGGCTTCTGAGCGTAACAATGATTTCTTCGATGTTGAGGCTTCATCGGATGGAAAAACATGGAATGTTCTGGGTAGAGTAAAGGGAAATGGTACCACGCAGGACGTGCATGATTATTCCTTCGTTGACAATCAGCCTTTTCTTGGAAACAATTATTATCGCTTGCGGCAAGTTGATTACGACAAGAAAGAAAACTATTCCCATACCATTGTGGTAAAATTTGCCAGTCGAGTATTGCGTGTTTATCCAAATCCTGTTGAAGGAGCCGAGCTTCATGTTATTGTTGGCTCACCTTATTCCGGAAAGTTGCGTGTTTCAGTATTGTCGCTGCAGGGAGTGGAAGTTTTTGCTTCAGAGCTGAATAATGATGAACCACATAAACAGGAAGTGATCATTAAAATGGATGACTTGGCTTCAGGTATTTACTTTGTTGTGCTTCAGGCGGGAGACCAATTTATACGTGAGAAAATAGCCAAACCCTAAGCCAGCCTATTCAAATGCTTCAAATCCCGCGAGTTCACTTGCGGGATTTTTTATTTCTATCCTTTCTTTTCGAAAATTAACAAATGTTATATATACACTTAATAAAATAAACTGTACATTTCGAGGTCATTCAAACGATTGAAAGTATGACCAATGCTTATGTTATCGGAGTTGATTACGGAACGGATTCTGTTCGCTCTATTATTATAGAGACATCCACTGGTCGTGAAATTGCAGCCTCGGTATTTTATTATCCGCGGTGGCGCGATGGTTTGTTTTGCAATGCCGCTATCAACCAGTTTCGCCAGCATCCACAGGATTATATTGATGGACTGGAATCAACAATTAAAGATTGTCTGAAGCAGGCTGGTGAAGCTGTTCGCGCAAGGGTTAAAGCTATATCGGTTGACACCACGGGTTCCACACCCGTAGCAGTGGATAATACTGGAACACCGCTGGCACTCACATCCGGATTCGAAAAAAATCCGAACGCCATGTTCGTGTTGTGGAAAGATCATACCGCCACACGCGAAGCTGCTGAAATTAATGAGCATGCTGAAAAGTTCGATATCAACTATCTGAAGTTTGTCGGTGGTATTTATTCTTCCGAATGGTTTTGGGCAAAGCTGCTCCATGTATTGCGGCAGGATGAATCTGTTCGAGGCGCGTGCTATTCGTGGGTGGAGCACTGTGACTGGATTCCTTTCCTGTTAACGGGCGGAACCGATGTCCATCAGCTTAAGCGGGGTGTATGCTCAGCAGGACATAAGGCATTATGGGCAGATGAATTCGGTGGACTACCACCTGATAATTTCTTCTCATCCCTTGATCCGCTATTGGAAGGATTTACATCGCGGTTATTCACAGATACATACGCATCCGATAAGCCTGCGGGAAAAATAAGTAAAGCCTGGGCAACCCGTTTGGGATTACCTGATGCTGTTGTAATTGGGGTTGGTGCATTTGATTGTCATATGGGTGCAGTAGGCGGACAAATCGAACCCTACCATCTTAGCAAGGTTATGGGCACCTCTACCTGCGATATCATGGTGGTTCCAAAAAATGATATGAACGGAAAACTGGTGCGCGGCATTTGCGGACAGGTAGATGGTTCCGTCATTCCGGGCATGATCGGACTCGAAGCTGGGCAATCCGCCTTTGGCGATACATACGCATGGTTCAAAAATATACTGGCATGGCCCATTACAACCTTACTGAAGAATTCCTCAGTGGTTTCCCCGGAAGTTGCCGCGCGTTTGAAAGATGAGTTGCTGGAGAATCTTCTTCCGGAATTAACACGGCAGGCCTCAGCCATTCCGTTGAATGAAAATAATGAATTGGCAATGGATTGGTTGAACGGGCGAAGAACTCCCGATGCAAACCAACTCTTAAAAGGAGCCTTGACAGGATTGAGTTTAGGTAGCCAGGCGCCACATCTATTTAAGGCTTGGGTAGAAGCAACCTGTTTTGGTGCCAAAGCGATTGTTGATCGTTTCAACGATGAAGGAGTTCCCGTTAAGGGATTGATTGGACTCGGAGGTGTAGCACGTAAGTCACCCTACATCATGCAGGTGATGGCCGATGTGATGAACATGCCGATACGGATTCATAAATCAGAACAGACGTGTGCGGCTGGAGCAGCCATGTTTGCTGCCACCGCAGCCGGTCTTTATCCGAATGTTGAAGAAGCCATGAACACGATGGGGCAGGGCTTTGATATGGAGTATAGACCCAACGCGGAAGCAGTTGCTGTTTATGCCAATCGGTTCAAGAAATACAAAGCTCTTGGTGCGCAGTTGGAGAGTAAAATCACAGCGCCAGATTTTGTAACACAATAAATCACTAAAATTTTGTCCGCGGTCTGTTGTTAAACTTTGTTCGGTGAATACAATTAAATGAGTAAATACGATCACATCAAACTATCGGCTTACGAAGCCAACATGCAATTGCCAAAACTTGGTCTTGTGATATTTACGTTTGGTAACGTAAGTGCTGCAGACCGTTCACTGGGTGTGTTTGCAATTAAACCCAGTGGTGTTCCGTACACTGATCTTTCGCCTGAGAAAATGGTGATCGTTGATTTTGAAGGTAAGACCGTTGAAGGAAATCTTCGTCCCTCATCTGACACCAAAACCCACGCGGTATTGTACAAACATTGGGAAAAAATTGGTGGCATCGTTCATACCCATTCAACGTATGCCACTGCCTGGGCACAAGCACAGCGCGATATCCCGATTTTCGGGACCACACATGCGGACCATAATACGGTTGACATCCCCTGTGCACCGCCCATGCATGATGATATGATCAAGGGTGACTATGAGTATGAAACCGGGTTTCAGATCATCAATTGTTTGCATGAGCGCAAGATGAACTATGAAGAAGTGGAAATGATCCTCGTTGGAAATCATGCGCCCTTTACCTGGGGAAAAACTCCGGAGAAGGCGGTTTATAACAGTGCGGTCTTAGAGTCAGTGGCACAAATAGCGTTGCTAACGGAGCAAATCAATCCGAAGGCTCCGCGACTGAAAGATGCGCTCATTAAAAAGCACTTTGAACGCAAACACGGACCTGACTCATATTACGGACAATCATAGGCTTATGAAAAAAAATCTACTGGTATTGTTGATGGTGGCCCACGTTGGTTGGGCACAACAAAAGGATTATCCGATTCAGGCAATACCGTTTACACAGGTAAAATTCAATGACAATTTTTGGTTGCCGCGCATTAAGATCAATCATACCGTTACGATACCAGCTTCTTTTGAACGTTGTGAAAATACCGGAAGAGTAAAGAATTTTGAAATGGCTGCTGCCCGAAGCGGAGCTTTTTGTACTGTATACCCTTTTGATGATACCGATATTTATAAAACTATTGAAGGAGCATCTTTCTCCCTCAGCCTTTTTCCGGATAAAAAATTAGAAGATTATATTGATTCGCTCATTGTGAAGGTGAAAAATGCACAAGAGCCTGATGGGTATTTATACACAGCGCGAACAATCGACCCCATGGCTGCGCACAAATGGGCAGGTAAAGAACGGTGGGAGAAGGAGCGGGAAGCGAGTCATGAGTTATACAACGCAGGCCATTTGTATGAAGCGGCTGTTGCCCATCATCAGGCTACAGGAAAAAGAAATTTGCTGGACATCGCAATCAAGAATGCTGATCTGGTGTGCAGTGTTTTCGGGCCTGGTAAAAAGCACGTAGCACCCGGTCATGAAGTCGTGGAAATGGGTCTGGTGAAATTGTATCGCCTTACCGGAAAGAAAGAGTATTTAGCAACCGCCAAAGATTTCATTGAAGAGCGTGGCCGCCATACAGGATACGATGCCACCAGCAAAGACCCTTTTCGAAATGGTGCGTATTGGCAGGACCATAAACCCGTGGTGGAGCAGAATGAAGCCATCGGTCACGCGGTGCGGGCGGGTTACTTATATGCAGCTGTTGCCGATGTGGCTGCCCTGACGGGCGATGAAAACTATGTTAAGGCCATTGATACCATTTGGAACAACATGGTGCGAAAGAAGATTTATGTGCAAGGAGGAATCGGAGCGGTTGGAGATGGTGAACGTTTTGGAAATAACTATGAACTACCCAATGCAACTGCCTATAATGAAACATGCGCTGCAATTGCTAACGTGTACTGGAACCACCGCATGTTCCTGTTGCATGGGGAATCAAAATATATCGACATATTAGAGAAGACACTGTATAATGGATTAATATCCGGAGTGGGTATGGATGGGAAGTCGTTTTTCTATACCAATGCCATGGAGATCCGAAATAGTTTTCAGCATAACGATATGGAGGCCGAACGTGCGGGCTGGTTTGTATGCTCGTGTTGCCCAACTAATGTAACACGATTAATACCATCCATTCCCGGATATGTTTATGCAATGAAGAACGATAACTTTTACGTGAACCTGTTTGTAAGTGGATCAACAACCGTTACCGTGAATAAAAAAACTGTTCAGGTAGAGCAAAAAAATAATTATCCGTGGGAAGGAAAGTTGAATTTTACAATCTCGCCACAATCGCCTGCTGTCTTCAATCTGTTGATTCGCCTGCCAGGCTGGTCACAAGACCAGGCCATGCCATCTGATCTTTATTCATTTCAAAAAAAATCCGGTCAGCCAGTTGAAATAAAAATAAATGGTAAGGTTGTTTCTTATACCGTTGCTAATGGCTATGCCGTATTGCCTAAAACATGGAAGAAGGGTGATGTTGTGGAGGTTAACTTACCGATGGATGTCAGGCGTGTAGTAGCCAATCAGCTGGTGAAAGATGATCTTGGAAAGGTTGCATTGCAAAGTGGACCAATTATGTATTGCGCAGAGTGGCCTGACAATTTTGGAAAAACAAGTAATGTTATTCTTCCTGAGGGAGCAGCGTTTACAACAGAGTTTAAAAGCGACCTGCTCAACGGTGTAAAGGTAGTGAAGAGTGAAGCAATCGCTATACAGGTTCAATCGGGTAATACTGTAACCACTGTGCGGCAACCCTTTATGGCCATTCCGTATTATGCGTGGGCTCACCGTGGCAAAGGAGAGATGACGATCTGGTTCCCGGAGAGGGTTACAGATATCACCATCCTGTCATCACAACAAGAAAAGAAATAGTCAACGAATAAAAGACGAAGCAATGATTAATTTGAAAGAACTGGAAGTATGGTTTGTAACGGGCAGCCAATCTTTATATGGAGAAGAAACACTGAAGCAAGTAGCGCTGCATTCGCAACAAATTGCAAAAGAACTGGATGCCTCTTCATCCATTCCGGTAAAAGTCGTTTTCAAGCCGGTCTTAAAAACGCCTGACGAGATTTATCAACTTTGTCAGGAAGCCAATACTGCCAAGTCTTGTGTAGGCATTGTAGCCTGGATGCATACCTTTTCCCCAGCAAAAATGTGGATTGGTGGCCTGAAGATTTTACACAAACCATTATTACACCTGCACACACAATTCAACCGTGATATTCCCTGGTCTACCATCGATATGGATTTCATGAACCTGAATCAGAGTGCGCACGGTGACCGCGAGTTTGGTTTCATCATGTCGCGCATGCGCCTGAATCGAAAAGTTGTAGTGGGGCATTGGCAAGATAAAAATGTGCAGGAAAGACTAAATGTATGGATGCGCGCAGCCTGCGGTTGGCACGATTGGCAGGGTGGGAAGTTCTGTCGCTTTGGCGATAACATGCGCCAGGTTGCTGTTACGGAAGGTGACAAAGTAGAGGCGGAAATTAAATTCGGATACAGCGTTAACGGATACGGAGTTGGTGATCTGGTGAAGGTGATTAACCAGGTGACGGATGCAGCGATCACGGAACTAATGGATGAGTATGAAGCCAAGTATACCCTGGCTCCATCTCTTCGAAAAAATGGTGATCGGCATACGTCTCTCCGTGAGGCCGGAAAAATTGAGATTGGTTTGCGAACCTTTCTGGAAGAGGGAAACTTCAAAGGATTCACCGATACATTCGAAGACTTGCACGGCATGGTGCAACTACCCGGCATTGCAGTTCAGCGATTAATGGCAGAAGGTTATGGCTTTGGCGGTGAAGGCGATTGGAAAACGGCCGCACTGGTTCGCGCCATGAAAGTGATGGGCAATGGGTTAAAAGGTGGTAATTCTTTTATGGAAGACTATACCTATCATTTTGATCCTGCTAATCAACTTGTGTTAGGTGCACATATGCTGGAGATTTGTGAGTCCATTGCAGAAAGTAAGCCTTCCTGCGAAATACATCCGCTAGGTATTGGTGGCAAGGCTGATCCGGTTCGATTGGTCTTCAATACGGCACCGGGTGCGGCACTCAATGCTTCTGTTATCGATATGGGTAATCGATTCCGATTATTAGTAAATGAAGTGGAGGCCGTGAAGATTGAACACGCGTTACCAAAATTACCAGTAGCCCGTGTGTTATGGAAGCCGCTGCCCGATATGCAAACCGGATGTGCTGCATGGATTTATGCCGGAGGGGCGCATCATACGGGCTACAGCCAGAATCTAACAGCCGAACATTTAGAAGACTTTGCTGCCATGGCTAATATTGAGTTTGTTTTGATTGGAAAAAATACCAATTTAAACCAGTTTAAAAATGAACTCCGGTGGAGTGAAGTATATTACCGCTAATCCTTACATCTTAAACCCCCACGAATACAACTATGAAAGGTTTCGAAACGCTTGACTGGGTAGTGATTGTTTCCTACTTCCTTGTTATTGGTGCCTTGGCACTCTGGGTAATTACCCGCAAACAGAACAATACAACTGACTACTTTCTTGCTGGCCGAAACATTGGCTGGTTTGTGGTGGGGGCATCCATCTTTGCATCAAATGTAGGATCGGAGCACGTTGTGGGTTTGGCTGGTGCTGGTGCTGGCGGAAAAATTCCCATGCTTATTTATGAATTGCATGCCTGGTTGGTCATTACCCTCGGATGGGTCTTTCTTCCCTTTTACATCCGCAGCGGAGTTTTTACGATGCCTGAATTTCTGGAGAAACGTTTCAGTCCAGGTACTCGCTGGTTTCTCAGTGTATTCTCATTGATTGCGTATGTGCTAACAAAAATTTCCGTCACTGTATATGCCGGGGGAATTGTTATCGCTTCCATTTTACAAATTGATTTCTGGACAGGTGCATTAGCTACTGTTGTATTAACCGGTATCTATACGGTGTTGGGTGGAATGCGCGCTGTAGTTTACACGGAAGCATTGCAGACAATTGTATTGGTTGTAGGAGCTGGTACACTTACCTTTATCGGATTGAATTCAGTTGGTGGATGGAGTGGGATGCGCGATGCATTGGAACCAGGCTATTTAAATATGTGGCGACCTGCAACCGATCCTGATTTTCCATGGCCAAGTTTAGTTATTTCCAGTACGATTGTTGGTTTGTGGTATTGGTGTACCGACCAATATATCGTTCAACGGGTATTGGCAGCAAGAAATATTAAAGAGGGAAGAAGAGGAACGATCTTCGGTGGTTTACTAAAATTACTTCCGGTATTTCTGTTTCTCGTTCCAGGTGTTGTAGCATTAGCGTTGAAAAATAAGGGTGAGTTACATTGGGATAGTCCCGATCAGGCTTTTGCAGCCCTGTTGATGACTAAAATGCCTGCAGGATTAAAAGGCCTTATTGCTGCCGGTCTGTTGGCGGCCCTGATGAGTTCTCTTGCATCCGTTTTTAATTCCTGTTCAACTTTATTTACTGTTGATATTTACAAGAAACTGCGCCCGAATACTCCGGAAAACAAATTAGTTAACATCGGACGTATTGCAACCGTGATTGTAGTAATCCTGGGTATTCTCTGGATACCCATCATGCAGAATATTTCGGGAGTCTTATATGAATACTTACAATCCATCCAATCCTATATCGCGCCACCCATTGCCACGGTATTTTTATTAGGATTGTTCTATAGTCGCATTAACAGTAAAGGTGCGTTGGCAACCTTGATTGTGGGATTGGCGGTAGCCTTCATCCGCATTGGATTAGAGTTGGCTGTTGACAAGCTTAATCCCGATGGAATATTATTCGCGATAGCCGATGCCAACTTCCTGACTTTCTCATCATGGTTTTTCCTGTTTTGTATTGTGTTTTGCATCGGTGTCAGTTTCATGTTTCCGGCACCATCGGCAGCCCAGATACAAGGACTTACATACGGCTCGCTTACGGCCGAGCAAAAAGCTGCTAACCGTTCCAGCTTCAACTATTGGGATGTTGCCTTTTCGCTGATAGTGATTGGTATTGTGGTATATGTGATGATAAGCTTTACCGGTTAAGCTTACCATTGGTAAAACTTCTTTTTTGATTTAACACAATGGATATAAACAAGTATAAAAGTCATGACCGGATACTGGTGGCAGTAGATTGTATCATTTTTGGTTTTGATGGTCATACGCTGAAAGCCTTGTTGATCAAAAGGGGGTTTGAACCTGAAAAAGGAAACTGGTCGTTGATGGGTGGTTTTGTCAGTAAAGAGGAAAGTACCGATGAGGCCGCCATTCGAATATTGTATCAGCTTACGGGCATGATGAACATCTATATGGAACAACTCTTTTGTTTCAGTGATGTGTCACGCGACTCTGCTGGTCGCGTTATTTCAGTAGCATATTACGCGTTGATCAATATTGCTCAATATACCGATCAGTTGCAGGCGGACCATGAAGCGCGGTGGTTCCCTTTAGACCAGATTCCGCAATTGATTTTTGATCATGAACGGATGCTTGGAATGGCGAAAGAGCGATTGCAACAAAAGGCATCATCACATCCCGTTGGCTTTGAACTCCTTCCGGAAAAATTCACCCTTCCTCAGTTACAAAATTTGTATGAGGCCATATTTGGGATGCCACTTGATAAAAGAAATTTTACGCGTAAGATTCTGGAGCTTGGGATTCTCAATAAACTGAATGAAAAAGAAAAGCAATCGTCTCGTAAAGGCGCCTTTTTCTATGTCTATGATAAGGAGAAGTATAGCAGACTTCATCACGAAGGTGTGAAGTTCATTTAAACAAAAAGGTCTGATCATTTTTATTGACTTTAACAGCATATACTTATGAAACACCAAATTATTCTTCTGGGCTTTTTATTTTCCGGCATGATCACCGTGCAGGCACAGCCATCGGCCACAATCATAGCGCATCCGAATGAAGCCGAATTAGTCATTAACAAACACATCTATGGTCATTTTGCAGAACACCTCGGTCGTTGCATTTATGACGGATTTTATGTTGGCGAGGGGAACGCAAAAATTCCCAATACCCAGGGCGTTCGAAATGACATCATCGATGCGTTGAAAAAATTAAAAGTTCCCAATCTCCGCTGGCCGGGAGGTTGCTTTGCCGATACCTATCATTGGAAGGATGGCATTGGCCCGAAAGATAAACGCCCGAAGATGGTGAATGTATGGTGGGGCGGTGTAACCGAGGATAATAGTTTTGGAACACACGATTTTCTCAACATGTGTGAAGCTATTGGCGCGGCACCTTACCTGGCAGCAAATGTGGGCAGTGGTGAGGTAAAGGAATTATCGGATTGGGTTCAGTATGTAAATTTTGATGGTATTAGTCCGATGTCAAATCTTCGAAAGGAAAATGGCCGTGAGAAACCCTGGAATGTTTCATTTTGGGGAGTTGGGAATGAAGCCTGGGGATGTGGTGGAAATATGAAGCCTGAGTATTACGCGAATATTTATCGGCAGTATGCCACGTTCATGACAGACTGGACTAATAGCAGTAAGCTTTTTCGAATTGCATCCGGTTCGAATGGCAATGATTATAACTGGACGGAAGTATTGATGCGTGATATCCCACTCAACATGCTTGACGGACTTGCCTTGCACCACTACTCAGTCATTGATTGGAATAGCAAAGGTCCTTCTACAACCTTTACCGAAGAGCAATACTTCGCAACCATGAAGCAGGCCCTGATGATGGAAGAGCTTGTAACTCGGCACTCCACCATCATGGACAAATATGATCCAAAGAAAAAAGTGGCTCTTGTTGTTGATGAGTGGGGTGGATGGTATACTGTGGAAGACGGAACAAATCCCGGATTTTTATACCAACAAAATACCATGCGCGATGCCATGATCGCGGGAACAACACTCAATATTTTTAATAATCATGCCGATCGTGTACGGATGGCGAACCTGGCACAGACCATTAATGTGTTGCAGGCTGTTATCCTGACGCAAGAGGAAAAAATGATCCTGACGCCAACTTATCATGTGATGGAGATGTATAATGTTCATCAGGATGCTAAACTGGTACCGTTAAATCTAAAGACGAAGGATTATGTATTAGGCAATCAAAAGTTGCCGGCAATTTCAGCTTCGGCCTCCGTTGACAAAAATGGGGTTGTGCATGTGTCTATTGTAAATATTGATTCTAAAAACGCACACGATGTTAGCATCGACTTATTGAGCTCTGCCTACAAAAATGTTTCAGGCCGAATTCTGACATCTGCCAAGCTTCAGGATTTTAATTCGTTTGACAATCCTGAAAAAATAAAGCCAGCAGGTTTTAAAGGTGCAATCTTAAAGGCTAATAACCTTACTGCAAAAATCCCACCTTTTTCGGTGGTTGTGTTGGAGCTAAAGTAAGAATCGATTATGAAATCGGTTAGAATACTTCTTAAATATTTGTTGTTCAATAGAAACTTATAGATAAAATAATGATGCGTTTCACATTCCTTTTCCTGATCAATACCGTGATCATGCTTTCGTCATCTTGTAAAAAAGAAAAAGCGGCTGAAGAAGTTCAGGAGATTAAACCAACGCACTCGTTCGCTATCTCATCTTTCGGAGCGATGCCGGATGGTAAACCTGTAACATTATACACCCTTCGCAACCGGACGGGTATAGAGATGGGTGTAATTAACTATGGAGGAATTATTGTGTCTTTACAGACTCGCGATAAAGATGGAAAGTTTGCTGATGTTGTATTGGGCTTTGATTCCCTATCATCCTATATAAAAAGCAATCCATACTTCGGGGCATTAATCGGCCGATATGGAAATCGCATTGCGAAAGGAAAGTTTAAAATTGATGGTACTGCGTACAAACTTCCGGTAAACAATGGCGAGAATCACTTGCATGGTGGTCTTCAGGGTTTTGATAAGGTTTTTTGGAATATTGAGGTGCAACCCGATTCGGCATCTTTAAAACTTACCTATACCAGCATCGATGGTGAAGAGGGATATCCTGGAACGGTACAGTCGGAAGTTATGTACAGACTCACCGATACCGATGAGCTAGTAATTGAGTACAAGGCAACTTCCGACAAAAAAACAATCATTAACCTGACGCAGCATACCTACTTTAACTTGACGGGTAATCCTCAGCAGGATATTTTAAGTCATCAATTGCGAATAGAATCCGGAGAATATCTGCCGGTAGATAAATCATTAATACCTACTGGTGAGCTGCGGCCGGTGATCAATACACCTTTTGATTTTAACACCTTTACGGGGATAGGTGAGCGTATCAATAATTCGGACGAACAATTAAAGGCTGGTGGAGGATACGACCATTGTTGGATTTTGCGTGACTATGATGGGAAGACGTTGCGGAAAGTGGCCGAACTTTATGAACCCACCACGGGCAGGGCAATCGAAGTTTCAACTACGGAGCCGGGCATCCAATTTTATTCTGGTAATTTTCTAGACGGAACACTGACTGGAAAAGGTGGTGTGGTGTATCAACAACGCACCGGACTTTGCCTGGAGACACAGCATTACCCAGACTCACCAAACAGACCTGCGTTTCCTTCAGTGGTGTTAAATCCGGGAGAAACGTACAAGAGTACAACGAGTTATAGATTTCTCGTGCGACCGTAATCCAATAGAAAAATTATCTAAACAAGTTATTTTCCACCTGCACCAATAATTTCAATTTCTGTTCTGCGGTTAATTTCACGGCCGCCCATTTCATCGTCATTCGAAACAATGGGTCTTTCCGATCCGTAGCCCTTTGCTGACAAACGTGATGCGGTAATGCCGTTACTGCTCAAGTAATCGATGACGGAAGTGGCTCGTTTTAAGGAAAGGGTTTTATTGGTAACAGCATTGCCTGTATTATCCGTATGTCCGTTGATCTGAACTTTTAATTCCGGATTGCTGATAAGAAGAGATTTGATTTTTTCAACCTCCGCAATGGACTCTTGCTTTAAATCGGATTTACCAATGTCAAAGAAAATATTTTTCAATACCACCTTCGAACCGACTTCGGCCTTAACCATAATGATGTGGGTGTCAATTTCCTGGTACTCCGCAAACTGCGGAAGATTAAAGTTGATGGAATTGAAGAGGTATCCATCCCGCTCCGTAGCTACACCGTAGTTACCTCCGTGTGGAATGGTAATTTCAAAATCTCCGGTTGCAGGATCTGAACTAATCCGCGTAATCACTTTATTCGTTTGGTTATCGACTAGCGATATGGTAGCTCCCAGCGGCTTGGCGGTATTCTCGTCAATTACTTTTCCACGCAGTACTGTGACAATTTTCATATTTTTCTGAAGCAGAACCATCGGATCGACATACTCCTCTTTTTTCTTTTCAGGCTTCTTTTCCTCAACTTTTGCCACTACCGGTTTTGGCTTGGGTTTGTATTTTGGTTCCAGGAAGGTGATTGAATAAATATCGATGCCGCCCAAGCCACCATCTTTCACGGTAGAGTAATACCCCTTTTTCTTATCCGGAGAAATGGTGAAGAATCCATCATATTCCCAGGAGTTTATAGGGAAGCCGATGTTCTCCGGTTTTTGCCATTTACCATTTTTGAATTCGGTAACAAAAATGTCGCTGTTACCAAGTCTGCGGTGTCCGTTCGATGAAAAGTAGAGCGTTACACCATCATAGTGTATGAAGGGAGAGTCATCGTTTTCCGGTGTATTGACTACCGGTCCTAAGTTTACTGCTTTTCCCCATTGACCTTTGCTATCCAACTCACTTACGTAGATATCCAACTCGCCATAACCACCCGGCCTGTTGCTGGTGAAATATAGTTTTTTTCCATCGGCAGTAATACTGGCACAGGTTTCCCAATACTGCGATGTGTTTATGTTTTTTCCAAGCGGTTCCGGTTTTGTCCATTCACCATTCTCCAGGCGGGAGGAGTAGATGTCGCCTCCGCCTTCTTCATAATATAAAAAGAGGGTCTTACCATCCGGTGATAAGGAGGCAGCAGCATCATTGTATTTTACGCTATTGATGTTCGTGCTGATTTTTTTTGGTGCACCCCAAACGTTACCGGTTTTTTGCGCGATGTAAATATCTTCGAGGTTGGTGTTACTCCTAACAGTTGACAGATCTTCTGATCGGTTCGAGGTAAAGATTAACGTATTACCATCAGCAGAGATGATGGGGGAGTATTCGTTGAAAGGCGAGTTGATGACCGACCCTAAATTTTCGATGATAACATTGAGTTCGTTTTGCGCAAGAGAATCAGCTACTTCGCATTCTGTAATTTTTTCATCGGCAATGGAAGTGAGTTTCTTATTTTTCTTTTTAAAGTCATTGAAGTGCTGAATTGCCTTCTTAAAATCATTTGTATTTTGAAAAGCAATACCCAGGTGGTAATCAATATCAGGGTTAACATTGGGATTGAGGCGGTAAGCCTTGTCGATGTAGGTGGCAGCTTTTGATTTGGTATCAGAATAAAGATAACTCAAGCCGATTTTGAAGTTCACGTAGGCATCATCTGGATTGATCTGTTGTGCGGTCAGATAGGCATCTAGTGCATTTTTATAATCCTTCTTGGTATAAAGCCGATCGCCTTTTTCGATCCATTCTTTTGTCGACTGCGCTTGAACGGTAAAGGTGACTAGAAGGAAAAGAAGCAGAACCTGAGAAATTCTTCGCATGTTGATATTGAGTTGCCAGACCATTGAATGACTATTCCAAATATCGATAAGTTAAGACTTAAAAGGAAGAAAAAAAGTGGTTTAACATGCAGGTCAAGCGCTTACCTTTATACAACATTTTTCGAAAGCGTTGATGAGCGGTTGACAGTTTAATCAATCGGAGCGATTTGAAATTTTGTTATGGTCTTTTGCTCCCCTGACCCCGAATAAAGCGACCTGGCGTGGTGCCTGTATGTTCTCCCTCGTACAAAACAAATTTTCCGTTAATCAATACATGTATCATTCCTGTTGCATATTGGTGGGGGTTTTCAAATGTAGCATGATCCTGAACTGTTGCGGGATCAAAGATGGCCACATCGGCAAAGTTTCCGATGGTCAGCGTGCCTCGTTTCCTTATGTTTAGGTTACGTGCAGGCAAAGCAGTCATTCTTCGGATAGCTTCCTCCATGGGGATAACTTTTTCATCGCGAACATATTTTCCCAACACACGCGCAAAGGTTCCATAGGTGCGTGGATGTACGCCCTGCTCTTCAGCATTTTCCGGAATAGCTTGAGATCCGGCATCTGATCCGAAACTAACGTATGGCAAGTGCAGCATGCGTTTCATGTTATCTTCTGATATTAAAAAATAGATGGCTTCAATTCTTGATTTGTCACGCACGATCAAATCGATTGTTGTCTCATCAGCATTTTTTCCATGCAGCCGGGCAATTTCATCCAGGCGTTTTCCGCGATAGAGTTTGTTGAGTGAGTCCAGCCGGAATCCCATGATCATCACATCTTTGGGATCTGAATTTTTATAGGGAATTCCTTTCTGCATTTCAAGTAGTACTTTTTTTCGTATCGAAGGAGTTCGCAGCCGTTTGCGCATTTCTTTGGCACCACCTTCTTGCACCCAAAGTGGCAGGCGTGATGTCAAGCCTGTACCGCTGGCCGTATACGGATACATGTTGGCTGTAATCTTCAAGCCGGCTTTTTGCGCACTATCGATTTTGTTGATCAGAATATTGAGCTTATCCCAGTTTCGCGCGATGTTGATTTTGAGGTGATAGATCTCAGCAGGTATCTGAGCGGTATGCGCAATGCGAAATGTTTCATTCAACGCCTCGAGAATAAAATCACCTTCGCTGCGCATGTGTGTGGTATACATACCACCATGCTGTGCCGCTACGGTGGCCAGTGCAATAAGCTCTTCGGTAGAGGCGTAGCTTGCCGGTGCATAAATTAACGAGGTACCCAACCCAAGCGCGCCTTCTTCCATAGCTTGTTTCACTAAAGATTTCATAGCGTCCAGTTCCGCTGCTGTTGGTTTACGGTTTTCGTAACCCATTACATAATTGCGAACAGATGTCTGTCCTACAAAGGATGCTACATTCGGACTCACACCCTTTTTCATCAACCACTGAAAGTATCCGCCAAGGGTTGTCCATAAACTGTCGGCCCGTTGTGTTGTTTTTCGCTTTACGGGTCCGGGTGACCAACCTTCACCGAATATTTCCAGGGTAACACCTTGTTTAATATTGGCCATGGATAGTCCATCTTTCAGCAGGTTCTGATCTGCCCAACTGAGCATATTGATGAAGCCTGGTGACACAACCAATCCGTTTGCATTGATTTCTCTTCTCCCAATAGCATCGCTTAAGTTTCCAATGGCGGCAATGCTGTCACCCTGAATAGCCAGATCTGCGATAAAAGGTTTAGACCCTGAACCATCATAAATTGTTCCTTGACGGATGATGATATCGAAAGTTGACGGAGTGAATCTGTTGCGAAAGGCCACGATGATCAATACACAGCATGCACATAAAACAGAAAGGCGCAACGGCAATTTAAGATTCATTTGATTCAGGCAAGCCGGAAGTTACATCATGTCAGCCAATAACTCCTAATTTCAGAAACACGGGGAAGGTAACGCTCCGTGAATGAACGGTTTTCCAGATGGGCTTCAGTTTTTCGGTGAATTCAGTTACCGGATTGTGACCATTTGTCTGAATGTATTTTTGAGTGGCCGACCAGGTTGTGAGGTATCCGGTGAATTGTTCGAGGGTCCATTCTACCTCCATGAAGAATTTAGGGGATGGTATGTTAGTAAAGGGAAAGGGAATATCGTTGTATTCGTTCTCCACCACTTTGCGGGCTTCATCCCAATAGGGGCCAACTATGTTGTTATAAAAATCCAGAAACAATTCATCAATATCTGCATTCACCGAAAGGAGGCCATATCCCCAGACGGCCAGCAACGATCCGGGTTTGCCTACACGATTTACTTCTGCATAAAACTCATTAAGGTTGAACCAATGCAGGGCTTGTCCGACTGTAATAAGATCAAAATGATGCAATGAAAAAGGAGTCTTTTCTGCCGGGCATACTGTGTATTTAATATTCTTAACTTGAGCAGCAACTTCAAGTTGTTGAGTGCTGATGTCAGTAGCCTGCACCTCTTTAAAATGCTTGGATAGGTAGTTGGCTACCTGACCATTTCCGGTAGCACAATCCCATGCTATATCCCTATTTTTAAGATGCTGGAAAATAAAGGTATATAGCTCAGCCGGGTAGGTTGGCCGGAAGGTGGCATATAATTTAGAGTGACCTGAAAAGTAATCTTTATGCTTCATGGACCTTAATACGGAAAAAGATAGCTTCCGATCATTCCAACCTTTTGTGTTTCCGATCTGTCTAAGCAGAACAACAAACCTTCTTTCTATGAAAATACTACAGTCAATACTCCTGTTGCTTTTTGCAGGGCTTTTTATTACCTCCTGTGAAGATGATGAGAAAAGAAGCAACATCAATGAACTCAGTGATTATGCCCGGAATTACCTGGGGATGCAGCTTGGCGGTGCGGCCAACCGATCTTTTGCCTCAGGTTTGAATTCCGCCAATCCCGTCAACGGATCTTTTCAGCGGCTTTTTAATCGTTCAGGTTTTTCGGGTGGGCGTACAGCGGGTGACTCCACCAGTAATCCAGGGTCGGGATCGGATACAACGCTTATTGATTCACCCTGGAACTGGGTAAGCTGTGCCGTGATCACTACCGTTCAGAATTCCGATGGCAGTACGACTACTACATACGACTATGGTGATGGTTGCGATGAGGGTTCCGACCAGTTTAAGTATTGGGTGTTTGGAAAATTCAGCAGCACGTATCGGGCAGAGCAGCGCCAGCAAGGCACCCGGTTTTTTGATACGTACTATTACAACAGCAGCTATGACAACTATGGTGGACGTTATTCATATGATGGTAAAGAGTTCAGTTGGAATACCGATGGTGGTTCAACGTACTCTGGTAACTCAGAATACGACACTGCATTGCACACCTATAAAGGAAGTTATACCTACAGCGATGAGACGACCTCTACCTGGGACGGTGTGACGTATGCCTACAAAGGTGATGGAAAAACTTCGTATGATGAACGCCACTATGTTATCGAGAAGAATAATTATGAGTATGCGAGTGGTGAGGATTTTTACAAGACTACTGTTTTAGAGCCGCTTGTATCAAACTATGATTGTAATCCTTATCAGGATAGTGAATTTATAATGCGTTGCTTTTTCATTACCTACGTTTCGGGGCGCGAGCGCATTGAATATAAGCAAGGTGATAAAACCGGATCGTTTGAAATTTACTACGGCAATGGCAAATGCGATACCATCGTTACCATTATTGAAGATGGTAAACAAATCAACATCGATCTGAGTAAAGATTGGTATTTCTGAAAAACAATTTCTAAAAAAAAAGATGAATAGGGGTTCTGGTTACTTTACCAGAATCCCTAATTCTTTTAGTTGCTCATCAGAAATAGTGGAGGGTGTATCGATCATGACATCTCTTCCGGCATTATTTTTCGGAAAGGCAATGAAATCGCGGATGGAATCGGCACCACCAAACAACGAACACAACCGGTCGAAGCCGAAGGCAATGCCACCATGGGGAGGCGCTCCGAATTCAAAAGCCTCCATCAGAAATCCAAATTGTTTTTTAGCTTCTTCTTCGGTAAAGCCTAAATGCGTAAACATGAGTTGTTGTGTTGGCCGGTCGTGAATACGTATGGAGCCTCCGCCTACTTCTGTTCCGTTAATCACCATGTCGTATGCATTTGCTCTTACCTTGCCGGGATCGGTATCCAGTAAATGTAAATCTTCACGTTTTGGTGAGGTGAACGGATGGTGCATGGCGTGGTACCGCTTGGTTTCTTCGTTCCATTCGAGTAATGGAAAATCAATTACCCACAATGCTGAAAATTTATTTTTATCACGCAGTCCCAGTCTGTCGCCCAGCAACAAACGAAGTTCATTAAGTTGTTTCCGGGTGCTGTAAGCTTCACCGGCCATGAGGAAGATGAGATCGCCCGGCTGCGCATTGAATTTTTCAACCCACACGTTTAAATCTTCCGGTGAGTAAAATTTATCAACGGATGATTTGATGGTTCCATCTGTTCTGTACTGCACATACACCAAACCTTTTGCTCCAATTTGTGGACGCTTCACGAACTCGGTGAGTTCATCAATTTGCTTGCGGCTGTACTCTGAACATCCTTTGGCACAAATACCCACCACCAGTTCGGCACTTTCAAACACCGGAAAGTTTTTTCCTTTGGTGTGTTCAGTAATTTCAACAAACTTCATAGCGAAGCGTGTATCCGGTTTATCCGAACCATACAGTTTCATCGCTTCATCGTAGTTCATACGCGGCACGGATGGAAGATCGATGCCTTTTACATTTTTAAATAAATGGCGCACCAATCCTTCGAAGGTGCTGAGAATATCTTCTTGCGTGATGAAGGCCATTTCGCAGTCGATCTGGGTAAACTCCGGCTGGCGATCTGCCCGTAAGTCCTCATCGCGGAAGCATTTTACAATTTGATAGTAGCGGTCGAAGCCAGAAACCATCAGCAGTTGCTTGAACGTTTGAGGAGATTGCGGTAACGCATAAAATTCACCGTGGTGAATGCGTGAGGGTACAACAAAATCGCGTGCTCCTTCCGGAGTAGATTTGATCAGCACAGGCGTTTCAACTTCAATAAAATTTTGGGCATCGAGGTAGGTACGTGTTTGTTGCGCCATTTTATGACGGAGCTGCAGTTTCTCGCGAACGGTGTTTCTTCTCAAATCCAGGTACCGGTACTTCATGCGCAAATCATCACCACCATCGGTTTCATCTTCAATGGTGAAGGGCGGAAGTTTTGCTGTATTCAATACAGTAAGCTTCGTTACCTTGAGTTCAATATCCCCGGTGGGCATCTTGTCGTTTTTTGAAAGACGCTCCACAACCGTGGCTTCCACCTGTACAACAAATTCGCGACCCAATGCGCGTGCGGCATTAAAAAGAGCGGCATCTGTTTTACTCTCATCAAAGATCAGCTGCGTTATGCCATAGCGATCGCGCAGGTCAATCCACAATACACTGCCTTTGTCGCGTTGACGCTGTACCCATCCGGCAAGAACTACGTGTTTATTTACATCCGATATTCTCAGTTCACCGCAAGTATGTGTTCGTAACATGTTAGATTTAATTAATTTTGGCCCCGCCTACCGTTAGGGGGCATGATCTGCCGAAAGGCAGGCGCGAATTTAGTAATACTTTGTGTTTGATGATCGTTTAAAAAGTAAAAGTGGTATGCCGAAAGGACTTTTTTTAATTGCTGTAATCAGTCTTTTTTCCTTTGATCAGCCCAAGCTGATTAAGACAAAAGTGACCAAAGATATTACAATAGCCATTCCCCAGGGCTGGCGGCCTATGGATGGCATTGATTTCACTCAGCGGTACCCTTCGGTTCGGGCTCCACTGGCCGGATATACCAACGAAGAGCGGCTTGTGGATTTTAGTGTGAATATTTCGGCTACGCAATGGCCCGACAAGGATATTGACATGGCTAGGCAGTTTTTCAAGGCAAGTATCAGTTCCATGTTCGACAGGGTGGAGATCATTTCTGAAGGCACACATCAGGTACATGGAAAAAAGTATGTGTATTTCGAATTCAAGTCGCGCATGAACGGAACACGTCAGGATGAAACCTTGCGTGATCCGGTGTTACGCTATACCTACATTCAATACCTGATTGAGCCCGGAAGAACACTGGTATTTTCATTTAATTGTCCACAGCGTCAACTGCAGGATTGGCAGGAAACAGCCCGTGCCATGATGAAAGAAGTCAAGGTTAAATAATGCAGGCACACTGGGTTTCTTCCATTTGGCAATCCGTTTTCTGCTTATAGCTTTGTGATGGCCTATGGATTTGTTTACAGATGATTATTTTATGCGTGAAGCGCTGAAGGAGGCTCAAAAGGCGCTTGCGATCAGCGAGGTACCCGTTGGCGCAGTGGTAGTCTGCCAGAATAGAATCATCGCCAGGGCACATAACCAAACCGAGAAGCTGACGGATGCCACGGCTCATGCCGAAATGCTTGCGGTTACAGCCGCAGCCAATTATCTTGGATCGAAATATCTGAATGAGTGTTCGTTGTTTGTCACGCTGGAGCCCTGCGTGATGTGTGCAGGAGCGTTGCACTGGGTACAGTTGCAGCGCCTTGTGTTTGGGGCATCGGATGTGCAGCGTGGTTATAGCCTGGTGGGTCAGCCGTTGTTACATCCGAAAACGGAAATTGTAAAGGGTGTTCAGGCCGCTGAAGCGAAGGCGTTGATTGATGAATTTTTCGCGCGGCTACGAAGGAGCTGAAAAGAGAAACGTTAATTAAAAATGGATATAAAAGGAAGAGTAGTACAATTGCTGCAACAGCAAACCGGCATGGGTAAAAAAGGCCCGTGGAAAAAACAGGAATTTATTGTAGAGACCCAAAGCCAGTATCCCAAAAAGGTATGCTTGTCGGCATGGGGCGATAAAATTGATCAGTTTAATCTGGCTGTAGGGGATATGGTTAATGTTTCGGTTGACCTGGAAAGCCGGGAGTACAATGGCCGCTGGTATACTGAGGCAAGAGCCTGGAAACTGGAGAAGGATGGTAGTTCAGGAGGTCCACCACCACCATCGGATGAGCCTTTCGGTGATACCGGAGGTAGCGCTACAGACGATCTTCCATTCTAATCGCAACTTGAAAATTTGTTGCGCTAAACGAAACTGAAACTAACCTGAAGTGGTTATGTCTGTATCGTTATCTTCGTTTAAAATTTGTTAAACTCTTAAAAAAATAAATATGGCCTTTACACTCCCAGCACTCCCGTATGCCTTTAATGCATTGGAACCGCATATCGATGCCCGTACCATGGAGATTCACCATGGAAAACACCACAATGCTTATGTCACTAACCTGAATAATGCGGTTGCCGGTAAGCCGGAAGAAAACCTCAGCATTGAAGAGATCTGTAAAAACATTTCCAAGTATCCTGTTGCCGTGCGCAACAATGGTGGTGGTCATTACAATCACAGCTTATTCTGGACCATCATGGGCCCGAATGCAGGCGGTGCTCCAGGGGGTGCATTGGCCGATGCGATTAATGCTGCGTTTGGAACCTTCGAAGAATTTAAAACAAAAGTTTCAACAGCCGGTGTCGGACGATTTGGTTCTGGCTGGGCATGGTTGATTGTAGATGAAAGTGGTAAACTTCAGATTACATCTACACCCAACCAGGATAATCCCTTGATGGACATTGCCGAAGTAAAAGGTACGCCCATCTTTGGACTGGATGTTTGGGAACATGCCTATTACCTGAACTACCAGAACAGAAGACCTGATTATATTACTGCCTTCTGGAACGTAGTCAATTGGAACGAAGTAGCGACACGCTTTGCTGCTGCGAAATAAAAAACGATTGGATCAATTAATAAAAAAATCCGGAAAGAACTTCCGGATTTTTTGTTTGATGTTGTCTGATCTGGCCCGTCTCGTGCGAAACTTAGTTTCGTGCGCAAAAGAAATTTGCTACAGGATGCGAGCTAAAACTGGAACTTAGTTCCATTTCTGTATCTTAGGAATAGTATAGTTTTTACCGTTATGAGCGAGAAATATAAAGTCCGGGACCAGGATCGCCCCTACTTCATAACCTTTTCTGTTGAAGCCTGGGTTGATATCTTTACCAGACAGCAATACAAAGATATTATTCTACATTCGCTACGGTTCTGTCAGCGCGAGAAAGGCCTTGTCTTGTATGCCTGGTGTTTGATGACAAATCATATTCACCTTATTGTTGGTAGTAGGGGAGAGGAGAAAATTGAGGATATCATCCGTGATTTTAAGAAGTATACTTCTGTGCATATATGCCGGGCCATTGCAGGCAACCCTTCCGAAAGTCGGAAGCTTTGGATGTTATCTATTTTCGCGCAGGCACCATCAGTTAGCCGTAAGCATCAGAAGTATAAATTTTGGCCTTTGTTGGTGTTCTTCACCAACAAAACTGTGGCCGTTTAGAGTTGAACAAAATTGGATTTTAATGTAAATTGTAATGATGCATCTGTTGCAGCAGTGGTTTCAGCGTCCCGAAGCGGAGACTCTGCTCGGAAAGGCAAGGAAGCGCTACATCATTACTGACATAAAACAAAACCACAGACTAATAATGAATAAGCGATTTTTGTTCAATGTATTACTATTAGGTTCTATCCTAATATCAACTGGGTGTAAAAATAGATCAAATCCAATTCATGGTAATTGGTCAACTTGTGTTGATGGGTATTATGAAGAGATATATTTTTTAGACAATAGTAGTTATTACTACTGCCCTTCTTCATCTATTGGTGCGTGCTTCAAGTATCCGTATTCAATTTCAAATGATAGCCTTCAATTGGAACTTGAACCCCAGTCTTTCAAAAAGTTTAAAATAACTAAGTTAGATAAAGATAGTTTGGTCCTAGAATTCGCTTGGCCGGACAACGGAAACAGCACTATGTTTGAGGCAAAAAGATTTTCCAGGATACCTCATAAAATCTCTTTCCCAAGAAATGATAAAATCCCGGATACTGAAGTTGCCTCCTACATTGCAGATTACCAAGTAAGAATGGAGGAGAAAAAATGTAATGGTAGGGATAAAGGAGCAGTTATTGGAAGAGATCCTGAAAAGCTGGATGATATATTGCAAAAACAATGAAATGTTTATATCCAAAAGGAGTATATTAAAAATACTTGTAAGAATTGTTTCTTTGGCCTTTGTTGGTGTACTTCACCAACAAAACTGCGGCCGGTGAGAGTTGAACAAAATGGATTTTATGTAAATTGTAATGGTACATCTGTTGCGGCAGTGGTTGCATCTTCCCGAAGCGGAGACTCTGCTCGGACATAATGGATTGGGATTTTTTGGTACATGTTGATGGATAAAGTGTTCAGTACGAATTGGAGTTGTTGATAATCCGGAAGATTATCTTTATAGCAGTGCGAGGGACTATGCCGGGGGCCGTGGTCTGGTGGAGGTTGAGTTCATGGATTGAAAACGGGCAGGGAAGTAACTTCCGGGAGGTGTTGAATTATATCCGTATTAAAAGCGCACGGAAGTAACTTCCGCGCTAGTAATTGTGAAAAAGCGGATAATGCAAAAAAAGCTCTTGTTAATGCCTACCGCAGACTAATTAGTGAGTAAATGAAAAACCTTATAGTCATTTTATTGATCCTTAATGTGGTTTCTTGCAAAGAAAGCAATCTTGAATCTAATCATTCAGTTGCATCAGTGGGGGACACAGCCTTACTAACAACTGAATACTCAAGTTTATCTCTTGAACAGCTTTATGATTATTCGGAAGTAAGTCAAAAACTTTCTGATTTCAAGAGCTGTATTCCTTATTTGGAAGAGATTATTGAAAGAGATTCTACTCAAGGAAAAGCATATTTTAAATTAGCTTTGTGTTATGTTGAACAAATGGATTACAACAAATCTTCTTATTTGTTTTCGAAAGCTATAAGGCTCAATTATAATCCTGAAGATTGCTATTTCAACATAGCCTTTAATTATTTCACAATCGGTAATTTTGATAGTACAATAATTTGCTTGGAAAAGGTTTTGGAAATAAATCCAAAAAACAATAAAGCGCAGTACTTTTTAGAAAGGTTGAAGTCAAATTCACAGGATAAAGCATTATAACTAAAATGAAAATTCTTACAGGTCCTTTTCATACGTGTATTTAGATTAATAATGAATTTAAGGAATGTTAACAACCCCGTCTAGCGCGAAACTTAGTTTCGTGCGCAAAAGAAATTTTGCTAAAGAATGCGAGCGATTGGTGGTTCTTTTTGGATCTGTATTAAAAGTGCACGGAAGTAACTTCCGCGCTAGTAAATTGATAGTCTATGAAAAAAATGAGCATAATTCCTATCTTGTTACTGATGCAAATCAGTTGTGTAAGAGATAGCGTTGATAATTCAAGGGACTTTCAAGAAGCAATTCTTGAGAATTGGCAAAGATATCAATACTATGATTTCTATAAAACATCACGACAACATGTCGTATCAGATGAAATCTTTCCAAAGTTCGATACCATTTATTTTAAAGATGAAATCAGTTTGATGTCACATTATCCAAAAAGAGGTGCTAAGTATAATTTCATCTCAATTCCGAAAGGTTCAATTGGTATTCCGAATGAATGTGATGAATATGTATGTAAACTTTATGTCTTTTCTATTGATGGTAGCATTTTTCTTGATTCAGGCTTTATTACAAGAGATCATCTAGTTTCAATTAAGTACCCTTATTCCGATGATCTGAAAGTATTATTTTATAATGCGTTTACTGAAAATTTGTCTAGGAGTAAAAGGAACATTTGTGAACGATATAATATATCAGAAGATTTTCTTGACAGTTTGATTTTGATTGATCTTGCTAGATATAACTCGAATAATTAATAAAATCTATTTTTTTAATACCCCGTCTCGCGCGAAACTTAGTTCGTGCTCAAAAGAATCTTTGCTACAGGATGCGAGCGATTGGTTCTTTTTGGATCTGTATTAAAAGCGCCTGGAAGTAACTTCCGCGCCAGTACTGCGAGTTAGTTTGATGATTGATTTTTCACAATCATTTCCTTCATGATGTTGAATGTTTTCTCTTTCAGCATCGGCAAGTCACTAGTGGTTAAGCCCTCTGTTGGAATTTCGGGAGCAACCATAATTTTTACTCTTCCTGGTTTCATTTTAACTGTTCCGGGCGGCATCAGTTTACCCGCACCAATCACCACCATGGGAAGAATGGGTTGCTGTGTATCAATGGCCACGCGAAAGGCTCCATCTTTAAAGGGCTGCATAATTTCTTTCGTTCGGTTCTGTGTGCCTTCGGCAAACAATAGGATAGAGATACCTTCCAGTAAAACCTGCTTGAGTTTGTCCAGACTTTTCTTTCGGCTTTCACCACTGGAGCGATCAACAATAACGGTAGCGCCCTGGGCAATCCATCCGAACACTGGAATTTTTAATAATTCTTTTTTCGCCATCGGCCGGAATTCTCCCGGGATTAACAAGCGAATACCGGGTAAGTCAAGAAAGGAGGTGTGGTTGCTTACGTAGATGTAGGACTTTCCCTTTTTGAAATTTTCACGACCGTAGAAATCGTATCGGATAAACGTCAGCATGCTGAACACCCACGACCAGATCCAAAGAAAAGTATAACCGATCCAACTGAATCGTTTACCAATCATGAAAGGAATGGTTAATCCTGGAAGGAAAATGAGCATGAACACCGTAAACACCAGGAATACCCAGAAGGCATAGAGCTTCAACAGAACGGATTGAATAATTTTCAAATGATGCAGAATTAAAAACTTGCTAAAGGTCAGAAAGTTTTTGAAACTAATAAAATGACCGCAGCTCTGGGCAACTAGGCATACTTCAGGGCAATAATAAAAAAGGTTGACCCTGCCAGAGGATCAACCTTTTTCTGAATGCATCAGACTTACGAAAAATATTTTGTGACACCCGGCATGGCAATGGGATAGAATCCATTGGCATCGGGTTTCGTAGGTGTTTCTGCATCCCAGGCGAACTTCGCAGGCATGATGTTGATACCTGAGTTAATGGCCTTATCCCACTCGACAACCTGGCCGGAGTATGTTGCCATACGTCCCATGATGGCTGTCATGGTAGCTTTGGCTCCGTTCTCGGCATCTGCAAATTTGTATTCACCTTTTGCGAGCGCTGCAAAAAGCTCATCGTGTTCTGACTGATAGGGATTGTTTTCTTTCGAGCGGTCGAACTTGTACAGTGATTTTCCTTTATAGGAAATTTCAGCCGCTCCACATTTCACAACGCCTTTTGTTCCGACAAGCATTTCGTCTACTTTGGCGTAAGTGCCTTTGATGTGACGGCACTGACTGTTCATGATCGATCCATCGGCATATTCAAATTCAACATAGTGGTGATCATAGATTTCTCCGAACTCTTTTCCTGTACGTGCTTGTCTTCCACCCATGCCCTGGGCTTTCACGGGGTAGCCGCCCTTAAACCAGTTCATCACGTCAATGTTATGAATATGCTGCTCGTTGATATGATCGCCACAAAGCCAGTTGAAATAGTACCAGTTGCGCATCTGGTATTCCATTTCGGTTTGTCCGGGCTCACGCATTTTCACCCACACGCCATCGTTGTTCCACCATACCTGGCCGGAGGTGATGTCGCCAATCATACCGTCTTTTACACGCTTGTACAATTCGCGATACGAGTTTTGATAGTGGCGCTGCAAGCCGACCACAACATTCAATTTTTTCTTTTTAGCCTCTTCTGCAGCGGCTAAAACTTTTTGTACACCGGCTGGGTCAGTTGCTACCGGTTTTTCCATGAATACATGTTTGCCTTGTTTAATAGCCTCTTCAAAATGAATCGGACGAAAGCCGGGAGGCGTTGTCAGGATGATCACATCGGCTAATGGAATTGCTTTCAGGTATCCGTCAAATCCTACAAACTTCGTTTCTTCTGTTACAGCAACTTTAGCTTTTACATTTCCACCGGCACCCGACCAATCGGAAAGGTCATCTTGCATCAGGTTGTTGTAGCATTCATCCAACCTGTCGCGAAAGGCATCAGCCATCGCCACCAGTTTTACATTCTGTTTGGTGAGCAGTGCCTGCATGGCAGCACCGGTACCGCGACCACCACAGCCGATGAGCGCCACTTTAATGGTATCGTCAACGGAGTTGAAGTAACCTGCATTCGAAAGCAGGGGAGCGGCTACAAGGCCACCCGCCAGAAGGGATGTTTGTTTTACAAACGCTCTTCTCGATTGATTGGTGAGATCTGATTTCATAATTGTTTAGTTAGTGATGTAATCATTTAATTTTTAGTATGATCACTTTCGTGAAACCTATTTCAAATAACTCGCATAGAATTTTTCAATCGCTTCTTTCGGTGGTTGTTCCTGCGGCCTGACTATCCGAAATCCCATGAACATTCCATCGGTGAGCCACCATCGGCTTTTTGGAATTTGTGGATCGCGAATATTCCAATCGGCATGTGAAGGAATTCTGTTTGCGCAGCGAAGCTCGGTCGATTCATCCAGGTAGGAACCTCCGCGCGCAACACGCGGATATTTTGATGCAGGAGAAGCAGTTGGATTTTTTGTGCCATCGGTCAGGTTCTGATATGCACTTGCATCGTATTGATCGAGTGTCCACTCGCTTACATTGCCAAGCATGTCGTACAGTCCCCAGGCGTTAGGCTTTAGCTGTTTTACTTTTTGAAATTTACCAGCGCTGTTATCTTTAAAGAAGGCCACTTCTTTTATATTCTTTGGATCGGTTGAACTTCCTGCGCGACAGGCATACTCCCACTCGGCTTCAGTCGGTAAGCGATAGAAGAAACCAGTTTTTTGATACAGCCATTTGCAATACATGATGGCGGCCTGCTGGCTCATGCTGTTGGCAGGATGATTTGGATCGCGGCCCATTCCCCAGGTGAGGTCGATGTATTGAGCGGTAGGTCTTGAAACAGCATCAACCGCGATGGCTTTTGTTTGCGGAACATCCATGTTTTTGAAGAAAGCATCCCACTCGGCAAAGGTCACTTCATGCTCCTCTATCCAGAAGGAAGAAATTTCAATTTTGCGCTGTGGACCTTCATCAGTATTTCTGTTTTTTTCAGCGGCAGGACTTCCGATGGTAAAGGTGCCACCCGGAATGGCCACCATGTTGAATTTTATAGCCGTTCCGGGAATGCTTTGCTCATAGGTTTTTAAGGGCTGTGCGAAAAGCGATGCAGAAAGAAAGGAGAAGTAAATGTACAGCGTTGTGGTTTTCATTTAGACGAGCAATATCCTGAGCGGATCAAGATAGATAATTGTCAATTTAACCACAAGGGGTTGTATCCTGTTCGGCCCGATCAGGATACGCGTTTCATCAGGGCCATGTAAAATCCGTCAAATCCTTCCGAGGGCCAGGCATGTTGTTCTTCCAGTAAGTGGAAACGTCCATTTTGGTTATCCAGGAATTTTTTCACCTGATGCTGATTTTCGGAAGGAAGGATGCTGCACGTAGAGTAAACCATAAGTCCGCCCACCTTTATCATGAGGCAATAGTCTTGCAAGATGTGCTGTTGCAGTTCTTTTACGTTATCAATAAACTCTTGTGACAATTTCCATTTGGCATCAGGATTCCTTCTCAAAACACCAAGTCCGGAGCAGGGAACATCCAGCAGTAAACGATCAGCTGAATTCTCCAGGCGCTTGACCACTTTGGAGGAATCAATGATTCTTGTTTCCAGGTTGCTGACACCGGCTCTGCGCGCACGCTTTTGCATTTCATCGAGTTTCCATTGTTCGGTATCCATGCCAATGATGCGCCCTTTGCTTTTCATGAGGGCTGCGAGGTGAAGTGTTTTTCCTCCCGCTCCCGCACACGCGTCAATCACACGCTGACCGGGTTCAACTTTTAAAAAGGGTGCTATAAACTGTGAGGCAGCGTCCTGTACTTCAAATAAACCTTCTTTAAAAGATGGTGTGATAAAAACATTCTGGCGTTCGTGTAACACCAGCGCATCGGGAAATCCTTCAATGGAAGACGTCTCTACATTGTTTTCGTCATAGAGGCGCTGTTGAAGCTCTTTCTTGGTAATCTTGAGCGTGTTTACCCGGAGCACAACATTTGCTTCTTCATTGAGAGCCTGCAATTCAGCATCCCAGGTTTTTCCCAGTTCTCGTGCGCCAAGTTCATCCAGCCAATCGGGTATAGATTCCCGAATCTTTCTGATTTTCTGAGCATCTTTTTTTCGTTTCAATACCTCGCTGGCCGAAATTCCTTTGAACTCCTCCCATGCGGGAACAGGAATTTCGTTAACGATCAGCCATCCCCCCAGCAGTTTCCAATACTCTCTTTCTCCGGCCTGGGTCATTTCACGTAACAATCTATACCAGCGAACAATGTCGTAGGTGGTTTCAGCAATAAACCGCCTGTCGCGCGCACCCCATTTCGAGTTTTGCTTGAGCACTTTTTCAATAACCTTATCTGCATACCGGTTATCATCAAAAATTTGTTCAAGAGCCTGCACAACGGCATTGGTGGTATTGTTATAAAGTTTCATGTAGTTACAATCAGCTGCAAAGGTGCAAATTACTTTGTTGATTACAGCATGGTGTTCAGCAGGGTTGGCACTTAGCTGGATGGAATTTCCAAAGAATGTTTTAAATTGTTCCATCACAGTCGTGTAAAAAATTGTTCAAACCAAAACTGGTACCCTCTAAATAGGCTTTACCTATGAAACGAAGAAATTTTCTAAAGAATGGATTAGCAACGGCTTCGGCCTTAACCGTTGGAAGCGCATGGGCTTTTTCTGCGAACACTGAACGCTTTAATGCCGGTGAAAAAACTTTCAATTTAAATTATGCTCCGCACGATGGCATGTTTGCTAACCACGCAGGGAAGGACTTCATCGATCAGATAAAATTCATGCACGACCAGGGGTTTCGGGGAATTGAAGACAACGGACTGTTGGGCCGGAGTGTAACAGATCAGGAGAAGATTGGAAAGACGCTGGCGCAATTCGGCATGACCATGGGTGTGTTTGTTGTTGATGGTGGGGATAACTGGAAAGTATCGTTAACATCGGGTAAAAAAGATTTTGTTGATGCGTTTGTAAAAACCTGTCAACGAAGTGTTGAAACTTCTAAGCGTGTAAATGCGAAATGGATGACCGTAGTGCCTGGATATTTTGAGCGCAATTTGCCCATCGGTATACAAACTGCTCACGTGATTGAAGCCTTGCGAAGAGGTGCTGAGGTGTTTGAACCACATGGACTCATCATGGTGTTGGAGCCGCTCAGTGATAACCCGGATTTATTCTTACGAACATCATCACAGTCTTACGAAATTTGTAAAGCTGTGAATAGTCCCGCATGTAAAATTTTATACGACATCTATCACATGCAGCGCAACGAAGGTGACCTGATCAAAAATATTGAACGCACCTGGGAAGAAATCGCCTACTTTCAGATTGGCGATAATCCCGGCAGAAAGGAACCAACATCGGGTGAAATTAATTACAAGAATATTTTCAAATACATCTACAACAGAGGCTATCGTGGTGTGATGGGCATGGAACACGGCAATGCCAGGGAAGGCAAGGATGGCGAAGTGGCCTTAATCAAAGCATACCGGGAGGTGGATAACTTTATGTAGGAAGTTGTCTTTTCAAGATTTGAAAAAGGTTTAATTTTTTATTCTTCCGCGCTTGTGAAACTCCTGTAACTTTTTCAGTTGTTCCTCCTTCAAGAGTGGCTTGACTCTCACCTCTAAGGAGTCAATTATGCCACGGATTTTTTTGTCGGTGTGCGCTTGAACCGAATCAATTTCAGTCATCGTTTCCTCGATAAGCGGTCGTATTTCTTTTTCCTGACTAGCGTCTGCATCCATGACTGTAAGTATTTTTTGAATAAAGGCTTCACGGCCACCTTCGCGCCAGCCAATTTTTTCCTTGCGATTTGTTTTTTGCATCACCAGACCCAGAATGAGTGCTCCGGAAATAATACCAACAATGAAAGTGGTAGCAATCAGAATCAATGCTTTTTTTCGCTCGGGTGTCATGATTTTATTCAGTTATGTTTTTATACACGTCAATGGAAATAATGTCTTCGATTGTCTGTTCGCCCATACCGAGTATCGATTTCAGCGTTAGCTCTTCGGCAGTAAAAATATTGGCCGCCAGTAAGGCAATGACAATGCCGATAATAACCAGTTGGTATTTTTTAAAGAAGAAGAGAATCAGGTAGTCAATTTCCTGTGTGCGCTGCTTGATTTGATGCAAGATGCGTTCTGCGAAAAAGGGGCCAAAGGAATCCGTCTCCTTTTGCATCAGCATCTCTCGCAGTTGCAGGTATTGTTGCGCTTTTGATTTCAAGGTGCTATTCTGTTGTAAAGTTAGCTCCAGTTTAACCAGGTCACCTTCAGGTAGCCGACTGTCAAGCGAGTGAAGAAACATTTCTTCTTCTGGTGAAAAAAAATCCAATCTCATGACTTTAGTTTTTTGGCTAAGGCTGTTCGTAATTTCTGTTGGGCCCTCGACAATCGGGAGAGCACCGTGCCTACCGGTACCTTCAGGATTTCTGCAGTCTCTTCTGTAGAATAGCCTTCCACTAACCGAAGAGTGGCCACAGCTTTAAACTCAGATGACAAGCGGGCGAATTCGTATTGTAATTGCTCTTGTAAGTCCATGGTTTGATTGCCATCATTCATCCCTGTGGCAGCCTCCAATGGACTAAATCGCAGGAAGCTTCTTTTTTTTCTTTTGAGTTCATTTAGCGAAAGATTCATGGCTATCCGAACTAAGTATGTACTAAGTTGTGCATCTCCTCGGAAGGCCTTCAGTGATTCATAAAACCGGATAAATACTTCCTGTCCTACATCTTCTGCTTCAGCCGTTGCACCCAGCATGGAACGGATCACGCCCGCTACTTTTCCTTCATGGCGGATGACTAACTGTTTGAAGGATGCCATATCGCCATTTTTTGACTGTTCAATCAACACTTCATCAGGCGGTTGTTGCATGTTTTAAGATAAGCAATCCAGCAGAGGTTTGCTATTAGACAATCTATAATCGCCTGATATTCCCGGGCGGGAAGAATTTTTGCTTCGGGATTGATGGGGGTTTGACCCACATTCTTTTTTATCGATGCAGACAACCCAATCCCGTAAGGCTTTATTAAATTTGTTTTTTAAAGCCCCCATCTATGATGCGATACATCGTTTCTTTCGCACTTATTTTTCTTAGCGCGCAACTTCCGGCTCAGGTACTCCAAAACCTGAAGAAAGCTGCTATGGATAGCGGAAAAAAACTGAATACAAAAGACAATCAGGTTAAGGTGGCTAAAATTGGATCAAGCTACTTGGGCTTGGACAAAGCCCGGGCTGAATTTGACTCTACTGATTTTGACTACGCCATTCTGGTGAGCGATAACTCCGGGTTATTTGATGTAAAAGAAAAAGGAGAATTAAAAGCACAGGTTAAGTCCATATCGGACGTAGGAATCGAAATGTACAAAGATGGTTTGGATGCAAAATTTACGGACGCTCAGAAAGCAGACAACGCCAGAAAACTTGGGGAAGTGTGGTACGCCAAAAAGATGTTCAAAATGGCGGAGCAAAAATTCATGGATGCACGTAGTATGTACGAAGGGTCTAACCTTAGGGAAGAATTAGGATACTTCAAAACAATTGCAAATCAAGGGTTGCTTTACGCTACCATGGGTCGCTTCTCGCAGGCCGAAGGATACACTGTTGATGCCCTGGAAATGAGGAAGGAAAAATTCGGTGAGAACGGTCCTGCGGTCGCATCTTCGCTTAACAACTATGGTGTATTGAAATACAACATGGCCCGCTACAATGAGGCTGAAAAAGATTTTGAAACCACTCTGAGCATCATAAAAGCGAACAACCTTCAGGCCGCCATGCCATACGCTATCGCACTCAATAACCAGGCGATGCTTTACCAAACCATTGGACGATTTGAGGAAGCCGATAGGTTAATAAAGGAAGCTATAGGTGTTGCTGAAAAATTGCAAAGCAGCAAAAGCAAAAATCACCTTATGTTCATGTCCAATCAGGCACTGCTTTATCAACAGATGGGCAAGTATGAAGAAGCTGAAAGTATTTATCTGGGAATGGAAAAAAGGTTAGCGAAATCGAATCCTCCTGATTACGCCAGTATGCTTAATAACCTTGCAGCCTTATATATGGTGATGGGCAAAGAAGAACGGGTGGAGGAACTATTGAAAAAATCTTCATCAATTTATAAATCGAAGTTTGGTGAGGAGAATCCAGCCTATGCCAAAGCGATAAGCGATCTCGGAAATTTTTATCGCTACAAGGCCCGTTATTCAGAGGCTGATCCGTTATTAGAAAAAGCACTTGCGATACGCGAAGTTACGCTCGGAAGAAATCACCCAAGTTATGTGCAATCACAGGAAGATATTGCTATTTTATACTGGAAGCGAAAAGGTTGGGATAAAGCCTTCATGATGTATCGCGATGTGATGGACAAATCGCTCGACTTCATCAATAAGTATTTTCCTCCAATGAGTGAAGCAGAGAAAACGAAATACTGGGATGTGCTTTCACCACGCTTTCAGCGCTTTTACAATTTCGCTGTTGAAGCCAGTGCGGAAAATTCACATACACTGGAAGCCCTCTACGATTACCGCATCGCTACGAAAGCTTTGTTACTGAATTCAACCAACAAAGTGAAGCAGGCTATTCTGGCCAGCAAGGATGCTTCGCTTATTAAAGACTACTTCACCTGGCTTGATCAGAAGGAAACACTGGCGCGTTTGTATGCGTACTCCAAGGATGAATTGAAGTTGCAGAAGATTAATCTCGATTCGATGGAGCGTGCTGCGAATACGATGGAGCGCAAACTTTCAGATCGATCTACGGAATTCTCTGCCGGGTATGCTGCACAGAAGACCGACTATATGCAAATCAAGAATTTATTGATTGAAACTGAAGCTGTTGTTGAAATCATCCGTTTGCAGAAGTATGACCAAAATTTTACCACGGATGTTAAATACATTGCACTGGTGCTGACCAAGGCACATGAAATACCGAAACTCGTGGTAATGGAAAACGGGCAGCAGTTGGAAACACGTTATTCAAAATATTACCGCAATGCCATTCAACAAAAAATAGCGGACGAGTATTCGTACGATCAGTATTGGAAAAGTGTTGAACAAGAACTTGTAGGAAAAAAATCCATTTACATTTCTCCTGATGGTGTTTACAACCAACTTAATCTTAATACCCTTCGTAAAGCTTCAGGCGAATATGTTATCAATAAATACGATCTCGTAATTCTGGGAAACTCAAAAGATCTGATTCCGCTCAAAAGCAAAAAACCTGCAGCACCCAAAAAGAATGCTGCGCTTGTTGGTTTCCCGGATTACGGTTCCGGTGATATCGTGCCGTTGCCGGGAACAAAAGTTGAGCTTGACGCGATCTCCAAAATACTGAAAGCCTCCGGGTATCAGGTGTCGCAGTTGATGCAGAAGTCGGCAACAGAAGCAAACCTGAAAGCCATTAAGGCTCCGGCAGTCATACACATTGCCACGCATGGTTATTTTTTGAAGGATGTCGACCGAGTAGGTTCAGCATTCGGTGTGCAGATGGAAAATGCAAACGACAATCCATTACTCCGTTCCGGATTAATGCTGGCCGGTGCAGCAGCTACAGTAAGCGGCAAACGAATGCCCAATCTTGAAAGTAACGACAACGGCATACTCACCGCGTATGAAGCCATGAACATGAATCTTGAAGGCACAGACTTGATTATCCTCAGCGCCTGTGAAACCGGACTGGGTGATGTGAAGGCCGGTGAAGGTGTGTATGGATTGCAGCGTGCCTTTTTAGTGGCTGGTGCCGATGCCCTCATCATGAGTTTGTGGAAAGTAGATGACGCAGCAACCCAACAGCTCATGACAAACTTTTATATGAACTGGATCAAGCTCGGTAATAAGCAAAAAGCTTTTAAGCAGGCTCAACTTCAGCTCATGACAAAATATAAGGAGCCTTATTATTGGGGAGCCTTTGTGATGATGGGAATGTGAAGAGGAGCGGAGGATGTACGAATCAAAAGATACGATGGTAAAATAGCGCGGAGTTTTTTCTTCCGCGCCATTTAACAAAATAGATTTTTTTATTTCACCGGAACGAGCCGCAACAGCATACCGGGTGATTCGGTAGCTACATAAATGTAACCCTCCGGACTTTGCGCAACAGCTCTGACCCGTGCAATTTTGTCAAGCAGTTTTTCTTCTTTTATATACTTTCCATCGGCCAATTCTACGCGGGCAACATGTGTGAGTGCCAATGCGCCAACCATTAAATTGTTTTTCCAGTTGGGATATTTATCGCTGGTAACTTGCATCAGTCCGCATGTGGCAATAGAAGGTACCCAATAATGAACGGGCTGTTCCATTCCTTCTTTCTCCGTTATATCGGTAATGGGTGTGCCGTCATAGTTTATTCCGTAGGTAACCACAGGCCATCCGTAATTTTTTCCCTTTTCTACTTTATTCAGTTCATCACCACCCCTTGGTCCATGCTCAGCATCCCATAAAGTATTGGTTTCTTTATCATAGATAAGTCCTTGTGGATTGCGATGTCCGTAGCTCCAGATTTCCGATTTGGCTCCGGCAGTACTAACAAACGGATTGTCAGCAGGTACACGTCCGTCATCGTGCAGACGTAAAATTTTTCCCAGGTGATTGCTCAGGTTTTGAGCATTCTCTTTCGTGCCGCGTTCTCCGGAAGAAAAAAACATATAGCCGTTACCATCGAAAGCAATTCGGCAACCGAAATGAACTCCGGAAGTGGAAAATGGTTGTGCGGAAAATAACTCTTCTAATGCTGTAAGGGTATTGCCTTCAAGCTTTGCCCGCGCAATCGTTGTGCCACCACCGCCTTCACCAGGCTTGGCATAACTGAAATAGATCCATCCGTTTTTAGCGTATTCTGGGTGAAGTTGAATATCCATCAGCCCGCCCTGTCCTTCCACGAAAACAGCCGGAACACCCTGAACTTTTTCCTCCAGCAGCTTTCCATCTTTCACGATGCGGATATTTCCACCCCGTTCGGTTACGAGAATACGGCCATCCGGAAGGAACGCCATGCCCCAGGGAAACTCGAGTTTATCGGTTATGGTGTCAATGCCAAATTTTTGTTTCTCCGATTCAATTACAGGTCCGGAGAACACCTCGGTAACCTGATCTTTTTCTGAGCAGGCCAACAAACTCACCGTGAGGATGATGAAGCCCGGAATCATTTTTCTTTTCATAGCTATAGTTTGATTATGTAGAACCGATGGTACCATCGATATCAGCATTGCGAAGGTAATAATTCAGAATGGCTTTGATAGAATCATTTTGATGGGTGTTGTGCTAGAGGTGTGTATGGTAAAATGGAATATGCCCCGACAAAACGGGTTTGTAGTGATTCAGTCAAGAAAGAAATTCAAAAATTTCAGAACTACCGGAAACATCCTTACTTTCGTCTCTCAAAATCTAATGGTATGATGACCGGCCTTTTACACACACACTCCTTACTTCGTTATTTTATTCTCATCATGCTGGTGCTGGTGATTGTTACTTCAATTCTTGGCCTGGTGAACAAAAAGCCCTACGGTGTGTGGGATAATAAATTCAGCCTCTATTTGTTGATTTTTACGCACCTGCAATTAATAGTAGGTTTAATACTTTACTTTACCAGCGATGTCGTTCAGTTTAACAGTGGCACCATGAAGAATGCTGAACTCCGCTACTGGACGGTTGAGCACATCTTCGGGATGTTGCTGGCAGTAACACTCATCACAGTGGCCCGGATTTCTTCGAAGAAGTTGACGAGTGATCAGGCCAAACACAAACGCATGTTCCTGATGAACGGTGCTGCGTTGGTATTGATTCTGTCCATTATCTATATGAGTGGTCGCGGCATTCTATAATCCACACCACAATCAAGTCGATGAACCGGGCAAAAACCCGGTTTTTTTATGGGTAACCTTTCGGTTGAATGTTTTAACTTTACTGACTAAAATTATCCAGCTATGCGAATACTTCTACTGTCATGCTTTTTCTTCGTTACATTTTCAACGCAAGCACAGATTAATGCAGCGCGTTATGAATTGGTGAAGATGGACAAGAATGTGAATACGTTTCGGCATGAAGCTGCGCCTGTGATTTCACCGGATGGAAACACCTTGTACTTCTTTGTTCAGAATCATCCTGAAAACACAATGGGCAAAGATGATACGCAAGACATCTGGATGTCGAAGAAAGATGAGCATGGTGTTTGGAGTCCCGCACAGCACCTTACATCGCCTTTTAATAATCACCGCTCCAACCAGATGTTTACCGTATTGCCGAATGGAAGTTTGTTTATTAAAGGTGGAAAGACAAGGGGTGAAAAAGGTTTTTCGCTTGTTACCGGCAATAGTCTCCGTGAACTTAATGTGAAAGATTTTTCCAAAATCAATAAGGGACGGTTTTACGGTGCATCTATTTCGGCTGATTTGAAACACATTATCATGTACTTCAGCGAAGTGGAGAACAGTCCGAATAGTAATCTGTATATCAGTCACCAGGAAAGCGAAAGTGTCTATACCCGTCCCGTAAAGTTGCACCTGAGTAGCCCAACCGATGATGTTGGTCCTTTTATCGGTCCGGATCAAAATACCTTATATTTTTCAAGTGCACGGCAGTCACCTGGCCGGCAGGGCGGAAATGATATTTATAAGTCCACGCGACTCGATGATACCTGGATGAAATGGTCTGATCCGGTAAACATGGGCAAGCCTCTGAATACAAGTGCACTTGATTATTATTTCACCATCGATAATGCCGGAAATATTTTTACGAGTCGCGCCAATAAAGCCCTTGAAGGAGCACAGCTTGATTTGTATGCCCTTGTGCCCAAAACCATTAAGATCAACCTGGCGGGTATCGTGTATAACCAAAAAACCAATGATCCATTAGTAGCCAATGTAGAAGTAAGGATAAAAGAAAAAGAACCGATCAAGTTACGGTCAACAACCAGCGGTATGTTTGAAACGCGACTTCCCGAAATTTTAGAATATACCATTAACGCCAGTGCAGATGGATTTTTACCGAAGACGGAAACATTTAAAATTCCTGTAGTGAATGCTGATACAACCGTGAGTGTTCAGATTTTATTAACACCGGTGGCAAAGAAATTAATGCTGGTGGGCAACGTGTATGATGCCAAAACAGAAAAATTAATACCAGCCAGGTTAACGATGGTGGTACGGGGCGACCGTAAAACAAATTTCAGTCTCGATGCCATTGATGGAAAGTATGAAAAGGAATTACCAAAGCTCGGTTGGTATATGATCAGTGCATCTGCCGAAGGCTACCTGAATGCCACCGATAGTGTTTCCGTTGCCGATGCAGAAGCCACACCCGTATTTAAGGATATCTATTTGTTGCCAATTGAAATTGGTGCTACTGTCAGGTTGAAGAATATCTACTTTGATTTTGATAAGACCACTCTTAAAAAAGAATCCTTCACGGAATTGAATAAAGTTGTTGATTTCCTCAAGCAAAATTCAACGGTGGAGGTTGAGATTTCCGGACACACCGACAGCAAAGGTTCAGATGATTATAACCTGAACCTTTCACAGGGACGTTCCGAATCAGTCGTAAACTACCTGATCAGTCAGGGTATAGCAGCTTCACGGTTGACCCCGCATGGATACGGTGAAGGCAAACCGATTGACAGCAACGATACAGAAGAAGGCCGCGCCAACAACAGGCGGGTGGAGTTTACCATTTTGAAGAAATAACAAGCTTTAATGCAGTAGATTCTTTTATCCCACGCGTTATGAAAATGATTTGGATATTGCTCCTGACAACCGTAACTGTTCATGCTCAGGAGTTGAAATGGCAGCGAATTGAGGCTAACACCACGGCATCGTTCAGAGGCTTATCGGTGGTAAACGACAGCATTGCCTGGGTGAGCGGAACACAAGGGTGGGTTGGAAGAACTACAAACGGTGGACAGTCGTGGGATTTTGTGCAGGTTCCTACTTTTGATCAAGTAGACTTTCGTTCGCTTTACGCGATGTCTAAACAGAAAGCCATTATCGCGAATGCCGGATCACCGGCCAATATTCTCATGACAGCCGATGGCGGCCAGACCTGGCGAACGGTTTACACCAATGCGCATGCCGATGCTTTTTTTGACGGCATGAGTTTTTGGAATGACAAAGAAGGTATGATTTATGGCGATCCTATTGGCGGAAAACTTCTACTGTTGATTACACACGATGGAGGAGAATCCTGGCAGGAAGTAAAACAAGCTCCGGTACTAAACACTGGCGAAGCTTCTTTTGCTGCCAGTGGCACCGGCATTCGGTGCATGGAAAAAAATCGTGTGGTTATTGCTACGGGCGGAAAGGTTTCCCGACTGCTACGATCATCCGATATGGGAAAAACCTGGAGGTCGTATTCTCCGCCAATACTACAGGGCGAACCTTCTACCGGAATTTTTTCTGTAGCCTTTCGAAATGATACGGATGGAATTGTTGTAGGTGGTAATTATTTACTGGACTCTGTTCGCACAAACCATGTGTTGTATACGAAGGACGGAGGTAAAAAATGGATGGCACCCGTTGTTCCAACGCGTGGTTATCGCGAATGCGTAGAGTACATCACTACGCAAATGGTTATTGCGGTCGGTCCGAGTGGTTCAGATATTTCACGTGATGGTGGAATGACGTGGGGCGCGTTGTCGGATGAGAAGGGCTTTCATGTTGTACAAAAAGCGCGTAAAGGAAGCCTGGTGTTAGCTGCTGGAGGTAAGGGTCTGATTGCAGTTTTGAAATAAGTCGGACTTATTTGTTAATCCACAATCGCCTGGTAGGCCAGTGTTTTAAACTGCTCACCGAGGCTCCAGTGTGATGTCTGATAGATATTGGTATACAGCAGGATCACCAGCTTTTCTTTAGGATCGCCCCAATAATGCGTATTGAATGCGCCACCCCAGGCAAAAGTTCCGATGGATGAAGGTGATTGATAATCATTCGCTGTTGTCTCTAATCCAAAACCCAATCCGAAGGGATTGGCATTGGCTATTTGTACCTGCTGATTGGTGAGCATCAATTCAACAGTTTTTCGACTGATCAACCGAACCCCATTATACTGTCCGCCATTTAGAAAGAGCTGTAAAAATTTAGCATAGTCTTCCGCGGTAGACGATAAGCCAGCGCCTCCGGAGAAATATTTTCCGGGCGATTTGGGATAGTCAAGATTCACTTTGTCATATACCGTTGCTGTCATTTTTACAACCTTTCCATTTTTATCCTGATACAACGGTACGAGTCGATGGTACTTTTCTTTCGGAAGGTAGAAATAGGTATCGTTCATGCCGAGGGGTTCAAAAATTCGTTTGCGTAAAAATCCATCAAATGTCATTCCCGAGAGTACCTCCACCAGGTATCCGAGTACATCAGAGTTTAACCCATACGTCCACTTTTCTCCGGGCTGATGCTTGAGCGGAAGTTTCCCCAATATCTTCATCTTGTCGCCCAACACAGCATCATTCGTTCCGATTCCGCTGGGTACGCCTGCCTTTGCATACACAGCCTTGAATTCATTGCTGCCAATGGCTGCATAGTCGATGCCGGATGTGTGGGTGAGTAACTGCCGGATGGTAATTTCACTTTTAGCAGGTTCGGTACTATAACTGCTATCGGCCGGATTGTACGATTTCAGTACCGTAGGATTTTTAAATTCCGGAATGTATTTCGACACAGCATCATCGAGTAAAAATTTTCCCTCTTCCCACAGCATCATCACGGCAAGGCTTGTGATGGCTTTGCTTTGTGAAGCAATGCGGAAGATGTCATCTTTTTTCAATGTGGTTTTATTCTCCACATCACTGTACCCATAGGCTTTGTGATACGCTACTTTACCGTTGCGCACAATCAGCACTACTGCTCCTGGTATCCACTGTTGCTGCACATAGCTTTCGATGGTCTTATCAAGTCGGGTAAGTCGTTCGGATGACATACCAACATCTTCAGGCTTAGCTGCAGGAATGGATTTCGCAGATTGTGCCAGGCTTACTCCAGTCAGACACAAAACCAGCAGAGAAGAAAGAACTATTTTTTTCATAAAGCATATGTTCAATAGGTGCCAAAACAAAAGTTCCCGCGGATAGATCGTATGAAGGACAACCTGCGGGAACCCGGTGATTTAAAAATACACAATTAAACTTTTACACGCGACCAGTTTTCTCCGGTTTTAATGCGGTGAATTTGCATATCTGAAACTTTGAACTTTTTGGCCAGTGCTTTCAGCGTGGGTTGCTTTTTGGATTTGAAGAGTAAAGTCTTAATCTGTTTAACCTTGTCTATATTCAGTTTCTTACCTTCATCTGAATTCAGTCGCGCAATAACATTCGGATCTTTCATGGCATGTTTGATCTGCTCTTCCTGCTTTACCCATTTCAGGTTACTCGCTTTGTTATTGTCTTTCTTGTGATCGATGTGGATCACAAAGTTAAAATTGTCGTTGGCCCGTCTTGAAAAGTACTCAGCCACCAAACGATGGATATAGAAATTCTGACGTTTGCCAATCCGGCCTATGGAAACACTGGGATATCCTTGCGTTCTGCCATGCTTCAATACATAACCGTCTTCTATTTTTTCATGATAACTTACAAGTCGTCCAAGACTGGAAATAGCATAACGCTTACGGCTGGTTCCTTTGGCAAGCTCAAGCTCTTTCCAGCGTTCGCCTGAAAGAGTTTTGATGGTCAATTTCTTCTTCATTGTCTGTTAGTTTAAATAATTATTCGTTCACTATACGTTGGAATGAGCGTTTGAAAATGCTCATGTATTTTCAGCGCTATTTTTTTTCCGGACCGGTTGATGATCTTTCGTCCATCCATTTCAACAATGGGCGTTAGCTCACCCATTGTACCACACCCAAAGACTTCATCGGCATTGTAAAATTCGGTGAGTGAAAGATTTCGTTCCGATACAGGAATATTTAGTTCTTCACAGATTTCAATCACTAGTCCACGGGTAATCCCATGGAGGCATGCATCCGCAAACGGAGTATAGACGCTACCGTCTTTTACCATGAAAAGGTTGATATCATTCAGTTCGGCAACAAAGCCATTATGATCGAGCATGAGCGCTGCATCCACACCCGCAACATTGGCCTGAATTTTTGCCAGAATGTTATTGAGTAAATTATTATGGTGGATTTTTGAATCGAGAAACTGCGGATTATTTCTGCGTTGCGATGAGGTGATGACGCGAATACCTGTGGCGTTGTCGTAAACCAGAGGCTTCCATTCTGCCAGTACAATCAGGCAAGAACTGCCGGTGTTCACACGAGGGTCCATTGCGGATGTTACTTTTTCGCCTCGTGTTAGCGTTAGCCGTATGTGTGTTTCGTCAGTCATGCCGTTGGCATGCAGTGTTTCGAATATCGCCTTCTTTACTTCTTCTTTGGTAGGAATGTGGGCAAATGCTAACGCATGGGCTGATGCTTCCAGTCTGTCGAGATGTCTGCTTAGACAAAAAACTCCCCCTTTATAAACACGGAGTCCCTCCCAAACAGCATCGCCTCCCTGAACGGAACTATCAAATACGGAAACTTTGGCTTCAGAGCGAGGTAAGAGTTTTCCGCCAACGTGAATCACGATGTTGGCATTCTTCGGATTAAATTTCTGTAACATAGACGAACTGAACTCCCTGTGGAGAGGATATAAATTTTTAATGATTTCGAATAGAAACTGGGTGGGGTAATGGGCTGACTAAAGTAAAGACTATTTTGTTTAACGGTCAAGGTTTTAACGAAAAAGGTATGAGTTTTTCATAAAAAACTTTAGCGTGCTCATAGAGGGATACTAAATGCTCCGGCAACGGACGGCTGCTGGTTTGTTGTTTTTCAAATCCGCTGGATTGGTGAACATTGGCATACCAATGTGTAGCCCAGACACCATCAAAAGGTTTTGGTCCTGGCTGCCAGGTTAGCATCTGCGTCTCAAACGGTATTCCTATAGTATTGCACAGCTGGCGCAATACAGATACGGGGTCTTGCAGCAACAAACCGGAATCCAGTACAACGGGTTTTTGGCCTTTTGCACGAAGTCTGCTGAAAAGGTTGTATTGGTATTCAATGCCGATGTCGCGCATGACGGGTTTTTCAATTACTTGTGCATAGCTGGCAATAATTTGCCCTGGGTTACGGATCAAAAAAACATTTATGACCTTATCCAGAAAAGCTTCATCCATCAGTTCGATATGATGCGCCATATTCTTAATGAAGAGCACAGGCTTATCCCATTGGTTAAAGATGACTTTTGTCACCTTTTCCTCTTCGTTAGGCTGACTATTCACAACTTCTTCCTTTCCGGGATGATCAACTCCGCTTTTCACTAAATAGTAAGCGTAGTAGGGTTCATCCAGCACGGTGGTATCAGAACGCTGCGCAAAAGAATACATCAAGGCTGTGGAGATGTTGCGCGGGCTTGAAATCAGGTTGATGCGTATCACGATGGGAGGGGTTAAAAATCTTTTTTGATGACAAGGAGAAAATAATCTTTTTCAATGGGCAGGTAGCCCTGATCATAGCAATAGAAGTATTGCGCTCCTTCTTTGGTTTTGTAGATGCTGGTAAAATACCGGAAATCGAATCCGAGAGCCTTTAATTTTTCGGAACCCACTTTGGCTTTTCCTTCCGGATTCAGTTCGCTAAGGATGCGCCAGTTTTTCCGTAAAATGTTATTGACGTTACGCACATAGTTGGTGCCGTCACTGTTCAATTTGTTGTTGAAGGCGATGCGACATTGGTCGGAGCAGAATTTTTTATCGGCTCGACCGATAATTTTCTCACCACATTCCTGACATCGTTTTTCTTCGGTTTTAGGCATACAGGATCAATTTTAGCAACATTTACTATCCGTTTACAAACGTTTACAAACGAATATAATCGAAAGTAATCGATTATCATACGACTGGCGCTTTTTTCACCCTCCACCTTTGTATCGTCAGTCGGACATTAACCACTGGCAACCAAAATCGAATGTTTAACAATTTAAATTTTACTACTATGACAAGTTTAAGAAACAGTGTTCACCTGATCGGCCGTTTAGGAAAAGACCCAGAAGTGAAAACCTTTGGTGACAACAAAAAGAAGGCTTCGTTCTCCATCGCCACAACAGACAGCTACAAAAACCAGAAAGGCGAAAAAGTTGAAGACACACAATGGCACAACGTGGTGATCTGGGGTAAACTGGCCGGCATTGCCGAGAAGTATCTGAAGAAAGGGCAGGAGGTTGCCGTAGAAGGCAAACTCATCCACCGCATGTACGAAACGGGTGGCGAAAAACGCTACATCACCGAAATCAATGTGAATGATCTGGTGATGTTGGGCGGAAAGAGTGCAGCATAAAATATCGTTGGCGGTTAAGTTAGAAAAGGCCTGATAGCGTAAAGCGTCAGGCTTTTTTTTTCAAAGACTTCGATTTTCCTCTTCACTAGCCGAATCGAAAGTAACAGTGGCTCGTAAAATCACGTCAGGTTTTCCGTTTGTATAAGCAGACCCGTTGGGTACTTTTTTTCACTAGCTTTGTCCACATGAATTTTTTGTATCCGAGTTTTCTCTGGGCCCTAACGGCACTTTCCATACCGATACTGATCCATCTTTTTAATTTCCGCAGAACCACCCGCGTGTATTTTTCAAGCACCCGGTTCTTGAAGCATGTTAAGGAAGTAACAACGGCCAAGCGTAAACTAAAGCATTACCTCATTCTGGCTGCGCGGTTATTGTTTTTGACTTTCCTTGTACTAGCCTTCGCCCAGCCCATCATTCCGGCCAGCGAGCAACTGGGCGATAACCGGAGTCTCGTATTCTACATCGACAATTCACAAAGCATGTCGGCACAGCTTGACGATAATACACGCGCGTTGGATGCCTCCATCGGCTTCGCGCGTAACATCATCGAGCTCTTCCCGCCTGATACACGCTATAAAATCATCACCAACGATTTTGCCCCTTTTTCAAATGTCTATAAAGCAAAAGCTGAGGCGCTGGATGTGCTAACCCAAATCAGGTTATCGCCCGTAAGCCGATCTGTTCTGGATGTAAAAGAACGGATTGATCAGGATAGTGAAAAACGATCGAAGGAAGTTTTCTGGATATCGGATTTCCAGAAATCTACTGTTGGACCTTTTCCTACAGCATGGGATAGCACTTCGCGCTGGCACCTGGTGCCTATGAAATTGAGTGAATCACCCAATATTTTTATTGACTCTGCCTACCTGGAAAATCCTTTTGCTGCCAGTGGCGAACGCAATGTGCTTCACATCCGGGTGCGGAACGATGGCGATCGCGATGTAGCGCAACTTAGCCTGAAGCTTATGATCAACAACATACAAGCTGCTACTACCTCCATTAGTGTTCCGCAATCCGGTGTTCGTGAAACAGGTTTTGATCTTACCACCGGCCTTACCGGTTTGCGGGAGGCTAAAGTTTCTTTCAATGATTTTCCTGTCAGTTTTGACAACGAGTTTTACATTGCTTTAAACTTCACAGAAAAGATTCGTGTAGTCGAGATTCGCAATTCTACCACAGCCACTCCCATAGAACGTGTCTTTGGAAACACACGGATTTTTGATTTCAGCGGTTATCCGGTAAATAATTTTAATTATAGCCTGCTGAAGCAGGCCGATCTGGTTGTGGTGAACGGCCTCACTCGTATTGATGCATCTCTTCAGGCCACCTTGCGCGAGTACATCAGCCAGTTTGGAACCATCTTCATTATTCCGGCTGCCGACCCCGATGTAGTGTCTTATCAAAATCTGATTGGTCGGCCTGTAAAGGTAAATCCCGGTAAGGTCATGGAGGCATTAGACCGGCCCGATTTTAATAATCCATTCTTTGAAAATGTGTTTGAAGAGAAGTCGGTTTCCCTGGCCATGCCCAAAGCAACCGCTGTATTGGACTGGGGTGACGACCGCACAGCCATTTTAAGGTTCGGGAATAACAAACCCTTTTTATCACGTCTGGATCAGGGTGGTAAGTTGTATGTGTTGGCTAGTCCGCTTGAGGCCGTGCACACCGACTTCTTTAACAATGCTCTTTTTGTTCCGGTGATGTATCGCTTGGCCGCTAGCAGTAAGAAGAATGAAAACCGGTTGTATTATACCCTGAAAGAAAATTTTATCACCCTGCGGTTAGATAGTCTGCGCGGAGAGGAGCCCCTCCGCCTGGCAGGTCAGCAGGAAATAACTCCAGCGCAGCGCAGAATGCAAAACCAGGTGATGCTGGATATCCCCAAGTTTTCTTTAACGCAGGGATTTTACCACGTGTTGTATAAGCGTGACACGGTTGGCTTGGTAGCCTTTAATCTGGATAAAGCAGAATCATTGCTGGAACAGTATGCTGGTGTTGAACTCAGTAAACAAGTAGGTGAAAAGACGAACATCAGTATTTTTGAATCCGGTTCGCCCGATACTTTCAGCAACGAAATAAAAGCCAGATATTTGGGTAAGCCGCTGTGGAAGTATGCGCTCATGCTGGCGCTCATCTTCCTCCTGACCGAGGCTTTGCTGATACGTTTTCTTAAATAATTATTGATGAAGATCCTGATCCAAGCTCCCGAAATCATTGACATCCAGTCCCCTTTTCATCAGCAACAAAAAAATGTACTCATCAATAACGGCAAGATCGCAGAGATCGGAGATAAGAACTACAGTGCCGACCGCGTGATCAAAGCCGAAGGCATGAAACTGTCTATAGGCTGGTTTGACCTCGGCACCTTTATTGGCGACCCAGGTCTTGAACATAAAGAGGACCTGGAGTCGGCTACCAAAACGGCTGCCGCAGGAGGGTTCACTGAAATTGCTGTCTTGCCCAATACTGCTCCTTCGGTGCAATCCAAAAACGAAATCAGTTACATCACACAAAACAATAGCACCCGGCTGGTTCAGGTTCATGCACTAGCTTCGGTAACCCGGAATAATAAAGGTGAAGAACTCACCGAAATGATAGACTTGCATGAAGCTGGAGCAATTGGTTTTACCGATGGCCTTAAAACCATCTGGCACACCGATATTTTTCTGAAAGCTTTGCAGTACTTGCAAAAGTTTGACGGGGTACTTATTGATCACCCGGAAGACTACTGGCTGAATCTTTTTGGCCATATGCACGAAGGTATTAACAGTACACGGCTTGGCCTGAAAGGCATGCCACGCATTGCGGAAGAAATTATGGTTGGCAAAAATTTAGAATTGCTGGCCTATGCCGGAGGTAAGTTGCACTTCTCACGGATTTCATCCGGAAAATCACTTGACATGATCAAGGCTGCAAAAAAGAAACTTAACGTCAGTTGCGATATCACCGCGTACCAGGCCTTACTCGATGATAGTGTATTGTTTGACTTTGATACGAATTATAAAGTTAGTCCACCGTTGCGCGAGAAGAGCGACATAGAAGCCCTCCTGAAAGGGTTAAAAGACGGAACAATTGATGTGATTTGTTCAGGTCATACCCCGCACGATGCCGAGAGCAAAGACCTCGAATTTGATTTGGCTGAATTTGGTATGATCAATCTTCAAACTTTTGGTTCAAACCTGGTTGCCCTTTCACAAGCTGTTGCCTGGGATGTATTGCTGGAAAAAGTTACGCAGGCTCCGCGCAGGTTGTTGAACCTGGAAATTCCAAAAATTGGTGTTGATGAAAAAGCTAACCTGACTCTTTTTGATCCGGCCCGTACCTGGAAACTGGATGAGCGAACCAATTTTTCAAAATCGAAAAACTCTCCCTGGTTTGGAAAAGAAGTCACCGGCAAGGCCGTGGCTGTTTTCAACAATTCAAAGCAGTGGATCGACTCCGATATAAAGTAGTATGAAGCGTATTCATCCACTGGCCAGAATTGCGTTGCGCAACGGACTCGTTGCCGGCTTGCTCGCCATTTCTATGATGCTGTTCTTGTACTATAAAGGTGATGGCCATCCACTTCTCATCAATCCATTTATGGATTTCAGGATTGTGCTCTTTGGTATTTTTATTTTCTTCACATTGAAGGAGTTTCGCGATCAGCACAACGGAGGCATCCTGTATTTCTGGCAAGGTATGGTTGGCAGCTATGCATTTGTAGCTGCTTTTGGTTTACTCTGTGCGTTGTTCATCCTGATTTTTGGCTATCTTCATGAGTCCTTTATTTCGGATTATATTCAGGAATCTGTGGCGCAGCTTAAAAGCATGCCGGAGTTTGTGGAGAAAATAGGCAAAGAAGATTTTGAGCGTAATTTTGAGAAAGCAACCTCGACTAACGGCTATAGACTGGCAATATGGTATTTTGGATGGAGTCTCATCATGACTTTATTTATCAGTACCATCATTTCAGTTGTATTAAGAAGACAACCTAAAATTTAAAAATCATGGAAGACAACTCTACAACAACGCAAGGGCAAGGCCTTTTTCAACATGCGATTCGCTTTGGTGCGATTCTCGGTGGTATTGGTATTTTGATTACTGTTCTACTGTATGTAGCGGACTTTACCTTACTGGCTGATTGGAAATTCGGAATAGGAATGCTCCTGCTTTACTTGGGCCTTGTTATTTATGCGGGCATTAATTATCGTAACCAAATCGGGGGTTACCTGGCGTATGGAAAAGCATTTCAACATGGCTACGTTACCCTGGTGGTTGGCGGTTTAGTAGGAACCATATTTGGTATACTGCTGTACACCGTGATTGATCCGGATTTGCCACAAGCCTTGGCCGATGTTACAGTTGAAAAAACTGGAGAAATGATGAAGAAGTTCGGAGCGCCAGAAGATCAAATTGAAGAGCAACTGGATAAAATGCGGGTAGATTTGCCCAAGCAATTCAGTGCCCTCGGATCAATAAAGCAATTTGGCTGGGGATTAATTATCAATGCGGTTATCAGTGCTATCACTTCGCTGTTTGTAAGAAAGAACCAGCCTGAGATAATGTAAAAATGAGTCTTGATATCTCTGTCATAGTACCTGCTAAAGACGAAGAAGAGTCCATTCCGGAGTTTTGTCAATGGATAAGCCGTGTGATGCAAACGCACGGCTTTTCCTATGAAGTTATTTTTATTGATGACGGCAGCGAAGACAATACCTGGGCGGAAATTCAAAACGCCAGTAAAATTAACAGCGCTATCAAAGGCTTTCGCTTCAACCGAAATTTCGGAAAATCGGCAGCGTTGCAAACTGGTTTTCGGGCAGCGCAGGGTGATGTGGTCATTACCATGGATGCCGACTTACAGGATAGTCCGGATGAAATACCCGAACTCTATCGCATGATCCGGGAAGACGGTTACCACCTCGTTTCCGGGTGGAAGAAAAAACGTCACGATCCGATATCCAAAACATTACCCTCAAAATTTTTCAACGCGCTTACCCGGAAAATATCCGGTATCAAACTACACGACTTTAATTGTGGCCTTAAGGCCTACCAAAGCACAGTAGTAAAAAACATTGCTGTGTATGGTGAGATGCACCGCTACATCCCGGTAATTGCTAAGTGGGGCGGTTTTAAAAAAATTACCGAAAAAGTGGTGGAGCACCGCGAGCGCAAATACGGTCATTCTAAATTTGGGCTGGGCCGGATGCGTGGTGTGCTGGATTTACTCTCTATCAGTTTCATGGGTAAATTCGGCAAAAAGCCGATGCACTTTTTCGGCTCATTGGGCACGTTATCTTTTTTCTTTGGCTTCATCTTTACAGCCAGTGTATTCTGGAACAAGATCGACTCACTCTTTATTTCAAAAGTTCCGATGAAGCGCGACATTGCCGACCAACCTTTATTTTTTCTTGCGCTTGTGGCACTGATTATTGGTGTTCAACTTTTTGTCACCGGATTTCTTGCTGAAATGATCGCCACACAATCGCACTCCAAACGCGATTACCTCGTGATCGATAAAGTAGGGTTCGACAAGAAAGCAGAAGTTGTGTTAAATGCATGAGCGGAAAGCTTTTTTTTACTGCTTTACTTATTGGTTTCGCCCTGCGCACAATTCCAGTGAGTAGTCAGGTTTCGGGCACACACCCATTGTATTCATGGAAATCGCAATATGATCCTGAAACGATTTTGGTGAACCGAATTCCCGTTCCATCAGGATTTCAACGAAAACCTCCAGCTCAAAATTCTTTCGCATACTGGCTGAACAATATTCCGCTCAAAAAAGGAAATCCAGATATTTTACTTTACAACGGTCAAAAGAAAAATAACCAGCGCGCTCAGCATGCCGTGCTGGATATTGATGTAGGCAATAAAGATTTACAGCAATGTGCCGATGCGGTGATTCGCCTGCGCGCTGAATATTTATTTGCCACGCACCAGTACGATAAAATTAAATTCGCCTTTACAAACGGGTTTCTATGCGATTACCAAAAATGGGCACAAGGTTTTCGTCCGAAAATAGAAGGTAACGTAGTGTCGTGGGTCAAATCAGCTCAGCCGGATACAGGGTATGCTTCCTTCCGGAAATACCTTAATACTGTGTTTATGTATAGTGGTACCCAGTCGCTCAGTCAGGAGTTACGAAAGAAAAATGTAGCAGATATTTCCCCCGGAGATGTTTTCATTCAAGGCGGGTTTCCGGGGCATGCTGTTATTGTGATGGATGTTGCCGTTCACCCTACGCGCAATGAAAAGCTATTTTTATTGGCCCAGAGTTATATGCCGGCTCAGGACATTCATGTTCTTAAAAATCCATCCGATAGCCATCTTTCTCCGTGGTTTGCATCAATCCTTTCAGGAAATTTAGAAACACCGGAGTGGACGTTCGAGTGGAGTGATCTCAAGGGTTTTTGATTTCTATTTTTCAGGCGTTACTTTCCAACGTGGAGTAGTTATTTTGCAGCATTATGCATTCACCGAAGTATTCTGTTATTGTTCCAGTCTTCAATCGGCCACAGGAGGTTGATGAGTTGCTGTTGAGTTTAACGCAGCAAACGTTTCGGAATTTCGAAGTGATTGTGGTGGAAGATGGTTCAACTGTACGCTGCGATTCGGTAGTGGACTGTTACCGGGATCAACTTTCCATTCAGTATTATTTCAAACCTAACTCCGGTCCAGGTCCAAGCCGTAATGCAGGTTTTGCGCTGGCGAAAGGGGAATACCTGGTTGTTTTTGATTCAGACTGCATTTTACCACCAACTTATTTTGAGGTAGTAGAAAAGGGTCTGGCTGAAAATAGTTTCGATGCCTGGGGTGGTCCCGATAAGGCACACGAAAATTTTACACCGGTGCAACGGGCTATGGGCTACACCATGTCATCCTTGCTCACAACAGGCGGTATCCGCGGAGGTAAAAAACATGTGGGTTGGTTTCAACCCCGAAGTTTTAATATGGGCATCTCCCGAAAAGTTTTTGAGGCAACTCAAGGCTTTGCGTTTGATCGGTTTGCGGAAGACATTGAATTCAGCATCCGTATGAAGAAGGCCGGCTTTCATGTGGGCCTCATCGCTGATGCTTTTGTTTTCCACAAACGCAGAACAACACTCCGTCAATTCTACCATCAGGTATTTAATTTTGGCAAAGGGCGCGCGCTGGTGGGCCGTGTCCATCCGGAGGAAGTGAAAATTACCCATTGGTTCCCGACTATATTCACCGTGGGAATGGTGTTTATTATTGTTGTATTGCCGCTGTTGGGCAAAGAGTTGTTCTCGTTGGGTGCATCTGCCTATATTCTTTATTTCATTGCTATTGGATTTCATTCACTGTATATAAACAGGAATATACAGGTTGCCCTGCTTTCCGTTCCATCAGCTTTTCTGCAGCTCTGTGGGTATGGTATCGGATTCCTTCAAGAATCACTGAAAAAGCACAACCCGTAATTTGGTTTTCGTAGAGGCAAAATCTACGAATTAGTGGTTTTTTTGTTTTTTTTGGATAATATTGATGGAAAACCAAGCCCATCCTTACATGAAGAATTCTCTACGATCCTTTCTTCTCCTTGCTGTTAGCAGCATTTCAACGATTTGTTTCTCACAAAATACTCGCGAATTGGCTCCCGGATACTATGTGGTAGTGGGTGCTTACGCCAAATCACGCGAAAATATTGCACAGAATTATGTGGAAACCCTCGTTCGAAAAGGATTAACAGCCGATTATGGATTTAACCCAAGTCGTAACCTCTACTTCGTTTACCTGAAGTACTTCACCACGCTGAGCGAATCACTGCGGGACATGAAAGAGACGCGTAAGACTCCTGAGTTTTCAGCGGCATGGGTTCGTGTTGTTCCAGGCGATATTGGCAAGGCCAATTCAATTGTTCAAGTGCCAGTTGTGGAGGTAAAGGCAGAGCCCGAGAAAAAGGAAGTACCTAAGTCTGAAGTTGTTCGGCCTGTAGAGGAATCTGTAAAAAAGGATGAAATTGAAGTTACCGACAATGAAGAGGTTAAACAGTATAATCCGGTTACACTTGGAAATACCGAAATATTTGTGAGTCTTTTTCAAGGCAGAAACAATCGAATTGTAGATGGTGAGGTAAAAGTTATTGACACCGAGCGTGCTCGTTTGATGACTAAGATCAAAGGGAATGAGTATCTGAATATCCCAGATCCGAAGAGCAAGTCTGGTCAGGTTACGCTGATTGCTGAAGTATTTGGATACCGGAAAATTCAACAAGAAATTAATTATCCGCTGCCATTGAAAGACACCATCAAACCAAATATTGATTATGTCGGCACCACGTTCGTCATCAACTTTGAAATGGTACGGTATCACAAAGGCGATATTGCTGTTCTGTACAATGTTTTCTTCTATAACGATGCAGCCATCATGTCGCCAGAATCACAATATGAGCTGAACAGTCTCTTGCAGATGCTACAGGAAAACCCGAATTACAAAATCATGCTGCATGGTCATTCCAATGGCAATGCCCACGGAAAAATAATTTCAATGGGGCCGAGTAAAAATTTCTTTTCATTAACCGATGACGTGATCAATGGCTCAGGAACATCAAAAGAGTTATCGCAACGTAGAGCGGAAGTAATAAAAGAATACCTGGTAACAAACGGTATTGATGCCAGCCGGATAAGCATAAAAGCCTGGGGTGGTAAGCGGCCCCTGTACGATAAGCATAGTGTAAATGCCCGGCAAAACGTACGCGTGGAAGTAGAGATTTTGCAAGAATGATGATTGGAAGACAGCTCAATAATAAAGTTTATAACAACTCACGACTGGCGAATAAGTACTCCGCAAAACGGACCTTATCCGGTTTTTTTGAATAGCCTTTGTATCCTATGAAAAGTGTATTACGCAGTTTTTTTCTGATCATCAACTACAAAACACTAATCATTACTACCCTCTCCATCATTTCAACATACGTATGTTTCCACGCTGGACTTATTGCGAAGTTCCCCGATATGCTTGTAGGCGTAGCCATTGTCTTCCCGGTTGTCTTTTCTATCAGCTCTGCCTACAACAGACGCGAGAGCGCCTTACAGCGCTTTTCAGATTTTAAAGGACATGCCATTGCCATCTATTATGCTTCACGCGACTGGCCTTCGCAGGCTGAAGCCGAAATACCGGATCGTGTCCGTAAACTGGTAACCGAAATGACCATGCTGATGCGCAGTATGTTCACTACGAACCACCGTAGCGAATGGCAGCAAAACGAACAGGCCATGTATGAATATTTTTCTATGCTTTCGCGGATCACCATGGAGTTACGGCACCATGGAGTTCAGAGTGGCGAAATATCGCGCGTCAGTCAATATGTTAGCAAAATGATTATTGCCTTTGATAACTTGAAAGTTATTCATGTGTACCGCACACCGGTTACGCTGCGTGCGTACAGCAAGGTGTTCATTTATGTTTTTCCCGTTATTTATGGGCCATATTTTGCCAGTACCTTCCACGACTATTCAGCTCACCTGGAGTATGTGATGCCCGTATTGTACAGTTTTATTCTTGTCAGTCTCGATAATATTCAGGATCACCTCGAGCATCCTTTTGATGAAGTGGGTGAAGATGATATTCGCATTGATGAAAAGGAGATTACCGCACTGATGAAGTAGCGTAACTATCTCCTTAGAATTTCAGCAACATGGGGGAGCATAGAGAAGAACAAAAGAAAATGCTGGGGCGCATCTATTTTAGTACAGGTGTGTTCTTTCTGTTTTTCTTGGCGTTGGTATGGTCACTCGATCCCGCATTCGTTTATTTTTCGTTGGGTGGTGCTGCTTTTTTCTTGTATCTCTGGTATAGAAACCTTCCGAAGGAAAAGGATAGGGAATCATCCTATCAACAGAAATCGCGCAAGCCCCCGACATATTTTCATTCCGATTTTTCACGTGCAGAATTTTTTTCCACTTGGCGGAAACGCGGAGCAGATCAGCCATCGCGTAAACCGCTTTCTCTAGGCCGGTTAATCGTAGTGGTGATTTGGATTGTTTTTGGTTTTTTGATGTGGCTGTTTTTATTTTCTGGCTGGGAGGATGATTTTCCGGAGGAGGCGCGCTATCAGTATGACCGGGGACAAAATTTCTACTATACGGGTCAGTACGATTCAGCTTTGCTGAGTTATCGAAAAGCGATTGCCGTTAGTCCGGAATACGTTGATGCCCTTGCCGGATATGGAAACATGCTATCCGCCAAAGGCCAACGCGATTCGGCAATCATTATTTTTGACCAAGCTTTAGCAATTGATCCGGAGCATGAAATTGCTCAATATTATAAAACATGGCTTTACTACAGCAGTCAGGATTACTCCCGTGCACTCGAAATCATAACACCACTGGTTGATCAAAATCCTGCTTACTACGATGCTGTGGAGTTAAAAGCAAGTGTATTGTACGGATTGCAGCGGTATGATGAAGCGCTACCTTTGTTTGAGATAGCCTATAATGCCGGTAACAGAAGTCAGTGGCTTTGTCATGTGATGGCCTACTTGTTTGATCTAAAGGAAAATACAGGAAGAGCAATTGAGTTATACAAAGAAGCATTGACGTATGATCCATATATACTTACCATTCATCAACGATTAGGTGAATTGATGCCTGGAGCGGATGGTGATGCCTATCGTACAGAGGCCGCACGATTGCAGCTTAGTAATGATAAGAATTAAAGGGGAAATTCAGCATACTTTATCGATCGAGTACATCTCTGAATTCTGAAACTTTTTCAAACACTGATTTAGCAAAAGGGCAAAGTGGAATTATTTTGAGATTGTTTTTCCGGGCATACTCCACAGCCGCCTGTACCAATTGTTTGCCGGTACCTTTTCCCCGCAGGGCATCTGAAACTTCGGTATGGTCAATGATTATTTTTACCGATCCGGCTTTGCTGAACGTCATTTCGCCTACGCGTGTTCCATTCTCTTCGATATAGAAGCTGCCTTTGGTAGCCTTTAATTCCAGTTGTATGTCCATTTCAGGATTGTGGTTTATAGCGAAAGCCAAGTATGGTCATAGTGATAAACAGAATAGCTACCAGCAAGAATGAAAAACGCAAGTCCTGCCAGTCGGCCAGAAAACCAATAATGGGAGGACCGAATAAAAATCCGGTATAGCCAACGGTTGTTACCATGGCGAGGCCAACACCGGAGGGTAATCCTTTTGCATTACCCGCGATGCTATAGGCAATGGGAACAATGGAGGAGAGGCCTATCCCCACAAGGAAAAATCCGATGATTGCCGCATACGGATTCAGAAAAATCAGCGCCAGGCACAACCCGCTTGTGGCAATAACACCACCGAGCATGATGAGTTTTTTGTCACCCAATTTTATGCGGATACGGTCGCCAAAAATCCTCCCAATGGTCATGGCGGTGGCAAATGCTGATAAGGCTATGGGTGCAAGGGTTTCACTTGCCAATGCAATATTTTCCATATAATTTACGGTCCATTCTGACATGGCACCTTCGCCCATCATACAACAGAATGTTATGATCCCGATGCTAATCAGTGAAGCACTTGGCAAACGAAACAACGGGCCATCATGCTTTACTGCAGGATGCGGACTATCGTGAATCAGATGTTGACTTGCCCACAGTGCAGCAATGAGAGCAGTTCCTACCACAATCAAGAAATGATGAGATAAACCGAAATTCAAATCAGCAAACAGAGCCCCGCACCAGGCACCCAAGGCCATACCAATACTAAAAAGTGCATGAAAGGATGTCATGATGGGTTTTTTGTACTGTTGTTCAACCATTACAGCCTGCGCATTCATGGCAACATCGAACATGCCCGTTATCATTCCCATAATAAAGTACAACACCATCAATGCAGGAATACCCGGCAGGTGCGGAATAATGGGTACAAGAAAACAATACATGAAGGCAGAGAACAACGTAATTTTTCGACTGCCATTTTTAATAATTACCCATCCGGTGAATGGCATAGCAAGCACAGCACCAAAAGAAAGGGCGAGAAGTACAAGCCCAATCGTTCCATTGTCGGCACTGTATTGTTCCTGTATGCGTGGCAGGCGTGATACCCAGTTGGCGAAAATAAATCCGTTGACGAAGAAAGCAGTCTTAACAGCCAGTCGGTTTCGAAGCACGCGGTGTTGATTTGTTTGCGTGAAGATAAAACAAAATCACTTTTGCCGGGGAATAACCTTAAACTGACTTTCTGCGCTTCCGGCTTTCCCTGTTGATGAGAGCCCTTCAACAACAATAAGGAAGTTCCCATCCAGGTCAGAGGTGTAAAATTCAACCTGAGCCTTTCCGTTTATGGTGTTGATTTCAGGTGCCCAATGTAACAGTGTTCGTTGGTCAGGCATTCGGCTTAAGCGCTGGCGCTCATTTTCATATTTTGGAGAATAGAACTCACGTTGTAATTGCAGGCCTTCATAATCCAATGTGACCGTTTTAGGGTCAAGTTGGAAACCAGCCATATCACCTTCATAACTGGTATAACTTACAATACCGGGAAAGGATTGATCGTTCAGGTAGTACTTGCGGGTTAGGACTTCAACTTTGCTGATTTTTAACGGGTTTAGCTCCATTACGCTGTTCACATTGAATGCCGGAACCCCATCAACCAGCAGGAGCGGGTCTTTGTCAAAAACAGTCTGGTTTACATTGTCCATCACTATAAAATGAAATCCATCTTTTCGTTTCCTTACCCATACGCCTTTAACATATTCCCGCATTACTTCTTCCATGATGGGGAAGCGGGTATAATCATCTAGTAAGTATGTCTCATCAGCTTTACCATAAAAGGCTGTGCTGTCGGATGCGGTCCTCTTCAGTCGATTCATTTTGTCTTCGTAGTATACATCCTGAACCTGCATGGCTATTGCACGATCGAGTAAATTTTTTTCGATACTGGGCAGCAGTTGAAAGGGGGGGACGTAGTATCGGCTGGGTTGATCCGTAAATGGACTGCGTATAGCTATTTTGTATGTGCTATCCAGGTGTACATTGGTTTGGGCGATAATTTTTTGTGCTCCAAAGAAGTTTTTCATTTCATATTGAACATATCCCAGTTCGTTACTTCTGGAAAGATAGAGCCGAATATTTTTACCAGGCACGGATACAAATGTTCCGACATGCGCTGCGGGTTTTCCGGATAAATCTTGAACTACTCCTTTAACGATGTGCCCCCTGTATTCTGGAACAAATTGAAATTCTGTTGGTTTCTCACTAAGTATATTCTCCCATTTGAACCGTCTCCAGCCATGGGTCATCATCAGGTTATCGGTGGCCTCACTTACCAGTTTATCGTCTGTTGAAAAATAGTATTCAGGGGCTTCAATATGACCACTTAAATCGGCAGCGAGGTATAGATAACTCAGCATATCAATTCGCTCTAACAGCGGTAGAGAGTCAATCCGAAACACACTTAAGGAGAGGTTAGTCTCGACAGGTTTGTTTGTATGCTGGGTGCTAATATCCAGGATCACTTTTCTTCTGGTCCCATATTCCTGCTGGCTGGCTGAAAGATTTATTTCAAGTTGTGTTTTGGGTTGTACAAAATAAAGTCGCTCACATACCGGTTGAAACTGCTGATTGAAAACGGTGAAATGATTGATTCCATCGCCCAGCAAACCCTTTGGTATGCTGAATGAGGCCTGTCCGTTTGCAAGAACGTGTGTTTGAGAATAGGAAATTGCCTGCCGGTTGTGTGCAAAAAGATGGATGTTTTCAGGAGAAGTGTTAGCGGTTATGGTTATAGTGAGTTGGTCAGACTGATCTGCCAATGACATGACATACCCTTGGGGATAAATAGTTGGTAAGTCAAAGGACCGTATGATGCCGTTTTCATCTTTTACCAAGGCCTTAACGGGGCGCTCCAGCGAAGGGGTGAAGGTAAAATTTCCTATTCCGAACTTCAGTGGTGTGAAGGTGGTTAGTGTGTCGTTATGTTCATTAACGATCGCCCCTCGAGTTGAAAACGGAATACCTTGCTGCGTGGAAATTTTAAACGCCACTTTAGATGGAATGCCATCAACAAGATTACCGCCTTCCGGGAAAAATTGCACATCTATTTTCGAAACGGGAGAGGTTGGTTTGACATCCAAACCCTTAAAGGTATTGACAATGGTGATAGGCTGGTGGAAGAAAAATTCGGGTTGGTAATTTCTCATCCATTGCGTGTAAGCCCTGACTGTATAGTTACCCGAAAGCAGTGTTGCGGGCAAGAAAAGCGATCCGCTTCCGAGGCCGTTTTTAACTTCTACTTTTGCCTGCAATAAAGGCACCTCATCACGTATGATTTCGAGGTATGCTACTTTGCTTAAATCAAGTGGCTTGTTCGAAGTTCCTTCTACAAGGTAGAGTTTGAACCATAAAATCTCACCGGTTAAAAAGAAGGTTTGGTTGAGGTGAACGTAAATCTTTTCCTGAAGATTGGACTCCCGGTATTTAGAAAAATTTTCGTGCAGATTGGCTGGTGAAGTGGTTTGTGCGTTTACATTAAAGTGAATCAACAAGCCAAGCAATAAAGCCAAAGTGCTTATATAAAATTGAGTAGGTAGTATTCGAAAAGATAATTTCATTTGCATTTTTTTGAGGCTACCAAAAATCAGGTTGCACATTCGTTCCTCCTTTACTGCGGCAGTCAACACAATCGACTGTTGAGTAACCATAACCAATAAGGATGATTCCGCCAATTGTAACCGGTGTGGTCAACAGCTTGCCCGTACTTCCAAAAGTTGGTAAGTCTTCCAGTAAAATAGTATCTTCTTTACATCCCGGGAAATCACGAATGAAGGGGAACCCGGGTGGTAGGTCAGCATACCGGATGAATAGCCTTTTTTCACTTGTGAAGCCTGCGCTGAAGTAGCCTAAAACTGGTTCAAGAGGTCGGTTAACATAATGAATGTTACCTAGGACTTGCGAGGGTTGCGGATCAAAAAGGGATCCCAGATTTTCTGTATTCTTTTGCAATTCTAGCCAGAAGTTATAGGCTTCTTTCGTGAGCACCCGCTGCTGAACAAGAATGCTGTAGCGGATCTGGTATTTATCCGTGTTTGTGGGTAGAACAGTAATCGGTTGTTTGTATATGACATCTTGGGAAAGCTTATCGGATGATCCAATGATAATCGAAGTAGAGGATTGTTCTTGCCAGCAATCATAAATATCCTCTGAACGAAGAGAAACAGTGCCATTTTGAAATTCCATGTTTGAATAATATGCTGACGTGTATTGCCACGTCTCGACAAAAGACCATAGGTAGTACCTGGATGCGTTATCCGGATCATGTGTTGTCGCCTCAACTTGTATACCTTGGTTGGTTGCAGACCATGTGAGGCTATCGATGGGTGGCGAATTTTTCAGCGCTGTATAGTCAGATGCATATTCTTCTCCATCTTGCGTTCGGACTAGTATTCTGTACACTTTCAATGGACTGACTACAAGATTTGAAATGCTATAATTTCCATTGAATTGATTAATAAGGGTAAGTGTACTTCCGTCCTTTTCTTCGAGTTGAACTATGGCACTGGTTTCAATCGGAGGTGGCTCTGTACTTCCCAGGCGCTGGGTTCTCGTAAGCCTCACGGTACAAGACCCTTTGGTTCCATCCAGAAATCCATCGACCACCAGTATGTCCGGATTGTTTTCGAGTTCGGGTGGTGAATAGGGCTCAATGCATCCTGACAATAGCAGAAATAACCAGGCGTTTTTGATGCGTTTTAAGTTAAAGATATTCATGATTGTCAAAATCTGAAATTGTAGGTCAGGGTGGGAATGGGTTGTGCAAACACAGAGAGCTTGTATCCTTGAATGGTCCCATCTTTCGATTCAAAGAAAATTGAGTACGCATTGTCACGACCGGTCAGGTTGTACACAGCGAGTGTCCACGAACTATGCGCAAGCTTTTTGATCTTGTGATTGCCCTCAAAATTCAGAGAAGCATCTACACGAAAATAATCCGGAATTCGGAATTGGTTCCGATCAGAGTAGTATAGCCGTTTGGATCCGTTCAATTCATATTGGCCTAGTGGGATTGTTAACGGCCGGCCTGTACTGTATGTCACGTTGAGTGAAAAATTCACCCTACGACTGAATTTGTAGTTTCCAATAAAATTTGCTGCATGTGGTTTGTCGTAGTTGCTCGGAAAAAATTTGCCTCCATTGATCGTTTCTGACGGATATGGATTTCTTGTTTGCAACAACGAACGGGAATAGGTATAGGTAATCCATCCATTTAGTTTACCGGTTGCTTTTTTCAGCATCAATTCAATACCATACGCTTTCCCAAAGGCTTCGATTACATCTGTTTCAATTTGGTGGTTGAGCAGGAGCACAGCCCCACCTTTAAAGTCAAGTGCTTGTTGTGTTATTTTATAGTAGACTTCTGCTGAAGTTTCATACTGTTTGCGTCCAATATTTTTATAGTACCCTATGGAAATTTGATCACCTATTTGTGGGCGTATATACGGATCGCTGAGTTTCCAGATATCTGTCGGGGCTATAGCAGTTGTGTTCGAGAGCATTTGAATATATTGACGCATCCGGTTGTAGCTGAGTTTAACGGATGAATTTCTAGGCAAAATATACCGAAGCGATAATCGCGGTTCTAAACCGTGATAGGTTGTGATGGTTTCGCCTTTATCGTAGAATGTAGAATCAATTGTGTTCCGTTCCTCTAACGGAAGGTTGGAGGCGTACTGATAAACCTTTTTGGGCCCCAAGTATTGATACAGCGAGTAGCGTGTGCCTATATAGATGGAAAGTTTTGAATTTACTTCATAATTATCACCAATATAGATTGCACTCTCCAGTCCTTGTTCTGGCTCTAACACATCCGGTGTTATGATAGACGTAGACCCGTTAGGTTGTTGATTGCCTGGCCATAATTTATAGTGTGTTGTACTAACACCGGTCGTAATGGTATTTTTTTGATTTTGGAAAAAACTAAAGTCTGCCTTAGCATTTAATTGCTGAACGGCAAAATCAAGCGTAAAAGCATTTACAGGATTATTGTCACTTGAGATATCATACTTATACTCACTGGCACCGGCTGTAAATACACTGTATAGCTTGTTATTAAAACTGTGCCGCCACTTCAGGGATGCATTGCGGTCGCTGTAACTGTATAAGGTGTCGCTGTTGAGGCTGAATTTATCTTTGCTCAGATAAACCGATGCGTAAAGATTGTTTTTGTCGTTGATCTGATGCGTGAGTATAGCATTTACATCGTAGAATGAAGCTGTACTGTTTTTTAACTCGGGAGAATCAATTTGGCGCAATAGCCAATCCGAATAGGTTGAACGACCGCTTAATATAAGTGAGGTTTTATCTTTGATGATGGGCCCTTCAAGCGTTAGCCTGCCGGTGATCGGACTTATGCCACCCGAGCCTGAAAACTTTTTAAGATTTCCTTCACGTGTTTTAACATCCAAAACTGATGAGAGTCGACCGCCATAGTCGGCTGTGATTCCGCTTTTATACAGTTCGACAGATTTTAAAATATCAGGGTTAAACGTGGAGAAGAAGCCGAAAAGATGCGAGGGGTTATAAACCGTAGCATCGTTAAAAAGAATAAGATTTTGATTCGTAGCACCACCCCGCACATTAATACCGTTGGCTCCCTCACCAACACTTTGCACACCAGGTAATGCCAGCATAACTTTCAACACATCTACTTCCCCTAAAGCCGAGGGCATTTGTTTCATGGTTTTGATGTCCAATTTCTCCAGGCCCATTTGCATGCCAGTCACCCGAACATCACGGTCAGATTCAACAATAACTTCTTTTAATGGTGTCACATCCTCCTCAACCTCTATATCCAATTTACCGTCACTGTACAACATGATTTGGCGTTGGGCAGGTTTTATTCCTATACTTTTAATGTTTAGTGTATGACGTCCTTTTGGCAATGTAATGGAGTAATAACCAAAGGCATCTGTCCCTACACCAATTACTGGATTTTCAACAAATATCGAAGCTCCAATAACCGGTTCACCAGTTAGCGCATTCCGAACGTAGCCTGCAATGCTGGCACTTCCCTGAAGGTTGCTTGTCTTGATGCCAATAGAGTATAATTTACTTTCCACTTGATTTTTTTTCTTTTCTTTTTTCTCATAGTCAGAAAGGTCAAAGTCCATCTGTTGCTTTACCCCGTCAGGCTTTTTGCTGAAAAAATCTTCCGGCAGTGCCCCTAAAATTTCTCTTCCTTTCGTGATGAATATGTTGTTCTCCTTGTCGATTACAAAACGGAAATCTGTTCCGGCAAAAACCCGGTTCAGAACATCGGTCATTAATTCATTCTCTATTTTCAGTGTGACTACCAATGAATCGACTTGGGCCGGGTTGTAGTAAAAATTGTAACTGGTTTTGTTTTCGATCCTTTTTGCGAATTCTTCAAAAAGAATACTATCAAAGGAATCGGTTATCAACTCTTTACGTTGACTAAAGGAATTGAACGAGATAAATGTAAATGCAAGGATAGCAGTTAGGCGTAACAGCAGCGTCATAGCGAAGGGGTGTGCGTATCGTATCGTTCAGTCAAATAAACTAAGGTATCTTCTGTTTTATTGGAAGAGTATGTCTTTGATTTTCGATTGGCTACTTCGGAAAGCTTCTTTTTCCCTCCAAGTGCTTTAATCAGTGATGATTTGTTCGAGACTTTCACATAGGCTTTTCCATTGAATAAGAAGTACTTATTCTTTTCGTCAAATTCAGCCTGCATGATATTTCCTTTTGGCCTTTCCTGAAAATTCTTTTTGCGTCTGGCATACAGTTTAAGGTTTCCATTATATAACAGTTCATAGAACCCTTCCGTTACTTCCGATAAATTCTTGTCTTGTTTTAGTCGAACGAAGGTGTGTCCGTTAATTTCAAATTGCTGCACTTTGCTGCTGGCAAGTTCCATCATGGAGCCATTAAAGGGATTCTCAGTCAAAAGTTTTTCAGATCGGAGGTCAAATAGTAAAGGTATCGAAGCGTAGTGATCCGCCTCATAAATAATGGAACCAATTGTCCAGTCGTCTTTTAAGAAATACGGGTGCTCCTCGCCATACGGTATATAGGGTTTGTAATCTCTTCCATTATAAAGATTTAGCTGCTTTGCAATCGATTGATGATAAAGGTTTTCAGCTTGCTGAATGGATCGTTGTACAAATACGGTATCCTGTTTATCCTGGCAAAAAACTATATGCGAAAGCAAAAGCAAAAATGCTTTTAAAAAGAGAGTTTTGATCATGAATGAATAGACTTACAGAATGCCGTTAAAAATAAATTATTACTGGCATATAAAATCACCGTTAGAATAAAACTTCGGTTTATAATTTTTGCTCCACTATCAGTTGTTAGGCAACTTTATGATTTCGTCTTTTAAATAGTTTGAACAACTCGAACCATACTACTGAGCACAATGCAATCGTTAGCGCAACAGCAACCTCTTGTACAGAAAGTGCTGTGAGTTGGAAGAAATGACTAACAACCGGCACATATAAGAGTAATGCCAATAGAATAATCGTGATAAGAACAACAAGTGGAATCATCCAGTTTTTGTACGCGAAAGCGGTAAGTACCGAGTAGTAAAATGATCGGTTAACCAGAGTAAGGAAAATATTTGCCAGAACCAACGTGGCAAACACAAGGCTTCTGGTGGTGACTTCATCTGCACCGTGGTGAACTGCATATTGGTAGCTAAACAAAATACCAACGGTTATCATCAGCCCCTGCAGTACACTGATCCAAAGTTCACGCCAAGTAAGAAATGTGTGTGAAATTACACGCGGAGGTTGTAGCATGCTGTTTTTTTCCAACGGTTCATTTTCATAGATAATGGAACAAGTAGGTCCCATGATGAGTTCCAGGAAGATGACATGAAGCGGTGTGAAGATGTTGGGATACACCCAACCCAGAAGCAACGGTAAAGCAACGGTTAGAATAATTGGAATATGAATGGAGATGATGTACTGGATTGCTTTCTTGAGATTGCTATAAATTTTACGCCCCATGGCGATCGCAGTAATCATTTTCTCAAGATCATCATCGGTTAGGATTAAGGCGGATGCGTGTTTGGCAATTTCCGAACCACGTTTGCCCATGGCAATGCCAATGTGTGCCGCTTTTAGCGCGGGTCCGTCATTCACGCCATCACCTGTCATGGCCACGATGTGATGATGAAGTTTAAGGGCGTTGATAATGCGCAACTTTGCTTCCGGAAACATGCGTGTAAAAATATTTACACTGTTTACTTTTTCTGCCAACACTTCGTCTGTCATTCCGATTAACTCCTCTCCATCCAGCGTTTTGTCTGCACCAATAAAATTACCCATTCGTGCAATGGCAGAGGTAGTTAGAGCATTATCTCCAGTAATGATTTTAACCTGAATGCCGGCATTGTAAAACTGTTGAAAGACATCCGATATGTTTGCTTTGGGAGGATCGTAAAAGGCAACTAATCCCAGGAAGGTGAAACTAAATTCGTGTTGCCCTTTCGGGAAGTTGTCACTTTCAAAAACTGACTCAGCAACACCCAACACACGGTAGCCTTCGTGCGACAACCCCGTTACTTGCCTTTGAATTTCTTCTTGTTCGCCCAGGGAAAGGTTTGAGAACTTCAACAAACTTTCAGGAGCTCCTTTGCAGGCGATGATGCGACCCCCGGCAGAATTTTCAAAAATGTGCGTCATCATGGGAGGTTTCCCGGATAACGGATACTCATGGCGCATGTGATATTCCGGACGCTCATCGTGTGTTGTAATTTCTTCATAAATGCGATGAAGCTCTTTTTCCATCGGATCAAACGGAACAGGTTCGCTGGCCCACATGGCTGTGGTTAATAGTCTTTTGGATTCTGGTGTACGCCACTCAGACTTTGATACCATAGTTTTGTTCTCATGAACATATATTTTTGCCAACTCCATTCGGTTCTCCGTTATGGTTCCTGTTTTATCCGTACAGATTACAGTAGCAGAGCCGAGGGTTTCGACAGTTTTTGTTTGCTTAACAATAATGCCTGCACGCATCAGTCGCCAGGCGCCTAGCGCCATAAATGTTGTAAAGGCCACGGGGATTTCTTCGGGCAATATCGACATGGCTAACGTCAACCCTTTCAACAAACTCTCCAGAAGATGACGTGACTGATAGAAGTTAGCGCCCCAGACCAGCAGAAATACTACGGCCCCTACGAGTGCCATTTTCTTTACAAAGTTTCCGATTTGTAGCTGCAGGGGAGTTTTTTCTTCTTTGATTTCTTCCAGTGAAGCGCCTATTTTTCCAAGCTGTGTTTGCTTGCCGATGCTGGTAACCCGGTATACGGCTAAACCGGATACTACGGTTGTGCCCTGATAAACTGTTTTGTTTTTTGGATCTGACAAATCTTTCGAAATGGAGAATGCCTCGCCCGTAAGAATTGATTCATTAACTGAAAAATCATTGCCTTGAATTATTTCTCCATCTGCAGCCAGCAGTGTACCCTCTTCGGCAACAACAAAATCGCCCAGCACAATATCTTCCGATGGGATATTCTCAACGATACCATTTCGGATTACCCTTGCCTGTGCCCGGGTATACTCTTTTAAGGCTGCCAATGCTTTACGACTTCTTGAATCCTGATAAAATGAAATAGTGGAAACAAGCACAATGGCGACAAGCATAAACACGGCCTCTCCGGTTTCACCCAACACAAAGTAGATGACAGAGGCCGCTACCAGTAAAAGAAACATGGGTTCGGTTAAAATTTCTTTGAGCGAAGGCCAGAAGTGGTTTTTCTGCTGATTGTGTATGGTGTTCCGGCCGTTCTGCTTGCGGGAAGCTTCAACTTGCTCGGTATTGAGTCCGTTAACAGAAAATGGATTATCAGGCATGATTGTGTTGCGCTTTCGAATATACGGTAAGCGCATTGGGGAACACCTGATATTGGTCAGTCATTCACAATAAAAAAGCCCCGCATGGTGCAGGGCTTGTAATGGGTAAGGAATACTTATTCTATTTGGCGTAAGCAACGCTTCTCATTTCACGGATCACGGTAACTTTTATCTGTCCCGGGTATTGCATGTCGCGTTCTATTTTCTGGGAGATATCAAAGCTAAGCTGCCCAGCCCGTTCATCGGTGGCTTTTTCAGCATCTACGATAACGCGTAATTCGCGTCCGGCCTGAATGGCATAACATTTTTCTACACCATCAAAGCTTAACCCTACATCTTCGAGTTCGCGAAGTCGCTTGATGTATTGTTCCATCACCTCGCGTCTTGCTCCAGGACGTGCTCCGCTGATGGCATCGCACGACTGGATGATGGGCGATAATATATTCGTCATTTCAATTTCATCGTGGTGAGCACCGATGGCATTGCAGATTACCGGATGTTCTTTGTATTTCTGAGCCAATTCCATACCCGCAATGGCATGAGGTTTTTCAAGTTCTTCTGGTAAAACTTTTCCAATATCATGCAACAAACCTGCACGCTTCGCCTGCTTTACATTCAAGCCCAGTTCAGCGGCCATGATCGCGCATAAATTGGCTACTTCACGGGAGTGCTGCAATAAGTTTTGTCCGTAGGATGAGCGATAGCGCATGCGACCCACCAGTCGAACCAGCTCAGGATGCAATCCGTGAATGCCGAGGTCGATAACCGTGCGCTCGCCTGTCTCCACAATTTCATCTTCAATATTCTTCATTGTTTTAGCAACAATTTCTTCAATGCGGGCCGGGTGAATGCGGCCGTCTTGCACAAGGCGGTGTAATGAAAGGCGTGCGACTTCTCTTCTTACGGGATCAAATCCGGAGATGATAATGGCTTCGGGGGTATCATCAACAATAATTTCAACTCCGGTAGCGGCTTCCAAGGCACGAATATTTCGTCCCTCGCGACCAATGATCTTACCCTTTATATCATCGCTTTCGATATTGAAAATAGACACACAGTTTTCAATGGCATGCTCCGTGGCTGTACGCTGAATGGTTTCTACAACAATTTTTCTGGCTTCCTTGGTTGCCGAGAGCTTGGCCTGCTCCATAATATCTTTTATATAACTGGAGGCTCTTGTTTGCGCTTCATCCTTAAGGGATGTGACCAGTTGTTCGCGCGCTTCATCGGCTGTCAGTTTGGAGATATTCTCTAATACCTGAATTTTCTGCTGGTTGAATTTGTCCAGTTCTTCCTTGCGCTTCTTCACGTGTTCCAACTGGGCAGCCAGATCGGTTCGGAGATCATCCAGTTCGCCTTCCTTCCGTTTTATAGACTCCAGTTCTTTACTTAAAGTCTGTTCGCGCTGCTTGATTTTTTGTTCGTTGCTGATGATCAGGCTTTTTTTCTTGTTGGCCTCATCCTCAAATTCAGATTTCATCTTGAGGATTTTCTCTTTCGCTTCGAGAATTTTATCCTTCTTCAGTGTTTCTGCTGATATCTCAGCTTCCTTTAAAATAAGTTTGGCTTTTTCCTCAGCATCTTCCTGGCGTCTTTTCATCTTCCGATTGTAAAGCAAGGTGCCAATCAATAGTCCCAGTACAATCGCAGCAACTGCGCTGACCAGAATCGTAATAACAGTTATTGACATAAAAATTAACAATTAGGGTTATAAACACCCCGGAGGTAGCCACGTTGGCCAATCAGGAAGGAGGGAGGAAGAGGGTACTACAGAATGGATTGAGAGACGATGTGATTCAATTGATTTACCTTTTCAAACACAGTTTGGTCAATGACCTGATGTGTTTCTTCAGCTGCCATTTTATCTACAATGCAGTCGAAAGCCACCATGGCTAATAAATCTTGTTTTTCGTCAATCCCAAATTGCTCCTTATACGACTTCAGTTTTTCATTGATGAGCTTGCCGGCCATTCGCACCCTTTCTTCATCCACACGCTTGACCTTCATGGGGTATTCGCGGTCGGCAATTTTAATTTTTATAGAAAGTTCGTCCATCAAAATATCGTACAGTTGCTTTATCTGCTTAAGTGAGCGATGCACTTGTCAATCTCACGAATGTAATCGTCCACTTTTCTCTTCAGCTCCGAAACACTTCCGTCTTCCGGGTTTAAACTATCCACAATTTTAGTGATTTTCAGTTGATTATGAAAGCCGGCCAGTTGCTCATCGCGCACCTTAACTGCTGCTTTTAACTCTGTGTTTTGAATTTTCAGGCCTTTCAGCTCTTCTTTCAGGTTTTTGTGCTCGTTGATGAGCACCAGTAATTTACGCTCCAGCCCACTGAGGTTGGTTTTCAAAAGTTCCTGATCCATGTGCAATAGTTACGATTTATGAATAGGATTGACGTGTGTCAATCTTCTTCGGTCATGTTTATTTTATTCAGGTTGTTTCAGGCTGACCTGATTGCGTTCAAGATACTACTTTCGGATGAGTGCCCCCAATTTCTGCTCAAAGGCATTCATTAAACGTTCCATCACTTTTTCAATCTCCTCATCGGTTAACGTTTTTGTCTCATCCAGCAATGTAAACCCTAACGCATATGCTTTTTTCCCTGCCGGAATAGTACTCCCTTCATAAACGTCAAAGGCGATAATGCTTTTGATTAACCGCTTCTCGGTACTCAATACTAAACTTCTTATTTCTTCAAAACTTACCTGTTTGTCTAGTACGAGTGACAGGTCACGTCTGACCTCCGGAAATTTTGCAACCTCCTGAATTACTAACTTAGGGTTTGCCGCGTGGAAAAGCAAGGATGTATTCAATTCAGCATAAAATAATTCCTGCTTGATGCCGAAATCTTTCAACAAGGCAGGTTTTACTTTTCCCAGCTTGCCGATTTCTTCTTTCCCACGAAGGAGCCGTGCGCCATAGTCAAACAACGGATCATTCAGGCTTTCCTGTTTAACTATTGAAAGGCCGGATTTAAGGATGATATGATGCACGTGTTGGGCAAGTTCGTAATATCCTACCGGCTGAGTTTTATGTCGCCAGTTTTCAGTTTCGACATTTCCGGTTAAATAAAGAGCAAGTTGGTTTTCTTCCTGATACTGCCCATCGCTTTTGTAATAGATCTTACCGAACTCAAAAACTTTTACATCTTTTTGTTTCCGGTTAATGTTATAAGCGCAAACCTCTAGGCCGGTGAATAAAAGAGTTTGACGAAGAATGCCTTGTTCTTCACTTAGTTTATTCAAAATCTCTACCGGCTCACCACTAAAGTTCAGGTTATGTTTCTGCTGGTAGGCAATATTCGTTAGGGAGTTCGTCCAGATTTCGTAGAAGCCGTTGGAAATGAGAAGCTCACCCAGACTGCGCTTAAACTTATCGATGTCTTTTATTGGGAACTCCGCCAGGAAGTCGGTTCGGGCGGTGTTGGAAAGTTCAATGTTGTTGAAACCATAAATGCGAAGAATTTCTTCCACCACATCCGCTTCCTGGGTTACATCCACACGGTATGGCGGTACCGAAACGGTATAGCGGTCATCTTTTTTTTCTACAATTTGAATATCCAGTCTTTCCAGTATCCCGAATACTTCTTCACGTGGAATGGTCTTGCCGATAAGTCGGTTTACATTCCTATCTTTTATTTCAATATTCCTGTTTTTAATTGGCGCGGGGTAAACATCTATAATTTCGGAAGCGATATGACCACCGGCAATTTCTTTGATGAGTAAAGCAGCCCGCTTTAAGGCATAAACGGTAATAGCAGGATCGGTGCCTCTTTCAAATCGAAAGGAGGCATCAGTCTTTAGCCCATGATGTAGTGAACTTTTACGGATATAGTCGGGTGAAAAGCAGGCACTCTCCAGAAAAATATTTTTTGAATTTGTATTAATTCCTGATTTAGCACCACCGAACACCCCTGCAATACACATTCCTTCTGCTGCGTTACAGATCATCAGGTCTGTCGGCAACAAGGTTCTCTCTTTGTTATCCAGTGTGGTGAATTTGGTTCCTGCCGGAAGTGTTTTGACAATCACGTTACCACCGGTAATCTGATCGGCATCGAAAGCATGTAAGGGCTGGCCTAATTCATGGCAGACAAAGTTGGTGATGTCAACAATGTTGTTAATCGGGGTTAGTCCGATGGATAATAATCTGTTCTTTAGCCATTCGGGGGAATCGGATACGGTGACTCCAGAAAGTGTAACGGCCGAATACCGGGGACAAGCTTCTGTATTTTCAACTTCCACTGGAATGGAAAGAGATTTCTGATCTACCGCAAAGGCATCAACGGAAGGAAGTTTGATTTTCCTTTTCTTTGAAGCTTTGATATCGCGGGCAACACCAATATGAGAGGCGGCATCAGCCCGGTTAGGGGTTAGTCCGATTTCAATTATGTAGTCAGACTGAATATTGAAAAATTCAGCGGCAGGTGTTCCATTGGTAACATCAGTATGGAGTACTATGATGCCGGCATGACTTTCACCCAAACCTATCTCATCTTCGGCACAGATCATTCCTTCAGATTGCTCACCGCGAATTTTTGCATTCTTGATGGTAAAGGGTTCGCCTTTTGATGGGTAAACGGTTGTTCCGGAAAGAGCTACCACTACTTTTTGACCTGCAGCCACATTAGGTGCACCGCATACAATGGGCAATAAACGATCGCCACCAACATCAACAGTTGTAATCGAAAGTTTATCGGCATTGGGATGCTTCGTGCAAGTAATAACTTGCCCAATCACCAATCCTTTTAGGCCGCCTTTTATAGTTTCGTGTTCTTCAACACTTTCCACTTCCAGGCCTGTAGCGGTTAATACCCCGCCAATTTCTTCAGCCGTTTCAGGAATATCAATGTATTCTTTAAGCCAGTTATACGAGATCGTCATAGTAACACGAGAATATCCGAAACTTTCGGATATAATGGGCTCAAAAATAAGCGGTTTAGACGTAACTGACTAAAGTGAAAAAATAAATTATCAGGAAGGCGTGTGATCGAATCAGGAAACTTTTGAAAACCCGTGGTTTTGGCAACTTTATCTTCGTTATTTTGGCTTCATGAACCGTGCGCAATTATTCGAGCAGATCCGCAAGAAAAATTCTTATCTCTGTGTAGGACTGGATACTGATATTCAGAAGATACCCAAGCATTTACTATCGTCCGATGATCCGGTTTTTGAATTCAACAAACAAATTATTGATGCGACACATCCCTATTGTGTTGCCTATAAACCCAATATTGCATTTTATGAAGCACTCGGCCCGAAGGGCTGGGAGAGCTTGCAAAAAACTCTAGACTACATACCGAAGGATGTATTTACAATTGCCGATGCGAAACGAGGTGATATTGGCAATACCTCCTCGCTGTATGCCCGGGCATTTTTTGAACAACTGAATTTTGATTCGTTAACCGTAGCGCCATACATGGGCGAGGATTCGGTGAAGCCTTTTCTTCACTTTGAAAACAAATGGGTGATTTTGCTGGCCCATACGTCCAATCCGGGTGCCAGTGATTTTCAGTTGATAGAATCGGTAGTTACCAATAGAAAATTATACGAAGAGGTGCTGTTGAAATCTCAGCAATGGGCAACACCCGATCAGTTGATGTTTGTGGTCGGGGCAACACAGGCTGAAAAAATGCAAAGCATCCGGGCATTGGCTCCCGAGCATTTCTTTTTAGTGCCGGGTATTGGTGCGCAGGGTGGTGACCTTAAAATGGTTTCAACATTTGGTATGAACAAACAATGTGGCCTGTTGGTAAATTCGGCACGCGCCATCATTTACGCATCGGGTGAAAAAGATTTTGCGACTGAAGCCGGTAAGGAAGCACAGCGGGTAGCGGATGAAATGAAAATTTATCTTGATCAGTACTGCTGATCGATCGGGTCATGAGAATGCTACGAAATTTATTGATCGTAATCAGCTGTGTGTTTGGCGCGCTCCTACTTTTTATTGCTTTGTCGGTTTTACCGATCAATCGCTATGACTATACACAGCAGAAATTTTATTCTGCCATGACCAGGCAGTTGGATGCACTGCAGCCAACTTCACTGCCTTCTGCTGAAGGTTTTTCAGTCGGGTTTGCCAAAGTTAAGCTTACCCCGGCACAGCGAACAGCAACTGCTGGGTATGGCAACCGAAAAGGAAAACTTTATTCCTCCATTCATGACTCACTCTATGTTCGAGCAATGGTTGTTCAACATGCTGCCATGCGTGTGGCGATTGTGAGTGCAGATTTATTAATCATCCCGCCAACGGTTACAGCGCTTCTGGAAAAGGAATTACCTGCCGTTGGCTTCTCGCTCGACAATACCTATCTGGGTGCTACCCACACGCACAACAGCATTGGTAACTGGGGCGAGGGTGCTACGGCTTTTTTATATGGCGCATACAATGATTCTATCGTTCATTTCATTGCCGATCAAATTAAAGAGGCTGTACGACAAGCTTCCAGAAATGTATTGCCCGCACAAATTGCTGTAGCGCAAATACCCATGGGTAAAGCGGTAGGTAACCGATTAAACAAAGCCGGTGAAGTGGACTCGCTTATGCATATCATCGAGATTAAGCGAAGCGATAGCACAAAGCTTCTGCTGATGAACTACGCTGCACATGCAACGTGCCTGTATTCGCGTAACCTGGAAATCTCAAGAGATTACCCGGGTGCACTGGTTGATGCGCTTGAAAAACGCGGGTATCATTTTGCTATGTTTATGGCCGGTGCTGTTGGTAGTCATGGATGCAGACCGCCAGCCTATGGCTGGAGTTGTCTGGACTGGATGACTGATCAGATTGTGAACCGTTTTGAAGACCGAAAGAATGAACTGACTACGTTGAGCGGTACGGCATTGACAATGTATCGGGTTCCGTTGATCTTACCCGAACCCCAGGCAAAAATTTCAGAAGATTGGAAAATTCGGCCCTGGTTATTTCGAAAAGCATTTGGCGAATATCCGGTTTTTCTAACAGCCCTTCGAATGGGTGATGTAGTAATGCTTGGCACGCCCTGCGATTACTCCGGTGAGCTGACCTCTTCCTTATATACAAAGGCCAGAGAAAATCAGGTTCGCGTTATGGTAACGAGTTTTAATGGCGGCTATATCGGCTACATCACTCCGGATAAGTATTACGATTACGATCATTATGAAACCCGCCTGATGAACTGGTACGGACCGGGGAGTGGATCATACATGACTGCCTACCTGGAGAAATTGCTGGGCACAGCTGTAGTGAGTGATTGAATATCTTCTGCGTGGTCTGATAAGTATTCTTAGTTTTGCTTCATGGCTAACGTCTATCCGGTTCTTGAAACACTTCCGGAACTCAAGGAAAAATTACTTCAACATGCTATCGTGATTTTGCAGGCTCCGCCCGGAGCAGGTAAGTCTACTATTTTGCCCTTGCATATGCTGGATGAGCCGTGGCTGAGCGGAAAAAAAATTGTGATGCTGGAACCAAGAAGATTAGCTGCGCGATCCGTAGCCAGCCGGATGGCATCGTTAATGGAGGAAGAGGCAGGGCAAACCGTGGGATACAGAATCCGGTTTGAAACAAAAGTAAGTTCGGTCACGCGCATCGAAGTGGTTACAGAAGGAATACTTACGCGTATGCTTCAGCAGGATAATTCGCTGGAAGATGTAGGACTTGTAATCTTCGATGAATTTCATGAACGAAGCCTTCAGGCGGATCTGGCCCTGGCGCTTTGTCTTCAAACACAGCAAGTGTTGCGCGATGATCTGCGGATACTCATCATGTCCGCTACGTTGGATGGCGAGAAGCTTTCATCGGTTCTGGGCGATGCACCCATCATCACCAGTTCCGGAAAACAATACCCGGTTGAATATCGCTATGTACCAGTTGATCAGGATGCGCATATTTCCATTCGCATGGCGCGTACGATTCGCAAGGCAGTAAATGAAAACGATGGTGATATACTGGCCTTTTTTCCGGGAGCTGGTGAGATCGGTAGAACACAACAACTATTGGAAGAAGCAAGCATTGGTGCAGCGATTCATGTTTTGTATGGCGATTTGCCTTTGAAGAAACAACAGGAAGCTATACTTCCCGATGCATCGGGAAGACGTAAAATTGTATTAGCAACCTCCCTTGCCGAGACCTCGCTGACGATTGAGGGAATCTCGGTTGTAATTGACAGTGGCCTTGCGCGTGTCCCCCGTTTTGATCCGCGCAGCGGACTCACACGATTAGAAACAATACGCGTAACAAAAGATGCTGCCGATCAACGTGCTGGTAGGGCTGGAAGATTAGGTCCGGGTGTGTGCTACCGGTTGTGGAGTGAAGGCATGCAGCATCAGTTGGTGCTTCATCGTTCGCCTGAAATTTTAGATGCCGATCTCGCTCCGCTCATGCTGGAGCTTAGTCAATGGGGTGTAACGGATGTTAACGCATTAACATGGATTACCATTCCGCCTTCGGGAACAGTAAACCAGGCAGTGGACTTGCTGCACCAATTGGATGCACTGGAAAATAGCCGGATTACTGAACGTGGTAAAGCGATGTTAAAATTGCCGACCCATCCGCGGATTGCCCACATGTTGCTGGAGGCATCAACATCAACGAATCTGGCCCTGGCTACAGATATTGCAGCACTGCTGGAAGAGCGCGATCCGTTGCCGCGGGATTCCGGTGCAGATTTCACAACCCGTATCAGTCTACTCCGAAAGTGGAGAAGTGGTGAACGCGTTGCCGTTGAAAGAAATGTACTGGAACGTATTGAACGCCTGGCATCATCGTGGAGAAAGCTATTTAAGATTACTGAAGAAAATACAATGATTGCTGACCATGTTGCCGGAAAGTTGTTAGCGGCCGCCTATCCTGAGCGCATCGCACGGCAGGTAGAAAAAAATAGTGAGCGTTATAAACTTACCAATGGCAGGGTTGCAAAACTGCCTATGCATGATGCGCTGACACGCGAAAAATGGTTGGCCATCGCGCAGTTGGATGCAGGCGGAGGAGAAGGTAAAATTTTTCTAGCGGCTCCGTTGGATGAAAGAGATCTGCTGGAATTAGCGCACGAGAAGATCAGCGTGCAGTGGGATTCAACGCGAGGACTGGTGGTTGGTGCTATGGAAAAACGCGTTGGTAATTTGGTTCTGACTACCAAACCCTTGTCGGTGATTCCCGTAGAAGAGCGAATAAAGGTTTTGTGCCAGGCCATTCGCGATGAAGGATTGAAAATTTTAGGATGGGAGGAACAACACGATGCATGGTGCGCGCGCGTAATGAGTTTGCGTCAGTGGCACCCGAAAGGTGAGTGGCCCGATGTAAGTGAAACAAACTTGCTGGATACACTTGAAGAATGGCTAAAGCCTTATTTAAATCAGGTGAGCAAGCGCACCGAACTGGAGCGATTGGAATTGCAGCAGATTCTTACCGGTATTCTCCCCTGGAATAAAATTGCTGAACTGGATACCCGGGCGCCTGCCGCCATAGAAGTTCCGAGTGGCTCGATGATTCGCATACAATATTTTGAAGATGGCAGAATACCCGTGATGGAAGTAAGGCTTCAAGAAGTTTTTGGCCTATTTGAGACCCCCGTGGTAAATGGAGGTACACAAAAAATTATTCTTCATTTATTGTCTCCGGGATTCAAGCCGGTTCAGGTAACACAAGACCTGAGGAGCTTTTGGCAAAACACCTATCATGAAGTGCGCAAGGAGCTGCGTCTTCGTTACCCAAAGCACGCATGGCCAGATGATCCGTGGACAGCGAAGGCCGTGCGGGGAGCTATCCGAAGGCGAACTTCATAAACATCACCACTCAATGCTTCGATCATAAAATTTGCCTGGATGGTTTTAAAACTATTTCAAGTTGATAAGCATCTGTGTTAAAGAGCATCAAGCTGACAAATAAACAAACTTGGATGAGAGCCTTATATTTAAAAACCATCAATCTAGCGCTTATTTTTAGTGTGGTATTTGGTTGCAAACAAGCGCTGAAAGAGGACGTAGAATATGACATTGGCTTTAGCGTTATTCAAACCAAGGATAAATCGAGAATCTATAAACCTGGTACAGATACAACTGACTATTTACATTATCGGCCCCTCGATATTGATATATGGTATCCCGCAAAGGTTTCGAGTGATGATACACCTATTATCTTTCGGAACATACTTGGGCTTCTGGAGAAGAGGGCAAACTACTACACGAATTCACAATCAGGAAATGGACTAACAAACCAAATGGCACAATACTTTTGTGACGCATTAGAATGTTCGGATACAACAAGATTACTAGGTTTTAGAACAAGAAGCTACGAGGACGCAAAGCCGATAGAGGGAAAATTTCCTTTGATAATTTACCTGTCGAGTTATAATGGAATGGGGTATGAAAATATCTCTTTGTTTGAAGAATTAGTGAAGCGGGGATTTGTAGTTGCTTCAATTAATTCCATTGGTCGCTATCCTGGTGACATGTCGATGAAAAAAGAAGATTTGAATGAACAAGTTTCTGATGCACTTGCCACTATTGAGTATTTAGAACAGAAGGAAAATATTGACTTTTCAAAAATTGGCATCGTTGGATATAGTTGGGGAGGACTGAGTGCTTCTTTGTTAGCTAGTAAGACTCAAAATGTTAAGTGTCTGATTTCTCTTGATGGCTCAGAATTTCATCAGTATAGTGAAGCTAAAGAAGAAGATAAGGATTTTGAAGAGACAAGAAATAGTGAAGATTTTTCAACAATGAAACTATCGATTCCGTATTTGCGGCTTGAAAGTTCATCGCTCATAAATTCACACCAGGTAGACTCGGTTTATAACTTCTCACAGAAACTAGCCAAAGAAATAATGATACTCAAGGTAGATTCAGCCGAACACCATGATTTTTCTTGTCTGCCTGAAATAGTAAGGACCTCAGGTGGATGTAAAAGCAATCAGCGTTTTGGTACGATCACAAAATTGACCATTGGCTTTTTGGAACAATACCTAAAAAAGTCAAATAAATTTTCTGAACTACTCAAAAGAGAACTTAATCAGACTGTTCAAAAGAAATAATGCATGGTTCTAAAGTTCAGGCTTCTTGCCCAGAATATCCTCAATTGTGAGATAGGTGATTTTCCCAAGGTTCAACTTCTGAACTCCGGCTTCAATCTTAGCCTTATCGCCAACAATGACGATGAGCATATTTTCGGGAACAATGTATTTTTTAGCCGCAGCCTCAACACCTTTTTTATTCACTGCCAGAATTTTTTCGACATAGGTGTTGAAATAATTATCCGGAAGCTGATACAACACCAGGTCAACAAGTGCACTGGCAATATCACGGCTGGTTTCAAAGTTGCCGGCATAGCCAAGCGCTTCATAATTTTTTCCACGGGTTAAATCAGCATCGGGCAACGGTTGTCTGATCTTTTTGAATTCAACAAAGAATTCACCAAGTGCCGGACCGGTAACATCTGTTTGAACCGAAGAGCTGGCAATAAATGGCCCGGGTATTTTCCAGAAACTGAAAGCTGATCCGGCCCCGTATGAGTACCCATGTGTTTCCCGAAGATTGGTGTTCAAGCGCGAAGCAAATGATCCACCCAGAATGGTGTTCATCACTTCAATGTTATCCTGATCGGGTGCATTGCGCGGAACACCGATGCGGCCAATGCGAATAACCGATTGTGCAGCTCCTGGTTTATCGACAATATAAATCTGTCGGCCTTTTACCTGCTGCGGCACCGGTTTCACTGCAGTTGTAGCTTGACCTTTTGGAAACGATCCGAAGTATTTCTCGAGCACAGGTGTGATGGATTGTTGTGTAACATCACCAACAATGATCAGTGTTGAGTTGCCTGTGACAAAATGTGTTTTGTGAAAGGCCGTGAGGTCATCCTTGCTATATGTTTTTATAGAAGCTTCGTTTGGAAAACGACCGTAGGGTGTACTTTTATCATATAGAAGTCTATCAAAGGCTCTGCGTGAAATGATATTGGGTTCATCATAATTTTGAAGCAATCCATTGAGACGATTTTTACGAATGCGCTCAATTTCATTTTCAGCAAACGTGGGATTCAAGGCAATATCGGTCATCAGTTTTAAAGTTGCTTCAATTTTGGCAGATGAAGCAGCGCAATTAATGCCAGAAGCAAAACTGCCGCTATACGTACTGATGTTGGCTCCGAGAAATTCAATTTCATCCGCTAGTTGCAGCGAACTAAATGCTCCGGCACCTTCATCCAGTAAGTCCATAGCAAAATTACTGAGCCCCTCTTTGCCGGCAGGATCATCAAACGATCCGGTTTGAATCAGCAAGTTTATCTGCACAAGCGGCACCGTATGTTTTTCCATCAGGATAACCGGTAAGCCGTTCGATAAACTGAAACGCTGGATCGGTGGAAGTTGAAGATTTTTTGCTTTCGAAAGTGCAGGCGGAGTTGTGCGATCAGGTTTCTGTGCAAGAGCAACACCTGAGCTGAATAAGGCAACGCAAAGCAGAATATAAATGAGTTTTTTCATGGCGATAATGTGAGGTTTTATTTTTGTGCAGCAAGTTCAGTTTTACCGGTTGGTACGATGCTCATCACAACACGCGCATCATCTTTCAGGTATTGACGTGTGGCAGATGATATGTCATTGCCATTCACTGCACGGTAGCGTTGAAAATCTTCGTTGAAATAATCCGGGTTACCGGTGTAGTAATAATACTGGTTAAGTTGATCGGCTTTGTTTCCGGAGCTTTCCAGTTGACTGATAAATCCGGATTCAAACTGGTTGATGATCCGATCCAGTTCTCGTTTTTCCGGATTTTCGTTTTTAAGCTTATCAATTTCTTCCTGAATTGCTTTTTCCAGTTGCGATAACGTTACGCCCTGCCGGGCGGTGGCGATAATGTAAAACTCGGAAGCGAATTTTTTATTATCTGAAAAAGATGAAACCGATTGAGCAATCTGCAACTCGTAGACTAGTCGCTTGTATAGCCTCGAATTTTTTCCGCGTGTAAGCAAGCTTGAAATCAAATCCAGTTCTGCACTGCCCGGATGGTAAGCAGGCGGGGTGAGCCAAACCATCATTAAGCGTGGCAGTTGAACGTTGTCTTCCATCACCTGTCTTTTTTCTGTTGCCAGAGACGGTGTTGGTGGATCAACTTTTGGAACGGGCTTGCCTGCGGGTACATCACTAAACCACTTCTCAATGGCTTTTCTGGTTTCCACCAGATCGATGTCACCGGCAATGCAAAGGGAAGCATTGCCTGGAGCATAATAGGTGGTGAAGAAGTCCACTACATCCTGATAACTGGCCGCTGATAAATCTTCCATCGAACCAATCACCGGCCACGAATATGGATGATCTTGCGGATACAACAATGCTGGAAGTTCCAGGTTTGCTTTACCATAGGGACGATTTTCATAGGATTGCCTCCGCTCATTTTTTACAACATCACGCTGACCATCCACGGTGCCGGCATTTAAGGAGGGAAGGAGAAAGCCCATGCGATCTGATTCTAAAAAGAGGGCCAGGTCCAACGCGTTGCTGGGAATATCTTCATAGTAGTTTGTGCGGTCTTCGGTTGTGGAGCCGTTGTTGTTCGCACCAGCTGCTTCAAGCCATTCATCGAATTTACCTTCGGGTACGTGTTGTGATCCTTCAAACAAAATATGTTCAAAAAGATGGGCAAAACCCGTGCGCTTCGGCTTTTCACTGCCGGAGCCTACATGGTACCAGACATTGACTGTTGCCCGCGGAATGGTATTATCCTTGTGCAGGATCACGTTCAATCCGTTGGGTAAGGTAAATTGTTCATAGGGAACATTGATTTCTTGCGCTGCTGCTGAAATACAACACAGTGCGTTGAAAATAATCGTGAGGGTGATCTTCATACAGAAATGATTAATGGTGGCCTTAAAATACAAAATGTGAATAAGAAGAGTATGTTTCAATCCATCAAGTTTGATGAGAGGTTATTTCAATCTGTTAATGCCTGAATATAGTGCTGAATGTAGGAGGTGAGTTGTTTTCGTTTGTATTGCATGATAAACCGGGGGTGCGCCAGGGGAACGATGGTCTCAAACCAGTGATATTTCTGGTTGAGATTCATCAGGAAATCGAAATTTTTACCCTCTCCAATGCAAAAGCATTTGGTGCGGTTGATGTTGAGTTTTAATAACCCGTTAATGGATGCAACAATAAAAGGGCTAACTGCTTTTTGAAGTTTTATATCATCGTAATAATTGATGTTTTTGCCATTCTTGGTAAAGCCCAACGGGCTAACAGCAGAAACAAAAAAATTGCGATAAAATTTTTCAGGTCCGCCATACACATCTATCATCTGATAGATAAAACTTGCTGATAGCTCAGTTTTTTTCAGCAAGTCATTTTTGATTCCACAAGCTTCTTGAAGCACGACCGGATCGGTAAAGGAAATGCCCGTGGTGCCGGAGCCAAACCTGCCAGGGTTGATCCCCAGCACCAGCGTTCGGGGTTCGGAGTCATTGTAATAGTTGGAATAGAACTGTTCACACAAAGACAACGTGTACGAATCCTGATAAGGATTCATCACCGCTATACCTTTTGGTAAAGGAGCTTGCAAGGAAAGGTTCTTATAAAAGGTCAGGATGTTGTGGGAAAGGGCCAACCGCGTAACACTTGAATTATTTTTTTTCTTTTCCTTCCCGGATCGCTTTGAACTCCGACCCGTCTTTCCATTTTGGCCAGGTATTCTCAAACGCGAGTCGTTTGCCTACCTGGAACAATAGCTTAAGATCATCAACAGCGCCTTCCAGGTTCCAGCGTGAAGCATCGTAGGCATCAGAGGGTTGATGATAATACTTTTGTGTGTACTCATTTTTTAATTGCTGGCCGTAGGCTTTTCCTTTTTCAGCATGGTCGCTGCCAGTGTGCGTGTATAGTGCGGGAATACCAACTTTAGCAAAGTTGAAATGATCCGAACGGAAGTAATAACCTTTTTCAGATTCATTATCGTCCACAACCTGACGCCCTAATAGTTTCGCTTCTTCACTCAGGTAATCTTCAAGATCCGATTGTCCTTTTCCGATAACAATGATATCATTCAATTTACCATAGGGATTCAGCCCATCAATATTAATGTTGGCCACCGTTTTTTCTGTTGGATAGATCGGGTTTTCGGCATAGTAAGCCGAACCCCAAAGTCCTTGTTCCTCTGCTGTAACGGCTAAGAAAATAATGGTGCGTTTAGGTTTGTTCTTTAAACTCTTAAAGGCTTTAGCGAGTTCAAGCAACCCTGCAGTTCCAGAGGCGTTGTCGTATGCGCCATTGTAAATACTGTCACCACTCAAATCTTTTTTACCGATGCCCAGATGATCCCAATGCGAAGAGTAAATAATGTATTCTTCCGGATGTTCGCTGCCCGTAATTTTACCGACTACATTATAGGTTTTGTCAAACTTTGATTTGACTTTCATGGATGTGGAAATTTTTTGTTGGAGACTCATTCCTTTAAATCCGGGTTGACGGGCTTTGGTTTGAAGTTCATTAAAGCTAAGTCCTGCTGCAGCAAAAATTTTATCTGTGGCAGGCTTTGATAACCAGCCCACGCCCTCACAGAAGTATTGATTCTTCCCTCTTGGATCCAGGTAAAGATGGGGTGCATTCCATCCGTTTTGCACCACCCCGAATGGGTATGCTGCGGGTATAGTGTTGTGAATAACGAAGCATCCTTTTGCACCCTGCCGCGCAGCTTCTTCGAATTTATACGTCCAGCGCCCGTAGTACGTCATGGTATTGCCTTTGAAGAAAGTAGAATCTTCACCGCCAAATCCCGGATCGTTGACCATCACCAAAACAATTTTATTTTTTACATCCAACCCTTCATAATCGTTCCAGTTATATTCTGGCGCAACAATGCCAAATCCGGCAAATACCAGTTCTTCATCTTGCCAGCGGATGATGGAATCCGTACGCTGTGTCCAGAGCACGTAATCCTTGTATCCTGAAATTTTGTAGTTCGATTTTCCTTTTATGGTCAGAACGGAATCTGCGAAGGCTGTAATTTCTACCATAGGTACTTCCTGCAAGTAGCTGTTTTCATTGCCGGGTTCAAGTCCGCTTGCTTTGTACTGTGCTTCGAGATAGGTGAGTGTTTTCTTTTCACCTTCCGTGAAGGGTCTTCTGCCCTGGAACTCATCCGAGGCTAACGTTATGATATGTTCTTCGATTCCCTGCGCGGTGAACGATTGAAGTCCGTCTTTTGGATCAAATTCATTTTTGGGACCACAGGCGAAAAGGAAACAAGCAGTGGCTGCGGTAAAGGCAATTTTCTGAACCATAGATTAACTAATTTTTAGTCTGTGAAAGTAAGCAGAAATAAGCTGTGGAAATTAAATACTTATTTCAAAGGCACTTTTGTAAAATCCCTCCTGTTGCACAAAGTCAATTAATTCGAGGTAGAAAGGATGTGATCCAAGTGTAGCGCTGTCGCCAATCATGATGAGTTTTTTCCGAGCGCGTGTCATGGCAACATTGGTTCTGCGGATGTCACTCAGAAACCCAACGTCTCTTGTGTTGTTGCTTCGCACAAAGCTGATGGCAATCACATCGCGTTCCTGCCCTTGAAAGGCATCCACGGTGTTGATGGTGATCAGATGATGAAGGGGCTCAAGGATAGCAGAGGCCTCAGCCAATTTGTGGAGATAATCTACTTGGGCACTGTACGGAGTAATGATGCCCAGCGTAATTTTTTCATCCAGCCATTCATTTATTCCGAGGGCTTCAATAAGTTGCTCTACACGTTGGATCAGCAGTTGTGCCTCTTCCTGGTTCGAACGACTGAGGGTTTCAGGATCCTGCACCTCTGCATAGCCACAGCCGGCAGTATCAATAAATTCAACGGGGGGTTGATCAGACCGTAGTAGGGTTGTTTTTACTGAATCGTGGGCGATGAGTTGATTTTTATAAAAGTACCCGGAAGAGAACTTCATGATGTCCTGGTGCATGCGGTATTGTATCTCCAGCATGGAGGAAAATTCCGGGTGTTTTTCAATTCCTTTTTGAAAAAGTGTTGTGGCAAGACCTGCGCGCGCAGCATCATTAGATTTAATGGTGGGTGGTAGCTGCTGATGATCGCCCGCGAGCACAACCCGTTGTGTACGGAGGATGGGAATCCAGCAGGCGGGTTCGAGCGCCTGCGCGGCCTCATCGATGAATACTGTTTTATAGCGTCTGCCGCGTAACACCGGATGCGATGAACCAACAAGGGTACAACAAATCACTTCACTGTTTTGTAATAAATCGTTGGTAATATAAAACTCCAGCATATCGGCATCCGCTTTCAATGCTTTTGATTCTTGTATCAACGACCTGCGTTGTTCTTTTTCACGGTAGCCATATTCTCGTTTATATTTAAAGGCTGAGGAGCGAAGTTGTTCCATTTTCCTGCGCAGCGATCGCAGCTCCTGAAAATTAGGATGCATGGCGATACGCGCATCTAATGTTTTACTTAACGATTGTTCTGTTACACGTGCCGGGTGACCAATGCGCAATACATTCAATCCCTGTTCACTAAGTTTATCAGCCAGCAAGTCCACCGCTGCATTGCTGGGAGCAGTTACAAGAACTTGTCGTTCTTCTTTTACTGTCCATGCGATGGCTTGAACAAGTGTAGTTGTTTTTCCGGTTCCTGGAGGACCGTGGATAAAGGCAATGTCTTCAGATGATATTACTTTCCGAAGTGCATCTTCCTGACGCTGGTTTAGAACGTTGCAGGTTACTGGTTGCAAGTCGCTTCTGAAACTGGCCGTCCGGTTGCCCAGAAAAATTTCCCGCAGCTCCGCCACCCGGTTGTCTTCAGCTTTCATCACTTCTTTTAGTGCGAATTCCATTTCGCGGTAGCTCATCTCATCAAACATTACATCAACGCCCAACAGACTGTCATAGATCCACTCCGGAAGGTCGTCTACATTTAAGGTGATCACCATAGCATTATCGCGTACGTAGTTCACCACACCGTTAACATGTTGTTTCTCTGGTTTACCGGACGCATTTGAAAAAACGGTAACGGCTTTTCCACTTTGAAAACTATGCGGTTGTTCGAGGTAATTGGTACGCTCTATTTCGATGATGAGCCGCTCACCTGTTCCGATATAGTCGCGCTTCAGTGTAACCGGATACCAGGTGGTGCCTTCTTTTGTTCGTTGGCTAAGCGAACGCAGTAAAACTTTTTGACGGTATTGTTCCAGGTCGGCCTGCCGTTCAAGTTTGATGAGCTCAAAGGTTTTAAGGAGTTGTTCGTGTGCGTTCATTCGGCTGGCAAAGATACGGGCCGGGTCGGATAATTTTACGTTAACCGGATATTCAGATGCTTGAAAGTTTAGAAGGAAGGTAAATCGTAAAGGTTGTTCCTACATCTGTCTCACTTTGAATTTCAATTTTACCATTCAAGGCATCAACCTGGGTCTTAACAAGAAATAGTCCAAGCCCTTTTCCTTCCACATGGCTGTGAAAGCGCTGGTAGAGGTTGAAAATTTTTTCTTTCTGCTTTTCCATGTCAATGCCGACACCATTATCTTTTACTGTTAACTTCAGGTAGTTGCCTTCTTGCACAGTGGTAACTTCAATAATTGGTATTCTGTCTGCTGACCGGTATTTAATGGCATTGCTGACCAGGTTGTAGAGTATACTTTCGACATAAGCCGGTATACCATAGCATGATTTGGTTTTCAGACTTTCACGAATGGTGACGCTGGAATCATGAATCTGATCACGCAGGATACTCTTTACTTTCTCGAAGTACTCCTGAAGATTAACCTTTTCAAAAGTTTGATGAATGCCTTTTTTAATTTCCAAAATGGTATTCAGGTCGTGAATGATGCTGTCGAGCTCCTCAGCCGTAAATTGCAATTTATCGATGATGGCACTGTCTTCCGGCATTTTTAAATGCCCTCCGGTAATCAGGTTGGTGAGTCCGAGAATGCGGGCCACTGGAGCACGAAGATTATGGGCTGTAATAAAACCAAACTGTTCGAGTTGTGTATTCTGTCGCACCAGTTCAAGGTTTGATTTCACCAGTTCTTTCGTCCGTTCGTTCACTTCTTTCTCTAGACTTTCGCTATGCTTCGCCAGGATGGCATTCGTTTTTTTCTTTTGCTGATAACTAAAATAGAGAATGGTGGAAAGTGCTACTAACGAGATAACGGTTATCACCCCACCGATGGCGAGGTTACGTTGTTCACGAAGTCGCGCATCTTTCAGTTCAGCATCTTTCCGCAAAATTTCATTTTCGCGTGCTACACGTTCGGTTTCGTAATTGACCTGCAGGTTTTCAATGTAGCGAAGTTTGTCCTCGCTGAAGATGCTATCCTGATAAAGGTTAAATTTTTTATAGGATGAGAGTGCATTTTTGAAATCATTCATCTCCTCATAAACCTCGTGCAGAATACCATACGCGTCTTTTGTCCGATCGCGGTATGAATTTTTTAATGAGATTTTCAGGCTTTGGTTCAACAAATCAATGGCCTTTTTATAGTCTTTTTTATCTTTATAAATACGCGCCAGGCCATTCAGCGTAAACGTAGCTCCAAAAGGACTTTTTCTTTCTTCTGGTAAATTAAGCGATAGGATATAGTAGGATAACGCGGCATCATGCTTCCGTTGAAAGTAGAATACTTCTGCGAGATTATTGTAAATGTATGACAGCGTATAGCCTGGTTGTGAAATCTGTTGTTCGCGTAACAGGGCTTGTGTGATCCAATACTGCGCGCTATCGTACTGTCCCATTTTTCCGTAAGCACGACCCATGAAATTCATGGTGCTGGATAAGGAACTGGCATTTACTTTTTGCCCCAACGTTAAGGCCTTATTCAAATACTTTTTTGCCTCCGCATAATTGTTGAGGCTGGAATAGATATTTCCAAGGGATGAATACGTGTCTATTAAGTCGGATGTATCCTGAAGGCGTTCAGCCACCGGAAGTTTATTGAGCGCCAGTTCAATGGCTACGGTAAAATTTCCTAACCTACGGTTAACACGCATTAAAATATTCAAAGCCTGCTGAATGCCTTTATCATACTCCTGTTGCTGCGCGAGCTCAAGCGCCTCTTCACCAAACGCAATCGATTTTTTCAGATCAATGTTATAGTAGTGTACGGCAAGGCTATTCAGCACATCGGTTCGGTTGCGCGGATCAAGGTTACCGGTTTGGAGAGCTGCCGTTAGGCTATCAATAGAACGTGAAGTTTGTTGGGTATAACCCGGAATTACACTGTACAAAAAAAATACAAGCACCAGCTTCTTCACACCCTAATATAATAAGAATCGGATACCTTTATTTTAACAGGTCGAGCAGTTTTTTTAGTTCCTCCTGATTTCCGGCAGAATGCATGTTGGAAATGATCCCTTGTTTTTCACGATTGGTCAGGCGCCAACTCAGGGAAGCCCGTGCACTGTTTTGCCGAATGCTGTCCATTTTTTGTAAAACCGGAGAATAACTCTCAGCCTGATATTGAATATCGATCCGGTCGATCGGTATCGTAAGCCACGACTTTGCCTGTCCAATCAGTAAATCGCTGGTAATATCCTGAAAGTTTTCAAAGTTGTTATAAACGCTGCTGATCGGCTGCGTTAAATCATCAACAATAGTTTGTCCGGCCTGCGGTGTGATACTACCCAGTTTGGGTGAGTCGCGAATAGACACGAAAATAACTCCCGAAGTATTCTCTTCAATCCATCCTTTGAAGGCATATGTGAAACGCACAGCATCTGATAATCCGAAATTATCACTGATACCTGCATCCATAATTTTGATGGGTGGGTGTGTGGGCAGGGTGGTATTGGGAGTGATGTAAGGGAATGTAGCGCTCATGCGCAAGGCCGACAGAAAACGCAGATTCGCTGCCCCGTGATCTGCAAACATTCGTTGAAAGTCAACACCACTAAACTTCATCGATCCATATCCATTCATGGCAACAGCTTCGTAATTCATGAACGACACCGGGCGTGCTGCGATGTATAGTTTTCGTCCATCGTTTACAATGGTAGGTGTGAGAATGACCATTGGAATGATGCCTTCCATTTCACTGCTGTCATACGCGCTAATGGGTTTATCCATGAGTCGCTCAGTAATCTGGTTCAGTTGATCTTCGAATGTAAATCCGCGGTCGCGGAAATAGTAATTACCGGCATATTCAAATTTGGTGAAGCCCACAAACAAGTCGTTGGCCAACAAACTAAAAATTAAGGGATTGAGATTATCGGTCGAGATACTTTGGCGATGGACTTCACTGTATGGATTCATATTTACACCAAGTTTTTCCTGAAGCTTTAGTTCACGAAAATAGCTGGCGCCAATCAGTCCGCCCGAAGCACCTGTTATCAGGATGCTGCTTTCCATGAGTTTCCCATGCGAAAGACTGTCTGCTGTTTGCAAGGCTGTCAATGTCCACAGTGCAGCGCGTTTGCCTCCCCCGCTAACACAGAGAAATATCATTTTCGGCTTTTGGTCTGGTGGAAATTTAGCGCGCCAGTTTTCGAGCATGACGAGGGTTTGGGTACTGTCCTTCCGGATATTGGTTTGATTATTTATTTCGCGTAATGAGTTTACGGAATATTCGACCGTGGGGTGTTGATAGTTCAGGCCGAAGGCTTCATACCGTCTGCTGAAAAAATCTTCACCTACCAGATGGTTAAGAAATAAAAAAATAATCAATGCCATGGTGGCCGACCATCCGCCAAACCAATAGGAGAACGCACCGGAAATCATCACGAATGTAGTCAGGAAAATAACGAAGCTCGAAGCTGCGGGTAATTGAAAGGAGGGGAAGTCTTTGAATACACCCAATACCAGGATGATACCAAAGATCAGCAATTCGATCACCACCAGGTTAAAGTGATTTTGATCGAATACCTGAAGAATGGTAAACTTATCGTAGAAGCTTGTGTCTTCAACTTTTTTGATTTTAAAATCATAATCCAGGTAGTGCTCAACATGTACTTGCTTTTTTCTGGCGATATCAAGTTTTTTCATGGCGCTTGCGCGCGTAACTTTTACCTGCTGCTTAATTTTTTCATCTATCCGGCAAACAACATACTTAAAAATATCTTTGTTGGTAAACCAGAAGTAAACAAAGAAGATTAGCGTCATGATGATGTAGCCAGTCAATAATCCCGTTAAGTTAAGGTAGAGTTGATTGCGTGATGCATATTGGTTGTTGATCTGAAAACCGACAATCTGATAGATATAGGTTACCAGAAAAATAAAGGGTATGACACTGTTGTTGAGTGCAAATTTGGTGAACGGTCTTCGCAACGCCCCCACAAATGAAAATCGGTGGCCATCGGTAATATAACAGGTAATGTGAAAAGCTGTGGTAAAACCAGCGGTAACCATACCCATGATAAAGAAACTCATAAAGTTCACCTGGTTCATGTATTCCGGATCGAGAAATAGGTATGGAATACCAAGGTACTTGCCAAAATTGCCGGTGATCATGGCAAAGAGAATAATCCAGCACAGAATGAGAATATGGTTGCGCCTGATATTATTAATAAGCAGTTGTACCGGAAAGGAGTAGAAGATTTTCGGCAAAAGCAGGTACACGTTGCGCATCATAGAATTTCGGATGATTTCAAGTTAAACAACTTTTTGGGTTATTAAAATACACATCCATCACTATACGAAACTTTACAGATCAATACATCTGATTTCGTTGAACAAAATTTGTAAACTGCAAATCAAAAATTTGTATGGAAGCAGGTACCCAGGAACTTAAGTTAGCAGTTGACTCTATTTATCAGTTAACCCCTGAAGCCTGGATTGACTTTGCAGATTTATGGACTGTACATACCGTTAAGCGGAAGGAGATCATGACATCGGCTGGTGAACATGAAAGGTATCTTTATTTTGTTGTTGAGGGTGTGCAGCGAATTTTCTATTTGGATGATAAAGACCGGGAAGCTACGCTGGTGTTGACGTATGCTCCTTCATTTGGTGGTGTTTTGGATTCCTTTTTACAACAGAAGCCTTCTCTTTATTATTATGAAGCCTTGACACCATCACGTTTTTTGCGATCATCCTGGGAACAGGTTCATAAGTGTATGCAAAGGCATGCTTCTGTTTCGGAAATGATTCGAAAGGGGATTTCCCAATCCCTGTCGGGCGTGTTAGCACGTATGGTAGAATTACAATGCTACAGTTCAGAAGATAAATTCAGACAACTTTTGAAACGCAGTCCACATATTTTAACACTTGTGCCGCACAAATATCTGGCGAATTACCTGGGTATTGATCCCACCAATTTCAGTAAACTGATCAACTCTGTCCGGATCTGAAAATCTTGGTAAATACCAAGAAGGTTCACTGGTTAACCCTCCATTTTTGTTGCGTAATTAAACAACATTAATGATGACAATGAATGTAATTTACCGGGCAGGCGGACGTATTTTTATCGTTTTCTCAGCCCTTAGTTTAGTGTATGTAGCCGTAATGGCAATGATACATCCACAATCGGTTATGGATATGGTGGGTGTTAAGCTTACGAATACGGATGCGATCAGTTCAATTCGTGGAATTTATGGCGGAGTGGGAATCACCATTTTTATTCTTTTACTCTATCTGGCTTTTTATCACATCGGAAAAGGGATTGTATTTTTAATCATGTTCTGGGGATCATATGCCGCATCACGACTCATTACCTGGGTGGTGGATGGGCCACTGGGTGATTTTGGTGCGAATTGGTTATTGATCGAGACCTTTTTGAGTGGAGTTGGACTTATATTATTATTGATTGGCAGGAAAATAAAATCGAATTGAGTATGCACGCAATTGATCAAGGCATTTTTCTGGAACAGTTGGAGCGTGAAGGGGAGGAACAGCTAAAGGAGGTAATAGCTGTTTTTCAAAACCTACCGGAAGATATTTTGATAAGACCGGCCAGGAATGGAGGGTGGAGTATTGCAGACTGCATCGTTCATTTAAATTCATACGCGTTATTTTATTTACCCAGGCTTGAACGTGCGTTTGCGGCAGCACCTCCAATTGATAATGGCCCTTTTAAGCACACTGTTATTGGACACTATTTCATTACCATGATGGATGTTGATCGGAGCAAAAGAAAATACAAAGCGATGAAATTACATCGTCCACAACATGTAAATGAACCGTACCGCGCCATTGCAGATTTTATTTTGAACCTGGAAAGGATGTTGATCTTGCTTGCTACTGCCAGAACAAAACGACTTCGAAGTGTCAGGATTGGCACCTCTATTTCTTTATGGATAAAAATCAATGCGGGTGATGCGCTCGCATTCCTTATGGTTCATAACAAGCGCCATCTGGTGCAGGCCAAGCAGAACCTGCAGCCGTAAAATATAATTAGTTAGTTACTGAACCGAGAGGTTGTACTGCGCATGTGCGGGAATTCCATCATACGAGATTCCCTCCACGGCTACTTTAAAGGAAGAAAGTATATCACCTGTAAAAAATGATACTTTTGCTTTACCATTTTCATCGGTTTCGATGAACGGATTCCAATAAAGTGTACTCCGGTAGTCCGGCAGATTGTGCCGGTCGTTAGTTAAATCGTATTGTGGTGAATAAAATTCTCGTGTTATATAAAAGCCGGGATAGGCGGTGTGCTGCATGCCGATTGTTTGCTTTCGAGGAGTTGCTCCACCCGATTTTGTATACACGGCAATAACACCTCCCATACCTCTACTACCAAAAGCACTGGCAGAGGCACCTGTTAGTACATCAATAGATTCCACATCAGGGGGTTGAATATCTGAGATGACACCAATGTCCACCGGGGTTCCATTCAAAAGGAAAAGGGGAGTACCATAGGCCCTGGCAAGTGTTACTTGCATATTCGGAGGAGAGCCTACAACCTTAACACCTGCCACGCGGCCCTGGAGTGCTTGCAATATGTTGGTGTAGGTATTAGCACTTTTGATTTCGTCCATTTTAACTGTAGCGGTTGGCGTTCCGTAAATTTTACTCTTTTGAGGGCTCTCCAGGCGAGTTGCCTGAACACTTACTTCCTTCAAGAGTGTGGCATCCTTATCAATAGTGTAGGCGTTCTCTACTTTGTTTCTTTTCTCCACTTTCGTTAGAAAGTCGTTTGCGTTAAACCAGGTAAAGGGTGTGAATGTGTAGTTTACCGCAGGACCGGGTGCGAAGGGCTCCAGCAAGAGTTGTAGCTCGGCTTGTTTACCTTTAGCGTTCTCGGTTTGAATAGCAAGTTTTGTGGAGTCGAAGTAAACAAGTTTATCAGAATAGAAATCCCCATTGATGTCAGTTTTTACAACTACCATATCACCCTGACTGGTCAATATATTGATGGTGCTATTAGGTGAGGGTTTTTTGCCAATAGATTTTAGAACCTGACCTTGGATGGGTATACCTTGTTCGGCCATGAAGTTCAATGGCTTTTCAGTATCTTCCATAACCTGTTTCCAGGAAAATCTTCTCCAGCCATGGGTTAGCATAAGAAGGTCCAGATGCTTTAGGGTTTCCGGGTTTTTATCCTTGAAATAGTAACCTGGGTTTTCAATGTAGCCGTGAAGATCAGACTTAAGCATCAGGTAATTATCAATATTCAAGGCATATTTTTCGTGATCCATACTCAATTCGTTATCGTAAACGGAAAGTGAAAAGCTTCCACTAACAGGCTTTCCGCTTTGGTCTATAGCTTCCAAAGTGAGTTCAACCTGTTCTCGCTTGGAAAAATTTGATTTTGGTGTTGTGATGGTTACGGATACTTTGTTTTCCGGTTGAATATAGAAGAGGCGCTCACATTGCGGTAGTCCATCACCATCAAACACAGTGATTTGAACAATTCCCGATGGAAATTTCTTTTTGGAGATGAGTGTGCTTACCGTTGTGCTGGTAATCTCGCCTTTAGCTGCAAAGCATATCTTTCCCCTGGCCTGAGCCACCAGATTAAACGCAGGTATTTGTTTTGTTTTATCTCGATTGCAGTAAATGTAAACCAGAATGTTGCTGCCCATATCCTTTACCTGCATCATGTATCCCTGCTCAACAATCTCGGGTAATGCAATTTTGTTTTTGATCTCAGTTGGGGAATTAATTTTCACCGAATACTTTTTTGTTGTCCAGGGAAATAATTTAAATGATCCCATTCCGGTAAAATCAGTTTTCAATGCTGTGACAAGTTTATTCTCCTCATCATAAATTTCACCTTCAACTTCTACTCCAAGGCCATTGGAATCAATTGCCTTTAGAGCAACATTATTTTCAACACCTGAAAGGAGATTTCCTCCTTCTGGAAAAAATTGGAGATCAATTTTTTGTATTGGTGTTGATGCGGTTGTTTGCAAACTATCCGGTGAGAGTATTGGTATTTCTTTGTAGAACATAAGTTCATCGGTATAATTTCGCATAAAATTGGTATAGGCACGTATGAGATAATTTCCTTGCTGCAGAGAGGAGGCGAGTTGAAATTCTCCTATTGCAACTCCATTCGGAGAATAGAGCATTTTTCTTGAAACTAATTTCTTTTGATCGGTTAAAAATTCAACATAAACAACCTTACTTAATGAGGAATCTAATGAATAATGGAGCGCATCAACTAAATATGTTTTAAACCATATGGTTTCTCCGGCACCATAAGCAGGTTTGTCCAAATGAATGTAGAGCTTTTCCTGGGGATGAAGGCTTTGATAGGTATTAAACTGTCTGATAATAGTGGTGAGTGGATCGTTCTGAATGTAAAAAACAAATGACAGTAGAAATACTATAGCACTAATGCTGAAGTAGAATATGTTTTTTTTTGTCATGATAAATACTGACTTCTTGAAGGTTAGTAATTTTAACGGTTGTGTTGGTAGCGTGAAAACAATTACCTCAACGTTCTCTCTAACATTAGAGTTACAAGAAAAAGAGAAAGTTTCATAATGCAAAATTCACAGTTGAAAATGCGACCAAATAATCTGATTAAGAGACACAATCTGTCACCATCATCCAATATCTTGCACAAACTTTAGAATGATTCGCTATCCTCTCATGTAATAATCCTTGTCCAAAACATTTCACATATACCGCAGTTCGGCCGGTTCGGGCAAAACCCGCACCCTGGCAAAGGAGTATCTCGCACTCGCCTTGCGGTTCAGGTCTGATTACTTCAAGCATATTTTGGCGGTAACCTTTACAAACAAGGCAACCCAGGAAATGAAGGATCGTATTCTGGCCTACCTCGATGCTTTTGCAAACGGTCGAAAAAATGAACTGGGTGACGAGCTCAAGAAGGAGCTTAAACTTGATGACAGCACCTTCAGGCAGTATGCGCAGGAAGTTCAGGGTGAAGTGTTGCATCAGTATGCTCAATTCTCCATCAGTACCATCGATGCCTTTTTTCAGAAAGTTATCCGCTCATTCACCCGAGAGGCCGGCTTGGTGGGGGATTATCGCCTGGAGGTGGAGCACGATGCCGTGGTTGAGGAGGTAATCGACAATTTGATTGATGAGCTGGGAAGCAATCAGGAGTTAACCAATTGGGTAATTGAATTCGCACGCGATAACCTGGAAAATGAACGCGCTTGGGATGTGCGCAGCAGCCTGATTGAATTTACCGCTGAAATTTTCAGAGAGGAATTCAGCTCGGTTGAAGAAAGTATCAATCGTGTAACGGGAGATCGAAAATATTTCGTCAGGTTACGCGAAAGTTTATCGAACCAGCGAAAAGATTTTTTTGATCGCGTTAGCAAGCCGTCAGTTGAGGCTTTAAACATTATTAAGTCGTTGGGATGGGATATATCCGATATCTCCTATGGTAAAAACTCAGGGCTCTTTACTTTTTTTGAATCGCTGGCTCGCCTGAAGAACATTAAAGAATTAAAACCGCCCGGTACGCGCATTCGCGATCATTTTACCTCAGCTGAAAAGTGGCCGTCAAAAAAAAGTTCACGGGCAAACGAGATCGTTCAGGTGGCAGAAACAAAATTAATTCCCATACTGAATGATCTCCTGACCAGTTATGACGAGCATTTTAAAGCAAGTTTCAGTGCAGAGGTTGTACTGCGAAACATGTATGTATTTGGCCTGTTAACGGATATAGCACGCAAACTCAAAGAATTTAAAAGTGAAAACAACCTCATGCTGCTGGCTGACGCTCCGCGGTTTTTAGAAGGTGTTATTCAGGATAGTGATACACCTTTTATTTATGAAAAGGTTGGGTCGTTTTACCGGCATTACCTCATCGATGAGTTTCAGGATACCTCCGGAATGCAATGGAAAAATTTTCTACCCTTGTTGGTGAACAACCTGGATCAGGGATATCGAAGCGTTGTGGTGGGCGATGTGAAACAAGCAGTTTATCGCTGGCGTGGTGGTGACTTGAAGCTGTTGCAGCAAAACGTTGAGCAAAACATCGGACAAGAGCGGGTTGAATTTCATCAACTCGATAAAAATTTCAGAAGTGCCTTTCATGTGGTCAGCTTTAATAATGCACTTTTCCAGACAGCTGCGGCTCACATAGCCGCTGAAACCGGGCAAGCCATTTCAGTGGAGGCCTACAAGGATATTGCCCAGACGATTTCCACTTCGAAAGATGGATTTGTTCATGTAGAATTTATTCAGGAAAATTATTCTCATCAGGAAGATGGAGAAACTGAAGAATCTGAAAGCTGGAAGGAAATGGCGCTCCATAAAATTCCAGTGCATCTTGAAAAACTTCAGTCGATAGGCGTGCCACTGAAGGATATTGCTATTTTGGTTCGAAAGAATGATGAAGGACAAAATATTGCGGCATACCTTCTTCAATATCAGAATTCTGTAAACGCAAAGCCCGGATGTAAATATGATGTGGTATCAAATGAATCGCTACGCATTGATGGAGCTTCATCCGTTAATCTTGTATTGGCAGCCTTACGCTATTTGTTAAATCCGGATGATGCTATTGCGCGGGCTCAACTGGGCTATGAGTTCGCACGGTTTCATCAACCGAACAGGTTATTAACAGAAGTTTTTTCGGTATCCAATAGAGTTTTTTTTGAAGACAATCTTCCAACAGCATTTACGAAGTCGAAAACGTCATTGAAAAAGCTTCCACTTTTTGAACTTACCGAAACGCTCATTGAAATATTTGAACTAGGCGACTATACAGGAGAATTGGTTTACCTTCAGGCATTTCAGAATTTAGTGCTTGATTTTTACACCCGCGAGCGCAACGACCTCGGAGCCTTTTTGGAATGGTGGGAAGAGAACAAGCATAAAAAATCCATTCAGGTTTCAGGCGAAGTAGATGCCATCCAAATCATTACGATACACAAATCAAAAGGATTGCAATTTCCCTATGTGATTATTCCATTTTGCTCCTGGAATTTGGATCATGATAATTTTAATGCCCCTAACTTGTGGGTTAAATCCGAGCATTCGCTTTTTGCTGATGCTGGTTTTATGCCGGTAAAATATGCAAGTGCTTTGCAAAACACTTTTTTTACCGATTACTACAATGACGAACGCAGTCGTTGCTACCTGGATAACCTGAATGTGCTGTATGTGGCCCTGACACGTGCTGAATATGGCTTGATCGTTACAGCTCCACATATTTCCAATCGAAAAAATGATAAGACAATTGCAAGATTACTTCACACAAGTATACTTGCCAATTCAGAATTGAAAGATCATTGGGATGAAGCTACACAACAATGGCAGGTGGGGCAGTGGACAGGTGTGGCAACCACCAAGGCGCATGTCGATACTGAAAGTTTAAGTTTGAATGCTTATCCCTCTTCGCGTTGGCGCGATAGATTGGTCATCCGGCAATCGGGTTCGTCTTATTTTGATGATTCATCAGCAGATCAGCAGCGTAAGGTTTCGTATGGAATTCAGGCTCATGCTGTACTATCCCGCATACGGTATGCAGATGAAATTCCGGATATCCTCAGCAAAATTGTACGCGAAGGATTGATAATCCATACAGAAATGGAAGACCTTCGTGCCCTGTTAAATGAATTGATGGAAGATAAGCAAGTTGCTTCGTGGTTCGCTCCCGAGTGGGACGTGCGAACAGAAGTTCCCATTTTATTACCAGGAGGAATGGAGAACAGAATCGACAGGTTGATGATGAAGGACAGGCGCGCAGTGTTGGTCGATTTTAAGACTGGCGAGAAAAAAAAGCGTGACCATGAACAGGTGTTGGCGTACATGGCCATACTGCGGAATATGAACTTTCTGAATGTGGAAGGTTATCTCTTATACCTTCGCACAAAAGAAGTGGTTGAAGTAAGAGCAGGTGGAAAACAAAAAATAAGAGCAATGAAGGATGAGCGTCAGTTGGGCATCCCCGGATTATAAACCGATAGCTACGATGAAAACATTCCTCCAGGAGCTTGCTGAAAAAGTATATCGTGAACATCCAAAATTAGACGTGCTCACATTTGTTTTTCCTAACCGCAGGGCAGCCCTTTATTTCAGAAAGCATTTAACGGATATGCTTACTAAACCCGCCTTTGCACCACAGATGCTCACGGTTGAGGATTTCATTGCCAGTTATGCAACAGAAAGGGTACCCGAGAAACTTGAGTTGATTCATCGTTTATACAAATCTTATTTTGAGGTGGTTAATCGCCAGGCAGATGAGCCTCATGAATCTTTTGATCAATTCTATTTCTGGGGTGAAATGTTGCTTCGCGACTTTAATGAGATTGATAAGTACATGATTGATGCCCGGCATCTTTTTCAAGACCTTCGTCAGCAGAAAGAATTGGATGCTAGTTTTGATTTCTTAACCGATGAACAACGTGATTTTTTGCGAAGTTTCTGGGCCAGTTTTGAAGAAAATCTCACCGCGAACAAGCTGAAATTTCTGAACGTCTGGAATGAATTGTTTGCTGTATACACACACTTTCGCGCTCAACTTCAGCAAGCGGGGTTGGCGTATGAAGGTATGCTTCACCGTGCTGTGGCCTTAAAAATTCAGTCCGGAGAAACAATCCTTCCAACACCAGGAGTGAAACCAAAAATCATTTTTGTGGGCTTCAATGCACTGACCAGGGCTGAAGAAGTAATTCTGTCCTCCTTTGTGGATGCAGGCTGCGCTTCTGTGTATTGGGATATGGATGCGTATTACGTGAATAACAATACGCAGGAGGCAGGGAAATTTTTTCGCGAGTACCAGGAGCATCCAATACTAAAACAAACTTTTCCGGATTCCATCCCTGCAAATTTTTTACGCTCTCCGGAATCGACTGAAGTCAAGTCCATTAAGTTGTTTGGTGCCGCACAACCTGTTGGTCAGGCAAAACTCATGGCTCAACTACTTCAGGAGCAGGTACGCATGGGTATCAATCCGGAAGAAACACTGGTGGTGCTACCAGATGAAAAACTTTTGATGCCGGTATTGCACGGGGTTGCCGGGAATATTAATAGTCTTAACGTTACAATGGGTTTTCCATTGAGCAGTACACCCATGTTTAACCTGATTGAGTTGTTGGCTGAGATGCAGATCAAACGAAAGGGCGATCACTTCAATCATCGTCAGGTGTTAGCGGTGTTAGGGCATCCGTATGTAGTGGCTGCAGATGCTGCTGTTGTTCAGGCTAAGCGTAAAGAAATTCTGAAGCACAATTGGGTGAATATTCCAAAAAGTTTTTTAGGTGCAGATATTCCCCTACACCGGTTACTGTTTCAGGAGGTAAAGCCTGAAAGCGAATCATCTGCCAGTACTAATACATCCACGGGAGCAGCGATGATTGCTTATTTAAAGACGATCATTACGGAGATTGGAAATCTGCCAGGTCTGTCGGGTTTTGATCAGGAGTATGCATACTTCTTCTTAACGTTTTTAAATCAACTGGAGCAGGTTGTGAGCGATCCATCATCGGTAACACGCCCGGAGAAATCCTTTCAAACGGAATTAAAATCTTTTCTTCGTCTCTTTCGGCAGTTGGTGCGTGCCCAAAAAATTCCCTTTAGCGGTGAACCACTAAAGGGATTGCAAATTATGGGTGTACTGGAAACGCGTAACCTTGATTTTAAAAATGTATTTGTGCTTTCGCTGAATGAAGGTGCTTTTCCATCTTCCGGCAATACAGGATCGTACATTCCGTACAACATCCGCAGGGCCTATCAGCTTCCTACCGTAGAGCATCAGGATGCCATGTACGCGTACTTGTTTTATAGGGTATTGCAGCGCGCTGAAAATATTTTTCTCTTTTATAATTCTGAAACCGATGTGTTGGGCCAGGGTGAGATGAGCCGGTATCTTCAACAGCTGATATTTGAATCGGGTTTAACTATTGAAAAGCATGTTTTAGACAACACGATTCAACCAAGACCCATAGAGCCAATTCGCATTGAAAAGGATGCCGGTGTGCTCACTCAACTCGCAAAACTTAATGAAGCTAATGGTAACTATCGATCGAAGGGAATTTCTCCTTCTGCCCTGAACAGCTATATCGAATGCCGGCTAAAATTTTATTTTAGTTATGTTGAAAGAATTCGTGAAGCGGATGAAGTGGAGGAAGATCTGGATGCGCGCGTGCTGGGAACATTTCTGCACGATGTTATGGAACGGTTTTACAAAGGCATTGGCGAAAGAAAAAAGTCAAAGCTGATTGAAGTGGTGGATTTTCATGATTATGAGATCACACTCACTCAGTTGATTGATGAAGTATTCATTCGTACCTATCGTCTCGATCCCGGGGGAAAGGTTGAGTATGAAGGTCAGCGTCTGATTGTTCGGGAGATGGTAAGACGGTTCGCGCAGCGTATTATTGAGCTCGACAAAGCGTATGCACCGTTTACGATTGAAGCATTGGAGCAGGAGGGAATGTCGTGCGTCATTAAACTGGATGGCGTCCCCGGTTATGCAGTGCTGGGTGGAAAAATTGACCGGGTTGATAAAAAAGATAATGTTATCCGCATCGTTGACTATAAGACCGGTAAGGATAAACTCGACTTTAAAAATGTTGCTTCACTTTTTGAACGAAGTAAATCCCGTAATAAGGCCGCCTTTCAAACGCTTGTATATGCCTTGCTATACAAGGAAGCCAGCCTTTCGTTGGGCAAAGAAGAAAAAACACCACGCCTTGTACCGGGACTGATGAGCCGGATGAATTTATTTGATGAAGATATTACGTTTGGCTTGAAAATGGACAATGAATACGTTCATGATGTTGCTGAACTGCTGCCTGAATTTCAACTTCGATTAAAAGAATTAGTAGAAGAAATTTTTGATCCGGCTATTTCATTCGATCAGACTACAGAAACGGATAATTGTAAATACTGCCCGTATCGGGAGATTTGTTACCGGTAAATTGAATATTGAAATTACAGTGTGCCGATCAGCTCACCCGAAGCTTGAGTTTTTTGCCGAGCTCTTCTACAGAGCTTTTGAAATTAGGATCCGTCTTCATCATATCTTCAACTGATTCCAAAGCATGAATAACCGTGCTGTGATCGCGGCCACCAAAGTTTTCACCAATCAGGGCAAGTGTAAGCTGTGTATACCGTTTACAGAAATACATGGCCACCTGACGCGGGATAACGATTTCACGTTTCTTCACTTTGCCTTTCATGGCGTCAAGATCAACTTTGAAATATTCGGATACGGTTTTCTGGATAAAATCCACACTCACATCCGATTGTATTTCTTTAATGATATTTTTCAATACTTCCTTTGCCAGTTCCAGATCAATTTCCTTCTTCAACAAGGTGGCATGGAAAATCATGGAGTTCAAAACACCTTCCATATCGCGCAGGTTGGTATCCACGCTGTAGGCAAGGTATTCAGATACCTCCGTTGGTATTTGTATGCCATCGGCCAGCATCTTCCGATTGATAATCGCCAGCTTGGTTTCAAAATCGGGTTCTTGTAAATCGGCCGTTAAGCCCCATTTAAAACGCGAGAGCAATCTCTCTTGAAATCCTTTCAGATCGCGAGGCGGACAATCGCTTGTCATGATGATTTGTTTGCCGGATTGGTGTAACTGATTGAAAATGTGGAAAAACATTTCCTGTGTTTTCTCGCGGCCAGCGAGAAACTGAACATCATCCAGAATCAATAAATCTACCTGAAGGTAAAAATTCTGAAAATCCTGAAGCTTATGGTTTTGAAGTGCGTTTAGGAACTGATTTGTGAAATCGTTTTGATCAACATACAAGACTACCTTGTTGGGCATATTGGCCTTGATCTCATTACCAATAGCTTGAACCAGGTGCGTCTTTCCTACACCCACACCACCATATAACATCAGCGGATTAAAGGATGTAATTCCGGGCTTTTTTGCCACTGCTACTCCGGCCGATCGCGCCAGGCGATTACAATCACCTTCAACAAAATTATCGAATGAGTATGTTGGGTTCAGGCGTGAGTTTACGGTCTGTGGATTAAGTGCCTTAAACTGGAAGGGCGAATAATCATCTGAAAAGCCATTGGTATTGACAGCACTTCTTCGGTTGCCGGCACCATTAGCCGGGTAATTCACAGCTACCGGAGGTGATTGCCTGTTTCCACTATCAACCACAACCGAATATTCTAATCTGCCGGTTGGCCCCAGCACGGTATGAATAGCTTTTTTAAGTACCGGCACATAATTATCTTCCAACCATTCGTAAAAGAATTGAGAGGGCACCTGAATGGTCAGCACATCACCATCTACCCGAAGGGGCGAAATGGGCTTAAACCAGGTATTGAAGTTTTCTTCTCCGACATTCTCGCGAATTACGTCCAGACAATCATTCCATACTGTGCCGTAGCTAACTTCCATTGAACTTCTCAATTGTTAAGATTTCGGTCCCCGCTTGGGGGAAGGGGAGACAAAGATGTAAAAAAAGACTTCATCAAAACAAGATGCCGAGACTTGATTTTTTCAAAAAAATATTATTGCTGAAAATTTCACCTTCTGACGCAATCGGTTGAGGAAAATAACTAAAATTGAATGATAATTTTTTTTAATGCCGGAAAAGACAGTTCTCGAGCAATTGCAAAATAGTTTTCCTCCATCCAGCAAAGCGGCTTGGGTTAGCGCAGCTGAAGCAGAGCTTGGTGGAAAAAATCCCGCAATCGAAAAATTGTGGAGCACACCCGATGGGTTGACTTTTCATCCATTCTATGATGTAACGGATGCCGGATCAACTACTTATCTGAAGAGCTTTCAGCTCCCACCTGCGTCACAATCTTTTCGTGGTGCTCAGTTCTGGTTTAATATGCCACGGGTTACCGTTACCGATGCCCAATCAGCTAATATAAAAGCACTTGAACATTTGGCACTGGGCGCTGACGGAATTGTATTTGATGTTCGAAAGTGTTCTAAAGTCGATTTTCACTCACTTCTAAATGACATTCAGTGGCCGCACTGTGCGGTATCGTTCTTTTTTTCTGATCAGGTTCAGTTAACCCAGCTTGCAGCATATATAAATGAACATTATCCTGTAGAAAAACTGGACGGTGCTGTTTTTTGGGAAACATTCCCAGAAAAAATTGATATCCTCACAACTTCTTTTCTGCACGGACAGAAAATAAATTTTCTGGGTTTGCTTGTTGAATCCTCAACTCCTGTTCAGGAAATTTCAAACGCGCTACGCGAGGGTGTGAAGTATGTGGACATGTGGACAGACTTTCATCATGCTGATGCAGAAAAAGTAATTCGCACTATTTCATTCTCCCTGGGTGTCGGAAATAATTTTTTAGTGGAAGGCGCTAAGTTGAAAGCGTTGCGCATGCTGTGGTTTCAGGTTGTGCATGCCTACGGTGTAAAAAAGTATGAGCCGCATGATTTATATCTTCATACCCGATCAGAAACCTGGATCAATGAATCCTATCAACCGCATGGTAACATGGTTAAAGGAACACTGGCGGCCATGGCTTCGGTTGCAGGAGGGTGTAATGCACTTACTGTTATTGCTGAGGAAGAAACTAATCCGATGATGAATAGGGTGGCTCGAAATATTTCAAGTATTCTTCGCGAGGAGTCTCATTTCGATAAAGTTGCCGATCCTCTGGCGGGATCCTATGCGATTGAAAATATGGTAACGCACCTTGCTGAAGCCGCATGGAAAAAATTCATTGAAGAAATTGCAGACTGATACCGTAATTCATGAAACCCGACTTCTCGAAACTAAAATTTAATCAGTTTTTACCTTCGTCATCCATAGCCCAGGGAGTGAAGAAAGAATGGGTTAGTCCGGAGAAAATTACAATCACACCTTCCTACACACCCGATGATGCTTCAGCAATCATCCAGGCTGGTTTCACAGCGGGAGTTCCTCCTTACCTACGCGGTCCGTATGCTACCATGTATACCACCAAACCCTGGACGATCCGGCAATATGCGGGTTTTTCTACCGCCAGAGATTCAAATGCATTTTACAGAAGAAATTTAGCAGCCGGACAACGTGGCCTTTCCGTTGCATTTGATTTGGCCACGCATCGCGGTTATGATTCAGACCATCCGCGCGTAGCGGGTGATGTTGGAAAAGCTGGTGTGGCAATCGATTCGGTGCTGGATATGAAAATTTTATTTGATCAGATTCCGCTGGATAAAATGTCGGTGTCCATGACCATGAATGGTGCGGTCATTCCCATCATGGCCTTTTACATTGTGGCGGCTGAAGAGCAAGGTGTTAAGCCGGAGCAACTGAGTGGTACCATTCAGAATGATATCCTGAAAGAGTTCATGGTGCGCAATACATACATCTATCCGCCTGCTCCTTCGATGCGCATTGTTGCTGATATTTTTTCGTATGCATCGAAGCACATGCCGAAGTTTAACTCCATCAGCATCAGCGGATACCACATGCACGAAGCCGGAGCGCCCGCGCACCTGGAACTGGCGTATACGCTGGCGGATGGATTAGAGTATATCCGCACCGGACTAAAAGCAGGTATTGCTATTGATGACTTTGCACCTCGCCTGTCTTTCTTCTGGGGCATTGGCATGAATTTTTTCATGGAGATTGCCAAGATGCGGGCTGGTCGATTATTGTGGTCGAAGATTGTACAGCAGTTCAATCCGAAAAATCCAAAGTCGATGGCCTTGCGCACACATTGTCAGACCAGCGGGTGGAGTTTGACGGAACAAGATCCGTACAATAATGTAACACGCACCTGTGTGGAGGCGATGGCGGCAGTATTGGGCGGAACACAATCACTGCATACAAACTCATTAGATGAAGCCATTGCTTTGCCAACAGATTTTTCGGCACGCATTGCGCGCAATACGCAATTATTTATAGAGAAGGAATCCGGAGTTGCGCATGTTGTTGATCCGCTAGGCGGATCATATTATATCGAAAGCCTGACTGCACAACTTGCCGAAAGTGCCTGGGCATTGATCGATGAGGTTGAAAAGCTGGGTGGCATGACGAAGGCCATTGAAAGTGGGATTCCAAAAATGCGCATCGAACAAGCCGCTGCTGAAAAACAGGCGCGCATTGATTCCGGACGGGATGTCATTGTTGGTGTAAACAAATATCAGGTTGATGAAAAACCTGACTTTGATATTCTTGAAGTAGATAATACCGCTGTCCGGCAAGAGCAACTGGAGCGATTGAAACAATTGAAAGCAAAACGAAATCAAAATGAAGTAGAAGCCGCACTTCAATTGATTACACAAGCTGGCGAAAGTGGGAAGGGTAATCTGCTGGAACTGGCGATTGATGCTGCTCGCAAACGCGCAACGTTGGGAGAGATTTCATCGGCCATGGAAAATACCTTTGGTCGTTACAAGGCAACGATCCGATCTATTTCTGGTGTATATTCGGGTGAAATGAAAAATCAGCAGGCATTTGAAGACGTTCGGAAACTATCGGATCAATTCGCTGAGCTGGATGGACGTAGACCGCGGATCCTCGTAGCCAAGATGGGACAAGATGGACACGATCGGGGTGCAAAAATTATCGCCACCAGTTTTGCTGATCTCGGTTTTGATGTTGATATCGGACCGTTATTTCAAACTCCGGAGGAAGTTGCGATGCAAGCTGCTGAAAATGATGTACACATCATTGGGGCTTCTAGTTTGGCAGGCGGTCATAAAACATTAATTCCACAGTTAATTCAGGCGTTGAAAAAAATAGGCCGATCGGATATTATGGTTGTTGCGGGAGGTGTTATTCCCGAGAAAGATTATGATTACCTGATCGCGCAAGGCGTTACACTTGTGTTCGGTCCCGGTACGGTGATCACAGAAGCAGCAGAAAAAATTCTAAATAAACTGATGGGAAGGTAGAAAGTTAAAGGTTTCCTCTTGTTACAGGTTGCAAGTCTCTGGTTGATCTAAGACCTGCAACTTGCAACGAAGAATAACATCCAATTCAATTCCCCGCCCACCATCAACATGGAGGCAAAAATTCGCTGCGATTTTAGTAGATTAGAGGTTCGAAAGTTTTAAATCCCCATGCTATGCGTAAAATGAGGTTATTCATCTTTTTACTGGTTTTTCTTGGCACATCGGTTCAGGTGTTGGCACAGGATAAAAAACTCGACAAGACACTTGCTAAAGTAGACGGCTACTATAATGCCGGTAGTTTTACAAAGGCCCTGAGTACGCTGAATAAATTTAAAGCAGGTGTTTTGAAGACTGAAAACCGTGATAAATACATGGTTGACTTTTATATCCGTGAAGCGCGGATCAACCTTGGCTCGGGTGTGCTGGTTGGTTTTGAGACAAGCTTGAACAATGCCCTGAATACAAGCTTGACGGCCTTTGGCGATAATAGTACGAGCTATGCAACCGTGTTATTGGATGTTGCAAACATTTACAATGAGTATGGAAATTTTAGAATCAGTCGGGAGTATACCGAGAAGGCTGAGACTTTATTGGGAAAAACAAACCAGATGACCGATGAAATAAAAGGAAAGATTGTGCTCATCAAAGCCGAAGCCATGATTGGTCAGGGTTTTTGTAAAGATGCGATCGAGTTACTGAGTAGTGCGGATAAGTATTTTGCCGGACGCGCTACGGAGAAGGAAACTATTGTAGAGAATAATGAAATCAAAACCAGACGCATTCCCGAGAATGAAATCTACCAACGCTTCAATGATTATGCAAAGCTTAAAACGCTTACCGGAAGTGCGTATGCTCAAATGGGAAGAATTGCTATTCCGGGTGCAACAACAGATAATCCTGATGTGGATGTTGCCTTTGGCGAATTGCGTAATTGGGTAAAGGGCAAGAAACGATTTTTAGGTGAGACCAGTCTGGCCGAAGTGGAATACCGCTATCTCTGGGCAAAAGCTTTGGTGGATAACGGCTTATCGAAAGCACTGCCATCGGATCTTGCTTTTGATGGAACACTGAACGATCTGAAAAAGCATACTAATCCAACGAATGAGCTGGCGCATAATCTGTATTTAAGTTATCTGGGTTATTTGTTGAAGACAGACAACCGGGCAAGATACCTCAACACCAAACTTGAATATGAAAAGGTAATCAACAAGTACTATCCAAAAACAAGTTTACATCGCATTAACCTGCGCGCTGTTGAATTTGACTCCAAGCTTTCGAAAGACAAAACAAAGGATCTCGAAAATGACGCCCTCGGTGTGCTCAACTCCAAGTCACTTCCTAAAAACTACAAGACAACTGCCAAAGTTTTAGAATTTCTGTATACCATAGCGGTCTCTGAAAAGCGGTACACCAATGCAGAATCATACCTCAATCAGTTAGCCGATATAAAAAGAGAATTGTGCGGTGAAAATTCTCCGGAGTATCACCTGGCCCGGGTACACCTGGCGAATTTATACCTCGACTACACCAATAAAATAGATGAGGCAGGTAAGATTTATGAGGAGAGTTACTACAAGGTTTTAACCAAACAAATGGGTGAACAGCATATTGATCTGGTGGACATCCTGAATCATATTGCACAGTGGTACGAACTGACCGATAAATATGCGCTTGCAGGGAAAGCACTAAAAGAGGGTAAAGATGCAGCTAACTACAAATTTCAGAATACGGACATCCTGCTTGGAATGGAACTGGATAACATTGCCAAGTTGCAACTTAAGTTGGGTCAATATGAAGAAGCCGAGGCAAATATCACTGAAGCGATTCGGATCATTCAATTAAAGGAGGCAAAAGCCTATACAGAACAACGTCCTGCTTTGATCAGTGCCCTGGAGACCCAGGCAAGGCTTTACGGTATCCAGGGTTTGTTTGACGAAGCAGAAGCTAACCTTGACCGTACACGAATTTTAATCAAGAATGCCGAGAAAAAGATTGGAGATGAACTATCATCAGCAAAGGAACTTTCCAGTCTGCTGATTCAACTCGGTCGGTATTCGGATGCTGATAAGCTATTGAATATTCTTATCCCGGAGTATGAGAAACTATTTGGCCTGAATTCCATACGCCTGATTGATCCCTTGGTGGACAAAGGGAAAATACTGCTGGCCAGAGGAGACTATACCGAAGCCGAGAAGATTGCTATACGAGCAAACGCTATTGCTGTGAATACCTATAGCGATAATTCCACTAAAACTGCGCCTACTCAACGCCTCCTCAGTGATATCTACTATACACTGGGTGATTATGAAAAAGCAGAGGAGAACATTGTAAAAGCGCTGGCTAGTCAGGAGAAGCAATTTGGACGTAACCATATCGAAGTCGCTAAGTCACTTTCTCAACTTGCCCTGATCAAATTTTACCGTGGTGATAATAAGAAGGTTGTAGAAAAACTCATGATTGAATCGCGCGATATCATGGGAGCTAAGTTAACGAAGACGAATCCACAGTATGCGGAGATTTTAAAGAACGTTGCCGTGCTCTATATCTCCGAAAAGAAATATGACATTGCCTTTAATTCATTAACCGTAGCTGAACAAATCTGGCGCGCCAAAACCGGTAAGAAAAACAGCATCAACGCAGCGAGCATATTTACGCTTACGGGCGATGTTTACTACCAACAAAAGAATTATAAGAAGGCGGAAGAGTTTTATAACCAGGCAAGAAAAATCTATCTCGATAACTTCAATAAGAATCACCCAGAGTATGTAAAAGTCTTATCGAAACTGGCGAAGGTTTATTACATGCAGAAAAATTACAAGGAGGCCAAAAAGAATATTGAAGAAGCTCTGGGTAACTATGAACAGTTTATTAAAGATTTCTTCCCGGCATTGAGTGAGCGCCAGAAGGCAAAATACTGGAACACGATCAAGGGTGACTTTGAATTTTACAATACCCTTGCCTTTGGCAACCTGGATGACTTTAAGGATCTGGCAGGAAAAGTTTACAACTACCAGTTACTCACCAAGGCCTTGTTATTGAGTTCATCGATCAAGATTCGTGAGCGGATCATGAATAGTACGGACGAGGACTTGAAAAATCAATATAATACATGGCTTCAGAAAAAGGAGCAGCTAACACTTGCTATTTCTATGAGTTCGCAACAACTTGCAGAAAATGAAATAGACCCGGCAGCGCTTCATCAGGAGGTAGAGCGACTTGAAAAAATTCTGAGTGACCAATCGGAATTATTTCAGCAGAATTTTGACACAAGAAGGATTGCATTTGAAGATGTAAAAAAATCACTCAAGCCAAATGAGGTAGCCATGGAAATGGTGCGGTATCGAAATTTTGATCATGTGCTAACAGATTCTGTTATTTATGCGGCCTTGTATCTGCGCAGTGATTTCGCAAAGCCTAAGGCAGTTTTATTAAAGCATGGGCAAAAGATGGAAACGCGTTACTTCAAGTTCTACCGGAATGCCATTACCGGTAAGATTGATGATCCATACTCGTATACTATTTTCTGGGAACCCATCCAGCGCGAGGTTGGTCAGTCTTCAACGCTGTACCTCTCTCCTGATGGTATTTATAATCAGATTAATCTGGAAGCGATTCCTACTCCTGATGGCCGCTTTGTCATAGACAACTCGAATATTGTATTGGTCAGCAACACAAAGGATTTGTATTTGCGGAGAGTTCAAACACGAAGCGAATCAAAAAATAATACGGCATCTATGTTTGGAAACCCTTCTTTTTATCTTACTGCTTCGGCAGATCAGTCGGTTTCACCCTTACCAGGAACTGAAAAGGAAGTCGAGCAACTTCAATTCATGTTGAAGCAGAAAGGATGGACCACAACACAGTACATCGAGAAGACGGCAACGGAAGAAAAAGTAAAGGAGTTAAGTAGTCCGAAGATTTTCCACATCGCTACACATGGATTGTATAGACCTAACCAAACCATAACACTGGAGCAGGAAATGGAGGGAAACGAAGCAGTGCTAACACAAAATCCATTGCTGCGAACGGGCTTATTACTGCGTGGTGCAGGTGATCTGCTGGAGAAAACGGATTACAACTACAATATGGAAAGTGGTATCCTCACGGCTTATGAAGCCATGAGCCTGAATCTGGATAAAACGGATTTGGTCGTGTTGAGTGCCTGTGAGACTGGCCTTGGTGATATGGAGGCGGGGGAAGGTGTCTTTGGACTGCAACGAGCTTTTTTGGTGGCGGGAGCAAAAGTACTGATCATGAGTATGTTTAAAGTGGATGATGACGCCACACAAAAACTTATGCTAAAGTTTTACCAAAAGTGGCTGAACGGCAATAATCTTCGTCAAAGTTTTATTGATGCGAAAAAGGAGCTTCGTGTTGATTATCCTGAACCCATTTATTGGGGAGCCTTTATGATGATCGGACTTGAATGATTTTGATGCAGGAAAAAACAAATGCTCCGGATCTTTTGAATCCAGAGCATTTTTTTAATCCAAAACCCCCTTATCTTAAACCAGGTTGAGAACTGGAATATTCGTTTCTGTTAGCAACTGCTCTACTAATTGTCCGCCTGATTGAAGTTCATTCTTTCCGTGGTCCCTGATCATGAGGGTAAGTAGGTCAATTTTTTTATCAGCTGCATAGTTGTTAATAGCGGCAACAAAATCATCGCTTTTCAGTGATACATATTCATGTTTAATGTGATCCAGATAATATTCGAGTGGTCCTTCGGATTCGTCCTTTGGCAATACATCTTCGCGTGTTACATGAAGAACATGTACCATGGCATCACAGGCCTGTGCCAAGTTCCACAAGGGTTCAAGTGCTGATGAGTCTTTGATACTATGGAAGTCGTTGGCATATACAATGTTTCGGATGGAAGGTGTTTCATTGTTACTGGGAATAATGAGCACCGGACAATTCATCAGTTTAACGAGCGCTTTCACCAAAGTATTTCCGGTTAGTCCGATGACGACAAGAGACGGATGCTTTTCATTTATATTTTTTTGAATTTCTTCGAGCAGGCCTCCGGTAGCGATGGTAAGTGAATAGGGTATCCTGCAGTTCTTGAGAAATTCGAATTCGAATTTTTCAAATAGCTTTTGTATTTCTTCTTTGGTTGATTTTTCGGCCGGAGTAGAAACATGAAGCAACTCCATTCTAATGGATTGATCTTTGAAAACCCTTTCAATGTAGGTTAAGGCTTTTCCGGATGCATGCTGAAAATCGATGGGGACGAGGATAGTTTTCATGGCCTTTATCATTTGATTCTACTCTAAGGTAATCCATCACGATGTTGTGCTACCTAATCTTGATCATGCTAATACCTGATTAATATCAGAAAATCAGATTGATTGTGGCTTCAATCGTTTGTAGAAAGTAAATACGGTTACGAAGAATGAAATTATTTTTCTGATACGGCACGTTTCCGGAAACTGAATTTCTGCGTAATCCAGAGTACAAGGGTGTGATTTTCTATGTATTGATCCGTGCCTGTCATGACAAACCGATTCATATAGCCAACTTGATATTGTATCCTTGGTTTTTGCAAGCCCACCATTACATAAATCCGATTTTGATTAAACGACATTCCAGAAATATTTTCCCCGAAATTAAAGAGAATCTCATCCGACAAGCTGATGAAGGGAATATTCTCTTTGTTGCCAACTGTTGGGAATGTTTTGCGAATGCTTCCCATGAAGCGTATACGATTTACAAAAGTGTATTTTTCGATGGGTTCTCCCTGCGAAACGTTTTGAATGAATCGCCCATCATACCGTGTTCGCTGAGTAAAGGATAGTGTTTTAAAAATCGGTAACGTGAATTGAACCTGTCCCCACGGTCGGTTTTCATTGCGGTGTAAATCAGTATTACTATTGCTGATGGGTAGCCACGCATGTGCATAGCCTGCTGTAATGTTGATTTTTTTGATGGTGTAGGTCAGGCCTGTTCGTACAATAAAAAAGCCATCGGGTACATAGTGCGTGTCATTCCACCAGGAATAATGCGCGCTAATTTCTGTTGACGTCATGTAGCCAAACCAATATTGTGATTGCTGCGTGACTGATCGTTGAGAAGAGGCATCATATGTAAGCAGTACTAAAATAATGAACAAAATCGTGGTGTGTATTTTTTTTCTATAGTATGTTTTCATGGCTTTCTAGCGATAGCAGCCGGCATTATGTTGTTTTTCTAAGGCGTTCAAAAAGAATTGCTTTGTCGAGTTGATCCAGATACGGTTCATAGGGAATGCCCGTGTCCAGAATAAATTCCGTGATGAGTTGTTTTACATAGTGAATGAGTTGATCCGATTTCCAGGGCTTTTCCAGGTAGCGATCAATGGCAGCGTTGTTTATGGCCTGAATGGTATCCTGATGCGTAGCCAGACCGGTAAGCAGAATTTTTTTGGTATGCGGAAACCGGTGATCCTTACTAACGTCAATGAGGAATTCAACGCCACTTTTTACGGGCATGACGTGATCGGAGATAAGTAACCCCACGTAATCGCCCTGCGTCAGAATTGTCTCCATAACCTCGGCTGCTTCCTTAGCGGATTCACACTCCTCAATCATAAAGGTATCTTCCAGTGGTTCGAGGTCTTTAGCAATGGCTTCCAGCACTTCGCGTTGATCTTCAATTAGAATGATGTTGAGCTTTTCCATATTATTTTTTTGGAAGTGTAACTAAAAAACTTGTTTCTCCGGGCTTACTGGTAACGGCAATGGAACCCCGGTAGCTGCCAATAATTTTTTTAACGATAGATAAACCCAGTCCAAGGCCGAACGAAAGTCCGTTTACTTTGGTGGTGAAGCTTGGTTGAAAAATTTTATCCATGATTTCTGCTGCAATGCCTGTTCCGTTATCGGTAATGGAAACAGTATAAAAGGCGACATCACAACTTATTCTGAATATGAGTGTTGGCTCATTAACCTGAGCGAGTTTCATGCTTTCGCAGGCGTTTTTGATCAGGTTAATCCATACCTGAACAAAGTCACCGGGATTTGCCAACAACACGCCTTCGGTATCTGCATGGATAACAACATTGACATCCTGTACCAGGTTCTTGGTAAGGGTAAGGGCTTCGCGAATAGTTTGGTGAATACTGGTTTCTACCAGAATGGTTTTTTGTGCATTGCCCAGTTCGCGCACGGATCGTACAACGTGGGCAGCGTGACTGGCTGCAATTTTCATATCGTGGAGGACAATGCCTGCATCGGTAACGAGTTTAATAATTTCGAAATCACGAAGTCCTTTTTTGACCAGGCTGTCTAGTTGCACTTCACTCAATGAAGTTTTAGCCAATTGCTTCGCCAGTTTGGGTGAGACACCGTACTTCTCTTCGAAACTTCTGCTTTTCTTGCGAATAGAAGCACTTGAAAGTGTTTGTCCTTCTTCAAGGTTGGTTGCAAAAAGATGTTGCAGTTCTTTTGATTTCAGGTAGTCACGCAGTGAATTGGCAAGCCATTCGGTATTGCGGTCTAATACCCCGATAGCATTATTGAGTTCATGTGCAATGCCCGCTGCGAGTTGGCCTAGGGTGGCCATTTTTTCGGTTTCATAAAGTTTCTTAACAGCTGCCTGTCGTTCACGACTCATGGTTTGGGCGAGTAGCTGACGCAAATAAATTTCATGAACAATAATGGGAAAGAAGTGTGCTGCAAAATTGGGATCAGAATCTTTTTGATGTTGCTCGATATAGGCAACCTTCGTATCGGCTTCAGCTCTAACGGTTAGAAAACTTTTTTGATCTTCACTAAAGAAACTATAAACACCCACAAACATATCTTTTTCACTACGAAAGACTTCAAAATCCTCACCGCTGGCATCTTTAATGTAGCCTGCCATTTCACCATCTAAAATGAGATATAGCTTTTCATTATGCTCGTCTTCCCGTAACAGTACTTCTCCTTTCTTCAGACTCACAAACTTTGTTGGGTCTGAAAAGTAAACTGCCTTCAGTCTTGCTATTCCCTTGTTTGATTCAATACTCATGTGAGGAAGTTGATGTATTGCAAGATAATCATCAGTATGATGACAAAAATTAATCCGATGAGGCCAATCATGACACCTATTTTCGACATGTCATTGGTGTAAATCTCTCCCGTGGCGTGTGCCAATGCGTTTGGTGGGGTACTGATCGGCAGGGACATACCAAGTGAAATGGCGATGGTGGTGCCCAGTACAATAAGCTGACTTCCACCAACATTCTCAAGACCTGCTACGGTTGTTCCCAAAGAGGCCAGTAGAGGAAGGATTAAGTTTGCTGTGGCTGTATTGGACATAAAATTGGCCATCACCAGACCAATACTTGCGGCTGCAAGAATGACTACATAGGGAGAGAATGATTCGAAAGGAATACTCTCAATAACATGCTGGGCCAGTCCGGTTTTTTCAAGTGCGAGTCCCAGTGCAATACCGCCTGATACCAGCCATAGAACATCCCAACTGATGTTCTTTAAGTCTTCTTTATTAATTATTCCCAGGCTAAGGAAAACACCAACTGGAATCATGGCGACTACGTACGCATTCATACCATGTATAAAATCGAAAAGCCACAGAAAAATAGTAACGATAAAAGTAATGTATACCAGAATGGCTTTAGGCGTTGTAAGAAAAGTTCCAGTTATGGATAACCGAATAGTTTTTGTTTTTGCCGGAAAAAATATCAGAAGAAGTACCCAGGATAGTATGAGCATGACGATGACAAAAGGAACTCCAAAACTCATCCATTTTCCAAACGTCATCGTTGCTCCGGTAATATATTTCAGTGCAATAGCATTGGGAGGCGTACCAATCGGTGTACCGATTCCTCCAATATTCGCTGCGATGGGAATGCTTAAAATGAATGCTGTTTTTGCTTTGTCTCCTGCTGGAAATATTTTCAGTACAGGAATCAGAATAGAAAGCATCATCGCAGTGGTTGCGGTGTTGCTCATGAACATAGAGAAAAAGGACGTAATGATCATGAGTCCCAATAATACCCACTTGGGGTTTTCTCCGAAGCGATGCAGGAGTACCCGCGCAATATTTTGATCGAGGCGGTATTTCGTAGCAGCCATGGCCAGAAAGAAACCTCCGAGAAAAAGAAGAATTACCGGTGAGGCCAACGTACTCATGATTTCTTTATGTGACATAACTACACCAAAATTCTCCCCTTCGCCACGGGCAGGGTATAGGCTGCTATCGGATAGAAAGACAAGCTCAAGCACAATGATGAGTATTGAAGTGGCGTAGATCGGTACGGGTTCCAGTATCCAAAAGATGGCGGCAAAAACAAAAAGCGCGATGACGCGGTGTTCAATAACCGTAAGGTTTTGTATAGGAAACCAGGTTTTGGGAATGAGTAGGATGATTACCGGAGTAATAATGGCGATACTTAACTTGATTCGATCGGTTTTTTTGGATGTTGTATTCACGACTTGCGTACTCTCGTACAATTGGTACCACCAAACGTAAGTAGTACACGATCGATAGTAGGATAATTACATCAGGAAGGAAAGTGATTTTAATCAGTCAGGAAAGATGATGAGAATACCGGAAACGTTTGATAACTGTATTTAATCGTTTGCACAAGTTGAATTGAACAAACAAGGTTTTGTAGAAAGCTTAAAAATAAGGAGGCTGTCGTGTTACGACAGCCTCCTGATCGTTGCTGAAATCAAATGTTGCTTTCAACGGGCAACATGAGGAAGGGATTAATTACCCATTTTTTCCATTTCCTTTTCGAAGGTTTCTTTGAACTTCTCGTAATCATAATCAATTCTGAGGCGCTCATCTTTTGAGAGGCGTTCATTGTACGTGGCTACGAGTTCATCAGCGGAGAGTTCAATCGCAATATATGTTTTATATGTACCTTGATCTGTCTTTACTAACTTTTCGCAGATGGTTTTTAAACCAGTTAATTTCTGATCAACAATTTCACGGTTTAGTTGCTCAAACCTTTCTTCTACCTGCTCCTTATTGTTCATCTCTCGTGAGTTGGTGTAATTGTCGGTTACAGCTTTTACGGTAGTTTGAATGCTGGCAGCAAGTTCGGCACGCGCATTGGCTAATGCTTTCTTTTTGGAGGTCACTTGATCCTGGCTTTCACCGATGGAGTTGGCCCTGAAAAATTTATTGGTTGTGAAATAATCCGGGCCGGAGCATGGTACTGTTATTTCGGTTTCGCCTTTTGGTATTTTTTCTTTGCCTTTACAGCCAAACATAAATACTCCTGCCAGCGCAACCAACATGAGTGAGGAATAAGTTAACTTTTTCATATTCATTGGGAATTTTAGTTACAAGTTATACTACACAATTTAAATACCAAACCTGAAATGCATTTAAAAACCGTTAAAATTACCATTTTGAAAGAGATCAAGTAAGCCAACGCCTTGTCACTTTATTGGAGAACTGTATTTAACAGCTCTTTTATTTTATCTTTTTCCAGACTTTCGAGTGCCTTATTATACGCATCAATGCTTGATTTATCGAAATCCAGTCCGTAGCCCTTAATCCGATCCAGTGTGGTGGCATAAATTTCTTTGCCTCCTTTTGCAGCGGTTACTTTAATGGTGCTCGTCAGGTAAGTAATGTAGATACTTCCGGATACGGATCCTTTTTCAGCGTCAGCCTGAACATCAAATAAAAGATCTGCATCACGTCTGTTGTCGGTAAATTCAAAACCATTATTCGCGAGTAGGTTTCGTAGTTTATTGCTGATCTGATCGTTACTCTTTTGATAGCCCAGACTTTTTTCGTTAGAGGTCATATAAACAACTGGACGTTGAACTTTTAGGATGACCTGGGTCTGTGGAAGATGAAGTGTTTTTGCAATGAGAGCATAAATAGGAGAGGAGCTTGCCCCGCTCAGGGCATCAATATCAACTTTAACAACCACAGTCTGCTCGAGGTCGCGGGAACCGATTTTATTGATGAGAATTTGTGCCTGGCCCCGATCATCAGCTTTGTATGTTGGGAACACATCGCCTTCACCTTTTTCGAAACTGGCGGACAACGGCAATTGATTTGTGGATTGGTCGATATCTTTATAGAGTGCCTTGGCAATTACCTGACGGTCACTTTGATTGATTCTTCGGTTGACCATAATTTCAGCAGGGTCGACTGTGAGTTGTATTCTATCCAATAGCGATTGAATGGAGGCATAAATTTCATTAACCAAAAGGATTTCCTTCTCATCAATTGTTATGCGAATGGCTTCTCCCAAATATTTCTCCAGGCTTCTGAAGGCTTGAAAATAAAAGCTGATGGCCTGAAGCCGTTGATTTGCCTTTTCGGCTTCTCTTGCTTTCTTAAAATAATCACTTGCCAGCAGTGTGGCATTTCGTTTTTGTTCTTCTTTGATTTGTCTATAGCGTGAAATGGAAAGCCTGTAGTATACCCAATAGTTTCCTGCATCTTCCCAGGCGTCCACTAGTTCAAACTCCTCAATTTCATCCGCAGCAGTAGTTTGTATAATTTGTTCGTATTGTTCCTGCAGTTTTTTATTGACCTCGAGTTGACTCAGAACGGAAGTGCTCGAAATGTTAACTTTTATTTGGGATACAAGGTCATCTAACGCACTTTTTTTAGCTGCTTGGATATAGTTGTTGGTGGCATCTTTAGTGGAGTGGCCTATACCGGTGTAATACCCGTTCTGATAGGGTTGATCTTTAAGCCATGCAGGCTTCAAAGCCTCCGGATCAGGCGGTAACACCTTGGGACTACAACTTGAGATGATCAGTAGGAGCGTAATAATTCGCTTCACAAAATAATCGTTTGATGGTTTCGTTGAGATATTATCCACATTCGTGCCAATCGTTTGAACCAAATCGTATTTGGAGAGGTTTCGAAATATGAGATTACAACAAATTTATTAACTTTAATCAAAAGCTGAAGGATATGAAAAAGTTGGTTTATCTGTTCGTTTGTATGGTGTTGATAGTGGCTTGTCAGGATAGCGAATCAACAACAGAAAGTGATTTTACCGGAAACGAGAGTTCATATGCTTTGTTGGCGGGATCGACCTATCCGGTTACAGGAACTGTATTTTTCAAGGAAAAAAAGGATGGCAGCACATTCATTCGGGTTGAACTTTCTGGAACGGAGGGCGAAATCAAGCACCCCGTACACCTCCATCTGGGCGATATTTCAACCCCCGGAGCAGATGTTACTGCCTTATTAAACCCTGTTTTGGGAAAAACCGGAATAAGTGAAACCGAGTTGGCAAAGCTTTCAGATGAGTCTACCGTAACCTATAAGCAATTAACTGAATTGGTTGCCTGTGTGAAAATTCACTTGTCGGAAGCAGGCCCTGAAAAGGACATTGTTTTGGCAGGAGGAAATATTGGAAAAGCAGCAGCCGATGGACCTGCTAATGGCCGTGTTGCTATCAGCGTATGTAAAAGTGAATAGTAAACTAATTAGGAATATAAAAAAGAAGCCTCAGACTTTACTCTGAGGCTTCTTTTTTATTGTATGCTTTGTATGCTATTTAATCTCCACTGCCTTTTAAAGGAACTTCGTATGATGATAAACTGGCAGCGAAATACTCGCGATTCATACGGGCAATGTTGGTAACACTAATTCCTTTTGGACATTCGGCTTCACAGGCTTTTGTATTCGTACAAGAGCCAAATCCTTCTGCATCCATCTGTGCAACCATTTTCTCCACGCGTTCCTTTCGCTCGGGTTTTCCCTGGGGAAGCAAAGCGAATTGAGAAACCTTTGCGCTCACAAAAAGCATGGCCGAAGCGTTTTTACAAGCGGCCACACATGCTCCGCAACCAATACAGGTTGCAGCGTCAAAGGCTTCATCTGCAATCTTTTTTGGGATTGGAATCGCATTGGCATCGGGAACTCCTCCTGTATTGACTGAAACATAGCCACCCGATTGCTGAATTCTGTCGAAGGCACTGCGATCTACCACAAGGTCTTTAATTACAGGAAAAGCTTTTGCCCTCCAGGGTTCAATAGTAATGGTTTCTCCATCGTGAAAAGTCCGCATGTGTAATTGGCAGACTGTTGTTTGAAGCGGCCCATGCGGTCTGCCGTTAATATAAAGACTACACATCCCGCAAATCCCTTCACGACAGTCGTGATCAAAGTGAATGGGGTCTTCGCCTTTCTGAATCAAGCTGCTGTTCAGTACATCCAACATTTCAAGAAAAGACATATCGGTTGATACGTGATCAAGCGGATAGGTCGCAAATGCACCTTTGGTTTTGGCGTCTTTTTGTCTCCAGACTTTGAGCGTAACTTTCATATTACTTATAGCTTCTTTGGGTCAACTTAACATTTTCGAAAACCAATTCTTCTTTATGTAATACTTCAGGCTGGTTATCACCTTGATATTCCCATGCGGCAACATATGCGAACTTATCATCCTGTCGCAGTGCTTCTCCTTCCGGAGTTTGAGATTCTTCGCGGAAGTGACCTCCACAGGATTCGGAGCGGTTCAGTGCATCATCTACCATAAGTTCTCCGAGCTCTAAAAAGTCGGCCACGCGTCCAGCTTTTTCCAGTTCCTGGTTGAGTTCATTATTGCTGCCAAGAACATTTACGTTCGACCAGAATTCTGCCCTGAGTTCCTGAATCTTTTTCTTCGCTTTTTTAAGACCTTCTTCGCTCCGCGACATGCCACAGTACTCCCACATCGTTAAACCCAACTCCCGGTGGAATTGATCAACCGTTTTCTTTCCCTTTATACTTAGAAGTTTATTGATTCTGTTACTCACTCCTTCGAGCGCTTCTTTAAACGCTGGATGATCCGTTCCAACTTTGTCACTCCAGCCAATGTTGGCAAGGTAATCTCCGAGGGTGTATGGGATAACAAAATATCCATCTGCCAAACCTTGCATCAATGCACTTGCACCTAATCGGTTGGCACCATGATCGGAGAAATTAGCTTCACCCAAAGCATAAAGTCCCGGAACGTTTGTCATCAGATTATAATCAACCCATAAACCTCCCATCGTATAATGCACAGCGGGGAAAATCATCATGGGTGCCTCATAGGGATTGTCACCTGTGATTTGCTGATACATATCAAAGAGATTTCCATATTTCGCCTCAATCGTTTTTCTTCCATCGCGCTTTATGGCATCGGTGAAGTCAAGAAAAACGGCTAATCCGGTGGCGCCAACACCACGACCTTCGTCACACGCTTGTTTTGCGTTGCGCGAAGCAACATCCCGTGGAACAAGGTTTCCGAATGATGGATACTTTCTTTCCAGGAAGTAATCGCGTTCTGCTTCCGGAATGTTCATGGCATCTTTTGCTTTCAGTCCAGGCCGGGCTGTTTTAGGAACCCACACGCGTCCATCATTACGCAATGATTCAGACATCAAAGTTAGTTTGGACTGATGGTCTCCGGATACCGGAATACAGGTTGGGTGAATTTGTGTAAAGCAAGGATTGCCAAACAATGCACCCTTCTTATGCGCACGCCATGCAGCCGTTACGTTACATCCTTTGGCGCTGGTAGAGAGAAAGAAAACATTGCTATAGCCTCCTGTACAGATCAATACGGCATGTGCACTATGCGATTCAATTTTTCCGGTTACCATATCGCGGGTAATAATTCCGCGAGCTTTCCCATCCGTAACCACAACATCAAGCATTTCTGTCCGGGTGTATAGCTTTACTTTTCCATTTGAAATCTGCCTGTTCAAGGCACTGTAGGCTCCCAACAAAAGTTGCTGACCGGTTTGTCCGCGAGCATAAAATGTTCTGGAAACCTGAGCCCCACCAAATGAGCGGTTGTCCAACAATCCGCCATATTCTCGAGCGAAGGGCACACCTTGCGCTACACACTGATCGATAATATCAACGCTTACTTCTGCAAGTCTATGAACATTGGCTTCTCTTGCACGGTAATCTCCTCCTTTAATGGTGTCGTAGAAAAGACGAAACACACTATCGCCATCGTTGCGATAATTTTTAGCGGCATTGATACCACCTTGTGCTGCAATACTGTGCGCTCTGCGCGGGCTATCCTGGTAGCAGAATGCTTTTACGTTATAACCAAGTTCAGCCAGTGAAGCCGCAGCGGATGCACCGGCAAGTCCCGTTCCGACAACAATTACTTCGTACTTCCTTTTGTTAGCAGGGTTTACAAGCTTTAAATTGAACTTATGTTTGGTCCATTTTTCAGCGAGAGGTCCTTCAGGAATCTTTGAATCTAACTTCATATCCTTTTATTCAGTTTGCAGATTTTCAATATAAAAACATCCAGATTGGAATCAATGCGAACAAGGCGGGAACGATGATCGCGAAAGCCTTTCCAACGAAGCTAATAACAGGGTTATACTTCAGATGGTTTAGCCCAAGGGATTGAAATGCGCTGGAAAACCCATGCCACAAGTGAAAGGCCAGTAGTAACATACTTATAACATACACCAAAACATACCATATTTGCGAGTAGGCTTCTTTCACAACGGCATATAAATCTTTGACTTCCTTGCCATCATAGTTGGCGGTGGCTATTCCACCCCAGTGCATTTCATACCAGAATCCTTTCAGGTGAATGACGAGAAAAATAAGAATGAATGTTCCTAAAATTCCCATATTTCGGGAAGTCCAGTGTGAGGATTTGCCACTGCTTACTGCATAGCTTTCCGGTCCACGTGCCGCGCGATTTTTTCTGTTCAGGCCTATGGCCAGGCCGATGTGAAGCAGAATGAAAAAGTAGTTTCCGTAGGATACCGCTTTGATAAGCGGGTTCGATGTCATGAACTGGGCATAGATGTTAAATGCCTGTCCACCATCATCCTTTAGTAATTGGAGATTGCCAATCAGGTGAACGACTAAAAATAGGATGAGAAATAGTCCGGTAAACGCCATCAGGAGTTTCCTTCCGAGGGTACTGGACAATAGTTTTATAAACCAGTTCATACGTGTGAAGAGAAATTTTTGAGATGGTCAAAAATACTCCCCCGTGGTTTACAAAACAATCAGGGCTGTTTATTTTAAAAGTGTTCTAAATAAAGTGCGCAGCTGAAAATGAAGCATTGATTCACATCGGATTAAATGCCAATAAACATTTCGAAAAGAAAAATAATAACTGCTATCGCCAGCACCATTACCAATAAAAACCACTCTTTCTTAAAGAAGCGAGTAATTTTTTCAAACACCGATTTCATATTCTTTTATTTAGATGATGATCAGAGTATGCCAATAATCACGCCTGAAAGAAGGGTAGTTGATTTTGCCCTAAAAGGACCATTTTAGGCACTTTTTAATCCATATAGATGTCCAAATTTAAATACGTAATCCCAAAAATGGAAATATTCTATTTTTTGAACTTGTTGAAGATGATCATTCTGGTCTTAACTTTACATCTTTCAACCACTACGAAAAGCCGATGTATTTAATTTTTGATACGGAGACAACAGGTCTTCCGCATAACAAGACTGCGCCTATAACTGACCTTGAAAACTGGCCCAGATTGGTGCAGATTGCCTGGCAGCTTCACGATGCAACGGGCAAACTTCTGTCACAACACAATTATATCGTCAAGCCTGAAGGATTTGATATTCCTTTTAAAGCTGAACAGGTACATGGAATTTCAACGAAGCGCGCCCTTGAAGAAGGACATGACCTTCAGTGGGTATTACATACGTTTATTGCAGATTTTTCTTTCAGTCCGTTATTGGTTGGGCATAATATTGAGTTTGATATCAATATTATCGGAGCGGAGTTTATCCGTATGTCCCTTGATCCGGAGCAGTTTCTGAAACTCAGTAAACTTGATACGGGTCTTTCATCCATTGAATTTTGTCAGTTGCAAGGTGGCATTGGTGGCAAACTTAAAATGCCAACCCTATTGGAATTGCATAAAAAGCTGTTTGGAAAAGATTTTGGCGATGCCCATGATGCCTCGTATGATGTGGCCGCCACGGCTCGTTCATTTTTCGGATTGATCAAACAAAAAGTTGTTAAGCCATTTGATGCCACTGCTGTTGAGGAAATCGAGTACGAAGAACCCAATCTCGATGCAGCAAACTTTTCCAAACGTGAAAAGAAGAAGGACACAGGATACTCGTTAACCACCGAACACGGTTCGCTTTCAGACCACCCGTTTATTCATCTTCACACGCATTCCCAATATTCCGTATTACAGGCAACGCCTGACATCAAAGCCATGGTTTCAAAAGCAAAGGCTCATGGTATGCACGCTCTTGCCTTAACGGATATGGGGAACATGTATGGAGCTTTTAAGTTTGTTCGTGAGGCTCTTAACCACGACATAAAGCCGATTGTTGGCTGCGAGTTTTTTCTTTCGGAAGAACGAAAAAAATTAAAATTCACAAAGGATAATCCGGATAAACGATACAACCAGGTTTTGCTGGCTAAAAATAAGAACGGGTACCACAATCTTGCCAAGCTAAGTTCGCTCGGCTTTACAGAAGGTCTTTATGGAATATATCCGCGTATTGATAAGCAACTGATAGAAGAGTATAAACATGATTTGATTGCTACAACGGGTAATCTGTTAAGTGAAATTCCACACCTCATACTTCATGTTGGCGAAAAGCAAGCGGAAGAGGCATTCAAATGGTGGCATACCTTATTTGGTGATGATTTCTATATCGAGCTTAACCGTCACGGCATGGCTGAGGAGGATCACGTGAACGAGGTATTACTCCGGTTCGCACACAAGTATAGTGTTAAATATTTCGCAGCCAACGAATCTTTTTATCTCGATAAGGAAGAGGCTAATGCCCACGATGTTCTGCTGTGTATCAAGGAAGGCGAGTTCAAATCAACTCCGATTGGGAGGGGGCGCGGTCATCGCTACGGACTTTCCAACAATGAATTTTATTTTAAATCGCAGGATGAAATGCGTTCCATCTTCCGCGACTTGCCCGAAGCGCTGGATACGCTTCGTGAAATTGTTGATAAGATTGAAAGCTATACACTCGAGCGAAATGTTTTGCTTCCGAAGTTTGATATTCCTAAAGAATTTAGTTCGGAAGACGATTACCTCCGACACCTCACGTACATCGGTGCGAAAAAGAAGTATGGCGAGATAACACAAGCAATCAGCGATCGTATTGATTTTGAATTGGAAACCATCCGGAAGACTGGCTATCCGGGCTACTTCCTGATCGTACAGGATTTTACTTCGAAAGCACGTGAGATGGGTGTCTCTGTTGGCCCAGGTCGCGGTTCGGCAGCCGGCTCCGCAGTTGCGTATTGCATTGGCATTACCAATGTTGATCCGATAAAATACGATTTACTGTTTGAGCGTTTTTTAAATCCCGATCGCGTATCGCTTCCGGATATTGATATTGACTTTGATGATGAAGGCCGCGACAAGGTCTTAAAGTATGTGATTGATAAATACGGTAAGAGCCAGGTTGCCCAGATTATCACATATGGTACAATGGCTGCCAAATCGTCTATTCGCGATTGTGCACGTGTGATGGAGCTGCCGTTGTCGGAAGCAAATTTATTAGCCAAGATGATTCCGGAGCGTCCGGGCACTTCACTGGATGCCGCATTTGAAGAAGTGAAAGAACTCTCCGATATCAAGAAAGGCAGCGATCTAAAAGCTGATGTGCTAAAACAGGCTGTTGTGCTCGAGGGTTCTGTACGCAATACCGGAACGCACGCCTGCGGGGTGATTATCACTCCGGATGACCTCACGAAGTTTGTTCCGGTTTCTACCGCGAGAGATTCTGACATGCTGGTTACACAGTTCGATAACAGTGTGGTAGAGAGTGCCGGGTTGTTGAAGATGGACTTTCTGGGATTAACTACCCTCAGTATTATCAAGACGGCCTTGCGAAACATAAAAAAGAGTAAAGGGCTTGATATTGATATTGACGAGGTGCCGTTGGATGATCAAAAAACGTATCAGCTCTTTCAACGCGGTGAAACAACAGGAACGTTCCAGTTCGAAAGTTTGGGCATGCAAAAATATCTGCGCGGCCTCAAGCCGGATAAATTTGAAGACCTCATTGCAATGAATGCCTTGTATCGGCCAGGCCCGATGGAATACATTCCGGCTTTTATTAACCGCAAGCACGGAAGGGAGCCCATCCAATATGATCTTCCGGAAATGGAAGAATTTTTAGCTGAGACATATGGTATCACCGTCTATCAGGAACAGGTGATGTTACTTTCGCAAAAACTGGCCGGCTTTAGTAAAGGCGATGCTGACGTATTGCGGAAAGCCATGGGTAAGAAACAAAAGGCTGTTCTCGATAAAATGAAAGATAAATTTCTTGCCGGATGCGAGAAGAACGGTCATGCCAAACCAATCTGCGAAAAAATATGGACGGACTGGGAAGCATTTGCGCAATACGCGTTTAACAAGTCACACTCCACATGCTATTCCCTGGTAGCCTATCATACAGCCTATCTTAAGGCTAACTATCCTGCTGAATATATGGCGGCTGTATTAACACATTCGCAAAGCAATTTAGAGAATGTTACTTTTTTCATTGAGGAATGCCGTAACCTTAGTATCAGGGTGCTCGGACCGCATGTTAATGAATCGGGAGTTTATTTTGAAGTGAATAAGGATGGTGAAATACGGTTCGGATTGGGCGCCATAAAAGGAGCTGGGGATGCGGCTGTCGAGTCCATCATTCAGGAGCGCGATGCGCGCGGACCCTTTGAAGATATTTTTGATTTCTCAAAGCGATTGAGTCAGCGCTCCGTCAATAAAAAAACATTTGAATGTCTTGCACTCTCCGGAGCGTTCGATTGTTTCAATGGCATCCACCGGAGGCAATATGTGTATGCCAAAGATGGTGATATCAGTTTAATTGAAAAGGCCATCAAGTTTGCTGCGAAGACGCAGCAGGATGAGCAAAGTGCCCAGGCCAGTCTCTTTGGCGGATCTACCGGCACCGCCATGCCCAAACCAAAGGTGGAAAATGTTGAACCCTTCACGGAGATTGAAAAACTCAACCTTGAAAAGGAGGTGGTTGGGATTTATATCTCCGGACACCCGCTGGATAACTTCCGCTTTGAAATGGAAGCGTTCTGCAATACACCTTGCAACCAGCTTACGGAAATTGAAAATCTTTTGGGCCGTGAGGTAAAACTTGGCGGTATTGTTTCCGGAGTAGAACACCGTACCACTAAAACGGGAAAGCCCTTTGGAAAATTTACGGTAGAAGACTACAGCGGCAATTGCACGTTTACACTTTTTGGCGAAGATTATCTGAAGTTCAAAAACTTTATGAACATCGGGTGGTTCTTGTTCATTGAAGGAACGGTGCTGAAGAATAGCTGGGGTCAGCAGAATATTGAAATGAAGATCCGGAATATTGATTTGTTAAATGAACTGGGGATTAAGCGAACCAAAGGTGTTCAATTGAGAATCAGTGCCGACCTTATTACCCATGACCTTATCGTGAAAATCGAAGATGTCTGTCAACAGTATGGCGGCAATACACCGCTCTATTTGAAGGTGTATGACGAACGGGAGAAAATTAATCTCGAATTACTTTCGCGGAAATTCAGGGTTAATCCGGTTAACGATATGGTTAGGCATATGAAAAAAGCAGGTGGGGTGGATGTGGAAGTGGTTTTCTGAGTGAAGAGCGGGTCTGGGAGATTGGATTTAGTCAGCTTCTACAGAACAACCTGAACTAAATAAATTACCTTTGCGTTCGACTTACTGAATCACTAACAAACCAATTAATAGCATATCTCATGGGAAAAGCAATTGAACTTAACGATGCCAATTTCGATCAGATGATCAATTCGGATAAGCCTGTACTAGTTGATTTCTGGGCAGAATGGTGCGGTCCTTGTAAAATGATCGGCCCTGTCGTAGAAGAACTGGCAGGCGACTATGAAGGCAAAGCCGTAGTTGGTAAACTCAACGTGGATGAGAATCCTCAGGTAACGGCACGTTTTGGTGTGCGCTCTATTCCAACCCTCCTGGTCTTCAAAGGCGGACAAATTGTAGATAAGCAAGTTGGTGCTGTACCCAAATCGGTATTGGCACAAAAACTTGCCGCGCAAGTCGCTTAAGTAAACTATTCAACAAAAATGCCCTTGATTAATCAGGGGCATTTTTGTTTGTGCTTATTCTATGAGCCAAGTATCAGTTCGGAAGCTTGATACAGGTAAGCCTTCTTTGCTGAAAACATTGGGGATAGAAGCATTCATCCAGGCAAAGCGAACCGCTACCGGATTTTTGATTTCTTTTACTGAAACACTTATTGTATTTCCTTTTATCACAGCCTTTGCGGGAATAAACTTCTTGTCTTCCCCGGCAATCAGAAACTCGGCAGGCTCTCCCTTGCTGATCAAACCGTTGGGTACATTTTCAAATGTCAGTACAATTTTATTCTTTTCTATTTTCATGGATTGGTACAAGGGGTTCTTGTAAGGCGCTACCGGTTTAGCATAGGTTTCACCAAGCGCATAGTGCGCAAGTCTTTCGCCAACAGGTTTTTTAAATGTTGGGTGGATGTCTTTTACGTTGTCAACATGATCGGCAATATTTACCATTCCGGTGTTGGGTATCTCCAGCATCTTCACTTGTTGTTCGCGAATCAGCGTTCCGATGGGCGTTGTTCCGTATCCACTATAGGGTGCAATCTGCACATAGTAAAAGGGAAAGTCCGTTTTAAATTTTTCACGCCAGCTTACAATCAGATTTTCCATTAACAGTTTATAGGTAGCCGGAGCCACCGTATTACTTTCTCCCTGATACCATAAGGCACCGGCAATCCGAAAAGGAACAAGCGGATGAATCATGGAGTTATACACAACGCCACGGGCTGAAGGGCACCATGGCTTTTCGGTTTGTTTTAGCGCTGCAGTTTTTAAGTCGGCATTATTTTCAATGCGTTCTTTGGGTACCCACACTTCGGCTGGTGTGCCCCCCCAACTGGAATGAATGAGCCCAACGGGTACGTTTAACTCCTGATTAATTTTCTTTCCAAAAAAGTATGCTACAGCACTAAAATAGCGGGCGCTTTCCGGGGTACATATTTTCCAGGTGCCATCGCCCGTATGCTGCGGAAAATCATCGGCCGATTTACCAACCTGGAACAAGCGGATGTTGGGATGATTCGCTCCCGGCAGCGCTTCTTTTCCATCGGTGGAGGAACTCATGTTCCATTCCATATTCGATTGACCGGAACATAACCACACCTCACCACTCATGACATCTTCCAATGTAATTACTTCCCCACCTGCCTTGATGGTAATGGTATGTGGACCTCCGGCAGTCGGAGTTTTTATAGTGGTACTCCAAAAAGCAGCGTTGCTCGATTTTGTTTTGAACTGTGCAGTATCCCAGCTTACGGTAATTAAAATGTCCTGCCCGTTATGTGCCCATCCCCAGATGGGTGCGTCTGTTTGCTGTTGCAAAACCATGTGATCTCCGAATACCGATGGTAGCCGCAGTTGTGCATCTGCCAGTGTGGAGAATAGTAAGAGGCAAAAAAAGAGTAGCGTGTTTTTCATGAAAAGAGCATTGAATGTTTTACAAGGTATACGTTTTTCCTGCATAGGATTACAGAATCTTCTTCAGGCGTTCTACTATTTCCAGAACAGCCGGACAAACCAAGGTATTCTTATAGGTCAGGTCAGTTATTTGCACCATTTTCTTGCGATCAGTATGCGGATATTCGCGGCAAGCTTTGGGGCGATCTTCGTATACGCTGCAGTAGTTGTCGCCATCCAGAAATGGACAAGGAGAAAATTTTAACACAAAGTCTTTGTCTTCATCGATGCGCAGATACTTTTCAACAAAATCGCCCGGCTTCATGCGAAGTGATTTAGCTACCCGTTCGATATCGGTTTGATAAAAAATCGGACTGGTTGTTTTGCAGCAATTGGCACACGTAAGGCAATCAATTTCTTCAAAAACCTCTTCATGAAGGTGATGAAACTGATTGTCAACCTTTCGGGGATCCTTGCGCTTCAGGCTTTGAAGGTATTTTTTATTTTCGGCAGCACGATTTTTGGCTTGTTCGCTGAAGCGGTCAAGATTCATAGACTAAAATTACTGATCAGGCGCAAAGAAAACTATTTTTGTCAGTCATGAACACGTCAAATCTAATTGCGGCAATTTCCAAGCACATTACCCTCGATGAGGAAGAAGTTTCTTTTTTTATATCGGTGTTGCTTCCAGTGAAAATCCGTCAAGGTGAAATGGTCGAAAAGCCGGGCGATACAAGTAAGTATTTTGTTCATGTTGTTTCGGGATGCTTGATGAGCTACTACACCGATAAAACCGGTATTGATCATGTTATCCAATTTGCACAGGCAGGCTGGTGGACGGGTGATTTGCCGAGCTTTACAAAACAGATTCCGGCCATTTATTCTACGCGCGCCCTTACCGACAGTGAAGTGCTGCTCTTGCCAAAAACAGGCATGGATGACGTATTGGGAAAGTACCTGAAGTTTGAGCGCTACTTCCGCATACTCTTTCAAAATTCGTTGGAGACACATCAAAACAGGTTGATACAAAATCTTTCTTCAACAGCCGAAGAGCGTTATCTGGCCTTCGGAAAGAAATATCCATCACTGGAGCAATTCGTTCCGCAAAAGTACATCGCATCGTATCTGGGCATTACACCTGAGTTTCTGAGCAAGATCAGACGGAAGTTGATGGAGAAGTAATTTGCATTATCCCGGCACTCCTGACTTAACCTGGTTCAAGAAATTCCCTTCCTTTTCTTAATCCAGTTCAAGTGCTATGGCTGGGCTTACCTCCATCTTTGTATTGTTAAATCAAGGTTCAGATTTTAAACTAAATACAAAACATGGAAACAACAGTTGCAGCAAAAACAACATGGGGTATTGACCCTACACACACCGAAGTTCAATTTAAGGTAAAGCACCTTGTAATTTCTACCGTAACCGGATTCTTCAAGAAGTTCAGCGGAAGCGTTGAAACTGAAAGTGATGATTTTAACGGAGCTTCTGTTAGCTTCAGTATTGATGTGAACAGTATCGATACAAATCAGGCCGACCGCGATGCGCACTTAGAGTCTCCTGATTTCTTTGCAGCTGATCAGTATCCCACAATCGAGTTCAAGAGTGGTGAATTGAAAAAAGTTTCGGACAGCACTTACAAACTTATCGGACCCATTACCATTCGTGAAACAACTAAAATTATTGAGCTTGATGTTGATTTTGGAGGAACGGTTAAAGATCCCTGGGGAAATACCAAAGCAGGTTTCGAAATCAACGGAAAAATTAACCGCAAAGATTTTGGCTTGAACTGGAATGCCCTGACGGAAGCGGGTGGTTTTGTGGTAGGTGAAGAGGTTAAACTTCACATTAATGCAGAATTGACGAAAAACTAAATTTCAGTTGATGTTCATCGAAAGAGGCTGTCTCAAAAGTCACTTATAGTGGAAATGTTATTCCGGTCTTTGAGCCGGAATCCCATATTGCCTAACAATTCTGTAATCACGGGTCAATGCCCGCGATGACCGGATGACTTTTGAGACGCCTCTTTCTGTTTCTTAATTATGTTCTGATGGGGGGAATTTCTATTTTTAGAAAATGTCAACCCCTCTCGAATGACTACTTTTGCCAATGGGTTTCTGGTAGAGAAGCCACGTATTTCTTCTATCGATATCTTGCGTGGTGTTGTAATGGTCATCATGGCACTTGATCACACCCGGGATTTTTTCCATGCAGATGCTTTTCTTTTTGATCCTACGGATCTTACCAAGACGAGTGTGCCATTATTCTTAACCCGTTGGATCACCCATTTTTGTGCACCCACCTTTGTTTTTTTGGCCGGAACGGCAATTTGTATTAGCTCGGAAAGGAAATCAAAGCGAGAGCTTTCTGTCTTTTTGCTTACGCGAGGCCTGTGGTTAATTTTTCTCGAGGTGGTTGTTGTGCGGTTTAGCTTCTTCTTTAATTTCTCCTATGACGTCACAGTGTTTCAGGTAATTTGGGTTATCGGTGCTTCGATGATCGTAATGGCTGTACTCATTCATTTTTCAAATGCAATTATCATTTTGTTGGGATTTATTATTACGGTGGGGCATAATTTACTGGATGGTCTTTCTTTTCCATCCGGAACGGCTGGTGAATGGTTTGGTATATTTTTCTATCAATCGGGATTCAAGAATGTTTCACCCGGACATGCATTCTGGGTTCCCTATCCGGTTTTGCCTTGGCTTGGAGTGATGTTGCTTGGATATTCAGCAGGACACTGGTATAAAAAATCGGTTGACCCGAAAAAGCGTCAAGATCTTTTATTGAAAACGGGGCTCGGTGCAGTTATTCTTTTTGTCGTGCTCAGGTTTAGTAATGTATATGGAGACCCGGCACCGTGGAGTGTTCAGTCAAATGGCTTATTTACAGTATTGAGCTTTTTGAATTGCACAAAGTATCCGATCTCCCTCCTCTATATCCTGATGACTCTTGGACCATGTTTGATTTTTCTTTCGCTGCTCGAAAAGGTGTCAAATCAATTTTTTAATCCCTTTATCGTTTTTGGCCGTGTCCCTTTGTTTTACTATGTGATTCACTTTTACATCATTCATGCAGGTTCGCTGATTGGCTATATGATCGCCTCTGGAAAAAGTTTTGCCGATCTTGATTTTAGTTTCAATGCTGGTTTTGGAGGCTTACCGCCTGGAGTAGGATATTCTTTGTTTTGGGTGTATGTCATCTGGATTACTATCATTTTGATCCTTTATCCACTTTGTCGCTGGTACAATACGTATAAGAGCACTCACCGGCAATGGTGGTTGAGTTATGTATAGGCAACCGTGGCCTTTTAATCCGGTCAAACGAAAAAAATAAATCAAAGGTAATTCTGACTAGCGAAGCGTTTCGGCAATTCCGGACCGATAAGAAGTGGCATGTATTCCGATAGCCTGTTCAATTTTCGTGCTATCAAATACATAATCGTTTTCGAATTGGTACATCATCTCCACAAATTCGCGAAGCACGGGAACGAAAAGGCCCATTAGTCTCACGCCAAATTTTGGCAAGCTCGTTACTCCTTTGTAGGGCCGATTCATAATTTCGGAGGCAATCCGGCAATATTCTTCTCCAGTAATTTTTTCCTTACTCGTCAAGGCATGCCATGTCTGATTAAAGGCCGATGGAGTATTGCCCAGCACGGCTACAGATTTTCCGGCATCGGGTGTATAGGAAAACGTATGAATTGCTTTGGCATTACCCACCCATTGTGGTGATTTGTTTGCCTTTAATCTTTCTGTAACAGTCGAGTGGGTTAAACTAAGTACTGCACCCGGTCCGTAAAAATCGGCTGCCCGAACGATCATGCCCTCGAGATTTCCACTTTTGATTTCATCCAGGAGCATGGTGGCAATCTTGGCGCGAACTTCTCCTTTTTTGCTGTTGGGGTTGAAAGGTGTCTCTTCGGTCATGATGCCCTGTACATAACCATAGGCATACACATTATCGAAGAAAACGAGTTTACTGTTATGTTTTTTACAGGCATCAATTGTATGGCGCATAACCTTCGGCCATTGTTCCTGCCAGGTTTTAGCCTCGTATTTTAGTCCGGCCATCAGGTAAACAATTTCGCTTCCCGCTACTGCTTTTTCAGTTTGATCGAAATTGAGCAAGTCGGCTTGCACCAGTTCATCTGTGGGATTTACTTTTTTTGGATTTCGGCTTACCTGCCGTATGGCTGTTGTGAAGGGAATCAAATTTCTGGAAAGTTCCTTTCCAATAATACCATTAGCGCCAAGGATTGTTTGCATAAGTTTTTTTGATATAGTCGAAAGGCTTAAGAAAGTATTGTTGGATGATGTTCTACAGCATCTTCTTGAAAAAGTCATCCATCGCGCGGTCACCCAATAAGCGAGGCACGGTCCAGTTTTTGAATTTATCTTTAACTAATGCGTAGCGTAATGCAGGTTTATCTTTCTCCAGAATGTCGGCCAGTTGTTTTGAAAATGATTCGAGGGTAATTCCTCGTTTTCCTTCTTTTGTAAACCAGGTGAAAAAATTGATTAAGGATTTGATGTACAAAGTTTTTTCAAATCGCTCCATGGAACCCTTATCCCAAATGGGTGTCTGCACAGGTCCAGGAGCGATAATTACCACTTCGATTCCATACCGTTGAAATTCTCTGCGCATTGTATGCGAAAGTGCCTCTACAGCATGCTTGCTTCCTGAATAGGCGCCCAGGAAAGGAGCTGCCATTTTTCCGGCAACGGAACTGATATTTAGTATTCTTCCGGGTGAAGACGGATGATTGGGTTGAACACCGAGCAAGGGAAGAAAAGCTTTGGTTACGCGAAGCAATCCGAATACATTCACGTCAAAATTGTAAATAAAATCTTCCATCGGCAGATGTTCGAGGGGCCCGCTCATGGAAACTCCAGCGTTGTTGATTGCTGCTCCAAGACCCTGACCCTGAAGAAGGAAGGTAAGTTCTTTTGCTGAACGGTCGATAGCCTCCTGATCTGTTACATCAAATTGCAGCGGTTTAAAGTTGCTTCCTAATTCTTGTTGCAACCGGTTTCCATCTTCCATCTTCCGCACGCTTCCAAATATGGTATACCCGCGGCCAATCAGTTCTTTGGCAACACCATAACCAATTCCTGTAGATACCCCGGTAATGAGTATGTTTTTTGATTTTTCTTTCCCCATTTCATGAAGGTACACTTTCTTGCCGAAACAAGATGACCCTTTTATGAAGGAAGTATTACCGAATTACAAAAGGTATTTCAACCTGCTGCTTCGAACTGTTTACGCCATAGAGCGAACCGCGTCCTTTAAATTTCTCAAAGAATTCAATCACCTCTTCAGGATCTTTTACCCGCACGCGGTTAATGGCGATGATGGTAAAATTTTCAGGTACACCAATTTGTTTGAGTACGCTGTTGTCTTTTAGTTTAAAGACTTTCACACCGTATTGTGTAGACTCAAGTTGCGCTCCGAGTGTAGCCGCACTAAATATTTTTCGCTTGATGATATCGGTTGTTCCATTGCGGTTGACAAGGGTGATGGTCGTAGTTCCAGGTTTTGTATCGCGCAGATAGGTGATCGTTATTTTATCGCCAGGATACCGATAACTCAATTCCTCTTCAAAGGCACTCTGGCTATTGATATCAACTGAATTTACTTTGGTAATGATATCTCCAAGCTTTAATCCGGCTTGTATGGCCGGACCTTCCTTTTCCAGTTTTTCCAGCAAGACACCATTGAAATTTTTCACGTTTGTATTCAGATCGTATTTTTTGGCGTTCTCATAGTTGTATTCGGTTACACTGGCACCGATGATAGCTTTCTGAACTACGCCATACTTTACCAGGTCATCAAAAACTTTTTTAGCTATATCTACGGGAACAGCAAACGCATAACCGGTGTACGAACCTGTCCGGGATAAGATGGCTGTATTAATCCCCACAAGTTCTCCGTTCTTATTCACGAGTGCTCCTCCTGAGTTTCCGGGATTGATCGCAGCATCGGTTTGAATAAACGATTCGATCGGGAATTTATCTTCCAGAATTCCAATGCGTCTTCCTTTGGCGCTGACGATACCAGCGGTTACTGTTGAGGATAATGTAAAGGGATTACCGACAGCAATGACCCATTCGCCCACTTGCACATTCTTCGCGTTTCCCAAATGTGCTGCGGGAAGATTTGTTTCACTAATCTTGATCACTGCAAGATCGGTAGAAGGATCTGTACCGATCAGTTCTGCAGTGTAGGTTCGTTTATTATAACTCACTTCAATTCGCTCAGCCGATTCTACTACGTGATTGTTGGTAACGATATAACCATCAGTTGTGAATATCACTCCCGAGCCGCTGCTCACTTGCGTTCTGTTTCCACTACCTTCGCCAAAAAACCAATCCCAGTACGAGTAGGAAACACCCCGCGAAATGCTGTTTATAAAAACAACACTGGGTATGGCCTTCGAAGCGGCATCACTGAAATCAACACCTTCTAATGTTGTAAGGGTTGTGACAGGCGCAGCCATGTTTTGCTGAATAACAGGTGAGTCATACCGAACCGCATTGAATTGCGCTTCGGGTTGTTGTTGAAGTTGCGCAGGCTTGATGAAATAATGGAAGAAGGTAAAGGCGCCTCCAAATCCTGTGATAAATCCAATCAATACAATCTTCAGTGTCGTTTTCATTGTTGCGTTTTTTTTATAGTCTGGTTAGGATGGTATGCGAGACCAATTAGTTTTTGCCCCGCAACATCAATCGCAAATATAAAACGGCATTTATAGATTTTGGATTTCAGGCAAGGCGATTTACCTCCACTTTTTACTCCCGTGTAATCAAAAGACTTTAATTATCTTGCGCCCCCATGGGAATACGCTCCTCTCTAGCTAAGCCTTTTGCCGCCTACATTGCGGCTCAAACCAAAAAATGGTCGATGGAACCGGCTCTATACCAGCGCAAGGTTTTTGATTATCTCGTAAAGGAGGGAAAATCAACCATATTTGGAGTTGATCACGATTTTGGTGCCATCCGGAGCTATGACGATTTTCAAAAACGTGTACCCATTCGCGATTATGAGGCACTGAAGCCGTATGTTGAAAAAGTAATTCAGGGTGAGCCCAATATTTTATGGAAGGGTAAGCCGGCTTATTTTGCCAAAACATCCGGTACAACATCCGGAACCAAGTATATCCCGATTTCAGAAGAATCTAAATACAGTCATTTTATCCAGGCACGGAATGCTACGCTGAGTTATGTGCACGAAACGGGTAATGCTTCGTTTCTGGATGGGAACCTTATTTTCCTTTCTGGTAGCCCAGAGATGGATGAAACAGCAGGAATAAAAACCGGAAGATTATCCGGAATCTCCAATCACCTTGTTCCTGCGTATCTGCGCACCAATCAGAAACCGTCCTATGCAACAAACTGCATTGAGGATTGGGAAGAGAAACTAGAGCGCATCATTGATGAGACGCTGAGCGCCAACATGACGCTGATCTCGGGTATTCCACCCTGGGCGCAAATGTATTTCGACCGCATTCAGGCCCGTACTGGAAAAAAGATAAAGGATGTTTTTCCTGAATTCTCGTTGTTTGTTTACGGAGGTGTGAACTTTGAACCCTATCGCGCGAAGCTCTTTGATTCGATTGGCAAGCAGGTTGATTCTATTGAAACCTATCCCGCATCGGAGGGCTTTATTGCTTACCAGGATTCGCAGCGTGAAGAAGGACTATTGTTGTTGCTGAACAGCGGAATATTCTTTGAGTTTGTGCCTACAGAAGAATACTTCAATGAAAATCCCACGCGACTAACCATTGAAGAAGTGGAGTTAGGTAAAAATTATGCGCTGATCATCAACAGCAATGCAGGTCTTTGGGGATATTCCATTGGTGATACCATCAAGTTTATTTCTAAAAACCCGTACCGCATATTGGTCACCGGTAGGATCAAACATTTTATATCAGCGTTTGGCGAACATGTTATTGGTGAAGAAGTAGAGAAGGCCATGAAGTTCACCATGCAAAAGTTCAACGAGGTAGAATTGATTGAATTTACCGTGGCCCCCCAAGTAACTCCCAACGAAGGGTTGCCGCATCACGAATGGTTTGTGGAGTTCGCAAAAGCCCCGAATGATCTGGCTGCTTTTTCGGCCGAACTTGATAAACAAATGCGCGAACTCAATGTTTACTATGATGATCTGATAACCGGAAATATTCTGCGAACTTTAACAATCACAAGCTTACCAAAAAATGCGTTTATCGAGTACATGAAATCGCAAGGTAAACTGGGCGGCCAAAACAAAGTTCCGCGATTATCGAATGACCGAAAAATAGTCAATGAATTATTTAAACAGTAGCAGGCTCACGCACTAATCCTCTGATCAACTTGATTTCAACCAAAAAACGTATTGCCATTCTCGGTTCAACGGGCTCCATCGGTACGCAAGCCCTTGAAGTTGTCGATGCTAACCCAGATTGCTTTGAGGTGGAGGTTCTCACGGCACAAAACAACGCTGAGCTTCTGGTGTCGCAAGCAAAACGGTTTAAGCCAAACGTAGTGGTGATCGTTAATGAAGATCATTACCATTTTGTGAAGGAAAGCCTCGCGAAGGAAGATATAAAAGTCTATGCCGGAGAGAATTCACTTTCATCGGTAGCACAAATGGATACCGTTGACCTGGTGCTGACTGCGCTGGTGGGGTACTCCGGTTTAAAACCAACTATTAAAGCAATTGAAGCGGGTAAGACCATCGCGTTAGCGAATAAGGAAACGCTTGTGGTGGCCGGGGAATTGGTAACAAAACTTGCACAGGAGAAGGGTGTCAATATTTACCCGGTAGACTCTGAGCACTCGGCTATTTTTCAATGCCTGGTGGGTGAGTTTCATAATCCAATTGAAAAAATAATTTTAACGGCTTCAGGGGGTCCCTTTCGGGGGAAAACGCGAAAAGAGTTGGAAGTCGTTACAAAAGCTCAGGCGCTTAAACATCCCAACTGGACGATGGGCGCCAAGATTACCATCGATTCGGCCACGCTCATGAACAAAGGGCTGGAAGTAATTGAAGCCAAGTGGTTATTTGGATTGAAACCCGAACAAGTGGAGGTAGTGGTTCATCCGCAGTCCATCATCCATTCTATGGTTCAGTTTGAAGATGGCTCCATGAAAGCACAACTTGGCCTGCCGGATATGCGTTTACCAATCCAGTTTGCGATGACCTACCCGGAGCGATTAAAATCAAATTTTCCCCGATTTGACTTTACAAATTATCCTGCCTTCACCTTTGAAAAGCCTGATACCGAAACTTTTCGTAATCTTGCGTTAGCGTTTGAGGCACTACACCGGGGCGGTAACATGCCCTGTGTGCTGAATGCAGCAAACGAGGTGGCTGTAGCCGAGTTTTTGAACGATAAAATCCGGTTCCTCGAAATGTCAGCGGTCGTGGAACGATGTCTGTCTAAAATCGATTATATCGCTAATCCCTCTTACGAGGATTATGTACAGACCGATAAAGAGACACGCATTAGGGCGAAAGAGTTGGTTAAGGGTTAACCGATATAAATTTTACTAACTGATTTAAGAAGAAGAAATGGATTGGATGATTATGCTTGCTCAATTGTTGTTGAGCCTTTCGTTTTTAGTAGCGGTACATGAAATGGGCCACTTGTTGGCAGCCAAATATTTCGGAATGCGCGTAGAGCAGTTCTCGATTGGCTTCCCGCCAAAAATATGGTCCTTCAAAAAGGGAGGAACGGAGTATGCATTAAGTGCCATACCGTTGGGAGGTTATGTTAAGATATCCGGTATGATCGATGAATCGCTGGACACTGAAGCGATGAAGAAGGATCCTGAACCGTGGGAGTTTCGTTCGAAGCCAGCCTGGCAGCGCTTGATTGTGATGTTGGGAGGAATCTTCGTGAACGTCATTGTGGGGATACTGATCTTTATCGGTATAACCTATGCCTTTGGCGATGTTTACATTTTAAAGGATGAGATCAATAAGAATGGAGGATTTTATGTTGGCCCTGCGGGCGAAAGCATCGGATTGAAGACAGGCGATAAAATTCTAAAGATCAACGGCCAGGATTACAAATATTTGCAGGATTTAATAAAGCCTGAAACGTTGCTCAGTACCAACGGATTTTATACCGTAGAGCGCCAGGGTGAGTTGATTGATATTGCTATTCCGGAAAACTTTATTCAGAAGTTTAACAAACGAGAGGGCCCAGGTAACTTTCTGATGAACCGGTTTTCACCTGTGGTGGCCAGTATTGCTCCCAAATCATTAGCTGACCGGATTGGCATCAAAGAAGGCGACAGAATTGTAGAGGTAAACGGTACAACCATCACATATTATGATGAAGTTCAAAAACTCGTGCGTGCCATGACCGATACAACATCCGGCAAAGCAAAAGCAGATTCAATCTCCCTTAAAGTGGTTCGCGGAAAAGAAGTACTTACGTTCCATGAGTCCTTTAAAGATCAGGCCACTATCGGCTTTTATTCAACGGTGATGTCAAAAGAGTTTTTGGACAAGGCAACGGAAACTATAAGCTATAGCTTTTTCGAATCCATACCCAAAGGAACAGAGCGGGCATTTTCAACCCTCGCAGTTCAGGTGAAGGCCTTTGGAAGAATCATCTCTGGTGCACTTTCACCAAAAGAATCGCTATCGGGCCCGATTGGTATTATGCAGGCTTTTGGAAATGAATGGGACTGGGCACGGTTCTGGTCTTTAACAGGTGTGTTATCTCTTGTATTAGCCTTTATGAACTTATTGCCAATCCCTGCCCTTGATGGAGGACACGTTATGTTTTTGAGCTATGAAATCATATCGCGCAGAAAACCTTCTGATAAATTTTTGGAGGTAGCCCAAAAAGTAGGCATGGTCTTTTTATTGGCGCTGATGGTATTCATCTTTGCGAATGATATTCTGAAGCTTCCAATTTTTAATTGATAAGATCGCAATGAAATCTAAAAAGGCGCCTGTGGGTGCCTTTTTTGTTTGGGGGAAGCTCAATGGTTGTGTTTCAGTATGAATGACAGAATTTTTTAGAACGCTGTAACCACACTCATCAGCACTGCGTCAAAGGGTCAGATTTAACAAAACAAACATTATGGAAACTGAAACCTTAGCATTATTAATACCGATACTGGGTGTCGTTGGTGTATTTACGATGGTCGTCTTCTTGCGCAAGTATGAAAATGAGGAGCGCATGGCTATGATTGATAAGGGCATTAGTCCGGAGATATTCCGCAAAGCACAAAACACCTCGGTGGCCTTGCGTTTTGCGCTGCTCTTTATTGGTGGTGGCACCGGCTTGTTGATGGGTTACTTTTTAGATAGTGCCTTTGGCATGCAGGAAGTAGCCTACTTTTCAATGCTGTTTATTTTTGGTGGTTTGGGCCTCGGTGCAGCATATCTCGTAGAAGAGAAAAAAGCAAAAGAGCGTCAGCACTAATCGTTCGACAATGAATCAGAAAAGCCGGAAGTTGTCCGGCTTTTCATTTTTATAAATTCAGATCCTCCAACAGGAACACGGCCAGCAGCCAGATGATAATAATGGATGCAACATTCAATAACATTCCTGCCCGCATCATGTCTTTCATTTTAATATGACCACTCGCAAAGACAATGGCATTGGGTGGTGTTGAGATTGGAAACATAAAAGCACAACTGGCGGCAAAGGTTACCGGAAGTGCTAGCAGAATCGGGTTGATGTTTAAGCCTTCAGCGATGGCAAAGACTACCGGAACAAAGATGGTTACCAGTGCAACATTGCTCATGAATTCGGTTAACACCACGGTAATGGTAATCAGGATGATGAGCAACGCCCAGAAGGGGAGATGACGCTGCATTGAAATGTAATCGCCAATGGATTTAATGATTTCGGTTACTTCCATTCCTTTGGCAAGACAAATGCCACCACCAAAGAGAATTAAAATCCCCCAAGGTAAGCGCTTTGTATCCTCCCAGGTAAGCAGAAATTTATTCTCAGAAAGCTTAGTGGGTACCGTAAACATGAGCAAACCTCCGAACATGGCAATGTTCGTATCGTTAAAGACATCACTGTCAGCAAAGGTGTTTAGCAATCCCTGAAAAATCCAGAGGAAAGAAGTAATACTGAATACCACCAGCACTAATTTTTCTTCTTTTTTTATGTTGCCCAACTCTGCCAAACGGGTTCGAATCAAGCCGTCAGATCCCTCAATCTTTGGAAGCCGGTTTGGAAATAAAATTCGTGTAATCAGAAGGTATGTACTTGCAGTAATAAGTGCCGCTACCGGCAATCCGATCATCATCCATTTTCCGAAGGTAATGTCGTGTTGATAGAATTGTTTTACAAAACCATCAAAGACTACGTTGGGTGGCGTACCGATTTTTGTTGCCATACCCCCAATACTGGCGGCATAGCCAATGCTGAGCATTAATCCCAGCGCGAAATAGTGTTCTCCTTTGCTGATGTGTGCACCGGCTTCTGAAGATGGTTTTCTCAGTAGTGTTATCACAGAGGTAGCAATTGGCAACATCATCAAAGCTGTGGCTGTATTGCTGATCCACATGCTGATAATTCCTGTTGATAGCGTAAAGCCTAAAATAATTCCATTACCGGATGTTCCCGTTAGCCGGATCAGGTTGATGGCAAAGCGCTCGTGAAGCCTGTATTTTTCAAGTGCCAGGGCAATCATAAAACCACCCATAAATAAAAAGACTGAAGGATTGGCATAGGGGGCAGTGGATGCTGAAATATTCATCACGCCCAGCGCAGGAAAAAGTATTAAGGGTAGCAAGGCTGATATGGCCACCGGTGCGGCTTCGCTTATCCACCAGGTGATCATCCATACACCAACAGCCAATACTTTATAGGCATCGGGTGAAATAAAATCATTGGGCACCGTAACCAGGATGATGACAAAGAGTAATGGTCCAATAAAAAATCCAATTTGTTTACCAGTCAGCTTCACGTTCAAACATTAGACCTTCAAGTTGATATTATTTCTTTAAAACTAAAATCCCCCGTTATTTTCGGGGGATTTTGCTTGTCCTCAATATTAAAGTTATCCGTTAGCCGGAGGTTTAGGATTGGCCGGCTTCACTACAATAACTCGTCCATCCAGTTCTTTTTCATTCAGGGCGGCAATGGCAGCATTGGCCTCATCATCATTCGGCATCTCGATAAAACCAAAACCTTTGGAGCGCCCTGTTTCTTTGTCGCGCACAATCTTGCAGGAAGTTACCTGGCCAAAGTTGGCAAAGGCAGCTTCCAGATCTTCTTTGTGTGTCTTGAAATTAAGCTTCGCTACAAAAATGTTCATGATTGAAATATTAGGTAAAACATGTTTCAGAGAACGGAATTGTCCCTTAACAAATATAAAAATATTTCGATTTTGATCCGATCCTTTCAGTTGCGGTATCCGGGTATCCATCCAGGCACCACCTGACGATTTACAGCGAAGCAATAATTTCTTCTAACTTTTCAATTCTGTTTTCCGGACTCGGATGCGTGCTTTGAAATTCCGGTGTGCTACTGCCACTGCTTGCTGCTGCCAATATCTCCATGACTTCAATCATTCCTTGCGGATTGTATCCAGTTTCATACATATAATGAACACCAAACTCATCGGATTCCAGTTCATCCTCCCGGCCGAATTTCATGGAAATCATCTGCCCGACATAGGAGGCAATCATGTTGGGATCGTTCGTGGCAATTTGCCCGGCACTGATAAGGCCTTGTGTGAGTTCCTGTTGCGCCATGTGTTCAGCGGAATGCCTCCCAATAACATGACCAATTTCATGTCCTAATACGCCTGCAAGTTGGTCTTCGGTTTTCAATCGTGATAGTAGCGCTACGGTAATAAAAATCTGACCACCGGGAAGAGCAAAGGCATTGACAGTTTGGTCATCGGCCAGAACATGAAAATCAAATTGATAAGGTGAGCTTCCGGCTGCAGTGCCTGAAACAATTTTTGCGCCTACACGCTTTACGAGGTTTTGTGCTTCATTGTCGTTGTAAAGTCCGCCAAACTGTGCAGCAATTTCTGGTGCGGATTGAATGCCCAGTGCGATCTCCTGTTCGGGAGTAAGGGATACATACTGTTCCTCTCCGGTGATGGGGTTAATGGATTTTTTTCCAAAATAGGAGACCACGGCAATGAGCCCTACTATAACAGCCATGATTAAACGTCCACGAGTGGTTCGCATAGTATTTAAGGAGTTAGTTTTTCATACAACACAAAATCAAATGAAAATATATGGCGATCATCCGTTGTATGATGTTTTCGCGAAACTTCTTTCCATTCATTTTTTTTATAGCTTGGAAAGAATGTGTCGCCCTCCAGGCTTGTTTTAATTTCGGTGAGATAAAGCCGGTGCGCGTGGGGCATACCCAGTCCATAGATATCTGATCCGCCAATGATAAATACTTCCTGCTCACCATTTTTTTCTGCCAGGGTGAGTGCATGTTCCAGTGAATGAACAACAATACATCCCGGAGCATGAAAATGTTGCTGACGCGTAACTACAATGTTGGTACGGTTCGGCAGCGGTCTGAATTTCTCCGGTATTGACTCGTAATTTTTTCTGCCCATAATACAATGATGCCCTTTTGTAGTTTGCATGAAGTATTTCATATCGTCTGGCAGATGCCACGGCAGGTCATTGTTTTTACCAATAACATTATTTTCAGAAAGTGCTGCGATGAGGGAGATAATCATTCTCTTTTGCTTTTAAAGATGCGACCAATGTGAATGCCTGCTTGTATACCTTTCGGTCTTCCGGAATAGTAAAGCTGACTTCCTTCAACAGTTGCGTTGATGAACCAATTCTTTTTGGTGATTAAACTCAGCTTGGTGCCGATAGACCAAGATGCAAAGATATCTACATCATGGGGTTGAATTTCTTCGTATATGTACCGAAACCGTAAGAGACTTACGTATGGTACCAATTCAACTTTCTCGGAAAGTGGAATATGATAATTGGTATGTTCGAACAATGAAGCGATGCCGAGGAGTAAGATCAGTAATCCTCCGCCACTATCTTCTGTATTTGCGTTGGATAACAGTAACGCCAGAGGCGCGAACAGCGCGCCTGTCCCAAAATGCAAATAATCTTTACCTCCAGCTACGGAAAATTCAATACCAAAATGATCACCAAGCATATATTCACCTGTGAGGCCAATTGCACTTTTTGGCGAAAATGCTTTGAAGTCAACGTAGTCGTAAGTAAGGGCAAGGGATTTGTCATCTTCTTTTAACTGACCGAATACCGGAATTCCTAGTGTAATCCAGCCGATGATGAGTGCGTATTTCATTAAGTAAAGATTTAGTTACTACTCATTATAACTTTGCTCCGCGTAAAAACTCACCGATGGTCATCCGTTTTTTTCCTTCTGGTTGTAGCTCATCAATCGACAACCACCCATCTGCGGTCTTACTATAAAGATAACTTTTATTGTCAGTTTCGAAATGACCTACAGTCGCCTGTTGACTAAAGTCAGTTGCCTGATGACATCGAAATATTTTGTACATCTTCCCATTCAGGATAGTCCATGCAGCAGGGTACGGGTTTAATCCACGAACGAAGTTGATGATCTGCCGGGAGGGCAGACCCCAATTGATTTGACATGTTTCTTTGAAAATTTTTGGGGCATGTTTAACCTCTCCATCAATGATTTGAGGAATGGAAGGATAGTCTCCGGCTTCAATAGCTTTCACTGTTCTCAGCACCAGAGTAGACCCTTTTTTCATCAGTCGCTCATACAAGGTCCCAACGGTATCCTGTTCATCAATGATTTCTTTTTCCTGAAAGATGATGCTGCCCGTATCAATTTCGTGCTTGAGAAAAAAGGTTGTTACACCTGTTTCCTTTTCACCATTGATGATAGCCCAGTTGATGGGCGCTGCTCCGCGGTATTGGGGAAGGAGGGATGCATGAAGATTAAAGGTTCCGAGCGCTGGCATAGCCCACACCACTTCGGGTAACATGCGAAAGGCAACCACAATTTGAAGATTGGCCCGATAGCTTTTAAGTTCTTCCAAAAATTCGGGTGCCTTAAGGTTAGTCGGTTGTAACACAGGAAGGTTATGCCGCAATGCGCTTTCCTTTACGGGAGAAAAAGTTATTTTTTGTCCACGGCCTTGTGGCTTATCGGGTGCGGTGATCACCGCTACCACATTATAGTTGTGTTCGACCAATATTTCCAGACTGGGTACGGCAAATTCGGGCGTGCCCATGAATAGTATTCTCAACTCGTTCTTCATACCTTCTTGATCACTTCACTTCACTTCTGCGTGCTTTCACCTCTCTCCAGGTAGTCAGGATGATTCCTTCTGCCTGGAGAAATTTTTTAAATTCCGGATCTAACATTGCGAGCAGATCACCTTTACGGATTTTTCCGGAATCGGTGATGTAGGGAAATACTTCAGTGGGTGCGGTGCAATGCATGATCACCATCGTTAAGCCGGGCTTTAAGGTTTTGATGGTTTCCTTGTATTTTGATGTTGCAAATTTTTGCAGATCAGTATCCGTACTATTTTTATCGGTTGGATAGTGCCAATCGTAACTTACATTATGTAAATCATCCAATACCGGTAGGCCCGATGCCCATACCATTTGCCCGATTGCTTGCAACTGTTGGCGTAGTTGCTCACTGCTCTGCATTTGCGCCATGATCATGGTGTTATGTCCACCTGGTAGCATCACGGGTATTTTGTTTTCGATGCCTACTTTAATATAGCGTTGCAGAAATTCTGGTGTAGCAAACAAGGTTCCCATGTGCGAATCAAGGTGTGTTGGTTCAAAGCCCATCTTGCGGGCACGTTCAAGTTGTGCCCGAATTTCTGCCTCCACTTCATCCGCGGAAGCGTGCTTCACAACATTTTCAACCGAACTCCACAAGGCACCTTCATCATCCACCAAACCGGGAGCAGCTGGCTTACCAGTGAGCGGACCCCAACGATAATCTTTCCATTCGGATGTGAGCGTAAGGTGAAGCCCCGCATCGATGGAAGGATTTTTTTGCAGATGGTGAACAAATCCCGGAACCCAGGGGCATGTCATCATCACACTTACCGATGTTGCTACTCCTTTTTCAAGGGCCTGTATAGCACCTTGGTTCGAGTCCCATGACATGCCGGCATCATCAACATGCAGAATCAATACCTTAGCGCCTTTGGGGAAGCCGAGTTTTTCAGCATATGTTTCCTGGGCATAGACTGGCGCAGAAATCCATCCGGAAACGAATAAGATGATAAGGAAAATAACACGGTAGCTCATCGTAGTTGGATTTAATGAGCTACCATGTTACGCAATATTTAGAAAATTTACACCTCTTCCATAACGTGTAATTCCTTTGCCAGTTTTTGTTGTAAATCAAATGGCACCGGTACAAAGTCGGCAACATGTTGTGTGAAAAATGCCCGGCCTTGTGTAATGGAACGCAAGGAGGTTGTGTACTTATCCAATTCAGCCAGCGGGGTTCGTGCTTTGATCACCTGATAGCGCCCATCGCTGTCCATGCCCATGATCAACGATCTTCGGGTTTGTAAATCGCCCATTACTTCACCCATCACATCTTCGGGTACGTGTACCTCAAGGTCGCAAATGGGTTCGAGCAGTTGTGGTTCTGCCCGCATGAAAGCATCCTTGAACGCCATCATACCGGCAATCTTGAAGGAGATGTCATTGGAATCTACAGGGTGCATCTTCCCATCGAATACACAGACACGTACATCGCGCACATAACTTCCGGTGATGGGGCCTTCTTCCATTTTCTCCATGACACCTTTGAGGATGGATGGAATAAACCGGGCATCAATCACTCCGCCTACAATACAATTATAAAAGACAAGCTTGCCGCCCCATTCGAGGTCGATAAATTCCTTTCCCCGCACATTGTATTCGACAGGTTCCGGCATGCCTTCGTAGTAAGGTTCTAGTTGCATATGTACTTCACCAAACTGTCCGGCTCCACCCGATTGTTTTTTATGACGATAGCTGGCGATGGCCGATTTGCGAATTGTTTCCCGGTAGGAGATACGCGGGCTTTCGAAATTGGTGTGGAGCTTATATACATTTTCGAGGTACCACTTGCATACAGCCAGGTGAAGCTCACCTTGTGCAGCAATGATTAACTGCCGCAATTCTTTGGAGAAGGCAACCTCAAGGGTAGGATCTTCCTGGTGTATTTTCTGGAGAACCTCCCCAATTTTTTCATCATCATTTTTACTGAGCGCAACAATGGCCGTGCGAATGCGTGGTTCAGGATATTCAATTGGCTTCACAGTTACCTCGAATCCTTTTGCATGAAGAGTTTGGTTGGTATACGTATCTTTTAGTTTGAGTGTGGCGCCAATATCACCGGCTACAAGTTTATCCACGGGGTTACGTGTTTTACCGTCCATGATGAAGAGCTGATGGATTTTTTCAATGGCTCCGGTCTGGCTATTGATCAATTCAGAATTTGTGGTCACTTCTCCGGAAATTACCTTGAAGAAGGTGACCTTGCCGAGGTTAGGTTCGAGGTGCGACTTGAATACAAATAGTGCAGTTGGTTTAGTGCGATCGAACGGAATTTCTTTTCCATCGGTGGTGATTTCGGGTTTGGCTTCTATGGGTGTTGGCGCAACATTGTCGATGAAACCCATCATGCGGCCACTACCCATGTTCTTTTTCGCGGAGGTAACGAATACCGGGAATACATCGTGGTGTATCATGCCAAGTTTTAATCCGAGGCGCATCTCATCTTCATCCAGTGTTCCTTTCTCAAAATATTTCTCCATCAGTTTCTCATCGTTCTCGGCTGCTTTCTCAACGAGTGCATTGTGCAGTTGATCAGCTTTTTCTATTTCGGAAGCCGGTATCGGAAGTTTCTCTGGCTTACCACCTTCTGCCGGAAATTTGTACATCACCATTTTGAGTAAATCGATAATGGCACTAAAGCCCTCGCCTTCACTTACGGGGTACTGCATTTGTGTCACCGCTTTTCCGAATCGCTCTTGTAAGGAGTTCAACGCAGCTTCAAAATCAGCTTTCGGATGATCGACCTGGTTAACAGCAAAGATGATAGGCTTATTAAACTGGTCAACATAATTCCAGATAAGTTGTGCGCCTACTTCCACACCGTACTGCGCATTGATTACCATCACGCAGGTATCGGCCACACGGACCGATGAAATCATTTCGCCCACGAAATCATCGAAGCCGGGTGTGTCAATAATGTTGATTTTGTAATCCTGCCATTCGGTGTGCAATGCCGTGGCAAATACGGAGTTGCCGCGTTCCTGTTCTATTTCATGGTAGTCGGAAACGGTGTTTTTTCCTTCAATGGTACCTCTTCGGTGTGTGATACCAGCTTCAAAAATCATGTCTTCGGCCAGCAAGGTTTTGCCGGCCTTGGGCGCGCCCAACAGAACAATGTTCTTAATGTGTTTTTCATCGTAGACTTTCATGGCTGTAAAATTTTAGGATTATAAATACCATGTATTACCAATGCCAATGACGGATTTGAATAAAACGCCTCGCATTGATATTTCATGGGCGTGTGGTTACGTGTGAAACGATACTCGGGAAAGGGAAATGAATGTACTGAAAAGCAAGGAAATATGGAATAAAATTCTGGTGAAATCCTGTTTGTCGAAATGGCATATGGTGTGCCTGCATCGGGCCGTACAGCATATATAAAGAGTTGGGTTGTTTGAGGGGTCTTCACCATACTGCGTGAGGAAAAGTGCCTGAACAACGTTACTCTTTCAATAACTGGCGCCACATGATAAACACCAAAAGTAAAGGTGACATAAATCAACTATTGGTCTGATGACAGTCATGCATCAAAAATCACCACCGGCCTACCTTCACATCGTGAACAGCACAAAAAACAACTATTTTAGACGTATGAAATACAACCCCCGGTATATGAGAAATATGAATCAGAAACTCGCACTTTTATTATTCGTACTGGCAATCACAGCCTCTTTGCAGGCTCAGGTTCCCTACACTTTAAAAACACCTAAACTTTCCGTTAGTGGAACATCTACCTTGCATGAGTGGACTTCCGAGGCTACTAAAGTAGAGTGGAGTGGTTCCCTTTTGGTGCAAGACAAGAAAATTATACAAGTAAAAGATGTTCAGGTAAAAATTCCGGTTACATCTATTAAGAGCGAGAAAGGTAAAACCATGGATAATAAAACCTATGAAGCCTTTAACTCCGATAAGAACCCCAACATTGTTTACAAACTCACTATTATTAAGATTACCGGAAACGGCCCCGACTTCACCCTGGACGCAACCGGAACCCTGAGCATGGCCGGAGCAACCCAAACCTTTGATATGCCAGTAAAGGCAAAACTTCTTGCGAATGGCGACATCCAATTAATCGGTTCGAAGAAGATTAATATGAAAGATTACAAAATGGTGCCGCCAACCGCCATGATGGGCACCATCAAAGTAGGTGAAGAAGTAACGGTAAATTTTGATTTAACAATAACCCCGACAAAATGAAACACAATCAACTAAACAACAAAATGAAAGTATCCTCAACCATACAAAACAAAATAACTATGATAACTTATCGAAATGTAAGATTCGTTGGCATCATGTTGCTGACACTCTTAGCTGGAAATGCAATGGCCCAGTTTCAACCCGCTATCCAATACTTTCGTCCGTATGACCAGCGGGGCATAAATGTTTTTGAAACATCCAAGGACGATACGGTAGTATACGATGGCTTAAAGCTTCGTCTTGGCGCTGGTTTTACACAAGGGTATCAGAGTTTGAAACACAGCAACGGCCTCACGACAACTTCAACACCTGCTGCTAATTTGTACGAAATGGGTGGAGGCTTTCCGCTGGCACAAGCTAACTTTAACATTGATGTACAATTGTACGATGGTGTTAGCTTAAATCTGGTTTCGTACATGTCTTCCCATCACCACAATGAATTTTGGGTAAAAGGTGGCTATTTACAAGTTGACAAAGTGAAATTCCTCAACAGCGAATTCATGGATAAACTCTGGACTAATCTGACGTTGAAAGTTGGTCACATGGAAATTAACTATGGTGATGCGCACTTCCGCAGAAGTGACGGTGGACACACTTTGCAGAACCCCTGGATTGAAAATAACATCATGGATGCCTTCACTACTGAAATTGGTGCTGAGTTGTACTTCAAGAAAAATGGAATCATTGCTATGATTGCCATGACCGATGGTGAAATTCAAGGTAACGTTGCAGATCCTTCTACTCCGGATGGTGCCAAACGTAAACCATCCATTTATGGAAAGTTAGGATATGACAAACAATTACAAGACAATCTACGCATCCGTCTTACAGGATCATTCTATACTACCAAGTCATCTGCCAGCAACACAGTCTTTGGCGGTGACCGCACCGGATCGAACTATCAGTATGTGATGGATAATGCACCTGTTACAGTAACCGGTAACTATACATCCGGTAGGTTCAATCCTGGTTTCCGTGATAACGTAACAACGATTATGATTAACCCTTTTGTGAAATTTGCCGGACTTGAAATTTTTGGTACAATCGAATTTGCAAAGGGCAAAAACCAATTTGAAAATGGCGAAGGCACAACTCCTGCGCGGGCAGCTATTGACGATCGCAAAGCCGATCAAATTGCAGCAGAAGCACTGTACCGTTTTGGTAAGAATGAGAAATTTTATTTCGGTGGCCGTTATATAACGTTGAATGCTACTGTTGCCGAAGGTGTTACCGCAGCCAGTGCTGGAACACAGTACGATGTAACCATTGATCGTTTATCCATCGGTGGTGGCTGGTTTGTAACCAGAAACATTCTAATGAAAGGCGAGTATGTAAATCAGAATTACACTGGTTTTCCAGATGCAGGGGCTAACAACAGGTTCTACAAAGGAAACTTTAAGGGATTCGTGATTCAAGGTGCCATTTCTTTCTAAGGAATACTCCTAACACTTAAAAACAAAAGGTCCGGAAGCAATTCCGGACCTTTTGTTTTTTATAAAAAAGTGTAATGAACTTTATTTTTCGTAACCCAACAACTTCAGCATGCTGTCTTGTGTTTGCTCGGGCGCGAAAAGTTTTGTGGTAATTTCTCCGTCTTCATTCCGGTCAATGAGTACATGTTTCGGAGCAGGTATCAGGCAATGTTGAATGCCACCATAGCCTCCCAGTGATTCCTGGTAAGCGCCTGTGTGAAAGAAGCCGATGTACAAAGGCTCTTCATCGTTGATCATCGGTAGAAACACTTCACCGGTATGCGCCTCCGAGTTGTAATAATCCATGCTGTCGCAGGTCAGGCCACCAATGTTTACTTTGTGATACGGATCGTCCCACTTGTTGAGGGCGAGCAAAATGTATTTCTGGTTTAATCCCCATGCATCGGGAAGGTGTGTGATGAACGAACCGTCTATCATATACCACAGTTCCTTATCGTTTTGTAATTTCTGGTCAACCAGCGAATACAATACTGCTCCACTTTCCCCTACGGTAAAACTTCCAAACTCCGTAAAGATGTTGGGTACAGGTACATTGTTCTTATCACAAATCCATTTGATGTTCTCCACGATTTGTTCAATCATGTATTTGTAGTCATACTGGAACGTGAGGGAAGTTTTAATGGGGAAGCCCCCACCGATATCAATGGAATCCAATGACGGACACATTTTCTTCAGTTCGCAATATTTAAAAATGAATCGGCTTAATTCACTCCAATAGTACGCGGTATCTTTAATGCCCGTGTTGATAAAGAAGTGAAGCATCTTCAGGGAAGCCTTTTCACTTTTCTCGATCTTATCTTTATAAAAATTATTGATATCGCTGTAGCGGATGCCCAGGCGCGATGTGTAAAATTCAAAATTTGGTTCCTCATCCGCGGCTACGCGAATACCTACCCGATACGGAACGTTAGCATTTTGTTCGTAGAAATCAATTTCACCGAGGTTATCCAGAATAGGTATGCAATTGTGGAAGCCATCGTTCATCAATTCGCTGATATATTGACGGTACAGGGGCATTTTAAACCCATTGCAGAGTATATACGTGTCTTTTGTTACCCGCCCACGTTCGTATAGTGACCGAACAATCGGAATATCGTATGAAGAAGAAGTCTCCATGTGCACATCCTGATTGTTCAGGGCTTCTTCCATCACAAAAGAAAAGTGTGAAGATTTGGTGCAATAACAATACGTGTACTTACCATTGTATTTAAACTTCTCAATGGCACTGTTGAACGTTGCCTGCACGAAGCGGATGTTCTCACTGATTTTGGGCAGGTATGTGAGCTTAAGGGGAGTTCCGTATTGTTTAATGATATCCACCAGGGGTACATCGTTAAACAGCAATTCGTGGTCGCGGACCTTAAATTCTTTTTGAGGAAACTCAAAGGTTTGCTCAATCAGCTCCCGATAGCTCTTCATGTATGCGGTAAATCGTTAATCGTGATCTTTAAAACGTATTTTGACGATATTCTTCCGGGTCGTTTTGGGGCTGCTTTTAACGCGTCAGGCACACGAGTTACAGGCAGCGAAAACAAGTAACGGTTCCACAAAAGAGGTGCAATATTGTGATAAATTTGCCATCTTTGCAATAACACAAACAATTGCATGGTTAACCGGTTTTCCTGTTTAGCATCTGCCCATGCGCTCCCGATCGCGATCGGGTTGCCTGACTTCTGACGTCCTCATTTCAGGCGTCTTGGATTCTCAATTTTTTTCAATTTATCTGTATTCAAAAACCTTAATAAATATTCCTGTGAAAGAGCTGAAGATTATAGAAGTGAAGTCCGAAATCGGTGCCGGAACGCGCGGAGCGAGTTTAGGAGTGGAGGCGATGAAGATTGCCAGTCTCGATTTGCACTCCGATTTTTTCAAGCAACACGAATCGGTGGAAGTTGAAAATGTGAACGAACTTCTTTTCGATGGCGCCAAACACTCCTACGCCAAATTTATTGATGGCGTGATGATTATGGAAGAGCGAGTGTGCCTGGAAGTTTACGAAACGCTGTGGGAAGAAGATTTCCCCATCGTCATTGCAGGTGATCACAGTACAGCCTATGGCACTATTTCCGGGATTAAAAAGGCTAATCCTAAATCTCGTTTAGGGGTTATCTGGATTGATGCCCATGCGGATTTTCATACACCCTTTACAACGCCTTCCGGCAATATGCACGGCATGAGCCTGGCGATGGCGTGTGGCATCGACAACCTGGAATGTAAGGTGAATGATCCGCGTGGTGAAACACTTGAATATTGGGAGCAATTAAAAAATGTTGGTATTCCTGGTCCGAAAATTTATCCGGAAGACATTGTGTACATCGCGGTACGCGATTTAGAGAAACCAGAAAATTACCTGATCAATAAATACAATGTCAATTTTATTGAGACCGAGGATCTTAAAAAAGTAGGCGCAGTAAAAATTGCACAGCGTGCACTTGAAATGCTTGATCATTGTGATATGATCTACATCTCTTTCGATGTGGATAGCATGGATTCACGCATCAGCACGGGAACCGGTACACCTGTTCCGAACGGACTGACGGTAGAGGAGGCTAAAATTCTGAATGTGGAATTAGCGAAAAGTCCGAAGATATGTGCCTGGGAAATAGTTGAAGTAAACCCTACACTGGATACTGAGAATCGCATGGCGGAAAGTGCTTTCGAGATATTGGAGGCGACCACAAAATCCATTGTCAATCGCCCGGTACTGGCTGAATAGCTCCAACCAACATCGCACAAACACTTCTAATCCTGAAGTTGCTTGCGCAGATATTTTGAGCAGATGGGGCATGTCTTCCAATCGTGCCCTCGTGCAGGACAGAATTCCCGGCCGAAGTAAATAATCTGCAGGTGGACCTTGTTCCATTTCTCCTCCGGAATCAGTCGCTTGAGATCCTTTTCAGTTTGCTCTACACTTTTTCCATTGGATAAACCCCAGCGATAGGCCAGCCGGTGAATGTGTGTATCCACCGGGAAGGCTGGTATACCAAACCATTGGGTCATTACCACCGAAGCAGTTTTGTGGCCGACAGCCGGAAGTTCTTCCAGGGCCTCAAAGGTATTGGGCACTTCACCATTGTATTTTTCAACCAGAATTTTCGATAGCCCTGCAATGCCCTTCGACTTCATCGGTGAGAGACCGCAAGGTTTTATGATGTCGCGAATCTCCTCTACGCTTAACGTCAACATGTCGTAGGGATTATCGGCACGCTTAAAAAGCGCAGGTGTAGTTTTGTTTACACGTTCATCGGTGCATTGCGCTGATAACAAAACTGAAATCAATAACGTATATGCATCCTTGTGCTGAAGTGGAACTTCAGGTTTTGGATAGTAGAAATCCAGAATATTCAGAATGTCTTTTACTTTTTCAGCTTTGCTCATGAATCATACTTGATTTCAATTCAACCTTGCAACCTGTAACGTTCCGGATTTACACTCACGGATAAATGAGGTATTTTTTTCGCATGAGGTTGTAGGTATCCAGGTCCTTCTTCCAGCTTTCGCGGATTTGTTCCTCACTCCAGTTGTCCTTGATTTGCTGTTGTAAGGTTGCATTGCCCGCCAGTGTGTTGAAATAGTTGATGAAGAATTTCGGCTTATCAGGAAAGGCTTGGTAAAAATCAATCAAGTAGTGCAGGTTTAATTTCCGTTCCACTTTCTCATTGCTCAGATCAACTCCGTAGCACAACGTATTTTCGTTAGGCGGATTGAGTGCCACTCCGGGGATGGTAACCGGTGTGAACTGGTACGGCATTCCTTTCAACTCCGGGTGACCAAGAACCTGAAAAGGTTTTGGTGTTCCCCTGCCAAGACTGACAACCGTTCCTTCAAACAAACAGAGAGAAGGATACAACCGGATGGACTGATCGTTCGGTAAGTTGGGAGATGGCTGAACGGGTAACGAATAATCATCGGCATGTGCCCAGTTTTTTAAGGGGATGATGGTTAGCTCACATTTTCGGTTGCCGGCAAGCCAGCCCTCTCCGTTAATCATCTCTGCTAACTCCCCAATCGTAAGTCCATGTACAATCGGTATCGGATGCATGCCAACAAAGGATTTGAAATCGGGTTGAAGAATAGGCCCATCGACATATGGATTTGGGTTTGGTCTGTCCAGTATGATGAGTTGCTTATTATTTTCCGCACAGGCTTCCATCACATAATGCATGCTGCTGATGTAGGTATAGAATCGGGCGCCTACGTCCTGAATATCAAAAATAAGAATGTCAATATCTGCTAACTGTGCGGCCGATGGCTTTTTACTTTTTCCGTAAATGGAAATGATGGGCAGTTTGGTTTTGGTGTCAACGCCATCTTTAACATCTTCTCCGTTGGCTGCATTACCACGAAAGCCATGTTCAGGTGCAAATATTTTTTTGATGTTCACGCCCCTGCTGAGTAATGTATCGGCCAAGTGTGTTTTGCCAAGCTGGGCTGTGTAGTTTACCACCAACCCGACTCTTTTTTGACTGAGCATGGGCAGCAATACATCAAGTTGCGCTGCACCAACCACTATCTTTTCTTTTTTTTGATTGGATTTGACAGGCTCATGTTGGAGTAGTGCTGTACCCTTTCCACTGCATTGGCAGAAAAGAAGCACAGCAAGAATTCCGGAAACAAGTTTATGGAACATAGTGTAGTTGTTAATACCGTACTCAAATCCTATTTTGCATAGAATCTTTACGGCCGAAAAGTTACTAATAAAACAACTTGAACTTCTCTTATTTTATAGCGAAAAGAATCAGCCGTGAACAGCGTGAAGGCTTTTCTTCCACCATCCACAAAATTGCGATAGCCAGTATTGCCATCGGGCTGGCGGCTACCATTGTAGCCTTTCTGATTATGAAAGGTTTTCAGGAGACAGTTAAAAACAAAATTTACAGTTTCAGTGGCCACTTGCTGGTAACTAAATTCAGCATGAGCAATTCTCCGGAAGAGCAGCCCATGAACTATCAGATTCCGATTTATCAGCAGCAAAAGGATTTTCCGTTCATCCATCGTATTCAGGAGTATGCGCACAAAACAGGCCTGGTTAAAACGGAGAATGAAGTGCTTGGTGTAGTAATCAAAGGCATTGGAAAAAGTTTTGATTCGCAGGCATTTAAGCAGAATATGATCGCGGGCGATTTTCTGGTCCTGCCGGATTCAGGTTATGCCAATCAGGTTGTGCTGAGTAAAAGCATTTCGCAAAAGTTGAACGCCAATGTTGGCGATGATATAGTCGTTCACTTTTTTCAAAATCCACCACGCTTTCGGAAGCTTAAAGTTCAGGGTATCTACGAGACTAACCTTTCAGAGTATTTTGATAACAAGGTTATTCTGGGTGACATCCGGATGATTCAGCGGCTTAATGATTGGTCAGATAGTTTAGCGGGCGGACTCGAAATTTTTGTTAAGGATTCTGAAAGGATTGATGATGCAGGCGTGGCGATCGGAAACTCGATGGATTTTGATCTCAATATTGAACGCGTGAGCGACAAGTATTTGCAGGTTTTTGAATGGTTAAATCTGCTAAGCCGTCAGGTTAATATTTTGCTGGTGATCATCTTGCTGGTGATATGTGTCAATATGATTTCGATTGTACTGATCCTGGTAATGGAGCGAACACAGATGATTGGTATGTTTAAAGCATTAGGTGCCGGTGACAGGTTGATTCGGTCGGTATTTGTACACCAGGGAATTAACCTGATTGCAAAAGGATTAGTGGCCGGCAATATGGTAGGCCTTGGTTTGTGTTTTATTCAGGATCACTTCAAGATCATCAAACTTAATGCTCAGGATTATTATATGAGTGAAGTGCCCATCAGCTGGCATTGGGAAATTGTCGGGATGTTAAACTTGCTTACATTCCTGGTCGTGACGCTTGTGCTGTTGCTGCCCACCATGGTCATTGCCAGGATCAGTCCCATTAAAGCAATCCGGTTTGATTAACAACAAGGTTGAAAATCTTTATGAATAATTTTGTCGTTGGAATACTGTTTTGTTGTTCCTTTTTTTCTCTAACGATTACACCCGCTCAAACTCCGGTAGCCGATAGCCTGCAGACATTGCTGCAGCTGGAAAATAATGACCTGCGAAAAGCTGAAATTCTCATTGAGCTCAGCGGGGCGATGCGCTCCATCGATTTTCAAAAGTCTGCCGAGTTTGCTGATCAGGCTTTTCAGCTCGCAGAAAAAACAAGCATGAATACACAGGAGGCTGCAAAAAGTCTGCTCTATAAAGGTGTTGCGTACTATTACCAGGGTAATTATGATAAGGCCATGGAGGCGTACCTTCAATCGCTTGCCCGATACGAAAAACTAAACGACAAAAGAGGCATGGCATCCGTTTGGAACGAGATAGGCACGTTTCATAAAAAGCAAGGCGACACTGATAAAGCGCTAACCAATTTTCAGGATGCGCTCACGTTAAGTTCTGCCATCAACGACTCGGCACAAATTGCCAACAGCATGAATAACCTGGGTATTGTGTATGAGTTGAAAGGAGATTTTAAGCGGGCAATGGAATTTTATCAGGAGTCGGCAACGATAAAGGAGGCGTTGCATGATTTGAATGGTGTAACCTATAACTACGATAATATGGGCACACTCCTGGCCAAGTCTGGCCGATATCGCGAAGCAGAGCGCTATCTGCTGAGGGTGATTGATTTACGCAAACAACTGGGCGATCGGGGTGGGTATGCCATTGCACTGAATAATCTGGGTGAGCTGTTCTTTATGCAAGGTGAGTATGCGCGTTCCCGTACGTATCTGCTGGAAGCATTAGCGATTACCATGGAGATAGATTATAAAGATCTCCGAAGACATATCTTTCAAATGCTCGCGGAGACGTATCAAATGGAAAAGAACTACAGCAAAGCTTACGATTACATGATGAAGAGTGTGGCAGTAAAGGATTCAATTTTTAATGAGCAGAAGAGCAGGCAGATTGTGGATATGGAAAAGAAATATGAAACTGAAAAAAAAGAAAGTGAAATCAGAATATTGAAGCAGGAAAATGAGATTAAAGACTTTCGATTGCAGCGCAATCAGATTTTTACGATCGCTTTAGTGATGGTTTTACTGGCACTGGTCGGGTTGGGGTATCTGTGGACGGTACAAACCAGGCTTAAACAAAAAGCTGAATTAGAGGCAACACGTGCCTCCTTAAAAGAGCGCCAGTTACAAGCGGTTATTGCTTCGCAGGAAGAAGAGCGTAAACGCTTTGCGGCTGATCTTCACGATGGACTAGGACAAATGATATCAGCCTTACGACTGAATCTCTCGCATGAGGAGCTAAGCCAAAAATCGGTTGAACAGGCTGTTGTGGTGTTAAATGAGATGAATGGTGAGATACGCAACATTGCTTTCAATCTAATGCCACAGGTGCTGATGAATAGCGGTCTGCCGGAAGCGTTGGAAGAATTTGCTAACCGGATGAATCGTACGGGTAAAATTCAGGTGAAGGTGCAGGCTTTTAAAATGGAGCAGGAATTGCCGATGGAGCAAAAAATAGCCTTGTATCGTGTATGTCAGGAATGGGTTAATAACGTAGTCAAGTACAGTGGATGCAAAAGCATTACCCTGCAAGTGATTAACCACGGTGATGAAGTAGTGATTACGGTGGAGGATGATGGTCATGGCTTTGACAGCAAAACCCTTGTAGAAGGGCAGGGTAACGGATGGAAAAACATTAATTCGCGCCTTGGCCTGATTAAGGGAACCATTGAAATTGACTCTCAGTCTGGTAGAATTGGAACGACTGCAGTAATCTCAGCACCGTTGGTTTCATAAATCCAGCTATCCGTGCTGGTACGGAGTGGTAAATACCGGGTTGTGGGTATTCCATTTCCAGACGAACGGAATGAATTTACTGTTAAAAATTCCGATGGAATACGTTTTCAGAAATTCATTACGGCAGGGTCAGACAACCATTAGCCTGAATGCCTTTGCTGCCACCATTTTCGATGGAACACGGGAAGAATATATTCCCTATGCAAATGTTACCGGAGTACGGCTTTCCAGGTACAGTAAAAAGTTGTATAAAATTCATCTCTATCAGGATGGACTTGATCCTATTGTGATTACCAATAAAAACTATGACGCTGCAGGCAAGAGTGTGTACCAGGTTCAGGCATATCAACAGTTTGTTCAGGAGCTTCATCGTCATTTAAGCAGCAGGAGTAGTGCCGAATATACCTCGGGCAGCAGCCTGAATAAAATGCTTTTTTGGGGCGTGGTTTTCATGGTACTTTCGTTCACCATTTCTTTTACAGCCGATTTTCTGGGTCTTGGTTTGATGAATGCTTATGTCCAGGGACTTATGGTATGGGTTCTATCCTTGATTGTAATGGCTATTTTTAGTTTTGGAAGTTTCCCGAAATCGTACTTGCCGACAAATATTCCGGTGCAATTCCTTCCCTGATGTTTGGAGAAGACTATCAGGAGAGGTTATTTTTATCACTGATGAATACAGAGAGAAGGATTCGTGTGGTACTGGTAGATGATCACAGGATTGTGCTTGACGGACTTGTATCCATGCTGGGAAACGACCCGGCTTTTGTTGTGCTTTCAGCAGTTGGATCTGCTGAAGAAGCTGTAGAGTTTTTAAAAAAAGATACGCCTGATATCGTCATTACGGATTACAGTTTGCCAGGAATGTCGGGCATGGAACTTACGCGTTTGATCAAGCGAAATTATCCTGCCGTAAAGGTGGTTGCCCTGAGTATGCACGATGAAGGGCACATGGTAAAAAGTATATTGAAGGAAGGTGTTGATGGTTATTTGTTAAAAAACATTCAGCATTTTGAATTAAAGAACGCGCTGAAGTATGTGATGGCCGGTATGCCCTACGTAAGCCCTGAAATTACAAAGTTAATGATGGAGCAACTGAACGCACCCAGTGGGGAGGCTCAACTCCTGACTGAACGAGAAAGCGATATTGTGCGTCTGATTGCCAAAGAATATTCAAACAAACAGATTGCTGAGAAACTTTTTATAAGTGAGCGTACGGTAGAAACCCACCGGAAAAATATTTTCCGCAAAACGAACACCAGTTCCATTGTAGGCTTAGTGAAGTTTGCCCTCGAACACAAGCTTGTCTGAACGAATTTTCCATTCGCAAACCACGCATCCGTACCAGCACGGATACTAATTTACCATGCTACGGGTATTGAGTAACGCAATGCAGGGGATGTACTTGCATGTACTAAATCTATATCCATGAAAAGAATATTTCTCTCCCTTTGTATGATGCTTTGCTTTCTGGGCGGACAGGTTACTGCTCAGGAACTTGAGTTAGAAAAGACGTATAAGATTTCGCGTGCTTCCAAACGGGGTTACCTGGCGGGTCTTGATTATGATGCTTCCGCTAAAACGTATACGCTTACGTATTTCACGGATCAAAAGAAGAACACGTTTAAATATGAACAATATGTATTTGATGTTGATTTCAATTTCATCGAAGACCGCGAATTGCAGGAAGAGGCGGAGAAGATGAAGAAGAAATTTAAATGGTTCCGCTTCAAAGGTGAAGAGTATGTTACCCTGGGGAATACAGTTGAGAATAATATGATGGGCACGCTAGTGTTGCGGAAGAAGAAAATAACCAGCAAGTACAATTTTCTCATAGGTGGATATTCCAAAAAGGTAGATATCCTTGAAAAAGTTAAACCTAAAACCGATGATGGAAATACATACACCTTAATAACGCATGCCGAAGACGATATGACCGGTGATCTGTTTGTGCTGGCTTCTGTTAAGCCCAAGATGAGTGCAAAGGGCAATGAAGATGCAGGAGCTGTTCGGTTGTTGAAGTTCAACAGTGATCTGGATCTGGTTAAAACAACGGATTTTAATTTTCCTTACTTCCAGAGTCTGGCTTTTGTTCGGGCTACCGACAAACCTAATTTTGATGACCCTGAAAATCCAGGTATTGAAAATATAGTTTTCATTTTTGCTCCTTCTAATGCCGGTGGTAAGAAAACAACTGATCCGAATAATAATAATTACACCTACATCAAGGTAAACAATGAGGGCGCAATAACACAGCGATTAAATTTTAACAGCCCGTCCAGTTATTGGTCAGTGCATGAAATGATTTATACAGAGAATGGTGAAGAATATTTTTATGGACCTGCCTTAGCGGGTAAAGACAAATACTATAATGAAGGTGCAAAGCCTGGTGTTACTATTGGCGGGTTCGGTAGTGGCGAAGTAAAGTACAAGGCCGTTCAACTGATGAAAGTGGTTAATGGAAAAATGATCTACCTCACGGAAACAACATTAGATGAGTTTAAGGCAAAGCAAAAATTTCCGCCCAACCAACGTAAAACGCCTGACTATGAAGGACGTGAGTTTGGGATTAGAAGCTATCGCTTCGCCTCCAATGGTGATTTATTTGTACTTGGTCAAAACTATGACAAAACAAGAGAGGGTTATATCAACAAATTTGAGGATGTGCTAGGTTTTCAGTTTGATGCCAACGGGAAACTAAAAGCCCAGTATGGATTGGATACAAAAGAAAAAGGTATCACCGTGGAAACCGATACACAGTATGGATTAACCTACAAAACCATCACCACAACAACCTCGGTATACGCATGTCCACAAACCTTAATTGAGGGAACTGATGGTAATATTTATTGGATTTTGCAGGAAATTAAAGGACTTGGTCCTGGTAAGAAACTTCTTACCTATCCGCGTATTGGAAGGGTCAATATGAAGTCATCCGATCTTTCCGAGCTGAAAACCTTTGGTAAGGGCGATGGCTATTATCTACATCCGGATTATCCATTTCTGGAAACTGATAAGCGTGAGACACTTGTATTTTTTGGTGCCGACAAGCCCGGCAAAGAACTCTGGTTTGCCCGTGTAAAATTGAAATAGCAGTTATTTCATTCAAAGTCGTTCGGTACAGGTGTCTATAGTTGGTAACAGGGGCACTGACCGGACGGCTTTGGTTTTTTATAGACGGTGGATTATGAATTAGAATAAATAGCTATGATTGTAGTGCGTTGTGGGGAATCAACATTAGCGGTCAAGGTATAGATGCCCTCTTTTCTAAAAAATCATGCAAACTTCTGTTGTCTTTATTTGTTTTAATTATATTGGCCTCCGTAAGGAGCCCATCTTACACAAAATGTTATGCAGGTAAAATTTAAAAGCCCGGTAAATCCGGAACTGACAGGTATTGTCCAGAAGAGAAATCGCAGACTTCAGGCATTTTTCAGTAGCAAAAATCTTGATGTCCGGTTGCATGGTGATGCACAAAATCCGTTAATGGTACTGTGTGGATGTGTAGGCTTATCGGCCTATGTCAAAAACTTTGATCTGATTTTGCTGAACAAGCCGAATCAAGGAGACGTGGTGAAAACATTCAAGTTGACGGAGATTGTTCAGGGAACACGTGAGGAGGTTATCGAGTGGATAAAAGAATATCCGCAGATGCCCTTGTTCCGCATTCAATACAGCAAGAGTGATCTTTGGCTGTGTGGCTTCAACTTTCGCGATCGCGAACAGCGCTTAGGTCGTTTTCCTGTTTTTGCACGGGAAGACTTTCATCTGTACAAGCGCAAAGCGTATGCAGAAGAGATTCACACCATGCTTGCCAACGATGGCTACGATGCCCACGTTACCGACCCTGATCTGAAACTCGTGAAATCGCACATTGGCGAGATTACCTTTGCTCCGGAGCCTCCGGAACAAAACGATCACGTTTAGATTTCAATTTAAATCAGCGGCAGATAGGGTTGGTTCGTCTATTCGATCCAACTATATATCTTATTGTCTGAATTTATTCCTTGCATAAGCTCTTCCAGTCGCGAGTCTTCGATAGTGGTTATCGGATTTCCGCTACAATCAAATCGGATGCAGCCCAGGCAACTCATAATAAGCGGTTGCTGAACAATCACCGTGCCCATGCTTGTTGAAACGGCATAGAAATCACCCTGGTAGTGCGGATTGTTTTGCGAATTCTGAATGAGATCACGAAGCCATGTCATTGCAGGAAGTGAAGTTTGACATTTGCCTGCTGCTTTTTTAACGGCCAGAAATACGCTGGTCTCTTTTCCGCGATCCTCTGAATCCGCACAGCCAGCGGCTATCAAAACAAGTATAACTAGGAATGACTTTGTCATGGTAATGGTATTGTACACCATCTTGGACAGCCTTTTTGTCGGTAAGGTTGTGATGATGAAATAAAATCTATACCTCCTGAATTGGTTCTTCTGTAGGAGCTTTGTAAGTTCCTGAAGGGAAAATCTAGTTAAGGGAGCAAGTACACCATCAGACTCTTCGGCCCATGTGCACCCAGCACTAATGATTGTTCGATGTCGGCCGTTTTGGATGGTCCCGCAAGGAAAGTGCCCAGTCCATAATCAGAAGATCCAATACGTTCGTAGGCTTCGTGCAGCGTAGGAACAATTTCTGTTGATTTCATGACAAGCACCAGATTTTCGCAGATGTACGGAAGGACGCGATCGCCCATCTGTTTATCGGTTAACCAAACGGCACCATTTTCAGCTACACCCAATTGACCCTGCATGATGGCGATCGTTACATTTTCAAATTCATGGGGATCACCAAGACTTGCACCAGTCGGTTTTGGTGATTCTAGCAGGTTGACGATGCGGGTAGTCTCAGGGAATTTATCTTTTACTGCGGGAATAATTTCTTCGACACTGTTAACCTCGATGACAAGCCCACCTATGTTTGTTACCGTTTGGATGAATTGCTCTTTAAGGTTGGTAGTATGTTTTGAACCTTGCCAGTTTGACGGCAACGGGCTCAGGGGTGGCTGATTCGTTTTTACAGCAGCTAATATTTTTTCTCTACTTCCCATGCTGTTTATTCTTCAGGTACCATGAACGAAAAGATTGTGCTGGTGCCTGGGGCATTTCGCGCTGCTTATACCAGGGATTAAATTTGTTATTGACTAAAGATGGTAAGTTCCTCATTACCCATCTTCCTAGCGTTCCTGAAAAATTGTACAATGAGGAATGAGATAACAGAAAACGCATACTCATCATGCTGAATTTTTTTCCACGGGTAACATGTCCATTCTTAACCAACACTTGACGCCATTTGTAAAGTTGATCGTGGATATCAATTTTCACCGGACAAACATTGGTGCAAGAGCCACACAAGGTTGAAGCGAAGGGAAGATCTGCATTTTTCTCCATGTCCAGCGCAGGGGCAAGAATGGAACCAATAGGTCCGGCTACAGCCGTATGATAACTATGGCCACCGCTGCGCCTGTAAACAGGACAGGTATTGAAGCATGCGCCACAACGGATGCACTTTAAAGCATTTCTGAAATCCTCACTACCCAATCGTTCACTTCGACCATTGTCCACCAGCACGATGTGCATCTCCTGACCGGCACGAGGTTTCTGAAAATGACTGGAGTAGGTTGTGATGGGTTGGCCCGTTGCACTGCGGGCGAGAAGACGCAGAAATATACCGAGGTGTTTACGTTGGGGTATTATTTTTTCAATGCCCATGCAGGCGATATGAACATCGGCCAGTTGAACTCCGAGGTCGGCATTACCTTCATTTGTACAAACAACGAACTCACCTGTTTCCGCGACAGCGAAATTCACTCCGGTGATGGCTACCTTACTGTGCAGAAAGTGTTCCCGTAAATGTGCCCGTGCGGCTGATGTTAGAAATTGCGGATCAGCATTTCCTTTTGGTGTACCCAGGTGCTGATGAAAGAGCTCACCGATTTCTTCTTTCTTCCAGTGTATACAGGGTAACACAATATGGCTGGGTGGTTCGCCTGCCAGTTGAACAATGCGTTCACCTAAATCGGTATCCACCACTTCGATACCCTGATGTTCCAGATATTCATTCAGTCCACATTCTTCGGTCAGCATCGATTTACTTTTCACAATGTGCTCGACACCATGCTGTTGAATAATGCGGTGAACAATTTCGTTATGTTCTTTCGGAGTGGATGCCCAGTGTACGGTAATGCCATTTTGCTGAGCATTATTTTCAAACTCCACCAGGTAGTCGTGGAGGTTACTCAGTACATTGTTTTTGATTTGTGATGCTGTCTCGCGAAGTTTTTCCCAGTCAGGAATTTGATTCGCAGCCTTATCCCGTTTTTCGCGAACGAACCACAACGTTTTATCATGCCAGTCAACCCGCGGAATATCGCGGTTAAATTTTTCGGCCAGCGTGGCATGGTTCTTCAAGGTGTCATTCATGCTTTTACCCTGCATTAAGAATTTCGGCTATATGAATAGTCTTCACGCTGCTTTTTTGTCTTCGCAGAATACCGTCCAGGTGCATGAGGCAACTCATATCGCCACCGGTAATATAGTCAACGCCCTGCCGGATATGATCCGCTACACGATCCTTACCCATCTTGACACTCACGGCTTCTTCATTCACACAAAACGTTCCGCCAAAACCGCAGCACTCATCTTTTCTATCGAGCGTAACCAATTCAAGGCCATTCACCATTTGTAACAGACTTTCAGGTTTTGAAAATGCGGGAGCTACTAACTCCGACATCTGCGAAAGCTTTAAACCACGTTGTCCGTGGCAGCTTTGATGCAAACCAACCTTGTGTGGAAACCTGGCCTTGATTTTTTTTAGCTGAATGACATCGGTCAGAAATTCAGTAAGCTCATACACTTTCTTTCGAATGCTGGCGGCTTCTACGGGATGCTTCTCATCATGAAGATGATCTTTAATGTGCAAGGTGCAACTTCCCGAAGGACAAACAATATAATCGAATGTTGAAAAGTTTTCGATAAAGTTAGTGCTACAGGGATTGGTCAGGTGTTCAAAACCAGAATTGGCCATGGGCTGTCCACAGCACGTTTGCTGAAGCGGATAGGAGACTTTTAAGCCAGACTTCTCCAGCAGTTGCAGCGTTGCGATGGCAACATGTGGGTAAAACTGATCAACGTAACAGGGAATGAAAAGTCCAATGTTCATATCAACGCAGCTCCGGATGATGTAGGAAAATACTGTAGATCTATGATTGTATTTCGTAATGGCTTGTTATTCCAATGATGATGGATGGCCATGGCCGCACCCAGGGCTGTTGCCTGAGCAATCGATGCTGCATAAACTTCAAGAGATGGCATGGCTTCTGAAAGCAGGTGCATAAAGATCTGGTTCTTACTAAATCCTCCGTCAACAAAAATACGTTTTACAGGGGTATTATTCAGCACGCGGTTAGTAGAAGTTACCTGTCGCTTAACAAGATCTTTGATAAACAGTGTGTAGGCAACTTCGTACGATTGATATTCGGCTAGTTTGTCTTCCTGAAAGGAAATGTTTTTCATTTCTTTAACTATTTCCGGATTGTACCCAATGTTACTATAGTAGGTTTCATTTTGATGAAAATGGTCGGCCAGTTTCTTTACTTGCTGTTCATGTTCCAAACCGGTGAACAACCGGGATGCTTTCACCGCATTACCCTTGTAGGTGAAGTAACACAAACAATCATGGCTCAATTCTTTATCCGTGAGTGGCATGTTATTAAATGGATTGAGACTGATGCACCACGTTCCGGTGGAGAGCAGGATAAAGGGTTCTGGGAAGCAGGATAAATACGGTATAAGCGCAGCAGAGCTATCATGCAGTCCGATGCCGGATACGATGGGTTGCTGATTGATTTTAGAGGGGATGACACTATCAGATGGTTTGATCGGAGCGAGTTTTCGATCGACTTCTTCTTCACGAACCCACTGATGATAGTGGTTGTCCTGAAAATTCCAGAGGTTGGTATGGCACCCGATGCTGGTGATGTCGGTATAATGTATGCCAGTAAATAGGGATGAGATAAACTGTGGCAGGTGAAGACTGACCTTTATTTTTTCAAAGACGTCAGGCTTTTTATACTTCAGCCAATAGAGTTGCATTCCAGAATTCAGCAGACCTAGCACGGGAGAAGCTGTTGCCTGTGCGAAGGCTTTCTCGCCACCGTAGGTAGAGTAAAATTTAGTTTTTAAATCCTCCGGAAAAGACTTGAGGTAATTGTAGAGCGGTGTAATCGGTTTATGATCTTTACCCAGGTGAACAAAGCTTGCACCATAAGTTGAAAAATTGATGGCCTCAATACGAAACGCTGCAAGGGAATTTGTTTCGTGAAATGAATCCATGATCCATTTTTGCAATACATCAATATCCTCGCAAGGGTCCCCGTCTTCATCAATAGTTTCCGGAAGGTGCGCTGATTTTTCAAATACGATGGTATACTCCTCGTCAAATAAAAAGAGTTTTTTGTTTGTTTTCCCAATGTCAAAAATGGCAATGACGGGTATGGACATATTTTTTTATAAACCGGTAGCTACGGTTGCTGTGCCTCGCTCCCGAATAAGTTGTTCCCTTACCTTCAACGTTCGAAACAGATGAAGGGGTTGAAGAGCCGCACCTGAGCGAAGCCGTGCCTCTGCTACCAATGGACGAACATCGGTGCGATACGCTGTTTGGAGAATTTCCTGTGCACGCGCCACATCATTATTTTGCTGAGCATCCTGCAATTCTTTTTTATCAACCAGTAGAGCCTGGGCGTATGCAATTTTGATTGCCTCTACAGATTGCAACAGGTCTTCCAGTGGATCTTTAACATTGTGTGAAGCATCGATCATCCAGCCTAAATCATTGGCATGATTCATTCCCTGTTCATCCATGCCTTCTACCAGTTCATAAAAAATCAAAAACAACTGATAGGGATTAATGCTACCCACGGTAAGATCATCATCACCATATTTTGAATCGTTGAAGTGAAAGCCGCCAAGTTTTCCTTCCATCAATAACAAAGAAACAATTTGTTCGATGTTGGCATTGGGCAGGTGGTGACCCAGATCCACGAGTGTGAAAGCCTTGGGGCCTAACTTGGAAGCATACAGTAAGGATTGTCCCCAATCGCCCACGGTCATCGAGTAGAAATTGGGTTCATAGGCTTTGTATTCCACAAACATTTTCCAACGGTCGGGTAGGGCACCATAAATCTCCTGCAGACTTTCGAGTGTATGCTGAAAAGCTTTTCTAAAATTCAGTTGACCTGGAAAGCAGGATCCATCGGACAGCCAGACAGTGATAGCCTCTGAACCAAGATCTTTTCCATACTGAATTACTTCGAGGTTGTGATCGATAGCTTGCTGGCGCACAGCTTTGTTGACATGTTGAAGAGAGCCAAATTTATAGCTGTGTTTTTGATCTTTCTGATCCTGAAATGTGTTGGAATTCACAGCATCGAAGCGAATGCCATGGTGAGCCGCCAGTGCTTTAATGGTTTTTGCATCATTGGGAATGTCCCACGGAATGTGAAGGGATATCGCTCCACTCGATTTATTCAAGGCTTGAAGCAAACCAATATCTTCAATTTTTTCTTCCAGGTTTCGGGGTTCACCGGCCCCTGCAAATCGGCCAAAGCGCGTTCCGCCCGTTCCTAATGCCCAACTTGGAATAGCGATTTGAAATTCAATGAGTTTTTTAATAATGGACTCGGTTTCTTTAATACCGGACGAAACAAAATCAAAATTTCGTTTGTGTTCCGCTAAAAGTTTTGAATTATGATCTTCAATCTGATTTTTTTTCAGGTTCATAGCACTTCTTTTATGGAAGATAGAAAACTTCTTGCAAGGGTATACTGACCGGTGAGTGATCCTGATTTGTTTCCATGATGTCGTGCATGTAGCTCCACCATTTTTTCATCACTGGGTGATGGGGGAGATCATCCAGTTTTTTTTGATTTTCTATTTTGAATATACCAATCAACATTTTAGTCTCTTCATCCAGAAAGATGGAGTAGTCCTGTATGCCGGTTGCTTTCAGGAGTTGCTTCAGTTCAGGCCAGAGGTGATCGTGCCTTCGCTTGTATTCCGCTGTTTGCCCTGGCTTCAGTTTCATTTTAAAGGCTACTCGGTTCATGCCTGGTGAATGCATAGAAAGTCTTATCGTCCAAAAGCCATGGCGACACCGCCATCCACATTCAACATGTTACCTGTGGATTTATTCAGGAGTCCGCCAACAAAAGCAAAGCATGCATTTGCAATATCTTGTGGCAGTATGATTTCATTCAGCAGTGTTCGCTTCGCGTAGAATGCGGGTAATTCTTGTACACTTACTCCATACGCTTTGGCTCTTCCTTCTGCCCAGGCACCTGCCCAAATCTTACTATCGGCAATCACAGCATCGGGGTTTATCACATTCACCCTGATTTTATCGGCACCCAGTTCTGCAGCATTTAATCTGCTCAAATGAAGTTGTGCTGCTTTCGCAGATCCATATCCCGCGTTGTTTGGTCCGGAGACGAGTGCATTCTTGCTCACAATGTTCAACACATCTCCGCCCAGGGCTTGCTTGCGCAGGATGGCAACTCCCGCCTGGGTCATGAGAAACTGACCTTTCACTAATACGTCATACAGAATGTCCCAGTCTTTTTCGGTGTGATCTTCAATTGATTTAGAAATGGATAGTCCGGCATTGTTTACAATAATGTCCACTCCACCAAATGACAGTGCGGCTGTTTTCATAGACGATTCAATGTGCCCGGTGTTGGTTACATCCAGCAGAACAGTAGCAAAGACATCTTTGCCAAACGTCATGTTGAATTCCTCTTCCGCCTCTTTCAATCGTTCCGGATCATTATCACTGAGTATAATACAGGCGCCTTCTTCGGCAAATTTTTTCGCGATTGCCTTTCCGATTCCGCCAGCGCTTCCGGTTATCAGGGCGATCTTCCCCGACATTGCTTTTGGTTTTGGCATCCGCTTAAGTTTAGCCTCTTCCAGCAGCCAGTACTCTATATTAAATGCTTCCTGTCGAGGAAGGGAGGTATATTCAGAAACTGCTTCGGCACCTTTCATTACGTTAATGGCGTTGATGTAGAATTCGGCTGCAACACGTGCTGTCTGTTTGTCTTTTGCAAAGGTGAACATGCCTACACCCGGATACAGAATTACCACAGGATTTGGATCGCGCATCGCAGGACTGTTCGGATGCTTGCAAGTTTCATAGTAGGCTTTATACAGCGCACGATATTCATCAAAGGCCGGAGATAGTTTTTCTTTGATTGCTTTGACATCCGTTAAGTCTTCTTCTGGTTTTAAATTCAGCACCATCGGACTGATTTTCGTGCGGAGAAAATGATCCGGACAACTTGTGCCCAGTGGCGCTAACCGGTCGAGATCTTTTGAATTGATAAACTCTAAAACTCTGTCATCATCCGTAAAGTGACCAATCATCCGGGTATAGCCGGAGCAGAAGCCACGGAGGATTGGAGCTAAGGAAGAGGCTTGATCAAGGCGTTTCGCTTTAGCGAGACTTTTAAGTTCTTCGCCTCCAAAAACAAGGCTCTTTTTTCCGTAGTTGTCTTCCAGGTATTGTGCGCAACGCTCAATGACTTCCAGTGTGTTGATATAACTTTCGTAAGCCGTATCACCCCAGGTAAACAATCCGTGTGATCCCAGCATGATACCGCGTATACCAGGGTTTTTATCCAGGCATTGCCTGAGTTTTAAGCCAAGGTCAAAACCTGGTCGTTGCCATTCTACCCAGCCAATGGTTCCATTAAAGAGTTCTTGTGTTATTTTTTTTCCATCTTTTGCTGCGGCAATGGCAATGGCTGCATCCGGATGTAAGTGGTCGATGTGGTTAAAAGGAAGAAACCCATGCAAGGGTGTATCAATGGAGGGAGCTTTTGACGCTAAGTCATAGATGCAGTGATTAAAAAGTTCAACCATTTCATCTTCGAACTCCAATCCGCGGTAAACATTTTTCAGTGATTGTAACCGATCAACATACAAAGCTGCGAGTCCGCTTCGCTTTAATGTACCAATATCACCACCAGATCCCTTTACCCACATGATCTCCGTTTCCTTTCCAGTTAAAGGATCTTTTGCCACAGCTTTACAGGATGTGTTTCCTCCTCCATAGTTGGTGAGCCTGAGATCTGCGCCTAACAAGTTTGACCGGTAAATCAACAACCCGACTTCATCACCGGCCAATGCTGCGGCCTTTTGTTCATCCCACAGGTAGCTGACGTGCTTGAATTGTTTTACTGCTGTTTTCATATTATTTTTTTAAGCTTCTGATTCGTACATGTTGAACGCTTTCCAAATTTCTATTTGATTGCATTTCCATATCCCACCACCAGTACAGAAAGAATGATGGTAGCAATACCGGTAATAATAGTCGTTTTTGTTTTTTTGCTCACGCCATGCCATTCTTTAAGCGCTATGCCCCACAGGTTGGCAATCAGGATGATGAAGGCCATGTGCAGAATCCAGGAACTGGCGCCATTACCCAATTTGCTTTCGCCCATTCCGTAGAAGAAGAACTGCATAAACCAGGTTGTACCAGCGATGGCAGAGAAAAGATAATTCTTAAAGAGTGGCGTTTGACGATTGGTATAATCAGCAAACGTTTTATTGCGAGCATTGAGAATCATGCACCAAATGAAATTGGTTGTCAGCCCTCCCCACAACAGCACAACATACGTAACATTATTTTGGTAAAGAGGATTTAATCCCAGCCCAACAGCTGTTTCGGCCATCGGTTTTCCAGCTTCAATCCCAAAATTGAAACAGGAACTGAGAATGCCCGAAGTCACCGCTACAGCAAGTCCTTTTACAAGATTAAATTCGGCTACACTTTTTTTCTTGGTCACATCATCCATTTCTTTCTCTTTTAATACGCCTGCTTTTCCACAGATGTAAATGCCCAGTAGGCATATGCCTACGCCTAACAAAACAATTTGCCCCCATGTTGTGGTGAGCATTTCCATCAGTGTTGTTTTACCTTCTGCTGGAAACAAATTATAATAGATAGACGGTACCAACGCCCCGAAGGCCGAACAAAACCCCAATACCACTGAGTTACCCAACGACATACCAAGGTATCGCACACCTAAGCCATAGGTGAGTCCGCCAATTCCCCAGAGCACGCCAAAGAAAATGGTATAACGAATGGTTTCAACAGGAGTTTGCCGGATGATGTCGGCAAATCCGGGCAGTGTGAGCCAGGCAGCAAGAGGAGGAACAATGGTCCACGAGAATATGCCTCCTATGATCCAATAACTTTCCCATGACCATTCTTTTACTTTTTTGTAGGGCATGTAAAAACTACCCGAAGCAAAACCTCCGATAAAGTGAAAGATGACACCGAAAATAATACCCATGCGTAAAAATTTAGTTGGCAGTTCGTGAGCAGGAATGGTAGAGCAATTTAAACGATTACCTGACAAATGCCCGTCATGCACTGTCATGGTCAGCGGTTTTTTTATACTTTGTGTTCTTAATGAAATTTTGAGTTCTTATTGAAATATGGATAAGGCAGCTATTTTTCGATTTATCCGGCTTGATGATCTTTCGGCAACACCGAAATATCAGCAGCTTGCCAATTCGATAATGGAGGCTGTGCGCTCAGGGAAAATTGCCAGCGAGGAGGTATTGCCTTCGATTAATGAATTGAGTTTTGAATTTGAGATATCGCGCGATACAGCGGAGAAAGGTTATAAATACCTCAAAAGCATTGGCGTACTGGGTTCTGTTCCGGGAAAGGGATTTTATGTTAAGAGTACAGCAATCAATCAACAACTAAAAATATTTCTACTGTTCAATAAGCTCAGCCCACACAAGAAAATTATATACGATTCGCTGGTGGCATCGTTGGCCGATCAGGCATCCATTGATTTTTATATCTATAACAATGACTTTGCCTTGTTCAAAAGACTTTTGATGAATAACCATGGGCAATACACCCATTATGTTATCATTCCGCATTTTGTAGAAGGTGGTGAGAATGCGCACACCGTTATCAATACTATTGATAAGGAAAAATTGATCTTGTTGGATAAACGCATACCGGAAATTCAAGGTGATTACGGAGCTGTTTTTGAAAATTTTGAAAAGGATATCTACGGGGCCATGGAACAGGCACTTCCTTTATTAAAGAAGTACAGCACGTTGAAAATTATTTTCCCCGAGGATTCCTATTTTCCACAGGAAATCTTACAGGGGTTTTACAAATTTTGCCACGAGTATGATTTTAGATTTCAAGTTGTTCCGTCCATTGAAAATGTGCGCATCGCGGAAGGAGAAGTTTACATCAATCTGATGGAGAATGATCTCGTGGTATTGATTGAGCGTATACTGGAAGCTAACCTGGAGGTAGGAAAGCAAATTGGTGTCATATCCTATAATGAAACGCCTTTAAAGAAAATTATTCTGAAAGGAATCACCACAATTTCTACTGATTTTAAACTGATGGGTGAAAAGACCGCTGAATTAATATTGACCCGCTCCAAAGAGCATGTTGAAGTTCCCTTCTATCTGACATTACGACCTTCTTTGTAATACTTTTCTGTGCTGCAGGATAGTGCATGACAGTTTGATGATAAAGTATTTGGAAATTGGTCTGTGAAAGCTGTAATATTTTTCATTGTATTCTTTTAAAGCATCGAAAGGATGTTACTCAAAACCCAGATAATTTCCAGTCTCATTCTATCCACCCATAATTCTATCGCTTTATGAAAAAAGTAATGTTGACGCTCTGTCTACTGACCCTGATGTCGGTACAATTGCAGGCTCAAGTAAAAGTTCAGAATCTTGTTACCGAAAGCCAGACGAACCCCATCGGCTTGGATAATACAACACCACGATTCAGTTGGAAGCTTCATGCAACAAAACGAAACGTGATGCAAACTGCGTATGAGATTCGTGCAGGAAAAGATGCGGTGAAACTTGTTAAGGGTCTGGATGTGCTGTGGCAAACGGGAAGTGTAAAATCAGATCAATCGGTGGATGTACCCTATCTGGGACCAGCATTGTCATCGCGGCAACGCGTTTATTGGCAGGTGCGTGTTACGGATAATTCCGGCAAGGTATCACCCTGGAGTGAAGTCAATTTTTTTGAGATGGGCTTACTCCGTCCTGCAGATTGGTCAGCACAATGGATTGAAAGTACAGCAGCGGATGATGCAGTAATGGGACCTACCGTACGGTTTCGAAAGCCATTTTCAATATCAAAGAAAGTAAGCGCTGCACGATTGTATGTAACGGCTCATGGACTTTATGAACTTCACCTGAATGGGAAACGTGTTGGCGATGGATACCTTACCCCCGGTTGGACGAGTTATAAGAAGCGGTTACAATATCAGGTTTATGATGTTACTTCGTTGCTGGTGTCTGGAAACAATGCCATTGGTGCTGAACTGGCTTCCGGATGGTTTCGCGGTTACCTCGCATGGGAAGACAACAAGAATATCTACGGAAGTAAAGTTGCACTGCTCTTGCAATTAGAAATTACCTATGACGATGGCACAACGGAGCGTATACAAACTAATGAAAAATGGAAATGCAGTACCCAAGGTCCGGTTCGTTCTTCCGAAATCTATCATGGTGAGCGATACGATGCACGTCTTGAGCAGGTCAATTGGACTTCCCACAGCTACGTTGATAGCGAGTGGTTGCCAGTTCGTATAGCGGATCATTCCAAGGAAATACTGATTGCCACGGAAGGTCCGCTGGTTAAAAAGCGCGAAGTATTTAAACCCATTAAAATTTTCACAACACCAAAAGGCGAAAAAGTTATTGACTTCGGACAAAATCTGGTGGGCTGGATTCAACTCAACGTATCGGCACCTGCCGGACAAAAAATAACCATTCAACATGCTGAGGTGCTCGATAAATACGGAAATTTTTATACCGATAATCTCAGGGCCGCCAAACAAATTCTTGAATACACCAGCAGTGGAGAAGGACAGGAAAGTTATGAGCCTCACTTCACATTTTATGGATTTCGTTATATAAAAGTAGATGGCTTTCCCGGTGAACTGAAGCCGGAAAATATTTCAGCTGTAGCGGTTTACTCCGATATGAATGTTACAGGAACGTTTACCAGTTCAAATGCGCTACTCAATCAACTGCAACACAATATTCAATGGGGACAACGTGGAAATTTTTTAGACGTGCCAACCGATTGTCCGCAGCGCGATGAGCGACTCGGCTGGACAGGCGATGCCCAGGCATTTTCGCGAACAGCAGCCTTTAATTTTGATGTGCGTACTTTTTTTTCAAAATGGTTGAAAGATGTTGAAGCCGATCAGGTAGATGGAAGTGTACCCTTTGTTGTTCCGAATGTATTGAGTGTAGGTGCGAGCGGCTCCGCGGGTTGGGCCGATGCAGCTACCATTATTCCCTGGAACATGTATCTCGCCTATGGCGATAAGAACGTGTTGGAGAATCAGTACGAAAGTATGAAGGCCTGGATCGGGTTTATGGAACGCAACAGCGCGGATTATTTGTGGAACAAAGGTTTTCATTTTGGCGATTGGCTTTTTTACCGTCCGTTTGATGACAACGATGGGCGGGCAGCTGTTACCGATAAATATTTGATTGCGCAGTGCTTTTTTGCACATTCTACCGAGTTGGTATTAAAGACGGCAAAAGTTTTGGGTAAATCAGATGATGTGAAACGCTATTCGGAATTGCTGAAGCAAATTAAGGATGCTTTTATTAAAGAGTATTCTACACCTAATGGCCGACTGGTTTCGAGTACACAAACAGCCTATGTGCTGGCACTAAATTTTGATATGCTGCCGGAATCACTTCGGGCTCAGGCTGCGCAGAAACTTGTGGATAATATAAAGAGCTATGGCAATCATTTAACCACAGGATTTTTAGGAACGCCTTATTTATGTCATGTGCTGAGTCGGTTTGGGTATACCGATGTGGCGTATTCCCTGTTGATGCAGGAGACCTATCCGTCATGGTTGTATCCCGTCAAGATGGGCGCCACTACCATTTGGGAACGCTGGGATGGCATCAAACCCGACAGCACCTTTCAAACACCGGGTATGAATTCGTTTAATCATTACGCCTATGGCGCCATCGGTGATTGGATGTATCGCGTTGTGGCCGGGATTGATACCGATGAATCAAAACCAGGATATAAGGCTATTGTTATTAAACCACACATTGGCGGTGGATTAACGACTGCTCAGGCAACGTTGGAAACACCTTATGGAGAAGCTAAGTCGGCTTGGAAACTGAGCAACGGAAAAATAACATTGGAGATTAAAGTTCCGGTTAACACTACAGCAAAGGTTTTTGTGCCGGTAACTTCTGATGCTGCAGTTTGGGAGGGAGGAAAACCGATAGCATCAAATAGTGGAATTAAAGTATTGAGTAGGGAAGATGGCTATAGCGTACTGGAGGTAGGTTCCGGTCAATATGTTTTCACAACGCCTTGATGTGCTGATCGGTTTTTGTGGAATGAATGCCAAACTCTTTCAGAGCCTTCGGAAGATTCTTGTTCTCATGACTTGGTTGAGAAAGTTTAACCAGGGCAAATCGCTGTAGCGCATTGAGGCGCTGCCATTGTTGTAATGTGATTGTAGTGTTGAGTTCATCTGTTTTTTCCTGAACGGATGGTGGAATATGATCGATGATCGACCACCCGGGATTCATTTCAATGGGGATCATCGTAGCCTGATTTCCGGTGTAATGAAAAATCAGCTGACACAGGCTCTTTTTATACCGATCAATATTTTCAGGTGTATTAGTGGGAAGTACAGCCAATTCAATATGTTCTTCAACATTCATGTTACTCCATTCTTTCAGTCTAAGTTTGATTCCGCACTGATCCAGCTTAAAGCGAACAATCATGGGTATGCAACGGATGTTATCTTCCATAAAGTCTTCTTCAAACTGGAAGTATTCAATGGCTACAGTTTGCATGACGCAGGATGGTGTTTACGTTTTCTACTTTTAGATTTCCTGATGTTTGTTCGCGTTGTTCGATTACCTTTCCAATCACAATGACGGCCGGAGTAGTGATCTCATTTTTAATCACTTGCTGATGAATGGAGGAGGCAGTTCCGACCACGACTTTTTGTTGCGGAAGCGTGGCGTTCTGAATAACCGCCATAGGCTCTTGGGGCGATCGTGCCTGTTGAATGATATTGGCAATGTCAGCAATTTGAGAAAGTCCCATGAGGACAATAATTGTTGCGGTTGACTGCGCAGCAAAGGAAAAGTCTTCGGATAGCTGACCTCTCGAGGTTGTTCCTGTTACAACCCAAAAACCTTCACTTACGCCACGCAGCGTGAGAGGAATACCGGCAGCCGTGGGAGCTGACAGGGAACTCGATATTCCAGGGATTACCTCAACTGTTACTCCATGTAGCGTTGCAAATTTTAATTCTTCGTGTCCCCGCCCAAATACGTTGCAATCTCCACCTTTCAGGCGGACAACATGTGAAAAGCGCCTCGCATAATAAACAAGAAGATGATTGATCTCGTCTTGCGTAAACTCTTTAATACCCTTTCGTTTTCCAACATAAATACGTTTACAATTCTCTTGAACATTTGCCAAAAGCAAAGGCGATACAAGCGCATCATATAAGACGACATCAGCTTGCTGCAAAATTTTTAGCCCTTTTACCGAGATTAGATCCGGGTCGCCCGGGCCAGCGCCAACAAGGAACAAAGTGGGTTTACTTTTATGCATAACTTTAAAAATATACGTAATAATACGTAAAAATTTGCATTGATGTGAAAAAATGTACGTATAATTACGTAATTAACTTAGACAGTTTACTTAAATCGTTTGCAATGCAAAGAGTCATCGTAGTAGGCAATGGAATGGTGGGCTATAAGTTTTGCGAGAAGCTCATAGCACGTTCGCGCGAATATGAAATTATTGTATACGGTGAAGAGCCTCGTCCGGCATACGACCGTGTTCATCTCAGCAGTTTTTTTTCAGGATCGAATGCCGATGATCTCCTGCTGGCTTCGCGAGCGTGGTATGTGGAAAATAATATTGAGTTATATACCAGTGAATTGGTGACCAGCATTAACCGCGAAGAGAAAACTGTTACCACGCACCTTGGAAAAACAGATCACTACGACTGCCTCGTTCTGGCAACCGGCTCCAGCGCATTTGTACCACCTATTGAAGGTGTTGAACGCAATGGTGTTTTTGTATATCGCACCATTGAGGACCTCCATCAAATTACGGAGTACAGCAAAGGAGCAAAAGTGGCGGCTGTGATGGGTGGCGGCCTGCTTGGACTGGAAGCCGCAAAGGCACTAATGGACCTGGGATTGAAAACTCATGTGATTGAATTTTCACCACGGCTAATGCCACGACAAATTGATGAGGATGGCTCCCAGGTGTTGGCCCATAAACTCACCCAGTTGGGCATTTCGATCCACACGAACAAAGGCACCAGGAAAGTTGAGGGAAATGGGAAATTGGAGAAACTTGAATTTACGGATGGCACATCACTATCAATTGATATGCTTGTCATTTCTGCCGGTATTCGTCCACGCGATGAGTTGGCAAAAGCAAGCGGTCTTTGCGTTCATGCGCGTGGTGGTATTGTTATCGATGAAAACACACGCACCAGCGATCCTGCTATTTATGCAATTGGTGAAGCTGCAGTTTATAATAACACCGTTTTCGGTTTGGTTGCACCGGGTTATGAAATGGCAGAAGTAGCAGCCCGTCAGTTTACAGGAGATTCATCAAAGACGTTTAACGGATTTGACATGTCAACAAAACTAAAATTGATTGGTGTAGATGTGGCAAGTTTTGGTGATGCATTCGGTGATGCTTTGGGAAGCGTTCCCATCATCATACACGACAGGCGAAACGGAATCTATAAACGAATTAATATTTCGGAAGATGGGAAACTTTTGCTGGGAGGAATTTTGATTGGAGATGCCAGCCAGTATAACCTCTTTCATCAAATGGTTGTCAATAGAATACCATTGCCTGCACAACCCGAGTCATTGATTTTCGGACGAGGTGAAGCTGATGAAGGTGCGGGCCTGAAGAGTTTGCCAGAAACAGCTCAAATCTGTGCGTGTGAAAATATTTCCAAAGGTGATTTGGTGTTTCATATTTCTGAAAAGAATGTAACAACACTGGATGGCTTGAAAGAAAATACCAAAGCATGTACTGGTTGTGGAGGGTGTACGCCAATGGTTAATGACATTTTAAAGCTAACACTGGAATCATTAGGGCATACCGTAAAAAAAACATTGTGCGAACATTTTGAGTACACCCGCCAGGAATTATTCGATTTAATTAAAGTAAAGAAAATCAAAACCTATGATTCACTTTTGAATGTACAGGGAAAGGGCGATGGATGTGAGGTATGTAAACCTGCTGTAGCATCACTATTAGCCAGTATCTGGAATGAACCAATTACACATCAACCAACTATTCAGGATACCAACGACCGCTACTTGGCCAACATTCAAAAAGGAGGAACCTACTCGGTTGTGCCAAGAATAGCCGGAGGTGAAATCACGCCTGAAAAGCTCATGGCTATTGGCCGCATCGCATCGAAGTATAACCTCTACACAAAAATTACCGGTGGTCAACGCATTGACATGTTTGGGGCACGGGTTGATCAGCTACCGGAAATTTGGGAAGAGTTGATTAATGAAGGTTTTGAAAGTGGTCATGCGTATGGGAAAGCGCTGCGCACCATTAAGAGTTGTGTGGGTTCCACCTGGTGTCGGTATGGTGTGCAGGATTCTGTTTCCTATGCAATTTTTATCGAGAACAGGTATAAAGGATTGCGCGCTCCGCACAAACTCAAAGGTGCTGTGTCGGGCTGCATTCGGGAATGTGCGGAAGCGCAATCAAAAGATTTTGGCATTATAGCCACCGAGAAAGGATGGAATTTGTACGTGTGCGGAAACGGAGGTTCACGCCCGCAACATGCGCGGTTGTTGGTGAATGATGTTGATACAGAAACATGCACGCGTCTTATCGATCGGTTCCTGATGTTCTACATCCAGACTGCAGATCCGCTCACCCGAACCGCCACCTGGTTAAATAAAATGGAAGGCGGCCTTGAGTATTTGCGCGAAGTTATTGTGAACGATTCATTAGGGATTGGCGATCAATTGGAAAAGAACATGACGGAACTCATAGCCCACTATGAGTGTGAATGGAAGAAGGTTGTAGAGAGTAAGGAGCTTCGTTCGCAGTTCTCTCACTTCATTAATTCAGATGAAACCGACTCTACACTTTCTTTTGTGGAGATGCGCGGACAGAAATATCCTGCCAACTGGAAATCATCACCACAACAATAAGAAGGAAGCAATGGAAATTGTAAAAGAACTTAAAACATACACAGAAGATAATACCAATGGAGTTAAAATCTGGTTTAAGGCAGCACGGGTAATTGACTTTCCTGAAAATGGTGGTGCTTGTGTAAAATATAAAGGACTTCAGATAGCCGTTTTTAATTTCTCGCGCAGAAAGGAATGGTATGCCTGCCAGAATCTTTGTCCGCATAAAATGCAAATGGTTTTATCGCGCGGCATGATCGGATCAACAACCGGAGAGCCAAAAGTTGCTTGCCCCTTTCACAAAAAAACCTTTTCGCTTCAAACCGGAAATTGCTTAAATGCTGAAGAGGAAAACATTTCCATCTTTCCGGTTAAGGTTGAAGATGGTTTTGTTTACATCGGCTTTACTCGCTAGTAGGCACAGCATTCAGGTTAGGTTAGAATGTCAGGCATCCTTGCCTGGCATTTTTTTCTGCTGCACATGAAACGAAATCTTGATGCTATACCCTGTATTGCAAATCCCAATTAATGGAGATACTTAGTGTATAATGTAATTTACGTAACTTGCTACGTATGAAGTTTAAATTTGAATCCGAGGCCCAGCATAAGATCAACAAGTTTACTAGATTGGGCACCTGGTATATTCTGGCGCTGGCTATTGTGGCTACAGTAATTATTATTGGTCAGTTACTCATTCAAAGTCATTTAAAAGATCAGCTGAGTGATTCACGTGTAATCAATGTTGCCGGTAAACAACGCATGCTAAGTCAAAAGATAACGAAGACAATTTTATTACTTCAGGATGAAGGGTTGGGCAAGCGAAAGGAGCGTCTGGATGAACTTCGAAATTCTGCAGCCCTCTGGAAAATTTCGCAGGATGGTTTGTTGTACGGCAACGACAGTCTTCATTTACCGGGTAAGAACAGCGATGCCATCATACCACTGTTTGAAAAAGTCAATGTTCATTTTGATAAGATGTTTCAAAGTTCGCTTGCTATTCTCTCAAAACTCGGAAGCGATGAAAATCTTCCGGCTGATTCGTTGCGCAGTGATGTGACTGTGGTGTTGGAACAGGAAGCTTTTTTCTTAAAGGGAATGGAGGGAATTGTACTCCAATACGACAAGGAAGCTCAGGAGAAAGTAGCCGTTCTTTCTACGATGGAATACATCCTGCTGATCATTTCATTGTTGGTCATTATTATAGAGATAGTCTTCATATTTCGCCCCACCGCCATTCATGTTAACAAAACGATCAATGAACTATTGACTTCTGAAAAGAATTCACTAAAGATGACCAATGAAATCAGAACACTTTATGCTTCACTAGAGAAATCATATGAGCAAATTTCATTGATCAATCAACCGGTTGATAATCCACGGCTCTTTGCAAAATGTGATCGTGGTGGAAATGTTACTTTTATTGCTCCTGTTTTTTCGACCTTATCAGACATCGACAAAATTGAGCCTTCCTTGCGATTGATTGACTTGTTTCCCCGGCTGGCAAACGCAAACGATTGGCTAGATGAAGTGGTGGATACAGTGTCGGAAGGAATTTTCTGGCAAGGTGAGGTTCATTTCAACGGCAAAGATCAACACGATTGCTGGGTGGATTTAATTATATCGCCCGTGTGCAATGAGGCAAATGAAGTTGAGGAGTGGGTTGTGATGGGATCTGATATCACCAAACAGAAAACAGCAGAACAAAAACTGAATCGTAAGCATCAGGCTGAAATTGAAAACCGGATCAATCAGCAGAAGTTTCGGTCGGTGCTTATTTTGGAAGGGCAAGAAGAGGAGCGGAAGCGTATTGCTATGGATATTCATGATGGCATTGGCCAAATGCTGACTTCTTTGAAATACCATGTAGAATCAGTTGATTTAAGCGCAGAAGATAAGGCTCAGCGAAAATTATCGGAGATCGATCAACTCATTAAGCAGGTGATTAAAGAAGTTCGCAAAGTAACGTTTAATCTTAAACCAACAGTATTGGGTGATTATGGATTACAAGCTGCTCTTCATGTTTTCGTAAAGGAGATGGGCAAACTGGTTGAGCCAAAGCTTGAGTTCCACGCTGAAAGTGATATTGTCAGATTGCCACAGAAGGTGGAGAATAATATTTTCAGAATTATGCAGGAAGCCATCAACAATGCGATCAAATACTCTGGTGCAGAAAAAATAGATGTGCAATTGAAACAAGGGCTGCATGAGGTCATTGCCATTGTAAAAGATGAAGGTGTTGGATTTGATACCCGGATTGTTGAAAAACGAAGTGTCAATATAGAATCGGGCCGTGGCCTTTTTAATATGTATGAGCGTACTGAGTATATCAATGGCCTATTGGATATATTTTCTTCACCCGGAAAGGGAACAACCGTTACGTTAACTGTTCCTGTTCAATCAGTATAATTGGAATTATAGGATATTTATGGACGACAAGAAAATTGAAATTGTATTGGCAGATGATCATGCGTTGGTGCGCAACGGCATCAAAGCCATGCTCGAGTTCGACCACGAGATTCGTGTAACGGGAGAAGCGGGAAACGGAATGGAGGCGTTGGAAGTAGCCAAAGCTATGAAACCTGATCTGCTTGTTCTGGATATCCGCATGCCCGTGATGACCGGACTTGAAGCAGCCGCGAAACTTAAATCATTTTCTCCTCATACAAAGGCAGTAATTCTTTCCATGCACGATTCGGAAGAATATGTTTTGCAGGCCCTCGATGCCGGTGCGTTTGGTTACATCTTGAAGGACACGGATAAAAATGAATTCGTCAGAGCCCTTAAGCAAATCTCTAGTGGAAGCAAATACTTTAGCGGAAGTGTTTCCAATGTGCTGGCGAACCGCCTGTTAAGTAACCGCTCATCTTCCGTGCCCCCTGCCAAAGACGATGCCTACAATCTGTCGAAGCGTGAGAAAGAGATTTTGCGAATGGTGGTAGAAGGAAAGCAGAATAAACAGATTGCAGATTCGCTAGATAAAAGTGTGCGTACCATCGAGACACATCGCTTTAACATAATGAAAAAGTTAGGCGTAAATAACGCCATCGATATGGTGAATAAGGCCGTGAAAGAAAACCTGGTGTAAACCTTTGCTTCGCCTTCTGGTGCAAACGATTTTCTACGTATTTCAATCCATAACAGTAAAATATTTACGTTTTATTACGTAAAAAGTACCTTATTTACGTACTTTTATTACGTAAAAAATACGTAATGAAAGACGTTATGGATTTGTCCCAGCCTGATGCTAAAGTCATAGATTCTCACTTCGCACCAGTGAGCGTTGGGTCCCCTCTACTTCAGGTGCGTACCACTTCCAGCGATCAGGGAAAAATCTGTATCCAAACAAGAGACAAAGAAGCAAGCAACACCAGAAACGACTACCAGGTAGTCTGTTCTGCAAAAGAAAAGTCCCCTTCTGAACTGCGACATTCTTTCCGGGGACCAGTATTTAGTTTTCACTAAACCCTCTAAATCTATGGATAAGAAAATTTACCTGCCAATTTTAGTTCTTCTTTTTTCCCTGCATAACATTCAAAACACCTTTGCACAGTTTTCGGTATCAGGTCAACTTCGTACACGCACTGAATTGCGCAATGGCCAGGGTACGCCACAAGTAGAAGATACTGTTCGTGCCTTATTCACCTCGCAGCGAACGCGCCTCAACTTCGGATATGCAGCACATCGTTTTAAAATTTATGCATCTGTTCAGGATGTTCGCGTGTGGGGTCAGGATGCATCTTCTATCAATCGCATTACTACCGATGCTTATGATGGTGTGATGTTGCATGAGGCATGGGGTGAAATCAGCCTGGTAGATACCGGAAAAGTTATCAAGAACCTGACATTAAAAATCGGACGGCAGGAACTTGTTTACGATGATGTGCGCTTCCTCGGCAATCTTGATTGGTTGCAACAGGCGCGCAGACATGATGCTGCACTGATCAAGTTTGAGCATAAAGGATGGACCGCACATCTTGGTGTTGCCTATAATCAAAGCGCTGAACGTAAATCCAATACCATTTATAGCGGAACACCAGTCGGATATCCGGTTAGTACCAATGGCATGAGCGCTATGTACAAGTCCATGCAGTTTTTATATGTTGGAAAGAAACTTCATTTTGGAAATGCTTCCATCCTGGCATTCAAAGATGACTTTAGCAAATTTCATTACGCACCAACCGATGTAAATAAGATAACACCAATTTATGATCGAGGTGTTTGGAGCCGGTATACCATAGCTGGAAATCTTTTTGGTACGGTTTATCGCAAGTTTACCATAGCCTTAACAGCGTCTTATCAGGGTGGGCAGTATCGGGAGGGAACCAACCTAAATGAATATTTAGTTTCTGCATCGGCCCTGTATGCCGTTGGAAGAAAGTTGAGTGTGGGTCCGGGAATTGACATGACTTCCGGGAACAATGGATCGGACCCAACCAAAAAATTTCAACGATTTGATCCACTTTATGGAACGCCCCATAAGTTTTGGGGCTTGATGGACTACTTCTATGTAGCCGATGGCTTTGGCGCAAATGGTTTGACAAACTACTACCTGAAAACCAAATACAAGGCCAAAGACAATCTAACATTTTCATTGGATGCACATGAGTTTGTGCTTCCGTCTGCAGTTGCGGATAGCGAGGGAAAATTGTTAACAAAAAATCTGGGTACTGAATTCGATTTTGTACTCAACTACGGCATGACAAAGGCCATCAATATTGAAGTTGGATATTCCGCCATGTTGTCAACCGAAACCATGGCATCCGCCAAGGTAAAAAATGTAAAACGCGCAGCTGATTTTTCTGATTGGGCTTACGTGATGATCTCCATCAAGCCTGCTGAACTTGTTTTTAAAAATTAAAACTGAAAAACCATGAAAGCATTAAACTATATCCAATCAAAATTGATGGTACTGTTCATTCCGGTAATAATGATACTCCTCTCATCTGCTGCTCCGGTGTATACCAACGTGGAGGATGAGCAGGTTATTCGTTTAGGCATAATACCGCTCACTGATTGTGCACCCATTGTTATGGCAAAAGAACTCGGGTTATTTAAAAAGTACGGAGTGAATGTAGAAGTTTCCAAAGAAGCATCGTGGGCCAATGTGCGAGATAAAATACTCACGGGTGAACTGGATGGAGCACATTGTTTATTCAGCATGCCCTTGTCGGTGTATACGGGTGTGGGTGGAAAGGCAGGTGCTGAAATGAAAATTGCTATGATACTCAACAATAATGGACAGGCCATTACCCTCTCTAAAGAATTTTGCGGAAAAGTTGGATTCAAGCAAACCAATAAAGTTGCGCCTGTTGTAGCCAATAAACTTAAGGCCGACAAAGAAGTTACGTTTGCCATGACATTTCCGGGGGGTACGCACGACATCTGGTTACGCTATTGGTTGGCAGCAGCCGGTGTAAGTCAGAAAACATCAAAGATCATTACTATACCTCCGCCACAAATGGTAGCCAATATGAAAGTTGGAAATATGGATGGCTATTGTGTTGGTGAACCCTGGAATGGTATGGCGGTGAAGCAAGGTATTGGTTTTACAGAAATTTCATCACAAGATATTTGGAAGCATCATCCCGAAAAGGCTTTGGTAGTCAATAAAAAATTCAGTGAAACACGTAGAGAAGATCTTAAGAATGTGATGAAAGCAATTTTAGAAGCCTGCAAGTGGCTCGACAATCGCGCGAACCGAAAGAAGGCTGCTGAAGTTATTGGAAGAATTCCCTATGTCAATGCACCAGCTGATGTGATCGAAGCCCGCTTGTTGGGTGATTATAACCTGGGATGCGATCAGGGAACAGAAATTTACACCGATGATTACATGCTTTTCCACCGCGAGGGCGAAACAAACTTCCCAAGAAAATCGCACGCTATTTGGTTCATGGCGCAGTTTTTACGCTTTGATTATTTGCAGGAAGCACCGGATTATAAAGCGATTGCTGATAAACTCATCCTGCAAGACTTATACATCGAAGTAGCGAAGAGTATGAATATTAAAATTCCGACAGACGATATGAAGCCCTTTACCCTGCAGTTGGATAAAGTAACATTTGATCCGGCAAATCCGGGTGAGTATGTAAAGCTGGCAAAGAAGTAAAGGGTTGAACTCACCCGATCGCTGTAGTTTTAAGATCACAGGAAATTCTAAAACATAAATACTATACAACCATGAAAAGATCATCAACATTGATTGCCACACTCGATCCGGGTGTCATGATGGAGAAGGATTCAGGGGAAGCAAATATTTTTCTTCCGCGCGCGCTTACAGTTTTGAAGGGATTGTCGTACAACCTTTTGGGTTTTACTGCGCTCATCGGATTGTGGTACCTGATCAGCCTGATCACCGATGGAGAATTACCAACACCCGTTGCCACCTTTACTGTGATGTGGGAATTGCTGAAGGATCCTTTCTATGATTATGGTCCGAATGATAAAGGCATTGGTTTGCAGCTTGGAAATTCCCTGGTGCGTGTTTTCTACGGATTCATACTGGGTGCCTTGGTGGCTATCCCGGTGGGAATACTAATGGGCGCCAATTCATTCTGCAGAAAGATGCTTTATCCTGTTGTGCAGTTGCTTAAACCAGTGTCGCCTTTAGCATGGTTTCCTATTGGTTTAGTTGCATTTCAGTCGGCAAGTAGTGCAACGGTATTTATCATTTTCATTACTTCCTTGTGGCCAACATTGATCAACACCTCGTTTGGTGTTGCGTCACTTCCGGATGATCACAAAAATGTTGCAAAAGCATTTGGTTTTTCGAAATGGAAATACCTCACTAAAGTATTGTTGCCTTTTAGTTTACCCCACATCATTACAGGTCTGCGGTTAAGTATCGGAGTAGCCTGGTTAGTAATTGTTGCGGGCGAAATGCTATCCGGTGGATTGGGAATTGGTTTCTTCGTGTGGGATAGTTGGAATGCCCTGAGTCTTGAAAAAGTAATATCAGCAATTCTCATTATTGGCGCAGTCGGGTTATTGCTGGATCGTGTTTTCTCGTGGATGGAAAAGAAAGTAACCTACAGTATTTAGACTGATTCATTTATTATCAACAACCGAATATCATGAGTGCACCCTATCTTAAAATTGAAAATCTCGAAATCGCTTTCGATACACCAAAAGGAAAATTCGTTGCTGTTAAGGATATCAACCTGGATATTGAGAAAGGTCAGATCGTTTCTATTATTGGCCATTCCGGTTGCGGAAAGTCAACAATATTAAATGCTATCAGTGGTATGGTGTTCCCAACCAAAGGGACCGTAGTATTAAACGGTCGGAATATCAAAGGACCTGGTCCTGATCGCGGTATTGTGTTTCAAAATTATTCACTGCTGCCATGGCTCACCGTTTTTGAAAATATTTTTCAAGCGGTTGATGCGGCCATTCACGATAGATCAAAAGCCGAAAAGCTTGCCCTGGTGGAAGATCATTTGAAAATGGTTAACCTATGGGATCATCGCGAAAAGTATCCGAAACAAATTTCTGGAGGCATGAAACAGCGCACCGCCATTGCCCGGGCTTTTGCCATCAATCCGGAAGTGTTGTTACTGGATGAGCCTTTTGGTGCACTCGATGCTTTAACGAAGGGATCACTCCATATTGAATTATTAAAAATGTGGAACCTGACCGGCCGTACTAAAACCATTGTGATGGTAACACATGATATCGAAGAAGCTGTGTTCTTGTCGGATCGGATTGTTGTTATGAACAACGGACCTGCAGCGACTATCCGTGAGATCGAAGAGGTACACTTACCGCGGCCACGAAACAAAAAGGATATTGTCAATCAGGAAGATTATAAGATTATCCGCGAGCGGCTGCTCAATCTGCTAATGGATAAAGTGGAGATTGATGCGAAAGATTTTTTTAAGGAGCAAGCAGCGTAGCCATGTTAAATTGATCAATGTGCTGATGTGCAATTTAAGCTGGATCAGAATGGTTGCTCATTTGCACATTGAGCACTGGAAAATTGATTATTAAATGAAGCCTGTAGAAAGTTTCAAAACAACATGTTCGTATTGTGGGGTTGGGTGCGGCCTGGTGGTGAAGAAAGATCGTGCCGGAAAGATTGTTGTGGAGGGCGATCAGGAGCATCCGGTGAATAAGGGGATGTTATGTTCCAAGGGCATGAATTTACATTATGCCATGCAGGATTACAGTGACCGGCTGTTATATCCTGAGATGCGCTACAGCAGAAATCATCCGCGCCAGCGTGTTACCTGGAGTGAGGCCATGGAGCGGGCGGCAGCAGTTTTCAAATCTATTATTGGAAAGTATGGTCCAGATTCTGTTGCTTTTTATGTCTCGGGTCAATGTCTGATTGAAGAGTATTATGTGGTCAACAAACTCGTCAAGGGTTTTCTGGGTACGAATAACATTGACACAAACTCACGCCTTTGCATGAGTAGTGCAGTTGCCGGCTATGCAAAAATGTTAGGAGAAGACGCAGTCCCGGTGTCGTATGACGACATTGAATTAGCAGACTGTTTTTTTATTACCGGGGCCAATCCGGCCTGGTGCCACCCGATTTTATTTCGAAGAATTGAAGCACACAAGCAAGCGCATCCTGAGGTTAAAATTATTATTGTCGATCCAAGAAGAACGCAATCATGCGCCATTGCCGATTTGCATTTACAAATCAATCCGGGAACAGATGTTTATCTGTACAATGCCATTGCACGGGTGTTGATTGAAAATGGTGAAGTAGATTTTGACTTTATCCAACATCACACCGAAGATTTTGAAAAATATCGTGATACGGTTTTTCAATTCACTATTGAAGAAGCAGCCATTCAGTGTGATGTGGCCGTAAGCGATATTCAGGTAGCGGCCTCTTACATTGCTGCATCAAAAGGCTTTCTTACGCTCTGGGCAATGGGATTGAACCAAAGTGTAATTGGTGTAAACAAAAATATTGCACTCATCAGCCTCAATTTGATTACAGGTCATATTGGTAAACCGGGCTCGGGACCATTCTCCCTTACCGGGCAACCCAATGCCATGGGTGGGAGAGAAGTTGGTGGACTGGCCACCATGTTAGCGGCACATCGCTCGTATGCCAATCCGATACATCGAAAAGAGGTGGCAGACTTTTGGGGTGTTGATTCAATCTCAGAGAAGCCGGGACTCACCGCGACACAAATGGTTGAAGCCCTGGAGCAAGGGGATTTAAAAGCTATTTGGATTATTTGTACAAATCCACTGGTTAGCTTGCCCGATGCAAGGCGGGTGGAGACCGCCTTAAAGAAAGCACGCTTTGTGGTTGTGCAGGATATTTCTCGTAAGTCGGATACAGTGGAATTTGCTGATTTGATTTTACCTGCAGCCGGACATTTTGAGAAAGAAGGAACGATGACAAATTCCGACCGCAGAATCAGTCACCTAGCAAAAGTTAGTAACCCGCCTGCGGAAGCATTGCCAGACGCTGAAATTATTAGCTTGTTTGCCAAGGCAATGGGCTATTCTGGTTTTAACTATTTGTCTGCCAGTGAAATTTTTGATGAACATGCTGCACTTACAAAAGGAACCAATATCAACATCACGGGTCTATCCTATAACCGATTGAAGACAGCGGGAACTTTTCAATGGCCGGTTCCAGCCCCTAACCATGCGGGCACAAAGCGGCTGTTTACCGATCATTCATTCTATACACCTTCACATCGGGCAAAATTTTTTCCACTTACCCATCCGGAAAATTTATCACAACCTGTAACAAAAGATTTACCATTGATTTTAACGACAGGTCGGATTCGGGATCAGTGGCATACCATGACGAAAACCGGCAAGGTTAATAAGTTACGCCAACACATAAGCAAACCATTTTTGGAGATCAACCCACAGGATGCGTTGTGCCGCCATATTGAAGAAAATGATGTTGTGGTTATTGCGAATGAACTGGGTTCGGTTCGGGTAACGGCAAAAATTACTCCCGACATAAAAAAGGGTGTGGTATTCCTTCCCATCCATTGGGGAAAAATTTTGAATGGTGATGATGTACGCGCAAACAACCTTACACACAATTTGGTTGATCCGATTTCAAAAGAGCCTGATTTTAAGTTTTCGGCCGTAGAAGTTATGCGATATAGTAAGCCTGCTGAACGTATTATTATTGTTGGTGCCGGGGCTGCAGCATTTCGCTTCTTGTGTACGTACCGTTCCTTGAATACAGCGGATTCAGTATTAGTTTTCTCCAAAGAAAAGTACCCCTTTTACAACCGTGTTCTCTTGCCTGAATACGTAAGCGAAACGTTAACGTGGGAACGACTTCAGAAATTTCAGGCGGGTGAATTCGAATCCCTTGGAGTTGACATCTCCCTGGAAAATGAGATTGTATCGGTTAACCGCGATGAAAAGTACGTTGTTGATAAGCACGGTATAAAGCATACGTATGATAAACTTATTCTGGCAACTGGAACACGGGCGCATATTCCGCATGATGCCCCGGTTAGTCTTCCTGGCATCTTCACCATGCGCACGCGGCAGGATGCCGATGCGCTACGTGATTTTCTGAAACCCAAAGGGCAGGTGTTGATTGTAGGTGGAGGTTTGCTGGGTTTAGAGCTGGCAGCATCACTGACAACAATTGATGTGCAAGTTTCTATTCTTCAATTGGGAAGCCGATTGATGGAACGGCAGATGGATAATTTGGGAGGAGAAATTTTATTAGATTTTATTGAGGAGCAAGGTATCACGGTGTACATGAATGATCAGATTCAAAGCGTTCAGGTGTCAACCGTGGATGAGAAATTGAACGTTCAGCTACGAAGTGGTAAAATTCTGGAGGCCAATGCAATCGTATATGCCGTGGGTACACGCCCGAATATCGAATTTGTACAGGAAGCGGGTCTCGAATCAGCCCGTGGAATCATGGTAAATGATTACTTACAAACCAGTGATCCCAATATTTTTGCCATGGGCGAAATTGCGGAACATCGGGGAAACGTGTTGGGTATTACTGCTGCAGCGGAGAAGCAGGCAGATGTAGTGGCACATTTTATTCATGGCGATACCCATAGTTTGTACGAAGGTACAGTTGCCATGAATATTCTTAAATTGCCAGAGCTTGATTTATGCTCGATGGGGCAAATTGAACTGACTGCTGATGGTGATGGTTACGATGAGATACTCTTCATTGATAAATCGAAGCGCTATTATAAAAAATGTATCATTAAAGATGATCGACTTGTTGGGGCAATCCTCATTGGTGATAAAAGTGAATTTGCTGAATTTAAATCACTCATCGATAATAAGATTGAATTATCGGAGAAGAGATTGCAATTACTTCGTTCAGGAAAAACCACCGAACCGGTTATTGGAAAGTTAATTTGTTCCTGCAATCAGGTTGGTAAAGGAAATTTGGAAAAATTAATAGAAGGAGGATGCCATACCCTAAATGAGCTCTGTCAGATTTCAGGCGCTGGATTAGGTTGTGGCAGTTGCAAGCCTGAACTTCACCGGTTGTTGAAATTGAATCAAGTTGAGGCGGCTGGTTGAGAGTAGTATTCAGAATACGGATGAATGGAATTAAAAAAGAAAAGTGATTTAATCCGAACCTTTGTCAAGGGAGGCTTTCTTTCGCCTGCCGACTTACTCAGGATCATGGAGATATCGAAAGATCTCGGAAATAAGTATATCATGTTTGGTTCCCGGCAGGATATTTTGTTTCCGTTAGGTCATACGGAGGAGCATAAACTTGAACGAGCCTTTCAGTCCATTCACATGAGTTATGAGTTGGGCAGTGATCAATCGGTCTACCAAAATATTGTGAGTTCGTATGCGGCTGTTAATGTTGTAGAAACTACACCCTGGGTAAAAGAAGACACGTACAATGTCATCACCGATAGTTTTGACTATCGTCCAAGATTAAAAATAAATGTTGTTGATCCCTTGCAAAGCCTGGTTCCGTTGTTTACAGGTGAACTGAACTTTGTGGCTTCACGTGAAAAGAATTATTGGTTTTTATTTATTCGTGATGCAAGAAAAGGTAATACCATCGAGTGTTGGCCCCGCTTGATAGCCGGTCAGGATATCCCGAAAATATCCAGAGCCCTGGAAGATTTGTTCATGAATTTCCTTCCTTTTACTACCGAGGAATTATACATGATTTTAAAGAACGACCAGGTTAAGATTAGTTACAAACCGATTTCAGAAAAACTAAAGATTCCGGCTACAACTTTTCCCTACTATGAGGGGCTCAACGCCATGTTGAATAGTCAGTATTGGCTGGGTTTGTATTGGCGGAATAATCAATATGATATTGATTTCATGAGTGCTGCCTGCCGGTTGTGTCAGGAAACTAAAATCAGCAACATCAACATCATCCCGTGGAAAGCCTTTATCATCAAAGGTATTAAATCTGCTGACCGCATTCGGTGGGAAAAATTGATGGGTAAATTTGGTATTAACGAACGGCATTCATCGTTGGAGTTAAATTGGCATTTGCCGGTAGTCGATGATGAGGCGCTGGAATTAAAACGCTTTCTTGTGCGCGAGCTTGATCAGCACGACATCAGTACACACGGACTGACGTTTGCTATTAAGACTAACCGCGATGTTTTTCCTTTTACCAGTATTGTTATCTCATTGACCCGGAATTTGGAAGGTGACCGGTACACCATACTATATGCCAAGGATTTTAATCCCACCAATGGATTTTATTATACCTATGCCCATCAGATAAAAAAGGAAATGATACCGGTATTGCTCATCGAATTGAGTAAATTTTACTTCCGCCAACTCAATCCTGAAAAGGAAGTTCAGCGGGAAGAAATGATCGAACCACTTTCAGGAAAACCGCTCATCTATTACCAATGTACGAATTGTTTGACCATCTATGATGAACGGTTTGGTGATGCGTTATCCGGAATACCACCTGGAGTTGATTTCGCGGATTTACCTGAACACTACTGTTGTCATGTATGTGAAAGCCCTAAAAAACATTTTAGTGCCGTTAGTAGCAGGCAATGAGTTTGTTTTCGAGTTAAAATTTCAATTGGTTTGGTCCGATCACCGTATTATAAAGAGAGCCCTGTAAATCTATTTTGATTCCCTCCTGAATCTCCGCATATTGAATCTGTAAAATTGATTCTGGTAAATTCGCATTCACTAACTCATAATCAGGAATACCAATGAAAAGTCTGATCATCTCGTTGTTGATGATACTCTCTTTCTCTAGTTACAGTCAGCAGGTAATCCCTTTGTATGCCGATCCAGCCCCTGGTTCGGAAAGCTGGACATGGGATGAGAAAGAAACGAGTAACAATTTGTGGGGCACCCGTATCGTGTATAACGTTTCGAAGCCCACGCTGACAGCCTTTTTGCCCAATCGCTATGCTGCCACTGGAACAGCAATAATTATTTGTCCGGGAGGTGCTTTTCACACCCTTTCTATCGACAATGAAGGAAACGATGTGGCGCGCTGGTTAAATCAAAAAGGTGTTGCCGCATTTGTGTTAAAATATAGAGTAGTTCGCAGCCTTACCGATGATCCGGTAAAAGAGCTTATGGCTAAAATGGGTGATTTCAAAAAGCTGGATGAAGAAAATGCTCCCGTGGTTCCATTGGCAGTAGCTGACGGAAAGAAAGCAATCGAGTATGTTCGGCAGCATGCTGCGGAGTTGGGAATTAATCCTGATCGCATTGGCATCATGGGTTTTTCGGCAGGGGGTACCCTGGCCACTTCGGTAGCGTATTCCTATGCAGCCGCCAACAAACCAAATTTTGTTGCACCGGTTTATCCGTACATGGGTGCAGTTGCGAAAATGCCGGTACCGGCTGATGCACCTCCGATGTTTATTGTTGCCGCAACGGATGATCAACTGGGTTTGGCATCACACAGTGTACAACTTTACAGCGATTGGATATCGGCAAAAAAAATAGCCGAGCTCCACATGTATCAGCACGGTGGGCATGGTTTCGGTATGCACCAACAGGATATTCCCACTGATACCTGGATTGATCGCTTTGGTGATTGGCTGGATATGCAGGGTTTATTGAAGCCGACTGACCCTAACCACTGGTCGGCCAAATACACTCCACAACAATTGCTGCGCTTTCGAAAGGAAGGAGAGGAACGTACCCGAAACGACTGGGCCAACATGAAAAAATTTCAGGATGACAATAAAAAATTAACATCACCCAAACCAGGCGAGAACCGTGTGGTGTTTATGGGTAATTCCATTACGGAAGGATGGAGTAATGCCGACCCTTCTTTCTTTGAAGGAAAGCCGTACATTAATCGCGGCATCAGCGGACAAACCACACCGCAAATGGTGCTTCGCTTTCGGCAGGATGTTATTGATTTGAAACCAAAGGTGGTGGTGATTCTGGCCGGTACCAATGATATTGCCGGGAATACCGGACCCATGACATTGGAACAAACACGCGACAATATTATTTCGATGGCAGAGCTGGCTCAAGCACATGGCATTAAAGTAGTACTCTCGTCCGTCATTCCTGCTTTTGATTATCCGTGGAAACCCGGCTTGGCGCCCGCAGAAAAAATTGTATCGCTCAACAAAATGCTGAAGGCGTATGCCAATAAAAATAGCATTGTTTACCTCGATTATTTTTCCGCTATGGCTGATGAACGAAACGGGTTGAAAAAAGAACTGGGCTATGATGGTGTGCATCCTAATCTTGCGGGTTATAAAGTGATGGCACCTTTGGCCGAACAAGCGATTGCGAAAGCTTTAGCACAAGCCAAGTAAACAATAACAATTATGAGAAAATGTAATTTGTTTTTATGCATGATGATGGCTACTGCAGCAATGGCACAGCAAACTATTCCGCTCTACCCCGGTACTATCCCCAATAGTAAACCAACTCCTGATGAGGAGGTAACGACAAACGAAGGCATGACCATCGTTCGAAATATTTCCAGGCCCAGCCTCAGTATTTTTCTTCCCGCGAAGGAAAAAGCCAACGGTACAGCTATCATTATTTTTCCCGGTGGTGGATATTGGGTCAATGCGATTGGTCACGAGGGGTATGATGTGGCGAAGAAATTTACGGCCATGGGCATTACTGCTTTTGTAGTGAAATACAGAATACCGAATGATGCCACGATGATGGACCGTGAGATCGGGCCCTTGCAGGATGCGCAGCAAGCCATTCATGTGGTGCGCACGCGGGCGAAAGAATGGAGTATCAATCCTTCGCAAATTGGTGTGATGGGATTTTCTGCAGGCGGACATTTGGCATCAACAGCCGGAACGCATTTTACAAAACCGGTAATCGTTGAACCCGGAGTAGTGAATGTGCGGCCAGATTTCATGATCTTGATTTATCCCGTCATCAGTTTTCAGGATCATGTCGGCCATACCGGATCACGCGATCAACTGATTGGTAAATCTCCATTGAAGGATAAGATAGATTTTTATTCGAATGAACTTCAGGTTACCGCACAAACCCCGCCCACATTTCTGGTACATGCCAGCGATGATGATGCAGTGAAATCAGAAAATAGTATTCTTTTTTATCAGGCACTTGTGAAGTATCATGTTCCGGCCGAACTTCATATCTATCAAAAGGGAGGTCATGGTTTTGGTATGAACAATAAGTCAACTTCCGATCAATGGATGGATCGCTGTACGAACTGGCTGCGGGTAAACGATTGGATCAAGTAGATAACCAGAAGAAAGAAACCCGTATGGTGCAGGACAGTGAAATGAGCGCACCGTCTTACTTTGCCTTTTAGTGCATTGAAACCTCTTCCACCTGTGAAATGAAAAAAATATTCTGGCTCATCATTTTTTCGCTAATCATCTTCACTGGTATTGCTGCACCACTTTTTCCGCACAAGTTAACCTGTGAATATCAGAACAATCCCCTGGGAATAGACACTCCCTCACCACGCCTGAGTTGGGAGTTTTCCGGAACGGGAAAAAATTATCAGCAAACTGCGTTTGAAATAATTGTTTCCGAAAAAGAAAGTGATGTGCGCAGCGGGGTGGGTACAGTTTGGGCCTCCGGTAAGGTGGTATCAAATCAAAATACACTGATCACCTATGAGGGGAAAAAATTAACATCCTTCATCCGCTATTATTGGCGTGTCCGGGTCTATGATCAGGAGGGTAAAGGTTCAGCATGGAGTGAGCCGGCCTGGTTTGAAACCGCTATGCTTAAATCTTCAGATTGGCAAGCCGTGTGGATTGATGATGGCAGCAAACAGTTTGAGCGTGATGAGGAATTTTATCAGGATGACCGGATGCCACTTTTTCGAAAGCAATTTGGCGTATCTAAAAAAGTTGAAACGGCTCGACTTTACATTTCAGGACTGGGATACTACGAGGCCTATCTTAATGGAAAAAAAATCAGCGATCATGTTATTGATCCCGGATGGACAACCTACCGGAAAGAAGTATTGTATGTTGTGCATGATATAACCTGGTTGATAAAGACGGGTAGCAATGTTGCAGGTGTAATGCTGGGTAATGGTTGGTATAATCCCTTGCCTTTGCGATTATTTTCAAAATTTAATTTACGCGATGTGCAGGAAACCGGTCGTCCTTGTTTGAAAGCAGAGATTCATATCCGGTATGCAGATGGTTCGATAGAAAAAATTGTAACGGATCAATCCTGGCAAACAGCCCCCGGACCTATCATACGGAACAATGTTTACCTGGGCGAAGCGTATGATGCTCGTCTTGAACAACCGAATTGGATGGGAGAAAATGCTATACGTGGTGTTTGGAAAAATGCTTCGGCAACGCGTGGCCCGTCAGGCAATTTAGCAGTTCAGCATCAGCCACCTATTCGGGTAACAAAAGTTGTTAAGCCTATTTCAATAAAAGAGTGGAAACCTGGAATTTTTATTGTGGATATGGGACAAAATTTTGCAGGTGTTGCACGCATAAAGGTGAAGGGTAAATCCGGAACAACCATTACGTTAAAATATGGTGAAGCGCTCCACGAAGATGGTTCGTTAAATTACCTCACCACCGTAGCCGGGCAAATCAAAGAAATCTGGAAAGTAAATGGAGGACCGGGAGCACCTCCAACAGCCTGGCAGCAGGATCGCTATATAATGAAAGGCGCTGGTTTAGAAGTGTGGTCACCGCGGTTTACGTTTCATGGTTTTCGCTATGTCGAAGTAAGCGGATGGCCCGGTAAACCTGATGTGAATGCTATTGAGGGACTTCGCATGAACAGCGATCTTGAACCTTCCGGAAAGTTTACGTGCGCTAACACCCTATTCAACCAACTCCATTCCGTCATTAACTGGACATTTCTGAGTAATGTATTCAGTGTGCAATCTGATTGTCCGGGCCGCGAGAAAATGGGATATGGTGCCGACATGGTGGCCACAGCTAATGCGTACCTCTACAATTTTAACATGGGTAATTTTTATCGCAAAACCGTTCGTGACTATGCCAATGATCAACAACCTGATGGCGGCATAACCGAAATTGCTCCGTATACCGGTATTGCTGATAGAGGTTATGGTGGACATTCGGGTCCATTAGGCTGGCAACTTGCTTTTCCGTATCTACAGAAACAATTGTATTTGTTTTATGGAGACGCGAAAATTATCAGCGATAACTACGATAGCTTCATCAAGCAAATGGAATTTCTGGAAGCACATGCCATTGATGGATTATACCATTGGGATATCAGTGATCATGAAGCACTGGACCCCAGGCCAGAAGCCTTTACGGCTTCAGCATTTTATTACCATCATGCTACGCTGGCAACGGAATTTGCTGCCATTCTCGGCAAGAAGCAAGATGAAGAGAAGTATCGAAAACTTGCGGATCAGATTAAGCAACGTATCATTCGGAAATATTTTGTTCCCGGTACCGGACGATTTGATAATGGTACGCAGTCGGCTCAACTTTTTGCACTATGGTATAGCCTTTCTCCCGAACCCGAAAAAACATTTGATGTGCTGATGCAGGAATTTAAGCGCCACAATAATCATATTTCATCTGGTATATTTGGTGTGATGATGATGTGGGATGTACTTCGCCAGCAGGAGCAAAATGAATTGGCCTATAGTATAGCCAATCAACGTGATTACCCGAGCCTTGGCTTTATGCTGGAGAAGGGAGCGACCACGCTGTGGGAAACCTGGCAATATCCGGACAACGCACCATCTCAAAATCACCCCATGTTTGGATCGATTGATGAATGGTTTTATCGATCTATTCTGGGTATCAACCCGGCTGGTCCGGCTTTTGAAAAAATTATCATTAAACCTCAACCTGCAGGTGAGCTAACCTGGGCAAAAGGAAGTTATCATTCTGTAAAGGGAATGATTGCAAGCGATTGGAAAATAGAAGGAGATAAATTTTTACTTCGTGTTTCGATTCCAGCGAATACACGTGCTGAAATATGGATTCAATCAAAAGATGGGACAACCATTACAGAGAACGGAAGTGCAGTGCAGCCGGTACGCATTGAAAAAAATTACGCTATTGTTCACGTTGGCTCGGGTGATTATAGTTTTGAATCGATTCGTTAAGCGGTACCTTAGTTTAGAATGTAAAAACGACACAGTCATGCAAAAGCGAAAGTCAGTACTAAATTTTTTTCTGGTTTTAGTAGCAGGCTTACTATTATCGTGCTCAAACCCATCTAAAAAGTATACATCCTGGGAAGTTTATAATGGAAGTCGGGAAGGGATAAAGTATTCTTCGTTAACACAGGTAGACACAACTAACGTCAGTAGTCTTGCTGTAGCATGGACGTACCACACGGGCGATGCCGACACCATTCATCATTCACAGATTCAATGTAATCCCATTATTGTGGATGGCGTGCTCTATGGCGTAAGTCCACAGATGAAATTATTTGCTGTCAATGCAGCAACCGGAGAACAGAAATGGATTTTCGATCCGAATGCCAAAACTGATTTTGATGCTAACAGAACTTCGTTTCACATTATGATTAACAGCAGGGGTATTGCCTATTGGTCGGACGGTAAAGGAGATAGTCGCCTGTTCTTTACAGCCGGTTCAAATACGTTTGCTATTGATGCCTCCACCGGAAAGCCAATACCCACGTTTGGCACTAACGGATCGATTGATTTACATGAAGGATTGGGCAGAGATGTTAGTGATTTATTTGTTGTGAGCACTTCACCAGGAATCGTGTACAAGAATCTCTTAATCATGGGAACGCGTGTAGACGAAGCGCCTCCCTCTGCTCCGGGTCACATTCGTGCGTATCATGTTATTACCGGAAAACAAGTTTGGATTTTCCATACCATACCCCACCCGGGTGAAGAGGGTTATGAAACATGGGAGGATAAAGATGCCTGGAAACATATTGGGGGAGCCAACACGTGGAGTGGATTTTCACTGGATGAAGCACGCGGAATTTTGTTTGCTCCTACCGGCTCTGCTGCATACGATTTTTATGGAGGCAAGCGCAAAGGAGCAAACTTGTTTGCAAACTGTTTACTCGCATTGGATGCGCTCAGCGGAAAACGGATATGGCATTTTCAATTTATGCATCACGATTTGTGGGATAAGGATTTGCCAACACCTCCCGCCTTGGTATCGGTTACAAGAGGAGGAACGAAAATTGATGCCGTGGCGCAAACAACAAAAAATGGAATGGTCTATGTATTCGAGCGCGAAACCGGTAAACCTCTTTTTGATATTGAAGAAGTGGCCGTAGATACGGTGAGTGAGTTAGCGGGCGAAAAAGTATGGCCAACACAACCTATTCCGGTTTTGCCAAAACCTTTTGTGCGGCAAACATTGACCGAGAACGATATTAATCCATACCTCACTCCGGAGGAACAGGAGAGAATTAAAGAAAGGATGAAGGGCTATCGGTATGGCAATATGTTTATTCCTCCGGGCAAAACTCCTTCGTTGGTTTTCCCGGGATACGATGGCGGTGGAGAGTGGGGAGGTCCTGCTTTCGATCCGGCAACGGAAATTCTATACGTAAATGCTAACGAGATGGCGTGGGTGATGCAGCTGCGGGAGAACAAAATAGAAATAGTCTCAAAAGAATCGTGGTTGCAGGCAGGTGAGCGGTTGTACACGCAAAATTGTCTTGCATGTCATGGTGCCGATCGGAAGGGAACTGGCAATAATCCTACGTTGGTGAATATGCAGGAGAAGTATAACCAAAAAACATTTTTAGAACTGATCAACAATGGACGAAGGATGATGCCTGCATTTAAGCATTTGGGTGATGAGGAAAAGAATGCCATCGCTGCTTATGTATTAGAAAAGCAAGATGATTATCAAAAGAAATTTATCGCTTCCGCAAAACCGATAGACAGTGTTCATCACATGCCGTATAAACTAACCGGATATACTAAATTTCTGAGTAGTGACGGCTATCCGGCAATTAGTCCGCCATGGGGAACGCTTAATGCGATTAATCTGAAAACCGGTGAACTGGTTTGGAAATCTATTTTGGGCGAATATGAAGAATTGAAAACGAAAGGCGTGCCGCCCACCGGAACTGAAAATTATGGTGGTCCGGTTGTTACCGCAGGTGGATTGGTATTTATTGCAGCTTCACGCGACAGTAAATTCAGAGCATTTGATAAGAGGACCGGAAAATTAGTATGGGAATATACATTGCCCGCTTCCGGATTTGCAACGCCTGCTGTTTATGAGCTGAATGGAAAACAATTTATTGTGATAGCCTGCGGTGGAGGAAAGTTGAACACTACATCGGGCGATGCCTATGTGGCATTTGCCTTACCCGATTAATTATTAGAAAGTCCTGGAGGCTACCAGCCACCGCTCAATCCTTGTTTCATGGCTTTGTCGTACTTTTTCTTATCGAAGCGGTAAAGATACGGGGCTTTATGCGCGCCTCCGGTCTTGCGTTCCTTTAGCCGTTCCAGAATACCCAGCCCGAGCATACGCTTCTGAAAGTTTCTGCGATCAAGTTCTTCATCTAAAATGGTTTCATACAACCGTTGCAGTTCAGGCATGGTAAATTTCTCCGGTAGCAAGTTGTAGCCGAGCGGATGGTCATTCAAATCTAACCGAAGAATCTGGAGTGCCTTTTCAATCATTTTGTTGTGATCGTAAATTAAGGTGGGCACCGTGTTAATATCCCACCAACGACATTCGATGCTCATGATGTCAGGTTGCGGATTTACCTTCGAGTATTCCACCAGGGCATAGTACCCCACTGATACAAAGCGTTTATGAATCCATGATTTTTTTTCCGCGACCTTCAACGATTTTCCTTTCTCTCGTTTGGGGTCACCAAATGTATGAAACTGTTGCAGGAAGATGTTGTCGATTCCGGTTCGCTCTTTTAAGATTCGTACCGCTGAGTCGTCTACCGATTCAGCATACTTAACAAAACCTCCCGGCAAGCACCATTGCCCGCCTTTCTTCCATTTTAACAACAGTACTTTAAGGTGATTGTCATGAAAACCGAAAATCACACAATCCACCGATAGGTGGGGCATATAGATTTGGTCGCCCCGTAAAAAAAAATCTTGTAGTTGTTTGTCAGCATCCATGCCCGAAAATATCGCAATTCAACGGCATTTTGATTGGTGACCGTAAAATTTCTTTTTGTACGGTATAATTGTGTATTGGTAACACAATGAAATATTCATACTATTGTGTTCACGCCTGAAAGCTTAGCCTCGGGTATTGCCCATCTGAACGGTATGTTAAAAAGTAGATAAAAGGAAATGAAACGTTTATTCAAATTTCTGGCCTACCTGATCGGAAGTATCTTTTTGCTGATCGTTGGAGTTTTTCTTTGGCTGTACATTTCCAGTAGTATCACATCGAAACAAAACATGGGTATGCTTGGAGCAGAAGCGCCCATTCTACAGGTGGATAACATTTCTTTTCGCGACCTGAATAAAAACGGAAAGCTTGATGTGTATGAAGATAGTAGGCAATCGGTAGAGGCGCGGGTAAATGACTTGCTGAATCAGATGAACCTCGAAGAAAAGGCAGGGCTCATGTTCATCACCATGACTGCCATGGGTAATGATGGTGCGTTGAGCGAAACGAAATCCATCTTCAATCCTTTTTCAATACCTTTTTTAGCCAACTCAGAGATGGTGGTGAAAAAAAAGATGAATCATTTCAACACCCTTCAATCGCCCGAACCGAAAGCGATGGTGATCTGGAATAATAACATTCAAAAGCTAGCTGAGCGTACCCGGTTAGGTATTCCGGTTACACTTGCTACTGATCCGCGTCACGGAGTACCCAATGCACCTGGAGCCAGTATTTATACACCGTATTTTTCAAAGTGGTGCTCGTATCCGGGGTTTGCCGCTATTGGTGATACAGTGTTGATGCGTGAGTTTGGTGACATCGCGCGACAGGAATATCTCGCAGTGGGTTACAGGCTAACCTTATCGCCCATGGCTGATCTCGCTACGGAGCCTCGATGGTGGAGAATTAATGGAACCTTTGGTGAGGATGCAGAAATGTCGGCTAAGTTGACGAAGGCATACATCCTCGGTTTCCAGGGAGACAGTATCTCGAGTCAAAGCGTAGAGTGTATGGTAAAACATTTTAGTGGTGGCGGACCACAGGAAGACGGAATTGATTCACACTTCCCGCCTGGCCGGCAGGCTTATCCCGGAAATAATTTTGAGTATCATTTGATCCCATTTGAAAAAGGTGCTTTTCCGGCCAAGACCGCACAGGTCATGCCTTATTATGGAATTCCCATGGGGCAGACCACTGAAGATGTTGGTTTCAGTTATAATAAGGACATCATCACCGGGTTGCTACGCGATAAATATCATTTCGATGGCATTGTTTGCACAGACTGGGGATTGGTTACCGATCAGGGTATGTTAGGCATTGGTAAACCCGCATCAGCACATGGTGTTGAAAATCTTAGTGAGATTGAGCGCGTTAAGAAAATTATCGATGCGGGATGCGATATGTTTGGTGGCGAAGCAATTCCTGAATTGGTTGTTGAATTGGTAAAGGCTGGTCAACTCAGCGAAGAGCGGATTAATACTTCCGTTCGTAGAATCTTACGAGAGAAATTCAAACTCGGTCTTTTCGATAATCCGTACGTCAATGAAGAGGCAACTTCTATTTTGGGTAACGAAAAGTTTTTGGAGAAGGGTCGCGAATCGCAGCGCAGATCGTTGGTGTTGTTGAAGAATGAGCAGAATATACTTCCGTTAGCATCTTCCGTTAAAGTTTATCTGCAAGGATTTAGTGAAGAGGATTCAAAGAAGTATGCCGGATCAATCACCAGCATTGCAGATGCCGATGTTATTATTTTGAAAGTGAATGCCCCTTATGATCCGGAGGCTGCACGCTATGTAGTGGAAAAAATATTTCATCAAGGTAGTCTTGAGTTTCCGTTAAAGGAAAAAGAAGAGATGCTCAAATTAATTCAATCCAAGCCAACCATTACGGTGATTAATTTGGAGCGACCTGCTGTGTTTCCTGAAATCAATGCAGCCAGTAAAGCGGTGATTGGAGATTTCAGCAGTCAGGATGATATCATTCTGGATTTAATTTTCGGACAATTCAAACCTGAAGCAAAATTGCCCTTCGAATTACCTTCTTCTATGGAGGCGGTGCTGAATCAAAAAGAAGATGTACCACACGATTCGAAAGACCCGCTGTATCCGTTTGGTTTTGGACTGAGTTACGAATAAGCATCTAAACAATTGTACGAATGAATGAAACAAAGAAAATATTCGCCTGCATGATGGTGACAATCACCTTAGCAAGCTGCGGACCCAAATGGACAGAAACAGAAACGAATGGAATCAGAATCGTAAAGAACGAAGGAGGCCAGACGCTTGGGTATGCTGCAGCCTCTGGTGTAACGGTTCTTACAGTTGACCAATGGGGGTTTAAAGACCTGAACAAGAATGGTCAACTCGATCAGTATGAAGATTGGCGGTTATCAGCGGATGAACGTGCTGCGGATCTTGCCTCAAAAATGAGTATTGAACAAATAGCAGGATTGATGCTGTACAGTCGTCATCAGAGCATTCCTGGTGCCAGCCGTGGATTTATGGCCAGCACCTATAATAAAAAGCCGTTCGATGAAAGTGGAGCAGATGCTTCTTCACTTTCGGATCAGCAGAAGAAATTTTTAACAGACGATAACCTTCGCCATGTGCTCATTACAGCCGTTCAAAGTCCGGAGGTTGCAGCGCAATGGAACAATAATATGCAAGCGTTGGTGGAAGGATTAGGATTGGGTATACCTGCCAATACGAGTACAGATCCGCGTCACGGTACCATTGCCGATGCAGAATACAATGCCGGCTCTGGCGGAAAAATTTCGATGTGGCCTGGTTCGCTGGGACTTGCCGCTACCTTTAGTCCTGAATTGGTGGAAGAATTTGGCAGCATCGCTGCGATGGAATACCGGGCACTGGGTATTGCAACAGCACTCTCGCCACAAGTTGATATCGCAACCGATCCACGATGGTACCGCACTAGCGGAACGTTTGGTGAAGATCCGTTTTTGTCAGCTGACATGGGTCGTGCGTATAGTGATGGGTTCCAAACATCAACCGGGGCTCAGGAGATTGTCGATGGATGGGGATATCACAGTGTGAATGCCATGGTCAAGCACTGGCCGGGTGGAGGATCAGGAGAAGCTGGCCGCGATGCACATTACGGAGTAGGTAAGTATGCCGTGTACCCGGGAAATAATTTTGAAAGTCATTTGATTCCGTTTACAGAGGGCGCTTTCAAGCTGAAGGGAAAAACAAAAATGGCTTCCGCTATCATGCCGTATTATACCATCTCTTTGGGTCAGGATTCGAAGAATGGAGAAAATGTTGGTAATAGTTATAACCAATACATTATCCAGGATTTGTTACGCGATAAATACCAATACGATGGCGTGGTGTGTACCGACTGGCTGATAACGGGTGATGAAACGGCAATTGATGTATTCATTACAGGGAAACCCTGGGGTGTAGAGGGATTAACCATCGCACAACGTCACTATAAAATTTTGATGGCCGGAGTAGATCAGTTTGGCGGAAATAATGACAAGGCTCCGGTTATTGAGGCTTATGCAATTGGAGTGAAGGAACATGGTGAAGCATTCATGCGCAAACGGTTTGAACAATCGGCTGTACGGCTGTTGAAAAATATTTTCCGTACAGGGCTATTTGAAAATCCATACCTCGATCCGGAAGAATCGAAGCGCGTTGTCGGCAATCCTGACTACATGAAGGCTGGCTATGATGCCCAGCTGAAATCAGTCGTGATGTTGAAGAATAAGGACAAGACACTCCCGCTGACGAAAGGCAAAAAGGTTTTTGTTCCTAAGAAGTTTACGCCTGCGGGCAGAAACTATTTAGGAATGGAGACGCCTGAAAAGTTTGAGTATCCGGTGAACATTGATATCGTGAAGAAATATTTTGAGGTAACAGAAAATCCTGATGATGCTGACTATGCATTGGTGTTTGTTGATAGTCCGAATAGCGGAATAGGGTACAGCAGTGAAGATGCTAAAAAGGGTGGCAATGGGTATGTTCCCATTTCGCTGCAATATGGAGAGTATATTGCCAAAGATGCGCGTGATCCAAGTTTGGCAGGAGGTGATCCGCTGGAGAAATTCACCAACCGAACGTACAAAGGCAAAAAAAATAATGCCATCAACATTACTGACCTGGCCATGATCACCGATACTTATAAAAAGATGAAAGGTAAGCCTGTTATTGTATCGGTTAACATGAACACCCCAATGATCTTTTCAGAATTTGAGAAAGATACCAATGCAATCTTGGCACATTTTGGTGTGCAGAATCAGGTGCTGCTTGATATTTTGACAGGTGTTACTGAACCCTCGGCACTGCTTCCGCTGCAAATGCCTGCGAATATGCAAACCGTAGAGCAGCAATTTGAGGATGTTCCGCACGATCTGGAATGTTACGTGGACGATTCTGGTAACCGATATGATTTTGCCTTTGGCCTGAATTGGAAGGGAGTGATTCAGGATGAGCGCACAGAAAAGTATAGGCAACCCGGATTAAAATAAAAAGGAGAGAGAAGCCCATTTTTTCTCAGGCCCTGTGTTTTACACGGGGCTTTTTTCGCGGGATACATTTCAGATGTAAAATTCCCGATCAGGATTTAAATCAGATGATTGCTGTTGTAGTCTTACAAACTCTTGCATTGTTCCGAACCAGCGAATGACTTCAGGGACATTCACGAAAGTGGATTTTTCATTTATAAATTATTTCAAATAGCGTTCAACTTGCTGACGTTGACTGACAACATGTTGTTGTAAGGATGTAACGGAGTTGATAAAGGCCGATGTGCTTAAAAGGTGTGTGTATTTTGGTTGCTCTGTTTCTAACGGTCCGATTACAAAGGGAGCAATCATATTAAAATTGTATTCGAAAAGGGTATTCATCTTTTCGGGTGTAAACACATTGGTGGTAAATTCCCTAACGTAATTTTTATAGTTATCCTGATATACGGGGTCGTCTATCAGATTGCGAATCAACGGCCAGCCACTGGAAGCATTGGAGAGCGATATAGAAAGTACGGTGCGCCCCCGACTCATCATGGATTCGTTATTATCCCATGGAATCCAGGTTAACCCTTGTTCGGGCTGGTTGTAGAGATAATAATTATGTGCCATTGTTCCATATGTATCCCAGTTCAGCATGGTGGTGTTTATCGCCAGCCATTTCAGAAAGTGATCAACGTTAAAATTTGTTTCAAGCAAAGCTCTCCACTGTGCCGGGTTAGAAGTTCGCAGACTACTATTGAGCGTGGTAATGGTAGATTGAATATCACTGTAGTCATTCGCCTCTTCATTATTTTTTTTCTCAAATTCAGAAACTTTGAAAGATTGAAAGGTAGACTCCGGTTTGTAAATGTTTCCATTTTTTTCACCAAACTGATCGGTAATCATGGTATCATCCACAACTTCTACCATCGTGTAGATCCCGCAGTACTTCAATCCATCACCAAAATTAATGTACACTTTATAAAAGGCCGTTTGGGATGTGGGGATGCCCGCCATTCTGAAAATATCGGATCCAACCTTTTCGCGAATGAGCGAATTGTCATTGGCGCCAGGCGACATGGACAATTCCTTGAATCCGAAGAAACGCTGATTTTTTATTTGCGGATAAGTATCCTCAAACTTGTCGAAGTTCAGCCGGAAAGGAAGTTTGTAAATACCAGCGCGCCAACTGGCGAACAATGAAGAGTTGCCCTTCAAGCGAAATCCAACTTTGTACCATTCAATTCCATTAAACTTAACAGAAGTAGCAACGTAATCGGGCTCAGCTGTGCCAAAAATCGAAGTACCACCGATACCACCGGGAGATCCACCTCCCTGGCCAAAGGTGCTGCTGAATTTCGTTTTCATATCCGCCTGGATAAATTGCCAGTCACTGGCGCGCATCACAATCTCTACTGTATTAACCTGATCCTGCGGAAAAACGGTAGCATAATCCGGACTTGTATTTTTACTATGGGAAGAAGTGGCCCAATCGGGTGTCGCGAAATTGATATCGATAGGCGTATCATCGTCAATGTCTTCATTATCTTTTTCAAATTCAGATTCGCAAGACAATACACTTGTAAAAAGGAGAATTCTCCAAAGTGTAAAAATTGAAGCTCTCATATGCAGAATCATATTCGAAGGTAAGGAAACACTCGGTGTAATGGTATTGTAAATGGTAAATAAACCAGACAACCCGGCCGGATGTGTTGGCACGTACGGTTTTCGAATCATACGGCTGTGTTGTTCAGGATTTTTCACCAACTGGATATTCTGTTGAATTTATTCTTAACTTGATTCTACAACTTCATTTTATGCAACCATCCCTTGTCGTCATCGGAAGTTCCAATACGGATATGGTCATACAGGCAATGCGTATCCCGGTACCAGGTGAGACAATATTAGGAGGAAATTTTTTTATGAACCCCGGTGGTAAGGGCGCCAACCAGGCCGTTGCCGCTGCCCGCCTTGGTGGAAAGGTTACGTTTATCTGCAAAACCGGTAACGATCTCTTTGGTGCAAAGGCAATTGAGTTATTCCGAAGTGAAGGGATTGATACCCGCTTTATTGTGGAAGATAAAGATCATCCATCGGGTGTTGCCTTAATAACGGTAAATCAAGATGGGGAGAATTCCATCGTGGTTGCCTCCGGTGCGAATGGCTGGCTAAAGCCAGATGACATAAAGCAGGCAGAAGCAATTATTAGGAGTGCACGGTACATTTTGGTGCAACTGGAGATTCCGTTGGATACGGTAGCTTATATTGCTGATTTGGCTACTCACTATAATGTTAAACTTATTCTTAATCCTGCGCCAGCGTGTGCAGTATCGAATGAACTTTTAAGGCGGGTGAGCATCATTACTCCCAATGAATCGGAAGCAGAACTACTCACAGGTGTAACCATTCATTCAACACCCTCAGCAGAAGAGGCGGCACGATCACTCCAGGCAAAAGGAATCGAAACGGTTATCATCACGCGTGGTGAAGCAGGAGCTTTGTTGTTGCACAAGAATATCATCACACACGTTCCGGCTGTAAAAGTGAAGGCAGTTGATACAACTTCGGCCGGTGATGTGTTTAATGGTGCATTGATGGTTGCTTTATCAGAAGGAAAAGCCATGGAAGAAGCGGTGTCTTTTGCTTGCACTGCTTCAGCCATTGCGGTTACCCGACTGGGTGCGCAATCATCGGCTCCCTATCGAAATGAACTGAGTAACTAACCTAATAGAAAATTTTATGATACGTTTGTTGAATGTCTTAATCATTGTGATTGTGGCTATTTCCTGTAGCCAATCTCAACAACAACATGATCGCGTAGTCCTGTCGAGAGAAACGTTGCGCGACAAAATTATGGGCGGATGGGCAGGACAAACCATTGGCGTTACGTTTGGTGGACCGTATGAATTTCGGTTTCAAGGCGCATTTATTGCCGATTATCAACCGCTTCGGTGGTACGAGGGGTACCTCAAAGAAACTATGATGAATAACCCGGGTTTGTATGATGATCTGTATATGGATCTGACCTTTGTAGATGTTTTTGAAAAGTACGGCCTTGATGCTCCCGTTGATTCATTTGCCAATGCGTATGCTAGAGCCGGTTATATGTTATGGCATGCCAATCAGGCCGGACGTTATAATATTTTACATGGCATTGCGGCACCGGAATCAGGTCACTGGAAGAATAATCCGCATGCCGATTGTATCGATTACCAGATTGAGGCTGACTTTGCAGGATTGATGAGCCCCGGTATGCCCAATACAGCCTCAGCGATAAGTGATAAGATCGGTCATATCATGAACTATGGTGATGGCTGGTATGGTGGTGTTTATGTTGGAGCAATGTATGCGCTTGCGTTCACATCCAGCGATGTTCCCTTTATCGTAAGCGAAGCCTTGAAGACTATCCCGGAACAAAGCGATTTCTATCACTGCATCCAGGATGTTATCGACTGGCACAAAAAATATCCGACCGATTGGAAGCAAACGTGGCTGGAAGTTGAAAAGAAATGGGCCGGTGATGTTGGTTGCCCCGATGGTGTTTTCTCTGCTTTCAATATTGATGCAAAAGTAAATGCAGCGTATGTGGTGATGGGTTTGTTGTATGGCGAAGGCGACTTCACGAAAACATTGGAGATCGCCACCCGCACCGGGCAAGATGCGGATTGCAATCCATCTTCTGCCGGAGGTATACTCGGTACGGTGTTGGGATATAAAAATATTCCAGCATACTGGAAACTTGGCTTGTCAGATGCTGAAGGAATAGACTTTAAATATACATCCGTGTCACTCTCGGATGTGTATGAAATTGGGTTGAAACATGCGTTACAAAATATTGAACGGGGAGGTGGATCGATAGAAGGTGACACCATCACGATAAAGATTCAGACTCCGGTTGCAGTAAAATTTGAAAAGAGTTTTGATGGACATTACCCTCAGGTTAAAATCCCTGTAACGTGGTCGGAGGGAAAGGATGAAATCAATTTTGAATTTGAAGGAACAGGTTTTGTGCTTCGTGGTGATGCGTCTTCCTGGAATAACCAATCGGAATACGTATTCGAAACAGAGTTGTACCTTGACGATCAACTCATCGACAAGCCGCAACTTCCGGTAAGCTTCACCACCAGGCGCCATGAGTTATGCTGGAAGTATGAACTTCCGAAGGGAAAGCATGCTGTAAAAATGAAAATTTTAAATCCAACAACGGCACATCCCATTCAGGCATGGGACGCTATCATCTATGCGGATCAACCGGTTAACGGCATTCAACTCCATATCGATGCAGCAAAGAAGTGAACTATACTTGCCGAACAAACCAATCCTCATTTTATGTATATCATTGAGAACTATTCAACGGCTGTACTTTTTTGCGTGATCACCATGTTTTGCTGGGGATCGTGGGCCAATACACAGAAGTTGGCCAGCACAACGTGGCGGTTTGAATTATTTTATTGGGATTATGTGTTCGGTATTGTGATCTTCTCAATGATCAGCGCCTTTACCCTGGGTAGCGTTGGTGAAGGTGGAAGAAGTTTTCTGGATGATCTCGCCCAGGCGGATGGTTCGAACATTCGAAGTGCTTTGCTGGGTGGCATCGTTTTTAATGCAGCCAACATTCTTGTGGTGGCAGCTATTTCTATTGCGGGCATGTCTGTGGCTTTTCCCATCGGCATAGGGCTTGCCTTACTCGTTGGTGTGGTGGTAAATTACTTCATCGCTGAAAAGGGAAATGTAGTCTTTATCTTTACGGGTGCTGCATTGGTTGCCATTGCTATTGTGTTGAATGCTATTGCGTATGGACGCATGAATAAGGCCAGCGGAAAACCTTCTTCAAAAGGAATTTTACTGGCAATTGCAGGTGGACTGTTAATGTCATTTTTCTATCGCTTCATTGCTGTATCGATGGATTTAGAGAACTTCTATCAGCCGGCTGCCGGCAAGATGACTCCATACTCAGCGGTATTTGTTTTTTCCGTTGGTATTTTATTGAGCAACATTGTTTTCAATACGCTGCTCATCAAAAAACCTTTTACAGGTGAACCCACCAGCTACAAAGCTTATTTTGGTGGACAATTCAGTTCACACGCGGTAGGCATTCTGGGTGGTTTGATATGGGGTGTCGGAAATTCGTTTAACCTCATTGCTGCCGGAAAAGCAGGTCCGGCTATTTCCTATGGACTGGGACAAGGCGCTACGCTGGTGGCTGCGTTGTGGGGTGTTTTTATCTGGAAGGAATTCAGGCAGGCACCCAAGGGAACGAATGGGTTGTTGGCGGCCATGTTCTTGTTTTTCCTACTCGGACTCGGTATGTTAATATATGCGGGAAACTAATTTAACGTTGAAATCATGCTAAAGCAAAATTGTTATGTTATGTTCATCCTTCTTTTGTTTGCGTGCAGTACTCCAAAGGAAAAGCATGTGGATGAACAATGGATTGATCTTTTCAATGGTCGTGATTTGAATGACTGGATTGTCAAGATTCATCATCATGATGTGGGTGTGAATTTTGGAAATACCTTTCGGGTAGAAGATAACATGATCAAAGTACGCTACGATCAATATGACGACTTCAATGATCAGTTTGCGCACCTGTACTACAAGCAACCGTTTTCATCTTTTCATCTCACCTATGAATATCATTTTACGGGTACATTGCAAAAAGGCGCACCGGAGTACACACTCCTGAACAGTGGTGTGATGTTTCATTCGCAAGATCCTCGAACCATGCCAAAAGAACAGAACTGGCCAATCTCAGTAGAGATGCAGCTTCTTGCCGGACTGGGTGATGGTCAGCCACGACCCACCGGCAACATGTGTTCACCGGGAACAGAAATAGAATATGAAGGAGGGCTCTATGATGGTCATTGCCTGAATTCTTCCTCGAAGACATATACTGCTGATCAATGGATACATGCCGAGTTGATCGTATACAGTGATTCGCTGATCATGCATGTTATTGAAGGTGATACCGTTCTTCGCTACAGCAAACCTTCGATGGGTGGCGGAGTAGTAAACGGCTATGATACGACTTATTGGAAACCCGGTACTCCCTTAAAATCTGGATACATTGCCTTGCAAAGTGAAGGGCAACCTATAGACTTTAGGAATATCCGACTGAAGCGCCTCTTGCCATGAGCCTTACTGACTCTTCCATTTGAGTAGATGTTGCTTTAATTCTTTCGGATCGTGGAATTGAATGATTTCGAAACCTTCCGAAACCTGTTTTGATTTACTTTTTATATTCGCAGCAGAAACTTTGGACAGAATCTCAGCAGGATCGAGCAATTGGGCGTGGTAAAGTGTTTTTCCCTTCAGCTGTTTTATCATCCCCGGCAATAAATTATCCAACACCCATTTTTGAGAAGCAACACTAATGATTCCCATTTTGCGGATATCTGCGACAAATTTTTGTGTTTGAAGCAACTTAAATGCTTCCAGAACTGCTGTGTTAATCTGGATAAATTGCGCATCGTTAACCACTTTGCCCAGATACTCCAGAAAGAGCGCATCCACTTCAGGATCGTAGTAAACACGGGCAGTTTTGTCTTTGTAAAATTCTTTCATGTTATCGTTGATGTAGCTAAAATAAAAATCCTATTTTTTCTATATCCGAACAACTACCCGAGTAATAATTTTTCACTAATCCAGTAGCCGAATGACATAGGCATACTGATAGATCTTGTCCAGCAATCGATACGGATCATGCGGCAGAGCCCCCCAACTATTGTCGCCACCGAGACCACGTTGTTTCAGATCAACATGAACCCAAACTGTTTTCCGTACCGGAAGGTCAGTGGGATGTTGCTGCTTCTTGGTATTGCCCGGATCGAAATCTTCTGTTTTATAATTCAATGCACTGAAGCAAATGGGCTCAACGCCTTCGATGGTTATGCCGTTTCCCATAGATGAAGTCAACTTCAGCCAACGAACATCGGTCCGGTATCCGTTTTCCTGGGGTCGGATATAATTCCGAATAAATTGATTTTCGACTTTATCAGAATACAAACCAAGGAACGATGCAGTATTGCGATCGCTGTAATTTTCCCAGGGGCCGCGTCCATAATAGTGGAGCGATGAAAGTGATTCCGGTACTTCCATGCGCATACCAAAACGAGGAAGTTCCGGAAGGGACTTTCCATTCAGATCAATTGAGGCAGAAATTTTTAATGAGCCATCGGGTTGAATCAGGTACTCCAGTGTATATGGAACATCAATGTCTGTTAGGATGTACTCCACGCGGATGGACAGCCCTTGATCGGTTTGCGTTCCGATGTCAACTTTTTTGATAGTGCGATGAATGTGTGCATTACGCCAAACACCCAGTTGTTCCGGCATGTTGCTACCAAAGTCATTATCGGTCGGGGCTCTCCAGAAATATGGTTCAGGATAACTCACCATTGCATTTGTATTACCTTTCTGGTAACGTATTATCGAAGCCTGGCGAATGTTGAATTCAAAAACGGTGTTGCCAGACGTTATCGTAAGCACGTTATTCTTTTGTTCTGCTTTCAGCGATCCGTTGCTTGCAGTTGTGGGTACGTATTTCCCTGTAAGGATAAATTGTTCGCGCGCAAGCTCGTGGTGCTGCGGTAAAGCTGGTGTTGCCTTCTTCGTAAATGCAAAAATATTCAGTGCATATTCTTCACCGGACTGAGCGGAGGGTGGAGCGATACCAAGTATGATGTCTTTTTGCTGCCTTGGTTTAAGCGACACATTAAAACTTCCCTTCTTAATAGGTTCACCATTCTTTACAAGCTCCCATATAAAGTCGAATTCAGAGAGGTCGGTAAAATCAAAAAGGTTATGAATCGTAATGATGCCCTTTGCCAGATCACGTGGATTGAATAAAATATTCTGATAGACTTTTTTTACTTCAACGATACCGGGATGAACGGAGCGATCGGCTGCCACCAATCCATTAGCGCAAAAGTTTTCATCGTTGTAGAGATGTCGGCTACCCAAATCACCACCATAAGCCCAATAAGTTTGTCCGGATTCATTTTTCGTTTTTAATCCCTGATCTACCCAATCCCAGATGAAACCTCCCTGCATGTGCTTGCTGCTCATGATTACATCCCAATACTCCTGGAAGTTACCGGAACTGTTGCCCATGGCGTGCCCATACTCACACATAATGAACGGACGCTTCTGCGGAGTGGAAGCATAGCGCTTCATGTAACTCATCGAGGGATACATGGGACTCACCACATCGGTATTCCAATCTTCAGCAGCCTGTTCAAAAGTTACATAACGTGTATTGTCACGTTGTTTGATCCAGTTATATGCATCGTGAAAAACTTTTCCATTGCCGCATTCATTACCCATTGACCAAAGAATAACACACGCGTGATTTTTATCATTCTCAACCAGTCGTGCGATGCGATCCATGTGAGCCGGAACCCACAACGGGTCATATGCCGGATGGCGTGTTGTATCAGGTATCCACGGACGTGAGCCCATACCATGACTTTCGATATTGGCTTCATCCACAACATACAAACCATATTGATCACAGAGTTTATACCAGAGTGGATCGTTGGGGTAATGACTGGTGCGCACTGCGTTGATGTTAAACTGCTTCATCAACTGAATGTCTTTCACCATGAGTTCTTTTGTAGGCACATGTCCAAGCACATCATCATGCTCATGGCGGTTAACTCCTTTTACAAGTATCGGAACCCCGTTGATCAGCAACTGTGCATTTTTCATTTCAACTTTTCGGAAGCCAATAGCATGTTGTGTAACAGCCAGTACCCTATTGTTTTCATCGCGCAATGAAATTACACACGGATAAAGATTCGGATGTTCAGCACTCCAGGCTGCTACCTTTTTGATGCTGCCATGAAACGAAAGGGATTGAAGTGAGTCAGTGGTAGTCTGTACATTTTTAATTTCCTGAAATACAATCCTTTTCTGTGCATCCAGAATTTCTACCTGAACGGAAAAGCTTTTGTGTGGATTGCCGGTGAATTTTCGAATGGTAATATCAGCATCCAGGACGCCATTCACATACCGAGTATCAAGATCGGCTTTTATAAAAAAGTCCCACAGCGTAAGTTTTGGAAGTGCCTGCAGAAAAACATTGCGTTCAATTCCACTGAGCCGCCAGAAGTCCTGATCTTCAAGATAACTTCCATCGTGCCAGCGCGTCACTTCAACAGCAAGCAGATTTGATCCTTCCTTTAGATATTTCGTGATGTTAAATTCTGCTGGTGACTTAGCCACCTTACTCATGCCCACTTCTGTTCCATTGACGTACACCACAGCATAACCAGAGATTGATCCGAAGTGCAGAATTACTTCGCGATCAGTCCATGTGGGTGGAACCGTAAACGTCTTCCGGTAAGATCCTACAGGGTTGTCATCATTGTTTACAACCGGTGGGTTTGCAGGGAATGGATAATTAATATTTGTATAAATCGGAATACCAAAACCTTTCAATTCCCAGTTCGAGGGTACATTGATGGCAGACCATGAATCATCCTGAAAGGAAGGTGCATAAAAGCCCATTGGTTTATTCGCTGGTTTGTCAGCATACGTAAATTTCCATTCTCCATTTAAGGATAGATAGTAAGGAGAGGCCGATGCATCATCTTGCAGAGCCTTGTCTTTGCCATCGTATACAATGAAATGAGCACGTGGCTTTTCTTTGTGATTCTCAATTCGAAGCGGATTTTCCCATGGTGATTGTTGTGCCTGTGCATGTTGCAGATACAGGCAGACTGTCAGGATAATTGTGAATGTTTTCATAGGAAGAGAAAGTAAATAACCCGATGAAAGTAGGGGATAATCCTTTCGATTTCAATGATGATTATCATTATTCGATTAGATGGCCTAATAAATTGCCAAGGACTATCACAAGACTTTTGAAAATTTTTTAGATGCATCTCTCCTTGAAAAGTCGGACACATTCGTGAGCAACAGAGTATTCGATAAAACAAAAAAGCTTTCAGTTTTCGCTGAAAGCTTTTAGTACCTAAGGCCGGAATCGAACCGGCACGCCCGAAGGCACACGATTTTGAGTCGTGCGCGTCTACCAGTTCCGCCACTCAGGCAAAATTTTACATCATTGCCTTGATGAACTCTTTTCCTACGCCTGACTTCAGGTATTTCTCTCTTTTTCTGGCTTCCAACCTGGTAGGGAAGTATTCGACCAGAATCAGTTTGAAAGGTCTATAAGGTCTTGTTGTTTTTTCGTACCCTTTTTGATGTCTTTCAATTCTTTTTTCGAGATCACTTGTAAGTCCAACATAGTTATAAGTCCTTTTCAGACTTCGTATCACATAAACACAAAACATCTTTTTGTGCGCGCCTGCCTGTCGGCAGACAGGTCTACCAGTTCCGCCACTCAGGCATTGCTTGGGGGTGCAAATATGGAGAATCTTTATTTTTTAAGCAATTGCTATACGCTTATAAATTTCTCCAATGAAAAAGCCTGCGATCGCTCTGAAAACAAGGTCTTTACCCTACCCCAAACGCTTCCAAAAAGCTCCGACTTCCGATATTTCTCCAATGAGGATGGATGATCCCAGTAACTCAGTGTGGTATAAGTATTCGGGTCATTAAGGTCTTTGAGTAACTCCAGGTGCGAGCAACCTTCCATCGCGCGAATGGCTTCTTTGTTCTGGTTAAATATCTCCAGAAATTCATTCACTCCAGCTTCGGTAAAGTGCATACGAACAATACGGATGATCATGCTCTATTTGGTTGACAGTTTCTGATGCCGGTGAATTGAACCAGAAATGTATTATTTACTCATCAAAGGTAATATTCACCATGCTATCATAGCCTAATCCCAGAAGTTCTGCGGCATTGCCTTTGTAAATGCCAATTTCAAGAAAGCCAAGACTGTTAAAGACAATGAAACATTCACCCTCGTCCGCCTGGTGATAATGCGCCTGAATCCGCCTGAATTTTTCTCCACCAAACTGGATGGTATATCCTTTTTCTTTGCTGAGAATATCAAAAACATCCTTTGGTATGTTGGTAATCAGGTTTCCAAAGCTATCAACCCGGATAATATGACCAGCGATTTGTTTCTTGGTCGCCTTTACCTGCCGGTCGATCATCTTTTTAAAAGCAGGAAGTGGTTTACCCAAATCGCTCAGGGCTACACCACTGGCCAGTTTGGCGGCAGCAGGAGCAAAAATGTCGCGCTCCGGAAACGTTGTTGTGATGGTACTGACGGTATTCAACTCCACCAGATTTTGATGTGGCCGATCACTAATCAATCCGAAAAGCCCGTTATCTGACCCAATAAAAAAATGGTCTTCCAGTTGAAGACCAATATAGGCATCACCCCGATTGCCTGAGGCATCAACCCCAACCAGGTGAACAGTGCCCTTAGGAAAATCACGGAAAACGGAGCGCAACACAAACGCAGCATGGCCGATGTCGTGTGGTTTGATCTGATGACTGATGTCCTCTATGCGAATGCCCGGATTAATGCTGATGATACGGGCTTTCATGGCTGCCACGTAGTGATCACTTTCACCAGAATCTGTCAGAAGTGTTACAATGGCCATGGTTGATGCTGCCGCGGATATTCCTTAGCTTTGAGGCAGCAAAATAAACATTTTTAAAACAGGTTGGTTTTTATTAAAATCTTAATACTTCCTTGATCGAAAAAGTTATTACACTCGACAATATTTCCCTCCTGGATTTTCTGGGTGTTGGCAATAAAACCATCGACACCTTATCTACGGCTTTTCCGAAAAGTAAGATCATTTCAAGGGGTAATGAAATTGTTATAAAGGGAAACACAGCAGAGATTATTCAGATCGATGATGTTTTAAACACCCTTATCAATCACTACCACAAATATGGTAAGGTAACAGAAGAGAATGTGCAGCACTATATTGCCAGCGAACACGAAATGCTGATGCCCCACTTTCAACAAGGACCATCAGAAGATGTGATCATCTACGGTACAAAGGGAAACCCCATCAAACCCAAAACACCCAACCAGCAGACACTGGTTGATCTGGTAAAGAATAATGATCTGGTATTTGCGCTCGGTCCTGCCGGAACAGGAAAAACCTACATCTCAGTAGCGTTGGCGGTGCGGGCATTGAAAAATAAGGTGGTGAAGAAAATCATTATTACACGGCCAGCGGTTGAAGCAGGGGAGAACCTCGGTTTTTTGCCGGGCGATCTGAAAGAAAAAATTGATCCGTACTTACGCCCCATTTACGATTCGCTCAACGATATGATTCCGTACGAAAAGCTACGGTATTATATGGAGCGCGAAATAATTGAAATAGCACCCCTGGCCTATATGCGCGGGCGTACGCTACATAATGCATTCATTTTACTGGATGAAGCTCAAAATACCACGCCCATGCAAATGAAAATGTTTCTGACGCGCATGGGCCCCGATTCAAAGATGATCGTAACCGGTGATGTGTCGCAAATTGATCTTCCATCCCGGCAGAGTTCCGGATTGAAAGAAGCGATCCGGATATTGAAGAATGTTAAGGGCATAGGTTTTCTGGAGCTCAGTGAGAAAGATGTTATCCGTCACCGCCTGGTGCGCGATATCATTGATGCCTATCATAAAGAGACAATCCCAGGAACTACACGATAACTATAGTCATTGTTTCCTTACGCCAAACAGCGTATAAACTTTGTCTACCGTTTCCTTGCTATCGGCCATTAACAGCAAATGGTCTCCTCCTTCCAGTACGGTATCTCCGTTTACACCCACGTATTTTCCATTGCGGTGAAGTAAAACGATGGAGGCGGTTTTCGGAATCTTGAGCAGCACCACTGCTTTGCCAACGGATAAGGATGTTTCGGGAATATCAATTTCAAATAGTTCTGATTTTAAATCATCCTTAATTTCAATATCAAGCGGGAATCTTCGCTTTAATTTTTCCGGCACGCTTACATGGAGCCATTTCGCTACCATGGATAGACTCGTTCCCTGTAATAAAACTGAAGTAGCGGAAATGAAAAACACGAGATTAAATATAGTGTTGGATGCCTCAATGTTGGCCAACATGGGATAGGTGGCAAAAACAATGGGTGCTGCTCCGCGCAGGCCAACCCATGAAATAAAAAATTTCTTTCGAACATTTAATTTTGGAAAGAATGCCAGCGAAATAAAAACCGCGAGCGGCCGGGCAACCAGAATAAGGAAAAGGGAAATTAATAATCCAGGCCCGATGATGGGTGGGATCTGACTCGGAAACACCAGTAAACCCAGTGTAATGAACATGACAATCTGCATGAGCCACGCCTGACCATCATAAAACTTCATCAAGCTTTTCTTATGGATAAAATTACTGTCGCCCAGAATAATGGCGGAGATATAAACTGCCAGGAAGCCATTACCTCCGATAAAATCGGTAAAGGAAAAAGTAAAGAAGACGAGCGACAGAATGAGTACAGGATAGAGTCCGTCAATATCAAGTTTGATATGATTTACCGTCCAGGTCATGATCTTACCAAATACATAACCGGATACGGCACCGAGTGCCATGCCGATGAAAAATTTGGGAATCAGCGAAATCACAGAGGCTTCGGCATCGGTTATCAGGTAGATAAAGCTGATCGTTAGAAAGTAGGCCATCGGGTCGTTACTGCCACTTTCAAATTCGAGTATGGGTCGCAGTGTTCCTTTCAGTCCAACACTGCGTGAGCGAAGAATGGAGAATACAGCAGCTGCATCGGTTGAAGAAACAATCGCACCGATCAGCATGCCTTCTGCCAGCGAAAAACCCAGCACATACGAAATAAACAAACCAACACTCAGTGCGGTGATGAGAACACCAATGGTGGATAAGGATATGCCATGCCACAAAATGGGTTTGATACTTTCCCATTTTGTGTCAAGTCCACCGGAAAAAAGAATAAACGTTAAGGCGACCACACCCAGAAACTGAGCTGCCTTAGGTTCATTAAAAATTATTCCGCCTAAACCATCCGATCCGGCCAGCATGCCCACAACCAAAAAAAGAATTAATGAGGGGATGCCGAGTTTGAAGGATGTCTTGCTGGCAATGATGCTTACAAACAAGAGTATAGAACCAAGCAAAAGAATATTTTCCGCTGACAATTTCATTCAATCGTTGGCTATTGTTTAACCGAACCCCTAAGATAATTCTTTTCAGCGGGTTATTTCGAGTTGCTTAGTGTTGCAAGGCTTCAGGTGAATTTGAAGGCGGATGGGTTAATAACAGAACAAAGAAAATGATGGCCGTTGAAAGCAGGAGCATTCCAAAGGCTGCGAGAAGTAAGATGTGAATAACGTTTTTCATAACGGATAACCGCACTGGGTAACGGCTGATGTGCAGGAAAATAGAAAAGGGGTGACATCAGCACCTGCTGAAGGTAAAAAATGGCATCGTAATAGAAAAGAGAAAGGCCGTCAGAAATACGCTATAGTCTTTGAAGTGCGGGCTCACCCCATGTTTTTCCATTTAATGTTGCAGCCGATACTGGGCTTCTGTTCTGTTGGTATTGATTTTCCAGAGAGCAAAGCGTCTAGGGTCTGCCGTATATCCTTGCCGGATACAGGAATAGTATTGCCTGGTCTGGAGTCATCCAACTGACCACGATAAACCAATGAAAGCGTGCTATCGAAAACAAAAAAATCAGGTGTGCAGGCAGCATCGTAGGCTTTGGCAACGGCTTGTGTTTCATCGAACAGGTAGGGGAAGGGATACAGCAACTGTTGTGCAACCTCCTTCATTTTTTCAGGGCCATCTTCCGGATAGGCATCTACATCATTCGAACTGATGGCAATAAAACTGATTTTTTCTGGCGGATAGTCGTGGGCAAGTTTGATCAGCTCGGTATTCACATGCTTGACAAACGGGCAATGGTTACAGATGAACATGATGACGGTGCCCACTTCGCCTTGAAGATCACGCAGAGAAGTGGTTTTTCCGGAAACGGTATCCGGCAAGGAAAAGTCAGGGGCAGTAATGCCCAGGGGTATCATGGTAGAAGGTGTGCGCGCCATGGTGATGAGAAATTGGTTGTATATGAAATCATAAATCAAATGACAATAGAAAAGTACTGACAAAAATCACTTTTCGCACTAAAACTTGTCATATTTCAAAAAATGCAGTGGCTCTACTTTTATCCTGTTAAAATATTCTGTCTAAACTCTGAGCCACGCGTATGGAACTTGAAAAATTCAGTTATGACAATAAGATTGTCAAAGCGTTCATCATTGCCACCGTCATTTTCGGACTGGTCGGCATGCTGGTGGGCCTGACGGCTGCTATCCAGTTGTTCTACCCCATCTTTAATTTTGATTTGCAGTACACTTCCTTCGGGCGCATTCGTCCGCTGCATACAAATGCTATCATCTTTGCTTTTGTGGGCAATGCCATGTTTGCAGGGGTTTATTATTCAATGCAGCGTCTGCTCAAAACCAGGATGTTCAGCGATACATTAAGCTGGATTCACTTCTGGGGCTGGCAACTGATTATACTTGCGGCAGCGATTACGCTACCCCTGGGTATAACAACCTCCAAAGAATACGCGGAGTTAGAATGGCCGATCGATATTGCCATCACGGTAATCTGGGTAGTGTTTGGATGGAATATGATCGGCACCATCATCAAACGCAGGGAGCGACACATGTACGTTGCCATCTGGTTTTACATCGCCACATTCGTTACAGTAGCAGTTCTTCACCTTGTTAATTCATTTGAGATTCCGGTAACGCTCTTTAAAAGTTACTCTTGGTACGCTGGCGTTCAGGATGCTTTGGTGCAATGGTGGTATGGTCATAATGCTGTAGCATTTTTCCTCACCACACCCTATCTCGGCATGATGTATTACTTTCTGCCGAAGGCAGCGAACAGACCGGTATACTCGTATAAACTTTCCATTATTCACTTTTGGTCGCTCATCTTTTTATATATCTGGGCAGGGCCTCACCATTTGTTGTATAGCACGTTGCCCGACTGGGCACAATCGCTTGGCGTAGTTTTCTCGATCATGCTCATTGCACCATCCTGGGGTGGTATGCTGAATGGATTGATGACGTTACGTGGTGCCTGGGATCGCGTTCGTGAAGATGTTGTTTTGAAATTTTTTGTTGTTGCCGTTACCGCGTACGGTATGGCAACACTGGAAGGCCCATTGCTTTCGCTGAAGAATGTGAATGCCATTGCTCACTTCACCGATTGGATTGTAGCGCACGTTCACGTAGGTGGCCTGGGCTGGAATGGCTTTCTGATTTTTGGTATGCTGTATTGGATCGTTCCACGCATGTGGAATACCAAAATCTATTCATCAAAACTTGCTAATCTCCATTTCTGGTTAGGCACATTGGGAATTGTTTTCTATGCGCTACCCATGTATGTGTCGGGTGTTGTGCAAAGTTTGATGTGGAAAGAATTTAGTCCTGAAGGTTTTCTGGTTTACAAAAACTTTCTAGAAACAACTGTTCAGATTCTACCCTTGCACATGTTGCGTGCTATTGGGGGCGCGTTGTACCTGACAGGGGCGATCATCATGACCTACAACCTGATCAAAACTGCTTATGCCGGAAGCTTTACAGCGAATGAAGATGCTGAAGCTGCTCCGCTGGTGAAAAACTATGTGGCTGCGAAAAATGCCGGATGGCACCACACGGTTTTAGAACATAAACCTATTCTCTTTACCGTATTAGCACTAGTCGCAATTCTGATTGGTGGTATCATTGAGATGGTTCCTACATTCCTGATCAAATCAAATGTGCCAACAATATCCAGTGTGAAGCCATATTCACCGCTTGAGTTACACGGCCGCGATATTTATATCCGCGAAGGTTGTGTGAGTTGCCATTCGCAGTTGGTACGTCCCTTCCGCTCGGAAGTTGAGCGCTACGATCCGCAGGGTGGCCAGTATTCAAAAGCCGGTGAATATGTTTATGATCATCCGTTCTTATGGGGATCAAAGCGTACTGGCCCGGATTTGCAACGCCTTGGTGGAAAGTATTCCGACAGCTGGCATTATAACCACATGCTCGCACCAGATGCCGTATCAACAGGTTCTATCATGCCAGCTTACCCCTGGTTGTTTGAGCAGGTCATCGACAAGAGCCTGACACCAGGAAAGATACGTGCCTTACGAACTGTTGGCGTTCCGTATGAACAAGGTTATGAAGCCGTGGCCAACGAAGCGTTGGATGTGCAGGCAGGTAAAATTGTACAAAGCCTGAAGACCGATGGCATTGAAGTACAGGCAGATGCAGAGATTGTTGCCCTGATTGCTTACCTGCAACGCCTTGGAATAGATATTAAAGGAGAAAAGACTGCTAGTCTAAAATAATGGAAGTTGGTAGCGGATGCCTTCTTTGATGTCCGCTCGTACTTTCCTTACTAAAACGCAAAAGCCATGTATAAAAATGTTCTTCAAAATATAGACAACATCGAGATCTGGCCGATCATCTCGTTTGTAATCTTCTTCCTGTTTTTTCTGTGCCTGCTGTTGTGGGTATTTACGGCCGATAAAAAGTTTATCCGTGATATGGCAAACATGCCATTAGCAGACAATGACACAAACAACACTCCAATCAAAACCGAAAACCTATGAAAAGGATAGTCATGTCAATACTAGCACTGATTGTTTCGGCAGCAACTGCCGTAGCACAAGATGCTGCCACTGTAACCACACCAGGATTCTGGGATGATCCGTTTAACGATCCAATGTTTCCCTTGTACGCAGTTACAACCTTTGTCTTTGTTGTAATTGTTCTGGTACTGGTTGTAGCACTTTACATGTTGCGTATTTTGAACATGCTGGTGCGCAAAGCGGCAGAGGAAAAAGCTGCGAAATTGGGCATTACGTATGTGCCGGAATTAAATGCGTGGCAACGCTTCTGGAACAGTATTAACGCTTTTGTTCCGGTTGAAAAGGAAGAAACCATTGAACTGGATCATAATTATGATGGAATAAAAGAGCTGGATAATCACCTGCCACCGTGGTGGAAGTGGTTGTTCTATGCCACTATTGCCTGGTCAGTGGTTTATATGGTTATGTATCACATAACTTTTTCTCTGCCCTTGTCGGGACAGGAATATGAGAATCAGGTTGCCGAAGCAGCATCGGCTAAGCAAAAATTCCTCGCCTCTCAGCCAGCCACTGTTATTGATGAAAATGCACTCGTCTTTTCTGCGGACGCGGCTATCATCGGCAGTGGTAAAGAAATTTTTACTTCAAACAATTGCCAGTCGTGCCATCGTGCTGATGGTGGTGGAAATGCTATCGGTCCTAACCTGACGGATGCATACTGGATTCATGGAGGCGACATCAAAAGTATTTTTGTAACCATTAAAAATGGTGTTGTCGAAAAAGGTATGCCAGCCTGGGGAAAGGTGATGAGTCCGAAGGATGTGCGGGACGTAACGTTTTATGTGATGAGTTTGCAAGGTACGAATCCTGTTAATGCAAAAGCACCACAAGGGCAATTGTATCAGCCGGAGAACCCAACTACTCAGACGGATAGCCTGAACGTTCAGGCTTCCTTGTAAAGCATGAGGAACACTTCTGGATACAACTGCCGGATATTCATGTAATGTAAACGGTAGCGTGTGTCCAGAATTTTTTTTGGATTTAATTTTTGAACGAACGTGAAAGAGACAGCAGGGGAAAATTTATATCAGTATGATGATGAGTTTCGCAATACCATTGCAACGGTAGATGAAAAGGGGAAACGAGTCTGGATTTATCCTAAGAAGCCTTCCGGTCATTATCATCGAATGCGGATTATCGTTACTACCTTCCTGCTTTCCATTTTCTTTGCGGGACCTTTTCTATCCATTAATGGTCAGCCATTGCTATTACTGAATATTTTTCAGCGCAAGTTTGTGGTGTTGGGCCAGGCTTTCTGGCCGCAGGATTTTGTTCTACTCGCCCTTACACTGATCACCCTTTTTGTTTTTGTGATTTTATTCACCGTAGTGTTCGGACGAATCTGGTGTGGATGGATGTGTCCTCAGACATTATTTATGGAAATGGTATTTCGCAAAATAGAGTACTTCATTGAAGGGGATGCAAATGAACAACGGAGATTAAATAACGGACCGTGGAACGGTAAGAAGGTTTCTAAAAAAGTCTTAAAGCAGGTAATCTTTATCACCATCTCTTTGCTGATATCGCACACTACTATGGCGTATCTGATTGGTATTCAGGAAACACTGGCGATTGTTTCGCAACCACCAACAGAGCATGTGGCCGGCTTTTTAGGACTCATGTTGTTCACCGGAATTTTTTATGGGGTATTCGCCCGCTTTCGCGAACAGGCGTGTATTGCAGTGTGTCCCTACGGTCGATTACAGGGTGTACTGCTGGTGAAAGATTCGATTGTTGTTGCGTACGATTGGCTCCGGGGAGAACCCCGTGGTAAACTTAGAAAACAGCAAGCGGCAGAAATAAAGCAAGGCGATTGCATTGATTGTAAACTGTGTGTTCACGTTTGTCCGACTGGTATTGATATTCGCAATGGAACACAGTTGGAGTGTGTGAATTGCACGGCCTGCATTGATGCGTGTGATGATGTGATGGTAAAAATTGGTAAACCTAAAGGGTTGATCCGTTTTGCATCCTATAGCTCCATTAAGAATGGAATTCAGAAATTGATTACACCGCGGGTTATCGGTTACTCATTTGTGTTGCTCGCGTTGATATCCGTACTGGGTTTTACACTCGCCACCCGGTCAGACATTGAAACATCTGTTTTTAAAGTTCCGGGCACCCTGTATCAGCGAACCGATGACGGATTTATTACCAACCTCTATAATTTTGAGTTTGTCAATAAAACCTTTTCTGTAATTGATCTTGAGCTAAAAGTTGAATCACCGTCCTCCGCTTCACTGAGCAGGGTTGATGGTGGTGAAGTGAAAATACCCGCTGAAGGATTAGTGAAAAGTGTATACTTCATCAAAATTCCAGCCGGTGAAGTAAAGAGTGCCCGCACCATTGTGATGCTGGGAGTATACAAGGCTGGTAAAAAACTTGAAACGGTAAAGATCAAGTTTATCGGACCGGTGAGCCGCGCATCCGATATGAAAAGCAGACGCGAAGATGAGCAACGGGAAGAGGAGGACAAGGATAAAGAAGATTCCAAAGACAAAGACTAAAATTGAAATGCTATGAATTGGGGTAAATGGATTGTTGTATCGTTTGTATTGTTTGCTGCTTTCATCGGCACACTCGTAACGGTTTGTGTCCGTCAGGATGTGAATCTGGTAACAAAAGATTATTATAAAGATGAACTTGTTTATCAGGATCAGATTGAGCGCCAGCAGAATGCGCGCGTGTTGGATAGTAAGCCATCTTTTACAATTATTGACCAAACGTATCTCGTGGTTTCATTTGATCTCTTTGGGGAAGTGGAAAAAGGAGAGGTTAAACTCTTTCGGCCCTCCAATGAAAAACTGGATCAGAATTTCGCAATTCAAACTTCCGGAGATGTAACCCAGCGATTCAAACTTGGTGCCGTTGATAATGGAATGTACCGGGTTAAGATGTTTTGGACAATGAACGGGAAGGAATATTATACAGAAGAAGTGATCTATATCTGATATGCTGATTACCGCATTGATCATCGGATTTGCCGGAAGCCTTCATTGTGTAGGCATGTGCAGTCCGTTGGCCATGCTGATCTCCGGGGCCAACAAGCAGAGAATACTGATCAATCAACTGCTCTATAATGCCGGACGGGTGATAACATACAGTATCCTAGGTTTATTCATGGGCCTAATTGGTGTTGTGGTCTCGTTTAGCGGATTGCAAAGTATGCTGTCCATTGGGTTGGGCATTTTTATCATTTTAGTTGTACTGTTTCCGCGCATAGAGGCCTCACTATCACCTTCTCTGAATTTGTTTTTGTACCGAATTAAATCCGGAATCGGCAACCGAATTAAAAAATCAACATGCTCGTCATCGGTTGTTACAGGAATACTAAATGGGTTGCTACCCTGTGGAATGGTGTACATGGCATTGGCCCTGGCCGTAATTCAAGATGGCCTTTGGTCAAGTGTTGGCTTTATGACCATGTTTGGACTCGGTACTTTTCCGGCATTACTGGCTGCCGTTTATTTTGCGAGCATTATCAGGAAATTAATTCCTGTCTCCTGGCGAAGGATTCAGGTTACTTTTTTTGTCTTGTTGGCTATATTAATGATCGGGCGCGGGTTTCAAACTGATTTTTCGACTCACAGCCATCCTGTTACCGTTGATGGAATAACCGAGTGTAAATAGTTCATATTCAATAGTATGTAAATCAATTTAGAATTATTATAAATAATACTTGCCCAAAAGGAACACTATTCCGATAATTGTGCATCTATTTATAATTAGTCTAAATAATGAAAAAGATAATACTATCAGTCCTTCTCTTGATCGTTTCATTTTCAGTTTTCGGTCAATATGGGTCGTTAAAAGGTTCGATCAAGACAAGCGATAATCAACCGGCCCCATACGTTAATGTCCTGGTTAAGAGTGAGAATAAAGGAGCGGTCACGGATGCTGAAGGCCTTTTCAGTATAAGAAATTTAAAACCAGGTGACTATACGCTGATTGTATCATTGGTGGGATCAGAAACGATAGAAAAATTCATTTCTATTGGTGCTGGCCTTACAACTGAATTGAATCTCATGCTTAACGAGAGTTCCCGACAACTGGCAGAAGTGGTAGTACTTGGTGAGTTGAGCCTGAATGAAACGAAACTGGCCATAAGTAAACTTCCGGTAAGTCCGATGGATCTTCCCCAAAGTGTTGTTACGATTAATCAGGAGGTGCTAACCCAACAGCAGACACTGCGGTTAAGTGATGTGCTTATGAATGTGAACGGTGTTTATATGATGGGTAATACGGGAGGTACGCAGGAAGAATTAGCCGGTCGTGGATTTAATTATGGAAGCAGCAACACCTTTAAAAACGGATCACGCTTTAATAATGGTGTGATGCCGGAAGTGAGCTCACTGGAGCGCGTGGAGGTGCTAAAAGGTAGTAACGCAATCCTGTTCGGTAATGTATCCGCGGGGGGTGTAATCAATCTCGTTACGAAAAAGCCAAAATTTGAAAATGGGGGTGAGATTTCTTTCCGCACCGGCAGTTATGCATTTTTTAAACCTTCGGTTGATATCTACGGTGCAATCAACAACAGCGAAAAAATTGCGTATCGTGTCAATACATCGTATGAAAATGCTGGAAGTTTTCGTGATCAGGTCAAGGCCGAACGTTTTTACATCAATCCATCGCTACTTTTCAAGGCTGGTAAGCGTACGGAGATTTTGTTGGAAGGAGATTACCTGAACGATTCACGCACCAGCGATTTCGGAATTGGTGCTGTTAATTATACCATTCCGAACGTACCTCGAAATCAGTTCATTGGTGCAGCGTGGTCAAACTTTGCGGCCATCCAGCAATCAACAAACCTTACAGTTACGCACGAGTTGAATAGTGAATGGCAATTTCGCGCTACCGGGGGCTATCAACGGTTTAGGAATAACCTCTATGGAACGGCACGTCCGAATTCATCAGGCAGAATGGTCAGCGAGGATGGTACCTGGGTTCGAACACTTCAGCGAAACCGAGGTGATGAAACGTATACACTCGGTCAATTTGATGTTACAGGACGTTTTGAAACCGGACCAGTAAAACATGCCGTACTATTCGGTGCTGATGTTGATTCCTATGGTACCGAAGCAACAGCCTTTACGATTTTAACGAACCTGAATAATCTAAACAATGCTGTTTATGATACCATCAATATCTATGATTTGAGTAAGCATGTTCAGCGCAATGATATCCCGGGAGTAACCCCCCGAACGTTAACAGTGAGCAACATTGGCCGGGTTGGCGTTTACGCTCAGGATCTGATTTCCCTTACTGAAAAAGTTAAACTGTTGGCCGGGATTCGCTATAGCTATATGAAAACAAAAACTGAAATACGAACACTCGCTACCAACACCGTTCAAGTAACTAAACCCCGGTATGATGATGCCTTCACTCCCAGGCTGGGTCTTGTTTACCAACCATTCAAAACAACATCCATCTTTGGCAGCTATGCCAATTCGTTTAATCTCAATAGTGGATTGGATAATACAGGGGCTGCGCTGGCACCATCTTTTATGGATCAATATGAGGTGGGTGTGAAAAATGAATTGTTCAAGGGGCTTTTTTCTGTTAACCTGACGGCATACAGGATTGTGAATAGTAACTTGGCACAAACTATATTGCCCACCAGTCCGGATTACAACCCCGATTTTCCTACCGCTCAGGAATTGGCTGGTGAGGTAACCAGTAAAGGACTGGAGGTGGATATGATGAGCAAGCCTTTTCACGGTGTCTCCGTAATAGCAGGCTATAGCTATAATGATACACGGTATACCGAGAGCACCATCTATGAGAAGAATAGCCGGCTTCGTTATAACCCAAATCATACAGCCAACGTGAGCATGTACTACGCCTTTAATCAAGAAAGTTTTCTACGGGGTTTTAATGTTGGTGTTACTACCTTTTATACGGGTAGTCGGGTTGCCGGCCGATCAACACGCTTAACAGTACCCAATGATAGTTATAAACTCATGCCGTTACCGGATTTCTTTCTCGTTGATGCGACCTGTGGATACACGTTGAAAAATGTTTCCATACGCATCAAGGTTTCCAACCTCTTGAATGAACTTAGCTACTACGTTCATGACGATAATAGTGTTAATCCAATTGCACCAAGAATGTTTTCCGCTACTGTCGCGTATAGTTTATAAAAGAGGATGTCTTAAATACTGAGAATGGTGCAACGATTACCGGGCGACATTCCACCGCACTACTTTTTCAAGTCGGGCGGGTTGTGTCACTTTAATTTTACCACTTTCAATCTCAATTAGTCCTTCATCGCGGAAATCGGAAAGTACGCGAATAACAGATTCGGAGGCTGTACCTACAAGTTTGGCAAGATCATCACGTGAAATAGCGATAACTTCTTTTGTGTCTTTAATCTGCCACACTTTCAGTAACGCTTCCGCGGTACGCTGACGAACGGAGTTGTAGGCAAGGTTTAATAGTTGTGATTCTTTCTCGGCAACTTTTTTACACAACAAGGAAATGAAGCTAGCGGAAACATCCGGGTGACTTTGTAACAATGTAAGGAAATCATGCCGGGGTATGGCAATCAGTTCAGAGTCCTGCATGGCGATGGCTGATTCTTTATATGCGCTGTCGTCCAGCAGTGGTTCAAAGCCAAAGAAGTCATTTTCCTTGTACAAATTGGTAATTAACTCCTTTCCATCCGGATGCGATTTAAAAGTTTTAATGTTACCGGATTTCACAAAGTAAGCATGCAAGGGAGCATCACCCTCTGAGAATACTTCTGATTTTTTTTTGAATTGCTTTACTTTTTTGTCTTTAGCCAGGTCTTTGATGTTCAGCACATGCTGGGCATCGCGCAGGAAATTATCCAGACCTTCCGGAGTTGCATCATAATCCTTTTGTTGCATCGCACTCTTGCGCAGGCGTGCTTCAATCGCATTGAGCAGATCGGTGTCATCAAAGGGTTTGGTGAGGTAATCATCGGCACCCAGGTTCATGCCCTTTCGAATGTCTGTTTTTTCTGTTTTGGCTGTCAGGAAGATGAAGGGAATACGTCCAGTTTCAGGCTTTTTACTGAGTATGTGCAGCACACCATAACCATCCAACTCGGGCATCATGATATCGCAAATGATCAGATCAGGCGATTCCTTTTGCGCCATCTCAATGCCAATTTTGCCGTTTTCAGCAGTCACAACTTCGTAGTTGGCGAGGGATAGTATTTCGCTTGTATTTTCCCGGACGTCTGGATTATCTTCAATCAACAGAATTTTTTTCATAGTCATGAAATCGGTAAGGTTATGCTAAAGGTACTTCCTTTTTCTTCTTCACTGGTAAAGCGGATATCACCATTTAACAATTCAATATATCGCTTCACAATATTCAATCCAAGGCCGCTTCCCTGGATGTTGGTAGCATTGGTGGCGCGAAAGAACCGTTCAAAAATGTGCTTAATTTCACTGTCAGGAATTCCAATACCCTCGTCAACAATATCAATGCGCACCTGATTGGCAGCGAACTGTATGTTGATTTGAATTTTTTTTCCTTCGCCTGAATATTTGCTTGCATTGGAAATCAGGTTGAAGAAGACATTTCGTAACACACGGGGATCAGAATACACCGGTACTTCTTCTCCGTGGATGACGAGTTCAATGGTCTGCTTTTCTTTCAGCGAGAGTTTTAGTTCATCCTGTATATCGTGAAAGAAATGACTCAGTAGTACCGGTTCAGGTAACATGTCAACTTTACCTTCTTCCAGTTTGCCCAGCGAAAGAAAATCATTCAGTATTCCGGTCAGGTGATTGACAGATGATTTAATCCGATTGATGTGCTTATCCAGTTTATCCAGATGACCTTTTTCTTTGTACTGATGAATCAGGGATGCAGAACTAAGTACAGTGCTCAACGGTGTTCTAAACTCATGCGATGCAATGGAAACAAATTTTGATTTCAGTTCATTTAGTTCGCGTTCTTTCTCCAGCGATTTATGTGCTTCATATTCTGCTTTCTTCCGTACTTCAATTTCTTTTTCCAGTTCCTTAATACTTTGGTTCAGCGCTTCAGTTCTGGTCTGTACTTTTTTCTCGAGCTCCGCAGCGTAAATCAGCAGTTGTTCCTCGCTTCGTCTCAGGGCCTCATCACTTTTTTTACGCTCGGTAATGTCGATGACAAAAGCTACAACTAAAAACTGACCATTGATTTCTTTGTAACTCAGGCTTACCTCCACCGGAAACTCGGTTCCGTTCTTACGAATAGCCATCAGGTCGCGGCCCATACCCATGCGCCTGGGGCTGGGGTTTTCGTTGAAATCATGCCGGTGATGCACATGTCCGGCTCGGTATCGTTCTGGGATAAGGGTTTCCATGGGAAGTCCCACGAGTTGACCTTCTGCATATCCAAACATGCGCTCCGATACCGGATTGGCCAGCAAAATTTTACCATCCCGATTAACCATGATGATACCCTCCGCTGACCCCTGAAAGATTTCGCGGAATGTATCGCCTGACGAAAATTGAATTTCAATTTTTCTGCTGGATCCCATAAGCACGCAATTTAAGCACTTACCGGAATGATAAAAATCAGTTTGACGGCTGATGCAAGTCGTAAAAATCGGCCAAGTGAGCCCGTATGTTCGTACCGTGATTGATTTTTTCAATACAAATTATGAAGGATACCATTCTCTGTGCCATTGATTTTTCTGATGCCTCGATGAACGCCCTTAAAAGGGCAATACAGCTAGCGGTATGTACGAATGCTCATTTGTCGGTACTCTTTTCGTACCGGTTGATCCATACCGGGCAACAGGACAGTGTAATGGTATTCAAGAAAAAAATGGAGGATGAGGCCATTGAAAAATTCAAAGAAATTGAAAAGAAATTAATCAATGGCCAGGATGTGTCACGCGGATTTATTACGGAAATTGGTTTTATGTCGGATAATATAGAGCGGTTTGTCCGGAAGAATCCGATTTCAATGTTGGTGCTGAGCCGTTCCATGTGCTCGAATCTTAATGATCACAAGGGTATTTCACTGGAAGAATTTATCGGGAGCATCAATGTTCCATTGTTGATTGTACCAAATTAACCTCGAATATATCGTAACAGACTCATTACTATTGAGTTGGTTGTTGTCAATCCATCAATATGAATCTCGCCTAAACTTTTAGCCTGGGGTACCAATCAGCACTTCCAGAACATAAGGCATCTGTTATCTTTGCACCATGTCTCAACAGATTCTGATTCTTGATTTCGGATCGCAATACACTCAGCTGATTGCCCGCAGAGTTCGCGAACTCAATGTTTACTGTGAAATCCATCCCTTCAATAAGATTCCCGCGATTACATCCAATATAAAAGGAGTGATCTTGTCGGGTAGTCCGTGTTCGGTGCGTGATGCCGGCTCACCCGATGTGGATTTAAATCTGTTTGAAGGAAAAGTCCCGGTGTTGGGTGTTTGCTACGGAGCGCAGCTTATTGCACACAAAAGCGGAGGCAATGTTTTACCTTCACAGATACGGGAATATGGCCGCGCCAGGCTCACCACAGTTGACCATCACAGTGAACTATTAAAAGAGATAACCCTTGATACCCAGGTGTGGATGTCGCATGCCGATACGATTGCAACGGTGCCATCTACTTTTCAGGTCATTGCCAGCACGCCTTCGGTGGCCGTGGCTGCCTATAAAGTGAACGATAAAGCGGTTTATGGCATTCAATTCCATCCCGAGGTTACGCATACTGTGGAGGGCAAAAATCTTTTGCGGAACTTTGTGGTTCACATTTGTGGCTGTGATCAGGATTGGACACCCGATCAGTTTGTGGAAACAACTATAGCGGATCTGCAGAAAAGACTTGGTAACGACAAGGTTGTAATGGCTCTTTCGGGTGGCGTTGACTCTACCGTGGCGGCTGTTCTTGTCCATCGGGCGATCGGGAAAAATTTGTATTGCATTTTTGTTGATAACGGTTTGCTTCGCAAAAATGAATTTGAGCATGTACTGGATTCCTATAAGCACATGGGGCTGAATATTCGGGGTATTGATGCACAGGAAAAATTCTATGCTGCCTTATCCGGACTTTCCGAGCCTGAAGCCAAGCGCAAGGCCATAGGGAAAACATTCATAGAAGTGTTCGATGAAGAAGCCCATAAAATTACGGACGTGAAATGGCTGGGGCAGGGTACCATTTATCCGGATGTGATTGAGTCGGTTTCAGTTAAAGGTCCATCGGCAACAATTAAGTCGCATCACAATGTGGGTGGTTTACCCGAAAAGATGAAATTGAAAGTAGTGGAGCCACTGAACACCTTGTTTAAAGACGAGGTGCGCATTGTTGGCAAAACTCTTGGCATTGATCCGAGTATTCTTGGTCGGCATCCCTTTCCGGGTCCCGGTTTGGGCATCCGCATATTAGGCGACATCACAGCCGAGAAGGTGAAGGTTTTACAGGATGTTGATTTCATTTTCATTGATGGCTTGAAGCGTCACGGTCTATATGATAAGGTGTGGCAGGCAGGAGCTATTTTAACACCACTTCAATCAGTTGGTGTGATGGGCGATGAGCGAACCTATGAACGGGTTGTTAGCCTGCGTGCCGTTACCAGCACCGATGGTATGACGGCCGACTGGGCGCATTTGCCATATGAATTTCTGGCGGAGATTTCGAGCGATATCATCAACAAGGTGAAAGGCGTAAACCGCGTGGTATACGATATCAGCTCCAAACCTCCGGCAACCATTGAGTGGGAATAATTTATGTTACCATGTTGTTTTAACGTATAGATAAACAGATGCTGGAGTTGAAAGAAATTCGAAAATGTTTACGTATTGCTATCCTAACCGTAATGGTTCTTCAGGTGGGTGTTGCTGCCCATGCTCAGGTGGATTTCAATAAACAGTATTTCAATGCCAAAGCACTTTTCCGTGAAGGCAAATACAACCTGGCCATGGAGAGTTTTAAACCGCTGATTGCGTATGATAAGGCCAATAAGTTTTCAGAATATGCTTCCTTTTATTACGCACTCTCTGCATACAACATGAGTTATCGCGCGGTAGCTAAAGACATGTTCGTCCAGCTGAAATCGTTGCATCCCACCTGGGATAAAATGGATGAGGTTAATTTCTGGCTGGCTAAAATTCATTTTGAAAATAAAGATTACTTCCAGGGTTTAAAAGTACTCAGTGCTGTTCAGGCAAAGGGTTTGCAAAAAGAGGCAGAGGCGTTGAAGGCATTATCCCTAGCCAGCATAACCGATGTTGAGACCTTGCGTATGATGTACGAAGAGTATCCCACTGATCGGGTAGTGGCGCGAAGTCTGGCCACTATTTTGTCTAAGAAACTGACCGATCCGCAGGCATTAGCCCAGGTGGAATTGATCATTCAGAAATTCAATTTTAAGCGAACCGATTTTATTCCAGAGGCACCCATAACATTCCGCAAAGACGAGTATACTGTATCCGCATTGCTTCCGCTGATGGCCGCGACACTGGACCCTACACCTACACGAAAGCGAAATCAAGTAGTGCTGGACCTTTACGAGGGCATGAAACTGGCGGTGGACACACTCAACAAGCAAGGCATTAAAATAAGTTTTCGCGCCTATGACACGGAACGTAACGCAGAAAAAATTAAGCGCTTGCTGGGTACAGAAGAATTAAAAAATACCGATTTGATTGTGGGACCATTCTTTCAGGATGAGAATAAAGTTATCCAGGATTTTTCACTGAATCAGAAAGTGAACATCTTTAACCCGCTCGCAAACAACAGCGAAACAATTGGGATAAACCCATATGCATTTTTATTTCAACCTTCTTTTGAAACGCTTGGAAAAAAGTCGGCTGAATTTTTGGCTGGATATGTAAAGCGTAAAAACTGCATCGTGTTTTATGGTAATACAAAGAGTGACTCGATCCAGGCAGCCAACTTTATTCAACAGGCAGGAGTGCAGGGTTTTAAAATATCGGCAGTGCATAAGGTGAACCGCGATGCCAATAAAATCATTACCATTCTGGCCACACCAACAGAGTTCGATGAATTCAAATACGCAAAAGAATTTACCCTGAAGAAGGATAGCCTCGGAAGCATTTTTGTGGCCTCCGATGATCCAATGGTTTATGCCAAAGTGACTAGCGCCATTGAAACACGGGGCGATTCGGTTGTTCTGCTGGGCTCGGAAAACTGGCTAGCCGATAATGCTATTGATCTTGATAAGTATGAAACACTGGGTATTGTGTTGGCCGCACCACGCCATGCATCACCTTCGAATGCGCATTATAAAACTTTCGAAAGGAAGTTTATCAGAATTCATGGCCGTGCACCAACCACTACCTCCAGGATTGGATATGAGATGATGTTATTTCTTGGACATCAGCTCAAAAATAATGGTGTCTATTTTCAGGATGGTTTGAGTCGTGCGGGCTTTATGCCGGGCTTCCTTTCAACGGGATACCAGTATGGCACAGCCCGCGATAATCAGGTGGTTCCCTTTATTACTTTTCGTAACGGTGAACCTGTGGTGTTGAATAATAAATAAGGGATGAGAGACATTTCGCGCAGCAAGTCACTGTTTGAAAAAGCAAAGCACTTTATTCCGGGAGGCGTAAACTCTCCCGTACGGGCCTTCAGGGCTGTGGGAGGAAACCCGATCTTCATAAAAAAAGCAAAAGGTCCGTGGCTATATGATGAGGATGGAAATCAATATGTTGATCTGATTAATTCATGGGGCCCGATGGTACTCGGACATGCTCATCCGGTAGTGGAGGAAGCCGTTCGCGAAGCTTTGCAATCTTCGCCTTCATTTGGTGCGCCAACGGCACGCGAAGTAGAAATGGCGGAGTTGATCTGCACGATGGTTCCTTCAATAGAAAAGGTGCGCATGGTCAATTCCGGAACAGAAGCAACCATGTCTGCTGTTCGGGTTGCTAGGGGATTTACCGGTCGTGATAAGATTATAAAAATGGAGGGCTGTTATCATGGCCACGGTGATTCTTTTTTAATTGCTGCGGGCAGCGGAGCGTTAACGTTCGGAACGCCAGATAGTCCGGGTGTAACCAAAGGCACAGCACAGGATACCCTGATCGCTCCGTTTAATAACCTCCAGGCAATTCAACAACTCATAGATCAAAACTCAAACCAGATTGCTGCCATTATTCTCGAACCAGTTGTTGGTAATATGGGGTGTGTTCTTCCCATGCCGGAATATCTTCAGGGGCTTCGCGATTTGTGTACAAAACATAACATTGTTTTGATTTTTGATGAGGTGATGACGGGCTTCCGACTGGCATCTGGTGGTGCACAGCAGTTGTATGGCGTAACACCCGACATGACGACCCTCGGCAAAATAATTGGTGGCGGGTTGCCGGTAGGCGCTTATGGCGGACGAAAGGATATTATGGATTTTGTTTCTCCGCAAGGCCCGGTTTATCAGGCTGGAACTTTGGCGGGAAATCCGATGGCCATGGCTGCAGGATTGGCGATGCTAAAACATTTGCGCGCGAATCCCGAAGTTTATGATCACCTGGATGGGATAGGATCCGCCCTCGCAGACGAAATGAATAAGCAGATCAGTTCCATCGGACTTCCGTACACCATCAATCAGGTTGGCTCCATGCTTACTTTGTTTTTCACCGATCAGCGCGTAATTGATTTTGATACAGCTAAAACTTCGGACACCGGGCTGTTTGGAAAATATTTTCAATGCATGTTGGAGCAGGGAATTTATTTGCCTCCTTCTCAATATGAAGCCATGTTTTTCTCCACCGCTATCACCGATGAGGTTATGGAGTTGATTTTGAAAGCCAATCACCGGGCCCTTCAGGCATTAGCGTAAGGCTTCGGATAAATTCAGGAGAAATTGATTTCCTGACCATCCTTCACAATACTGGTTGAGAAGAATTCTTTTTAACCCAGAAATTACTAACTTTTGCAAGGCTATATTTCTTATTGTGTATGAAAATGAATCGTGCGTTCCGGAATACCATCGGCTTTGCCCTTCTTGGCATTGTTGTTTCTGCATTGGTAATTTATGTCGAGCGGAACACCAATACTAGTCATCAGCGCAACCTGCCATACCAAAATCTGGGGGAACATGTTAGGAGCCGGATGGCTTCAGGTTACCTCGCCTGGACAAGGGCTCAGACACACGACAATACTGTTGATTTTTCAAAGGATATTGTAGGTGTCTGGTCATCTGCTTCAGCCGTATTACAGTCAGTTTATGATGGGCAGGTAAATGAACTTGGAAATTTTAAAAGGTTATTGGGTGAAGATTCGAAAGCGCTGGTGAAGGTTGCTATTAATGACATTGATAAATTGGTGCTGACAGCAAAAGAATACGCACAGAATAAAGGTGATACCACCGGAGTTGGTGAGAATGCGAGGCTTCAGATACCTGTTCTTATCGAGAAAGTAAATGCTGATGCGGCCAGCCTTACGAATCATTTTCAAAAGCAGGCCCTAGCTGATTATTCTTTTTTAAACCTGATGTCGTGGGTTTCAATCATTTCTGTGGTGGCCTCATTTCTTTTTATAGGTTTCATGTTTTATCGATTTCACCAGCAGAATGATTCACTTGTAAAGACAAGCAATGATAAGTTGAATGAAGAGGCAAACAGGGTACAAACATTAACAACGTTCATTCAGGCCGTTTCAACCGGCAATTATGCCATCGAGTTGCAAGATGGTGGAGAGGCAGATGAACTGACAACTACTCTGATCACCATGCGCGATACCTTGCGCGAAAATGCTGAGAACGATAAGCGTAGAAATTGGTCCACCACCGGCTTGGCTCAAATCGGTGAAATATTACGATCAACAACCGGCACCTCAACCGATTTGTATGATAAAATCATTCAGTTTGTGGTGAAGTATACCCGCAGTAACCAAGGTGGTCTTTTTATTTTAAATGAAGAGAATGAAGCCGATCGATACCTTGAACTCGTTGCAGCGTATGCCTTTGAGCGGAAGAAATTCATCCAAAAGAGAATTGATCTGGGCGAGGGGCTGGTCGGCCAATGTTACCTGGAGGGTCAGCGCATTTATTTGCTCGAAGTGCCGCAGGAATACATAACCATCACATCTGGATTAGGAGGTTCAGTGCCCAGCGCATTACTTATCATTCCGATGAAGGTAAATGAGAAGATTTTTGGTGTGATCGAATTGGCTTCTTTTCATCCCTTTCAGGAGTATGAAATTGAGTTAGTCGAAAAACTGGCCGAAAGCATTGGGTCTACTATATCTTCCGTAAAAATAAACGAGAGTACAAAATCGTTGCTTGAGCGTACCCAACAGCAAGCAGAGGAAATGCGGGCGCAGGAAGAGGAGATGCGGCAGAACATGGAAGAACTGGAGGCAACCCAGGAAGAAATGCGCAGGAAGGAAAAGCATATCCAGAAAATGCTGGATGATGAAAAACTCAGAAATGCCTTTACGCAAAGTAACCGGAAGAAACTGGCAGAACTGACCAAGAGTGAGGCGATTCAATCCGGTGACTTTAATCTCACATTGGAAGTCATTACAAAAACGATTGCGCATCAAATCGATGTTTCACGCTGCAGTATTTGGTTTTACGAAGCGACAGAAAACAAAATCATATGCGAGAAGCTATACCAACGAAGTACAAATGCTCATGAATCCGGAACAGTGCTTTTCGGAAAGGATTTCCCCGGGTATTTCCGGGCAGTTTTAAAAGAAGAAGATATTGTTGCACAAAATGCACATGAACATCCGGCAACCAAAGAGTTTTCGGATGTTTATCTGAAACCGTTGAACATCGAATCGATGCTTGATGTGCCGATTTTTAATGAAGGAAAATTAATCGGAGTTATCTGTTGTGAACATCAGCATGAACAAAAAAACTGGAGCGATGATCATGCGGAATTTCTGAAATCTTGTGCCGAGCTGATCACGGTGGCTTATAAATCCATGACCATGAATGCACTTATTTCGAAGCTTCATAATTCGCAGGATACACTTCAGGCTATTATCGATAACATTCCGAGAGCGATTTTCTGGAAGGATAGTGAACTTCGGCTTCAGGGATGTAACAAGATATTTTCAGATGTTGCCGGGCTGGCATCACCACGCGAAATCGTGGGCAAGACCGACTACGACATGCCATGGAAATCGCAGGCTGATCTTTACCGGAAGGATGATTTGGCTGTCATGCAGTCCGGTAAAGCCCGGCTTAATCTGGAAGAAGTCAACATTGATAGTGCTGGAAATGAGTCGTGGGTGCTGACGAGTAAAGTACCAATAGCCGATGAAACCGGAAAAATCACAGCTGTGCTGGGTATGTTTGAAGACATCACCGAACGTAAAAAGCGGGAGGCCGATGTAGCGCAAAAACTTCAGGAACTGGAGCAATTGAAGAAAACGTTGGAGACCAGAAAGGGTTGAAATGTTGTATTTCGGGATAAATCACTTGCCTGCCAGCAGATATAGGGATAACTTTTTAAGAAGATATTTATTACTTTTACCAGATATTGTTGATTAATACAGGGTTACGAGAGCGCAAGCTTCCTTCGTCACTGCTGCAAATCAAAAGCTATAACCATGAAAAACTATTTTTTAATCTTTCTGGCTGCGTTTATGATGGCTTCCGCCTCACTTTTTTCGCAGGGCGAGCGCAAAGACAAAACGGCTGTTACCTATGAAGAACTGTATGATGAGCCGTACTCGGTGAACAAACTGTTCATCGGCTTCCAACCGTTGTATGGCGAGTTATTCATGACCAACGTGAATGCAGGTTTCGGCATGGAAGCCAGTTATTATCATAAAGATAAAGTTGACTTTAAAGCCCATTTCAGGAAATCGTACAGCCAGGGATTTTATGACTTTAACCGCGACCTGGCGTCCAAGAACAGTCAGGTTGATAACCGTGCTGAAATCTATAATTACTTTGAGTTTGGTGGAACCTATCACATCAAGGATTTTGAATCTAGCTCCAAGACAAAAATGATCTTGTATAAGAACAGTTATCAAGGCAATAAGTGGGCTGCCCGCGTTCCGTTAAATGCCGTGATACCCTGCAAGGTTAGAAAAATTTATGGTGCACGCCTGGGTGGAATCATATGGGACAGCACGCTTGATTTGAATCGTATCATGGACGATCAGGGTCTCACCAATGCCGACTTAAAAGACTCGGAAGGTAACGGGCTTCCCATGTCCTATAATAACGGGCAAAAGGATGTTCCCATTGACGTATTCAGCAACATCTCTACGGTTGGTGGATATGTGGGTGGATCGATCACATGGATCAAAAATGTTGCCGTAGACTTTGATAAATTTGAGGAAGGAATAGATGACCTGATTTTCACTGCCTTCTTTGATATTCTTGTTTCGCCTTCCATGAAAATTGATGATGTTGTGTACACTGATCGCGATGTAAACTCAACTTCACCGATGCTTACACGCACGTATTCAATTGATCCTATCAAAACAAAAATGTTTGGATTTCGACTGGGTATGGAAGGCAAGTTCAACCGTACTCTCAGTTGGTCATACGGTGGAGAAGTAGGCTATCGGCCCAGCATCGATGGCAGAGGTTTTTTTGCACTATTCAAAATAAGCTTCCCTGTTTATGGCACGAACCTCGATTACAAAGTTGAGTCATTTGGCAAATAGTTTACTCTTTAATTTTTCTTGGTGGCTGATCTTCTCATCCAAAATATAAAAGGGTTAGTTCAGATCAGGGAACAAGCAGTAAATTTCGTAGCCGGTTCTGCTATGGCGGAACTGCCCATTCTCTCCAATGCTTTTATCATTATCAAAGACGGTCTCATTGCCGAGTTTGGCGCGATGGAGAGACTGCCCTCTGCACTACCCTCCGAGGTGATTGATGCTTCCGGAAAATTTGTATTTCCATCATTTGTGGATTCTCATACGCACCTGGTTTTTGCTTCCAGCAGAGAAGAAGAATTTGTGATGAAGATCAGGGGGGCAACGTACGCAGATATTGCTGCAAAAGGAGGTGGTATTTTAAACTCTGCGAAAAAACTTCAGCAAGCATCCGAAGATGAACTTTTTGAAAAATCAATGGAACGGGTGAATGAAATCATCCATACCGGTACAGGTGCCGTGGAAATCAAAAGTGGCTACGGACTTACTACCAACGATGAACTTAAGATGTTGCGCGTTGCGCGTAAAATCGGACGGCAAACACCGCTTACTGTAAAGACTACTTTCCTCGGTGCCCACGCTGTGCCTGCCGAAATGACGAAAGAAGCTTACATAGAATTGGTGATTCAGGAAATGATTCCCGCTGTAGCGGAAGAGCAACTCGCTGATTATATCGATGTTTTTTGTGAGGAAGGATTTTTTTCTGCAGATGAAGCCATGCGAATCTTGTTGACAGGAAGGCATTATGGAATGAAGCCCAGACTACATGCAAATCAATTGCACCGTTCCGGTGGGGTTCAGGTTGGGGTAAAATTGGGGGCACTCAGCGTGGATCACCTTGAAAATATTGGCGAGGAAGAAATACAATTACTCCAGGGCAGTGCTGTAATGCCTACTGCATTGCCTGGCGCTGCATTCTTCCTGGGGCTGCCCTTTCCACCGGCAAGGAAAATGATTGATGCCGGCCTTCCGTTAGCTATTGCATCGGATTATAATCCGGGGAGTTCACCCAGTGGTAATATGCCACTCATGGTTTCACTTGCCTGTATCAAAATGAAAATGACTCCGGAAGAGGCATTGAATGCTGCCACCATCAACTCCGCCTATGCGCTTGAGTTGCAGGATGATCTTGGAACGATTACACGCGGAAAAACAGCAAATCTTTTTATCACGAAAGCAATCCCGTCAGTTGCTTATATGCCGTATGCTTATGGTAGTGATGTGGTTGAAACCGTTATACTGAAAGGTGATGTTGTAGAGATGGATTAATTATCGCTGATCGCGTAAACTGCTCATGACTTTATTGGCAAAAACAAAATCATCAAGTTCCTTGACATTCGAATGGGTGATGTCATTCTTGTTTCCTTCCCATAGTTTTCGGCCCTGATAGATAAACAGTATTCGCTCACCAATACCCATCACCGAATTCATGTCGTGTGTAACGACAATGGTGGTCATGTCATAATCTTCTGACAGATCCTGAATGAGGTCGTCAATCACAATGGAGGTTTGTGGGTCCAAACCTGAGTTGGGCTCATCGCAAAATAAGTACCGCGGATTGTTAACAATTGCCCGTGCAATGCCTACTCTTTTTTTCATCCCCCCGCTTAATTCGGAAGGCATTTTTTTATTCGCATTGGTTAAGCCTACGCGCTTAAGACAAAAATTTACGCGATCAAGTTTTTCATCCTTGGTCATTTTTGCGAGAATATCCAGCGGAAAGCGTACGTTCTCCTCTACATTTTTAGAATCGAAAAGGGCACCACCCTGAAAGAGCATTCCAATCTCTCTGCGAATTTCAATCTTTCCGTTCCGATCGGCATTTGTGAAATCCCTGCGATCAAAAGTTACGAGCCCTTCATCGGGTTTGGTAAGCCCGACTATGCATTTCAGCAGAACACTTTTTCCCGTTCCGCTGGCTCCAATGATGAGGTTGGGTTTGCCCTTTTCAAAAACGCCACTGACATCAATCAGCACGGGTTTGTCGCTAAAGGATTTTGATATATGTTGAACTTCTATCATTCGGAGAGTAAGAGTTGAGCAAGAAAATAATCGGCCAGCAATACGGCAATCACACTGTTGGTAACGGCCTGGGTGCTTGATATACCAACTTCCAATGCTCCGCCCTGTGTATTATAACCTTTGTAGGATGAAATTGAAGACACCAGAAATGCAAAAACAAACGCTTTGATCAGAGCAAAGGTGATGGTGAATTCATTAAAGGAAGAGCGTATTCCAAAAACGTAATCATTCGGTGTAATAATACCGGCCAGGGTACCGGCCAGGTAACCACCGAGTAAAGCGCAGACTCCCGCCACTACTACAAGTAAAGGATACATGAGCAGCGAGGCAACTATTTTCGGAAGAACGAGGTAGGAAACAGAGTTAACGCCCATAACTTCCAGCGCATCAATTTGTTCCGTGATGCGCATAGTGCCTAAACCTCCAGCCATACTGGAGCCAACTTTTCCGGCAAAGATGATGGCAATAATGGTGGGAGCAAGTTCCAGAATGGTCATTTCACGCACTACCTGCGAAATAACATAATCGGGAATAAGTGGGCTAACCATATTGTAAGCGGTTTGCACCGTTGTTACCGCACCCATAAAAGTTGAGACTAAGGCCACAATGAAAACCGATCCAATGCCAATTGAAATGCATTCATCCAGTACAAGCTTATAGTGTGTTTTGAAGGATTCCCGGTTAACAAAAAGTTGGCCGAGGAATATGAAATACTTACCGAGCTCCTTGATCATATCAGCATTAAATCACAGCAATCATTATCTTGCTAAAGATAGTTGAAATAAAAATATTGGCAATGAAGAAGCTTGTTGTAGTTACCGGAGGAACGAAGGGAATTGGTCGTGCAGTGGTTGAAAAATTTGCGGGCCACGGATTTGATGTGGTGGTGTCGGCCCGGAATGCCGCTGAGCTTTCGGTTATGCAATCAGAGGTAGAAAGGAAATTTAATGTTCAGGTTTTTGTCCGGTCAACCGATATGGCTGTTAAAGAAGCGGTGACTGATTTTACACACTTTATTCGTCAATTAAATCGTCCTGTTGATGTGTTGGTGAATAATACAGGATACTTTGTACCGGGTCAAATTTCAAGTGAACCTGATGGAACCCTTGAAGGGATGATGAACGCAAACCTGTACAGCGCGTATCACATGACACGTGGATTGGTTGACGGAATGAAAGCGGCAAACAGGGGTCATATTTTTAACATGTGTTCCATTGCCAGCTTCACAGCCTATCCCAATGGTGGGTCGTATGCGATTTCAAAATTTGCCTTACTTGGTTTTTCAAAATGCCTGCGGGAAGAACTTAAGTCTTTTCAAATCCGTGTAACGGCTGTTATGCCCGGGGCAACGCGCACCGCCAGTTGGGATGGTGTTGACTTGCCGGATGAACGCTTCATGTCGGCTGAGGATGTAGCCGATTCTATTTTCAATGTATATTCCCTTTCACCGAGAACAGTGGTTGAAGAAATTGTTTTACGGCCGCAGCAAGGTGATATCTAAACCCACAAATCCATGAAAGTGATGCTTAACCGTGTGATGCCACTAGTGCTTACTTTGTTGTTTCTGTCGTGCAGCAAAAGAGAACAGGCTTCAAAATTTCAGGTAGGCGCATCTTCTGCCACCGTCAATCCTGCTACGGGTTTGTTCATTGCTGGCGATCAACCCAATCGAAAGTTCACAGGTATTCACGATGATGTTTTTGCGAAAGCTGTGCTCCTCGCAGATGGCGATTCAGCAATAGCAATTGTAGTGGTTGATTGTATAGGTCTGTTGTATCCGGAGGTGAGAAAAATTCAGGAACGCGCAGCTTCGCGCATCAAAAATTTTATCGTACTGCCAGAACGGATTGTAGTGACGTCAACGCATACCCATTCCGGGCCGGATGTAGTTGGTATCTGGGGACCGGAACAAACCCGTACCGGTAGAGACAGTGCTTACATTGAAAGCCTGGTTGAAACGGCTGCACAGCAAGTTGTAGAGGCTGCGCGCAAAGCTGTTCCTGCAAAAGGAAAGTATGCTGTTGCGGAATTTGGAATGGATTGGGTTTCTAACATCAGCGAGCCAGCAGAAATTGATCGGGAGATGGTCGTACTTCAGTTTGAAAGTCAGGCTGGTGAGGTCATTGCTACACTCGTTAATTTTGCATGCCATCCTACTATCTTCGATGGGGTTCATGATGTTGTTTCGTCAGATTATGTTGGAGGATTCTATACTAGAATGAGAGAATTATATGGAGGTGAGCACTTGTTTTTGCAGGGCGCCATTGGTGGTTGGGTTCAGCCCGATAAAGGTGATCGTTCATTTGAATATGGATTTTCACGAGGTTTTGAACTGGCCGAAAGAGCGAAGCAAAGCTTAGCGAATCCTACCGGTATGGCGCAAAGCAACATTACGTACCGCACAAAAATTTTTGATTTCCCCGTCACACATCCTGGGTGGCAGCAATTGTCGGATATGGGTGTCATCCAGCGAAAGCTATCCGGGCACACAACAACACAAATGGCATGGTTCAAAGTTGGTGACGTTGAATTTGCTACCCATCCGGGTGAAACCCCGCCTGCTTATTCTCTGGCAACCAAAGCACTGATGAAAACGAAAGGACCAAAGATTGTTATGGGACTTACCTTCGATGCAATGGGTTACATTTTAAAACCGTCTTTTTTTGATGATCCTGCGATCCCCCATGGGGAATACCTCACCCACATGTCGACCGGGAGGGAGGCCGGACCCACTGTAATGAAGAAGATGGATGAGTTGGTACCCTGATTGTTAGAAATCTACTTTCATGTGCGCAATCAATATTTCGGTGGGGCCGAACAATTTGCCTTCCAATAGGTTAAATTTGAGTAAATCTTTATGTGGTGAAATCATCCATTGAAACAATCCGACAGTACTGCAATACCCTCGTTCAATACAGTCGCAGAAAAACCATAGAAGTTAAAATCGGGGATATGCCACTGGGAGGAAATAATCCCATTCGCATTCAATCTATGACAACCATCGATACGATGGATACGATGGGTTCTGTAGAGCAGACCATCCGCATGGTTGATGCCGGGTGCGAATATGTGCGCATCACTGCGCCCAGCATCAAAGAGGCGCAAAACCTGGAAGAAATAAAGAAGGAACTTCGTAAGCGGGGTTATGCGGTACCACTCATTGCCGACATCCATTTTACGCCCAATGCTGCTGAACTCGCAGCGCGTATTGTAGAGAAGGTTCGCGTTAACCCTGGCAACTATGCCGATAAAAAACGTTTTGAAAATATTGAATATACCGATTCGACTTATCAGGACGAGTTGGAAAGGATACGCGAAAAATTTACCCCACTGGTAAAAATTTGCAAGGAGTATGGCACCGCCATGCGCATCGGTACAAACCACGGTTCACTTTCCGACAGGATCATGAGTCGCTACGGTGATTCTCCCTTGGGCATGGTGGAGTCTGCCTTGGAATTTCTGCGCATCTGCGAGGATCTGAATTATTTCAACATCGTTCTCTCCATGAAATCCAGTAACCCACAGGTGATGGTGCAGGCTTATCGTTTACTGGTACAAAAGCTGGATGAGGAGGGATTCAAGCCCTATCCGCTTCACCTGGGTGTTACCGAGGCAGGCGATGGTGAAGACGGCAGAATTAAATCTTCGGTGGGTATCGGTACATTGCTCGAAGATGGGCTAGGTGATACGATACGCGTATCGCTAACGGAAGAGCCTGAAGCGGAGGTGCCTGTTGCCCGCGAATTGGCCGATCGTTATACAGCGCGCACCAATCATATTTCCATTCCTGAAGTTACGCATTACCCGATCAACCCCTTTGTGTATAACCGGAGGGTTACACATGAAGTGCAAAATTTTGGTGGACATCAGGTTCCTCGGGTAGTCGCAGATTTTTCGGCACGTGAAAAAATTACGGCAGCTTCGTTGTTTGCTGTTGGCTACGCATATTCCGTTCCGCTCGATAAATGGAATATTTCTGATATGGCCTGCGATTACATTTTTGCGGGCGATCATGATGTTGAGTTTGAAATCCCCGGAACGCTGGGGTTAATCTTTCATCATCCTGTATGGATGAAACGGAAAAGAAAGGATAATGCGTTTCCATTGCTAACAGCATCGGAGTATCTGAGTGGGTTTGAGCTATCATCGAAACTTAATTTCATCCACGCGAGCTTGTCGGATATAACACCAGCGCTTGTTGATAAAGTTAAGCAAGATGCAACGGTTGTGTTGGTCATCCAGACTCACAATCAGCACGGAATGGCTGAGCAGCGAAGGCTGTTTGTTGAACTGATGAATCAGGATTGTCGTGTGCCCGTGATTATTAGTCGCGCTTATGCTAACATTACCTCCGAGCAACTTCAACTTCATGCAGCAACAGATATGGGAGGCCTTCTGATTGATGGCCTTGGTGATGGGATATTTCTGTCAGCTGAAAATTGTGGAGGCGATAAAATGGTAAACGAAACAGCCTTTAATATTTTGCAGGCTACCCGTACCCGTATTTCCAAAACCGAATATATATCGTGCCCTTCGTGTGGCCGAACATTGTTCGATTTACAGGAAACAACTGCCAAGATCAGATCGCGTACCTTTCATTTAAAAGGTGTAAAAATCGGAATCATGGGCTGCATTGTGAATGGTCCGGGCGAAATGGCTGATGCTGACTATGGTTATGTTGGTTCAGGACCCGGGCGGATTACCCTCTACCGGGGGAAAGAGGTTGTTAAGCGGAATGTTCCCAGTGCCCAGGCAGTTGATGAACTTATCGGACTAATCCGGGAAGATGGCGTGTGGATTGAATTGGAAGAAGTTGAAAAATCATAGGTATGGAAAATCAAAAGGACACAAATTCATCGGCCACGAATCACAAGAAAAGCACCTTCCGTGAATTTATTAGCCTGGGCGAAGTGGGTGGTTATTTTTTTCGAAAGAAAGACCCGAATCGTCCCACCAATATTAATCTTAAAATGATGCATGGCATCAATAAGATTTCAATAGGAATTTTTTTAGTGGCTGTAATTTATCTCATCGTCAAACGATTTTTCTGATTTGAACATTGAAGGATACAGAAGGCATTGTCTTGCCAAAAAGGGCGTCACCGAGGACTTTCCATTCGATGAGAACACCCTTGTATTTAAAGTGATGGGAAAAATGTTTGCCCTAAGCGATGTCGAGAATTTTGTCAGCATTAACCTAAAGGTTGATCCGGAAAAAGGTGCCGAATTGCGAGAACAATATCCTTCCGTTCAACCGGGATATCATATGAATAAGAAGCACTGGATTACAGTTCAAATAGACGGGTCCATATCCGACAAAGTCCTTCTTAGTTGGGTTGATGACTCCTATAATCTGGTGTGCGCGGGTCTTTCTAGAAGCGAAAAGTCACGGTTGGAGGCGATGTAAATGGGTAGTCAATTAGGTACTACGAACCAATTTTGCAGGTAATCTCATTAAAATCTTTATTTTTGTTGGAACTGCCCTTAAATGGTGAGGACTTTTTTGTGCTTTTTTGGCCTTAGTATGGCGTTAGGTGCCTGCACCCAGCGAATGGTTTGCCCTGCCTATCAAAGTGCCTTCATCTACGATAAGGAGGAGCTAAGGAAGAAATTCAGTTATTTCCAGGAAGATTCAACTCCGAAAATACTCACGGCCAGTAAAAACAAGTACCTGGTGGCTGAACCGGTAACCTACCGGAAAAAAATCCGAAGTATGCAGACGGTGGAGATGAAACAAATTCCTGTAAAAGTTCCAGATTCTCTCACCATGGATGGCGATGTGTCGTTGGCTGAACTGGATATGGCTGCCCGATCCGTTATGGATACTATCATGGCCAGCGGCTATCAAAAGAGGGATACTACACAGGTGGAAGAAGACAGTGTATATGTTATCACGAAGGATAAGGAACTGCGGTTGTTGAAGTACAATCCCGATAGTCTCAAGTATTCGGTTGTTGATGTTCGGTTGAATGTTGATCAGGATAACTATATGTGGTATCTCCGAAATTACCTGATTTTACCGGATGTGCGGTTGGCAAAACAGCAGCAACAAAATGCTAAAGAAGAAGGTAAGAGTTCAAAATCCAAAAAGGGTGTAAAAGGATTTTTCAAGAATTTGTTTAAGAAGAAAAAAGCAACAGCCACCGATTCTACTTCCTTAGTGGCTCCGGTGCGGAGTGAAAGTGAGTTTGACTACGTGGATGATGAGGAAGGAAATGTAAAAGAGAATGTTGCACTCGAGGAAAAGAAAGAGAAAAAAGGAGCTTTCTCCTTTCTGAAGAAAAAAGATAAGGCACAAACTACTGGCGATCAACTACCTTCAGATAAGCCCGCCAAAAAGAAAAAAGAAAAGAAGCAAAAAAAGGCTGATGTTGTAAAACCCGAAGAAGCCACAGACGAAAAAGAAGATGGTTTTTAGCGTGCTTGTCGTGTTAATCGAACAGTGTTAAGTTTCCGAACTGATCGGTTGGAGGTGTTGGAATGATCAGCGAAGGAACATCAATGCCCACCATATTGATTCTCGGTGAAACCGGATAGTGATTCATTTTGGAGGCTTCATACGGTGTTAAAATACTGATGAGTTCGTTTTCGGTACTCTCCGGATTCAGCCACTTTTTCTCTGCTGATTTATCCAGTAACACCGGCATGCGCTCCGAAATATTTCTAACAACTTCATTTGAAGTGATAGTCAAAAGGGTAAAGGTTTGAATTTGACTTCCATCGTTGTCTTCAAATTCCTCCCACAATCCGGCCATTGAAAAAATCTCCTGGTTTGTGGCGATAAAGCGATAAGGGATGGCTGTTTTTTTTCCCACTTTTTTCCATCCATAAAACCCATCGGCAGGAACAATGCAACGCGAAGTCAGCATGGCTTTTTTCAACGCTGGCTTTTCAGCAATGGTCTCAGTCCGGACATTAATAATTTTTTCAGCAGGTGTTTTGTTTTTAGCCCAATCCGGGGGCTGGCCCCAATAAAACAAGGATATACCTTCCGGTGCAGAAATGGTGATGACCGGAAGCAGTTGTGTAGGAGCTGCATTGAATCGGGGTGTATAATATTCGGGCACCTCGATTGAAAATCTTTCTTTTACTTTTTCTGGAGGGGCAGATATACTGTATCGTTCGATCATGAAATGAAAAATTCAATGGCTCTTGCCTCACTCCAGTACAAACCTTCACGATTGAACTGGGTAAAACCTACATGGCCACCGTGTAAAGGTTTTTCAAAGGTAACAAAGCTGTGGTGTTTCAACATAGCGATGGGAAAACATTCCTCACTCAAAAAGGGGTCATTGTTGGCGTTGATGATTAAGGTAGGTACGGTTATATTCATTACAAACCGTATTGAACTGCATGTTTCATAGTATTGTACAGCATGTTGAAATCCATGAAGGGGAGCAGTGTAATGATCGTCAAACTCCTGTAAGGACTTAATTTTATCAAGTCGGTTGGTATCCAGTTCTTTAAATTGTTTGGCTTTCGCTATAATTTTTCCTTTCAGACTTTTGAGAAACCTGTTGGCATAAATCCAGTTTGAAGGATTGGATATTTTTTGACAGCTGGCGTGAAGATCCATGGGAACGGAAAATGCCACGGCTTTTTTTATCCGGCTGTTAGGGGGGCGCTCACCCAGGTACTTGAGTGTAAGATTTCCACCGAGACTAAATCCGACAAGATAAATAGCTGAATATACAGTACGCCTTACCGCATGCTGAATCACCGTATCCAGATCATCGGTGGCGCCACTGTGATAAAAACGAAGTTGATTATTGATTTCCTCACTGCATCCTCTGTAGTTCCAGGCCAGCACATCAAATCCCTGATTAAAGAATGCCTTAGCCATGCCCTTCACATAGGGCCGTTGCGAATTGCCTTCCAGACCATGTGAGATGATCACAAGCTTATTGGATTTTCCGGTTAACCAGTCGAGATCCAAAAAATCTGCATCCGGGGTAGTAATTCGTTCACGGGTATAGGGCTGCAGATCCACACTTCGGATGAGGGAAGGGAAAATGGTTTCCAAATGTGCATTGAAAAGAATGAAGGGAGGCTTGTAGCTCACGTTGGTCAGCGCAATGTTTGGAGCCTCAAAATTAAAAGATTAGAACTGAATTACAGCCATTGCTTTTTCGGCAAATGAATTAACCATTCCCGGAAGTGATGTGAATGGAATGCTCACATCCTCAAAGGATAAAACGAATGGTATCTGATTGAACCAAAGTGTAAAAATAATGATGATGGCTACGATGATGCCTACAACCAGGGAAAGTTCTTTATAGGTAAAGCTTGTTTTCACAACATTTCTGTTGACTAATGGCATGCCAAGCCGAAAAGGTTCATTTTTGGTAGCATTTTTAGGGTAGTGGCGCGAATATTGTTCAGTTGTGAACATTGCTCTTGCTTGATTTCGTACACATGAATTACTGGTAAGGCTATAAATGGTTACACTGGCCTCGATAGAATCATGAACAGCATTGAACTTCTTTTCTTTATAAATTTGTTGATGCTTTAGGTTTTGAATTACGCACAATGAAAAGAATATTCTGGTTTTTTCTCAGCTTCATCGGTTGGTCACTTCTGGCATCAATGGATTCTCGCATACATTCCATGGAGTATGCAGAAAGTCCGGTTCAGTGGATATCGTTTGAAGAAGCGGTAAAAAAATCTAAAACTGAGAAGCGAAAGATTTTTATTGATGTTTATACGGATTGGTGTGGTTGGTGTAAGGTAATGGACAAAAACACTTTTAGCGATCCGAGGGTGGCAAAGCTTTTAAATGAAAAGTTTTATGCCGTTAAGTTCAATGCCGAGCAGCGTGCGGATGTTCTTTTTAATGGGAATACATTCAAATTTGTGGGCGAGGGAAGGGGAGGTTATCACCAATTAGCAGCATCGCTGTTGAACAACAAATTGAGTTACCCGACTGTTGTTTTTTTAGATGAAGATTTTGGAATGCTCCTCCCGTTACCGGGATACCGCGAAGCACCTGAATTTCACAAAATAGCTCAGTTCATTGGTGAAGATCATTATAAAACCGGAAAGTGGGAAGAATGGGAAACCCGGTATAAGTCTCCCTATTAGCCTGTGCCAAAAATAAAAAAGCCTCTTCGTAACCAGAAGAGGCTTTTTTGATGATCTATACTTGATTGATTAGTCTTTCTTTTCTTCTTTTTTAGTTTTCAAAAAATCAACGTATCCAAGGGCTGTAGCGAAGCCAATAACAACGGCAACGATGGCAATAAAAACATTGGCTCCGTCTGCTAAATATTGTTGAAACATAGTATCATTTATTTACCCTACAAAGGTATAGTTAAACCGGTAACGGCAAAAGAAATTGATGTTAAAAATTAGTTAATCTTGACAAGCAAGTTTCCGCTATAAACCGAGTTCCTCGCGGTTCTTTTTCAGAACTGTAACAATAAAAGCAATGTGCTCGGTGAGCTCAATGCCCAGTAATTCAATTCCTTTATAGACCTCATCGCGATCAACCTTAGCCGCAAAACCTTTGTCCTTTAATTTTTTAATTACCGATTTTGGTTCGAGTGTAGCAATGCCATCAGGTCTTACCTGGCAACACGCTACGATGAAACCAGTTAATTCATCGCATGCGAGAAGCGTCTTATCCAGCATAGAGATATAGGGCACATTCCACTTTGTGTAGTGAGCCGCAATGGCATGGGCAATATGAGTTTCACCTAATGCCTGTAACTTTTCAACAATGATTGCGGGGTGTTGGTCGGGAAAAGCTTCATAGTCGGCATCGTGTAACAGGCCTGCAATTGCCCAGACCTCTTTATCTTCTCCCAGTTTCTCAGCGTATGCCGCCATCACTAATTCAACGCTGCGCATATGCCGCAGTAGACTTGCACTGCTGGTCATTTCGATCAGCATGCCAAACGCCTCATCACGTGTCATTTTTTCTTTTTCAGGCTTTCTTTTTTCTTGTTGATATAATAAAAATTGTAGCCGCCTAACAGGGTGAGAATAGCAAGTACTATCATGACGATAAAAAGCCTGCTGTTCCGCAGTTCAAGGGTCTTGATCTCGTCTTCTTTTTTCAACATTTCATACTGACGCTCCTGCTCCTGAAAGTTGAGCGCCATTTCCATACGGGCAATATTGCTGCTGCTTTCATCGCCATACATTTTCTCCCGCACTTCATCGTAGAGCATGAGCGTTTCGTACGCTTCTTTCATTTTATTTTGCTGCGCATAACTGTCGGCCATGGCTTTATAGATGGAGGGTAGCGATGAATAGGATTGTAGATCGTTACTGAGTGAGTAGGCTTCGTTCAGGTATTCAAGGGCTTCGTTTGGTTTTTTGGCCTTGCTATAGGTGACACCAATATTCGTCAACACATTGAGCATACCCAATCGATTTGTATTGGCCTCCTCTATTTTCAAAGCTTCCTGATAGGATTCAACAGCGCGCTGGAAGTTTCCTTGTCGGAAGTAAATGTTGCCAATGTTTGTCAGGGGGTCGGCATATTTAAAGCCATTTTTTTCTGCGAGTTGATGGGCTTGTGAAAAGTATTTCATGGCTTGCTCATAGAGTTGAATATCACTGTGGAGATTGCCAAGGTTATTTAATGAGCCGATAATTTTAATCTGATCTCCCAGTTCAACAAACATTTTATACGATTCATCCAGGTAGCGAAGCGCCTGGCCATGATCTTTCTTGATGGCGTAAATAGTTGAAATGTTGTTTTTGGATGTGGCAATTCCTTCTTTGTTTCCAATCTCATCATAAATCTTAAGAGAAGAAATGTAATACTGGAGGGCTTTGTCAAGGGCGCCTTGATTGCGGTAGGAGATACCGAGATTGTTATAGGATGCTGCCATTCCTTTCCGATCATTGATGGTGGTTGCCAGAGCGAGCGCTTCGCGGGAATAGCCCACAGCTTTAACAGGATCGGCTTCCATGTTTGCACGGAATAGCTCATTGAGTGTCTTTACTTTTCTTTCGGCCTGAGCCGTATCGAGAACAGCCAGCAGGCTATCAATTTTTTGTCCCATCAGCGGAACCGAAACGGTAAGCGCTGCTAGCAGAATAATAAAAGGCTTTTTGTACATCATAGTCTCAGAAGGAGGTTAAAATTAAGATATTTCTCAATATTTGAGCACAGGTAACATCATTTGCCCGCTGAAGTAATTTTTTGGCTGCCGCAGCGATAGTGTAGCCATCTTAACTATTATTATAATTGAAGTTGAATGAAGTCTGTTAAATTTTTAACCTTTATAGCTGTGCTGCTCTTCAGCCAGTATGCTTTGCGGGCGCAATCGGGTGCCGAAACTTCTGTTAAAGAAGTTATTCAAAATCTGTTCAAGGGCATGGAACTGGGCGATAGTGCCATGGTTCACCAGGCATTTGCAAAACAGGTAACGATGGCGACTGCCTATCGCGATAAAAGCAATACTCCGATATTGAAACGCGAATCTTCTATTGATGATTTTTTAAGGGCCGTTGGAACGTCACATCCACAAACGTGGTATGAGGAGATATGGAATGTGCAAGTTCAGATTGATGGCGATTTTGCCCAGGTGTGGTGTGATTATGCCTTCTATGGTGGTAAAACTTTCAGCCACTGTGGTATTGATGCCTTTCATCTTCACAACGGAAAAGATGGCTGGAAAATATTTCACCTGGCAGATACCCGTAGAAATGAGGGTTGCGTGATTCCTCAGGAAATACAAAAGCGGCACCAATGAGAATCAGCTTTATTTCTGTTTTACTTGCGATTACCTTATTGCCAGCATGTGCTCAGCATCCGGAAACGATTACAACCTTCATTCTGATTCGCCATGCCGAAAAAGCAAGTGATGGCACGGATGATCCGGATCTTAAACCGGAGGGCGTGCTGCGTGCCAACAAACTGGTAGATATGTTTTCCGATACGCCTATAGCTGCTATTTATTCTACCAACTTTAAGCGAACGAAAAATTCCGTTAGGCCTTTAGCACAGGCAAAGGAAATTTTGATAGAAGAGTATGAAGCCTTTCAGGCTGATCCAATTGATGCAATGTTAGCCCGGCATGCAGGCGAAACGATTTTAATTTGTGGTCATTCCAATAATATTCCCTGGATTGCTAACCTGCTGATCGGGACGGAGCAATACAGTGATTTCCAGGATACGGAATATAACACCATGCTTATAGTTTCAGTTGTTCACATAGGAAAATTGGCTACCTCCGTCCAGTTGAAATACTAAGTAATTGGCTGGAAGTTCGGATCGGTATGGACTATCTTTGATCTGGTATTCAGTTTATGAAATACATCTTGCTTTGTATGACACTTTTCATTGGTGAATGTGTTTGGGCACAGTCACAGGAAGAGATACGCAAAAGCATTTTTTTCGGTGGTGGAAGTTATGCTATTGATGAAGTGCAAATTTCAGAATTGTACGATTGGCTTGACTCCATTCCCAACCTGCTTGAGAAATACGATATTCATTTGATAAGCCACACGGATCCGATTGGTGGAAGGGAATACAACGAGTGGTTGTCAAAGATGCGAAGTGAGGCCGTGCAGCAGGTGATTATTCAAAACCATATTCCGGAGCATAAAATCACGATGAAGAATTGGGGACTTGAAAACCCGGTTTATAATAACAATAGCTATCGGGGTATGCGCCTTAACAGGCGGGTTGATGTAATTTTATATCCTATCGTATTCTGAAATTCACGCTGCCCATTACTATCCGTTTCCGGACACCATTTTGCACAAGCGGACGATCATTTATGCAACCAAACCATCTTTTTGATGGTCTATGCCCTATAATCCACTTGGCATTATTGTTGGCTTTCCCTGCCGGCATCCTCCCATTAAACCAAATTATCAATGATTAAACTCCGGGATATTGACAAATATGTTGATTCACGTTTTCAACGAACCTTCATTTTAAAGGGCGTAAACCTGGACATTGAGCAAGGCGAATTTGTAACCATCATGGGGCCAAGCGGGGCAGGGAAATCGACTTTGATGAATATTGTCGGCATGCTCGATGAGCCGTCAGCAGGTGAGTACTTTTTTTTCGATGAGCCCGTGCATAAGATGAGAGAAAAGCAGAAGTCGGACATGCACAAGAACTACATCGGTTTTATTTTCCAGGCATATCACCTGATTGATGAGCTTACCGTATATGAGAACATTGAAACGCCATTGTTATACAAAGGCGTTAGCGGAAGTCAGCGTAAAAGCATGGTAGCCGAAATGCTGGACCGTTTCAACATGGTTGCGAAAAAAGATCTCTTTCCCGAACAACTCAGCGGAGGCCAGCAACAATTAGTGGGCATCGCCCGGGCTATTGTGGGTCAGCCAAAATTAATTTTGGCCGATGAGCCTACCGGTAATCTTCACTCCGAACAAGGTAAGCAGATCATGGATATCTTCAAAAAACTGAATGAGGAAGGAATTACCATCATACAGGTAACACACTCAGAAGACAATGCACGGTATGGTAAACGGATCGTTCGCGTAGGCGATGGTGCAGTAGTTTCAGATGATCAAGTTTTACAACGGAATTAAATGAATATGCGAATCCTTACACAAATTTTGGTTCTCGTGTTAATGGCTACCGTTTCGGTAGCACAGAACCCTGTTCAACTTTCCTTTAAAGAAGCTGTTCAAACTGCAATTAAAAACAATGTCAGGCTCAATCAGGAAAAGAACCAACTGGAGCTGAATCAGGTACAGAAGAGCAGTAGCATCGGCCGACTTGCTCCTTCCGTTTCCAGTAGTTTCTATGCCGTACGCATTGATGGAAACTCGTTTAACCAGAATGAAGGTAAAGTGGAGAACGGTGTGCGTGATAATCTCTACGGTAGCATCGATGCCCAGATAACAGTATTCAATGGATTTAACCGAATTAATGCTGTAACACAAAGCAATGCTTCATTGGAGGCACAGCAATATCTGGTGAAGCGAACAGAACAGGATGTTATCAGTCTGGTATCTTCACAATACCTCCAGGTTTTACTCGACAATGAACTGTTAAAGATTTCCCAAAACAATGTCGAGCTTCAGAAAAAACAAGCCGATCAGATAAAAACACAAGTGGAACTGGGAAGTAAAGCTGAAGTTGATTTCATTTCGCAGGATGCTCAGGTGAAGAGTGCAGAGTTGAGTATGCTCAGGGCACGGGTTACACTTCGCAACGACAAAGCTACTCTGGCACAGACCATGCTCATTGATCCGCAAGCTGATTTTGATTTGGATGATCCCAGTTGGAATACAAATTTCACAGCAATATTGGATCAGAACCTTGATGTGCTCTATTCCAATGCATTGGCTAACAGGGCAGATTATATGAGTGCTATTCAAAATGAAAAAGCCGCGCGACTTGGTGTGAGTATGGCAAAGGCCGGTTATTATCCCAGCCTGGCTGCTTTTGGATCGTACGGGTCGGCCTATAATAAATTGCAGGGTTCTATGGCCAGACCATTCCCGGATCAGTTCTTTAACGATAACACATATTTTCAATACGGTCTGTCGCTCAGCATCCCAATCTTTAACGGGTTGCAAAACAGGGTGGCTACGGTGCGCTCAAAAGTTTTGCACGACAATGCTGTTCTCAATAAAGCAAGCATCGAGAATACGGTTAAGAGTAATGTGCTTCGTTCGCACCAGAATTTTCAGGATGCTATTCTTGCGTATCAATCTGCTGAGTCGCAACTGAAAGCTGCCGAACTATCTTTTCAGCTCGAAAAAGAACGGTATGACTTGGGTATTACTGACCTCGTGCAGTTTACACAATCAAACCAGAATTACGTAAAGGCGCAGGGCGATTTTGCGCAAGCCAAGTACACGATCATGTTCCAGAAGATTTTACTCGATTACGCAATCGGAACACTTAGATTTGATGATCTCCCATAATTCAAACCAATTCCCAAACCACCAAGAGGCCGTCTCAAAAGTCATCCGGTCATCGCGGGCATTGACACGCGATCCCAGATTTGATGGACAGAATGGGATTCCGGGTCAAATGCCGGAATGATATTTCCACTATAAGTGACTTTTGATACAGCCTCTTCTTTTTTAAGAGGCTGATTTTCTGCGGGTAGCATTCGATGTTTTGACCAATTTTCCTACATTTGCAGCCCCGCTCGGGTGAGTGGGCTATTTCGGTTAGCCGGAATGGAAATCAAAAACAAATTTGCAGGAGAAATGCCCGCCTTCTGCATGTAAACCAGGGTTATGATTACAATGGCAAAAGCACAAAAACCGGCTGAAAAGCCTAAAAAGGCCCTTGAGGATGATGAGATTAAAGGATCCGCAGTTAAAAAGTCCAAGGGTCCGGCCAAAATTGAAATTGATGAGGATGATCCGTTAGCGGAGATCCGATCATTGGGTAAAGAGGCGATCGATACGGAAGCAATTCCTGCAACGGAGTTAAAAAAGGCGCTTTACGAAAAGCAGGTTCCTGGTCAGTTTGATTGGGATGCGTTCGAAAGCAAGGGTTTCGGTGAGGGTTATTCAAAAGATAAGCGCTCCGAAATGGAGAAACTCTACTCCGGTACCGTAACGTCAGTTAACAGTGGCGAAGTAGTTAAAGGCACTGTGGTTGGTATCAACGACCGTGATGTTATTTTGAATATTGGTTTCAAGTCTGATGGTCTGGTGCCATTGGCTGAATTCAAAGACATGACCAATCTCAAAATTGGTGATATCGTAGATCTGTTTATCGAGGAACGTGAAGATGCTATGGGTCAGTTAGCCCTGAGCCGCAGAAAAGCGAAACTTGTTAAAGGCTGGGAGTACGTACAAACAGCATTGGATAAAGATGAAATCATTGAAGGCTTTGTAAAACGCAGAACCAAAGGTGGTCTTATTGTGGATGTATTTGGAATTGAAGCTTTCTTGCCAGGTTCTCAAATTGATGTGAAGCCAATCCGCGATTTTGATATCTATGTTAACAAGTCTATCGAAGTGAAAGTGGTGAAAATCAACTACACCAACGATAACGTAGTGGTATCGCACAAAGTGCTGATCGAGAAAGATCTTGAACAACAGAAGGCGGTAATCCTTACCAACCTTGAAAAAGGTCAGGTGTTGGAAGGAGTGATCAAGAACATGACCAACTTCGGTGTATTCATCGACTTGGGTGGTGTAGATGGCTTGTTGCACATTACTGATATTTCATGGGGACGGATCAACCATCCGGAAGAAGTACTCAAGCTTGATCAAACCGTTAAGGTGGTTGTTCTTGATTTTGATAACGATAAGAAAAGAATTTCACTGGGCATGAAGCAATTAACGCCTCATCCCTGGGATTCACTTCCTGCTGATATTCAGGTTAGCTCGAAGGTTAAAGGTAAGATTGTAAATGTTGCCGATTACGGTGCATTCCTCGAGCTGCAACCTGGCGTTGAAGGCCTGATCCACGTGAGTGAAATGAGCTGGTCACAACATTTACGCAATCCGCAGGATTTCATGAAAGTTGGCGATGAAGTGGAAGCTGTTGTGTTGACACTGGATCGCGATGAGCGCAAGATGTCACTTGGCATCAAGCAATTAAGCGAAGATCCTTGGACACGTCAGGATGTACTGAGCAAGTATGCCGTGGGTACCAAGCACAAAGGTATTGTGCGTAACCTCACCAACTTTGGTCTCTTCATCGAACTGGAAGAAGGTATTGATGGATTGGTCCACGTTTCTGACCTGAGCTGGACGAAGAAAATCAAACATCCTTCTGAATTCGTGAAAGTAGGCGAGACAATGGAAGTAGTAGTACTGGAATTAGATGCTACTAACCGCAGATTGGCCCTCAGCCATAAGCACAATGAAGAAAATCCTTGGGATACATTCGAAACAATCTTCACAATCGGATCGGTGCATAAGTGTACAGTCAATAACAAGAATGATAAAGGTGCTATGCTTGAGCTACCATACGGTATTGAAGGCTTCTGCTCCGCGAAAAATCTTGTGAAAGAAGATAACGGTAAGATCGAAGTGGGTGATGCCCTTGATTTCAAAGTTCTGGAGTTCTCGAAAGATGACAGAAGAATTGTGTTATCGCATCGTGCTACCTGGTCGGCTGAAGAAGAAAAGCCTGCTGCTGCGAAGCAGGTGGCCCAGAAGAAAGCCCCTTCAAAAGGCAATGCTATTCAAAACATCAATCAGCAATCAGAGAAATCTACGCTGGGTGATATTGAAGCACTGAGTGCATTGAAGGAGAAGATGTCTGGTGGAGGAGAAACAAAAGCTGAATAAGCTTTTTCAATACAGAGAAAGGTGGTTCAGTTGAACCACCTTTTCTTTTTTATGTTGCGTTGTAATACAGCGTGTTTTTTTTAGTTTTGCCATCAGTAAATTGGTTCCGTGGCCGAGTGGCTAGGCAGAGCTCTGCAAAAGCTTGTACAGCGGTTCGAATCCGCTCGGAACCTCAACCATAAAGCCCTGATACCGCAACTGCAGTAGTCAGGGCTTTTTTAATTTGGTGGCAGCTTCAGTAACATCTTCCGTCTGTTCTGTACAAACTTATTTCGTAGAACTCCTGACAATTAACTGTGATGCGAGTGTAGTTGCTTCCTTCATGGATTGGTAACCTTTCTTTTCGATCATTTTAAACAATATGGTGGCGGCTTCATTCCCCATCTCAAAAGCGGGTTGGGTGATGGTGGTGAGCGAAGGATTGAGGAGTGCTGCTGTGTATGAATTTGAAAAGGTAATTACTTTCACATCGGTCGGAATATTGAGTTTAAGTTCATGACATATTTCGTACGTCTTCAGGGCTAACTTTTCAACGGCTGCAAAAATTGCATCCGGTCTGTTTTTTTGTTTCAACAATTTTCGAATGGTGGCTGCACATTTTTCATCGTCTCGCTCGCAGGAGATAATAAGATTGGTGTGGACTTTTATACCATTCTTGTTTAAAGCGTCCTCGTATCCTTTTAGGCGTTTATGACTGATAGAAAGATTTTGTGAAATTGAGAGAAAAGCAATGCGCTTGCAGCCATGTTGAATGAGATGTTCCGTGGCATTAAAGCCACTGCAATAGTCGTCTGTTGTGACTTTTGGAGCATCCGTGTTTTCAACTATCCGATCAAAGTAAACAACAGGTATTTCTTTTTGCCTCACGTTATCCAGATGGGTGGTATCCGTTGTCTGTTCGGATAGCGATATCAATACTCCATCGACTCTTCCATTTTGTAACACCTGCGTAATCGCTATCTCCCGCTCCACATCTTCATGTGTCAAATAGATTAAAACATGATACCCTTTTTGTTGCGCGATAGATTCGATACCGCTGATAACGGGACCAAAAAAATCATTGACTACTTCAGGAATGATAACAGCAATCGTTTTACTTTTTTGTTTTCGGAAGCTGCTGGCCAGCGGATTAACCTGATAATTCAGCGCTTTGGCTTTTGCCAACACTCTGCTTTTTGTAGCAGCACTGATCTCATGGCTGTCGCGTAAAGCCTTGGATACAGTGGAAAACGACAAATTTAATTCTTTCGCAAGTTGCTTAAGTGTCATGTCTTATCGTGTTCTTTTAAGCCGATTTTGAGAAGTAAATTTGGAATAATATTCGGCTTAATTGTTAAATTTTTCGACAACGTTGTCGTAAATAAAGTTTAATCCATTCGCGGAAGAGAATCAATTTTGGAGGAATTTAGAATAGTAAAACGAAGGGCAGCATTGTTGTGCTCCTTCAGACACTTTTCAATAAATTCCACCTTACTAAATGTAGCGATATGGAAAATTCAAAGCCACTTGTTGTAATCGAAAGATTGTTGGACGCTATTGCGAGATTGATCCCCATATATATGAAAGTTCCCGAAGATGAATGTATTTCGCATGGGAATCTGGCTGTCTGCATTATCGATACCAACGGCATTGTGCATGGTAGGTTATATGGCACGAATAAGGTAAGGTTGAGACAATCGTATACAGTAGCCTGGACAAAAGCCAGTCAGGTTTGGCTTACTGGCGTAAAAACTGGTGAGTATGAAAGAATGGTTTTCAATAAGGAAGTTGACGAAAATGCAAATGGTATTGAAGCACCAGACCTTATTGGCTGGGAAGGCGGACAGCCCCTTACGCTTTCAACCGGTGAAAAAATTTCGGTTGGATTTAGTGGCTTTCGCGGCACAACCGATTTGGAGATCATGGTAAAAGCTCTTGCTGAAGTGGAACAACTTTAACTGCAAAACATACTATCCTAAAATAATTTGACCAAACTATTTCAAGCTATGCACTACCTACCTCATGCCGACCGCTATCAGAATATGGAATATCGAAGATGTGGAAACAGCGGATTAAAATTGCCCGCCATCTCTCTCGGTCTATGGCATAACTTCGGGCATATTGATGTGCTGGAAAATGCGCGCTCTATAGTGCGTGTTGCTTTTGATCAGGGCATTACTCATTTTGATCTGGCGAATAACTACGGTCCGCCTGCCGGTTCTGCAGAAGAGAATTTTGGAAAAATATTCAAGGACGATTTTTCCGCATATCGGGATGAACTGATTATTTCAACCAAAGCGGGTTGGGGTATGTGGCCGGGTCCATATGGTGACTGGGGTTCAAAAAAATACCTTGTGGCTAGTCTGGATCAGAGTTTAAAAAGAATGGGACTGGAGTATGTCGATATTTTTTATCACCATCGTCCTGATCCGGAAACACCTCTCGAAGAGACTATGTCAGCACTTGATTTAATCGTGCGTCAAGGGAAAGCCTTGTATGTTGGCATATCCAGTTACAAGCCCGAGGAGGCTTCAAATGCAATAGCCCTTTTGAAAGAATTAGGAACACCATGTTTAATTCACCAGCCAAAGTATTCGATGTTTGATCGCTGGGTCGAAGATGGTTTGTTAAATGTGTTGCAACAAAACGGGGTTGGTTGTATTCCCTTTTCTCCATTAGCGCAGGGTTTGCTTACCAATAAATATTTAAAAGGAATTCCAACAGGCTCCAGAGCATCCAGTCATCGTGGAAATGGTGCGATTGATGAAGGTCAGATTTCAGAGGATAAGATAAATAAAGTACGTGCGCTAAATGTAATGGCCGAGGCCCGGGGACAAAACCTGGCACAAATGGCACTTGCATGGATTTTGAAAGACAAGCAAATTACGTCTGTTCTCATTGGTGCGAGCAGACCCGAACAAGTACTGGATTCGATTGGGTGTCTCAAGAATTACAGCTTCACTACAGATGAATTGAAAAAAATTGATTCCATCTTGCATTAGCTTATGCGAAAGAACGTGAAACTTCATTTACTCATTGTTCTATTTAATTTATGTTGGTTGCTTTCCAACGCCCAGTTCTATACAGGAACGCCATGGAAAAATCAAGCACAAAAAATTCCCGGCAAAATTCAATGCGAATGGTATGACCTTGGCGGAGAAGGTATTGCCTATCACGACAGTGACAGTATTAATCATGGTAGTGGCAAACTCAATCCAGCTAATGGAACGTTTCTGAATGAATTCAGAATACTTGAAGGTGTTGACATTTCATACACCAAGCCAGCACCTATTGACATTAATCCCTATAATCTTGTTCAAATTCAAACAGAACAACTTTATGTCGGGTGGACTAAGCCTTTAGAGTGGATTAACTACACACTATGCGTAAGCAAGAGCGGCTGGTACACCGTGGGATTGATGTATACCGCCAACGGAGATGGAAAAATTGCGCTGTTTCTGGATAGAGAAACGTTAGCGGATGACATCCTCATCCCGTCAACGCAAAATGAATTGGAAACAATTGGATGGCGCCAGTGGCATCATTGGAATCGCATAGATTCTGTTGCAACTGTGAAAATCAGAAAAGGAATTCATGTACTTACTTTGCAAACTGTGGAGAATGGAAATATGAATTTTGATTATATAAAGTTTGTGCTGAAAAAGAGACAAGTATCGTTATCCAAATAAGAATTGAAACGCTGTCGGGATGCTTTATACCTTTCTTCGAATCCGAACGGCAAAGGCTTCACCTGGATTTTTCCCGATCAACTGATCAATATCTTCTTCCGAAAACCCTTCTTCTTTCAATCGGGGAATAAGGTTGGTAAAGAGCGATGTAAACGCACGAAAGTCTCCACCATTCTTTTCGCCAACATGGTACCATCCAGCATCGTGTGAGACGAGCGTCCGCTGCAACAGGCTATGTTTTTTCATGTATGTCAACATGTTCACATACTCTTCTGTATTGTCAGCGTTGAGCCCATCGAATTCTACCCAAGCCCCCTGGCTGGCTATTTCGTGAAATACAGTGAAGTCTTTTTCATTTTGTGCATGAACCCAAATAAAGGCATCGGGCGCTACACCGTTTTCCAGAAATATTTTTAGTTCTTCGCGTGCAGCGTTTCCATCACCACTATGAACGGCAATGGTTAATCCCGTTTTCAGATGGGTGATGGCACCAGCCTTCATGATTTTTTTCTGTTCTCCTGTTAACGGACCTGCATCAGCACCCAGTTTGATAAAGCCAGGTTTAATGGCTGTTTCATCTATTCCGTTTTCAAATTCTTGAATCCACCGGTCGGCAAGTTGTTCGGCACTTTCAGTAAAAGCATGATGTGGTAAATATTTCTGCCCGGCTGCCCCATAGTAGCCAGTATTGGTTACAATATTCACTCCGCTTTCCAGCGACAGACGTTGTAATAGATTGACATCACGGCCAATGTAGTTTGGCGTACAATCGATGAAGGTTTGGCAATCTTTACTTTTTAATTCGATTAAATAGGGAAGGGCTTTTGCTACAACACTGTCTGTTGTATAACGACCGGGTCTGATTGAATCTGCGCCAATAAAATCAACCAGGATGTGTTCATGGGGAAGTGTTGTGCCAATAGCTTCAGCGGCAACAACACCATTAACCGTGATGACGTTGTGTGTTGTTTTTCCGCAGCCAGTCGCCATACACACCAAAAATGCTATTATTACAAAGTCGATTCGATTCATGCCATAGGAGTTTTATCTGTTCAACTTGATATCGGTAATCTTCCTTGGCAGCCACACCTGCATCTGGTTGCTACCACGGTTACACCAGGTGTAGTAAGGTATGGCTGTTATTTTCTTGTTTTGTGTTTGAATTTGTTGTCCATCGGTGGAGATAGTGAATGCGGGAGCTTCGAACTGAATAGCCACCACAGGTTCTGCCAACACGGAATAGTATGAAGTCGTAAAACTTGTGCCGGTTGGCAACAAAAAATTCCAGGCCTTGCCATCATTGTCGGCACCTTCAATACAATAAACCAACGGGCCGCGCTGCAATGCTACACGATCAATATCTTGCTTCACTTCGGGCCGCGAGATAATTTCCCTGACTTCCATCGGCAAGGTTAATGTTATTGCATCACCTCTCTTCCATTCGCGATCAAGTACAGCATATCCTTTCTCCAGCGTGAAGGGCACATCTTTATCATTTACCTGAATGGTAAATTTTGATGTTGCTGATCCTTCCAGAAATTGATAAAGACCTCCGGGTACCGCTTCGTTCTGTGCCCATCCCGGAATGCGTAAGTGAATAGCAACGTTAGCTTTTGATTTTGGTTCAACATACAGTTTGATGTTACCATCACCGGGATAGTGCGTCTGAAGAGTAAAGTTTACATCCTGTTTTTTAAATTTTTGAGTGGTTGAACTGCCCACATAGAGGTTTACCCAAAGGCCTTGGTCCGATTTACCATAAACATAGTCACCTAGTGAGGCTACCAGTCGTGCAATGTTTGCCGGGCAGCACGCTGTACCAAACCATTCTCTCCGAAAGTGACGGCCATCGGATGCAAGTGGATTGCCGTAGAAGAATCGGTCGCCACTTAAGGATAATCCATCAAGGGCTCCGTTGTACAGACTTCTTTCCAGTACATCCATGAATTTACTGTCGCCTGTTAAGGTATTCATGCGCTGATTCCAGAAAACCATCCCAACGGAAGCGCAGGTTTCGCAGTAAGCCTGTTCATTGGGTAAATCATAATCGGTGCTGAAGCCTTCGTTACTTCCCGATGATCCGATTCCTCCGGTGATGTACATGTTTCGATACACCACATCTTCCCATACATGTTCCATGGCATTCATGTAATCGGCATCTCCGGTTAGGGCAGCAACATCAGCAGCGCCCGTATATAAATACATAGCCCGCACGGCATGCCCGGTAATTTCTTTCTGCAATTTTACGGGTATTGCGTCCTGCGCATAAGCAGTGTCTTTCCAATCCGTCCAGGTATAGCCTTTAGCGCGTTTGTGACCACGCTCTTCCAGCAGCCAATGAGCAAGGGTGAGGTATTTTTCATTTTTAGTTACCGAATAAAGTTTAACCAATGCCAGTTCCAGTTCCTGGTGCCCTGTTACCCAATGTCTTTTTCCCGGTCCGAAGAGTGAGTCGAAATGATCGGCAAAGCGAATGGCAACGTCCAGTAATTTTCGTTTACCTGTGGCATTGAAGTATGCTACGGCTGCTTCAATAAGGTGCCCGCCATTGTAATCTTCGTGCATACTCATGTCGGTCCAGCGTTCACTCATCCTGCCAAGAGTATAATAGGTGTTCAGGTAGCCATCGGGTAACTGTGCTGCTGCAACCTTATCGATCCATTCATCTGCTTTCTTTTCGAGATCCTTTTCTGGATAATTCTTTAAAGAATAGGCAATTGCCTCCAGCGCTTTAAATACATCCGAATCATCATAAAATATTCCTTCATGTTCTTCACCGGTATTGCGTGCTACTTTTTCAAAGTTTTGGATACGCGCAGTTTTTACTTCTGTTTGGTAGATGCAGGCAGGTAAGGTAGCCGTAGCCACGATATTCATTTTTGGTGTCCAGAAGTTATCGTGAATACTGACTTGCGAAAAATTAACAGGCTCAAATTTTCGCGCTACTTGTTGGGCATGCAACGATCCGGTGAACATCAGAAAGACGGATATGAAATAGGTATATATGGTTGTCATTGGATAAGTAGTATAAGGGGATACAATCATGGCAGTTCATTGAGTTTTTTATACAATGTTCGGAAGCAATCCCAGGGTGTATTTTCGCCTGCAGCTGAATCTTTTTTTCTACTGTAAAATCCATCGAGAAAACTTTCGGTATCCGACCATACGGTTTGCATCATTCCCTGAAACCGATCTTTCATCTCAGCGGTGGCATCCTTCCTGAAAGTAAGCATGTCTGAAGCTTGTGCCACGGCTACTGTTGAATTTCGCCAGGGGCAGGTTATCACGTTAAATCCCTTCATGGCAAAATACACGGCCGTTTTATCGGGTCGTTCATAATGCCAGTCGCAGATGATTACGTCTTTTGGAATCATATCAATGGCACGATGGGTGTTGTTAAAACTTCCTTCCCACATTCCTAAACCGGTTGTTTTTCCGTCCAACAGACGATCGCCCCAAATCCAGAGTTCTCGTTTTTTTAACGCCAAATGATCACGGATGGCGCGAACTTCTCCGGCAAAGAGTTCTGCCTTGTCACGCCCGGCACAGCGCGGGCATTTATCGTCACCGAGGTAAAATACTTCATCCATGCCAGCATGGAAAGCGTTGGTTTCAAAGGCATCACAGATTTCATCCACAAGGGCAAATACAATTCCGTGCACCTCCGGATGAAGCGGACAATAACTTTTGCAATACAATTCATCTGGATTGGGCCAGGCATACTGCGCGGGCATTTTGATATGGGGTGTCTCATCCAGGTGAGGATAAACCCTTAGCAAGTTATACACCGTACCGGCCCACGACTGATGACCCAAAAGATTGATTTGCGGAATGATGCGAATGTTTTGTGCCTTGCATACCGCTACTAGTTTTTTAACATCGGCTTTCGAAAGGGCAAAACTGTCGCGTAACTCCGGATGACTGACAAACTGGTAATTGAAATCAACCCGAAGAACCAGCGTGTTCACCTGGCGGGGTGCCAGTTCCGACTGAATGAAGGTGATAAAAGGATCGACTGTTGAGGGCGTTGGTGCTGCAATGCAGAATCCCCTAATAGGTAATCTGGCTTCCGACTGTTTCTGTGCTGATGTCATCTGGTACGACAGCGGGAATGTCAAAAGGCAAAGCATGAAGTATCTGAGCACTATTCGCATAGCTAAGCTTGATTTCCTGATATGATCCGAATGTACAAAATGAAGTCAAATACTGCGTGTGTTATTTATGTCAGTGGTCATCAAACCAAGATGATTAAAATCATGTAATTCATTTTACACTAAGCCCTGATTTCGATTACCTTCGATGCCAAAATCAATCACCAACCAAACCCTCACATGCCCATGGGAAAATATGTTGTTTTTGCATTGCTGTTATTTACAGCCTGTACGGCTGATGTTACCTATGAAAAATTGGATGATGGTGTGCTCCTTCATCTGGATAAAGGGCAGTTGCTGAAGTTGCAGGTTGTTTCCGAAAAAATAATCCGGGTAGTTTCTGCCGTTGGCGATTCCCTCCCTCAGGATAAGAGTCTTGTTGTGGTGGGTAGTACCCTACAGACAGTACCATGGACGTTGGAGGAGAGGGGAGGTAAAATTATCCTCAGCACCACCGCATTGAAGGCTTCTGTTACGCTTCATTCAGGTGCGGTTGCGTTTATGGATTCGACTGGTCACGTTATCCTTCAGGAAAAAGCGGGAGGTGGTAAGTCATTTAAGGCCTACACGGTTGATCAAGTAAAGACATTTCAAATCCAGCAGGTATTTGAATCTCCCGATGATGAAGCCTTCTATGGCCTGGGTCAGCATCAGGAAGGTGCTATGAATTACAAAGGCAAGGATGTTTCGCTTTTCCAGTACAATACAAAAGTGGCCGTTCCTTTTCTGGTATCGAATAAAAATTATGGCATTCTCTGGGATAATTATTCGCTTACAAAATTCGGAGACAGCCGTGACTATAAGTCACTTTCAAAATTCAAGTTGTATGATAAAGATGGTCAGCCGGGTGGACTCACCGCGAATTATGTTTCCAAAGATGACCCCACGAAAGTGTTTGTCCATAAACTGGATACTGCCATCAATTATGAATTTCTCACTTCGCTTAAAGATTTTCCTTCTGAATTCCCCATCGGCAAAGGCCTTGTGTATTGGGATGGATTCATCGAGTCTGACTACGCTGGCATTTATAAATTTTTGATCAGCTACGCAGGGTATACAAAAATCTGGATCGATGGCAAGGTGGTGGCCGACCATTGGCGCCAAGCCTGGAATCCTGGTACACTTCGTGCGTATCTGCCGTTCGAAAAGAATACGAAATATCCGATTAAGATTGAGTGGAATCCCGATGGTGGAGAATCATATCTTTCGATCAAATGGCTGGAAGCTCCGGCTGATCAAAACAAACTTTCATTTTTCTCAGAAGCCGGTGATGGCATTGACTACTATTTTGTGTACGGCAAAGACCTGGATGAGGTGATCGGTGGGTATCGTACCCTTACTGGTCGAGCACCAATTTTTCCGAAGTGGGCATTAGGCCTTTGGCAAAGTCGCGAGCGGTATAAAACTCAGGATGAACTATTGGGTGTCGCGGAAGAATTCCGCAAAAGGAAAATCCCGTTTGATAACATTGTGCTCGATTGGTTTTACTGGAAGCAGGATCAGTGGGGAAGTCAGCAATTTGATCCAGAACGATTTCCTGATCCGGCAGGTATGATTAAAAAAGTTCATGAAAAATATAATGCACACTTCATGATATCCGTATGGCCGAAATTTTATGAAGGCACAGAAAACTACAATACGTTTGATTCGAAGGGATGGTTGTATAAAGCCAATATCACCAACCGCCAGAAGGATTGGGTTGGTCCGGGGTATGTGTCTACTTTTTACGATGCCTTTAATCCGGAAGCGCGAAAAGCATTTTGGAAATTGCTGGAAGATAACCTCTATCCGAAAGGAATTGACGCCTGGTGGCTGGACGCCTCAGAACCTGATATATTATCCAATGCATCCATTGAGAACAGAAAACTCTTGATGAGCCCGACAGCCCTGGGTTCTTCTACCAAATATTTCAATGCCTATCCGCTTGTAAATGTTGCCGGAATCTATGAGGGGTTAAAAGAGAAGAATCCTGATCAGCGAATTTTTATTTTAACGCGCTCCGGTTTTGCCGGAACACAACGCTATGCTGCGGCTGTCTGGAGTGGCGACATTGCTTCGCGCTGGCAGGATTTTAAAACACAGATTTCCGCTGGGTTGAATTTTTCACTTTCCGGTATTCCGTATTGGACAACTGATATTGGGGGTTTTTCGGTGGAAAGACGTTTTGAGAATGCCAAAGGCGAGGACCTTGAAGAATGGCGCGAACAAATGACGCGCTGGTTTCAGTTTAGTACATTCTGTCCGTTATTCCGTGTTCACGGCCAATATCCGTTCCGTGAGATGTACAACGTGGCTCCCGAAAGCCATGAGGCCTATCAAACCATGTTGTATTATGATAAGCTTCGCTATCGACTGATGCCATACATTTATTCCTTAGCGGGAAAAACGTATCACGATAACTATACCATCATGCGTGCGTTAGCCATGGATTTCAGTGGTGATAACAAGGTGTTGGGTATTGATGATGAATATTTGTTTGGTCCATCTCTGCTGATTGCTCCCGTCACTGCGTACAAGGCGCGTTCCCGCGAAGTATACCTGCCAGCCGGAGCAGGGTGGTATGATTTTCACACCGGGAAATATTACGAAGGCGGTCAATCGATCACAGCTGATGCACCGTATTCTAAAATGCCGGTGTTTGTAAAATCAGGAAGCATTCTTCCGGCTGGTCCTGAAATTCAATATGTTGATGAGAAGCCCGCTGATCCCATCACCATCTATGTGTTTACCGGTGCGGATGGCAAGTTTGTGTTGTATGAAGATGAGGGAACAAATTACAATTATGAAAAGGGACAGTATTCAAAAATTCCGATGCACTATTCGGCACAAAATCGTGAGTTGACGATAGGCCACCGGGAAGGTGCTTTTTCAGGAATGCTTTCGAAGCGCACTTTTCAAATTATCTGGGTAACGCGTGAAAATCCGGCAGGTGTTACGTTGCAGCCAACGAAACAACAGAATGTGGCCTATTCAGGTGATGAAATTCGGTTGAAGCACTAATTTCGGAGATGATGAGGATGAAATTATTTTCTATACTGATACCAGCCTTTGCTCTCTTTTTCTTAGGTGGTTGTTCGTCCACTACTACGAGTCCTCGCCACCGTAGCAGCTTTAACCAGGATTGGTATTTTACACTCGAAAATCCTGAAGGTGCGGAGTCCCTATTGTTCGATCATACCAACTGGCGACAGTTGAATCTGCCACACGATTGGAGTATCGAAGGAGAGTTCAGTGAGCAGCATGCTGCCGGAGTAGGTGGTGGTGCGTTGCCGGGTGGAACGGGTTGGTATAGAAAGAGTTTTGTTGTTCCGTCATCGCAGTCTAACGGAAAAGTCTTTATTGATTTTGATGGAATTTATTGGAATAGTGAAGTTTGGATAAACGGTCACTATTTAGGCAAGCGACCCAACGGATATATATCCTTTCAATATGACCTCACACCTCATATCATTTTCGGAGCAGACAACGTTATCACGGTGAAAGTGGATAACGCCCAACAGCCAAACTCACGATGGTATTCAGGTTCCGGTATTTACCGCAATGTTTGGTTGGTTGCTACTGATCGTGTTCATGTTGATTACAATGGTTCGTTTATTCAAACTCCGGAAGCATCCGATCAATCTGCACGCGTAAACTTGACACTCGCCATCCGTAACGAATCGGAAGAGGACCAGAAAATCGAGACGGTTACCGTTTTAAAAGATGCATCCGGTACAGAAGTAGGTCGGTCAACTGTATCGGTAACTATCGGACGTGGCCGTAAGGTGAACGCTGAGCAGGAATTTAACCTGGCTACACCCAACTTGTGGTCAATTGACAATCCTTACTTGTACAACGCACTAACTACATTAATCAGGGAGGGGAAAGTCATTGATCAGTATGAAACTCCATTGGGCGTGCGGTATTTCAACTTCAATGCGCAACATGGATTTTCTTTAAATGGAAAGTCCATGAAAATCCAAGGAGTGTGCCTTCACCACGATTTAGGCTGTCTTGGGTCAGCCATCCACCCGAGTGCTATTGAACGTCAATTGGCAATCATGAAGGGCATGGGAGTCAATGCTATCCGAACATCGCACAATCCACCAGCACCCGAGTTGCTGGACTTATGCGATAAAATGGGTTTCATCGTGATGGATGAAATGTTTGACATGTGGAAACGAAAAAAATCCGAATTTGATTATAGCCAGTATTGGGAAGCGTGGCACGAACGTGATCTGCGTGATTTTATTCAGCGTGACAGGAATCACCCCAGTGTGATGATCTGGAGTATCGGAAATGAAATTGGCGAACAATGGGATAGTACCGGCACACACATCACCAGGGAACTGGTGTCAATTGTCCGGTCGCTCGATACAACCCGGCCCATCACTACAGCGAATAACGAAATCAAGAATAATCACATTATCAAATCAGAAGCACTTGACCTGATCGGATACAACTACAATCATGCAGCGTTTGCTACTTTTCCCAATGATTATCCCGGACAGAAATTGATTGGCGCTGAAACAACTTCAGCATTGGCTACACGTGGTCATTACGATTTTCCCTCCGACACCATTAAGCGTTGGCCCATTGCATGGGATAAACCCTTTACGACAGGCAACACCGATCACACCGTTTCTGCGTATGATCAGGTGAGCGCTCCCTGGGGTTCCACACACGAAGAAACCTGGAGAGAAGTTAAAAAATATGATTTCGTTTCCGGTATGTTTATCTGGACAGGCTTTGATTACCTGGGCGAGCCTACGCCTTATGGATGGCCGTCACGAAGTTCGTATTTTGGTGTTGTCGATCTTGCCGGTTTTCCAAAAGATGCTTACTATCTCTATCAGAGTGAATGGACCGACAAACCTGTGTTGCATATTTTTCCACATTGGAATTGGACGGTTGGTCAGCAGATTGATGTTTGGGCATATTTTAATCAGGCTGATGAAGTTGAGTTATTCATCAACGGTAAGTCCGCAGGCATCAGAAAAAAGGTAAACGATGATTTACATGTGATGTGGCGCGTTCCATTTGAGTCCGGAGTATTAAAAGCGGTATCACGCAAGAGCGGAAAGGATATAGTAACAAAAGAAGTTCGTACTGCCGGTGCGCCTTACAGCATTACCGCTGAAGCCGATCGCAGTGTGCTTCATGAAGGTGAACTGGCATTTATAACGGTTACCGTTGTAGACGCAGCGGGCACGATCGTTCCCGATGCTGAAAACCTGATAAGATTTGAAGTCGATGATGAGGCAGAGATTGTTGGTGTGGACAATGGCAATCCCGTCAGTCATGAATCTTTCAAGGCTAACAAACGAAAGGCTTTTCACGGGAAATGCCTGGTGGTTTTAAAGCCCGGAAAGGAAACCAGTAAGATCAGGTTGAGGGCTTTCTCGGATGGACTACAAGAATCGAAACTTGAGATTACCATTCGTTGATGGATATTTGCTGACAAAAATCATGATCACCTTCATCGTGTAAGAGTAGATTTGAATACCGATTACTTTAAATACCAAAATTTATGAATAAGCTATTGAACAGCGCAGTCGTTATTTTGCTGGCGCTGATGATGTTGTCATGTTCAACATCGGAGAAAAAAATATCCTCCACCGAACAACGGATTGATTCGCTGATCAGTTTGATGACGTTGGAAGAAAAAGTTGGAATGATCCATGCGAGTTCGTCCTTTACTTCAGGAGGAGTTGAACGGCTCGGCATTCCGGAGTGGACGATGTCTGATGGACCACATGGTGTACGCAAAGAACATGGCAGAGATTGGGAAGCTGATCAGGATGCCGATGATTCCGCAACGTATTTGCCTACAGGCATTGCACTGGCAGCAACATGGAATCCTGATCTTGGCTATGAATTCGGAAAGGTGTTAGGCAGCGAGGCTAACTATCGGGGCAAAGATGTTATTCTGGGTCCGGGGATAAACATTATTCGGACACCAGTGAATGGAAGAAATTTTGAATACCTGAGTGAAGATCCTTACCTAATTTCCAGGATGGCAGTTGGCTATATCAAGGGTGTTCAGGATCAGGGTGTAGCAGCCTGCGTAAAACATTACCTGGCCAATAACCAGGAGCATGAGCGAAATCTTGTAGATGTTGAGATGAGTGAGCGGGTGTTGCGCGAAATATATTTACCAGGCTTCAAGGCTGCTGTTCAGGAAGGTGGAGCATTAACCCTCATGGGTTCATATAATAAATTCAGAGGTCAATATTGTACGCATCACGAATACCTGATCAATAAAATTTTAAAAGATGAGTGGGGCTTCACCGGAGCCGTTATCAGCGACTGGGGTGCTGTACATAACACCATGGAAGCGCTGCAGTACGGAACAGATGTAGAAATGGGAACGGATTTATCCATGTTGCCCAATCCGGATTACAGCAAATTCTTTTTGGCAGATACGGTTATTGCACTGGTTAAAAGCGGAGTAGTGAAGGAGTCGCTACTTGATGATAAAGTGAGACGAATACTTCGCGTCATGTTCAAGACCCATATGTTTGATGAACGCCCCCGTGGCGCATTTAATACTCCTGAACATCAGTCTACTGCTCGAAAGATTGCCGAAGAGGCCATTGTTTTATTGAAGAATGATCAGGTTCTCCCCTTGAAGAAAGCAACTGTTAAATCCATTGCTGTTATTGGTGCGAATGCCACCCGGAAACATGCCGGTGGGGGAGGCAGCTCGCAGGTTAATGCAAAGTATGAAATCACACCCCTTCAGGGTTTAATCAATACTGCGGATGGAAAAATCAAAATCAATTATGTACCGGGTTATGCGATTGCCCGCGATGCAAAAGCAGATACGAAACTCATTCAGGAAGCCGTTAAGGCAGCGGCAGCCGCTCAGACTACAATCTTCGTGGGTGGATTCATTCATGGTTACTCCGATGCCTGGAATGATAATGCATATGATGCAGAAGGACAGGATAAGCCCAATATGAATCTTCCTTTCGGACAGGATGAATTAATTGAGGCGTTGTTGAAAGCAAATCCCAACACCATCATTGTACTCTACGGTGGAGGTCCTGCTGACATGACACGTTGGGCCGGAAAGGCGAAAGCTATTATTCAGGCATGGTATCCCGGAATGGAAGGTGGAACAGCATTGGCAAAAATTATTTTTGGTGACATCAACCCATCTGGAAAACTCCCCGTAACATTTCCGGTTAAATTGGAAGATAGTCCTGCGCATGCCCTGGGTGCCTATCCGGGTGATGCAAATTTAAAGGAAGAATATAAAGAAGGTCTGCTGGTTGGGTATCGCTATTTCGATACGAAAAAAGTAGTACCTCAATTCGCGTTTGGTCATGGTTTGTCGTATACAACATTTACGATAGAAAATCTTGTTATCGAATCTGCCAATAAAACGGCCACCGTAAAATGCATTGTTAAGAATACCGGAAATGTACCCGGTGCGGAGGTTGTTCAGGTTTATGTGAAAGATGATGTATCTTCTGTTGAACGTCCGGAGAAGGAGTTGAAAGCTTTTCAAAAAGTATTCCTGAATCCAGGTGAAGCAAAGCCGATTGAGTTCGTTCTCAATGAAGATGCTTTTCACTATTATGATGAAAAAACAGGACAGTTTATAGTGGAGCCTGGTGCCTTCACCATCTTCGTTGGAAGTTCATCGCGTGAAATCACGCTTACGGGAACAGTCGATTTAAAATAATTTCGCTATTTCTTTTGTAAAGAGAAGCTGTTTCAAAAGTTGTCTGGTCATCGCGGGCAATGCCCGCGATCCCAGATTTGAAAGGTATAAGAGACTCCGGCTCAAAGGCCGAAATACATTTCAATTTTAATTGACTTTTGAGGCAGCCTCTCTTTTGTTATTTGATTTATTGGGCAATAAGTTCTTCAACTTCTTCTTGCGCTTCGACTTTTTGTACTGGAGCCGAATTTTTGCTATGGTGCTTTTTGGGGCGAAACTTCTGTATTATAAAATACAGTATCAATGCGGATAGTACACCTGTCAAGAAATCAGTAAGGGGTACCATCACTGCGGTATACAGCATCATGATCATTTCAAATTTTCCGGTATTGATTATTTCCCTGATCTCCGATCGTTTGATCATATTGCTTGCAACCCAAAGCAGGATTCCTCCTATGCAAGCCATTGGTACCAACTCCAGATAGGGAGCAACGTAAAAAGCCATCAATAATTTAAGGCCACCTTTAAAATATCCTGCTAGGGGAGTCATGGCGCCTGCTTTGATGCTGGTTGCGGTTCTCGCGAGGGCACCGGTACATGGAAATCCATTGACGAGAGGCGTAATAATCTGAACAAGACCTTGCCCCCAGAATTCTTTGTCGGGATTGAAAGGTGTCTTTTGGTTATTGGCCATTCGATCAGCCATCGAAGAGCAAAGCAGACTCTCAACACCCGATACGAATACAATGGCGGTAACAAAATAAATGATATCAATCAACACTCCGGTTGAAAATGCAGGCATGGATGGCCCTGTAAATACAAAGAAATTATTCGGAATACTTCCGTAAATATCACGAACCAAAATAATGCCTTTATTCGATAGCAGTGTTGCTGTAACCACGGTAGCCATTCCGATGGCAATCAATGGCGCAGGAATGAATATCGAAACTTTCAGCAATCTTCGGGTAAGAAAAAATGTTCCAAGTCCGATGAGTATTGACCATACATTGATTTTACTGAGATTTCCAATCGAGGCTTGAATGTTATGAATCAGTCCTCCTTTAATATTTTCATCCTGCCCCAGTGTATCCTTGAAACTTTCAATACCCAATATGTCTTCTACATTCGTTAGCGCAATGGCGATAGCAATACCAACAGTGAAACCAACAACAATGGAGTTGGGCACAAGTTTCGCGTACTTGCCCATCCCCGAAAGGCCCAGCAGCATCAATATGATTCCGGACAGGATGGACACAAACACTAAAAATCCGTGAGCTTCTGCAGCCGTTCCGCCACCTTGTACGCCATACTTGCTGATAAGCGCAGCGATCACGGGAATAAAGGCCGCGGTAGGTCCGTACACCTGATATTTAGAGCCGCCAAACGTACGGCCTACAATGCAGGCCAGTGCACCGGCAATTATTCCCTGCTCTGGCCTGAGTCCCATCGCCATGGCAAACCCCATGGCCATCGGTATGGCAGTTAATGCAACGATTAAACCTGCGCTGAAGTCGCGGTATATGGTTGAACGCCAATTGTGCGATTGTAGATCTTCGAAACGACTATCAAAAAAAGTAAAAAAGAGTTTGAGTCGCTCGCGTACGGTGGTGGATTCAATTGCTTTATTCATGGTTGTAAAGTTTTACGAGTAGTAGATGAGTAACCGATAGGTTTATATCAGAAATAATTCAGCCAACTGATTTTTTTCCGGAATATTTCCGGTTTGTTTCCAATGAATCTCTGTGATGGGAATCGTGCTTTTTCGAATAAAGGGAATCGGATCGAAGCTTTCTTTGTTCAGTTGCAGACTATAGTTTTTTGGAATCAGGATTTCATCTACACGGTTTCCTTCTAAAAAATTTTGGAATGCTGCCTGTGTGTGTCCGGTAAAAACTTCTATTCGAGCCGAATTGATTTTTGATGCGTACTTGCTGCGGATGATTTTGCAGGCATCGTTAAAGACTGGTGTAACCAGCGATTCGATCATGTCTTTCTTTGAAAAGAAGAGCAAGTCCACAATAGAATCGGACAACTGTGCACAATGCAGCAAGATAATATTGACGCTGCCGATTTGTACCGACTCAGCAGCCTCAATAAATAGCTTGAGGGATTCAATTGAAAAATCGGTGGGAATGAGTATTGTTCTTTTCATGCGTTTATAATTAGTATGAGGGACACATGACATATCGCTCTTTTAAATTTTGATTAAAACTAGAGCGGGAAGATTAGAACGATTTAAGAACCAGATTAGAATGTGATTAGAATAGCTGAAAAGTATGGGGATATGTTTAACGGCCGTTAAAAAGTATCAACGGTTGTGGTTGATGAGATGAGTATACTTTTAAAATCAAACAGGTTGACCAGTTCCAGAAAATAAATTGAAAGGGAACCAAACTATCCAACGGTATAATGCCCAACAGGAAACGTAAGCTGAACAATAGTGCCTTCGTTTACCCGTGAGGATACAAGGATTTCCCCTTGATGCAGCCGGACAATATTTCGTGTCAAAGGAAGGCCGATTCCATAACCTTCGAACTCTTTCGTATTGGAGGCTCTGAAAAACGGATCATAAATAAATTTCAATTCATTTTCCGGGATTCCGATTCCACTATCTTTAACAACGATGATCACCTTTTCTTCCAGGGTTCCAATGGAAACGGTCACAATCTGATTGTTGGAATATTTGCATGCGTTATTCACAATGTTCGTAAGGGCCAACAAAAGCAATTGTTCATTTCCTTTAATTTTCAGTTTGGCCGGGTCTTCGGGCATAAGACTCAGGTTCAGTTGTACTTTGTTTTTCGGATTCAGCTTATCGATGGTCTCCTTTACATCCCATAATAGTTGATCGATGCGAACTTTGTCAAACTTTAATGTGCTTCCGGTAAAACCTGTTTGCGCCAAAAATAAAAGTGACTTTGTGATTTTTTCCAGACGCTCGGCTTCGTTTACAATTACGGAGAGGGATTCAATATATTCTTTTGTGTTTCTTTCTTTCGCCAGGGCCACATCGGCTTCTCCAATGATGGTGGTGAGGGGTGTACTTAATTCATGCGATGCATTACTGATAAAATTATTCTGGGTCTCAAAGGCAGTTTCCAACCGGTCCAGCATGTTGTTAAACGTTGTTTCCAGTTCACTGATTTCATCATTAATTTTTTTTGATTCAAGTCGGAGATGAAGATTCTGTGTGCTGATCTCATTTACCCGATCTGTAATTTCCTTTACAGGATTAAAGACCTGGCGCGAAAAGACAATCGAAATTGAAAAGGAGAATATGGAAGCTGCCAATATTCCAAATAAGAAAATATTTTGCAGGTACCGGAGGTGATGATCGTTGTAATAGTTTTCAGCCGACACCACAACGGCATACAATCCTTTTTTGGATTGAAATTTTATACCGGCATAGAAAGTACTATTGTTTTGGTGCGTTGCTTCACCATTCTTCAGGATATTCTCAAAAAAGGATAAGGGAATATCCAGCGTTTGCGCTTCCGCTGCAAAGTCTTTTGCAGGTGTGATTTCAAAAAAATACTCCTGCTCTTCCGGAAGTTTCTCAAGGTGTAGTTCACGAACCTCTTGTAATACGGCCGAACTAGCTTCTTCTTCATCTAAGATAGCTTTTGCTGTAACAACACCACGGATTTCCAAGCGCTTGTAAAAATCGGAAAAGGAATACCGAATAATAAAATAGTAAACACTCGCACTTAAAAAAATGATTGTTGAAAGTGACACGAGAAAAAATATAAGTGCTATTTTAGTTTGTGTCCTCATCTGATTCTTTTAGTACATAACCCATACCAATAACAGTATGAATTAACTTGGGAAAATTGTCACGTTCAATTTTTTTTCGCAGGTAGTTAACATAAACATCTACTACGTTGGTGTTCATATCGAAGTTAATGCTCCAGACGTGTTCCAGTATTTCAATGCGCGATAAAACTCTTTTAGGATTTTTCAAAAACAGCAGCAGCAAACGATATTCAGTTGATGTAAGAGATATAACACGATCACCACGTTTTACGGTTTTTGTGTAATCGTTTACAACGAGGTTACTGAACTGGTATTCTTTTACTTCCGAAGCTGTTTTTGGCAGGGTCGTATGGTCAACTCTTCGCAATAGCGATTTTATCCGAGCGAGGAGTTCAATAAATTTGAAGGGTTTGACCAGGTAATCATCGGCTTCCGTACCCAATCCGATAACAACATTTTCAGATGTCCCCAGCGCAGTGAGAAATAAAATCGGCACCGTTTTGTTTTGCTGACGTACCGTTCGGCATATTTCCAAGCCATTCATGCCGGGTAGCATAATATCCAGGATGATCAGATCAAACGAATCTGTCAGGGCTATTTGCAAACCCGTTATGCCGTCCAGGGCAATCGTTACCTGATATCCCTCTTCTGTTAATCCTTTTTTGATGAAGGAAGCAACACTGGATTCATCTTCTACAACCAGAATTTTTTTCAGCATACGTACATGATTTGCCCGTTAACACACGTTCGTTGAAAATAGAGAACTATTTTGATTTAGGCCAAATGAAAGTTAGCAATTGAATCTTTTTATGATAAACGGAGGCTTTGGAGGCCGAATATGCAGTGAATATCCCTTTTTCAGAAGTTTTCAACTTGCTATGGTTTGTTAAAATATTGATCATGAAGACAGCGATTTATGATATGCGCTATCGTTTGCACTACCTGTAACGGGCCCGTTGAAATTATTATTACCCTATTTATTTGATGGGGTATTGATTTTTGCGCTGAATTGCTATACTTTCGAATATTATTACCCTACTCTATTGGTAGGTAATAATAAGTAAACATGGAAAAGTTGAAGGTACTCACGTTGAATATGAAGTGCTGTTGTATTTATGGGATATACCCGGAAGATAATTCATCACTATAAATACAACATAAAATAGTGAGCCTTTTCAGCCAACAACCGAGAGGGTTTTTAATGATTGAGGAAATCCAAATTAATTGAAGATGTTAAGTTTTAGAAATGAGCTGGAAGATTTAAACAACCCCATCGTTGAACGGGACATTATTGATCTGGAAAAGAAGATCAGACTATTTCAGGATGGTAAAATTGATCCTGATAAGTTTCGAAGTATGCGGTTAGCACGGGGTATCTATGGTCAGCGTCAACCGGGTGTTCAAATGATCCGGATTAAATTACCATCGGGGCGCCTGTCCACAAGACAACTTCGCAGAATTGCTGATATCTCTGATGAATATGCAAGTAGTAATCTACATGCCACCACAAGGCAGGATATTCAGATTCATTTTGTGAGTTTGGATAAAACACCTGAGCTTTGGGCTAAGTTGGAAAAAGATGAAATTACCTTGCGGGAAGCCTGCGGTAACACAGTTCGTAATATCACCGCTTCTGCAACAGCAGGTATCGATCTAAAGGAATTATTTGACCTGACACCCTATGCCCATGAAATGTTCAGGTATTTCCTGCGCAATCCGATTTGCCAAGAGATGGGAAGAAAGTTCAAGATCGCTTTTTCTTCCAGCGATGATGACAGTGCTTTCACCTTCATTCATGATCTTGGATTTATTCCACGCATTCACAATGGACAACGGGGTTTCAAAGTAGTAATTGGAGGTGGTTTAGGAGCTAATCCTTATCTGGCGCAAACAGCGTATGAGTTTTTAGCTGCTGACCAACTCATTCCGTTTACGGAAGGTGTCATTCGGGTTTTTGATCGCTATGGTGAGCGCAACCGAAGAATGAAAGCACGTTTGAAATTTTTACTGGATGATATTGGCCTGCCGAAGCTGATGGAACTGGTTGACGAGGAAAAGAAAGCGCTGAAATATAAGTCGTATGCCATCGATGGAGACTTTATTCCAGATCCTGTGCTCCCCGATTACGTTCCTGAGCATGTTCCTTCAGGAATTGATCAACTGAAATATGATCGGTGGGAACTTACAAATGTTATTACGCAAAAACAGGAAGGATACTTTGGCGTTTACGTTAAGTTGCCGTTGGGTAATTTGTCATCTGATCTGGCCCGGAAATTAGCTGATGTGGTGGATCGATATGCAGCAAATGAACTCCGTGTAACGGTCAACCAAGGGTACTTAATCCGGTTTGTTCGTCCGGAATCACTCAAGCATCTTTTTGTAGCATTAGACAAATTAGGATTGGCTGAACCGGGGTTCGATAGCGTGGCCGATATTACCGCTTGCCCGGGAACGGAATCTTGTAACCTTGCCATTTCAGACAGCACAAGTATTTCATTGGCACTTGAAAAAGTTATCCGTGAAGAGTATCCTGAATTCATTCACAACAGTGATATCAAAATTAAAATCAGCGGTTGTCCGAATTCGTGTGGTCAACACGGCCTTGCTGGCATTGGTTTTCACGGCAGCACCATAAAAGATAAAAGCGGAAAGGTAGCACCCGCGCTTGTGGTTTTGCTCGGTGGAGGTAAGACAGGAAGTGGTAATGGTATCATTGCTGATAAGTTAATCAAGATACCTAGTCGCAGAGGCCCGGATGCATTGCGTCTTCTGCTAGACGACTATGAAACCAATAGTCTGGAGGGTGAATATTATCATGATTATTTTATTCGTTTAGGAAGAAATCATTTCTACACCTTGCTCAAACCTTTGGCCGATGTGACAACATTAACTCCACTGGAGTATATTGACTGGGGACAAGATGAAAATTTTGTATTGCATACAGCCGTAGGAGAGTGTGCCGGTGTTATGATTGACTTGATTTCAACACTTCTGTACGAAACTGAAGAGAAACTGGCCTGGTCGAAGGAGGCTTTCGATAGAGAATCATTTGCCGACTCTATCTACCATAGCTATAGTGCTTTCATCAACACAGCCAAGGCTTTGTTGCTTGCCAATGATATTAAGCCCAGCACGCAGATACAAACGCTGAATGATTTTCAACAACATTTTATAGAAACGGGGTTGATTGTTGGTATAGAGAACTTTAAAGAGTATGTGCTTCGTATCAATAAGTATGACCCCTCCGCAGAGTTTGCACTTACATATTGGAATGACTCCATCCGATTTTTAGATTCCGCGCAGGTGTACAGGAATACAGAAAAAGAAGTAATAGAGAAATGATCCGTTCAATCTTCTCCACCCACCAGGAACCCAAACTCTCGCTCGTAGGCGCAGGACCGGGCGATCCTGAGTTAATGACCCTGAAGGCAATCAACGCACTGCAATCGGCAAACATTGTATTATACGATGCTTTGGTATCGGAAGCAATATTGAAATACATTCCTACAGGTGTGCCGGCATTTTCGGTTGGTAAGCGGGCAGGAGAACACTCGTTTACACAGGATAAGATTAATGAGTTGATTGTTGAATTTGCATTTCGCTATGGCCATGTGGTGCGGTTGAAGGGTGGAGATCCGTTTGTATTTGGCCGCGCCATGGAGGAAATTGAAATAGCTGCCGCGAATGGAATTCAAACAATAGTGGTGCCCGGCATTACCAGTGCGTTGGCGGTCCCGGCAAGTTTAGGTATACCGGTTACAGCACGAGGAGTCAGTGAGAGCTTTTGGGTTATTACTGGAACAACAAAAGAAGGTCTTGTATCAGAGGATGTAGCACTTGCCGCCCGTTCAACAGCCACCGTTGTGATTCTGATGGGGGTAAATAAACTCGAAGAAATGATGGGGCATTTCGAGGCTGCAGGCAAAGCGAACACACCCGTTGCTGTAATTCAAAATGGTACGTTATCCAACGAAAGAAGTGTTATAGGCGATGTCTCTTCCATCGCGAATCAATGTAAGAATGAAGGCATCGGATCACCGGCTGTTATTGTGATTGGAGAGGTGGTTAAATACGCACATGCAGGAGAACTCCTTCAGGCTGTATATTTGCCTTCACATCACAAATTGATAAAAGGCCATGGAGCGTAATAATCTCTTTCCGGTATTTCTGAAGCTAGACCAGTTGCATACCTTGATTGTTGGTGGTGGTCATGTAGGGCTGGAAAAAATCAGCGGCTTACTCAAGAGTTCTCCCTCGGCAAACATTACCCTGGTGGCGAGGTTCATTTCTGAAGATATTAAATCACTCACGGCATCTTTTCCAACGGTCCAACTGATTGAACGCAATTTTCGCTTATGGGATCTCTATGGAAAAGATTTACTTATTCTGGCAACGGACGACCGAAAACTCCACGAGGGAGTTCGGGAATTTGCCCGGACACGAAACTTATTGGTGAATGTTGCCGATACTCCTGATCTCTGTGATTTCTATTTAGGCTCGGTGGTAACGAAAGGCAATTTGAAAATCGGAATTTCTACCAACGGAAAGTCACCAACGGTTGCTAAACGCATGCGTGAATTTCTGGAAGAAGCTCTACCAGATGACACCAATACGCTTTTGAACAATATGCAGGCTATTCGCGAAAAAATTAAAGGCGACTTTAATCACAAGGTAAAAGTGCTGAATGAAATCACTACTTCCTGGCTAAACTCAAATTCGTAAGTTATTTCAGAAGTGAAAATAGGGCCGGTGACTTTCGCGTTCCGGTAAGTACGTCAGCAACAAGTTCACCCATTGCGGGACCATGCTTAAAACCATGGCCAGAACCACCTCCCAGGAAAATAACATTTTGAGCTTCCGGATGGCGATCGAAAATAAAATTACCATCGGGTGAGTTTTCATAAGGGCACACGCGATTTTCGAGTAGGGGTGCATTGGCCAAAGCCGGAAAGCGATGACCGATAAATTTTCTTGCCTTCTTGAGCACTTCAGGATTATGGGTACGCTCACCGTGTGTAGGGTCAAAGATCTCTCCACGTTTGTCTACTCCAATCTTAAAGCCCCGATTTGCATTTCCCGGAATGCCGTAGTAGAAATCTTCTCCATCAACATCAATCCAAACGGGTAGCCTGTTGAATTCTTCTGTCAGATTTTTTGGAACACCAAAATAGTATGCCTCCTGTTTTGAACAGGTAATGACATTCTCTAGTATCTCCGGAAAGAGTTGACCAAGCCACGATCCGCAGGCAAACACATACAGGTCGGCCGTTAGCGTTTGACCAGAAGAGACAGCTATGCTGCGAAGTTTTTCATTTTCGATATGGCCTGGAGTAACAAACTGTTGCGTTAACTGACCGCCTTCCTGAATGTACGCCTCCACAACCGCCTGACAGGATTCTCTGGCTTTGAGGTACCCTGCGAATGGATCAAAGTAGCCGTGGTGTAAATCATCTGTAAAGATGGAAGGAAATTTTTTCGCCATTGCCTCACGATTCAGGTACGCATAATCCATGGCATAATTTTTAGCAAAGGGTAGTGAATCATCTACGAGTGGTGTATTCTCCTGGTAACACATCCACAAGGCCCCGGTATTGTAAAAAAGTTTTTTGCCGAACCTGCTTTGATTTTCTTCCCACAGTTCAAGTGCCCTAACATTGAGGGAAAAGTAAGTTTCATTGGCACCATAGGTTGAGCGGATCACACGGGTTTCATCACCCGAACTGGAGCGTGAGTTCCCTGCACCCCAGGCATCAATCAGGGTTACGTTAAATCCATTACGGAGCAAATAAAGGGCAGTCCAACCCCCAAAGGCACCTGCCCCGACAACAATAATAGTACTTCCTTTTTCAAGAACAGGAAGTTGATATGCCGTTGCTTTTGAAAGGCTTGTGGTTGGGGCGAAGGTCTGTGTTGGCATGGAGATAGACCGGTTCACTTCTTCCAGTTAGAAGGATCAACACGCCAGGCTTTGAGTGATGCAACCTGATCTTCGGTGATGTATTTCTCTTCCAACGCAAATTTTAAAAGATGATTATAATCACTCAGGCTGATTAGGGAGACATCGGATTCATAAAAATTTCTACTGGCAATGTCAAAACCATAATTAAAAATGGAAACCATACCCAGAACCTGAAAGCCTGCTTCGCGAAGTGCTTGTGTTGCTTTCAGGGAACTGCCACCGGTAGAGACCAGGTCTTCAACAACAACTACTTTTTGTCCCTTCACAACTTTCCCTTCAATCAGGTTTTCCATTCCGTGATCTTTGGGTTTGGGACGAACATACAGGAACGGCAGGTTCAGGGCATCGGCAACCAGTGCGCCTTGAGCAATGCCTGCTGTGGCTACCCCTGCGATAGACTCAGCTGTAAAAAAATTTTCACGAATAGCATCTACAAGCCCTTCGCGGATGGTATTCCGTATCTCCGGGTAGGATAAAGACAGGCGATTATCGCAATATATGGGAGACTTCCATCCGGAACTCCAGATAAAAGGTTTCTCCGTGTTCAGTTTAATGGCTTGAATATGTAGCAGCATGGAGGCCACTTTGCTGGCCGATTCTTCTTGTACTTTAATAATGGGCATGAAATATAAATTTGTAGCGTAAATATCTTGTAAAAATCGGTCCCTTTCAATCGGTTTAGCGGCCATTGCGTGGTAAAAATTTATCAAAGTGCTTGCCAGCATGAAAATTATTTGCTCTTTTGCGAACATGGTTCATACAGGCTAGCGAATGATCATTTTCATCAACGACATTCCCGTCAGAATTCTCAAGACGAATGAAAAGCCTGATTCAGGCCACGTAAACCATGTTATTGATGCTTCCGCGGAGCCGCTAACACAGTCCAAACTTATTCATCATGTTTGGATATCAAATGTTGGTGTGAGTGATTTTGATCTTCTGCTGAGTTTTCTGAATTCGAAGGTGCCAACCAGTTTATTGTCGCTCTTTATTTCGGTTGCCGATTATGAAGGCATTAAAGCCTACCTGCGCAGCAAGTTTAAGTTGGTTAAAGCTGCCGGAGGATTAGTTCGTAAGAAAGATAAATTTCTCATGATCTACAGGATGAAGAAGTGGGATTTACCAAAGGGGAAAAAAGAAAAGGGGGAAAAATACCGGCAGACTGCCGTGCGTGAAATTGAAGAAGAGTGTAACGTGACGGTGAAGATCGGAAAGAAAATTTGCACTACCTGGCATACCTATACCATGAATAAACGTGTGATGATTAAGAAGACACGTTGGTATGTTATGGATATTGTGGATGAAACCAGAATGAAACCCAGTGCAGAAGAAGATATTGAAGAGGTGCGCTGGATGAATCCCAAAGAAGTTTATCACGCCCTCGAGCATTCCTACAAATCCATTAGTTATGTCTTTGGACAATATTATGAAATGATGGAGATCAAATCGACTCGCTAATTTCTAAACACTTCGCCTGTTATAATTTGTACGGCAGAAAGCCAGATACATCTCCGTTGTATTTGTGTACCTCCCGGATAATGGATGAACTGATCCAGGCGAATTCAGGAGATGTAATCAGAAAGACCGATTCCAGTTTTTCGTACAGTTGTCGGTTAATCTGAGCGATACTGTTTTCGTATTCAAAATCGGTTGTGTTCCGCAAGCCACGTAATAAAAATTGCGCTTCATGCTTTTGTGCATACGATACGGTTAACTCTGCGAACGTATGCACTTTGATAGTCGGGTATTTTTCAAAAGTCTGCTGAATGCGCTCCAGCATCATTTCAATCGGAAAGTAACGTGTGCTTTTTTGACTGTTGTATCCTATCGCGATAATGATTTCATCAAAAATATGAAGTCCGCGTAAAACAATATCCTCATGCCCTTTTGTAAAAGGATCAAATGATCCGGGGAACAAGGCAATTTTTTTACTCATGACTGAATCAGGGATATGCTATATAAATCGAAGAAATGATGATCCTGTACTTCGTCAAAGATGTAGCCGAAACTCAAATACGCTGGTCGTTCGCCAAAGGTAACATTGCTGATGTACTTGTAGAATTCGTGATAGTGTGGAGAATTCTTGCCGATATAACCCCACAAAACTACCCGGCTGGTTTGCTGATCCATATTCAGGGTTTTCATTACCAGCATGATATACTTAACATAATCTGAAAACTGCTTGACAATAAATTGATTGTAATAGAAAAGTTTTCCTTTCTTACAGGAGATTATATGCAGTTTAAAGCGATCGATATAAATGTAAAGTGAATGATCAGTTGATGTTTCCGAAGCCTCCATGACGCCTTCAATCAACGCAGATGATTGGTGTACAAATAAGGGTGGCTTGTTCGTGTAAATAGTGTTGATCCATGCGTGCAGATCTTTATTCACGGCAAATACAGTAATGGCACCGGATCGTGAATTTTCATTAAAGAGGAAGTCTTCATGCCCGGTTGAAACATGCGCGTTGAATTTCAGGTATTCGGCAGCAGATTCTGCAACAAACAAAGTTTGCGGTACTTGAACATACTTGTTATTCTTTATACCAACAGTAATGCTTTTCCAGAAACCGGCTCGGAGGCATGCATGGGCGTCAAACAATTGCTCCAGTACGTGTAGTAATTCCTGATTGGTATTCAGCGAGGGAAAAACATAATCCTCCAACAGGAGAACTATGTTTTCTTGTATCACTAATACCTGAAGATCGCGTGTACCAATGTTAATAAATAGTTGGTAGAGATGAAGAGACTCTTCATCAAAGCGCTCATCCTTGATTTTTTTGATTAATTTATAATTGAGCGCGGCAGTTTGCACTATTCCCAGTTTCCTGATGTACTGACATCTGTTCTGGAACCAAAACCAAGCGGCTGACGGTTTTTAGCTTCGTTGGTCGCTTTGCGCTCCGGGTTGATGGGGGCAGGGTCTTTCACTTCAATAACATTTACCTTAAGGCCGTTTCTGTCTATCTTACCTACGTAGATATCGAAAGGTTTTTCAGATCCAGGTACAATTCCTAAGGTTTTGATATCTACTTTTTCATTGAGGTTGTAAGCCCAAGTGGTAATCAGGTTTTGTCCTTTTGTTACCTGATCTCCAGGTTTGAGATCAGCTAGAGCGCTGATGTTACCGTTGTCGATAAACTCATACTGAACAACCTTATCGTTGATGCGAATTCTATAAGAGGGAGTGCGCTTCACCACATAGGCACCTACTTTTGTGTCAAACCCAAGAAACGTACCGTTATCGGCAGCATTGATATTCAGGGTCTTCTTGAAAATTTTATCTTTTGCAGGCATCATACCAATGGTATCGATTTTCACTTCAACCTTTTCCTCGCCATAGCTAAGAGGAATAATTTTTTCTGTTCTAACAGTGATAGGAACCTGGCCATTTTCAATAAAATTGATCAGTGAGTCCCAATTCGAGGTATACCTGCGGTTTTGCTCCAGAAATACCTTTTCGGCTTCACGAATAATCTCAAGCTTGTCCTTTATCTGCGATTCTGTGATAGCAATCTTCTTTTTAAATTCGATGGTGGAATTAATGCTACTGTATAGGTAGTAAGCCATACCTAAGCTTACAATAAAAAGGACGATGGCGATGATGCGTGTCATTAGTTCAAGGTTTAGTGTGCAATAATAAATATTTTAAAGGGTAAATCACAAGCCGCTTTTTGTGGAAAACCAAATTATAGCCTTAAAAAACCGCTTAATTCAGTCAGTTTTTCTGCTTTATGACAAATCTTAAAAATGCCATGCAAATTATTACGAGGCAGGAGGTTGATTTCATTCAATGATAGGAACCGAACCTCAGCGATGATCTGTAATTCCGGGTCATAACCGGCCTTCACTTCGCCCGAAATGGGCGATACTTCAAAGAATAGTTCAATTGCATGCAGGGGTTCCTGAATGAATTCGCTTACAAAAAGAAGCCGTCCAACCTGAACGTTAAGGCCGGTTTCTTCCGCAAATTCACGGGTAAGTGCTTCGTTAACGGATTCGCCAAATTCAACACCACCACCTGGTGGGGCCCAAAAACTTCCGGATGTAATTGAACTATGGTTCACCATTAGCAGTTTATCGTTTTGGTAGCACAATCCACATACGCGAAGACGCGGGCGATGTCCATAAATCCTGGTAATTTCTTCAGTCATCGGTTACTTGGGTTTCTAATTCTAAATAGAGGACAAAGTCACGATATTTGAACTGAAATTCGCTGTTGATTGGCAAAATTGTTGATATAAGGTTTTAAATTTGAAAAAAAATTGAACTATGAAGAAGTTACTGTTTTTAGGAGTTCTGTTGATATTGACCGGACAGGTCAGTGCGCAAACTGTAAATGCTCAGAATGGCCCGGTTATAACCTTTGAGAAAAGCACCCATGATTTTGGGGATATTGTACAGGGCGATAAAGTAGAATACACCTACAAATTCACCAACACTGGAAATGAGCCCTTGTTGATTACCAATGTAAACGTGCAGTGTGGTTGCACTACCCCGAAGGGCTGGCCTCGTGATCCCGTTCCTCCTGGAGGAAAGGCTGAGATTACAGTTGGTTTTAACAGTGCTGGTAAAATGGGTTTGCAGAATAAAGTTGTAACACTGGTTTCAAACGCGGCTAATGTGGAAGGGAACAAAATTTCTTTTACAACTAACGTTCTGGCCGACAAAAAACAGCCTCAATAGTCTTTAAGACAAAATATGTAATACATACAAGGCTCTCCATCGTGAGAGCCTTTACTTTTTCAGGAAACTGCTCAGCATAAAAATCCAACCGGCTATAAAAAGCACCCCACCAAAAGGTGTTACCAAACCGAATGAAGTAATCCCGGTAAAACAAATAACATAAAGGCTCCCACTGAAGAGAACAATTCCGAGGGTGAAGCAAAGTCCGGCAAGACCTAATTTTTTTTGATCGAATTCCTTCATCAGTATGCCCGTAGCGAGCAATGCAAAAACATGATAGAATTGATAACCCACCGCAGTTTGATAGGTATCCAGCCTTGCGGATGCCATGAGCATAGGCTTTAGGGCGTGCGCACCGAAAGCACCTAACCCAACAGCAAGTATTCCTGTGCTGGCAGCCAAAATCAAAATTGTTTTCCTGTTCATGTTCGATCGGTTAGTGTCGGGTACCAAAAATTGAAGAACCCACACGAATCATAGTGCTTCCTTCTTCGATGGCAATACCATAGTCGCTGCTCATACCCATAGACAATTCACTCATTTCTACAGTTGCAGGGAGCGATAATGCTTTAATTTTTCCATACAGCGTTTTCAGGTGTTTAAATTCTTTGCGGATTTGTTCGGTATTGCTGGTGAAGGTTGCCATCCCCATTAGCCCCTTGATTTTAATATGATGAAGCTTCAACAGACTCTCATCCTTCAGCAGTTCCAGTACCTCCTCATCGGAGAATCCGAATTTGGTTTCTTCTTCAGCGATGTGAATCTGTAGTAGGCAGGGAATAATTCGATTTGCTTTTTCGCCTTGCTTATTAATTTCCTGGAGCAACTTCAGGCTATCCACCGAATGAATTAGGGCAACAAAAGGAGCAATGTACTTTACCTTATTCGATTGAAGATGACCAATCATGTGCCATTCAATATCTTTTGGAAGCTCCTGATATTTACGTTCGAGTTCCTGCACCTTGTTCTCGCCAAAGATACGTTGACCGGCATCGTATGCCTCTTGGATCAAGGGTGCCGGATGTGTTTTGCTCACCGCAATCAATTTGCATCCTGTTGGTAAGTTTAGACGTAAATTGGTAATGTTATTCTTGATATTCATGCCTATTTTTAACCCCTAAATAGTTATGCAAAAATATGGCGATCTTGGGAACATTGCTTAAAAAAGGAATACGCATTCGCGAAATGCTGGAACAGGAGTATACCGCACCCTTCGATCTGCAAAAGAAGGAATTGAAGGAACTCCTCATGACAGCCAGCCATACCGAGTTCGGCAAGTACTACAATTTTGCCGATATACTCCACAGTTTCCGTAAAGGACATCATGAATTTTATAAGCATTATAAGAACAATGTACCCATTCACGCCTACAATAAAATCTATAATGACTGGTGGAAGTTATCACTGAAAGGAGTAAAGAATATTTGCTGGCCAGGCAGGGTAAAGTATTTTGCTTTAAGTTCTGGAACATCCGAGGCATCATCCAAGTACATACCGGTTACTAAGGATATGACGAAGGCTATCCAGAAAACCAGTGTGCGCCAGATACTCACCTTATCGAAGTACGATTTGCCACCTGAAATTTTTACGGCTGGTATTTTGATGCTTGGCGGCAGTACGCACCTAAATAAACGCGGAAGTTTTTTTGAGGGTGATCTGAGTGGCATACAGGCAGCGCGATTACCGTTCTGGTTTCAGCATTTTTATAAACCCGGTAAGCGGATTGCTAAGACCAGAAACTGGGATGCCAAGTTGAATGAGATAGCCCGCAAAGCAAGGGAATGGGACATTGGGATAGTGGTAGGAGTGCCCGCCTGGATTCAAATATTAATTGAAAAAATAATTTCCATTCATAATGTTCAGAATATTCATGAAATATGGCCCAACCTTCTTGTTTATGTTCATGGTGGTGTTTCCCTTGATCCATATCGGAAGGGTTTTGAAAAACTCTTAGGCCGACCCATACACTACATCGAAACATACCTGGCTTCTGAGGGATTCATTGCGTTTCAGGCATATCCGAACAGGCGCTCCATGCGGCTTGTATTGAATAATGGTATTTTTTATGAGTTCGTGCCCTTTGAAGAAAAAAACTTCGATGCGAATGGTGAAATAAAACCAGACGCGGAGACCCTGCTAATTGATGAAGTTGAAGAAGGAAAAGAATACGCAATATTGCTTTCCAGTTGTGCGGGAGCCTGGCGATACCTGATCGGTGATGTTATTAAGTTCACCTCTTTGGAGGAAGCGGAGATTGTGATCACAGGAAGAACGAAGCATTTCTTAAGTCTATGTGGAGAGCACCTTTCGGTAGATAATATGAATAAGGCCATCGAACTTGTTGCAAACGACTTGAATATTTCCATTCAGGAGTTTACGGTTGCGGGTATACCCTACGGAACACTCTTTGCACATCACTGGTTTATTGGCACCGATGATGTCGCTGACCATGATGTGATTCGTCAGAAGTTGGATAATCACCTCAAAATACTAAATGATGATTATGCAGTTGAACGCAGCGCGGCTTTAAAGGAGGTGAAAGTTGAGGTGGTACCCGTTAAAACATTTTATGATTGGATGGAGTCAAAAGGAAAAGTGGGTGGCCAGAATAAATTTCCCAGGGTTATGAAAAATGCCCAGTTGGAAGATTGGCAATCGTTCCTGCAACAACAGTTGGATGGAAATCATCTTTAAAGGAGTTATCTCGGGTATTGTTCTGGCCATGCTTATCGGGCCAGTTTTTTTTACCATTGTTCAGACAAGCATTGAGCGCGGTTTCTGGAGCGGAATTTTTGTTGCCATTGGTGTTTCGCTCAGTGATGCTTTCTATATTTCACTTTCCTACCTCGGCATATATCAGCTTTTTGATAAAGGCAATTTCCGTGAGTACCTGGCCTATTTCGGTGGCGGTTTTCTTTTCTTGCTGGGACTTTATTATCTCTTGATTAAAAGCAGAAAACTCAATCAACTTGACCCGGAAAAAATCCATGCACGAAGCCCGGTGCGCCTCATCACAAAAGGGTTCATCATCAACGGCCTTAGTCCTATGGTGTTAATTTTTTGGCTGGGAACAGTGGGAATTGCAACAACAGAATTAGGTTACGATACGCCTGGTAAAATCATTCCGTATTTTGTTACCATTGTACTGACGGTTTTTACAACGGATGTTATCAAAGCAAAACTAGCTGATCGGTTGCGGCTTGTGCTGACGCCAAAATTCATCCGCACAATGAATTTTATACTGGGTATTGCCTTTGTGATTTTTGGTGGGCGCCTGATATTATATGCCGATAAATTTCTTACTTTTTAAGCGCAAACCGATCATGGCTTAATCTTGCAATACATTGCTGATAAAAGTCGATTTGAGCAATAGCCATAAGAGAAGGAAGCATATGGCCCACTGCATATAAATGAAGTAATAATCCGTTGTGTCTTTAAACCGTGTTTCCTTGATTTCTGCTTTTTCGTATTGGTTTATTTTAGCGAATACCTGTTCCAATGCCGCGTTATCCGTTGCACGGAAAAACTCGCCACCACCAATGCTTGCAATTTTACGCATGGTGGTTTCATCAACCATGCTCTGTATCATCTGTGGATTACCAAAGAAATCTTTTCCATACGGAACAAGGCCTTCCCGCCCGACAATGATTGTGTATACTTTAATGTTATATGCAGAGGCCAATTCAGCCGCGGTAATGGGATCAATATTGCCGGCATTGCTGTCACCATCGCTAAGTAAAATGCAAACTTTCGATTTTGATTCTGACTCACGCATCCGATTGGTTACAATTCCCAGGGCACTTCCAAGCGCTGTGCCACGCACTTCGATCATTTCGTAACTAATATCTTTCAGGTAACTCCTCAGCAATTCATAGTCGGTTGTGAGTGGAGAAAGTGAAAAGGCATCGCCCGAAAACACAACTAGTCCGATCCGGTCTTGCACCCTGCCATTGATAAAATTCATGGCCACTTCCTTAGCCTTTTCCAACCGGTTGGGTTTTAGATCTTCGATGAGCATGGATTGAGAAATGTCAAGGGCAATCATGATATCAATTCCTTCGGTCCATTGCTCCACTTTTTCATTTGTTTTTTGAGGCCGTGCGAGCGCAAGAATCAATAGCGCTAGCACCAGCATGAGCAAAAATTCAGGCAGTAGGCGAACAAGGTTGATAGGCGAACTTCTGAGATCTTTTACTGTGACGGCCACGGGAAGTTTCTGGTTAAACCGAAATCGAAGCAACCAGCGCAATATGAACAGAAGCGGGATGAGGAGCAACGCATACAACCATTCAGAATTCTCCCAGGTGAAGGAGCGGAATGTAGAAGGACTAAACCAATCCCATGACAACCAGGTCTGCGCGAATTCCTTATCCATGCTTGATCTCCTCCAACTTTTTAGAAAAGCGCTGATCAGCAAAGGCTTTTAACTGCTCAAGTGATTCAACAACTTTTGTATCGTGGCCATAGATTGCACCATCAACAACTTTAAGATTTTTCACCAGCGCATTATCATTTTCGAGCAGCATCATTTCGCGCGTGGTAAGTTTGGTGTAGGGCCGTGCATCCAGTTGCTCCATGTAGTTCTTCCATAATACAAGGGCAGATTCTGCAACGGGCACTGAAAAGGCGGTATTCAACTGGTGAATAAAAGTGGCGATGCCTTCCTGAAAGGTGTGATGATTTTTTTGAAGTTTCCTGAGCTGAAAATGCTTTCGGATACGCTTGCCAAAAACAAGAAAGACAATTAGTGCAACTACAATCAGTGCACCGATAACCATCAGTAACACCGGATAATTAAACAAAAAGAAAACTTTTTGATACGCAGTATTCTCTTTCAGCGGAAGCTCTTGTGCCCGAAGGGAGTCGGGTGGATGCGCGATGAGTTGTGTAATCAGAATACTGTCGGTTCCGGAATATATAACTGTGCAATCTTTCGGGTTTACAACAAAGGCAGGCAGACTTAGTGTTTGCACGCGTCCTACTTCAAAGGTTGTCAGGTAATACAATGTGCTGTCGCGGCTGATTCCCTGCGCAGTATGGGTTGGAAAATATTTTTTCTTTTGAATTTCGAATGATCCAAAATTATAAGTTGAATCAGGAAAGAGAATATTCAGGTTGCTGGGATATTGCGCGGAAAGATAAAATGCAGTCGCCTCCCCGATTTTTATACTATCAGAAAGAAAACCACCACGCACATCAATTTGTTGTGCTGTCAGCGGCAGACTTGTACAGAGGAATACACCCATCCTAAAAACCCGAACCAAACTTTTCAATATTTCCGTCACGTGGTTTTCAGCGATTTATTTCTCACTTTAAATAACTTCAACAGCCGTGGCACATAATCTTCATCGGTGTCCAGCGAAATAAAATTGATCTGATGCTTTCGGCTGAAGGACTCAAGCGTTGCTTTGCGATCGGTATGCCGTTCGCTTATTTTTTTTCTGAAATCACCGAATGAGGTATTGATCCATAAGGTGCGTTTGGTTTCTTTGTCGATAACCGGAATGATCCCCAGTTTCGGTAAACGTGTTTCACGCTTGTCGCTGATGTGAATCACTACCAGATCGTGCCTGCGGGCTAATGCTTTCAGGTTATCGAAATACCCTTCATCGATGAAGTCTGAAATGAGAATGATCACACTCCTTCGCTTGATGGTATTTAACGCAAAGGCAATAGCCTTGCTTAGGTTTGTTTTTAACGACTGCGGCTGAAGGGTTGTCAGACTGCTGATGATGTGGTAGCCCTGACTTTGACCTTTAGCAGGTTTGATATATTTCTCTTTTACATCAGAGTAACAGATTAATCCTACGTGGCTCGACTCCTTTACCGCAGATAACGTGAGCACTCCGCAGATTTCTTTTCCAATATCCACTTTTGTTTTTCCCGGGCTGCCGATGTCTTCGGATGCGCTAACATCAAGAATAAAAAAAACGGTCTGCTCTTTTTCTTCTTTGAAGGTCTTGACAAAGGTTCCATGCCCTTTTGCAGAAACATTCCAGTCGATAGAGCGGATATCATCTCCATATTGATAGGGCCGCACATCATCAAACTCCAATCCGGAGCCCTTAAAAACAGAATGGAAATCTCCCTGCATCTGGCTATTAATAGCCTTGCGGATCTGAATTTCGTATCTCCGTAATTTTTTGAGTAACGCCTTCACAACATCGAGAGTATAACCTTTTGCTTCTCCTAAGCGATCGTTTAGAAAGTTCAAAAATAGAACAAATATGAGTACTTTGCCCACTCAAATTAGAGATTAGGCATTTACACAGGGTGAAAGGCTTTCATAAAATCAAATCAGGGAAATGGATACTCCTCGTGGTGGTAGGTAGCATCCTGTCGTGTGGCGGTGATAAAAAGCCGAAGGATATTCTTTCAAAAGGTGAGATGGTGCAAATGCTGATGGATGTGTACATCACAGAAGAAAAGGTGAACCGACTGGCGCTACAGCGCGATTCGGCTACAAAGGTTTTTAGTGCTCTCGAGCAAAAAGTTTTTGAGCACCGGAATCTTTCCGATACTGTTTTTAAGCGTTCCCTTAATTATTACACTGACAGACCTGTGGAGTTAGAGGCTATCTATACCGCTTTGGTTGATTCACTTCAATTACGGGAACAACGCGCTAGCGATCATTCCAGAATACAATGATTTATCCGGAAACGCTCGAACAAAAGCTTGGGTTCGATCAGGTAAGGCAGAAAATAAAAGGATATTGCCTTTCTGATACAGGTGCCGGTTGGGTAGATCGGATGCGGTTCAGCAAGGATGCTGATTTTATTCGTGTACTGCTGGGGCAGAACCTGGAGTTCAGGCAGATTCTTGAAAAGGGTGAAGACTTTCCGTCACGCTATTATTTCGATTCAACAGATTGGTTGCACCGCATCGGACTAGAAGGAAGCTACCTGGAGGCTGATGAGTTCTTAAACCTGGCGTACGCAATCGAAACGATTTTAGCCTGCAAGAATTTTTTAACGCGGTCGCGTGAATTCTATCCCCATCTTTTCAAATTGGGTGAGCCTGTGGCAGTAACCCAGGCGTTATCACAACTTGTCCTTTCCAAAATTGATGATAAGGCCACGGTAAAAGATTCAGCCAGCGCAGAGTTAGGAAGAATCCGAAAGAAACTTCGTGATGAACAACATCGGCTGCGAAAGCTAATGGATCAGATTTTCAGGGCGGCTGTAGAAGAAAAGTGGGTACCGGAAGGCGCACTACCCACGTTGCGTGAAGGAAGACTTGTTATACCGATACATGCGGAGCATAAGCGCAGGGTAAAGGGCTTTATTCTGGATGAATCGGCCACCGGACAAACGGTATTTCTTGAGCCAGCTGAAATGCTGGATGCTAATAATGAGATCAGGGATTTGGAGCACGCTGAAAAGCGCGAGGTTATCCGCATCCTGAAAGAACTGACCGATGCCCTCCGGCAAAAACTTCCTGAATTAAAACTTGCGTTTCAGTTTCTGGCACAGATCGATTTCATTCGGGCGAAAGCGAAGTTCTCGTTGGAGATACAGGCTGACATGCCTATCCTTGAAAAAAGACCCGAGATGGTTTGGTATCATGCGCGCCACCCACTGTTGTACTTGAGTTTAAAAGGCAAACGCGAAGTTGTGCCCTTAACCATAGAGCTTGATCCAGTCGACCGGCTGTTACTCGTATCCGGACCAAATGCAGGTGGAAAATCAGTTTGTCTGAAAACAGTCGGGCTATTGCAGTACATGGTGCAGTGCGGATTATTAATTCCGGTTTCAGACCGATCGCGCGTGGGTATTTTTCAGGATATCTTTTTGGATATTGGCGATCAGCAGTCGATCGAAAATGATTTAAGTACCTACAGCAGTCATTTACATAACATGAGTGTGTTCATTCAATCGGCTTCTGATAAATCACTGGTGCTGATGGATGAGTTGGGATCAGGGACGGATCCTAATTTTGGCGGAGCAATAGCACAGGCCATTCTGGATTCGTTGGTGAAGAAAAATGTATGGGGCGTAGCCACCACGCATTATTACAACCTTAAACTGTTTGCTGGTCAGCGGCAAGGTATCCGCAATGCGGCCATGCGTTTTGATGATCAGAACCTGGTTCCATTGTATGTGCTAGATATTGGTAAACCAGGAAGTTCTTTCGCCTTGGAGATTGCCCGCAAAACCGGATTGCCGCAACAAACATTGCTGGATGCCGAAAAACTGGTTGGGAAAGATTTAACGGGTTTCGAATCGCTGGTGAGAAGTCTGGAAAAAGAACGGCAGGAATTGAGCGAAAAAAACAAGCGGCTGGAAAAGCAGGAGATGGAGTTGAAACAATCGCTGGCGAAGTATCAAAACCTTTCATCAGAATTAGAAACACGAAAGAAAGAAATTATCAATAAGGCCAAAGACGAGGCTTCACAGTTACTAAAAGATACAAACCGGGAAATTGAAAAAACGATCCGGCACATCCGTGAGAACAAGGCCGAAAAAAAGGAAACCTTGAAAGTCCGTCAGGGTCTTCAGTCACTCAATAAAAAAGTTTCCCGCCAACCATCCGACAAAAAGCAAGTTGTACAAGAGCCAATCAAAATAGGCGATCGTGTGCGCATTGCCGGACAAACAGGAAGTGGAATACTATTAAGTTTGAGTGGAAAAACAGCAACGGTTCAGTTTGGAGAACTTCGATCCACGGTCAGTGTGGGCAAATTAGAAAAGATTACCGGCACGGTCGAAAAGGAAATTGTTCCCAAGCGTTCTTCCGGTATCAACCTTCATGAGCGTCAATCAACTTTCAACAGTACACTCGATGTACGGGGTAAGCGTGTGGAGGAAGTTGTGCCGTTGCTGGATCAGTTTATGGACAATGCCATTTTACTGGGCCATGGAGAACTACGGATTTTGCACGGCAAAGGCGAGGGCGTATTGCGCAAAGTAATTCGCGAGCAATTGCGAAACTATAAGAACGTAACGTCCATGGCTGATGAACATGTAGAGCGTGGTGGCGATGGAATTACGGTAGTGGTAGTAAAATAAAAAAGGACTTCAACTGGAAGTCCTTTTTTGATAAGATTATATCTGCTTATTGTTTCGTAAACTCGAATCTCCAGGGTCCGGAAACGCTGCTGGTTCTTCCACCAGCAAAACCAGTTCCGCTATACGGAAATGTCATGATTAATCCGGTTGCTGTAACCGAGTATGTAATTTGAATTGGATCACCGGAATCATTACGTGTTAACTTTTCCGCTACGGGGCTGCCAAAAGTAAATGTTCCATTAGCGGGCCATGGGCTAACTTCCGGCCTCTCAGTTGCCGTATAGGCAAAAGTGGTACTACCTGCAGTGCCGTTTATGGTTAATGTAAATCCTACATAACTAAAGGGGGGAGCAGCACCATCTTGTGTTACATTGGAAGCATTAATTATCCTCCAGGTTCCATTCAGTTTTTCTAACTGAGTATCGGTTTCTGATTTCTTTGGATCATCACCGTCACAATTGGTATAAAAAACCATGGTTGCTAACAGCATTAAAAGAGAAAATATCCTTGCTACTACTTTCATATTGAACTGATTAATGTTTCGAATTTGCTACTAAAAATGTTAAAAACAAACTATTTAACGCTTACACCCTGTCTATGTGTGTTTTAATAACGACATGCCTGCCGATGTAACCCCTATTTATAGTCCTTGATGTTAAGGATAATGGCATTTGCCGGGTATTCTGCCTCTTGATTGGAAGCAATAAAAACAAGTTTATCCTGTCCGATGTCGTTTAGCTGGTTTTTATACCAGTCAAACGCCTCGTTGTCGAGGTTTGTACCCGGCTCGTCCAAAAAAAGAATACTGGCCTCAGTAAAGAAGGCCAACCCCAGCTTTAACCGCTGTTTCATGCCCGATGAAAAATTGGTAATCTGTTTGTTCCGCGCATGGCCCAGGTACATTTTTTCAATCACGTTTTCACGGGATAGCCCTTTTCTGATTTTCCGGAGGTTGAAGTGAAATTCCAGTTGTTCCTCCAGGGTAAACTCATCAATCAGGTCCATGTACGGTGTGGCAATGCTGATATGTTGATAGATTTCTTCCACAGGAACGATGGAATTGCTGAGGTGATAGGTAACCGATCCTGCTGTCTGTGGCATTTGCCCCCATAAGATTTGCAGGAGTGTAGATTTACCCGATCCGTTCGGCCCGGTAAGGGCATAGCAATTTCCTCCGGTAAATGTTGTTGAAAGTCCTTTAAAAATCCATTCGCGATTAAACCGCTTCGAAAGATTTTCTACTTCAATGCGTATCGCAGAATTTTGATGACTGATGTCGGGCGCTGATGGCTGCATGGTTAAGGGTATCATGTCATCAACCCGTGGGCGTGTTTCTTCAATTTTTCGATGAATGCTATTGGCGCCTGCTTACTTCCTACTTCAATTTCCACACTTTGCCTGTTAGGGCATGTACTTTTAAAGTCATACTACCTTAGTCTCCGCTGCCATATCCCTTCATGATTCCCCGCTCTGATGTGCGTACAAAATCAAGAATATATTCTCTCTCCGGACTTGGTGGAATTTCTTTTTCTACAATTTCAAGTGCCTTGGTGTTGTTCACACCTTTCAGGAAAATGTGCCTGTATATATCTTGAATCTCAGCAATCTTCTCAGAGGTAAATCCTCTTCTTCGCAAGCCGATGGTATTGACACCTGCATACGCCAGCGGTTCACGGGCGGCTTTTGTGTACGGGGGAACATCTTTCCGCACCAATGATCCACCTGATAACATCACATGCGCCCCGACTTTAACAAACTGGTGTAATGCGCTTGCGCCACCAATAATGGCCCAATCGTCAATGGTAACATGCCCTGCAACTTGTACGGTATTCACGAGGATGCAGTGATTTCCAATGAGGCAATCGTGCGCCACGTGTACGTAGGCCATGAGCAGGCAATTTTTGCCAATCACGGTTTTGAATTTATCGCTTGTTCCACGGCTGATAGTTACAGCCTCGCGGATCACGGTGTTATCACCAATAAAAGTCTCCGTTTTTTCACCTGCAAACTTGAGATCCTGCGGGACAGAAGAAATGGAAGCTCCGGGATAAATCTTTACATTTTTCCCAAGGCGTGTGCCATTCCAGAGTATGGCGTTCGGGCCGATCCAACAGTCATCATCAATGATGACATCTTCCTGAACAGTTGCAAAAGGCTCAATGATAACGTTGTTACCAATTTTGGCCCCGGGGTGAACATTGGCGAGTGGATATTGGCTCATGAGTCTTTTCGAACAATACTGGCGGTCATAGTTCCTTCACATACAAGGGTGTTGCCCACGTAGGCACGCCCCGACATTTTAGCGATGCCGCGCTTGATGGGCGCGAGCAGATCGCATTGAATTACCAGTGTATCGCCCGGTAAAACCATTTTACGGAATCGGAAGTTTTCGATACTCAGAAAATACGTCCAGTAGTTTTCCGGATCGGGTACGGTGTTCAATACTAATATACCACCCGTCTGAACCATCGCTTCTACTTGCAAAACACCAGGCATAACAGGGTTGCCTGGGAAGTGCCCCTGGAAGTAGGGTTCGTTCATCGTTACGTTCTTTACTCCGGCAACACTCTCGTTGTCAAGGTAAATAATTTTATCAATCAGTAGGAACGGGTAGCGGTGAGGCAACGTAGCCGCGATTTTATTAATGTCCATTACCGGAGGAAGACTTGGATTGTACTTTGGTCTTCCCTTCTTATCGGCTTCAGCCATCGCTTTCTTCAGCTTTTTGGCAAAAGCAACATTGGCAGCGTGTCCAGGTCTTGCAGCCAGAATTTGCGCCTTTAATGGTCTGCCGGCAAGGGCCAGGTCGCCCATAATATCCAGCAGCTTATGGCGGGCTGGTTCATTTTTATAGCGAAGTTCAATATTGTTCAATATGCCTTCCTGCTTTACGGCAACTTTGGGTTTGCCCAGCATTTTGGCGATGTTATCCAGCTCTTCATCTTTCACCACCCTGTCAACAATAACAATGGCATTGTTCAGGTCACCGCCACGAATCAGATTGTTTTTATACAGCATTTCCAATTCGTGCAGGAAGCAGAACGTGCGACAGGAGGCAATTTCTTTTTCAAACTGTCGGATATCGGTTATCGAGGCGTGTTGACTGCCCAGAACGGGTGAATTATAATCTACCATTACCGTAACCCGGTAATCGTCCAGCGGCAGCGCGGCAATTTCAACATTGCGTGCAATTTCCCGGTAAAAGAGCGGTTCCTGAACTTCGAAAAAATCGCGGATAGCATTTTGTTCTTCTGTTCCAGCCTCTTTTAAGGGTTCCACAAACTGAATGGAACTCCCATCCATAATGGGGCACTCCGGTCCGTCTAACTGAATAAGGACATTATCAATCTCAAGGCCTACCAGGGCCGCCAGTGTATGTTCAATGGTGCTGACTTTGGCACCACTTTGCTCGATTGTGGTACCCCTTGAAACATCTGTAACATTTTCGCAGTCGGCATCAACAATGGGAGATCCCGGTAAATCAACACGTTGAAATTTAATGCCATGATTGGGTTTCGCTGGCAGAAAAGTCATGTTGGTTTGAACTCCGGTATGCAGCCCTACGCCTGAAAGAGACACGGACTTCTGGATGGTTTGCTGTTTGATGTTGAGCATTATTTCTTAAAAAGTTGGCAATTTAACCCCAAATCTTCGGATTATCCAACATCAGCCAACCCTGGGGAATCGGTTGATAACCGGTATTCCTGCTATTCCGATGAAACAGACTTCTTTTCTGTTTCCAGTTGTTTCATTTTTACTTCCAGGTCGCGTAGCCTGTAGTTTAAATCCGGCAGTTGCTTGAATACGGCATACGATCTGAAGTATTCTTTAATATCAAATACAGGGTATCCGATAAGTTTCTGACCTTCTTTTGTTATGGATTTTGATACCCCGGCTTGTGCACCCAGACTGGTGTTGTTAGTTATTATTAGGTGGCCGGCAATTCCCACCTGCCCGGCAATCATACAATTTTCACCAACTTTTGTAGAGCCTGAAATGCCTGCCTGCGCGGCAATCACTGTGTTTTTTCCAACCTCAACATTGTGGGCAATCTGAATCAGGTTATCCAGTTTCACACCTTTATGCAGGATAGTTGAATCCCCAAACATGGTGGCACAATCAATTACAGTATTAGCTCCGATGGTCACATCATCTTCTATAATAACATTTCCCAACTGGGGTATGGTTTTGTAAGAGCCATCTTCCTGGGGCGCAAAACCAAAGCCATCACTTCCGATAACGGTGCCAGCATGCAGTGCACAATTTTTTCCGATACGCGTTCCGCTATAGAGCTTCACACCAGATTGCAGCACGGTATTATCTCCGATGGTTACATTATCACCAATGAACACATGCGGATATATTTTTACATTGTCGCCAATGGTTACGTTACTTCCGATATACGAAAAAGCACCGCGGTAAATGTTGTTTCCAACTACGGCTGTATCGGAAATATAACTGGGCTGTTCAACACCAACTTTTTGAAAGGTGATCATTTTGTGATATTGCTCCAATAAGGTTGTAAAACTGGAGTACGGATCATCTACCATGATGAGTGTAGAGGAGATTTCTTTTCTTGATACAAAGTCCTTTTTTACAATGACGGCAGAAGCCTGCGTAGTATAAATGAAATGCTCATACTTCGGGTTGGAGAGAAAAGCAATTTGCCCTTTTTTGGCATCCTGTATTTTCGCGAGCATGTTAATTTTCTCGTCTCCATTACCTTTTACCTCACCGCCCAGCATGGCGGCAATCTGCTGTACCGTAAATTCCATTGTTTATTTTTAGTTGTACGGATGAGTATAAAGCATTGAATTCAATTGATGGTCTGTGATGCAGCTTGGATTAGAATTAACGAACCTCTTGGCGGACCATTACAAAGATACATTTTTAGGCCAGCAGAGATAATTTTTTTTAACGATTTTGCTAAGCGCTTTGATGTTGGGTAAGTCGGAAGCCTGAGCAATGTCCAGGAGGTTGCCCTGCCGGGTCAGAATATTAATTTTTTGCCCTTCGGTGTAGGCCTCGTTTGAAACAATTCCGGTTGAAAACAGGTAAGGTGTTTCTGCCCGGAGTGTTTCGTATTTTTTAGATACTGCTGTTCGCACTTTTTCAATGACACTCTTTTTGATGGGATCAACACTGAGTTCGATCTGAAAGAGTTTTCGTTCCAGCAGCATGGTTGATAGTGTCGATAAAATTTTATCCGGATGGTTTTTCCAGAATTTCACAGCACCCCATATATCGTTATCATCAAGTTGTCCGAAGGCTTCCAGGGTTGCCGGATTTTCCGACAGGTTTTCAAGAGAGAATTGTTCTTTTAAAAAATGCATCAAGGCTATGCTGGCGGGTACGTCTTCGCCTGCATGCACCAAAGCCTGCGCCCTCCGTATCAGGTTAACCAGCATACGTTCTGCACTGATAGTTGTTTTGTGCAAGTACACTTGCCAGTACATCAGCCTGCGGGCATTCAAAAAGTTCTCGATACTGTAAATGCCTTTTTCTTCCACTACGAGCTGATCGCGGTGAACATGCAGCATGGAAATGATTCTGTCTACACCAATAGTTCCTTCCATCACCCCAGTAAAAAAGCAATCGCGTTTCAGGTAATCCAATCGGTCAATATCCAGTTGACTGGAAACCAATTGATGAAAAAACTTCCGTTTATAACTGTTACGAAAAATTTTAAGGGTAAGGTCCAGCGCTCCGTTAAACTCCACATTTAATCGACTCATCAGCAGATAGGAAACACTTTCATGGTTTACTCCGGGCATGATTGAATCTTCCAGCGCATGCGAAAAAGGACCATGCCCTAGATCGTGTAACAAAATTGCGATTTGAGAGGCCTCATATTCTTCAGCTGAAATTTCAATTCCCTTTGTTCTCAGGTTATCCAATACGCGGCTCATCAGGTGGAGCGCACCCAACGCGTGTTGAAAGCGGGTATGGAGTGCGCCCGGATATACCTGGTCGGTTAGTCCGAGTTGCTTAATATGCCGAAGGCGTTGTACATAAGGGTGAGAGATGATGTCAAACAGCAGTTCGCTGGTGATGGTGATGAATCCGTAAACCGGGTCGTTGATGATCTTCTTTTTATTCAAGCTTTCAGCGTTAATTGATTAACTTCGGGTAAAATTTTAAGTATGCAAAGATATAGCATTTTGTGGGCGGATGATGAGATTGATTTATTGAAACCGCATATCATCTTTCTGGAGCAACGGGGGTATGACATTACACCGGTGAACAACGGAGCAGACGCGGTGGAACTGTGTGAAGAAAAGAATTTTGATGTTGTTTTTTTAGATGAACATATGCCGGGCATGTCAGGTCTGGAGGCATTGAGCCAGATCAAAAACAACAAGCCCAATCTTCCGGTAGTGATGATCACCAAAAATGAGGAAGAACAAATTATGGAAGAGGCAATCGGGTCGAAGATTGCCGATTACCTGATCAAGCCGTTAAACCCCAGCCAGATTTTACTTTCGGTAAAGAAGATTTTAGAAAACAAACGCCTGGTGATCGAAAAGACAAATCTGAATTATCAACAGGAATTCCAGAAGATCAGCATGGCCTTTCAGGATCGTATGAACCACGAACAGTGGGCTGATATTTATAAGAAACTGGTGTATTGGGAACTACAAATCGATCAAGCCGATAACAACGATATGGGTGAGGTTCTGGATATGCAAAAGTCAGAAGCGAATGCAAACTTCTCCAAGTTTATCATGCGAAATTATGATGCATGGTTGAATGATCCGAAGGCGGAGAAACCCTTACTCTCTCATCAATTGATGAAGCGAAAGGTTTTTCCGGAGATTGGAAAGGGCAAGCCTGTTTTCCTGATTGTGATTGACAATCTCCGCTTTGACCAATGGAAAACCATTGAACCCGAGTTGTCAGAATATTTCAATGTTGATCAGGAAGAAACGTATTACTCTATTTTACCGACCACAACAGCCTACGCCCGAAACGCTATTTTTTCTGGTCAGATGCCCACCGAGATGGCACAGACAAATCCTGATTTATGGGTAGGTGAAGATGAAGATGAAGGAAAGAATAATTTTGAGGAGGAGTTTCTGGCCAAGCAACTGCGCAGAAATAATCTTACGGTAAAGCTGTCGTATCACAAAATAAAAAATTTGGAAGAAGGTAGAAGCCTTGCCGATACGGTGAACAACCTTTTTCAAAATGATCTGAATGTTATTGTCTACAATTTTGTGGATATGCTCTCGCACGCGCGTACAGACATGGCGATGGTGCGTGAACTTGCCCCGGACGAATCGGCTTACCGCTCTATCACCAAGTCATGGTTTTTGCACTCTCCGTTGATTGAAATTTTGAAGAAAATTGCTGATAAAAATGCACGGGTGATCATCACGACTGATCATGGCACCATCCGCGTGAAGCGCCCGTTTAAAATTATTGGCGACCGTGCTGTTAACTCCAACTTGCGGTATAAGCAGGGGAAGAACCTGGGTTATGAAGGCGATAAAGTTATGCAGGCACCTAAGCCCGAACGGCTGGGACTTCCCAAACTGAATATCTCTTCCACCTATGTGTTTGCTATTGAAGATCAGTTTTTCGCTTACCCGAACAACTACAACTATTATGTAAACTTTTATAAGGATACCTTTCAGCATGGCGGTGTAAGCATGGAGGAAATGATCATTCCCATAATTTTTCTAACTTCGAAAAATGCATCCTGATTTGCGCGAAGCGATTTATGAACACGTTGCGCTTCATGACCTGGAGCGGGTTGCAGATAAACTGCTGCAGGAAGCCGGAGAAGTTAAAATTTGGATTTTCAGTGGAGAGATGGGTTCTGGGAAAACAACATTGATAAAAGCGTTGTGTAGCTTGCTGGGAGTTTCGGATGCGATGAGCAGCCCAACCTTTTCAATTGTAAACGAATACCAGACAAACACAGATCAGCAGATTTATCATTTTGATTTTTACAGAATAAAAAATGAAACCGAAGCCTGGGATATTGGTATAGATGAATACCTCTATTCGGGTAATTATTGCTTCATCGAATGGCCGGAAAAAATTCCATCACTCATTCCAGCGAGGCACGTGTCGGTGATGCTCACACAGGAAAGTAATGTCGAACGAACCATAGCCCTATCTCTTCATGACGGAGAAAAAGAAAACCGGATTTGAGGCACTCGCCACCAAGACCAGCCTCTATCCACAGGAACAAATGCTGGAAGTAAAAAGGCGCAGGCATGCTTTTTTTATTGGCTTGCCACGAGAAATATCATTGCAGGAAAACCGGATCAGTCTCACCCCTGATGCTGTTGAATTGCTCGTGAATAACGGCCATGATGTTTGGGTGGAAACGAAAGCCGGTATCGGTTCCAAGTTCTCAGACAAACAATACAGCGATGCGGGAGCAAAGATTGTTTACTCTCCACAGGAAGTATATCAGGCCGATGTTATACTCAAGATAGAACCTCCAACACTCGAGGAAATCGAATTGATGCATTCGGGCCAGGCTTTAATCTCGGCCATGCAGTTGGGTCATTTGAAAGTTGAATGCCTTCAAGCCCTGATGAAGAAAAAAGTAACGGCACTAGCGTATGAATTTATAGAAGATAAGGTAGGGGGTATGCCCATTATCCGGGCGATGAGTGAAATAGCCGGAAGCACGGTGTTGCTGATCGCTTCAGAGTACCTGAGTACAGCCAACAGTGGCAAAGGTGTTATCCTGGGCGGAATAACCGGAGTGCCGCCAACAAAGGTTGTGATCATCGGAGCGGGCACGGTGGCCGAGTATGCTGCACGTGCAGCCCTGGGACTTGGTGCTGACGTTCAGATTTTCGACAATCATATTTATAAACTCAGGCGAATAAAACATTTACTGGGTCAACAGATTTACACGTCAACGATCGACACGATTACGTTAAGTGAAACACTTAAAACTGCCGATGTGGTGATTGGTGCTTTGCGTGCTGAAAAAGGTCGCGCGCGTCATGTTATTACCGAAGCAATGGTGAGCCAGATGAAACCGGATTCGCTGATTATCGATTTGAGCATTGATCAGGGCGGCTGTGTCGAAACATCGGATATTACCACGCTGAGTAAGCCTGTTTTTAGAAAGCATGATGTAATACATTATTGCGTGCCCAATGTGGCATCGCGTGTAGCGCATACCGCTACGAATGCACTCAGTAATATTTTTACACCAACTATTTTGCGTGCAGGCGAGGAGGGTGGTGTGGAGGCCATGATCTTCTCGCACAAATGGTTTATGAAAGGTGTGTATACGTACAAAGGCGGATTGACCAATGAGTACGTAGCCCGAAAATTTGGGCTGAAATACAAAAACATAGAACTGCTCATGGCAGCACGGTTTTGAATTTCAAAGCCTCTTTAAGCTTTCTTCCAGTGCTTTGATTTTAGCTTCAGCATCTGCCTTTTTCTTGCGTTCCATTTCCAATACGTTGGCGGGTGCGCCACGCACGAACTTTTCGTTGGATAACTTTTTATCCACGGAAGCCAGAAACCCTTTTTGATATTCCAGTTCCTTGAGTAGTGTTTCACGCTCTTTATTCGCATCAACCTTTCCTTCCAGTGGAATAAAGAATTCGGTTGATCCAACAATAAAAGGTGTGCTATTGACTGCGGGTGCTTCAGCAACAAAGTTTATTTCGTGAATATTCGACAGCTTTTTAAGGATTGACCAGAATGCTTTGATCGGAGCTTGCTCACCATTCCTGACGAGTAATGGTAAGGCATCTTTTGGCGAGAGACCTTTCGTACTCCGAATGTTTCGTATCTCAGCGATAATGGCAAATGAAAATGAGGCCTCATTCAGAATTTTTGAATCGAAGGTTGAAGAATTTGGCCAGGATGCGATAATGATACATTCTTTTTCGTTCTTCTGTTGAAGTTCATGCCACAGTTCTTCCGTGATAAACGGCATGAACGGATGCAGCGCTTTTAAAAGCGTCTCGAAAAATAAAATTGTTTTGTTGTACGTGCCTTGGTCGATAGGTTTGCCAAATTCCGGCTTGATCATTTCCAGGTACCAGGAACAGAAGTCATCCCAGATCAATTTATAAATGGTCATCAGGGCATCTGACATTCTGAACTTGGTAAAATGATCGTTCAGTTCAGCTAATGATTGACTCAGCCTGGACTCGAACCAGGTAATGGCTATTGTATTTTCTTCCGGGATGTTTCCTTCGAATGTATTCCATCCTTTCACCAGCCGGAAGGCATTCCAGATTTTATTGGCAAAGTTGCGTCCCTGCTCAATTAATTTTTCATCGTACAACAAATCGTTTCCGGCAGGCGAACTGAACAGCATACCCGTGCGTACAGCATCGGCTCCAAAATTGGCAATCAGGTCGAGCGGATCTGGAGAGTTGCCCAATGATTTCGACATTTTTCTTCCTTGCTTATCGCGTACAATGCCCGTGAGGTAAACGTTTTTGAAAGGCATTTCTCCACGATATTCATATCCGGCAATGATCATCCGGGCAACCCAAAAGAATAAAATCTCCGGTGCTGTTACTAAATCATTCGTAGGGTAGAAATAGTTAAGATCCTTGTTCCCCTTATTACCATCTTTAAAAATCGTAGTATCAAAAACAGCAATCGGCCATAGCCAGCTCGAGAACCACGTGTCCATCACATCCGCGTCCTGCGTAAGCTTTGGAGTGCCGGATGCCGGATGTTGCAATTTGTAAAGATCAAGTGCTTCGGCTTCTGTTTTGGCAACGATATAATTTCCTTTCTCATCGTACCACGCTGGTATACGATGCCCCCACCAAAGTTGGCGCGATATACACCAGTCGCGCACATTGCTCATCCAGTGGTTATAGGTGTTTTTGAATTTTGGTGGGATAAGCTGGATGTCATCGTTCATCACGTGCTCGAGTGCAGGCTTGGTGATGGTATCCATTTTTAAAAACCATTGTAGCGAGAGTCGGGGTTCGATCACAGCATCGGTACGTTCAGAAAATCCGACATTGCTGCTATAGTCTTCTATTTTACTCAGGCATTCTTTCGCTTCAAGTTCTTTTGCTATTTTCTTTCGTGCAATGAACCGATCTTCACCAACATACAGGAGCGCCTTTTCATTCAGTGTTCCATCCTCATGCAGAATGTCAATCACCTCGAGGTTATGCTTTTTGCCTAACTCGTAATCATTCATATCGTGAGCAGGTGTCACTTTCAAACAACCTGTTCCAAAATCCATGGTGACGTACTCGTCTTCAATGATTGGAATGGAACGATTGATTAGCGGAATTAATGCTCGTTTACCTTTCAGGTGTTTATAGCGTTCGTCATTGGGGTTGATACAGATTGCAGCATCCGCCATGATTGTCTCGGGGCGAACCGTTGCAATCGTGAGGTGGTCACCGCTACCCTCTATCTGATACTTTATATAGTACAATTTAGACTGAACATCTTTGTGAATCACTTCATCATCCGATAGTGCAGTTTTTCCGGCCGGGTCCCAGTTTACCATGCGCAGTCCGCGGTAGATATATCCTTTTTTGTGCAAGTCAATGAATACATCGATTACTGCTTCGTAATAATCTGCATCCATCGTAAACTTCGTACGGCTCCAATCGCAGGATGCTCCGAGTTTTTTTAACTGTTCGAGAATGATGCCGCCATATTTCTCTTTCCATTCCCAGGCATACTTCAGAAAGTCCTCACGCGACAAGTCTGATTTTTTGATCCCTCTTTCACGCAGCATGGCCACCACCTTTGCTTCTGTTGCAATGGATGCGTGATCTGTTCCGGGAACCCAACATGCTTCCTTACCTTCCATGCGCGCCTTGCGCACAAGGATATCCTGAATGGTGTTGTTCAGCATGTGCCCCATATGCAAAACACCCGTTACGTTTGGCGGAGGGATGACAATACAATATGGATCTTTGGATGGATTCGGTTCAGCATGAAAAAAACCATGCTCCATCCAGTAACTATACCACTTGCTTTCTACTTCGGCAGGATTGTATTTCGTTGATAACATCTGGTGTACTGTTAATTGTTACTCGAACATTCGCTGGCCGAATAACCTCGTTTGGGTCGCAAAAATAAGGAAAAGGTGTGCAATACCCAGCTTTTTTATAGGCATCCAAATAACCCCAAAAGCAGGAGGTTTATCCGATGTTAGCCATACGGATTCTCCAGTTTAGCGGGTACAGGTTGTTCATCCTGTTTTCCAGGATATTCATCCATCCCAGCGGAGTTCCGAGGTAGCAAACCAGTGCAAAGCCCCGGGTTTTACCTTCTATTGTGAGATTTTCTTTTCGGAGATAGTGAAGTGCATTTTCATGATCAACATCCAGTATTGGAAAAGCTTTTTTTTCGAGATGCACGGAAAGCGCGAGTGCATGTTCCGGAATAAACTTCGTATGTTTTATACTGGCGAGGGCCGTACCGGCTTCTACCACCCGAAGGTTTTGACTTAAAAACTCAACAGCGTCTGTCATGCCTTCCGGAATCATCAGAATCGTTTCGTTGAATTGAAGAAATGCTTTAGTGATGGGCTCCGCTACCCACTGGCTAATCTGGTCAACAATTTTTTTGGAAGGGGATGTGAATACATTCCTTCCGCTTTTTATTCTTACCGATTTCGTTTCTTCTTTTTTCCGGATAATGGAAATAAAAAAACCTTCGCCCTGAACACGGTGAGGATAAAAGCGATATCCAATCATCTTATCGAATATCACTTTTTCGATTCCCCATGCCGAGGGGATGTCGAGGGGAAGAAATTCAACCTCATGATGCAAAGAAAGCCAATTCAAATTATCTTCATTCTCGAGGGAATTGAATGTGCAGGTACAATAAATCAGTATCCCATTTTCGCTTAGGGCTGGCCATACATCACTTAAAATTCTCTTTTGTCTGTTGGCACAGAGTGTTACATGGTCGGGGGACCATTCCTTCATTGAATCTGGATCTTTGCGGAATAAACCTTCACCCGAACAAGGCGCGTCTACTACAATCAAATCAAAAAATCCGCTCAGGCGCTGAAAGTGCTCCGGGTCACTGTTTGTAACCATAACATTATGCTTGCCCCACTTTTGGATATTCTCCGAAAGGATGCCTGCCCTCGACCGGATGACTTCGTTGGAAACCAGTAGACTCTGATCATTCAGCAGACTCAGCAGGTGTGTAGATTTGCCACCGGGTGCTGCGCAAAGGTCTAGTGCACGGATGGGTTTCGAAAGATCGATGGATTGGTTTATGGCTTGTTCCAGGAACATAGAGCTTGCTTCCTGAACGTAATACGTGCCCGCATGAAATAGCGGATCAAGTGTAAAGGCAGGTCTTTCTCTCAAATAGTGGCCATACTGTGTCCAGGGAATGTTTGGGACATCTTGTGGTGCATATCTTTTTTGAGGATTAATCCGGATGCTGGTAGGAGTAGGTTGTGTCATGGAGTTGAGGAAATCAGGATATGATTTTCCTAAGGTTTCCTCCATGCGTTGCCGGAAGGCTAGCGGTAAAGTCACTACATGTTCAGCCATTGCTGCAAGTTAAACTTTCCATCCTTCTTGCCGTCTTGCTTGTAAAAAATTAGGTTTACTATCTAAATCGATACACATGATCTCGGCCAATGATCCGAAGTTGAAAAGTTGGGTCACTATTCCAAAGGATTCTGATTTCCCAATTCAAAATCTTCCTTTTGGAATTTTTAAAACGAAGTATTTATCAGCGGTAGCTGGTGTGGCCATTGGTGACCATGTGCTTGATCTGGTTTACCTGCACGAACACGGATACCTTGATGGATTGGGTTTACCTTCCGGTATATTTAATCAGAAGTTTCTGAATGATTTTTTAGCACTGGGTAAAAAGAAAATACGTCAAGTGCGTGAGCGTGTTTCGGTATTGTTACGCCATGATAGCGATGAGTTAAATGCTGCCGATCGTGAAATTGCACTGGTACCCATGGAGGAAGTGCAAATGCTTTTGCCGGTCCGCATCGGAAATTATACTGACTTTTACAGCAGCGAAGAGCACGCTTTCAATGTTGGCTCCATGTTTCGCGACCCGAAGAATGCGTTGTTACCCAACTGGAAACATTTGCCCGTTGGCTACCACGGTCGTGCTTCTTCTATTGTTGTTTCCGGAATTCCGATTCATCGGCCGAAAGGCCAGATCAAACCATCAGATAGTGATATCCCTATTTTTTGTCCAACGCGTAAATTAGATTTCGAACTGGAAGTTGCCTTTATAACGTGTGGTGAAAACAAACTTGGTCAGCGCATTACTGTTGATCAGGCTGAAGATTACATTGCAGGATTTGTATTGTTCAATGACTGGTCGGCACGAGACATACAGCAATGGGAGTATGTTCCACTGGGGCCATTTCTTTCCAAGAATTTTGGCTCGACTATTTCTCCGTGGATTGTTACGATGGATGCGCTGGAACCTTTTCGGGTCGAGGGCCCTGCTCAGCATCCACACGTTCTTCCTTATCTGGCGTTTGAAGGGAACAAGAATTTTGATGTGATGTTGGAGGTGTTATTGCAAGCTGAAAAATCTGACCCAGTAACCATTAGCCGTTCAAATTTCAAATACATGTACTGGAATGTAAATCAGCAACTCGCTCATCATACCAGCAACGGTTGTAATATCCAGGTTGGTGATTTGTATGCTTCCGGCACGATTAGCGGACCTTCACCAGGATCTTTTGGCTCAATGCTGGAGTTGACATGGAATGGAGAAAACCCACTGAATTTACCAGACGGCTCAATACGTAGTTTTATTGACGATGGCGACACCCTTATCATGAAAGGTCATGCCATCCGGAATGGAGTTCGAATCGGATTTGGATCGTGCAACGGAAAAATTTTACCATCAACGTAAGTAAGCTGAAAAATATAGAGGAAGGCAAATCACCCTAATGAAGAACAGAATTAACTTTTATCTTTTCATACTCGCCATAGTGGTGTTGGATGCTGTTTTGTTACGGAGTCCGAATTTGTTAGGGAAGATTGGATTGATACTGTATAAGTATGATTACTTGCGCACTTTTCCAAAGGCATTGCTCACCGTTTCGCTGGTAGCAGGAGCAGGTGTTGTACTGGCGGAAGCAGTCAGGTATATGGTTCAGCGTGCGAAACTTAAATTTTTCACAGGTCGTTTAGTTTTGTTTGTATTGTTCATGGCATCAACCGCCATGCTGGTCAAGACTGTTATTGATTTTACCGCGTGGAGTTATAGCCACACAGGATTACGTTTTCAATTGGGAGCTTTTCTGCTCCCGTTGATTTTGATGATCCAGTTTTTTTATTCCTGGCGTACCATGCCGAAGGCAACATTATTTCCGGTTTCACCTGTCATGGATACTAAAAATAAAACAGAATCATATGGTAACGATTAATCCGAAAGAAATACCTGCGACCAAACTGCATGGTTATCTGTTGAGCGCGATTACACCGCGACCAATTGCCTTTGTAAGCACAGTGGATAACACGGGAAATGTTAACCTTAGCCCGTTCAGTTTTTTTAATTGCTTTGGATATAATCCCCCCATTCTTGTTTTTTCACCCGCACGAAGAGGTCGGGATAACACAACCAAGCATACGTATGAAAATGTTTTGGAAGTACCGGAAGCTGTGATCCACATGGTGAATTACCGGATGGTACAGCAAATGTCACTTGCGAGCACAGAGTATCCGAAAGGTGTTAATGAATTTATGAAAGCGGGTTTTACTGAAGTTTCCTCTGATCTGGTGAAGCCACCCAGAATAGCGGAAGCCCCTGTGGCGATGGAGTGTATCGTAAAGGAAATAAATCAAACAGGATCGGAAGGTGGAGCTGGCAACCTCGTAGTATGCGAAGTGATCAGAATTCATCTGCAAGAATCAGTTCTTGATGATGAGGGAAGAATCGATCCGTTTAAACTGGATGCTGTTGCACGCCTTGGTGGTGATTGGTACTGCCGGGTGCAGGGTGACGCTATTTTTAAGGTACCTAAGCCTGCACAAAAGCTGGGTATTGGTATAGACAGGCTCCCGGATTCTATCCGAAATAGCAAAGTTCTTACTGGCAATGACCTGGGTATGTTGGGAAATGTTGAAGACCTTCCGGTTGAGCAGAGCATTCAATCCTTTAGGAACTCTATTGAAGTGAAAATGGCATTGAAAGCCGGGGAAGATGGACTACATCGCCTTGCGCAGGAATACCTGAAAGCCGGCAAAGTTGAGGAAGCGTGGAGTATTTTGCTTTCGAACAAATAAAAAACACGGTATTAACCGGGTTTAAGTTCGTTTCTTTTGTTGATTAATCTCTGTACAAAACAGCTTTAACTGCTTTGATGGTCTTGGCAACATTGGGCAGAATCGCTTCAATCAATGTGGGTGCATACGGCAGAGGAGCATCAAAACTGTTTACGCGATGAATGGGAGCATCCAGGTAATCAAACGCATGTCTTTGTACGTGGTAGGTTATTTCGGTGGCGATCGATGATAAAGGCCAAGCTTCTTCTACAATAACCAGGCGATTCGTTTTCTTTACAGACTCGACAACAGTAGCATAATCAATTGGTCTCACCGAACGTAAGTCGATGATCTCAGCGGAGATGCCATCTTTCTCAAGTTCTGAAGCGGCTGCAATGGCTACTTTAAGAATTTTTCCAAACGTCACAATTGTAACATCTGTTCCGGGACGCTTGATGTCGGCAACGCCAATGGGAATAAGATATTCTTCGAGCGGAACCTGGCCTTTATCGCCATACATCAATTCTGATTCCATGAATATGACAGGATCATTATCACGAATAGATGTTTTCAGAAGTCCTTTTGCATCATACGGATTGGAAGGTACTACTACTTTAAGTCCGGGTGTGTTGGCAAACCAGTTTTCAAAATTCTGAGAGTGTTGTGAACTGAGCATACCGGCATTTCCCGTAGGTCCTCTGAATACGATCGGTACATTAAATTGACCGCCCGACATCGACATCATTTTGGCTGCAGAGTTGATGATTTGATCGATTGCTACGAGGGAAAAATTAAAGGTCATAAACTCGACAATCGGGCGAATGCCATTCGCAGCTGCACCTACAGCTATTCCGGAAAACCCCAACTCAGAGATTGGCGTATCCAACACACGATCAGGACCAAATTCGTCCAGCATACCCTGGCTAACTTTGTAGGCTCCATTGTACTCACCCACTTCTTCGCCCATCAGGTGTACACTGGGATCTCTTCTCATTTCTTCGTTCATGGCCTCGCGCAAGGCCTCTCTGAATTGTATTTCTCTCATAGTCTTGGAAAGTCCGTAAAAATAGTATCTGAGCAGTGATTGGCCAAACCTGCGGAGGTATTTCGGAAAGTAATGCCAATAAAAAACCCCGGGTGTTATCCGGGGTTTTTAAAATCAAATTCTTAACAAGATTACTTCAGTGCGTTTCTGAAAGCTTCAGACGTTGCAAATTTAGCAAACTCAAGATCGCCAAGAGCTGCTTCCTTCAATGAAGGATCGGCTTTAACGGCATTGGAAAGATTGCTAACTACACCATCGGCATTGCCTAAACGAGCGGAAGCAACAGCAGCACCATAATAGGCAATAGCCAGGTTGCTGTTTTTGCTTGTAGCCTGACTGAAAGAAGTCAATGCATTCTGGTAATCTTTATTCAATACTTGTGCTAAACCTTTGTTGAAGAGGTTATCAGCATTATCAGCGGCAGAAGATTCAGAACGAACAGCGTCAGCATATTTCGCCATCACAATCTCAGCGGCACCTTTTACACCATTCAAGCCAGCAGCATTATCACCGCTTAATCCAGCACCAAGGGCTTTGGTTGCATGGCTATAGGCAGCGTACGCATTGCCTTTGATCATTTGAACTGAGGCAAGATTTGCGTGAACCTCAGGAGCAGCATTTAATTTAGCAGCAATGTCCAATTGAGCAGCAGCTTTATCAGCCAGCGCATTTGCGTTGGCTGGATTTTCAACAGCTTGAGCAAGGTAAGTTGCGCCTAAGTTGTTGTGCGCATTCCAGAAAGTGCCTTTTTTGGTAGCAGCTTCGTAGATCGCAGCTTTTTCTTCCAAAGAAGGTGTTAAGGTTGCAGAATACATCAATTCTTCAAAAGAAAGTGCATCAGCACTAGCAGATCCTTGTGTGATTTGCTTTGCTAAGACGGCAATTTCTGCATCTGTTTTTTTATCCTTAATCGTCAGAATTTCAGTTTTAGCTGTTCTCAAGCCAGGGTAAACGTCTTTGAATACCTTCTTATAGGTCTTTAATTTTTTAAGTTGCTTTTCAGTTGCTTCAAAGGCACCACCAGCATTGATGATGTTCAAGTACTCAGCCTTTTCTTCAGAAGAAATACCCTCATAGGCTGATAATGCATTTTTGAATTCATTCCAGTCGTCAATAACGGGCTTTTGGATAAAGCTGATAGAGTCAGCCATGCCTTTATAGTCGTACTTCTTCATTTGCTGACGGTAGAATTTCTCAATCGCAGCAGCACGTTCGTTGGCCAAGCGACTGTTGATACGGTCAGCACCTTCAGGCGAGTGGGTACCGGTTATGGTTACAGTGCGGGTAATGTTCTTAGAAGCAATGAAAGCATCAAGTTGCTTTCCTTTATCGCTCTTTATTTCTGAAGTTCTCAATACTGATCTTCCTTGTTCAAAGATGAAATCAGGGATAACAACCGGAATAACTTCTTCCTGGTTATTATAACCATGTCCTGAAAATGCTGCTGCGTAAACAGGTTTAACGAGTTTAGAGGTGGTGATAACACCAACAGCTACTTCCATGCGTGGGGTAACTTTAGCTTTTGTGCCTTTTGAAGCAGAACCTTCCACTTCAAGTTTACCAGACTTCATGGCTGGAGCATATGGGAAAGCAAAGCTTTTTGTTACTTTAGGTTGCTCCGTTGAGCTATTAGGATAGTCTTCAGCCTTAAAAGGGATAGGATCAAGGGCTGTTTCATTTCCACCATACTTGTAAAAAGTATTTACGGTGTAAACTGTTCCCTTCTTCAACATTTTAACGGGCAGGTTCGCTGCCATGTCAAAGTTTACAGTGTCTTTATGGACTTCTAAAGGGTTGGGAGTAACTGTAAGATTCTGCTCTTTGGCTTTTTTAATCATGGAGGGCAACGTACAGCCGCCCAGGCTCACTGCACCGATGATTAGAAATGAGTAAACTAATTTTCTCATTGGAATTTGATTTATGGTTTATTTAAACAGGTTGCAAAACTATACTTACGTGTATTTTTTTGCAATAATAACTCAAAAAATTAAGATTTAGGGCATTATATAGCTGTTCAATACCCGTTATATTTGCAGGCAGGATAATAGATCGTTAAATGAACTTTTTAACGCGTTGAAAGTCTCTAAACGAACGATATATGAATGAATTTGAAGGGAAAATCCAGCATTTTTTTTTGAGGGGTGCGTTTGGGGTCTGCACCCGTCTGGGCGAAAAACTCGGAATGGCTACTTCCAGCATCAGGCTATTCTTCATTTATGCCTCTTTTATCACATTCGGATCGCCCATTATTATCTACCTGTCACTCGCGTTTATCATGAATATGCGCAAGCATTTCAGAAAACGTAGCCCAATCTGGGATTATTGAACAAAGGTTTTTTTCTGCTTAAAGTAATAGTCAACGATTACAAGTCCGGGGCGGATAGTTTTTCTGGAATAATGAGGGTATTCACTTCTCAGTAATCTCCTCTTCCGAAGATTTTTATTCAGGTGCCTTAAAAAGCGGTAATGGGCCCGCAGGACCGCGATCATGTTTCCGGGTTGTCCTTTCGCTAAAAAAATGAAAGCTGCCACCCAATCAAGCATGAACCTGACGGGTAATTTTAAGAACAGTTCCCACGTGTCGAGGTGTTTGAAGATCAGAGTTAAACCGTTTCTGAAATTGTAATAGGTTTTTCGTGGTTGCTTATAACCCAGTGTTCCAGCGCCCAGGTGGTAAACTGTGCTGCTACCGCAATAACAAACCTTATCACTGCTGCGATGGATCTTCCAACAAAGGTCAATTTCTTCCATATGTGCAAACAGGTCCTCGTCAAGACCTCCAAACTTCTTATAAATATTCGCGCGGATCATCAGGCACGCGCCTGATGCCCAGAAGATATCGCGTTGATCATTATACTGGCCATCATCTGTTTCGATATGATTAAAAATTCTCCCTCGACAAAAAGGATAGCCGAGCGCATCGATAAAACCACCAGCCGCTCCGGCATATTCAAATTTTGTTTTGTCCTGATAAGAGAGAATTTTCGGCTGAATGGCTGCAACGGTTGAATCCGTTTCCAGCAGGCGAAGCATGGGTAAAAGCCAGTTCGCGGTTACTTCCACATCGGAGTTCAACAACACATAGGCATCAGCATCTACCTGCGCGAGTGCGCGATTGTAGCCTCCGCAGAAACCAAAGTTTTTTTCAAGGAGAATAATCCGAACCGAAGGAAACTCTTTTTCCAGAATAGAAATCGATTGATCAGTACTTCCGTTATCGGCAACAATTAATTCTGCTCCATGAGTATGTTCAATGGCCGAAGGTAAAAACTGACGCAGGAGTTTTTCACCATTATAGTTCAGAATGACAACGGCTGTTTTAATCATCCCATCATGCTGCTAAGATCCAGGCCGGGGATGTTTGGGAGCAGGCCTTCGGTACTTTTGCGCAATTCTTCTTTGGCCAGGATGTCAACTTCTTCCATTGCTTTGTTTACGGCTGCCACCACCAGGTCTTGTACCATAATTTTATCTTCAACTTTCAACAATAGCGGGTCGATGTCCAACGTCACGAGTTGTTTTTTACCGTTCACCGTTGCTTTCACCATACCGCCTCCTGATTCACCTGATGCTTTTACCTTCACCAGGTTATCTTGTGCTTCTTTTAAACGGGCTTGAACTTCTTTCATTTTACCCATCATTTTCATCATATCGAACATAACAGCAAGGGTTAAAGATTTATAATTTCTGCAAAGAAACGATGAAGCCAGCGCAATCAGAAATCTGTGAGCCTACTTTTTACGAAGCAGAACAACTGAGCCCGAGCGGTCGAATGTGCGGCCTGCCAGATCCGTAATTTTAGCAATAAAAGCATAGGTTCCTTCGGGCATGGTGCTCCCCTTAAAAGTGCCGTCCCATCCCTGGGTAGGATTAGAGGTAGTAAATAATAACTCACCCCACCGGTTAAAAATTTTCATTTCAAAGGCTACAACATATTGACTGAACACAGTAAAGGTGTCGTTGAGGCCATCGTTGTTGGGTGTAAAAGCTGTGGGGTAAAAAAGATTTGGTTCTTTGATGATGGTGATGGTATTGGAAACGGAGTTGATAACACCGACATCATTGGCAATAGCTATTATTTTATATGTATAGATTTGATTTAATAGATCTTCCACATCATCTGTAAACGTTGTGGCGTTGGCAACATCAATAGTCTGCAGCAGTTGACCCTGCGCATTGAATTTTTGTATAGCATAATGATCAACACCGTTTGTCCATCCTGTATAGGCGTTCCAATTCAGAATAATGGAATTGTCCTTTTGCAAGGATCCGAAAAGTTGAATCGGACAAGCTTCCTGGCTAAACGGACTAAAGTTGCCACACACATCCTGATAGGATATTTTATAGCACGTTGATTCCGTTGTTGAGTATGCAGGGTCGCTTACGGAAGCACTGTTGATTTTAGTCAGGAGCGAATAGCCTCCGTTAACGGATTTAAAAACAGAATATTCAGTAGGTGTGAAGGCAGGGTTTTGTTGCCACACGAGATCAACTCCTGTAGGAGTAACCATGGATGAAATGTTTTCGACAGCAGTAGGGATGGTACTGGAAAATGCAGTAACGGATTTGGAAAGAGAAATACTCCTGCTTCCATCGGCATAGTTTGAAACTAACTGATAGGTGTAGGGAATAGTGCAGACAATATTGTTGTCATCGAAAAACAGGGGAGAGGTAGGTCGTGTTAGCGAGGGTAAGCTTCCTGTATTATCGCTTTTGTTAATCGTGAAGTTGGCAATGCCTGATGTTGCTGTTGTCCAGATGAGTTTATTCACATCGCTTTGCGCGGATACATCAAAATTAGAGCTGCAGATTATATTCGAATAGGCTGTAATGGCACTGTTGCAGGGATCGAATGTCGCCAAGCGGAAACAATAATAATTATCATCCGGACGAAGACTGTTCAGGGTAACTGTAGTCTGGTTGTAAAGATTTTGAATGAGCTGAAACGTGGTGTTGTTGTTCGTGGCAATTTCAAGTCTGTAGCGTACTGTAGAAAGTCCGTTGAGATCAAGGGCAATCTGTGTGGAATTCAAAACAGAAAGTTGTGTCAGGTTGGCGGCTGGTAAAGTAAGCATAGCCGTAACCGGTTTGTTCATGGCACTGCAATTATCAGCAGCACTCAGGTTTCGGCCGCGGATAGTAATTGTTTTTGGTCCTGCGGAAGCAAAGGTATGATTGTCGGTTGCCAAACTTCCCGAAGGTCTTACTACAACAGGTGTTGCATCATTGTAATTAATCACGTATTGATTGTAGTTGTTATCCGTGACCTTTAAGGATACTGCATTGTTATTGCACGAATAAATCTCAAACTCTGGTTGAATGTTTTGAACTACGTCAATTTCGATTTCATCAATTCCCGAAGCCTGAAACTGAATTCTCAATTTGTATTTGCCTGGCTGTGTGTAAGTGTGTGTAAAGGTTAGCGATTGAAATTGATTATTTCCTTCAAAATCCATGTCGCAGGGATTGGCACCATTACAAACAGATGGGGGTTTTATGGTTACTAAAACCGTTAGCGGTGCACATCCTTTTTTCTGATCGACTTCAAAACGGTTGCCCACACTGGGGTAGGGCTGACCGCGCAGCACCAGGGTTGTGCAACTGAAAAGAATGAAGATGAATAATACTTTTACGTTCATGCTGGAAGGTCGGCCACTTTCAGAAATTGTTCAGCTTTTTGAATGTCGTCATGCAATACACGATCGTTCTCTATAAACGGCACAACGTGTCGGAAAGTATGAACGAAAGCTTCCAGATAAGGAGACGTTCTAAGGGGTCTTCGAAACGTAAGCGCCTGCGATGCAGTAATCAATTCAATTGCCAGAATAGAATAGAGATTATTGACGATCCGATAAGCCTTGGTGGCCGCATTGGCGCCCATGCTCACATGATCTTCCTGTCCGTTCGAAGAAACGATTGAGTCCACCGAAGCGGGCGTACAAAGTTGTTTGTTCTGGCTTACCAGCGATGCAGCCGTGTATTGTGGTATCATAAGGCCTGAGTTGATACCCGGGTTTGCCACAAGGTAATTGGGTAAATCACGAACACCCGAAATAAGTTGATACGTTCTTCTTTCTGAAATATTACCCAACTCCGCCAACGCGATGGCCAGAAAGTCTAACCCAAGAGCCAGCGGTTGCCCATGAAAGTTACCGGCCGAAATAATTTCATCCTGTTCTGGAAACACGTTCGGGTTGTCGGTAACACTGTTGACTTCGGTTAGAAAAATATTCGTTACATAATCAATGGTATCGGCACTGGCTCCATGAACTTGCGGAATACACCGGAAGGAATAGGGATCCTGAACATGTTTTTTTTCTTGCGTAATGAGTTCGCTATCTGCCAGTATTTTTAATATAGCCGAAGCGATACGCACCTGCCCATGATGTGGCCTGATCGCGTGAACTTCGGGAAGAAAAGGCTCCATCCGTCCATCAAAAGCATCCAGTGAAAGCGCAGCAATGATAGTCGAAAGGTGGAGCAGGCGATGCGCGTGAAGGGTACACCAGATTCCATAGGCACTCATAAATTGCGTTCCGTTCAGCAAAGCCAGGCCCTCTTTTGATTGCAGATGAATGGGAGGCCAGTTCAGTTTCTTGCTGATATCACTTCCCGATAACAATTCTCCTTTATAGTGTACTTCCCCTAAGCCAATTAAAGGCAGCGACAAATGAGCAAGCGGAGCCAGATCACCGGAGGCACCCAAAGAACCCATTTCATAAACACGGGGTAGTACACCAGCATTGAACATTTCGGCCAGACGCTCTACGGTAATTAATTGCGTTCCGGAGTATCCGTAAGCCAGCGACTGCACTTTTAGAAAAAGCATTAACCTCACAATTTCTTCTGGCACTTCGGCACCTGTTCCGCAGGCATGCGACTTCACTAAATTCTCCTGCAGTTTTTCCAGCTGATCTGCAGATATGTTTTTATTGTAGAGCGATCCGAAGCCCGTATTGATGCCATAGATGGATTGGTTGGAGTTTGCTATTTTCTCATTGAGGAATTCGCGGCACCGGTTAATTTTTTTTCGGGCATCATCCGAAAGCTGAATCACTACCACGTTATTGAGCACGGCTGTTAGTTCTTGCAGGGTTAGCGTATTGCCGGAAATAAAATGAATGGCCATGATTTGGTCGATCAGCTTTTTGGTAATCGAAGTTCGTAAACCTACTGAAGTTTTTGAATGATCTCGTGTAGGGTTAATTTTTCCTGCTCTCCCGTATCCATATTTTTCAATGTCAGTGCTCCGCTCTTCACTTCTTCCGATCCAACCACCAATGTATAGGCAACACCCTTTTTGTTGGCGTACTCCAACTGCTTCTTTAGTTTCGATACATCCGGATAGATTTCTGAAGCAATATTTGCTGCGCGAAAATGCTGTAGCAGGGCAAGGCCATACTGCAGGGTTTCTGCATCGAAATGGCAAATCAGTACTTTTGAAGACAGCCGTGTTTCTTTCGGAAAAGCCTGCAATTCTTCCAGGGCATCGTACAAACGATCAACACCAAAAGAGAACCCAACACCCGACAGGTTTTCTTTGTCACCAAACGTTTGTGTCAGGTTATCATAGCGTCCCCCACCACTCACACTGCCAATGGATACGTTATTGATTTTGACTTCAAAAATGCATCCGGTATAATAGCTCAGCCCACGAGCGAGTGCTACATCAAATTCAACATGCGCATCATCGGCACCGTATGATTTCAGCAACGTAAAAACTTCCTGCAGATCGTTTAGTCCCTTCTTCCCGTGTTCACTATTGTCAAAGAATTTTGTAAGAAAGGAAATTTTCTCAGGTGTACTACCTTTTGCATTTAGAATCTCAAAGAGATTAGTCAGGCTTTTTTCTGAAAAGCCTTTGGCTCGTAATTCGTCTTTTACTTTTTCTTCACCAATTTTATCAAGCTTGTCGATGGCTGCGAATAACGCGGTCTCATTTTCACAGGCGCCAATGGTTTCGGCTATGCCGGATAAGATACCGCGGTGATTGATTTTAATGGTGTAGTCATGAATGCCCAGCCCTTTGAAAACTTCTGTGATCATGAGAATAATTTCTGCTTCACAGATCAACGAGTTGGTACCCACAACATCAGCATCGCACTGATAAAATTCGCGATAGCGGCCTTTCTGCGGACGATCAGCGCGCCAAACCGGCTGAATCTGATATCGTTTGAAGGGGAAACTGATTTCATGTCGGTTCATCACCACATAGCGTGCGAACGGCACCGTGAGATCATAGCGGAGACCTTTTTCGGCTATTTCAGATGTTATGAGCTTTGAACTTCTCGATTCGATTTTTTGAGGCGCCACATCTTTCAGAAAGTCACCTGAGTTAAGAATTTTAAACAAGAGTTGATCGCCTTCCTCGCCATACTTCCCCGTGAGGGTAGAAAGGTTCTCCATGGCGGGCGTTTCCAGTGGCTGAAACCCAAACTTTTGAAATACAGTACGGATGGTATTAAAAATGAATTGCCTTTTGGCCATGGTTGATGGGCCGAAATCGCGGGTGCCTTTGGGAAGCGTAGGTTTTTCCATAATCGGCCGGCAAGATAAAGGGTTTACGGAATAGGTTGACGTTTATATGATAGCAGACCATCACATTTTCGTTCTAAAATCAAGTTTTTAGTACTTTTAGCCTTCTTTTTTGATATTCTTTTTGAGTGGCCATTTGGCTAAATGAATGAAAGCATTATTTTTGCGTTCCTTTTAACAGAAAGCGCCATGTCAGTAACAAGACTTAAAAGAAAAAACCGCAAAGACAAAGCAAAATCAGCGGTTAGACGTCAATCCCTGAAGCTTCAAAATGCTAAGCCAGTGATTAAGAACGTTGATATCGAAAAAATCAAAGAAGAGTTTAAGGCTAAAGCAAAGGCTTAATTCTTTTATCCATTGTATAACAAAAGCCCTGTGAGATTCTCGCAGGGCTTTTTGTTTTATCCTGATTCGGTGGGTTGTATTTGATTGATTTTCCCCTTATTTTTTCGAATTGAAATGTCTTTAGGTTATGAGCAATTTTAATGACTGGTGGGAGGGACTCAGTCTATCCCTTAAAATGTATTGGGGGTTGGCCATTCCGTTTACCCTCTTCTTTATATTGCAACTCATCTGGTCTTTTTTTGGAGGTGGCGATGTGCCCGATGATACTCCGGATGCGGAAATTGAAGCTGATTCAGGTGTTCCATTCCAGTTCTTTACCCTTAAAAATCTTGTCGCCTTCTTCACCATATTTTCCTGGACAGGCATTGCCTGTATTGATTCGGGAATTTCAGAGACGGTTTCGCTGGCGATTGCCATTCTCTCAGGTCTGGCGATGATGACCATCATGGCTTCTATCTTTTATTTTCTGGGAAAGGCCAATGCCGATGGTACAATGAAAATCAAAAAAGCTATTGGTGGAATCGGAGAAGTATACCTGACCATGCAAAAGAAGCGTGGCAGTGTAGGAAAGGTTCAGATTAAGGTACAGGGTGCGTTGCGAACGCTGGAAGCCATAACAGACGATAATGAAGATATCCCCACCGGGAAAATGATCACTGTAAAAGGAGTCATTAATAACAGTATTCTCTTGGTCACTGCTAATTAAAATTCAACATGAGTATTTTTGCTTTACCTCTGGCAACCCTTGCGGTCCTCTTCATTTTTATTGTTCTGGTAACCTTCTTCAGGCGGTACAAGCGCTGCCCGTCCGATCGGATTTTAGTTGTGTATGGCAAGGTTGGTGGTGAATCAGCACGGTGTATTCACGGTGGTGCGGCCTTCATTTGGCCCGTGTTTCAGGATTATGCCTTTATGGATCTTACCCCGATTTCCATTGAAGTAAACCTGACCAACTCACTCAGCAAGCAAAACATCCGCGTTGATGTTCCATCCAAATTTACCGTAGGTATTTCAACAGAAAGTGGCGTAATGGAAAATGCTGCTGAGCGCTTGCTTGGCTTGCAACGCAATGATGTGCATTCGCTGGCGCATGATATCATTGTCGGGCAAATGCGTTTGGTGGTGGCCATGATGGACATTGAAGAGATTAACACCAATCGCGATAAATTTTTATTAAATGTTTCGCACAATGTGGAGGCTGAGTTGAAGAAGATCGGGTTGAAACTGATCAACGTAAACATCACCGATATCAAAGACGAAAGCGGTTATATCGCGGCATTGGGTAAAGAAGCTGCGGCTAAAGCAATTAATGAAGCCAAGATTCGGGTAGCCGACCAGGAGCGTATTGGCGATATTGGTAAAACCGAAGCGGAGAAAGAGCGCGACATCAAAGTGGCTGAGATGGTACGTGACCGCGATACACAAGTTGCTGTAACGATAAAAGATAAGGAAGTTCTGATTGCGGGGGCCAAGCGCGATGAACAGATCGGAAAAGTGGAGGCTGAGCGGGATACGCGTATTAAATCAGCGGAAGCCAATGCATTGGCAGTGAAAGGTGAAAACCAGTCAAAGATTTCCATTGCGAACTCTGACTCAGAACGCAGGGAGCGCGAAGCCGAAGCACTTAAAAAAGCTATCGCCTCTGAAAAGGTGCAATCAGCGCGCGCGCTTGAAGAAGCCTACTTAGCAGAGCAAAAAGCTGAAGCCGCGCGTGCCGAACGCGAACGCGCTTCCCAGAATGCGAATATTGTTGTGGGTGCTGAGATTCAGAAGCAAAAAGCCATTATTGAAGCGCAAGCTGAAGCCGAGAAAGTAAGGGAACGTGCAAAAGGTGAAGCGGATGCTATTTTTCTTAAAAGACAGGCCGAAGCAAAAGGTATTTATGAGATTTTGACAAAACAAGCTGAAGGGTTGAAAGCAATTGTTGGCGCTGCCGGCAACAGTTCGCGCGATGCGGCCATGCTGATCATTGCAGATAAACTTCCGGAGTTGGTGAAGTTGCAATCTGAGGCCATTAAAAATATTCAGATTGATAAAGTCACCGTGTGGGATGGTGGTGCAAACAAAGATGGTAAAACTTCTACGGCCAATTTCATTTCAGGCATGTATCAATCCGTTCCGCCTTTGCAGGAAATTTTTAAACTTGCGGGTCTGGAGTTACCGGGCTATTTAGGAAAGGTTGAGGAGGGCGCTGCGCAGGTTGCTAAAGAGGTTGAAAAGCCAGCGTCACCCGAAAGCGATAAGCCTAAAAAATAGAATACGCAGTGAAAAATCTGGAGCTACTTCAGTTTCGGATTTTGATGATGTCTGTTTTTGTCGCGAAGTGTTTTTTTATCCAGATTTTTCTGAAAAGCCTGCGTGAGGTCTATGCCGGTTTGATTGGCCAGGCATATCAACACCCATAGCACATCGGCCATTTCATCACCCAGATCTTTATCCTTATCCGATTCCTTTTCAGATTGTTCGCCATACCTGCGTGCCATAATCCGCGCTATTTCTCCCACTTCTTCGGTTAATAGGGCTGTGTTGGTTAGTTCATTAAAGTAACGAACACCATGGGTTTTGATCCATTGATCGACCTGTAATTGTGCTTCCTGAAGGGTCATGGTAGTATCGATTGATGAAAATCAAGTTTACAATAAATATGCGAAAGAATAATCTAAATGGAGTTCTCCGCCATCTGAGTTTTATTCTTAAGGCAGTTCAAAATATCACCGTAAGTTCTTAACATTGGTCTTTCAATTTTTATTTTGTCCCTATGCACATCGTCAACTGGAATGTAAATGGTATCCGCTCCATCATTAAAAAAGATTTTATTAACGATGTAAAGACCATGGATCCGGATATGCTTTGCCTTCAGGAAACAAAAGCTGCTTTTGAAGAAGTGAAGTCTGCACTTGAATTACTACCAGATTATAAAGTGTTTGTCAATTCTTCCAAAGCACGTAAGGGATATTCTGGCACGGCCATTCTCACAAAAACAGTTCCGTTGGAAATAACCTACGACATGGGAATAGAAGCACATGATCAGGAGGGAAGGGTGATCACGGCCGAGTATGCTGATTTTTTTCTGGTGACTGTTTATGTGCCAAATTCGGGCGAAGTTTTGGCGCGTCTGGATTATCGCGAATCATGGGACAATGATTTTCGTAATTATCTGGAGGGTTTGCAAAAACGCAAGCCTGTAATTTTGTGCGGTGATTTAAATGTGGCCCATCAGTCCATCGATATTGCCAGGGCTAAGGAGAATTACAATAAATCTGCTGGTTACACGCAGAAAGAAATTGACGGATTTCAAAAGCTGATTGATGCCGGTTTTGTCGATACCTTCCGCTATCTTCATCCGGAAGAAGTAAAGTATACGTATTGGAACTATATGTTTAATGCGCGTGCGCGTAACGTAGGTTGGCGGATTGATTATTTTTTGATGTCAACGTCATTACTCGATAAGTTAATGGAAGCCGAGATTTATAACCAATATTACGGATCGGATCATTGTCCGGTGGCGATTCGGTTGCAACTTTAATCATAACCCTATGCAAAAATTTGTGATTCTGATTTCCTGTCTGGCGTTATATAACATAGCCATCGGACAACAGCCCATCAATGCGCTGGATGCACAGACCAACTTGAGGGATTTAAATTCAGGTGCGATAGCACGAACCTACGATAATCGGTACGAGGGTGTGAAGGGATTTCCGACATTATTTGAAAATTTTTTACCCGGTCAGGTAGCTATCAATGGGGAGTGGGTTCAGGCAAAGGAACTTAACTACGATGCCGTAAACGATGATGTTTTGGTGATCCGAAATAAAACGATGGTTGTGTTGCGCAAGACGGTTGTGAAGAATTTTCGAATGATATACGGAACAGATACGCTTCTCTTTACCAATGTAAAACAGGATGAAACAGAGGGTTATTATCAGGAGTTGGTGACGGCCCCGGTGGCCCTTTACAAAAGGGTAGTGAAGACCGTATTGGCACCTGATTACACCGGTGCCTTCAGTGCACATCGCAATTATGCAGAGTTTATTCAGGCGCAATCCTATTTTGTTAGAAAGGGTGATCAGAAAATAGTTGAGATTAAGAACAAGAAGGATGTTAATCAACTGTTTCCGGAGCTTGCGGATAAACTAAAAGTTTTTTATAAAGAAAATCAGTTTGACGCTAAGCGCGAGGATCATTTGGTAGCACTCGTTGTCTTTATCAACGCAGCATTGCGTTGAACTGCCTACAGTCCGATTCCTATTTTTGCACCTATTTTAGGATAGATTCCGGAATAGCCCGGATCAAAAACATCGTAATAGGGTTCGTAGACTGGCTGGCCATCAGGGTATTCTATATCGGTGAACTTAACACCGCCACCAACATACACATCTAATAAGAGGATTTGCCATAGTGTTTTCTGATAGCCAATGGTAAAGCCAGGCGTTAACGATAATGTTTTCTCGGTGTATTTGGATGGATCACTCCCATAGTAATAATCAGTATTTTCACCTTTAAAGTACTCTCCCCGTAAAAAGAAACTATAGTAAATACCTTGATAGGACATACGATTGCCGCGTTGACGGAATTTCATTGGGGCCGCATACTTGCGAAATGAAATCTCCAGGCTTCCACCCGCCCCCTCATCATAAGCGATTGATCCGGACCGGAGGCCTGCACTCAGATTAAAACTTTTAGAATAAGTTGGATTGAATGTTTCAATGCCCAGTTCAAGGGTATTGAGGGCAAACTGGAGTGGCGAAAGCTTGATAAAAGTTTTAGGGAGTTTAAACTCGAGGTCATTGTCCTGGGCTAAAACAAACAATGAACAGGAAAGGAAAGTCAGGGTAAGGATTAGGTTTTTCATGGAAACGGGTTTTTTGAAGCAATAACTTAATTTCAAACATTTTATTGTTTGACACACCTTTAACCGAATACGTTGGATTCTTACTTCTCCCGCTCAATCAGCGCACCGATTTTCTGTAGCCTTCCATCAATGTTCTGATAACCCCTGTCAATCTGGTCGATGTTGGAAATTTCGCTGGTACCTTTGGCGGAAAGGGCTGCAATCAATAATGCTACACCTGCGCGAATATCCGGTGATGACATTTTGATGCCTTTTAATTGTTGTTTTCGGTCTAATCCGATAACGGTGGCCCTGTGCGGATCACATAAAATAATCTGAGCGCCCATATCAATCAGCTTGTCAACAAAGAAAAGCCGGCTTTCGAACATTTTCTGATGAATGAGTACTGTTCCTTTAGCCTGGGTTGCAATCACGAGTACAATGCTTAATAAATCGGGCGTGAATCCCGGCCACGGGGCATCAGCTATGGTAAGAATGGAGCCATCAATGAAGGTTTCAATTTCGTAATGCTCTTGCGCAGGAATGTAAATATCATCACCGCGGAATTCCATTTTAATACCCAGTCGTTTGAAGATTTCCGGGATGATGCCTAGCATATCAATGCGACAGTTTTTAATGGTGATTTCTGATTGTGTCATGGCGGCAAGGCCGATGAAACTACCAATCTCAATCATATCCGGTAAAAGCGTATGTTCTGTTCCTCCTAATTTTTCAACACCTTCAATGGTGAGTAAGTTGGAGCCGATACCACTAATGTTGGCGCCCATACGATTGAGCATTAGGCAAAGCTGCTGAAGATAAGGTTCGCAGGCAGCGTTGTATACTGTAGTTTTTCCTTTTGCCAGTACGGCTGCCATCACAATATTAGCCGTGCCGGTAACGGATGCTTCATCCAGCAGCATATAGCATCCTTTCAATTCCGATGCATCGATGTGGAAGAGATGTTCGGTAGCATCAAAGTTGAATTTTGCACCGAGTTTCTGAAATCCTAAAAAATGAGTATCCAGTCTGCGTCTGCCAATCTTATCACCACCTGGTTTGGGAATACTTGCTTTACCAAACCGTGCGAGAATCGGACCAAGCAACATAACGGAGCCACGAAGGGCCGCAGCTTTTTTTCGATAGTCTTCAGTTTCTAAAAATTTTGTATCGATGGAAGAGGCTGTGAACCGATAGGATTCTGTATCCAGTTTTTCAACCTTGCAACCGAGGTCGCCCACCAGGCTTATCAGTTTATTGACATCAACGATGTCGGGTATGTTGTGGATGGTTACTGGTTCAGCCGACAGCAGTGTAGCACTGATAATTTGAAGGGCTTCATTTTTTGCGCCTTGCGGAATGATTTCACCTTTCAGTTTAGTCCCGCCTTTTATTTTAAAAACACTCATTAACGATGTGTAAATTTTTTAGTCGTTATTGGTAATTGGTAAGTTTGATCGGTGAGCGCGTTATGGATTACGTTAACGGTTATTGATCTCTTCTTTTGTTGCGGAAATTCCCACCCTTGTTTTTGTTGAATGGCCGGTGTCCGCCTCCGCCATTTCCACCCTGGCCCTGGAAACGTTGGCCACCACCATGCTGACCGCCTCCACCTTGTGGCCTTACTTTTTTACGTTCTTTGTAAAGTTTTTCAAAGAGGTTGTCCTCCCGAACTTTGTCGATGGTCATGTTTAAAGCTCCCCCCGACATCAACTGAATATCTTTTAGAATAACCGAGTCGTCAATGGTTTCTTTATTCCAGTTGCTATAAAAGGTCTTCATCAGTTTGCCCAGGTAGATGATGGCATCTTCACGCTCCTGCGCATCTTCCAGTTTCAAGGCTTCCGTCACCAGCTTTTCAATATTTTTACCGTAGTGCTTGAAACGCACATCGTTCTTTGGATATTCTACACGCTCTGGCTTTTTAAAGAGAATATCGCGTTCTGGAACTGGGTACGGGTTATTGATATCCAGGTTGAAATCTGCAATGATGTACAGATCGTCCCAGATACGCTGTGGATTTTCAGGCTGATCTTTAATGCTGGGCGTCAGTTGTTTAATGAGTTCAATTAGTGTGTAGGCCAATTCCGTGCGTTTATCCTTATCGGGAACGCTGCGGATGTATTCAATTAGTTTCTGAACATTACGACCATATTCTTTCAGAATAATAAACGGCCGCTGAGTATTGTATTCTCCTATCATAAGGATGTATGCTTTACGATTTTGAAATAAGGATTTTCGATTTTTCTTAACGCTTTGGAGTTGCCCTGGCAACGCGCGCTATTCGATTCTGGATGCAATAAAACCATTTACCACACAAAGCTAAGCTTTTGCCGGCCATTTGCCAATTCTCATGAGAGTATCCTCAATTTGGCAAAACTTAGCAAAAGGGTCTTTTCACCCACATCATTGAAATTGATCCGAGCCTTACGGTCGGCACCGGAAAAGTCCATTTGAGCAACTACGCCAAAGCCAAACTTGGGATGTTCCACTTTCATACCCGCTTGTAATGCGGATGTATCGCTTGGGGTGAAGTCGGTAGGTGGTTTGTACGCAGTAGCCCTGTTCACCGGGGCAGAGCTAACAGTTTTCTTCATCCCGCTCACCAGCTTTTTGGCATACTGACTGGGAGGAGGGGTGGACTCTACTCCGGAGAATTTCGAACTGACTTTGATGAAACTTTGATCAATGTCATCCAGGAACCGGCTTGGTTCACAATTTTTGAGTCGACCAAAACGATAACGCGTTAAGGCATACGACAGGAATAATCTTTTCTGAGCGCGTGTAATGGCCACATAGAAAAGTCTTCTCTCTTCTTCCAGGTCAGCACGACTGCTCAACATCATTTGCGAAGGAAAGAGATCTTCTTCCATGCCAACCATGTATACATTTCTGAATTCAAGTCCCTTGGCCATGTGAATGGTCATCAAGGTTACCTTCTCGGGATCTTTATCCTTGTCTTCATCCTGACCTGTAACAAGGGAAACTTCCTGTAGAAACGACCCTAAACTTTTATCCTCACGTTCCGCGTCATCCACAAATTCTTTGATGGCATTGAGAAGTTCCTGAACGTTCTCATACCGGCTGAGTCCCTCAACGGTTTTATCTTCGTATAATTCGCGCAGTAAACCTGAACCTTTGGCAATTTCGAAAGCTGCATCGTAGGCATCTTTGCGTTCAATCTCCAGGCTAAAGCGTTTAATCATTGCCACGAAATCATCAATAGGTCCTGCGGCCCGTCCGCCTATAAATGAATTGGCATGTTGGATAACTTCCCAGATGGAGATACTGTGGTCGTTAGCAGCTACAATGATTTTATCGATTGTGGAATCGCCAATACCGCGCTTCGGTAAATTAATGATTCTGCGAAACGATGCTTCATCCTGCTGGTTGATTGCAAAACGCAGGTACGCGAGCAGGTCTTTGATTTCTTTGCGCTGATAGAAGGAGAGTCCGCCTACCACTTTATATTTTATATTCATCCTCCGCAGCGCTTCTTCTATTGCGCGCGACTGGCTGTTGGTTCGGTAGAGTATGGCAAAGTCGCTGAACTTGAGTTGATGCTGCATCTTTTCCTGAAAGATGGAGGTTGCCACCAACCTTCCTTCTTCATTATCAGAAACTGCTTTGATTAATTCAATCAGGTTCCCCTCTTCATTGGCTGTCCACACATTTTTCGGAAGCTGTGCGCGATTTCGTTTGATCACCGAGTTGGCAGCCTGAACAATATTTTGGGTAGACCGATAGTTTTGTTCCAGCTTGATAACTTTCAAGTCGGGATAATCGCGTTCGAAGTTCAGGATGTTGGTGATATCCGCTCCGCGGAAAGCGTAAATGCTTTGCGCATCATCGCCCACCACGCAAATGTTCTGGCGAACAGCTGCCAGCTTCCGAATGATGAAATACTGGCACAGGTTGGTATCTTGAAACTCATCTACCAACATGTATTGAAACCGATGCTGATATTTATTTAACACCTCCAGGTGTTCTTTGAAAAGCTTGTCGGTATTGAACAGGAGATCATCAAAATCCATCGCTCCTGATTTGAAGCATCGCTGGGCATAGGTTCTGTAGATCTTTCCAATCTCGGGTCGCATGTTTGCGGCATCATCACCCATCAACTGCGGGTTGGCCAAATAATCTTGCCATCCGATCAAGGTGTTTTTTGCTGCGGAGATTCTGTTGTACACCGTGTTTTGCTTGTAAACAGAATCGTCTAAACCAAGCTCTTTTACGATTGAGCGAATGAGTGATTTGGAATCATCGGTATCGTAAATCGTGAAGTTGTTCGGGTACCCCAGGTGATGTGCCTCAGTGCGAAGTATACGGGCAAATACGGAGTGAAAGGTTCCCATCCAGAGATTACGGGCATCATGTCCTACAACGGTTTCAATGCGTTCACGCATTTCTTTGGCAGCCTTGTTCGTAAACGTAAGGGCCATAATGTTAAACGGATCCACGCCCTTGCGCATGAGGTGCGCAATACGATATGTCAGCACACGGGTCTTTCCGGAACCAGCTCCCGCAATGAGCATGCAGGGTCCTTCGGTTGTCAGTACACCCTCCAATTGAGGTTCATTCAGGCTCTCTAAAAAATCCTTCATATCAACGCGCAAATTAATCTATCATGGATGAGTGTTGTACTTCTGTGAAGCATTTTTGTAACTATTTTTTTCTTCGGTTGAAAAAGACATTACTTTTGATAAACAGTATAAAAGATTTGATTCCAAAATTTCCGCTCCCACCTTCACGTTATCCGGATGATGGATTCAGTATAACCGCAGCAGAACCTTGGTTTAAAGTAAAGGTTCAAGTCATACAGAGTTATTTACAATCTTTTGTTGCCAAAGTAGCCGGCCGTGTCGATGATATTGTCTTTGTTGATCTCTTTGCTGGCAGCGGACTGTATTCACTGGGACATCAAAAGGAAATATTTTCAGGCTCGTGCCTGTCGGCACTCTCCAGTGGACTGCCCATCACGAAGTGGATTTTTTGTGAACATGATCCTGAGGAACTAAAAGCCCTGAAAATCAGGGTGAATAAATACTTCCGGGGAAAGAATGTTCTCATCTTGGAACATTCACCCGAAGAATTGATTGATAAATTCCGGATGTATGTACCGCAGAGTAAGGGTAAATATAAAGTTGCCACCCTTTGCCTGGTTGATCCCTTCTCGCTAGCCATTCATTTTGAGACTATTCGCAAGCTTGCTGACCAGGGTTTTAATTTCCTGATGCCGTTTACCTTTAGTCTGAACAACAGACTTGATCACAAATTTTATCTGCAGGAACAGCCTGATAAACTCGGTTGCTTTATAGGAAATGTAAAAGAACTGGAGCGATTTAGTGGCGTTGATAGCAATGCACAATTTTATAAACGCCTCGTTCGCATCTATCAAAGTAATATGCTGATGCTGGGCTTGAATACGGCCATGTCAATTCATAAGGTAGATTCAGGCTTGATGGAATTACCCGTGTACTACATGGGTTTCTTCTCCAGGCAAATCTCAACCAAATCAATTCAGCAGGATGTGCAACTGAGTGAAGTGGTTCAATTTGAATTATTTTGAAAATGTTCATTTGCTAACGCTAGCCTGCTGCGGTGAACACATGGACGGAAGACTTGTAACTTTTTTTACCTTTACCGCATGATAAAAGTTGGAGATGTATTAGTAAGCGATGATATCGCTGAAAAGGAGTTTGTTTGTAATCTTGAAAAATGTAAGGGAGCCTGCTGTGTGGAAGGCGATTTTGGTGCTCCTCTTGAAGAGAGTGAGTTGGCTATTCTGGAAGAAATTTATCCGATGGTAAAACCCTATCTCTCACCCGAAGGTATTCAAGCCATTGAAAAGCAAGGGACACATACTGTGGATGATGAAGGTGAATTGTGTACGCCTATCATTGACGGCCGGGAATGTGTGTATGCCATCTATGACAAAAAAGGTGTGCTGAAGTGTGGCATCGAACAAGCTTACAACGATGGCAAGATCAGCTGGAAGAAACCCATTTCCTGTCACTTGTACCCGATCCGGATCACGAAGAAGAAAGAATTTGAAGCGGTGAACTACCACAAGTGGCACATCTGTTCGGCTGCTTGTTCGTTGGGTAAAGAGCTGCAGGTGCCACTGTATAAATTCCTAAAAGATCCATTGATCCGAAAATATGGAGAGCAGTGGTATGGAGAGTTGGTGACGGCCATTGAAAGTGGCGAAACCAAGAGAAAAAAATCTAAAGTTTAGGTGCCAGCCAGAGAAACCCTGCTGCGCATACAAGGAGTATAAAAAAGTACCATGCCGAAATGGGGCGATAGTCTAACACTGTTTCCATTTCCTTATCGCGGTGATGAGGGTGGCTAAGTCTATTCATTTTTGTCTGTACATTTGCGCGCCACGATTCCCATTCTCCTGGATTAAAAATGTATACATGATGAAGTGTTGAGTCTCCGGAAAACTGAAACGAATGCCATCCGGCATTTTCAAACCAGGCGCGGCCAGACCAGCGATCATCCAATAAAACATCCTCCGCAAGGGGGATGCGTACACTATCAGCAAACAAGAAGGGTTGGTTGCCGGATGAAAGAATTTCAATGTCAACGGGTTCATTCGTATACAGCGGACCTTCGGTTATGACGTTAAGTTGAAAGGGAACTTTCTCATTGCGCGCAATCTGTGTGAGCATCGGAGCCCAGAGCATGGCATAGCTATCCTTTTTACCTTGTATAATAAGTGGGTAAGTCTCTTGCAGAACCTGAAATCCTATTTTCCCAAAACCATGATGAATATATCCTGCTAGAATTCTTCCTTTGCTGTCAACCACAGACTGAACACTACGATTCGGTAAAATAGTTTCTGATGTAACCGGAAACACATGGGTATAACCACGGATGTGGACGGCTACCGTATCTTGTTTAACCTTTGTAAACGAAACCGGTAAAAATGATTTCAATCCGTTGATTTTCGATGGCAAATCGTGAAATAGTACTATTGCCCCCAAACCCTGATCAATGGATTCCTTGAGACTATTTTTTTCTGATACTGAAAGTGACTGAAAGACATCGGTATCCAGAATAACTAAATCGAATGCAGCTAACAGGGCTGTATTTATTTTGTCAGTCAGACGTGGAGAACTGTTTGCAAACTCATATCGGTATGTTCCTTTCGACAATTGGTAGCGCACCGCTATAGCGTGATTTTGTTCGGCCAGGAAATTTTTCAGATAGCGCACTTCAGCCGTTGGAAAGTGCTGAAGAAAAAGAATGTTCAACTTTTTTGCTTCGGTTATGGAGATGGGCAAAGGATTTTCTTCTACGATGCTTCCTGAGCTGTCTTTTAGTTGCACGTGATAAAGAAAGTTGCCGACTTGTTTGGGTGTAAACAGTAATTCGAAAGAATGATTTATTCCAGGGCTAACCTGCACAGCGTCTTCATCACCGGCCGGACTGCGCAAGGTAATTGTTGAAAATTTGCGGTGGTTAGTATAGGTTCCCTGAATGGTGGTTAGTGCATTAACCATAACGGGTGGAAGCGTCAATTCAGAAATTCCTTCATGGGGATGGCCTGGTATATAGTCAAATTCTTTCTCATTCAGGAGATCCAGTGCATGCAGCGGAAGTCCATCACCAACTACGAATCGGATGTTTCCTTGTAGCGCAGTCAGGCTGTGAAAGGAGGGAAGGTATTCACCCTTGTTATACTTTTCCGATTCGGGAGCCTGGAGTATTGTTAATTCCGGAAATAGTCTGACAAGGCTATCAACGGTCTGTGTACGATAATTAGACGTGAGTAAAACTATAGCACTACTGTTTTTTTTCCGCGGCACAGCTGGCCGAAAGATTAACCCGGATAAGGAGAGCATCACCACCATGAGGGATACTATTCTCCAAATGCGAAAGCGCAGCTTTCGACTCCATTCCATCCAAGCGAAAGCGATCGTTACCAGCACAACAACTACAACGATCACTGCGGGAGAAAAAATGGGATAAAAGGCTAGCCAGCGATCACTCATGGTTCAGGTCGTTGAGTTGTTTCATGAATAGCTGGTTGAGCGGATGGCCATTACTTTCTAATGCGTATGGCGAAGGTGTTTTTACCGGAAGGGCCTCCCAGAAATTTTTTCTGATCTCGCGAACAGCATCTTTCAATTTTTCGGGGTTGATTTCATCATCGTGTAAAGCCTTTAGCAACGATAAAGTTGTCAGGTATTTTTCGGGATGCTCAAGGGCCAGTGTTGCCAGTTCATTTCCTGCTTTTTGCAGAATTGCTTTATCGGTTGAAGAAAGTTTTACTTCTTTCTGCGCATAGGTATGCTCCATCACGGACAATGCTCGTCTGATTTCCGGATAATCCAGTTGGCTTTCTGTGGTGGATTGTGCCCGTGTACTTTTAACATTTGTCAGTTCGCCCGTAAGGCGCTTATCTTCTTTTACAGGAGGAGGATCGAATCCGGTTCGGTGAACATAAATCCTGGACTCGTTGCTGATTTCTTTAAGCAATTTCAGTGTTTGGTATTGGTAGGGTAGAGACTTGGCGGGTTCGTATAATCGAAGGTAGAGTTCAGCATCCCACATGAGGGTTAATGCGGCTTTAAGTTTCAGTTTTATGGATTGAATGAAAAAGGTGGCTTCCTCGGCATTATCATGCTCATGTATAAAACCTTCTAATGGATTTTCACTTTGGTCAGCAGTATGCTGATGGCCATGGTCATCTTTTTCTTTCTTTTCTTCCACCAGGTTATGCTCTTTTTCTGTATCATGCGTGTGACCAAATTTTTTTGTTACATCTTCTTCAGGGTGCTCTTCTTCAGTTGCTTTTGCCTGGGGTCCGATACCCGACTCAAACTCTTCACCAAGAAACTGTCCGTACCGTAGTCGTAACACTTTTTGGTCGTGGCCAAGTGCATTGCTGGTTGAATTGAATACGTTCTTCATCAGAAATTTCTTATCCTTTAAAAGCTTCTCGGTGTCGATAATGATCTGGCGTTGGCTGCGGAAATAATCAGGCAACAGGTCTACACCCAATCCGGCTTCTACGCCAGAATTCTCTGATGCTGTATCCTGTAAGCTGATGAAGTAGGTTTCTGTTCGTATCCGGTTTGCTATAGGTACTTTATTATCCAACGCCTCAACATAGAAATACAATTCATCGCCAGGTTCCAAACCTAATGATAGGAGGTCGAGAGTTCGCTTGGCTTTTACCTCCTTGCCAACAATCTTTTCCGGTTGACTAAACCGTAATTTTTCTTCCCTGAATTTAACCGATTCACCACTTCCTTTGCTAACGGTAGCGATGATATAGGCATCCGTTACAGAATAATCATCTTGTAGAACTGACGTAAGACTAATACTGAGTTTATCGGAGAGTGCGAGTGATGTAAAGGGTGAAATATCCTGAACAACAATCGAAGGGGGCTTGTCGGGTGTCACTGATATGGAATAAAAATCAGATGTTCTGTCCATTCCGTTTTTAGTGATCCATCGAAACTGATAAATCGATGACTTGTTAAATGATCGACTAATCTCAACGTTGTTATTCTTTTGATGCCGCAAAACAAGCGTGTCATCCGGCATGATGATTTGGGCCTGAATACTTGAATCGCTAAAGGTTATTGACCATGTGACAGAACTTCCTTCGGGGATGGAAAGATTAAAGTCGTTGACCGTATAAGGGCGAATCAAAGTATAAGTCGGAGGTGATATTGTAATCGTTGCACGCTCCATCGCTACAGGCAGGTGATGCTTTATATTTTCTGTTGAAGGTTGGTCTTTCGCCATGCTATGCTCAGAAGTTGGTGAGTAAAAACGTTGTGCGATGAGAAAGATCAAGATGCTTACACACAATAAACCCGCGGCCTGGCCAAGTTTTAACGGAAGGCGAATTGACTTATATGTTGCTTTGAATTGTTCGAATATTTTTGATTTCTGCAGGCGTTGCAACGAATTCAGATTTTGATCTTCCTGAAGCAGCAGGTCGGCACTTTCTTCCAGAAATGGATACCGATGATTGATGAAGTTGATAATTCTTGATTCGTTGATGTGAAAAATTTTGTACCCAAGAAATACAAAGAAAAGCACTGCACAGGAAACTGAGAATACTAGTTGATGTGTGTTTGCGATGCCCAGCAACTGAAGTAAAGCGTATAGCGCGAAAAAAAATGCAGCTGAATATAGCAGTGCCTCCACAACTTTACGCAAGCGATGCTGTTGTTTTATTTTTTTTAAATAATATTGAGCGTCAATGCTTTTCACTGATTTCGTTTAAAGGCAACAATGCGTTCGGTTACCAGCGTAACTAGAATGAAAACAAACCACAGTTGGTCCCAATGAGTGTTATGGCCAATTATTTTTTCTGGTACTGATCCAGCATCATCGTAAGAATTCAACCATTCTTCAGGGAACATCCGCTTGTCCTCCTCAGCAGCTTTTTTATTTTCCTGTGGTGAAGGAAAAAGAATAGCGGCCAACGCCATCGTAAGATTTTCTTTGACAGCCACCTCTTCATTCAGTTCATGTGTCAGCATCCAAAGCTTGTCAGTAGACTGTGTAAGTATAGTTTTCACGGACATTCGATGTAGATAAATGGCATTGCCATTCCAGGCTGCCGGATAACTTTCATCCGAAAGCCATATGAGCCAATCGGCAGTATCCTTCTCGTTGAATTGTTCGGTTCGGATGGTTTTGATGTGGAAGTGGTGTGGCAGGGAAACATCAAGGGTACGGAGTGCTGCCCGCATGATTTGACCATCACGCTCAAATTTACTTGTGTTCGCAATGATCACCGAGAGTGTATCAGAATGTATTGCCTGGATTTGGTTTGGAGATTTGTAAAGTGTTTCAAAGAAGGTTCCTTCTGCATCAGACTTGCCCGTACGTACCCAAACACTATCCTTTGAAGTTTGTCTGGCGCTAACGATAAACTCGTGGGAAGTTGTCGGTTTGGCAATCCAGCGCATGTTATCGGGTAATGGAATGCGTTGCCCGCGGAAAGAATTCATTCGATTGCTGGCGATAATGACCACATCGTATAGCGAACGCTCTTTCAGCTCTTCGATCAGCATCCAGTAATTGTTTGGTGGATAAGCTGCACCTGTACTCACCAGTGGAAAATTTTTTGCCAGGTAATGTGCTTCATAATGGTCACGTTGTAAACTGTCAATGAGTGGCATGAAATCTTTATCGTTCTCCAGACCCTTTTCAAGAACTACCCATTTTGTTTTTTGAAGTGTAGATGTGTTGCTATGCAAACCACTGATGAAAAAGACGAGCCACAGTATCAGAAGCATGCGCAGCAGTAAAAGCAGGTATTCATTCAAACGAATACCCCGGAATTGCCTGGAGTTTGTTTCGGTCAGGTGGCGCAAGCTGCCGATCCGGATAACCTGGCCTTCTTTCAAACTCAGCAAATGAATGGCAACGGGTATCGCCAACGCGGAAAGTCCCCATAATGCTATCGGGTTTGTCAATTCCATTAGTACAGCAGATTTTTTCTGGCGATCAGGAATTTTCTTAGGAATACATCAACAGGTTCATCCATGCGGATGAGGTGATAACTGATGTTTTTTTCCAGCATCCACAACCGCGATGTTTGAATCCAATGGGTTATGCGATCGGAATATTTTTTTTGCTCCGTTACGGTATCGATCTTGATCCGTCCACCCTGTTCGAGGTCTTCGAAGGTAAAGGAACCTCCAAAGTCTAATTCCATTTCATGCTTTCCCATCAGGTGAAAAACAAGTACCTCATTTCTGGATGTTTTCAACCTGGAAATGAATTTCAGAATGTCGGACTCCACATCGTACAGGTCGGTGATGAATACGATCATTTCTTTTCCGTGATGATCCAGTAATATCTCTAATCCATCTTTCTTCCAGATACCTTCACTTTTCACACGGATCAATTCATTCAGAAAGCGCAAGAATTGTTGCTGCTCAAAGCGCGGCTGTATCACAGTAGTGTGAAGGTTGTTTACTGTAAAAAGACCAAAGGTATCCCGTTGCTTGCGCGAAAGGAAAGCTAATGCTGCAGTGATAATATTAGCATAGTGGAGTTTGCTCAGGCCACCTTCTTCATACGCCATTGACCGGCTGGCATCAATCATAAACTTGACCGTAATGTTTGTTTCGATTTCAGCCTGTTTGATGAAATACCGTTCAGAACGTGCGTACATCTTCCAATCCAGTTGCCGGAGGTCATCGCCCGGCTCATAACTTCTGTACTGACTGAATTCTTGTCCGGAGCCGATGCTTTGACTTCGGTTACTTCCGCTCATGAAACCTTCCACGATAACCCGCGCAACCAATTCAAGACCGCTGACGGTATTGATTACTTCTGGTTTGAGCAGCGCTTTGATTTCCGCGTTCATGCGTATTTGTTCTTAGCCAGACTAGAGTTTTTCGCCAAGCTTTATTGTCTCCAGCAAATGTTTGGTGATGTCATCTGGTTTAACTCCCTCTGCTTCCGCCTTGAAGTTCATCAGGATGCGGTGACGCAATACCGGGTATGCCACACGAAGCAGATCTTCTTGTGTAACTGCAAACCGCCCCTTGAGTAATGCATGTGCTTTTGCTGTCAGAATCATGGCCTGGCCTGCCCGAGGTCCTGCGCCCCAGCGCACCCATTCATTAACGAATTTCTCGTTCCTTTCTCCCGGTCGCGTGGCACGCACTACGGTGCTGACGTATGCTGTGAGGTCTGCATTGATGTGCACCTCACGAACCAGGCGCTGGGCTTCAAGTATTGTATGACCTTCAATAACCTTATTAACTGGATTTGATTTTTTTCCGGTTGTACTTTCGAGGATGGTACGCTCTTCTTCTGCAGTGGGGTAATTGATTTTGATGTAGAGCAAGAAGCGGTCGAGCTGCGCTTCGGGTAGCGGGAAGGTTCCGGCTTGCTCAATCGGATTTTGTGTAGCCAGTATGAAGAAAGGTCTATCCAGCGGATAGGTTATGCCGGCATATGTTATTTCGAATTCCTGCATCGCCTCCAGTAATGCCGACTGAGTTTTTGGTGATGTACGGTTGATTTCATCAGCCAGAATGATGTTAGCGAATATCGGACCTTTGTTGAATTTGAAAAATCGTTTTCCCGTTGTATGATCTTCTTCCAGAATCTCCGTACCGATAATATCGGATGGCATCAGGTCTGGCGTAAATTGAATCCGTCTGAAGTGCAGAGCAATAGCATCGGCCAGCGTCCGTATCATTAATGTCTTAGCCAGACCGGGCACACCTTCCAGTAGCGCATGACCACCCGCCAGGAAAGTTATCAGGAGTTGATCGATGGTGTATTCCTGGCCCACGATCACTTTGCTGATTTCCTGGCGCAGGTTGTCGAGCCGGGTAATAATTTCCTGGACAGATTGTTCAACAGCTTTTAATTCGTTATTCATGATGTTGTTTTTTAGGCTGAAAGTCCGATCGGTGACAAGAGCGAATAACTTCGGACTTTAGTTTTTACTGATTTTACTTTTAACTTGTTAACGCGTACATAACAATATTTACACTAAACCGTGTGTTGTCAATTTTATAAAATCGTTTGTTTCGAAAATCATAATCCCACTCACAGCCATAGTCTTTGTTGCTGTAAAGTACTGCGATCTTTCCGTTGATTTCGATGGCCTTCAGGTAATCATGAACAAGATCATCACCCCATCCATTTAATTCTTGTGATGTAGTGGGTGGTCCGTCAAATTGAAAGAAAAGCGTGTATAGTGGATGCTGATTTGGAATTTTTATCAAAGCTTCCTTTCCAAAAATTCTTTCCATCTGGGCTTCGAATGATTTGGCAAACAAACCGTCAATATCATGGTTGCAGTCATCCACGAATACAAAACCACCATTTCGAACATACTGCTCAAAGTTTGTTCGTTCTTGGGCTGTAAACTCGACCAGTTTATGGCCGCTCAGGTAACAAAAGGGGCATCGAAATACAGCATCGCTACTGAGTGGAATGATGTTTTCAACAGTATCCACTTTCAAGGTTGTATACTCAATCAGGGAGTTCAAAACATTGGAAGGCATGCGCTGATCTACGTCCCAATCGCCTGATTCATATTGGAGGCGGGTGAAGAAAAAATTATTCAGATTGCGCATACAGAAAGAACGCAATTTCTTTTTTCCTTGGCAATTCGATGGGGTAAATTATATAAGCGGGATATACGATTTCCCGGTTGGCCAACGTCAGGTTCAGGGCAGTGATTTGTTTCTACCGAAGTTCCAATCCGATTCTTCGGGAAAGGTCGGAGGAGAAAATGTTTTCAGGATCGTATTTCTTTTTGATCTCAAGCCACTCCTTATGTTGGGGATACATGGCTTTGAAGGTTGCTTCATCCAGGTAGGCATCCTTGCCCAGATAAATTCTTCCGCCCATGTGCAAGACCATCGCATCTAGTTTTTTAGTGAACGGTTTTAGTTTGGCTGTAATCGGAAAGTCGATGGCGAAGGTATACCCGGCAGAAGGAAAAGAGAGTAGTCCGCCCTGCGCATTACCAAATTTTTTTAGCACATTCAAAAAGGGTACACAATCACTTTTGGTTATCTCCTCCAGAATTTTCCGGATGTTCTCTTTTCCGTCTTTCTCGGGCAACACAAACTGGTATTGAATAAAACCGCGCTTGCCGTAGCCTTTGTTCCAGTTATTAATCATATCCAGTGGATAGAAGAATTTGTCATAATGCGCTATGCCATTGCCTCTCTTTTGCAGTTGATAAAGAAGCATATTGAGAATGCGAACGGTTACCATGTTTAGGGTGAAGCCTGGCAAATAAATGGGGATGGTTAGGGTTGGCTTTTTGCCGATCTTGAGGGGATTGGCTTTCAGTTTTTCGGGTAGATCAGAAAGCTTAGCGTGATTTCCCATAGTTAATACACCACGCCCCAGGCTTTTTCCTTTTGCCATAGAGTCGAGCCATGCCACTGATGAGGTGTAGTTTTTGTCGCTGTCATCAATGGCTTGCAGCATCTCATCCAGATTTTTAGCAGCAACGGCTTTTTGAACAAAGTAAGTAGTTTCGATTTTTCGCAATTGTATCCGGGCGGTAAGAATAGTGCCCAATAGACCCAGTCCGCCAAAGTTCGCCCAGAACAAATCACTGTTTTCTTCACGGCTTGCTACCACTATACGGCCATCGGGTAACGCAATGGTAAAATCAAGAACACAGTTTACAAAAGAACCATCCACATGATGGGCTTTGCCATGCACATCATTAGCAATGGCCCCTCCAATGGTAACATACTTGGTTCCGGGGGTAATCATAGGGAACCAACCACGGGGTGCCAGGTAATGAATGATATCTTCCAAGCTTGATCCAGCTTCACATTCCAGGATTCCGTTGTGCTGATCGAAGGAAAGAAAGCGATTCATTTTCTCCAGTTTCAACACCACATGACCTGTGTTGGTGGCCTGATCGGCATAACTCCTTCCTAAACCTCGCGGAAGAAGCTTATCCAGCGTAAAAGCTTCAATAATTTCGTGCGTTGATCGCGGATATAAAACTTTGTTAACAGACTGGGGAATGTTGCCCCATCCGGAAAGCGTTTCTTCAATGAAGTTCATAGCGTAAGCCCCAGTAGACACTCGAAAATTAGGGAATAATTCAAAGTGTTAAGGATATATATAAACAAAAATCCCCGGATTTTTGCCGGGGATTTTGATGATACTGATCATGTCAGATCAGACAGCATCTGATAAGCTGCTAAACGTAAAGTCCCTGATTTTCATTGACGGAATCATCAGACTTGTACCACCTTCGCTGGTTACAGCCCGTTCGGGTCTGCCAAGTGTTTCCAGGTTGTTCAACATTATAATCGGACTTTCATTAAACCGGAAGTTTTTGATGGGGTGTTTGATTTTTCCATTTTCAATGTAAAAAGTTCCATCACGTGTCAAACCAGTATACAGTAGCGTTTGCGGATCCACCGGGCGGATATACCAAAAACGTGTTACCAGAATTCCTTTCTTCGTGTCTTTAATCATATCTTCCAACGAGGCATTGCCACCTTCCATAATGGCATTACCGGGAAAGGGAATAGGCGCAACATTCTTTTGTGATGCCCAGTACCGGTCGTAAAAGAGATTTGAAACAACTCCGTTTTTAATGATGTCCATTTTCCTGCGCGCCTGCCCATCACCCGTCCAGGGAGAAGTGGGCAACTCATCATTCCATGGATCGGTGTAAATGTTCACCCGTTCGTCAACAAGTTTTTCGCCCAGTTTCGTGCCTCCACCTTTTTTAGAGAGAAAGCTGCGTCCTTCATCTGCCTGGCGGGCATTCATGTTTAACATGAGTCGGATTAAATCGGCCGAAGCAGAAGCCTCCAACACAACGGTATATTTACCAGGTTCTATGGCTTTCGCATTTCTTGACATCAATGCTTTGTCGATGGCGATCTTCGAGGTTTGTGCTGCATTGAGTTTGCTTATATCATTGAGGTCGCGTGCAGCCCATCCGGATCCGGTTCCATCATTTGAACGCATCGTTACAGTGAAGTCAACACTGGTGGCTTTGTTGTAAGCGAAAAGTCCTGCGCTGTTCATGATCGCATTGAAACCTTTGCTGTCTTCCAAATAGCCTGCGGCTGTAACATCTTTTGCTGATGCCGGAATGATGCTATCGGCTGCTGCCTGCGCACGGTATTCCGGAGTAATTTTAGCGGTAGCTTCTGAATATGTTTTGGATTCGCCACCATATGTTTGCTGTGGCAGTGGTGGCATGAACTCCGGATTCTCAGGTGAGAATTGTGCCAGTTCTTCCGAACGTCTTACTGCCTTTTCCAATGATGCATCATCGAATTCGTTGATGGTGGCACTTCCTGATTTCTTACCGAAAAATGAATTTATACCCAACGAAATATTACTGTTTTCACCCGCGGTTGAAACACTGTTTCGTGCATAGCGGATGTTGCCGCGTTCTGATCCGTTAAGACTAACAGAACAGCCTTCTGCTTTAGAAAAGCCTATGACTTTTTCTAGTATTTTTTTAGCTTCTTCTTTTGAAAATATAGCCATGAGTTTCTGATTAAATGGTTCTGCCAGTGTTGATTACATTGATGCCGTTAAAACGAGTGGTGGAACTTCCGTGGGATACGGCACTCACCTGAGCAGGTTGACCTTTTCCATCAAAGAAAGAACCAAACGTTCTATAGTCCCGTTCATCACAAATTTTCACACAACTGTTCCAGAACTCCTGAGTATTAGATTGGTATGCTACATCATTTAGCATGCCGGCAATCTTACCGTTCTTGATTTCGTAGAATACGGTGCCACCAAACTGGAAGTTATACCGTTGCTGGTCGATGGAAAAGGAACCACGTCCGGCAATATAAATTCCTTTCTCCACATCGCTGATCATTTGGTCAACAGTGTAAGGATCCTTTCCCGGTGCTAACGAAACATTGGGCATGCGCTGAAACTGTACATCACTCCAGCTCTGGGAGTAACAGCAGCCGTGTGATTCATTTTCTCCGATAATGTGTGCCTGATCGCGGATAGCTTGATAGTTTACAAGAATACCATCTTTGATCAGGTCCCAACGTTTGCACTTCACGCCTTCATCATCATAACCCACAGCGCCCAATGAACCGGTCTGTGTTTTGTCAGCGAAGATGTTGACGATATCACTGCCATATTTAAAATTACCAGATTTTAATTTGTCGATCGTGGCAAAACTTGTTCCTGCATAGTTGGCCTCGTAACCCAGCACCCGGTCTAACTCAAGCGGGTGTCCAACAGACTCATGGATGGTGAGGCCAAGGTGATTAGGCTCCAATACTATATCATATTTTCCGGGCTCAACGCTTTTTGCTGCGAGGCTTTCCCTGGCTTGTTTAGCACCCATGGTTGCATCCTCCACCATGTCGTAACTATTTCGGTAGAGGGTTATTCCGGCAGGTCCTTGAATTTTATCATCCTTTTTTGGAATCATGTATTCGTACCCCATACCCATAGGTGAACTCAAGGCTTCGCGCGATTTGAATTTTCCGGAGGCCTTATCGATGGCTGTAATGCTGAATGTCGGCCAAATGCGATGGACATCCTGATCGATGTAAGAGCCCTCTGTTGAGGCAAAATACTTCTGCTCGTTTATCTGGAATAGATTAGAGTTTACAAAACTTGCTCCATTCTCCATAGCGGCCGCATTTGCAGCTAACAACAAACTGACTTTCTCAGACACAGGAACTTCAAAAGCGTTTTTCAGCAGTGGGGTTTTCCAACTGACCTCCCCATAGCCTTGAACCTTGGCGAGTTTAACAGGTTCCTTCTGAAATTTAGAATTAGCTTTTGCGATCGCGACAGCGCGCTCGGTAGCTTTTTTGATTCCCTCAGCCGTCACATCGTTTGTAGCAGCAAAGCCCCAGGTTCCATTTGCGATAACGCGAATACCCGTTCCAAACGATTCACTATTTACAATATTCTGAACCTTGTTCTCCCGTGTGGAGATAAACTGGTTCAGGTATCGCCCGATTCGGATGTCGGCATAAGTTGCACCTTTTGATCTGGCCGCGTTAAGGGCCACATCGGCTAATTGTTTTTTTTGAGCATTGTCCAGCGGAACGTCTAATAACGCTTCTACAGGAACGGCATTACCCAATGTCGGAAAAGGCATGAGCATACCGCCAATGCCTAATCCTGCCAGCTGAACAAAATCTCTTCTTTTCAAGGTGTATAGAATTTTGGTTAATGAGCTTATTTTTCAACAAGGTTTCTAATTCCTCGTCAAAAAACAACAGGGGATACCAATTTTGGTATCCCCTGCTTATAGCTTATGTGAATGGTAATTCAGCGTGAATGAACTCCCCCGCAAGGGGTTATTTCAAATCGGAAAAATCAAACGATGTTTCCAGGAACTTGGTGGTAAACTTACCTGATCTGAAAATAGCGTTGTCCATCAACTTGATGTGGAATGGAATAGTTGTCTTTATGCCTTCAATGACAAACTCCTGCAAAGCGCGTTTCATCCGGGTGATTACCTCTTCACGCGACTGGCCGGTTACGATAAGTTTGGCAATCATGGAGTCATAATTTGGAGGAATGGTGTAACCTGCATACACGTGGCTGTCGATACGTACACCATGACCACCCGGCATGTGGAGGTTCGTGATTTTTCCAGGAGATGGACGGAATCCGTTTGCCGGATCCTCGGCATTGATGCGGCATTCCATCGCAAATAAATTCGGGAAGTAATTTGTTCCGGAAATCGGAACTCCGGCCGCCACTTTTATTTGTTCTTTGATGAGGTCGTAATCTGTCACCTCTTCGGTGATCGGGTGCTCTACCTGAATGCGGGTATTCATTTCCATGAAATAAAATTTCCCATGTCTATCAACCAGAAATTCAATTGTACCCACACCCTCATAGTTGATGGCCATCGCTCCGCGGATGGCGGCTTCACCCATTTTTTCACGTAACTCCTGGCTAACAATAGGAGAAGGAGTTTCTTCCACCAGTTTTTGATGTCTGCGCTGAATAGAGCAATCCCGTTCGGATAAGTGACACACTTTGCCGTATTGATCGCCCACAAGTTGTATTTCAATGTGACGCGGCTCTTCAACAAATTTCTCGAGGTACAAGCCATCGTTTCCAAAGGAAGCACCGGCTTCACGCTTAGCATCATCCCAGGCTTTTTTAAATTCACTCTCATCATTGATGATGCGCATACCCTTACCACCACCACCGGCTGTTGCCTTTACAATTACCGGATAGCCTATCTCTTTTGATAGTTGGATACCTTCTTCAACAGAGCTTAATAAACCATCGGAGCCCGGTATAGTGGGTACGCCAGCTTTCTTCATCGTATCCTTGGCGGTAGATTTATCGCCCATGGCCTGAATCATTGCCGGTGTAGGACCGATAAATTTAATTCCGTACTCGTGGCAGATAGCCGAAAATTCTGCACGCTCCGAAAGAAATCCATAGCCAGGATGAATAGCATCGGCATTGGTAATTTCGGCAGCTGAGATTATCCTCGGAATATTCAGGTAGGAATCTTTGCTGGGGGCATCACCGATGCAGACCGCCTCATCTGCGAAGCGTACATGAAGGCTTTCCCGATCGGCTGTTGAATAAACAGCTACAGTTTTAATACCCATTTCTCGGCAGGTGCGAATGATGCGCAGGGCAATTTCACCACGGTTAGCTATTAATATTTTCTTAAACACAGTGCTTGGGGTTAAGGCTTAACAATCAAAAACCCATTCACCATCGAGTTAATATTTTCGATGATGAATGGGCTTGTTATAGGTATTAATCAGGTTCTACAACGAACAATACCTGGTCGTATTCTACCGGAGTAGAGTTCTCGATCATAACTTTCACAATGGTTCCGGATACCTCCGATTCAATTTCATTGAACAGTTTCATCGCTTCAATGATGCATACAGGTTGACCCTTCGAAACTTTGTCACCAACAGAAACAAAGGGTGGAGAGTCAGGAGTGCCCGAGCGATAGAATGTACCAATCATGGGCGATTTTATTTCGATGGTTTTTTTACCCGATGCTGCCTCAGTTACTCTTTCCGATTTTGCCGCTTGTACAGCGGGTGCTGAAGCAACCGAGGAGATGACGGGTGCAGCTGCGATGGTGGCGGCTGGAGCAACCACCGGAACTGGTGAAGATTTGAATACCTTTTGATCGGGCTCGCGCTTGACGCTCAGTTTTAATTCCTTTGTTTCGATGTTGACTTCATTCAAACCTGATTTGGAAATAAAGTCGATGAGGTCACGGATTTCAGATGTTTTCATTTCAGGTTGGTTAGTTGATCCCGAATCAGAAGAAGAGCGAGGAGGTTTTGATTCCTTCTTGGCAGTTGATTTGGCACTGGTTTTACTCATGATTCTTTAGTTTGTGATTATTCCTTAACACGTTCAACATACGATCCGTTGCGTGTATCGATTTTTATTTTGTCTCCGGTGTTTACAAAAAGCGGTACGCGAATTTCGGTTCCGTTCTCCAGTGTGGCAGCTTTAAGCGTACGGGTTGCTGTATCGCCCTGAACTCCGGGTTCCGTATACTGAACTTCCATTACAACGTGTGAAGGCGCCTCTGCGGTAATAGCGTTGGCACCATTTTCAAAAGCAATCAACAGGGTTACACCTTCTTTGATGTAATTAACAGCATCACCTAATAAAACTTTATCCAGGTATATCTGATCAAAGGTCTCGTTATCCATACACACCAGACTGTTTCCATCCGCATACAGGTACTGGTATTCTTTTGTTTCAACGCGCAGGATTTCAACCTCATCGCCCGGACGGAAGCGGTTTTCGGCTACTTTTCCATTGCGCACGTTACGCATTTTAATCTGGTAAAAAGCACGAAGGTTTCCAGGGGTACGGTGTTGTAATTCCTCCACCTGAACGACCTCACCATTATACCGCATGAAATTACCTTTGCTTAAATCTGATACAGTTGCCATAAAAATAAAACGACTTTAATTTACAAATGAAAATAGGATTTACAAGTTTACCCTCCATGTTCGCAAAGGTGCGATGCCAAGGGGCTAGGGATGTTTAATTTTAATTTGCGGTATAGGCCCATTTTACATAGACGGAGCCCCATGTAAAGCCTCCCCCAAAGGCAGCAATAATAATGTTATCACCTTTCTTCAGTTTCTTTTCATAATCCCAAAGTAATAAAGGAATTGTGCCGGCAGTGGTATTGCCATATTTTTCAATATTCATCATCACCTTATCTTCGGTAATACCCATGCGATCAGCGGTGGCATCAATTATGCGCTTGTTGGCTTGATGTGGTGCGAGCCATGAAACATCATCTCCTTTCAGATTATTGCGCTCCATGATTTTTGCTGATATATCAGCCATATTGGTTACTGCAAATTTAAATACAGAGGCACCCTCCTGATAAACATAATGAAGATGCTGATCGATAGATTCATGCGATGCAGGTATACGGCTTCCGCCTGCTTTCATGTTCAGATAATTGGCTCCGGTGCCATCACTTCGGTGAATAGAATCGATGATGCCAACCTGATCGGTGGTTGGTTCCAGTAGAACAGCACCAGCGCCATCGCCAAAAATGATACAGGTTGTGCGGTCTTTGTAGTTGATGATCGATGACATTTTATCGCCACCAATAACGATAACTTTTTTGTACATACCCGATTCAATGTACTTGGCACCGGTGGTCAAAGCATAAATAAAACCTGAACAGGCAGCGCTAATATCGAAACTAAAAGCATTGGTTGCGCCCACTTCAGCGGCTACAATGTTGGCTGAAGCTGGGAAGGGCATATCAGGCGTTACCGTGGCAAAAATAATCAGGTCAATGTCTTTCGGATCCGTTTTGGTCTTGGTAAGTAAATCTTTTACAGCTGCAGCACCCATTACCGAAACGCCCTGATTCTCACCTTTTAATATTCTGCGTTCCTTGATGCCGGTTCGGCTGGTGATCCACTCATCACTGGTTTCCACCATAGTTTCAAGTTCCTTGTTGGTTAAAATGTAGTCTGGAACATATCCTCCAACTCCGGTGATGGCAGCTTTTACGTTATTCATTTGTTTGTGGTGGTTTGACTTTCCGTATAAAATGAAAAAGCCCGATGAAACCATCGAGCATATTTCAAGAATTAATTCAAGGTGGCACAAAAACGCCAGTTACTGATACCGATATTATTATTCGATTCTAGGAAAAGAATTTTATCGGGATGAACCATGGTATCAAGCCAGAACTTCTTTTTCCATCACCACTTTACCATGGAAGTAAAGTTTGCCTTCGAGCCAAAAGGCACGGTGGGGCAGGTGATGCTCTCCGGTTGTCGGGCAAACAGCCAATTGCTTGGCGTGAGCCTTATAATGGGTTCTTCTTTTATCTCTCCGGGTTTTCGAGGTTTTTCGTTTCGGATTTGGCATATGCTAAAACAGTTTATTTTAATTTCTTTAAAATTTCCCAACGAGGATCAATCTCGTCTTTATTATCGTTTTCCGATGCTGTTTCCGAAGAGTAAATAATTCCTCCATCATATTCATCATCTTCTTGCTGAAACTTCGGATGGAGTCTTTTCATCGGGATCGACAGACCTATAAACTCGTATATATAGTGCCCGAGTTCAAGTGTAACTGTGTCCCGTTGAATCATGACAATCTCCTCCGTGATTTCTTCATCATGATCACCGTATTTAAACACAATTTTCTGGTTCGTGTCAATTGGGTAATCAAAGGGCTCCAGGCTCCTGTCACAAATCAGTTTAACCTTGCCTTTAATATCGAAATCAGCTTCAATGAACGTTTCATGTTTATTCAAGGCAACGCTGACATGGAAAGAACCTTTTGATATAAGGTCCGAACCATATTCCCTGAAGAACTCGTCACCTAATTCGTATTCGAATTGGTGTACGTTGAGACTCAGGCCTAAAATGTTGACTCGAAAAGCTTTCAAAACTTACCCTTAGGGTGTTTTAAAATTAGTCGGCAAATTTATGATAATTAATGGAATGCACAAAGAATGGTGCTGATCCGAAAACGGGTTTGGAGTATTTTAATGTCAAGAATGTCTCAAAACCCTGTATTTGACCTTGTATTAAGGATTAAACATAGTTTGTTAGGGCAACGGTTTTAAACTCGTCCCGGGTTTTGGTGCCATAATTTTCAATGAAGTAATCGATTACGCCTTTTTTGAAACCCAGTTTAATGGCGATGTTTTTACAGAATATAATCTCGCTTTCGAAAACATTCTGGTCGATGAAGACCAATTCGATGGAGGACATAAGATAGTCAAATTTCTGGTCCGCTGAAAGGGCTCCTAACGAATCAACCGGCTCAGGATTTCGGATAAGATCGGAAACAATATCTTCTGGAAAATTCCTTTCTTTGGCGATCTTAAAGATCATCTCCCGTTCTACCTTAGCGAAGTGTTTATCGGCTTCGGCCAGTTGTATAAGTATGTTAAGTTGCTTTTTGGTGACAATATCCATTTCAACTGTTACTTGAAGTTCAAATTTATACAATAATCGATGATTTGGTTGAATGCCCGGTCGAAAGGCAAAATCACCCAACCAATAAAGCTTATTTTTCTGTGGACGGTTCCCTGCGATGCTTAAAGATATCGGTTGCCCGATAAATGGCCTCCCGTAAAGAGCTTTCGTCAGCTTCGTTTTTGCCTGCTATTGCATACCCGGTTCCATGATCGGGTGACGTTCTAACAACATTTAAACCAGCCGTAAAATTGACTCCATTATCGAAAGCGATGGTTTTGAACGGAATGAGCCCCTGATCGTGGTACATGGCTAGTATGCCATCATAGCGGGTGTATTGTGATGATCCGAAAAAACCATCTGCCGGAAAGGGACCAAACACCAGCTTGCCCTTATTTTTCAACTCGTTAATGGCAGGTTTAATTATTGATTCTTCTTCCTGTCCGATTAAGCCCCCATCGCCTGCGTGTGGATTCAATCCCAGAACGGCTATACGTGGTTTAGTAATACTAAAATCTTTTTTCAGAGACTGATCCAGTAACCGCAGTTTACTTTCAATTTTTTCTTTTGTAATTAATGGTGCAACATCTTTCAGTGCAACATGCTCCGCTACCAATCCAACTTTCAGGGCATCACTTACCATGAACATCAAACTTTCTGAAGCGCCAAAGAACTGGGTAAGGTATTCGGTATGACCTTTAAAGGGGAACTCCTCACTATGAATGGAGTGCTTGTCAATCGGGGCTGTAACAAGCGCATCGATCAAGCCTTCCTTAAGTTCTTCACAGGCTTGTTGTAAAGCCTGGAAAGAAGCTTTACCGGATTCCCGCGAAGGTTTTCCGGGGGTTATTTCAAATACATCTTCCCAACAATTAATGACATTGATATTTTTTGGAGCGAACTGTCCTTTGCCTTTTACTTGCGTGTAACTGAACTCTTCAATATTGTAAAGTTTTTTATAGAATGATATCACCCGTGAAGAGCCATAAATCACAGGCGTAATCATACTGAGCAAGCGGTTATCCGATAAGGCCTTCATAATTACTTCCGGTCCGACACCGTTGAAGTCTCCAATGGTAATTCCGATGCGGGGTTTCTCGTGTGGTCTGTGTGGTTGTGTCATGAGGTGCTAATTGATTGCGAATTAACAAAAATTAAAACACAAACTATGTAACCCTCAGTGGTAGATCGACTCATAACTTCATTCTCCTTCTTCCTTTGTACTTTTGCCGTCATGCGCATTGTCAGAACAGATAAGGTCAGACCAAAGAAATCGTTGGGGCAACATTTCCTTCACGATCAGCATATTGCACAGCGCATTGTTGATGCCTTAACATTGCGGGACCAACGGTGTGCTGTTCTAGAGATTGGCCCTGGCATGGGTGTTTTAACCAAGTACCTTATTGAAAAGGATATTCAGCTTAAGCTGGTTGAGATTGACCGCGATTCGGTGGCCTATCTGCACAAACATTATCCTGCATTGGGCAATAATCTTATAGAAGGTGATTTTCTGGAGTTGAATTCTTTAGATTTTTTCCCCAATCACTTTTCGATAATTGGAAATTTCCCGTACAATATATCATCTCAGATTTTTTTTAAGGTATTGGAAAATCGCCATCAGGTAGATCAGGTCGTGTGCATGTTGCAAAAAGAAGTGGCCGAGCGAATGGCAGCTAAGCATGGCAATAAAACCTATGGAATATTAAGTGTGTTGCTTCAGGCTTATTATTCTATTGAGTTACTGTTTAAGGTTCCGCCCGGTGTATTCACACCGCCACCCAATGTGATGTCTGCCGTTATTCGGTTGGAGCGGAATGCCCGACAATCATTAGAGTGTGATGAACAACTTTTTGTGAGGGTAGTGAAGCAGGGTTTTAATAACCGCAGGAAGACGTTGCGCAACGCACTAAAAAATCTAAATTTGCCAGCCGAAGTGGTGGGCTTGAAGCTATTGGATCAGCGCGCTGAACAACTCTCGGTAGATGAGTTTATAAACCTCACCCGTATAATAGAAGGAAGTCGTGCAGCATCTTCACATTGAATTCGAATTAACTAAAGAATTTATTGATCGCTTTCAGCAGGCGCTGGATGAGCACGATCATGTATTCATAACCGAGACTCTTCAGGATGTAAAGCCTGCCGATATCACCACGTTATTATATGAATTTAACTCCGAGGAATCCAAGTATGTGATGGACATGCTTCCAATAGAGTTACAGGCTGAAATTATCAGGGATCTCGACACAGAAACACGGCAGCGTTTTTTAAAAGTTTACCTGCCCAAAGAAATTATCAATTTCCTTAATCAACTTGCTTCTGATGATGCGGCTGATATTCTAAATGAACTTCCAATAAAGGTCAGGGAGCAAGTGCTTTCAGGCTTGGAGACGGAACTGCGCACACAGGTTACCGAACTTCTACGGTATGAGCCAAACGTAGCCGGTGGATTAATGGCCAAGGAGTTGATCAAGGCCTATGTTCACTGGACGGTTGTTCAATGTGTGGAGGAGATCCGCAAGCAGGCAGAGAATGTTTCGAAGTTTTATGCGGTTTATGTTGTGGATGATCAGGAGAAGCTGGTTGGCAAAGTGGCGCTGCAGGATTTAATTATTTCAGATGCGCGAAAGCGGGTGGCAGATATCAGCGAGCATGACATCGTTTCGGTTGAAACCTATATGGAAGATTCGGAAGTAGCGGAGATCATGCAGAAATATGATTTGGAATCTGTTCCGGTAGTTAATGTTCAGGGACAGTTAGTTGGCCGGATTACTATTGATGATGTGGTGGACGTAATTACTGAGCAAGCTGATGAGGAGCGTCAGATCATGGCGGGTATCAGCGAGGATGTTGAGGAAGACGACAGTGTCTGGCGCAATACCCGGGCGCGTCTTCCGTGGTTATTGATTGGAATTTTTGGTGGACTGATGAATGCCAAGTTTATGGGTTTGTTTGAAGCAGAACTCGCCCGCATCACGGCCATTGCTTTTTTTACGCCTTTGATTCAGGCTACTGGGGGTAATGTCGGAATTCAATCTTCATCGCTTATTGTACAAAGCTTGGCGAATCCTGACTTTGTGGATGAAGGCTTGTGGAACCGCCTGGTAAAAGTGTTTTTCGTAGCAATACTCAATGGACTCTTTCTTTCCATTCTTGTTTTTGGTGCCAACGTATTGCTTTTCCAGGAGTATGAACTATCGATGGTTGTTTCCATAGCGCTTTGCAGCGTTGTTCTTTTCGCTTCGTTTATCGGCACCCTTACACCCCTGATATTAAATCGCTTCGGGTTTAATCCGGCACTAGCCGCAGGTCCGTTTATTACTACTATAAATGACTTGCTGGGCTTAACAGTTTACTTTTTGACGGTTCACTTTTTACTTTGATCATGTCGATTAAGAAATGTCTGATTATTGATGCCATGCATGAAAGCTTGTTTCCCATGCTCTCGGGAATCGGATGGGAATATGATTACAAGCCACACATTACCGATGATGAAATAAAAAAAATTCACCAACACTATCAGGGGCTGATCGTACGGAGCAAGACCATTATCAATCAGGAATTATTAGGAGAAACTCCTTCGGTTAAATTCATTGGTCGGGCAGGAGCAGGCCTCGACAACCTTGATTTGGAGTATTTACAGGACAAGGGAATATACGTTTTGCATGCCGCAGAAGGAAACCGCGATGCTGTAGGTGAGTACACGGTAGGTTCAGTGTTGGCACTGATGCGGAATCTTCCGAAGGCAGATCGCCAAGTAAAAGGATTGATCTGGGACCGTGAGGGAAATCGGGGTGAAGAACTGATGGGAAAAACGGTTGGCATTATTGGTTATGGTAACATGGGTCAGGCATTTGCCAAAAGACTTTCTGGTTTTGGATGTAAGGTTTTGGCGTATGATAAGTATAAAGTTGGATTTGCAAGTGAAGGCATTCGTGAAGTTCAGATGAACGAAATATACGATGAGTGTGATATCGTTAGCTTGCATATTCCGCTAACCCATGAAACTCGTGGGCTCGTTACTGAACAGTATTTCAATCAATTCAGAAAGAGAATACTCCTGATCAACACAGCACGAGGAGAAATTGTTGTATTGGCTGATGTGCTCAAAGCCTTGGATTCTGGACTTCTTCGCGGAGCTGTGTTAGATGTTTTGGAAAATGAAAAACTCGATAAGCTGACAGTCGGACAGCAACAAACATTTCATGCATTGAGTAAAAAATCGAATGTAATATTAACCCCCCACATTGCCGGCTGGACATTTGAATCGCATATAAAAATTAATGTAGCTTTGATAAACGGAATCAAGTCGCTTTCATTGCGCTAGCAGACTTAAATTCTTAACTTCAATTTCATTAATTCAAACCTCACTATGGGTTTTTTACAGAAGCGTATCAAGAAGTGGAACGAGTTTTATAACTCCGTTATTGAAAAGCCTCTGTTAACCTCTGCCATTGTTTTGTTGGTTGTGACGATCCTCGTTTTAGGCCTGAGTCTTCGTTACTACCTTCGCGATTTTGATACCTTTATTCAGCAGGTGCTGGCCGAAGCACACGGAATGATCTTCGATATTGCTGTGATTGGTATTCTCCTCGTCTGGTTAAATCAAAATGGAGAGAAGCGCCAACGCATTCGCACCTACAAAGATGAGATTGACGATTTTCGATTGTGGGAATCAGAAGAAGCAGCCTTTCGGACAGTGGGTAACATTAAGCGCTTAAATCGCCATGGTATTCACGATATCAATCTTGTAAATTGTTACTTACCCCGCACAAACCTGAACTACGCCAACCTCAGCGGATCGAATTTGAATTCAGCGAACATCTCACAGTCGTCTTTAATAGAAGCGAACCTTGAAAATGCACGCTTAAATCAAACCAATTTTGAAAACTCAAATCTCAACCAGGCCAACTTGCAGGGTGCGTATGCTAGTGGGGCTAATTTTAAAGATGCTTTTCTGATCAAGGCTCATTTTGATAGTGCTTTTCTGATTAAAGCGAATTTTAATAATGCTTTTTTAATGGAATCGAACCTTCAGAATTGTTATGTCATGGGAGCCGATTTTGAAAATGCAAGTCTGTATAAAGCTGATCTGCGGGGAGCAAAAGGACTGACTGTTGAACAGCTTTCGAAAGTAAAAACACTGTACCTTGCAAAGTTTGATGATGAGATATTGGAACAAATCAAAACGAACCTTCCGGAACTGGTCGATACCTGATTTTTGCATTCGAAACTTAAAGTATTACCTTTGTGAAGCAGCAACGGTCTCAGCGATGAGGCCGTTGTTTCTTTTTTGACAGCCCATCAGAGAAAACAATGGAGCGGCTGAACAGTGAGTTTAAAAAATTAATAGTCGGTAATCATGAGTAAAAAAATATCATACTATACCAAGGAAGGTTTAGACAGATTAACAGCAGAGTTGAGCGAGCTTAAATCAAAAGGTCGTGCTGAAATTGCCCGGCAAATTGCGGAAGCACGGGATAAGGGTGACTTGAGTGAAAATGCGGAATACGATGCAGCGAAAGATGCGCAAGGTCACCTGGAGGCTAAGATTGCCCAGTTGGAGGATTTGCTTAGCGGAGCGCGCCTGCTGGATGAAAATAATATCGACACATCGCGCGTATCCATATTATCCAAAGTAACCATTAAGAATAAAAAGAATGGTGCATCAGTCACCTATACATTGGTATCAGAAGAAGAAGCTGACCTGAAGGCTGGAAAAATATCAACCATGTCGCCTATAGGCAAAGGCCTTTTGGGCAAAAAGAAAGGAGAGATGGCCACCATCAAAACTCCCGCAGGCGAGATGGAGTTTGAGATTACGAATATTACAGCATGATTTTCTGAAAGGTCGGATTTTATACGGTCAACCCTCGTCAACTATGGCTTCAATTTTTACACGGATCATCAATCGGGAAATCCCAGCGTTGATTGTTGCAGAAAATGAAAAGTATATTGCTTTTCTGGATATTAATCCATTGGTTCTGGGGCATACCTTGGTTGTTCCGAAACAGGAGGTAGACTATATTTTTGATCTGGATGATGATACCCTCGCGGGTCTGAATGTTTTTGCAAAAGGAGTTGCTCATGCCATCAAGAAAGCTGTGCCTTGTAAACGCATTGGCGTTGCCGTGATCGGGTTGGAAGTTCCGCATACACATGTGCACCTGGTGCCCATGAACACAATGGGTGATATAAACTTTACGCGACCAAAGTTAAATCCAACCAAAGAGGAGTTAGCCGATGTGGCCGATCGTATAAAGAGTCAGGTAGAAGGTTAGACTTCACAAAAAATCAATATCAACATTTAGTGGATACCGCATCAGGTATTGAAGGGCTTCTTTAACGGTAAGATCTTCAAATAGTACTTGATAAAGCGCTCCTGTAATAGGTGCCCTTACTTTATAATAGTCTGCGCACTTCTTGGCAATTTGTACTGTGTTGATACCTTCGGCAATTTCATCCGTGCTGGCCAGAATTTCTGCCAGTGTTTCACCTTGTGCCAGGCGATAGCCTACATTAAAATTTCGACTTAGCGAGCTGTTGCAGGTTGTGACCAGATCGCCTACTCCGGCAATTCCCAGAAAAGCTGTTGTATTTCCGCCTAGCGCACGGCCAAGGTATACCATTTCCACCATGCCTCTGCTGATCAGTAATCCTTTTGCATTTTCACCATAACCCATTCCGCTGAGTGCACCGGCTGCAATGGCGATCACATTTTTTAAAACCCCCGCTAACTCAACGCCAACGAGATCATTGTTGCCGTAAACTTGAAAGCGATCGTTACGCAACAATCTTTTTCCCAGGTTGATCACCTCATTAAAGTGACTGGCAATCACAGTAGCAGCTGGCTGACCCGCTGCCAGTTCTTTGGCCAGGTTTGGCCCGGCCAGGCAACCTACGCGCACCACCACGCTTTCTTCCTTGATGACCTCACTGATTGTTTTGACCTGACTGCGATTTAACTTTCGTGTGTTTTCAAGTGTTTGCCCTTCCGGAAGCGTAATATCAAAACCCTTTGTGCCGTGGATAAGAATATGGTAGGGGTGGAGGTGGGGCGACAGTTGTTTCATCATTCCACGGAAGTGAGCCGAAGGAACAATGGGAAACAGCACATCGCATTCCCGGGCGATGTATTCCAAATCGTTAGTAGGCTGCACATTAGTTCGCATCTTATGCCCGCGAATCTCATGGTGTGCCTGCATCTGGTGTATCACTTTTTCATCACGGGCATAGAGAATCACATCACGTTGAGGTGCCAGCAGGTTGGCAACAGCACTGCCAAAATTGCCAGCTCCGATAACACCGACCGGTTTATTATCAGACAAACTTTTCGAGGTCATAACCTGCGAGGCGGTTGTGGTAATAATACAGCGTATTAAAATCTTGCGTGATGATGTTGCCCTGTTTGCTGAGCAGGAGGGGTCGCTTGAGATGAAAGATGCCTACGTTTTCAAGGCCATGGCGAATCACCAGATCAATCTTGCCTTTCAGATGTGTTGCATGATATACTTTGCCTTCATCTTTTAAGTGATAGATTTGCTTTCGCACACGCTTACAGGCAGCTCTGAATTCTTCATACGACAGTACCTGATCTTCTTCCGGTAAGCGCAATAACCCAAACAGATCCAACTTGGGATGCTTTTGTTGCCATAATTCAAAGGCCACAAAAGCAACGAGGTGGCTGGCAAAGACACGGTTAATACGATGGTACTCCGATACAATTCTTTGACTGAGCATTCGGGTATACTCATCCTCCCGTTGTTTGTCAACAGCAATTCGACCTTCCGTTACAAAGTAATCTCTGGTGTTAATGATTCGTCCTTGTGCATCAAGACTATTCCCGTCATCATCAACATAATTCCCCATCACATCCAGACCTTTGCCGATCGAAACGGATATGTTTGAGCCCTTTGTAAAAAATTTAAACAGGAATTTCAGCATCTGCCAGCTTCCGTATTTATCCTGTTCTGGTAAATAGCGGTCCTGACCCTTTACCGAGAGGTAATCGTCAATCAATTCTGGGGCTTCCAAAACGAAATGGTAATTGAGTGTTACGGGTACAATGAAGATCTTACGAGGTTCCTCCTCAGGTTTGGATTCTAAATACGCGTTGCGCTGCGCTTCAATCGTTGAGCTGAGCAATCCGAGCTTCAATTGTTTTTCCAACATGCCGGCACGCGATCGTGTTCCACCGGGAAAGAACAAACTATGCGCTCCCTTTTGAATAGCGAGGGTTGAGTAAAGTTTTAGTGTTTCGAGATAGGGAAGATTTTTCTTTCTCCGATCTACTTTATACGCGCCCAGGCTATTCATGAAGTAGGCAAAAATCTTGATGTTAAAAAGATTCAAACCAGCGCCATAAATAAAGGCGGGCAACCCGAGTGAATGAATAACCCAACCGATTAATATCGAATCCAGGTTACTGAAGTGTGTGGGTACCATAACAATGGTTCCAACCCGAGCGAGGTTTCGGATTTGTTTGGCCTTTCCAACGATTTGTATTTTATCGCGCAACGTGTAGCGGTTGCGAAAGAAGGCACCGAATTTTTTTACACGGGCACCGTTTAACAATCGTGAAAACCAAAACTTGATGATTTCACGTGTTAACCGATAGGAGTTTGGTTTGAAATTGCCCGCAATTTCTGCTGCATAGCGCGATACAATTCGGTGTAAAATTTCATCTGCTTTGGTTTGAATTTCTTCTGCGGACTTGTTAGTCAGCGCAACGAGTTCGCTTTTAATCTGCGACCAGAATTTGGGCTCATCGGCTGGATCAACTCGCCAGCGATTTCGCTTCATACGCTGTTGCTCGCGGTAAACCGTTGCTTCCAATTCATCCATCAGCTGCTTTGTGGTCGGTCTAACCTCTTTCACCCGGTTAAATGATTTCTGCGCAACCTCTTCAATAAATTCCTTTCTATTCTTGCTAAGCTGGTATACAGGCCAGTCGGGTATACCCTCCAGGATGGGCTTATACTTCTTGTTCTTATTTTTCTTTTCTACAACTTCCATCGGGGCTGCAAAATAATATAAATTACATCATTCAATTCTATTGCGCGTGCTTTTAACCTTCCCGGATGGCCTTACTCCAAGCGTGATTCATCTCATCAAATATTTTTAGTGCCTGTTCAATAAAAGGTTCATTAATGATCTGGATAAGACCCTCATCCCCGGAAACTTCAAACTGATCAATCTTATACGTCTGTTCCAGATAGCCTTGTTCCAGTTTTACCAGGTATCGGTTGTTCCATGAAAACAGGGTTATCTTACAATTCGGGTGGGGTATCTCTCCTATGACGCGCATACGTTACTTTGAATGAGAATAAACAGTTGAGGGAGGTTGAGTGTCTGCTTAATGACTTGATACAACCTTGCCGGATTGATCCAGTTGTCGGTTGAGATGACTGAGTTCATGTTCAAGGTTTCTGTAAACAGTGCTAGAATGTAGTTGGTCGAGCCTCATTTGACGAATGATGCGCTTAAGCTCCAATTGCTTTTTTTGCAATACGAACTTATCCGCCATGACGGTTGGTTTCATACAAGGTTATAGGTTGGTTCAGGTTTGGTTGATGCAATATATTGAGAATAGCTTGAACACAAGGCATTTGGATTGATTCTTCGAGTTGTTTAGGGAAAGATTATGTATGGAAGGAGAAATAAAATCTCATAGAGAGGCCTTTAAAATCAAATATTTTTAAGCTTTGGGCGTTCATCGTATTGGATTTTCAGGATCGGTAAGAAGGTTTTATATTGTAACCTAATCATTGGTTTCTGTGTTGAATGTTTGAGGTAACTGTATGAATGTATTTAAAATCGTACGACTTTTTCTTTTTATCGTAAGTATGCTGACAATAGGCCAGCAGGTGTATGCCACGCATTTACGGGCCGGTGAAATTATTGTTGAACGGGTTAGTTGCAATGCCCTAACCTTTAAGATTACGGTAACGGTTTTCACCAATACCAAAAACACGACCGTTAAATTTGGTGGCGATGTTGACATTTCTTATATCTATTTCGGTGATGGTCAAAAGGAATTTGTTCCGGAGCAGCCAAATATTATCCGCTATGATCTCGATCCCGATGGCTCCATAGCCACAGCCTCCTATACCGTCTTTCACACCTATACAGGTTATCAGCAGTACAAGATCAGTTATCAGGAGCCCAATCGAAATGGCGGTGTGCTGAACATGGATAACTCCATAAACACGCTTTTCTATATTGAAACGGTTATTAACCTAGATCCATTTTTGGATGCACAGGGCGGTTGCAGTAACTCTCCCAAGTTGCTGGTTCCACCCATTGACAGAGCATGCATTGGTGTAGCCTGGTTTCATAATCCCGGGGCCTATGATCCCGATGGCGATAGCCTCTCCTATGAAATGGTCATTCCATTCAGTGCAGAGAACGTTCCTGTTGTTAATTACCGACCTCCCAACGCACAAGGTTTTTATTCCAACTTCAATCAAGGCAACGAACAGGGCAACGGTCAGCCAATATTTGGTATTGATCCGGTAACGGGTACAATTACGTGGGATGCCCCGGGTAGGGCTGGAGAGTATAATATTGCTTTTGTAATTAAGGAGTGGCGTAAGATTAATGGTTCTTGGTATCCGATGGGTTTTGTGAGGCGCGACATGCAGATTATTGTTGAGGATTGTGATAACGAAAGGCCTGATCTTGAAGAACCAGAAGATATTTGTGTGGAGGCCGGGACATTAATCAGGATAAAAATCAGAGGAACAGACCCTGATTTTGACCCGGTAAAAATTGAAGGGTTCTCAGAGATTTTGAATCTCGCTGAAGCGCAGTCACCTGCGTACATGATTTATCCGGCACCGGATACGCTGTCGCCCAAGTATCAAAGTTCAAACCCTCATGCTGAGGTAATTTTCCAATGGCAAACTGAATGCATCCACGTTAAGGATCAGGCTTTTCAGGTAGTATTAAAAATCTCTGACAATCCTCCCAACGGTGGAGTAAAGCTAGCCACCTTCAAGACATGGCGAATTACTGTTGTGGGGCCATCACCGGAATGGCAAAGCGCAATACTCAATCCAGGCCCACGATCTACACAACTCAATTGGAATGCATATGAATGCCAGAATGCAGAAACTATGCAGGTGTGGAGGCGGGTGGATAGCTTTGCCTTTACCCCGGCAGAGTGTGAAACAGGAATGCCCGAGTATGCCGGATATCAATTAATAACAGAGTTGCCCGTTAAGGATGTAAATAACATTCCGGTAACAAGTTACCTGGATACAAACAACGGAAATGGCCTTGCACCGGGAGCGAAATATTGCTATCGGCTGGTGGCATTGTTCCCGGCCCCACGGGGAGGTGAGAGCTATGTTTCGGATGAAATATGTGTAGGGCCTATTTTAGCCGATGCCCCGGTTATTATGAATGTTTCAGTTGAAAAAACAGGATCTGCCGATGGTCGAATATTTGTTCGTTGGACGCGACCTTTTCAGGCTGATATTGCTCAGTTTCCTCCACCGTATCAATACCGGGTTTATCGCGGTGTTGGTTTCGCAGGTGCGCAGGGTGCAACCCCAATTGCAATAATTACTACCGATACAACTTTTACCGATGTCAATCTGAATACTATTGAAAATGTCTATAACTATCGTATTGATTGTTATGCGAACGGTGGAACGACATTCGTAGATAAGTCCGCATCCGCTTCATCCGTCAGGTTGGAAGCCAAATCATTATTGAAAAAAATTGAATTGAACTGGTCTGCCTTTGTGCCCTGGTCAAATCAGATTCAAACCGTACCCAACAGGCACTTGATTTATCGGGGGCCTGAAGGATCGGATGAAAGCCAGCTTGTACTGATTGCAGAGGTTGATGTTAGTCAGGGTGGATTTATGTACCTCGATGAAGGACCGTTAGAGGATAATCAGGTTTACTGTTATCGGATCATGACGCGGGGAGGCTATGGCAGTCCACAACTGGAACAACCCTTGCTGAATTTCTCGCAAATTATCTGTGCTCAGCCGGGGGATGAAACACCGCCCTGCAAGCCTGAACCACCAGCACCCCAAGTTGTTACCTGCAATGAAGCCAATGCCTGTGATTTTGTAGTATTCAATAACGAGATAAATTGGGAACGCCCGGAAGATACTGCCTGCCGCAATGACATTTCATACTATAATGTTTACGCAGCCAACTCAAGTGTAGGTGAATATGTATTGATTGCTTCGGGCATTCGCGAAACAACCTATACAGACAAGGATTTACTTTCGTATGCCCGCTGCTATAAGATTTCGGCAGTCGATCGTTCCGGAAACGAAAGTAAATTGAGTGAGCCAGTCTGCTATGACAATTGTCCGTACTATGAATTACCCAACTTTTTCACACCCAATGGTGATAAGTGCAACGATGTATTTAGTGCCTACAGTACGAACAAGCGACCCTTGTACTCAGAACCCAACGGAGAAGGTGGCTCGGTATTAATATGCGGTGGCGTTAATGACGAATCAAAATGTGCACGATTTGTAGAAAAAGTATCATTTAAGGTTTTTAACCGCTGGGGTACTGAAGTGTATACCTATCAATCGGGAACTGACGATGGTAAATCTATTTACATCGATTGGAATGGCCGCGCTACGAATGGTTCGGAACTGGCTTCCGGTATCTACTATTATGTTGCTAATGTAACCTTCGATACGGTTTATCCCGATAAGAAAAATAAAATACTGAAGGGATGGGTACAGCTACTCAGGTAAGTCCTTCGGAAGAGAGTATTTTATTTTTTGATGGTGTTTGTAATCTATGCAATGGAGCGGTGCAATTCATCATCAAACGCGACAGTCACCAACGGTTTAAGTTTGCCTCGCTGCAATCTGCGTTCGGCCAACAACACCTGAAGCAGGCAGGATTGAGTACAACAAAACTTGATACCTTCATTCTTTTCCAAAACAATAAACTCTATACGCGCAGCGATGCTGCCTTGGAGGTTGCCAGAAACCTAAATAATCTTTGGCCATTATTGTATGTCTTTCGAATCATCCCACGCTTTATACGCGATTTCCTGTATCTTACAATAGCTAAGAACCGGTATCGACTTTTTGGCCGAACAGATCACTGCATGGCGCCCTCACCAGAAACAAAAAGCAGATTTATTGAAGTCTAAAGTAGAATTCATGATCCTTATTGGATTGCTATTCTTAAAATTCAGTCTGATATTCGAACCTTAATTTTACGTGTATGAAAGCATATATTTTTCCGGGGCAGGGTGCGCAGTTCACCGGCATGGGTAAAGAACTCTATGAATCCCATGCAAAAGCACGCGCGTTATTTGATCAGGCAAATGGCATTTTGGGTTTTCGGATAACCGATATCATGTTTGCAGGAACTGGAGATGAGTTGAAGCAGACTAATGTAACGCAGCCTGCTATTTTTTTACATTCGGTTGCTCTTGCTTTGTCAAGCGACTCCTTTGCTCCGGATATGGTCGCTGGACATTCTCTTGGAGAGTTTTCTTCCTTGGTTGCTAACAAAGCGTTGTCTTTTGAAGATGGATTACGACTGGTTTCACAACGCGCGACAGCCATGCAACGTGCATGTGAGATTAATCCGTCAACGATGGCTGCCATACTTGGCCTGGATGATAAAGTTGTTGAGGAGGTTTGCGCCTCCATTGATGAAGTCGTTGTTGCTGCTAATTATAATTGCCCGGGACAATTGGTGATATCCGGATCAATGAAGGGAATTGAAGTGGCCTGCGAGAAACTCAAAGCAGTTGGTGCCAAACGTGCACTTCCACTTCAGGTAGGGGGTGCTTTCCACTCGCCACTGATGGAGCCCGCCCGAGAAGAATTAGCCGCAGCTATTGAGCGAACGGTTTTCAGTAAACCGATTTGTCCGGTGTATCAAAATGCTAATGCACTACCCTCAAGCGATATTACTGAAATTAAAAAGAACCTGATCATTCAATTAACAGCACCGGTGCGCTGGACACAATCAGTGCAAAAAATGGTAGCTGACGGAGCAAAATTATTTGTTGAATGTGGTCCCGGAAAAGTTCTTCAGGGTCTCGTTAAGAAAATTGCACCGGAAGCAGAAACAATGAGTTTATAAGGTGATTCTTTCTACCAGGAGCGTATCTGGACATTCAGTCAATAATGTCTGGATGCTTTTATGGAGTACCGGGTGGATTAAAGTTGCCGCAATTTCTGCAAGAGGCTCCAGTACAAAGCGCCTGGAGGAAATGCCGGGATGCGGAAGGATTAAATCAACCTGTTGTTTCACGATATCATGGTAAAACAGAATATCAATATCGATAATACGAGGGCCCCATTTTTCTTCCCGTTTTCGCTTCATCTCGTGTTCAATGGCCAGCACTTGTTCCAGCAGTAATGCAGGCGATAATTCTGTTTCAACGGAAATGACCTGATTGTAAAACTCAGGCTGATCTTGTTTACCCCAGGCAGCTGTTTTGTAAACGGAAGAAGCCTTGAGCACACGACCTATGGTCATCTCTATTTTCTCTCGTGCGGCATGAAGATTTTGAGCTTTGTTGCCCAGGTTAGTCCCTAGCAAAAGAAAAATACCGGTGTTCATGTAATTATCAGCCCTGCAAACATACTTTTTTATTCGAAGTGGTAATGCTTATTTTTGAACCTTAAACATGACTGTATGAATTTTTTCAAGGCCTTTTTTGCTTCTTGCCTGGGCGCGTTAGTGGCAATGGTCGCTTTAGTGGGCATAATTATTATTTTCTTAAGTGCACTTGCGTCCGATAAAGAAGTGGTCGTGAAGGAAAATTCAGTCCTTCATTTAAAACTCGATGCCCCCATTCGTGAAATGCAGGGCGAAGACTCATTTACGGGCTTCCCATTCGGGAATGTTCAGCCCATTGGCTTAATGCAATTGAAGCAAGTTATTGAACATGCTAAAGAAGACACCAGTATAAAAGGTATCTACCTTGAGGTTAGCATGCCCATGGCGGGTTATTCAACGGTAGAAGAAGTACGGCAGGCATTAATTAATTTCAGATCCTCCGGAAAGTGGGTAATCGCCTACAGCGAGATGTACTCTGAAAAGGCTTTTTATCTTGCCACGGCTGCCGATAAAATTCTTCTTCACAAAGAGGGTGATTTCGAATTCAATGGACTTGCTGTAGAGGGTGAATTCTATAAAAGACTTTTTGATAAACTGGAGATTAAGCCGCAGGTTTTCCGGGTTGGAGAGTTCAAAAGTGCAGTGGAGCCTTTTTTGTTGGATAAGATGAGTGATGAAAACAGAATGCAGCTTATCTCGCTGATCAACTCTATCTACGATGATGTGTTGAGTAAAATTTCGACTGCACGCAACATACCACAAGAACAACTCAGAGCTATCTCAGATAAAATGGTTGTGAAGAATGGTATTGATGCAGAAGCTAACGGACTGGTAGATTCATTGGTATATTTTGATGAAGTACTGGCGGAACTCAGAAGTCGCGTTGGAGTTGGTGAAAACAGTAACATCAATTTTGTAAAATACAATGCTTACCGGAAGAGTTTCTCCACCTATAAAACTTCAAAAAATGAAATAGCGGTTATTGTAGCCGATGGAGAGATTATGCCGGGAAAAGCAGACCTGAATAATAACCTGGTGGGTTCCGATACTTTTGCTGAAGAAATTAGAAAAGCGAGGGAAGATAAAGACATCAAAGCAATTGTGCTCCGGATCAATTCACCAGGAGGATCGTTCCAGGCTTCCGATGTAATGTGGCGTGAGATTGATCTGGCTTCTCAGACGAAGCCTGTGATAGCCTCTATGTCAGATGTAGCCGCTTCAGGTGGCTATTACCTGGCAATGGCGTGCGATACTATTGTTGCGCAGTCCAACACCATTACAGGTTCTATTGGAATTTTTGGTGTCATGTTCGACCTCAGCAGTTTCCTGGGAAATAAAATTGGTATCACCTTCGAAGAAGTGAAGACGGGTGAGTATGGCGAACGATTTACGGTTACACGGCCATTGACGGACGCTGAAAAAAGAATATGGCAAAGTGAATTGGAGCGTCATTACGAAACTTTTACAGAAAAGGCGGCTGAAGGTCGCTCAACTACCAAAGATGCAATTAAGAAAGTTGGTGGGGGAAGAGTATGGACAGGCACGCAGGCACTGGATAACAAACTGGTTGATGTACTGGGTGGTTTTGATGTGGCGGTACAGATAGCTGCAGAAAAAGCAGGTGTTTCATCCGATTATAAAATCAGGTTTTATCCTAAGCGTAAGCCATTCTTACAAGATATCATGGAGCAGTTCGGAGGCGAAGTAGAAGCAAAGATTATGCAGCGTGAATTAGGTGAACACTACGTTTGGTTTAAAAAGTGGGAACACTTGCAACACTATCAGGGCGCACAGGCCAGAATGCCGTTTGATCTGAAAATTAATTAATCCGCCAACCAAGATACTGAGATGACAACCATTCGAAACAACTGGAAAAAGGAAGAGATCGCTGAAATTTACAATACGCCTATTCTGGAACTTATTTACCAGGCTGCCTCTGTGCACCGCCAATTTTTTGATGCTCAGGAAGTTCAGGTTTGTACATTGTTATCAGTAAAAACAGGTGGTTGTCCGGAAGACTGTTCCTATTGTCCGCAGGCTGCCCGTTACCATACTGATGTTAAGGTTGAGAAATTAATGGAGGTGAAGGAAGTATTGGGTAAAGCACGTGAGGCAAAAGATTCAGGCAGTACTCGTTTTTGTATGGGAGCTGCCTGGCGTGAGGTACGTGACAACCGTGACTTTGATAAGGTTATTGAAATGGTGAAGGGAGTAAATCAAATGGGTCTGGAGGTTTGTTGCACCCTGGGCATGCTTACACCTGAACAAGCAAAAAAATTAAAGGATGCCGGTCTTTATGCCTACAACCACAACCTCGATACGAGCGAAGAATTTTATAGCGACATCATATCTACACGAACCTATCAGGACAGAATTGAGACACTTGAAAATGTTCGCGTGGCAAAAATTTCTGTTTGCTCGGGAGGCATCATCGGCATGGGTGAGCAAGAGAAAGATCGAATCGGGATGTTACATACACTTGCGACACTCCCGGAGCACCCGGAGTCAGTGCCTGTGAATGCATTGGTGCCCGTTGAGGGTACTCCTTTAGAGGATCAGGAGAAGGTTTCTGTCTGGGAGATGATACGCATGATTGCCACATCGCGAATCATTATGCCGAAAGCTATGGTCAGGCTCTCTGCAGGTCGTGTTCGCATGAGTTTGGAAGAGCAGGCATTGTGCTTTTTAGCAGGTGCCAATAGTATTTTTGCTGGCGATAAGTTGCTCACAACGCCAAATCCGGCTAGCATTCAGGATCAGGAGATGTTTCAGATACTTCAATTGAAGCCCAGAAAAGCATTTCAGGAAGCACATCACCAATAAAAATGGAATTGCTTTCCTAACGACTGTTTTGGTGGAATTTTGATGTAATATTTAAGAGCTTATTGGTAAAACAGTATGCTAAATGTGACACTACGGCAATTTATTACACATCCAACCTAAAGGATATATAGGGTTCATTTGATTAGAGATTGCTAATCTTCTTTGTTTAATAGCGAGTAGCTGTTGACTGACTTGAATTAGTCGAGTGTCAGTCCGCTACTCAAAAGTAAAGGCTCCCTTTTTTATTTTTCAGCTTGCCATGGTGCTCCTGTAAAATTTAAAGGAACCAAGTTGGTCAAGCGGGATTTTCTCAGAACCTATTACGAATAGTGCTGATTGGATTTTGCCAACACATCGTAGTTCGTTTAATCCCCTATTTTCAAAAACAAGAGAATCGCATAGAGCAATAATGATGAATCGAAAATACGATCCATGCACCTCAGGCGATACTTTTTGCATTTGATAAGTAGCCTGGAGTCCACTATAATACGCTGAAAAACAGTTTTATATAATTAAAACTTGTCTTCCGACACAAAACCGCCCAAGGGCTCGTTCGTATCGTTGACAGCTGATTTTTCAGCTACAATGGCTTTATTTTGTTTTGTTGAAGCAGAGAACGTGAACGATAAAGTAACAATCGCAGATACTGCTATGAAGAAAAGTATTTTGGTTGTTGTTTTCATAAGATTTGTTCTTTTAATGAGTTAGTTTTTACCATCTGCTGAGCCATTTCCACCACCGTTCAGTTCAGTTTGGGGTGTTACCTCTTCTTCAGTACAAGAAGAAATAGTAAGGGCTGATACAAAAGCAATCAAAGAGATGTAGATGATTCTTTTCATAGGTTTTAAAGTTTAAGGTTTTTAGTTATGTTTCGAGGTCTTAGCTTGAACAAAGTTGGCTGGCATTCAGGAACTTTTTCGTGTAATAAAATTTGGAAAATCACACGTGTACCAAAATTTTTTAAACTTTTTTAAAAGTCGCGCAGTTTTAACAACGCTTTTGGGTTTGTTAATGCTCTCTGCTGGCTATGCCCAAAATGAAAGAATAGACTCGTTACTAAAGGTCTTGCCGGAAAGGAAAGGTGGTGAACGCTTTCAGGTTTTGTACGCTTTAGGGTATGAGTACATTGATGTTGATAACCCAAAGGCAGAGGCTTATGCGGTGGATGCATTTCAACTTGCGAGTAGTCTGGGCGATAGTTTAAGAATGGTTCAGGCTTCACGAATTCAGGGATCCGCTTTAAGGCGAATGGAAAGGATAACCGAAGCAATTGATGTTTCCTTAAGTGCCTTGAATATTGCCAAAAGAAATCACTTCGAAGATGAAGTTAAAATCCTACTCAATTCAATTGCACTCGCCTACACCTTTAAGGCTGAATACGATAAAGCGCTTGATTTTCATTTTCAATCCCTTGTTGCCAGAGAAAAGAAGGGAAATAAACCCGAGATCAGCATAACACTGAATAACATTGGATTTGTTTATTTTAAGCTTAAGAATTACGATCAGGCAATTGTATACTTTTCCCGATCTCTGACTTTAAAGCGAGAAGCAGGTGATCGGCATGATCTGGATAGGCTGTTGATCAATATTGGGCTTTCGTACAATCATTTAAAAAATTATGAATTTGCTTTGAAGTACATCAACGAGGGACTTCAGGAGTGTGGTGTTGACTGTAGTGATCAAATTATTATAGAAGGTAAATTTGGCCTGGGAGTTTCCTTTTTTGGACTTAAACAATATAATAAATCCGAACAAGAGTTTAAACAATCGCTGGAGATTTCAAGAAAGACTGAGAGCAAACGATGGCAATCTGAAAGTTTAGTCTACTTGGCAAAAATTGCAATTATTCGAAATGAAACAGAATCTGCAAAGAAGTTCCTGGAGGAAGCTGAAGCTCTTGCGTCACATGCCGGATACAATCAATTATTGATGGATGCCTATAAACAGTTTTCCGCATTGTACAATCAATCCAAAGATTTTGAGAAGGCATCTTTTTACCAGGATAGATACATCAAACTAAAGGACAGTTTGATTAGTGAAGAGTTGGTTAAAAATATTGCAAAGATTCAAACTAGGTTTGAGGAACGCGAGAATCGTGCCACCATTGCCTCAAAGGAAGTTGTGATAAAGCAACAGCGCGACCTCAATATTGCTATTGCTGTTATCGCTCTTCTGGCGGGCTTGCTTATTCTTGTTCTTCAACGTGGAAATCGAACCATCAAGAAGGTAAATGCTGCATTATCGGAAGCCAAACAAACCATCGAGGATCAAAATACGAAACTGCATATTCTGAATAAGGATTTGGATAATGAGGTACGTGCAAAAACCAGTGATCTCGAAAAAGCGAACCATTCGTTACACCGCGTTGTGGACGAACTGGATAACTTTATTTACAAGACATCGCACGACATTCGTGGTCCGCTCGCCAGCTTGAAAGGTATATGCAACATTGCCATGATGGACGTGAAAGATGAGGAGGCACTTAAATACTTCAACAAGCTGGATGTAACAGCGGAGAAACTCAATACCATACTGACACGATTGCTTATTGTTAACCAGATTAATAATTCAGCCATTAAAGCAGATGACCTGATTAATTTTGAACATGTGGTTAATGATGTTTTATTATTGGAGAAAAAGAAAGGACTTCCTGTTCGGCTTGATATACGAAAATCGATCGGCAGCAATATTGTATTTTATTCTGATAAAGAATTTGTCCGCATCATTCTCGAGAACCTGATTGATAATGCGATTAAGTTTTACAATGATTCGGACCGCGTGGAACCTTTTGTGGATATCCGGGTAGAGAAGTTGGATGATTCCGTGCTGATCCGGGTTATTGATAATGGCATCGGCATCAGCGAAATCCATCCGGATAAAATTTTTCAAATGTTCTCCCGCGCATCAGAGCGGTCGGAGACGGGTGGAATTGGTCTGTTTATAACCAAAACAGCAACCGAAAAATTAGGTGGCATCGTGGGCCTTAAAACAACTCCTGAAGGGTATACCGAGTTTTTTGTAAAATTCAGCCTGTTGTCAGCACCCGTCTTGCAATAATCCTGAGCGGGAACAATCCAGGCGCTGGAATTTTTTTACATCCCTTTCAATGTTCATCTTTGCAACCTGTTTAAGACAAGTAAAGGAGTTATGAACACGTTTAAGCGATATACGATTACAGCAGCCCTTCCATATGCCAATGGCCCATTACACATTGGCCATATTGCGGGCGCCTATTTACCAGCGGATACTTATGTACGCTTCCTTCGTTTGCGTGGTGAGGATGTTGTTTTTATTTGTGGTTCCGATGAACATGGTGTAGCCATTACCATTGGTTCAAAGAAGGAAGGTGCAACACCCCGTCAGTTTGTCGACAAGTATCATCAACTGATGAAGAAGGCATTTCAGGATTTTGATATCTCTTTTGATATCTACTCCCGTACCTCAAATCCTGTTCACTACGAAACAGCACAGGAATTTTTTACTACGATTTACAATAAAGGTCTTCTTAACGAAGAAACCTCTGATCAGTATTATGATGAACAGGAAGGTATATTTCTGGCCGACCGGTATATCATTGGCACGTGTCCGAATTGTGGTCATCCCAATGCTTATGGTGATCAATGTGAGAAATGTGGAACGAGTCTTAGTCCGCGTCAGTTAATCAATCCCCGCTCAACGGTTTCCGGTAAAACTCCTGTTCTTCGACCCACCAAGCATTGGTACTTTCCGCTTGATAAGTTTGAGAACTGGCTGAAAGAATGGTTGATTGAAGGACATAAAAACGATTGGAAGACGAATGTTTATGGTCAATGTAAATCCTGGCTGGATCAGGGTCTTCAACCCCGTTCGATTACCCGCGATTTGGAGTGGGGTATACCTGTTCCGCTTCCGGAAGGAAAAGGCAAAGTGCTATACGTGTGGTTCGATGCACCCATTGGGTATATCTCCGCTACTAAAGAATTGCGTCCTAACGATTGGCAAAAGTATTGGAAGGATCCGGAAACGAGGCTGATTCATTTTATTGGGAAAGATAATATTGTATTTCATTGTATTATTTTTCCTTCTATGCTGAAGGCTACCGGTGATTTTATTCTTCCGGACAATGTTCCAGCAAATGAATTTCTAAATCTGGAGGGCGATAAAATATCCACCTCCAGAAATCATGCTGTGTGGTTGCATGAATACCTTGAAGATTTTCCGGGCAGAAGGGATGAGCTTCGCTATGTGTTGAATTCCATTGCACCTGAAACGAAAGATGCTGATTTTACCTGGAAGGATTATCAGCAAAAAGTAAACAGTGAGCTGGTTTCCATTCTCGGGAATTTTGTGAATCGGGTTATGGTACTCACCTGGAAATATTTTGAAGGTAAGGTTCCTTCCGAACATGAATTGCCGGGTACAGATGATCGCAGAACGAAAATTTTGGCGGTGTATCATCAGGCACATGCCGATCTGAATGTTTCTGTTAATGAAATGATTCAGGCTCTTCAGGGTTTCCGTTTCCGGGAGGCCCAGTTTCAGATGATGAACATGGCACGAATCGGAAATAAATTTCTGGCTGAAACTGAACCGTGGAAGTTGGCTAAGGAGGACATGGAGGCTGTTGGATCCATCCTGAATTACGCTCTTACCATTGTTGGAAACATCGGTATGGCGTGCGAACCATTTCTGCCGGAGGCTGCGGCCAGTATTCGCAGACAATTAAATGCGGAAGCACTTCGCGAATCCTGGAAAAAATTCTGGCACAAGGAAGAACTTATTCAAGCAGTTCCTCAGTATCATCAGTTAGGTAAGCCTGAATTGTTGTACAAGAATGTTGAAGATTCTGAAATAGAAAAACAAGTAGAGAAATTAAAGAAACCCAAGATGGAAGTAATCGCTTCAGAAAATCCTGTTAAGCCTTTAAAGCCTGAAATTGTTTATGATGATTTTGCCAAGCTTGACATTCGTGTGGGAACGGTTCTCACAGCTGAGCGAATGGAGAAATCGGATAAGCTTTTGAAGCTTACCGTTGACACCGGAATCGATAAGCGAACCGTGTTGAGTGGAATTGCAAAGCACTATACTCCTGAAGAAATAACTGGAAAGCAAGTTACCTTGATTGTTAATCTGGCACCCAGAAAAATGATGGGCATCGAGTCGCAGGGAATGATTCTTATGGCTGAAGATAGGGATGGTAAATTGAAACTCGTACTACCTTCGGATGAAGTTAAACCCGGGTCAACCGTCAGTTAATCATTGAAGTGATTCATCGTTCTTTCTGCACCAATGGTACAGAAGGAAAGAATCATATCATTGGCTTTCTGGATGACCAGCGGAAGTTTTGTGAATTCTTCCTTCGAAAAATTGCTCAACACATAATCCACCTGTTGTCCTTTTCCAAAATCATTACCAATTCCAAATCGCAGACGGCAATACTCTTGTCCACCCAGCAGCATTTCGATGTTCTTCAGCCCATTGTGACCCGCGGCACTTCCTTTGGTTCGAAGCCGGATGCTCCCAAACGGTAAGGCCAGATCATCAACAATGACAAGTAGATTCTCTTTTGGTATTTTTAAGTCATTCATCCAATAGGCAATCGACTTTCCACTGAGGTTCATGTAGGTTGATGGCTTGATGAGGTGAATGCTTCTGCCTTTGAATTTGAAATCTGCTTTCTCCGCCAGACGCTCAACCGAAAAATTTACTTTCTGTTGATCAGCCAATTGATCTAATACCAAAAAGCCGATGTTATGCCGTGTGAGTTCATATTCGGCTCCTATGTTTCCGAGTCCGGCAATCAAGTATTTCATGCGTTAGCGATTAATCATTCGAATAAACAAAAAATCCCGCCTTCACGGGCGGGATTTTAATGAGAACGTTTATACGATTATTTCTTACCAGCTTCTTTTTTAGGAGCTTCGGCAGCTTTCTTTGCATCCGCGGGTGCGGCAGCAGCAGCCGGAGCAGCAGCAGCCGGAGCAGCAGCTTCTTCAGCAGCCAATTTAGCAGCGCGAGGTACTTCCACCACAGCTATGGAGGCTTGCTTAGGATCCATAAACTCAAGGTTTTCCATTGTCACATCACCAACTTTAATGGCGTGGTGAAAATCAAGCTCAGTAACATCTACATCGATGTGATCAGGCATGTGTTTAGGATAACCGTACACTTTCAGTGCTGTCCTTTTGCGAACCAGTGCTCCGCCTTTTGAAACACCCTTAGATAAACCCACCAAACGTGTTGGTATGCTCATTTTAATTTTACGGTCTTCAGCAATTTTCAGGAAGTCAGCATGAAGAATTACTTCACTCACCGGGTGAAATTGAACCTCTTGAAGAATAGCCTGAGATTCCTCTCCTTCAATATTGATGTGCACAAAGTGTGCTTCATTGGTGTACACCAAATCCCGGAAAAGGATCATCGGTGAATAGAAATGAATTTGTTCATTTCCTCCGTACAACACACAGGGAACAAGGCCTTCATCGCGCAACTTTTGTGCATCTGCCTTGCCGAGATTTGCTCTTTTATACCCTATAATCTCAACAGTTTTCATAATTGTTTATGTTTAGTTTAAAAGTTTCAAGCTATAATTTGATGAATAATGAGCTGATCGACTCATTATCGTGAATCTTGCGGATCGCTTTCGCGAAAAGGTTAGAAACACTTAGTACTTTAATTTTAGGGGACTCATGTTTCAACGGAATTGTATCGGTAACGACCAATTCTTCCAGTGCAGAGTTCTCAATGTTTTCGTATGCTTTTCCGGATAAAACAGGATGGGTACAAACAGCCCGTACTGATTTAGCTCCTTTTTCTTTCAAGAGGAGAGCTGCCTTGCAGATGGTTCCTGCGGTATCAACTAAATCATCTACCAGTACAACGTCCTTGCCTTCCACTTCACCAATCAGGCGCATGGATTCAATTTTATTCGCTTCTTTTCGGTATTTATCACAGACAGCAAGATCAGCTTCAAAAAATTTTGCAAAGTTTCTGGCGCGCTTAATACCACCAACATCGGGTGAAGCAAACATAATATCAACCTGACTCAGCGACTTGAGATAGGGGACAAAAATATAAGCTCCATCAAGGTGATCAACGGGGATATCAAAAAATCCTTGGATTTGATCGGCATGGAGATCACAGGCCATTAAACGGTCAGCTCCGGCAGCAGAAATCAGGTTGGCAATCATCTTCGCGGCAATGGCAACACGGGGTTTATCTTTTCTATCCTGGCGCGCATAACCGAAATACGGAATAACAACGTTCACACTCTTGGCACTGGCACGTTTCGCGGCATCCACCATCAGTAGGAGTTCCATCAAGTTGTCGGATGGCGGAAAGGTAGATTGAATGATAAAAACTTCATGACCGCGGACAGATTCAGAAATAAAGGGTGACATTTCACCATCGCTGAATTGCTGATAGTTGACTTGCCCCAATTGTTCGCCATAGGCGTTGGCAATTTTATCCGCCAGATAGGAGGTAGCTCTTCCGCTAAAAATTTTGACTGCCATGCGCCTTCGTTTTAAAAACTAAATCCCGTCCTATCCGAAACCTCGAATGGGGACGGGATTTTATGGTTGTCCGACCAGGGCTCGAACCTGGACTTTCCTGAATCAAAATCAGGCGTGTTGCCAGTTACACCATCGGACAATTATTCCAATAATGATCAGAATCCCGTTATTTTGGGATTGCAAAGGTAGAATTATTTTTTAGAAATGATAGTGGCCTCTGAAATTTTAGAGGTCTTTTTCCTGAATTGTGACATTACCATCAAGGAAACCTTCGGCCCAGAACCGGTACTTATCCAGAATAGAAATGACTGCATTTTTAAGCTGTCGGTCGTTATTGAAATCGATTGAACCGTACATGGTAGTAGCATATCCCTGCCAAATAGATCGGTTTTGGCGTCTGTCAAAAAACTGAATCAATAAGGTTCCTGTCTTTAAATCAAATTTTTGTTGGTCGTAGGTAAGTTCTTCTTTTTGGCCTTTAACCCAATCTTCAATTTCGGGTTGAACGTATCCGTTGAATCGCAGACTGTCATTAAACATCTTAAATCCAATAATGAGGTGCGGTTTATTTTCAACTTGCTTATAACCAAGAAATTTCATCCGGGCAATAATCGACCTTTCTATGACCTCATTGGTCATGGAGGGATCTTGTAGGCCGGCTGGTTTCATCATGTCAAATGTTCTGTATTTCTTGAAATTCCCTTTATAGCTGTAATCATACTCAACAGGAAGTTCTTTGTATCCCAGGCAGGAAGCCAGGAGTATCAGCATCAAAATGGGAGAGTAGATTTTCTTCATAGGCCAGCAAGCGTTATTCGGAAGTTGAATATAGTCTAATACAAACTTTAATTCAACAACAGGAATGAACCTTTTGTTAAGCTGCTATGAATGTTTTTTAACCCAGTTCCGGGCATTGACGAAAGCTTCCATCCATGGAGAAATTTGATCTTTTTCTCGGTTTACCGGGTAATAGGGCCAATTCCACACAAAAAGTGATCTTTCAATGTGAGGCATGATGGCCAGATGCCTTCCATCTTCTGAGCATAACGCTGCTGCAGCAAGATCAGAATCGTTCGGGTTGCCGGGATATTCAGGATAAGAATAGCGTGCCGCGATATGATACCCATGCTGGTCCTTCAGTTGGAATTTCCCTTCTCCGTGCGCTAGCCAAACGCCAAGTTGAGCGCCTTCGTACGAATGGAGCATCACGGAGTTGTTTTTCGGAACGGTAACGGTGATAAAAGTCGATTCAAATTTTCCGGAGCCATTGTGGTGCATGCGCGGATGGTTTTCGCCCAACGCTGGATAGAGGAGACCTAATTCCATCATCAACTGGCACCCGTTGCATACGCCAAGGCTCAGGGTATCATCGCGCTTGTAGAAATTATCGAGTGCTTGTTTAGCTTTAGGATTATACAGAAATGCTCCGGCCCATCCTTTTGCAGATCCGAGCACATCGGAATTGGAAAAGCCACCCACAAACACAATCATGTTAACATCGTTCAGATCTTCACGTCCGGAAACCAGGTCGGTCATGTGCACATCTTTCACATCAAAGCCCGCCAGGTAGAGGGCGTAGGCCATCTCTCGATCACCATTCACGCCCTTCTCCCGAATAATGGCAGCTTTAACGCCAGTTGGTTTTCTTCGCTTCGGATCAATGCCATATTTTTCAAAACTTCCGTCAAAGCCATCTTGAAAGCTGTAGTGGAGTGGTTGTTTTTTATAGTTGTTAAATCGTGCCTCAGCATGGGATGGGTTACGCTGCTTCTTATCGAAAAGATAAGAAGTTTTGAACCACGTATCGCGAAGCGCATCAATATCAAGTGAAAGGCCTGCTGCCTGGTGTTGAATTGTTACTGTTCTGGAATTCGTTACGTTGCCAAGGGGTAGAAAATCAATTTTGTTCGCGATCAGTATTGCAGAAAGTTCCTGTACTTTTTCTGTTTGCAATATCAATCCCGGATTTTCACTGAAGAGAATTTTGATGAGATCACGGCCAACCGAATCTAACATGATGTTCATGCCAACAGCAGGTGTTGGAAAACACATTTCGAGAATGCAGGTGATTATTCCTCCAGAGGATATATCGTGCCCCGCTAAAACCAGGTTCTGCCTGATGAGTTGCTGAACCGCATGAAAGGCTCTTGCAAAGTAAGCGGCATCTTGAATACCGGGTGCTTCACTTCCTAGTGCATTAACAATTTGCCCGAAACTGCTGCCTCCTAATTTCTTTTCTTGTTTTGAAAAGTCGATATAGATCAACGTACTTCTAATGGCAGGCTGTAGCGCTGGCGAAACCGTTTGACGGATGTCTTCTACTTCGGCCACAGCCGAAATAATGACCGTGCCCGGTGAGAGCACCACATCACCGTTCGGATATTTCTGTGTCATGGAAAGTGAATCCTTTCCAGTTGGAATATTAATACCGAGTTGGATAGCAAAATCACTCACAGCCTCAACAGCTTCGAACAACCTTGCATTCTCACCTTTTTGTTTAGCAGGCCACATCCAGTTTGCACTGAGTGATACACCTTTCAGACCATGTGTAAGGGGAGCAAAAACGATGTTGGTAAGTGCTTCAGCAATGGCCAGTTGACTTCCGGCAATGGGGTTCACCAAAGCAGCACCGGGTGCATGACCATTGGCCGTTGCAATTCCTTTGTTACTCAGAAAATCCAGGGCCATTACACCAACGTTATTCAGCGGCAATTGAAATTGTCCGCATGTTTGTTGTGTTGCCACACGGCCCGTAACGGAGCGGTCCACTTTATTGGTTAGCCAGTCTTTGCAGGCAACGCTCTCAAGTTGCAATACCTGTTGAATGTAATGTTCGACCTTTTTTAAGTCATAGGTGATTTCGTTGTACTGGCTCGGAGTGGTGTTATCGGTAAGAATGGTTTTAGGTGATGAGCTTAATAGGTGCTTGACAGAAAAGTTTATCGGTTTTTTGGTTTCACCTGGTTTACCAAAAACAAGTTGATGGTCACCTGTGGCTTCTCCGATAACATACATGGGCGAACGCTCACGGTCAGCTACTCTCTTCAGCAGCGCAATATCTTTTTCTTTAATGGCCAAGCCCATTCGCTCTTGCGATTCATTACTCAGGATTTCTCTTTCGGAAAGGGTAGGATCACCAACCGGAATTTTAGTTGTATCGATGGCGCCACCAGTTTCTTCCAGAAGCTCGGATAAGCAATTGAAATGACCACCAGCGCCATGATCGTGAATGGAAACAATGGGGTTGCTATCCATTTCTACCATAGCCCGAATAGCATTCATGGCCCGCTTCTGCATTTCCGGGTTAGAGCGTTGTATGGCATTGAGTTCAATGGCATTGCCATATTCACCAGTGGCGACAGAAGAAACCGCACCACCGCCCATACCGATCCGGTAGTTTTCACCACCCAGTAAAACTATTTTATCGCCAGGTTGTAAATGTTCTTTTTGGCTGTCTTTTTCTTTGCCATATCCGATGCCTCCGGCCAACATAATCACTTTGTCGAAGCCGAGTTTTTGATCACCTTCAAAATGCTCGAACGTAAGTACACTTCCATTGATGAGCGGCTGCCCGAATTTATTTCCAAAATCTGAAGCACCATCCGATGCCTTGATTAGAATTTCTTCCGGAGTTTGATAGAGCCACTTTCGTGCTTCAACGTTCTTTTCCCATTCGCGGCTGCCTTCCATCCGGGGATAGGAGGTAATGTATACAGCTGTTCCGGCTAACGGAAGCGAACCTTTTCCGCCTGCCAGGCGATCGCGGATTTCTCCTCCCGAACCGGTAGCAGCTCCGTTAAACGGTTCAACGGTTGTGGGAAAGTTATGAGTTTCGGCTTTCAGGGAAATGACCGATTCTATTTCTTTAATTTCAAAGAAGTCGGGCTTGTCTTGCGTGGCTGGTGCAAACTGCTCAATTACCGGACCTTTAATGAAGGCAACATTATCTTTGTACGCAGAGACGATGTAGTTGGGATTTGCCTGCGATGTTTTCTTGATCAGCTTAAATAGTGTAGTTGGCTTTTCCTTTCCGTCAATGATAAAGGTTCCGTTAAAGATTTTATGACGGCAGTGTTCAGAATTTACCTGCGAGAATCCAAACACTTCACTATCCGTTAGTTTTCGACCAAGTTCGCTGCTGACATTTTCTAAATAGTTGATCTCATCGGTACTGAGTGCCAGACCTTCCTTTTCACTATACGCTGCAATGTTCTCAATTTCAACAATCGGATCGGGCGCATGGTGTATGGTGAAAATATCCTGATCAATTGTTGAATAGAGAACCTGTAGCATCCGGTCATGCGGAGCATTTTTATTATCAACCTGGTGAAATTCTTCGATCCTTTGAATACCTGTGATGCCCATATTTTGGGTGATCTCCACAGCATTGGTACTCCAGGGGGTAACCATTTCTTTTCGGGGGCCAACGAAAAATCCTTGCAGACTTGATTCGGATAGTACTTCGGCTCCGCTGAAAAGCCAGATAAGTTTCTGAATATCTGTTTTTTGCAAAGGCTGAGCCGCGCCAACCGCATACAGAGTGGTGGCCTTCGAGCGGAAGAATAAAATCATGGGATGAAGTCAGAATTTGAATCGCAAAATTACAAGCATTTTGGAGGATTCTGAGGGATTGATTTAAAATATGCCGGATAATTTCAACGTTTACTTTCGCCCAAGAAAAAAGTTGAATTTAGCTTGTACAATCACGTTAAGCCTGGGTTGGCCAGCGATGAACTTAGCAATGTTAAGCGAGAATGCTGTTTGATCGCCAATCATTTTACCAATATCGGTTCGAATAAAAATGAAATCGTTCTTCTCTTCAAAGGAGTGGGTGTATAAGACGTTCAACGAAAACCACCCATTCCAGTCGTTGAGCACTAACGTTACAGGCAGGGCAAGACTCAGGTTTTTATATTTTAGGTCTTTTGTTGGATCTTCCGGATCTGGTAAACCATCGTCTCCGCCCTGGCTATTCACCTCGCTCGTGGAGAACTGATATTTTATCTCCGGATAAAAGGAAACTTCCGGTGCTGGCCTGATGGAAAAAATGATTCCTGGTTTGTATAACCAGGCACCTGCTCCACGACCAAGCTGGTATTCGCCAGTGGGTGCCGACACTTCCAAATATGGTGAAATCCGTTGGAGCCCTGCGCGATTTTCTTTATTAAATACGGCTGCCATGTATGACATCCGGATATCACCCATTCCGGTGGTATTTTCAAAACCTCCATAATCTGCATTGAAAACATTGTGATAAAACGGTATAGCGATACCGAGCAGGTGCCGGTTTCCGATTCCATAGTTATATCCAAATTGTAACGCATAAAATGTTCCGCTCTCAAAAAAGAGATAGGATTCAAATGCTGTTTTAATCTGACTTCTCATTGTTGAAGGATCGGACGCATCGTATGCGCTTACACCAGTAGGCTGTTGGGCCCATGCTGCCGAAATGAAAAAACAAAATAACAGCACTGTGAATGCCCGATTCACAATTGTTTTCAGATATCTGAGGAATTCAGATGAGAAGGATTGTATGTCCATTGCAAAACAAAGTTTAATGGGATAGAAAGAAATCAACACTTTTCATCAATACTCCATTGTGTCCGGTTTCCAAAATTTCAAATCGGTGTTTGTTCAATTTTTTTAAAAACCGATGCATTTGTTCGGGCCGAATGACTTCGTCATACTTTCCTACCAAAACGGTAGTATCAATCTGATAAGTATTGATCAGGTTGCTAATGTCATCCAGATTGAACTTCAGATGCCGGAATACTACCCACGAAAAATATACTTTTCTCCGCTTTTCTTCTGTATTCATTTGGTGTGCTGCGAATTTGCCGAGTCCTTTTTTTATCAGGTTGAGTTGCTGCAAAGTGTGTACAATAGAATTGAATAGTGCGGGATGATCAACTATGCTTTTGAAAAGTTTCCGTAGTGCAAGGGGGTACGTGGCCAGGCTATACCAGAAGCTCGTTTTAATACCATCGGGTGCGATTAGAAAAATTTCTTTTGTCTGCGTAGGAAATGCTTCAAGCGTGGCCAATGCAAATTTTCCACCCATGCTGAATCCTCCCAGCGAAAAGGTTTCAATAGCATTATCGCTCAGGAAGATTTGGATGGTTTCCTTCCAATCGGATTTCTCAAGCGGTTTCTCTCCGTGACCCCATTCACTCTTCCCATGAAAATATAAATCAAAGCTATAAACGGTATAGCAATCGCCCATTACTTGCACGAACGACTTGAATATATGATGGTCCTGACCGAACCCATGAAAAAGAAGTAACGCCATAGAACCGTTTCCTTCCTTTCGATAGTGTAATTTTGAGCGTTCTTGTTCTACAAACATCAGTGCTTTACTATTGGATGATAACAACAATGCAGGTTAAATATTGTCAATTGTTTGTATAGTCAAACCACTGCACAGAACTTTTTACCAAATCGTTACAATATAATCAACAGCGCATCCGTCTTTGCAGACATAACAGACGGAAATGCGATGGATCTGGCCATGCAGGTAAAAGAAGAAACATTCTTACGGGAAAAGGGACGGCTGCTTGGCTTTATCCGCAATCGGGTATCGTCTGTGGAAGAGGCTGAAGATATCTTGCAGGATGTATTTTACCAGTTTGTGGCTGGTTACGAAACTATCGAATCGCTCGACCGGGTTACTTCTTGGTTATTTTCTGTTGCCCGAAATAAAATCATTGATCGCTACAGGCGAGATGCTGCTCGACCACAACGAACAGATTTTGCAAGCCGTGCTGGTGCTGATGATGAGGCTCCCTTAACCTTGGAGGATATACTTCCTGATTTTGGAAACACACCTGAGGATGCTTACCTGCGCGATGTGATGTGGGATACCATTATGGTTGCACTGGATGAACTTCCCCGGGAGCAACGGGAGATATTCATTCAAAATGAAATGGAGGAAAGGAGTTTCCGGGAAATATCAGAGGAAACAGGAATGTCAATTAACACACTATTATCGCGGAAGCGCTACGCAATTCTTGCATTGAGAAAAAAACTGCAACGCTTATACGATGAAATATAAAACAATAAAGCTATGAACAAGGGTAGGATGATATTGAAATGGGTAGTTTTTGGTGCGCTGCTTATTGCCCTTATCGGATGGGTTACCATGATGTTGTGGAACTGGCTGGTGCCGGTTTTATTCAATGGTCCGCAGATTAATTTTGCCCAGACTCTGGGATTATTGCTGCTAACAAAAATTTTGTTCTCAAGCATGGGAGGTAAGCATCATTGCAGTCAGTGCAATCGGCCGGATGGAGAATGGAAACACAAACTATACAATCGATTTTCATCGATGACACCCGAAGAACGCGAACTCTTGAAGAACAAAATGAAAGAAAAATGGTGCCGTTATGATTCAAACACCCCGGATCAGAAATCAGGCACTTCAAACGATTGAGGCATCATTTCGGAAAAATTCCAGAAACATTTTATCCAAAAAGCCGAACAATTAGCCAGAAATGGCGTTGAAGGAAACTGTGGAAACTTTTGAAATGTAAATAGTTTCCATAGTTTTGCGCCCGCTATGGAAGAACTCGATATCAAAGAAAAGATTTTAAAAGGCGCAGAAGCGCTCTTTATGAAGTTCGGTGTGCGAAGTATTTCGATGGATGATATCGCCCGGCATTTGTCGGTTTCAAAGAAAACCCTCTATCAGCATTTTGCTGATAAGGAAGACATTGTAACCATGACCTGCATGGCGCACATGAATTATGCGACCCGCGAATTTGAAGCTATTGCAGCAGGAGCCAAAAATGCGATTGAAGAATTGGCTGGAATTTCAGGATGCCTGAAAAAGAACATGGAGGAGATGAATCCATCCCTGTTGTTTGACCTTCAGAAGTATCATCCGAGAGCATGGAGTGTATGGCTGGATCATAAGAACAAAGTGATTCGCGAATCGGTGATCCGAAATCTGAAGCAAGGAATTGTGGAAGGATATTTTCGCCCGGAAATTAACCCGGACATACTTGCTGTAATGCGTATGGAGTTGGTGCAGTTGGCATTTAATGAGCAGGTATTCCCGAACGACCAATTCAAGTTCACCGAGGTGCAAATGCAAATCTTCGATCATTTTGTACATGGAATTGTGACCGAAAAAGGAAGAAAGTTATACCTGAAGTATAAAGAAGAAAATTATCAACCCTCAATTCAATAAACCATGAAATCCGTTTTTAGAGTATCCTTATCCCTTGCGATGGTTGTGATGCTTTCTGCAGTTGAAACGAATGGCCAGCAACAAGCAGCGCGTTCCTTTTCATTGCAGGATTGCATTGATTATGCCATGGAAAATAACCCAAATTTAAAGAATGCCCGTGCGGCAATAACTTCCTCCGAAGCAAAGGTGGGTGAAATCATAGCAACCGGGCTCCCCCAGATTAATGCTTCTGCTGATTTGGGCGATAACTATGTTATTCCAACATCTTTCCTACCTGCTCGGGCATTTGATCCATCGGCACCGGAGGGTCAGCTTATTGGTGTGAAATTCGGCACGAAATACACCGGACGCGCGTCATTGAATCTTGAGCAAATGATCTTTAACGGTTCATACTTTGTCGGGCTAAAAGCCAGCAAGACCTACACGGAATTGTCGCGGAAGGATTTGATCAGTACAGAGACAGATGTAGTAGGAGCTATTAAGAAGGCATACTACTCTGTTTTGGTGAGTAAGGAACGCGCTGAACTGGTGGATAAAAATTACCAGCGTTTGGATTCTTTACTGAAACAAACAAGAGCACAATACGAAAGTGGTTTTGCCGAAAAGATTGATGTTAATCGCGTGCAGGTTCAGTTCAACAATATCCTGAATGCACGGAACAACGCAGCCGTAGGGCTAGAGGTAAGTTATAATTTACTGAAATTTCAAATGGGACTCCCTGTTCGGGAATCCATTTCGTTAAGTGATAACCTGGAGAGCATCAAGTTTCAGGTGCTGGACGAGGGATTCAAAAATAATTTCCAGTATTCCAATCGCATTGAGTACAACATACTTGAGATCAATCATCAGTTAGTTGAATTGGATATTAAAAATACACGCTCCCAATATCTTCCTTCGATTGATCTCTATGGAAACTACGGCTCCAGCTACGGAACCGGATCGTTTGATAACCTGATTTCTTTTGGTGCAAACTGGCGTGCTTTCGGAACAGTTGGCCTTCGGGCAAACATGCCGATATTTGATGGACTCCGGAAAAGTAAAGTTGTTCAACAGAAAAAAGCTCAACTCCTCCAAATTGAAAATTCAATTGAGTTGACCAAGAACCAGATTGATCTTGAGCAACAACAAGCCACACTCACTTTTCAAAGCCATGTTGAAACCTTGCGTACGCAGCGTGAGAATATGGAACTCTCAAAAGAGGTATATGATGTAACAGTTATCAAGTACCAACAGGGTGTTGGTTCCAACATTGAAGTGATTGATGCCGATGCGGCTTACAAGGAAGCGCAAACCAACTACTTCGCTGCTTTATATGATACACTGATTGCATCAGTTGATCTTGAAAAATCGTATGGTAAACTTTTAACGAAATAACTATGAAACCCCATTCATTCATGAACTATAAATATTTACTCATTGTATTTGCAATCCTGATTGGTTGCAGTAAGCCGGTTAGTGATGTGGAGTCCAAGAAAAAAGATCTGGAAGCCGCTAAACTTGAAAAAGTTTCCCTGGAAGCGAAAATAGCTTCACTCGAAAAAGAGATACATGCTGCTGACCCTACGTTTTTGGCCAACCGTAATGCCGTGCTCATTGCTGCACAGCCGGTTACGAAAAAGGGATTTGAGCACTTTGTTGATATGCGCGGCTCAGTACAGTCCCGGAAAAATGTTTCGCTCAGCACACAAGTTGGCGGAACGATTCAACGTGTTTACGTTAAAGAAGGTCAGCGCGTAACAAAAGGTCAGGCGCTCGTTGTGCTGGATGCTGAAATCCTGCGCAGTTCATTATCTGAGCTTAAAACCCAAATCGAATTAGCAACCATTACATTCGAAAAACAGGAGCGTTTGTGGAACCAAAAAATTGGTTCTGAAATGCAATACCTGCAAGCCAAGAATCAGAAGGAATCGCTGGAGAAGCGATTGGCGGTAACACAAGCGCAACTTGATCAGCTAACCTTAAAAGCTCCATTTACCGGAACAATTGATATGGTTGATGCCCTGGAGGGTGAAATGGCTTCACCCGGAAAGCCGTTGGTGCGCATGGTAAATGCAGATGAGATGTATGTGAATGCAGATGTTTCAGAAGAATTTATCGGCAAGTTTAAAGCGGGCGATCCTGCTGAAATTTTTATTCCAGCGTTGGACAAGAAAGTCAGGACTACAATTTCTGCAGTGGGCCAAGTAATTAATCCAGAGAACAGAACATTTGTGGTAGAGCTTTCACTTCCCGCTGGTTTAACGGTTAAACCCAATCAGGTTACCATAGTGAAACTGCGTGATTATGTAAATGCAGAAGTGTACGCTGTTCCAACCCGAATTATTCAGCGTGACAAATCAGGTCATTTTGTTTTTGCAGTTGAAAACAAGGGAAATGTTTCGGTGGCCAGGAAGATTTATATCAAAGCGGGTGCATCGTACAACAGTGTAACAGAAATACTCGAAGGGCTCACCGGCTCGGAAGTTGTGATTTTCGAGGGCTTTCGGGAAGTTACTGAAGGTGCTGAGGTGAATATTGCCGCTAAGACTGGTCAGGATGTTGCGCAGAAACAATAACCCATTAAGCTATTACCACTATGAGTGATATTAATAAAATACCGGAGGCAAATTCCTCGAAAAAAGTTGATAAAGAATTCTGGCTCACATCGTTTGCGCTAAAGAATGGCACAATGGTGATGTTCCTCACTTTCCTGTTCATTGTTATGGGAATAATGACATATGTGTCGCTCCCAAAAGATAGTTACCCCGAAGTCAAGCAGCCGATTGTCTATATCGGAATTCCGTACCCTGGTAATTCACCGGTGGATATGGAGAACCTGGTGACGCGACCGATTGAAAAGGAAATCAACTCCATTGCCGAAGTAGATAATATTAAGTCGACATCCGTTCAGGATTATTCCACCATCATTGTTGAATTTAATGCGGAAGTAAAAATTGAGGATGCCTTAACCAAGGTGAAGGACGCTGTTGATAAAGCTAAGCCGGAATTGCCGGACGATCTTCCTCAGGAACCAAACGTATTTGAGATTAACTTCTCGGAGTTCCCGATCATGAACATCAACTTGTCGGGTAACTATTCACTGGAAGAGCTTAAGAAGTATGCTGAATATCTGGAAGATGAAATTGAGAAGATATCTGAAATATCGAAAGTGGAGATTAGAGGGATTGATGATAAAGAGGTAAAGATTAAAGTCAATCCTTATGAGTTAGAGGCGCGTAAGTTAAATTTCTCAGATATTGAAAATGCGATAACGGCTGAGAACGTGACGCTCTCCGGTGGTAATATTCTGGATGATGGTGTTCGGAGAGCCATTCGTGTTGTTGGGGAATTTTCAGACCCGAACCAGCTTCTTGATATTGTTGTGAAGCATGAGAAGGGTAATATTGTGTACCTGCGTGACATTGCAACCGTTGAGTTTGATTACATCGAAAAGCAAAGCTATGCACGGTTGAAGAAGGAGCCGGTGGTGATGGTGGATATAGTCAAGCGTAGCGGAGAGAATCTTTTGAAGGCTACAGAAAAAATAAAAGCGGTTTTGGATAAAGCACAGCAGGATGTTTTTCCGAAAGACTTAACGGTGAGCATTACAAATGATCAGTCCTCCCAAACAAAAATAATGGTGTCTAACCTCGAAAATAATATCATATCAGGTGTGATCGTGGTTGTGATCGTGTTGCTTCTGTTTATTGGTACACGCAACGCGATGTTTGTGGGTATGGCCATTCCCTTGTCGATGTTTATTACCTTCATTGTCATTTCTGCGTTAGGCATGACTATCAACATGATGGTTCTGTTTGGCTTGATCATGGCCCTTGGCATGTTGGTTGATAATGGAATTGTGGTAGTTGAAAATATTTATCGACTGCGCACGGAAGGATATTCGATGCTGGACAGTACACGGTTAGGAGTAGGAGAGGTGGCAGTTCCGATAATATCTTCTACGGCAACAACCCTTGCTGCCTTTATTCCGCTGATGTTGTGGCCGGGGCTGATGGGACAGTTTATGAAGTACCTGCCCATCACATTGATTATTTCATTAAGTGCATCGCTGTTTGTGGCGCTGGTGATAAACCCGGTTTTCATTTCAAAGTTTATGAAACTGGAGAGTGAGAAAGTTTCAGATCACAAAGGACTTCTGCGCAATGTTGTTATCGCTATAGTAATAGGTATCATAATTCTTTTTCTTGGTGTAACCTGGCTGGGTAACCTGTTAATATTCTTTGGAATCCTTACCGTGATAAATGTGTATGCATTGGTACCCCTCTCCAGGAGATTTCAGGCAAGCTTTTTACCGTGGCTGGAAGGTCATTATGAGCGCACCATCAAGTTTGCGCTCCGGGGTATTACGCCTATACTTATTTTTTCAGGCACTTTCTTCCTTTTGATTCTATCATTTGTTTTAATGGGGATTTTCCCTCCCAAAGTTCTCTTCTTTCCGGAGAATGTTCCAAAATACGTCAACGTGTTCATTGAATTCCCGGTAGGCGGGGATATTGAAGAAACGAATGCCTTCACGAGGGAAATTGAAAATAAAGTTCTGGATATCATAAAGCCATACGAAAAGGCGGTAGAGTCTGTGGTGGCTAACGTAGGATCCGGAACAGGCGATCCGATGGATATGTCGAGCATTGGTGTGGCTGATACCCCAAACAAAGCGAGAATCACCATTAACTTTGTCGATTTCCAGCAACGTGAAGGAATCAATACAGCCGAAGTTCTCGATAAGATTCGGGATGGTATTAGTGGGTATCCTGGAGTGGCCGTTACAGTTGATAAAAATGCAGACGGACCTCCCACAGGTAAACCCATCACGATTGAACTTATTGGTGATGATTTAGAAAGTCTTATTGCCCTTTCTGAAAAGATGCGAACGCACATCAACGAAGCTGATATTCCTGGAATTGAAAAATTAAAACTGGACATCGAGACAGGTAAACCAGAATTACTGGTTGATATCGATCGCGAAAAGGCAAGACGGTTTGGGTTATCTACCTATACAGTAGCGAATGAGGTCCGTACATCACTTTTTGGTAAGGAAGTATCGAAGTATAAAGAAGGCGAGGATGATTATAAAATACAGTTGCGTTTGGATGATAAATACCGTTATGATCTGGACGCGATCATGAATAAGAGCATTACCTTCCGCGATCAGACAACTGGAAAAATCGCTCAGGTTCCCATTTCGGCAGTTGCCAAAGCAGAGCTAAGTTCAACCTATGGATCGGTGAAGCGGAAGGATTTGAAAAGACAAATCACAATTTCATCTAACGTGTTAGGTGGTTACAATCCAACCATCATTAATAATCAGATCAAGCAAGTGCTTGAGGATTTTCAAATGCCTGTCGGGTATGAATATAAATTTGGTGGTGAGCAGGAAAAGCAGGCTGAAGAGATGGGCTTTTTGTCACAGGCGCTGATGTTTGCCGTGTTTATTATCTTTTTGATTATTGTGGCACAGTTTAACAAGCTTACTTCACCGCTTATTATCATGACTTCAGTGTTGTTTAGTACCATTGGTGTTTTTCTCGGGCTGATCATCTTTCAGATGGAGTTTGTTATCATCATGACCATGATTGGTATTATTTCCCTGGCGGGTATTGTTGTAAACAATGCTATTGTGTTGCTTGATTTTGTGGAATTGAAAAAGAAACGCAAGCAGGAGGAAACAGGAACTGATCTGACCATTGAAGAAGTGACGCGTGCCATTGAAGAAGCCGGTAAGACACGTTTGCGTCCGGTGTTGCTTACAGCCATCACAACGGTACTCGGTCTTATTCCGTTGGCGGTAGGAATTAACTTTGATTTCCTGAACTTCTTTGGTTCGTATAATGGTGATTTCTATCTCGGTGGTGATAGTGTTATTTTCTGGGGTCCTTTATCCTGGACGATCATCTTCGGATTGGTGTTCGCTACATTTCTGACGCTTGTTGTTGTGCCCGTCATGTACTTGCTCACTGAGAAAGTAATGTTCTGGATTAAATCCAAAACCGGAATAAATTTGCAGATGTCCAGTAATAATGCTTGAGAAGCTAAACTAAAGTAATCGAAAAGTCGTCTTACTCCGGTAAGTCGACTTTTCTTTTTACGGGTACTATGAAACCACGCATCATGACACTTCTGATTTTTTTAGCAATTTTTTTACTTATTGACTACTATGTTTTTCAGGCAGTATTGGTTGTGAGTAAGGGTTGGTCACCAATTAGCAGGAATATGTTGCGTTATGGTTTCTGGATTCCAACCGTTTTAAGTGTTGCGGCATTATTATGGTGGACATTCGATGATCCTTATCGGTATAGTGCAGGCTTTCGTAACTGGGTCATTACAGGTTTGGTGGCTACCTATTTTTCAAAGCTTTTTGCTGTTGCTATTTTGTTTGTTGATGATATTTATCGCGGTATAAAATGGCTCACCAATTTCTTCTATAAAGGCGCTGATGGAAACATGCAGGGCGAATCAATTTCACGGTCTGAATTTTTATCCAAAACAGCTCTACTTGCAACAGCTGTCCCGTTCGGAACGATGGCGTATGGTATCATTTCAGGAGCACACGACTATCGAGTAAAACGGCAACTTGTTAAACTCCCCAATTTACCCAAGACATTTGAGGGCTTACGAATCGGTCACATCTCTGACATTCATTCAGGAAGTTTCTTTAACAAAACTGCTGTTCGTGGTGGTGTAGAAATGTTGTTGAATGAAAAGCCTGATTTAATTTTCTTCACAGGCGATCTGGTGAACAACGAATCATCGGAGGTTAAAGATTACATCGATGTGTTTAACAAAGTTAAGGCACCGCTTGGTGTCTATTCAGTAACGGGCAACCACGATTATGGTGATTATCATCCCTGGTCATCGCAAGAGGCAAAGAGGCAAAACTTTAAGGACCTGATTGAAGCACATCGCTTATTGGGATTTAATTTATTGCTGAACGAGCATCGGTTTATCGAGCAAGGTGGGGAGCGTATCGCTATCATCGGAAACGAAAATTGGGGTGGTGGAGGATTCTCGAAGTATGGAAAACTGAATCAGGCGTACTCCGGAACAGAAGAGGCAGCTACTAAATTGTTATTATCACATGATCCAAGCCATTGGGATGCTGAAGTACGAAAGCTATATCCGGATATTGACGTGATGTTTTCCGGCCACACGCATGGATTTCAGTTTGGGGTCGAACTTGGTGATTTTAAATGGAGCCCATCGCAGTATGCATATAAACAATGGGCAGGCCTTTACCAGGAGGGTAGTCAGTATTTGTATGTGAATCGTGGTTTCGGTTTTTTAGGTTATCCTGGAAGGATTGGCATGCCGCCAGAGCTTACTATCGTTGAATTAAAGCGGGCCTGAGCTACATTTCCCACCATGTAGTTTACCGAGTGATGGAACCTGCTACCTTTGTATGGTTGGGTAACATGAAATGAATAAGCTGATTATTTTTTTAGTACAAGGTGCTATTCTGCTGCTCATCGACTTTCATATTGACCGGGCCATTATCATAGCATCTTCTTCCTTTTCCGATTTTTGGAAGAAATTTGTGCGAAAGGGCATGTGGGTTATATCTGGCTTGGCTATCGTCTCCCTGATGTGGTACCATTTTGCTGATCCCTTTCAGGCTCAGGTGGCATTCCGTCAATGGATCATTATTTGGGTGGTCATTATTTACTTTTCAAAAATTATTACAGTCCTGTTTGTATTGGCAGATGATGTTCGCATCGGACTGCTACGATTAAAAAGATTTTTTTATAAGAAGAAGTCTGCTGGTGAACTTCCAGGTTTACCAATAACACGGTCAAAGTTTTTAGCACAAACTGCGTTGGTTGCCGGTGCGGCTCCTTTCGGCACACTGGTATTTGGTATCCTATCCGGAGCAACAGATTATCAGGTGTTCAGAAAAAAAATTATTCTGCCCAATCTGCCAAAGGCATTTGATGGTTTGCGCATCGGTCAACTATCCGACATCCACGCGGGCACCTTCTACAGTAAAGTTGGTGTAAGGGGTGGAGTTGAAATGATGATGGCGGAGAAAGCAGATGTCCTGTTTTTCACAGGTGATCTGGTCAATATTCAAACCTCCGAAGTAAAGGACTACATTACTATTTTTGATAAACTGAAAGCACCCCTCGGTGTTTTTTCAGTTACCGGTAATCATGATTATGGTAATTATCGTTGGTGGCCGGATGATGCATCCAAACAAAAGAATTTTGACGAGATGTTGGAGGCACATCGCCTGATGGGGTTTGATTTGTTGATGAATGAGCACCGCTTTCTGGAGGCTGGAGGAGATAAGCTTGCCATTATGGGTGTGGAGAATTGGGGAGTAGGGCCGTCCCACCGTTTTCCCAAGTATGGGAAACTGAATGTTGCCCATGCCGGAACTGAAGATGCAGCTGTTAAGCTTTTACTTTCGCATGATCCCAGTCACTGGGATGCCCAGATTCGTCCTGAGTTTTCAGATATTGATGTTACGTTTGCTGGTCACACGCACGGTTTTCAGATGGGCGTAAAAATTGGTGATATGCGCTGGAGCCCGGCACAATATCGGTTCAAACAATGGGCCGGGTTATATCAGGAAGCCAACCAATACCTGTATGTTAACCAGGGGTTTGGGTGCATCGGTTACCCCGGTAGGATCGGGATGCCTCCTGAACTTACCATCGTTGAATTGAAGCGAGCTTAATTAAGAGCAGGTTAACTTTTGACAACCTCATGCCCTCCGAATTCATTCCGTAAGGCAGCAACAACCTTACCTGAAAAAGTATCGTTCTCCAATGAGCGATAGCGCATCATCAGTGATAGCGCAATGACCGGAGTGGCAACCTGATTTTCAAGTGCTGTATCCAGTGTCCATTTTCCTTCACCCGATGAATGCATAATACCTTTGATGGATGTAAGATCAGGATCTTTATGTAAGGCATTTTCAGTTAATTCCATTAGCCAGCTTCTGACAACTGATCCGTGATTCCAAACCCGTGCTACGTGTTCCAGGTTCAGGTTAAAATCACTTTTGTGCATCACTTCAAAACCTTCGGCAATAGCCTGCATCATTCCGTACTCGATACCGTTGTGAATCATTTTCACAAAATGCCCGGAACCACTATTACCACAGTAGAGGTATCCATCCGGAATGGAAATATCCTGAAAGAGTTTTTCGCATTGTTGAAAGGCAAACCGATTTCCACCAATCATCGCACAAACACCATTCAAGGCACCACTCGTGCCTCCACTCGTGCCACAATCGAGAAAGTTAATTTGAAGTGCTTCCAGTTCTTTTGCTCTGCGCACGGAATCTTTAAAGAAGGAGTTACCACCATCAATAATGATATCGCCAACCGAAAGAAATTGTTTTATTTTCTGAATGGTTTGGTCAACCAACTCACCAGCCGGAATCATAAGCCAGATGATCCGCTTAGATGACAGACTTTCAGCAAGCGTTTGCAATGATCCCACCGTTTTGATTCCCTTTTCTGCAATGGATTTGCAGGTGCCAGGATTAACGTCATAGGCGATCACTTCATGTCCGTGCTGATGAATATTGAGTGCGAGGTTGAACCCCATTTTACCGAGTCCGATAAGTCCTATTTGCATATTGATTAAGTATTTGGTGCAAGTTAAAGTGTTGATAGTAAATGTTATGAAGTCTGTTTCATTTCCTCCTGAAGCAGATGATACAATCTCCTAAACTGAACGAACGCTGTTTGATAAGCCTGATGGTCTTCCTCGCGTGGCAAGAAGCTTGTGCTTGTTGCAGGTTTTAATTCAGCGTAGTTGTCAACCATTCCCAGCATTTTTAACCCGAGGTATGCTGCCCCCAACGCAGAAGCATCTTCCTGATGAATAAGATAAACTTCTTTGTTAAAGATATCCGCCAGCATTTGCAACCATGTTTTGGAATGAACAAATCCGCCACTAACATGAATGCGACTGATTGTCAATCCGGAGTCCTCCATCGATGTGGCAATACTGTAAAGCGCAAAACAAATTCCTTCAATAACGGCTCGCGTGAAATGCTTTCTTATATGCATGTTTTTGATGCCAAAGAATACACCGCAGGCATCACTATTCCAGATAGGTGCCCGTTCACCTAACACGTAAGGAAGAAAACGCAATCCTTCTGATCCGGCTTGGCTGTGATCTAACTCTTGCAGCATTACTTCGTAATCGTCTGATGTTGTAAGCTTTTGTTGGAGGAAGCTTTCTGCATACCATTTGAGAACCGCGCCTCCGTTATTGCTTGGTCCACCGGAGATGAAGGTAGTCTCATCCAAAATGTAATTAAAGGTCATTGCAGCGAAATTGAATGTTGGCTGAGCATTGGTAATCCGGATAGCCGAACTGGTTCCAATGGTTAGTGCGGCAATACCGGGTTCAGTCGCAAAGCTTCCAAGGTTTGCCATACAGCCATCACTGGAGCCTATGAAAATTGGAACAGGTTGATTAAGGATTGTGTGAAGTTCAGGAGATGCAGTAGTACTATCTCGCGTATACGTTGACGGCACAGGTGTTGATAATTTTTCAGAACTTATAGCACAAAGATCAAGGGAATTGGCGTTCCAATTGCATTGATTAATATCAAACAAACCTGTTGCTGAAGCGAGAGAATAGTCGATTTCATAAACACCAAAAAGTTTATACCAGATATATTCTTTAATGGATATGAATTTGTGCGTGCGTTGAAACAACGCAGGATCATGTTCCTTCAGCCAAACGATTTTACTCAGTGGCGCCATTGCGTGGATGGGCGTACCCGTCTGCTCGTAAAGCATTTCACCAATGCCGGAATTTTTTATACGTGTTGCGATAGCATCGCTTCGATTGTCAGCCCACGTGATCATATTCATCAGTGGACTTCCAGCCGCGTCTACTGGAATTACACTGTGCATGGCACTACTAAGCGAAATTCCCTTCGGTTGTTCTTTCGCCTGGCGTATTGTTCGTTGAATACATTTAATGAAAGCTTGCCAGATCAATTCCGGAGCTTGTTCATGATAACCTTCCTGCGGTTGAAAGGCAGGGTAGGTAACAGCGGTTGAAAAAAGTATGGTTCCCAAAGCGTCTACAGCAACTGCCTTTGTACTACCCGTTCCGATGTCAATTCCGATCACGTATCCATTCATGGATGTTGCACAGTTTGGGTTTAAGATAGGCAAATAAAATAGAAGGGCACTCGCCTGAATGTCCTTTTGATCCCGGTAGGTAGTGAAGATTCAACTGATGTAACACGTACATTCCCCTCCTTTCTTAACCCCGAATTAATGGAATACCGGCCCCGTCTCCAGGACCATAGAAATAAGCTGCCCGACTCACATCAGGAGGGAAAGCACAGACAGTGCAACAATGCAGCTCCGCCAAAATCACGGTTTATTTCCCTTCATTCCAGATTCGAAGAAACCAATAAATAGGAAAAGCGATTACACCAAAAAAAATAAAAATTAAAATCCAGATGATGCGCTCCGTGCTATCGATCATTTTATTACTGGCGGCATGAACGATATACAACACCAGCAAACCTAACGAGAGTATTGACAATAAAATGATCGGAAAGATAAAAGCAAAAATACCCGTTAAGATATGCGAAACCTCCGGATCTGACGATTGATGATTTACCATATCGATCACAAAACTAAATACTTCGTAGAGGATGTAAGGTAAAACGATAAAGGGCAGCATGGTGAAAATGCCCAGCATGATCTTTTGATTTTTACTTAGATTCATATGGCGTTTCTGGTGTTACAGGGATAAAAAAAATGCCCTGCATGAGTCAGGGCATTTTGTGCTAACAATATCCGTTTAATGAATTAATAATCGTTATTGCTTCTGCGGTTGAATCCACCACCACCGCCACTTCTAAATCCACCGCCACCACCGCGGGGTGCGTCAGTTTTTGGTCTTGCTTCGTTTACAACGAGTGTCTTACCTAAGAAGTTAAATCCGTTTAAGCTGGTGATAGCCTGACGTGCTGCAGCATCATCCGCCATTTCGATAAAACCGAAACCACGGCTGCGTTGGGTTACTTTGTCCATGATGATTTTGGCAGAAGAAACTTCGCCATACTCTTCGAATAATCCCTTCAATTCCTGTTCGGATGCCTTAAAAGGGATGTTGGCAACATAAATGTTCATTGTGTTTGAAAGTAATAATGAGAAATAAATTAACGAGAACTGAAAAACTTTTTATTGAACTGTACAGGAATTCTGGTAGTCTCAAGCGAAAGATTATTCAATTAACTTAGTAAAGGTAAGTAGAATTTCCGATTTCTTTCAAAAAGTTGTTTCCTACCAATATTGGGGTACAAAAACACCCACATATCCCGTGATTTTCAACAATAATGCGCTTTAGTCTGTTTTTAAGTGTGTGCGGGCAAATGGTCATTTTTTATGCCCAGAATAACGATTTCCAAGTAAGGCAATACTCCAAAAGGATGGCACTATACCCCCTGACTGAACTTCACCTTTTCAATAAGCGCGGTCGGCAGACCCAGAGCCGTAGATCTTTTTCTGGACATTTTTGGTATTGCCCTTGTGTTTGATTTGTCCGCTTCCCACAACCAACGCTTCCAGGTTATTGGTAACGTTTAACTCGCATATCCCGGAACCACTTACTTTTATTTTTGCTGTTTCCAGCGGACAATTAAATGCATTAATACTGCCAGAACCGCTAACCAGACCATCCAATGAACTGGCATATCCACGAAGGGACATGCTACCGGAGCCGGTTACTTCTGCCTTTACAACATCGCCTTTTAAATCAAGATCCATGCTTCCATTACCATTTACGCCAAGGTTCAGATTGGATGAAGCAATGGAGTTTTCAGCAATAATTTTCCCACCACCATTTACCTGAAGTTCACTGATGTTCTTCACACTAACATATAATTTCATAGTGGGGTTTACTTTAATGTCGTCTATTTTAGCCCAGATGCTTTTATTCGGATTGTCCGGTTTACGTTCAATATTGATCATGAGTACACCGTTGTCAACCTTTATTTCGCTGAGCGAAAATATTTCGGTCAGAGCCTCTACTGTTACCTCCTGCTTGTTTGTCTGCTTCAGGTAAACCGTGTAGTTCGAGTTAACATAAATGCTTTTGAATTCCGGAAGTTCCAGCACTTTTTTGGTAACCTGTGCAGTGGCCAAATGAGTAACAACGGAAAAAATGAAGAGCGCAATAATCTTGTTTTTCATCACATTTTGGTAGTTAGGTTTAATCGTTCAAGTAACAATTCCTGTGTCAAACTTTAGGCAGCGTTTAACGACTAAAAATGAAATTGAGCGACCATGCAATAAGTTTCGTATTCTAGTTATCTTTTTTTTCGAAAAATCAACATAAAAATAACAATAAAGACGATCCCGCCAATCGATAGAATGAGTAAGACTTCCGGGGTGACCTGATCAACGGCATGCATAAATTTTCTTTATTTGAGGTAAACTGGGAAACAAGCTACAAATTTATTTCTCCCGTATGGAGTGAGGCTATAAAGATGCTACTATATTTTCCACCTGATCTGAATGGTCAGATCGGTTTTTGTATTTCCATTGATCATATCCAAACCTGAGCCGATTGTATCGCGATCCGTATAACGATACTGTGCATACCGAAGCCATATCCGCAAGTGTCTGCTGAAGGTATATTCTGCCAGAATATGGTGACGAACTCCTACTCCGTAATAAGCAGGCAGGGAATACGCCAACCACACATTATTCTCATAAGCATACTGGCGATTCTCATAATCATCGGTATCAAATAAAGCATAGCGGCCGCTTATAGTGAATCGCCCAAGGTCTAAATTGATGTCCTGGTAAATAGCCATACCTTTGGTGAAGATTCTGGAGATTTTATAGGTACTAAACTGAGCCCGCGTTTTTAGCTTTACTTTTGGATGAATTTTGTAATCAGCCGAAAGCCAATAATTTCTTTTTGTGCCGGTGGCAGTGTAAAACAGATTGTCTTTGGCCTCACTCAAATTTCTCACCTTCTTTTCTTCGCGAAATTGCGTGTAGAGCGTTACGTGTCGTGATGGCATGTAGCTGAAGCGCAAGAGCCACTCATGACCTGTTGAGGGTACATAACTCTGGTAGCGGAGCCATGGAAATCGGAATAGGTCGGTATATCCTGCAATCGTGTATTGTCGATTAATGCGGTACTTCCATCCCCAATAGAGACCTGTTTCATTTTGTGGTATGGAGCTTTCAGCAAAAGGATTCGAGTAGAATGTCCGAAAGTCTCGTTCATATTTTCTGTATTGAATGGCAACATCGAGTTGCGGACTCAGACTGCCGAGTGTCCCAATAAGTAGTCCCCATCCACCAGAAAGCGTTTTAGCGATTTCACTATACAGTGTAAAGTTCTGGAGATTATAGTTGATGTATAGTCCGGTGTTGGTATTTTCTTTCCCACGAAAAGTAAATTGGTTGTAGACTGATCGTGTCCGAACTACAGGGGTACTAAATTCCAACGAGGTAAAGACTATTCCACAATCCAGATTGTTAATTTTATACTGAACGACTCCTCCATAATATATTTCTGTAATTTTTTTTCGAGTTGTAAGTTCTCTTCTGTTGCGATGCAAGCCCGTTGATTGAAAAGACGCTATAGTAGCATTGGTTGTATCGGTGGTTACACTGGCGTCCCGGTACGTATGTGAAATGAATACTGATAGATATAGGTTAGTTGTAACTCCTACGGTGGCAGCAGCGCCACGCATATAACTTGCTTCATTCACTGATGTGTACGGCATAAATCCAAGATTACTCCTTCGTGTGGTGGTGATGGTTTCCGATCCTTTACCCAGACCAAAGGAATTTCCCAATAAAAGACCTTGACCAAATTGATTTTGAAAATCACCCAGTACGAGATTTTTAAGTCTTCCCTTATTTTGCAATTGCATATGGAAGGACCAATAATCAAACCCATAATATTTGTTTGCTGGATTCCATTTGATTTTTTCACCGGCATCTTTTTCTGAAGTAAATCCAATACTGAAATCGCCCGGTTTCGATGTTCGAAAGCGAAAGTACAGTCGGTCGGGCGACCCCTGATATCTTCGTGCATCCTCAACCTCTGGTTTAAAGCCCTGCTTACTTTCCAACGTTCTTTCGTACCGGGTAATGAAGTAGTTATTATCCTCTTTCAGCATCCTTTTCAAGAGGGGCATATCGACTCTTTGACCAGGATCACTGACCTCAACAAAAGGTGTCAGTCTTGCAATTGTTGTGGGATCAAAACCTGCGATTGCCTGTAGTTCATAGACAGAAATCAGGTTTCCATTTTCCTTGCGATGTTGCAATAAGTTTTTTATTTGACTCTCGGAAAGAATGTTTAGTATACGAAGATCTTCCTCTGTTGCCTGATTCAGGTTGATCGGATGCGATAAAAGCTGAGCCATATTTTCGTAAAGTTCCTCGTAGTTCAGATCTTGATCGGGAACGGCAAATAATTCATCAGCAAGTTGTGAAAGATCAATCTCTTTTTTGGGGAAATCCTGTGCCAATAGAAGTATTGGAATTTGTATCAGTATGGTAATAAGCCATTTCATTTTTTCTTTCCAGGGAAAGTGTAGCCAACCGTTGCCTGATGGCTGCCGCCAACTTCTGGATGATATTGGAAGGCATAATCAAGGGAGAATTTGGCTTTGAATCCAAAACCAAAGAAGGCTGCACCTGGATTGATAGTAAACCCTGTGCGAAAGCTTAATTTTTTATGTGCCTGATATTCCAAGGCTGTTTTCCATTTTGGTGCATGGTCAATATCTTTTTCAATCTCTGATAGAATTAAAACTTTTTCGGTTGGATGAATAGCCACGCCAGCCATGAGGTATGTTGGTATACGCTCATCACTTATCGTAGAAATTTTCGGTTGATTGATATTGACAATGTGTGCTCCAACAGAAATGGCTGGTGTGAGTTGCGCTATTCCTCCAAAACTAATAGTTATTGCGTGTGCGCTGCCAAACCCTTCAGCACGGTATTGAATGTAGTTTGCCCGAATACCCAGCGAGGCTAAGCCAAAATGATTACTGAACCCAACTGCAAGTACATGCTCATTGTAAAGATCATCACCCATTCGGGATGCCCCTACACCAAGCGATCCAATCTTAATGGGATTCACAACGGCAACAGCCATACGGTCAAAGGATTTTAGGTACGGCCGTGCATCATAGGTGAATCCTGCTTGTAATTTTTTAACATCGGCCATGCCAGCAATATTGTTGAAGACTGACCACTCATCCTGCAGGCAAGCGGATGCATAGGCTAATCCATTTTGTCGGGCGCCATAAAGCGGGACATTCTGTGCTTCTGTCTTGATTAGAAACAAAAGCATAATCGCAAGGATAACGAATGGTGATTTTTTTATAACCAACGGTTTTAATAGCTAACGTTTAATAAATTGAAGATAACGGATTGAACTGTATGGATGATAATTTTTTTTTAAAATTAATCAATGATCCCTAAACATACCCGCCTGCGATTAGAATCTTAGCGGGCGTTGATCCGCGATAGCACACTATGCAATGAGGTGCCAGCCATCGATCCTGCATCTCATTTAGGCAAGTTGCGGATCATCAAAAAAAATTCCTGTAAAAAGAGGCTTAGGTCGCTCTAAAATTCTTTTTTGATATGGAAAAAGAAGCCGTGATCTCCTTCGGCATTGAGGGTGTATTCGAAACGCAAAACCAGGTCATATGCTCCAACGATATCAAGTCCTCCGCCAACGCCTGTCAATAGCTTATCGGTTAGCTGATAATTAACGGGTTCACCATTATAGGTGTAGTTCGGGTAGTTCCTGACATAACCAAGATCGGCATATGTTTTCAGGTATACTTGTATCGGCACATGGCGAAATTGTTCAATGGGCATGTTGCCCCAATGGTAGGTGTGTGAAAAAAGTAGTTTCTTAAATGTAGTCTTGTTCAGCAAGTAATAGGGTCCTTCAATCAAATAGATTTCGTAACCCTTCACAAACTGTTTGCGGTAACCCAGGGCAGTATAGTTGGCGTAGTCAAGATCTTGCGGAGAACTCCAGGCGCCAACACTATTATTGGATAGGAAGAATTTATTTTTCAGCGTGAAATACCGTGTGTATGAGACTGAAGTTTCGAACTTGTTAAGATCATCCACCGGAGTTATGCCATATTTCAGAATGGAGAACATGAAGTGGTGCCCTTTCAGGGGGTAGGCAAAATAATCCCGGTGGTCGGAAGTAAAGGAGTAAGAAATGCCGCCATATTGCTGAATGAGCGATTCCCCGTTGAAATAATTCGGGTTAAGCGTTTTGATGGTATCACCAATCTCGTTTGACCGGTACTCCATTTTTAGGGCATGTGTCTGATAAAAGGAATTACGATAGGTGTAAGTAAGGCTTGCACCTTTTGTTACACGCAGAACTTTGTTGTCTTCGAGGTAAACAAGTTTGTGATCTTCTGTTCGGTATGCAAGATTTTTTGTTCCAGTATAATCAACACTAAAAATCAATCCTTGTTTTTGTTTTTCATCGATGTAGGGAATCCTGTAGCTGAGTTCAAACTTACGTTGATAGCCAAACTGGGCAACAAGGCGGAGTGTTTCATTTCTTCCACGCATGTTAAACTGATAGAGTTTCAGGCCATAGTTTACACGCCTGAAATCATGATTATAATTCTGCCACCATTCATTAAAGTTCCTGTCTGCCAGTTCAAAAATAGGGGCAGGGAATGTATACCAGCGCTCATTCAGATCTATGAGTAAATCAATCTTTTTTGGGTCTACTTCCAGCGTTCTTATTTCAACTGTATTGAAGAGCCGTGTGTTGACGAGTTTTTTTTTATCGAGGTCAATGATTGTAGACAAATCTCCGGTATAGACGATATCACCCGACTTCAGCGAAAGCTCCCGAAGAATAATCTTATCACGGGTAATCCGGTTTCCGATAACAAATATGCGGTTGATTTCAACGAATTTACCGGTACTATCAATTTGTGTTTTGTTTTTGGAAGGTCTTTTTACAGAATCGGAAAGGAGTAAACCGTCATGGGGTGTATCACCATGCGATGAAATTAAACAAATCAAACCGAATATTGATGCCAGCATTCCGTATCACTAATTCTACCCCTTTCCTGAACAACTTTAAGGCTTATTCTTCTAACCTTTATTGGCGTTTTCAGTTGAATTATTTCTGAATGACAAATACAAAACCAGTATTCCCAGCAGGACTAGTGGAATACTTAATAGTTGTCCCATATTTAATGGGAGGTTATTTTCAAACGCTTCCTGATTTTCCTTGAGATATTCAAATAAGAACCGAAGGCCAAAGCATACAATCAGGAAAATACCTAACAGTCGGCCAGGAGGAAGGTTTTCCTTATAATGCCGCCAGACCATGAAAAGAAGAATAAAAAGCAAGACGCAGGATATGGATTCATACAATTGTGCCGGGTGTCGCGCAATGCCCAGCGTTGAAATACGCGCAGCCAGTGCACCATTAGGTTGCGAAAACAATTGATATTTCATCTGTCGAGTTCCATCCTCATTAAAAAACTCGTCTAACTGATTTGATAGTAAATTATTGGCGCCAAGTTCAATAAGGTTAGTGGCTTCAATCTCCTTTACACCAGGTTTAAAAAAAATATAGATATAAAGCGGCACATCTCCTGTGTTGAGTGCAGGAGTGGATGAGTCAATTTTTCTATATCCGACAGACTCAATGGATTGGTTTTGATCAAGACGTTTACTTGTAATGCCTTCGGAGAACCGGTTTGTAAAAACCACACCCCAGGGTTTGTCTGTAGGTTTACCAATAATTTCTGAATTGAAATAATTTCCCATCCGTATTAAAGCACCGGTAAGGGCAACAAGAATAACGATACGATCGACTACCTGGAAATAGCTTTGACCAGGCTTTTTCTTTCGACTATACAGCCACAGCGCAAATAAAATTCCAATGGCGGCACCATGACTGGCTAGGCCTTGTAACCCTGTAAAGCGAAACGGACTAAGTTCGAAGGGTAGAAAAATTGATAACGGATCTTCCCAGATCAGTTCTGTTTGGTAAAAGATTACATGACCGAGTCTTGCGCCAAGAATGGTAGCCACAACCATATAAATCGTCAGCGTATCAATATCGCGTTCCGGTTTGCCTTCCTGTTTATAGATGTAATAGAGTATCTGCTGACTGATTAAAAACCCAAGGGCAAAAAATAACCCGTACCAGCGTAGCGAAAATGAGCCGAATGAGAAAATTTCCGGGCTTCCGTTCCAAATGAAAAAACTTAATATAGCCATAACGGCAAATATAATTACAAATGCCAATCAGCTATTAACAAACAGAAATAATGTAGGAGGTTAATGGTTTGGTAATATGGGGTATTCTCCTAACGCTGCCAATTCCTCGGTGAAGCCTGAGGAAAGGATCGGAAAACGGCACCAACTTCGTGGATCCACATTAAAATCATCTAAATGAAAGGAAGGTGCCAGGCGCTCTCGTTTCCATTGATTGGCTGTCCAAAGTCTGAAGAATTTCTGAATATATTTTTTCAAGATGGCCGGATCATGATTCTGCTGCAGCGATTCAAATACTTCCAGAGGTGACTTTCGAAGCTGAATAGCCTCATATTCGATTTCAACCAAAATAGAATATGGCATGAGGTCCGCCTCATCGGTTTGATGTCTGTCAAGCGGTCTCAGTTCAGCAGTTGGCTGGAGATTATTGACGTGGTGAAGACCCGTATGACCCAGTGATGTTTCAGCCCATTTCAACCATTGTATTATAAAGGGCTTACTCAGTCCGGCAATGGGTGCAAAACTTCCACTGGTGTCACCATCCATGGTAGCATAGCCAACATCTCCTTCACTGCGATTGGAGGTTGTCAGGAGAACTGCCTTGTGAATATTAGCCAGCATCCAGATGATGGGTGACCGGGTTCGGGCTTGGATGTTTTGTAGCGTTACATCATCGGTATCCCACGATAATTTCCTGCCGATGGCAGATTCTATTTTTTGTGAGTAGGATGTAACCTCCTCATCAATGCTCCAATGATGAAAGGTTGCGCCAATAGAAGAGGCCAGTTCGCGAGCGGCATTCAGTGTGGTCTGTGAAGAGTTTCGTGTTCCCTGGTAAGCGCAAACTAACACGGTTTGCACAGCCTGTTCAGGGGTTTCTACGCGTTCAATCCCTACCTGCTGACAAAAGTTATGTATGCCCAATGCTGCAATGGCCCGTTTCACCATCTCGGCAACGAAGACAGCGCAGGAAGAGGAGTCTGCACCGCCACTAAGGGACAATACAAAACCTCTCGCCTTACTTTTTCGAAGGTAATCGAACAGGCCCAGTACAACGGCTCGTGTTAATTCTTCATTTTTTTCTTTCACATCCGTGGATGGAAGGACTTCCGAATTTTTCGGATTTTCAAAGTCAATTGTACACGCAAGCAGATTGAATTTTTTGAACGAAAGTCGTTCGTTGACGGCCAGCATTTTTCCTTTTTGTGCGATGATGATGTCGCCATCGTATATCATCCTTCCGGCTTCATTTCCCAGTAGGTTTACAAAAACATAAGCGCAATCAAATTTGACTGATCCTTCCAGAACAACTTCCTTTTCACGGAGCACGCTTTTACCCATGGCAAAATGACTTGCGCTGGGGTTTAAAATCAGATCTACGTGACGGTCCTTTAGCCGATAACCCGGACGCTTATCCTTTCTCCAGCCATCTTCGCAGATTTCAAAACCAATGGAAATACCATCAGTTTCGTAAATCAAATCACCAATTGGAATGTGTTGATCTCCTCGTAAAAGGGAAGATGTTGCGTAAGCAGGCCAGGCCGTGAACCAACGCGGTTCATAGTGCACACCATCATTGGCCAGATTTTGTTTCAGTGTAATGCCCAGAATTTTTTTGTTTCGGATAACGCAGGCGCCATTGTACGTAATATTGTTTATCCGAATTGGCAACCCAACACTAACGGTTAGATCAATAGCGTTTTCACAGATGATCAGGAGTTGTTCCCAGGCTTTTTCCGAAAGCCATTCACTCAAAAAAGTATCTTCGCAGCCATATCCGGTAATGCAAAGTTCTGGAAAGCAGAGAATGGCTACACCCTGTTGTCTTGCCAATTGGATAACCTCAACAATGTTTTGCGTGTTATTTTTCCAATCGAATGGAATCTGGTTTACAGTAGCACCGGCTATTTTGATTTTTTTCACGGAATATTTTTTACCTAACCTACTGCGGAGTTAACAAGTTGAGCATCTCGCATGTTTTCAATGCTGCGTCTTGCTCAGCTTTTTTCTTACTGTTTCCAAAGCCGGTACCCTTCGCTTCATTAGCCACTACTACCTGAGCTGTAAATTCTTTGTGGTTTTTGGCTTTTTTGATATTCACAATTTCAAACCGTACTTCTTTCCCTTCGCGCTGGGCCCACTCGATAATCCTGCTTTTGTAATTAGGGTTGGAGTTGACGAGTTCTTCTAAGTCGTAGTTCGGATTAATTAACTTATCTACTACAAACTTCTTTGTGCGGAGGTATCCCTTATCGAGATACACAGCTCCAACGATGGCCTCCAGCGTATTGCCCAAGATCACTTGCTGAAGGTGCGCATTTTTCTGATCGTACTGTACGATGTTGGCGATACCGATTTTGCGTGCGAGTTGGTTAAGCGATTCACGGTTTACAATCCGTGAACGGATCTCTGTCAGAAAGCCTTCTGATTTAAATGGAAATTTTTTGAACAGGTAGTCAGCAACTGCGGCACCAAGAATAGCATCGCCCAGGTACTCCAGCCGTTCATTTGATTCTTTGAGACCGGTTCCATTTTCTTTGCCGAGCGAACTATGAACAGTGGCCAGCTTGTATAAAGCAAGGTTTGACGGTGTGAAACCCGCTATATTTTTCATAGCCCGCACTAACTTTTCGTCAGCGGACGATTTTCCTTTCGGGATTTTAAGGATTTTCCAAACCAAGCGAGAATATTCGATTAACTGCCGCTAATTTAGCAATTCAGTTCTACTTTCTTGTTGCGAAAAGACGGGACTATATTTTTCGGAAAATCACGGAGAAATTATGACCTCCAAAGCCGAAAGTATTGCTCAGGGCAATATTCACTTTTCTTTCCTGTGCTTTGTTAAAAGTCATATTCAGTTTGGGATCCAGTTCCTCGTCATCAGTAAAGTGATTGATCGTTGGAGGAACGATGGAGTGGTTCATGGCCATCAGGCAGGCAATACTTTCGATGGCACCAGCCGCACCCAGAAGGTGCCCTGTCATGCTTTTCGTTGAACTGATGTTCAGGTTGTAGGCATGATCGCCAAAAACCTTTTGGATAGCTTTGATTTCACCGATATCCCCTAATGGCGTTGATGTGCCGTGTGTGTTTATATAGTCCACCTGGTCGGCAGAAATGCCCGCATCTTCTAATGCGTTGTACATCACCTGAATGATACCAGCACCTTCCGGATGTGGTGCTGTGATATGGTAAGCATCAGATGACATTCCACCACCGATTACTTCACCGTAAATTTTAGCTCCGCGTTTTTTAGCGTGTTCGTATTCTTCTAAAATTAACGCACCGGCACCTTCGCCTAAAACAAAGCCATCGCGATCTTTATCATATGGACGAGAGGCTGTTTCAGGAGAATCGTTTCGCTCTGAGAGTGCTTTTAAGGCATTGAACCCTCCTACACCGGCTTCACAAATAGCAGCTTCTGATCCTCCGGATACAATAATATCGGCCTTGCCCAATCGCAAGAAGGTAAAGGCATCATACAGAGCATTGGTAGAAGAAGCACAAGCTGAAACCGTAACGTAGTTAGGTCCACGGAAACCATATTTAATAGAGATATGACCCGCACTCAGGTCGGGGATCATTTTCGGAATAAAGAAAGGATTAAAACGAGGGGTTCCATCACCCCTGGTGTAGGATTTAACTTCTTCCTGAAAAGTAAGTAACCCTCCGATGCCTGAGCCCCAGATTACGCCAACGCGGTTCGGGTTCAGCTCAGCCAGCGGAAGGTTTGCATCTTTTATAGCCTCATCAACCGCCACCATGGCATACTGCGCAAAAGGGTCCATTTTCCGGGCTTCTTTGCGGTCAATAAAATTTGCGATGTCGAAATTCTTTAATTCGCAGGCAAACTTTGTCTTGAATAGCTTGGAATCAAAGCGTGTAATGGGTCCAGCTCCACTGGTGCCGTTTTTCAAACCATCCCAATACGCTTCAAGGGTATTGCCGATAGGTGTGAGTGCACCGAGTCCTGTAACGACTACTCGCTTTAAAATCATGATATCTGGGGTGTGGTTGTCGGGAGGCAGTAATCAATTATTTCTTCACATTTTGCTCCAGGTAGGATATGGCCTGACCAACAGTCGAAATGTTTTCAGCCTGGTCATCGGGTATAGAAATATTGAATTCCTTTTCGAACTCCATAATGAGCTCTACGGTGTCAAGGGAGTCAGCACCAAGGTCGTTGGTGAAGCTAGCCTCTGGAGTAACTTCAGATTCTTCAACACCAAGTTTTTCGATGATGATCTGCTTTACTTTTTGTGCAATTTCAGACATGTTTATAAGGTTTAGTGATTTAAAAATCTCTGCAAAGAAAGAGATTTGCGGCAATATTGTCAAACTTTTTTGATCTTGCCCTATCACCCGTAAAAGTTGGGGATTACTGCTCAAAATGAAGAAAAGTAAATTAGAGATTGAGTATTCATTTGACTTTGAACTGTTGGGAATAATCTCAACAGCCAAAGGTTACAAGTTGGCATGGGAGATTAACCAACGATTGATGATAAACCTTGTAAAACAGCCGGATTTGGTGGTTGGGTTCAAGAAAAATGCTGAAAAGAGCTTTTCCTTTTACGCCCACGAGACAGTTCTCAATCGATTGAAACTGTTCAAAAACAAACCTTCTGAGAATGAACCCGGAAAGTATTTTCTAATACCTGAATTTCCTCACTTCGATTTTATAATTTTGGCGGCTATGGAAGAACAGTTTTCACATGAGCGATTGCTTGAAATGATCAAATCCATACCTTCTGTTCAGCTTGTAGCCGCTATTCCCCTGGAAGGGCTGCGATCCAAATCAAACTTTATTTTCTGATCATGTGCTTTCTCCATTTGCTTCGTACTATCTGTTTCCTTTACCTTAAACCCTTATGTTAGAAAAAATATCGTACAACAAGACGAAAATTGTTGCCACTGTTGGCCCTGCTTCGAATTCAAAAGAAATGCTTCGCGCCCTTGCCAAAGAGGGGGTTGATGTTTTTCGCCTTAATTTCTCTCACGGAACACATGAGGATCACTTGAAAGTAATTCGAAATGTGCGCGAGGTAAATAAGGAGTTAGGAACATCCATTTGTTTGTTGCAAGACTTGCAAGGACCGAAAATCCGTGTGCAGGAAATGGAACCCAATGTTATTATTGAACGAGGCCAGGAGTTTATTATTACAACCCGCGAACTTCTTGGCAATAAGGAAATTGCCAGTACATCCTATACCGGCCTTCCGCGCGATGTAAAGCAAGGCGACTCTATTCTTATCGATGATGGAAAAATAGAATTGAAAGTAACCGAAGTGCGTGATGTAGATGTTGTTACCGAAGTGGTGTATGGTGGTCCGCTGAAATCACGAAAAGGTATTAACCTACCGTTTACAAAAGTTTCTGCTCCCTCCTTAACCGATAAAGATCTTATTGACCTTGAGTTTGGATTACAAAATGATGTGGATTGGATTGCTTTATCGTTTGTACGGAAAGCATATGATATTGAGTCTCTGCGAAAAATTATAGATTCTCATCAATCGTCTGCGCGAATTGTTGCTAAAATTGAAAAGCCTGAAGCGTTAAGCAATATTGATGAAATATTGGCCGCTACGGACGCTGTGATGGTGGCGCGTGGAGACTTGGGTGTTGAAATCTGGCTGGAGGAGGTACCGATGGTACAGAAGATGTTGGTGGAGAAGTGCAATAAAATGGGTAAGCCGGTTATTGTTGCTACTCAGATGATGGAAAGTATGATTGAGAATCCGCGACCGACACGCGCGGAAACCAATGATGTTGCCAACGCGGTAATGGATGGTGCAGATGCGCTGATGCTTTCGGCTGAAACAGCTTCAGGAAAGTATCCAATTGAGGTAATCCGAAGTATGGTGCGTACAGTATCTTCTGTTGAAAAAAATCCGGGCATCTATTTCCGGTTTCGTGATGTGGATCAGAAGTCTTCCATCTTTATTAACGATAGTCTCGTATTGGCCGCGTGTAAATTAGCCAAGGATGTTGGAGCAAAGGCTATTGTAGGCATGACAGCCTCCGGTTACACAGCCTTTAAGTCTTCTTCCCACCGACCAAATGCTAACATCTTTGTATTCACAGGCAATAAAGCGTTGTTGAATAAAATTAACCTGGTTTGGGGTTCACGGGCATATCACTATGATAAGGCGAACTCAACCGATGAAACCATTGCTGATGTTGAGCGCATTCTGAAAGAGGATGGTCATGTGCAAAAAGGAGATATATTTATTTTTCTGGCCAGTATGCCCATTCACGAAAAGGCACGGACGAATACCTTAAAAATAAACGTGGTCAAATAGATCAGGTAAAATTGGATTGATAAACAAAGAGGTGCGAATGTTTTCGTGCCTCTTTAGTTTAGCGCGGTTTCGGTTCAACCATGATCACTTCTTCACGCTCTACCAACACGGCTCCGGCCGGATCTCCTTTACGTTTTCTGACAAATTTTTTAGGCGTTACGATCACCGGGCAAAGTGATTCATTTTTTCGTTTAGAATAAAAGGCTGCTAATTGTGCAGCGCGTTCAATCACTTCTTTCGGAATTTTTTTTCCAGACTGGTATTTGATGAGTACATGAGAACCGGCAACATCCTTCGCGTGAAGCCAAAGATCTTCTTTGTAACTGTATTGCAGTGTCAACTTATCGTTACACTGTGCATTTCTGCCAACCCATATTTTGAATCCAGAAAATTCAAAATCATGATACGGGAGTGCGATGGATTGTTTGGGGGTTATGATATCTTTTTGAAAATCGGATGTTAAGTACCGCACAGCTTTCAGATCTTCGGCCGCTGCCATCAAATCAACCTTTTCTTTCAGTGAAATGATTTCTCGTTCTTTATTTTTCAGGAGTATTTGTAAATGCTCAATTTCAATCTGTTGATTTTTGGCTTTTCGATAAAAGATTTCTGCATTTTTTTGTGGGCTTAGACTTTTCTTAAGTTTGATTTCCGTAGGTTCATCGTACTGATAAAAATTGTTCAGGGTTATCCGCTCCACACCTGGTTTGAGGGTATGCAGATTTGCCATGATGAGATCGGCCCAGTGTTTATAATGACTATCAATTTTAAGTTCCTCCAATTTTTCAAGGGTCTTTTCGAAGTAGTTTTCACCGGTGCGAAGTTTAGCACGCAAGGCGGCTATTGTCCTGTTTTTTTCATGAATAAAAGCATGGTCGTGTGATTGCGCGGAATTAAATTCCTGCAAAGCGAGTATGGGGTCCGTGAAAGTTTTTTGGATATCGCCCAGCGGCACCAATGATAAATACAAAATATGGTCTACAGTGGTTATATAATATTGTGGATGTGCCAGCATACCCAGAACTTCCTGTATTAATGACCACTGCTCTTCGATGGTTTTAGTTTTGAAGTGCTGGAGTTCCAGGTATCGCCAGACCGGTTTACCGAAGGTGAAATAGATTTTGGGTAGGTTTTCAATGTTCTCCAGAAAGTTTTCATAACTCCAGTCGATCTCCCTGTCAAACGTATGGAGATGAAGTTCATAGTCAGCAGCTATGTTCTTTTTGAAAAGCTCAAGGGGTGCAGTTTTCTCGAATAAAATAATATTGGCACGATTACCATGCATTTTAAATACCAAGATCAGTTCGTTCGTGAGGTGTATAGCAAAACTTCGTTCATGATTAAACTGCTGTATGCGAAGTACGCGGTTGCCGATAAGCTTTTCGAAAAGATCGATACTATTTTTTTTAGCCCGGTGGATGGTTGATGGAAAGGAAAGACAGGAAAAGGAGGGGAGTAAACTGGCTACAATAAAAAAAGGCTTTCCCTCGGTTTCAAACCGGATAATCAATTCCTCTTTATTCTGGCTGTAACACTCCGACACAACCGCCCGGGTCAGTTTTGCTGACAGCGCTATACTTAGTTGCCGAAGAAAGTGGAAGTTGTTATGCACCAGGCAAAATAAGTATACTAGTCGGTTAAATGACAAATTACTGGTAGTATCTTCTATACTTTTGCGCTGATGATAACGATACGACCAATGCTGTATTGGGCTGCACGGATTGTTGCCGGCCTGATCATGTTACAAACACTCTATTTTAAATTTACGGGAGCGGAAGAGTCCGTTTATATTTTTACCCAAGCTGGTATGGAACCATGGGGAAGGATTGGTGTAGGTGTGCTAGAACTTATCGCAGCTGTTCTTTTAATGCTGAATAGAACTGCCTGGATTGGTGGTGCCTTAGCATTGGGGCTAATGGGTGGCGCCATTATGATGCACCTGACTATGCTGGGTATTTCAATTATGGATGATGGCGGATACTTATTTTTTCTGGCCGTGGTTGTGACCCTTTGCGCAGTATATGTGCTGATCGAAAATCGCGAAAAGATAAAATCGATAGTTCGTTCAATCCGAGCTTACTGATTTAATTCTTTTAAGGCGTTTTCAAGTTCTGGTTTTACGGTCGATTGCGTAAGCGAGCTTTTCAAACCTTCGATTAAGAAGTTCGGGATCTTCTCGGATTTGCTGATTTTGCTTTTAATCTCCGTAATCATTTCAAGCGCACTTGATTTGCCTTCAAAGTCAGGCTCGTTTTTTACTTTTTCTTCCAGAATATCCCATGAGCTTATTTTTTGTTTTTGTGCTGTGGAAACTGAAATTAATTTACCGTGATCAATCGTTCTCCCATCAATCCATTGGTTGTAGCTATCAATAATCTGATTAAGATCCTTCTTGCCAAGTTCACCCTTCAAAATCCGGTCAGCGAGTTCTTCATCTTCCGCTAGAAAGTTCGAAAGGTATTTTTTAAATCCAAGATTGGGCACTTCCATGCCGCGGCCATCTTTTTTTAAAAGGTATTGCCCATCGTAAGATGCCTGATTTTCTATTTGGTAGAGGTATAGGCTTAAGTATCCGGGCTTGGCTAATTTCATGAAAACATAACCTGATTCTCCCCGTACGGGTGCGAAGATTTCACCTTTAAGAAAGTATCCGCGAGTCTGTTCAATGGAATACGTTGCTTTTTTCTTATCCTTACCAACAACCTGAACTTTTCTAACTCCGGTATAGGCAATGGGTTTGATGTCACCATACAGCGTATCACCCTTGGCCAAAATGACGTAATCCTGCGCTCCGGCACACCGGTAAACAAGCATAAGTAGCAGAAAAAGTATAATATGTATGATGCCCAGGTTTTTCATGAAGCGTAAAAATTTTGTGCTAAAGTAAAGGGTATTCGATTATCACTAAAGGATTATTCTGTTTTTCCTTTTGCTTTCAAACGGCCGGTATCTTTAAGAGCCTTGCTGATAAGCCATTCAAGTTGACCGTTAGTACTACGGAATTCGTCAGCCGCCCATTTTTCGACAGCCTTTAGCACTTCCGGATCCAACCGTAAAACAAAAGGTTTCTTCTGCGCCATATCAGTCGTTTTCCGATGCTTCAGTTAGTTTCTTCATGGTTCTTTCCAATTCATGGTGCTGTTGGGTACCAATCAATATATGTTGACCATTGTTCAGGTGTAAGAGCAGGTGCGCTCCTCCCTGAATCGTCATCGACTTTAATTTTTTGAAGTAATTGTGCTGATAGCCCAATCCGCCTGAAGCGAAAATACTTCTTGTGGTTTTGATTTCGTAGGAGGCAATGGATTCCTTCGGAATCAGTTTCCATCGAATGCGATTCGGGAAAAAGCGATACTGAACACCCTGTTCGTCAATCTTTACCTCAAGTTTTACCGAAAGGATTATCCACATCACTAAAAGCATTGACAAGAAAACCAGAAGGGAGGTAACAATCAGTTCATTGTCCGTCATGGGTTTATCGCCCCATGGCTCGTGCTGCACAAGCTGCCAGTACAAACCGTACAAGAAAGGCAGAGTAGCGCAGAACGAGAAGATGGTGACCAACCAGACTATCCATCGGTTTTCGCGGAAGTATTGTGTCTCCTCAAAAAATACTTTCGACATGACCTATTCTAGTGATTCAATGTACCCGTATTCACCACCGGACTCACATCCTTATCGGCACACAATACCACCATCAGGTTACTGACCATAGCTGCCTTACGCTCTTCATCCAGTTCAATAATGTTTTCTTTTGAAAGGTGTTCAAGTGCCATTTGTACCATTGTAACAGCACCCTCTACAATTTTATATCGAGCCGAAACAACAGCAGCTGCCTGTTGTCTGCGGAGCATGGCACTGGCAATTTCGGGGGCGTACGCGAGGTAACCGATACGCGCTTCGATGACGTGAATGCCTGCAATATCCAGGCGGTTTTTCAGGTTTTCTTCAAGAGCGCTATTCACTTCATCATGACCTGATCGAAGGGTTACTTCTGAATCGGTATCGAAGTTATCGTACGGATACATGCCAGCCAGTTTACGCACGGCAGAATCGCTTTGAATGCGAACAAAATTCTCATAATTATCAACATCAAAAGCTGCTTTGAAAGTATCCCGCACCTGCCAAACCAGTATGACACCTATCTGAATCGGATTGCCGACCTTATCATTCACCTTTATTTTTTCACTGTCGAAATTGCGGGCGCGCAGTGAAATTGATTTTTTACTGAAGAAGGGGTTAACCCAGAAGAACCCGTTGATTTTTACGGTGCCTTTATAGTCGCCAAATAAAACCAACACAACCGATCCATTGGGGTTTACAAAAAAGAAACCCGGCATCAACACAAAAGAAATAACCAATAAAACGATGGGCAGGGGAGTTCGCGTTGTGATGATTCCGGCTACTCCAACCAAGAGTAAAACCAGTACGACAAAGGCCATCAGATAGCCTGATAGCGGTGAGAATTCTTTTTCTTTGCTCATAGAAGTGATATTAAAATGATATTATAAAGATATGATATTGAATTCAATAACGCAAATACTTCTTCCGGGTTGCCGTTGGAAAAGATTTTTTCTTGGACGTACTTAGCGCGCCTAAAATCGGCACCTTTCCATGATAACCTATAACCCTAAAACGTGGTTTAACCTGATCTTTCATTCGTTTAGTCGTCAGGTAATGCGAACGCTGCTGCCCGCCCTGATTTTCATGGTGTTGTACACCACGGCATGTTGTTACATCATACTGGATTATTTTAAACTACACGAAGCTGATTTTCAACCTACCATTGCCATGCACTCATTGCTTGGTATTGTGTTGGGTTTGTTTCTGGTTTTCCGAACCAATACTGCCTATGACCGGTGGTGGGAGGGAAGAAAACTTTGGGGTGGTCTCGTTAACAGCACCCGTAATTTTGCCATGAAGTTGAATGCCTACATCGACCGTGAAAAACATGAAGAGCGTGAGTGGTTTTCGAGGATGATTATCAATTTTGTATTTGCCATGAAGGAGCATTTACGCACCGGAGTTCAATTTTCAGAATTGGAATCAACAGAGGAGAATTTTCCGGGTGAACTTAAAAAATTCAAGCACAAGCCCAATCGGATTTCTGCATTGATGTATGACCGTGTCAATAAACTTTATAAAAGTAACCATGTAACAGGCGATCAACTGATTAACCTGGATAAAGAGCTTAAAGATTTTATTGATATACTCGGGGCCTGCGAGCGAATTAAAAATACCCCTATTCCCTATTCGTATATGATGTATGTAAAGAAGTTTATTTTTATGTACATTCTTACCCTTCCGTTTGGTTTTGTTACGCAGTCTGGATACCTGACCATTCCGATTGTGGTGCTCGTATCGTATGTATTGTTGAGTGTTGAGCTGATCGCGGAAGAAATTGAAGACCCGTTTGGGCGCGATATTAATGACCTGCCTACAGATGAACTGGCGTTGAAGATCAAGGAAAACGTGAAGGAAATTTTACTCACCTAAATTTCGATTCTACTGCCGGATGTTCCTGCTTACGTTTGCAGTACTAAACTGATCTTTTTCAATATTGGGAAAGTATAAATTCCTCACGTAGAAAAGGGTTACATGATGGTCGCGATAGCGGTGATCTTTTTTTGAAGTTGTTTACACGAACAGACTGATAATAAAGTACAGGAAAATCAACAGGATGAGCACAGCATACATGATCAGGTCGACACGAACATATGGTTTGTATTCTTTGTAGAGTTCTTTCAGCTTTTTAAACATTTTAATGGGCATCAAAAATTTTGATGCACGAAGGTAACCATTTGAGGAATAATCCGTCAGAGTGAGGGTGTTGAATTTTTTTTGATGAACTGATAGGGGTACTTCTTCCTTCGGTTGTCTGACTTATAAAAAAGATAATCTCATGTTTCGACTACTACTTGCTTCCGTTTTTATTTTTCTGAGTTTAAACATCCTGGCCCAGGAGCGCTATACCCTGAATGGTTATATCAAAGACATGGGCAATGGTGAGGAATTGATTGGCGTAACGGTTTATATTCCGCAGCTAAAGGCGGGAACGGTTTCCAATCAGTATGGATTTTATGCTATTACAGTTCCGAAGGGAACCTACGAAGTTCACTTCAGCTATGTGGGTTTCAGTTTGCAAACGGTTACGGTTGAATTAAACGGTAATGTTACAAGGAATATTGAGATGGCCAATGAAGCAACGGTTATCCAGGAGGTTGTGGTAACAGACCGGGCCATCGATGAGAATGTTGTTTCAATCCAGATGAGTAAGAACACCATCAACTTAACCCAAATCAGGAAGCTCCCTGCTCTCTTTGGTGAGGTTGATATTATCAAAAATATTCAAATGTTACCGGGTGTGATTTCTGCCGGAGAAGGAACTTCCAGTTTTTTTGTGCGTGGAGGAAGTGCTGATCAAAACCTTATCTTAATTGATGAAGCCCCGGTGTATGACCCTTCCCATTTATTCGGTCTGTTCTCTGTCTTTAATGCTGATGTGATTAAGGACTCGGAATTGTATAAGGGCGGAATTCCTGCACGGTTTGGCGGCAGGCTATCTTCTATCCTTGAGGTACGAACGAAGGACGGGAACAATAAAAATTATAATGTAACAGGCGGTATTGGTACGATGGCTGCCCGTGTGGCCGTTGAAGGCCCGATTAAGAAAGATAAGAGTTCGTTCATCGTTTCGGCCAGACGATCGTACATCGATGCTTTCTTGAAGGCAGCGGATCAGGATAATCTCGTCCACTTTTATGATGTGAATGCTAAAATCAATTGGAAGAAAAATAATAACAACCGTTTTTTTGCTGCTTTCTACACTGGGCGAGATGTTTTTAATTTTAACAATGATTTTGGTTTTGCCTGGGGCAACAAGACCGGAACGTTTCGCTGGAACCATCTTTTTAATGAGCGAATTTTTTCAAATGTTTCGGTCATCGCCAGCAACTTTGATTATAAACTGGAGCTGAAAGATCCGGTGCAGGGTTTTCAGTGGAAATCCAATCTGCAGGAACTCAGTATCAAGGCTGATTTATCGTATGCCATCAATACCAACAATGAATTGACCTTTGGTTACCACCTTACCGGAAGAAGATTTTCACCCGGAAAGATTTCACCCAATACATCCGGATCAATATTTACCACGGTTGATCTGCAACACATGTATGCGCTCGATCATGGTTTCTATATCAGCAATCAGCAACGCATTAATGATGCGCTTACACTCGATTATGGGTTGCGGCTATCCATTTTTCAAAACATTGGCAGCGGGGATGTTTACCTGTATGAAGATCCACAGGATAATATTGACATTGTGCGCACCGACACCCTGCACTACAAAAGATTTGAAACCATCAAAGCCTATGTTAACCTCGAACCACGCATTGGTGTGCGTTACATTCTTGCTCCTGGTCAGTCGATTAAACTTTCGTACAACCGGATGGTTCAAAATACACATTTGATATCAGCTGCAACTGTACCCATTCCATTCAATACCTGGAACCCCAGCAACTACTATTTGAAGCCTCAGGTGGCCGATCAGGTGGCGATTGGATATTTTAGAAACTTCAGCGCTGACAACTACGAGTTTTCTGCTGAAGCATATTATAAAGACATAAAAAATGTAACTGATTTTGCGGATAACGCTGAGATATTTTTCAACGAAGATTTATCAACCGAATACAGGCAAGGCGATTCATGGGCATATGGTACGGAATTCATGTTAACAAAAGTAACAGGTAAACTCACGGGGATGGTAACCTACACCTGGTCAAAAGCGATGCGCGAAATTCCAGGTGTAAACCTGGGGAACGCTTTCAAAGCAAACTATGACCGGAGGAACGTTATGAACATTCAGGCTGCATATGACTATAGTGCACGATGGACGTTTGGTGCCATGTTTACATACAGTACCGGCAGACCAATTACATTACCGGGTGGCAAGTATGAATACGGTTCCTATAACCCTGATGTCATTACTGAAAGAAATGCTTATCGCTTGCCGGATTATCACCGCCTCGATTTGTCGGCAACACTTACACCGACTCGAAATCCAAACAAAAAGTGGCGCGGCCAATGGGTGTTTTCGATTTATAATGCATACAACAGAAAAAACCCGTTCACCATTTACACCAGAACTGTTCAGGATAAGGATGGTAATGTAGTTGGAGATGGAACACAAAAAGAAGCCCGCCTGGTTTACCTGTTCCCCATACTTCCTTCGGTAACCTATAATTTTAAATTTTAAGCATCATGAGAAAGTTAATCGTAATACTTATTGCATTTATTTTTTACTCGTGTGAAGAAACAGTCGTGCTGGATTTAAAGCAGACACCTTCTAAGGTTGTTATTGAAGGATTGGTGACCGATAAGCCGGGCTATCAGTCAGTGAAGGTAACACGTACAGCTGATTTCTATTCCTCCGGAAAAACACCCCGCATTACGAATGCTAGCGTGGTGGTTTCTGATGACCTGGGGAACGAAATAGCGTTTGTACACAATCCGAATAATCATCCCGATTCGACCGGAATTTATTTACCAGAAACTGCTTTCACCGGAGTTGTTGGAAGAACATATGCCTTGCGTGTTGAGGTTGATGGTGTGGAATACCTGGCACAGGATAAACTTTTGCCGGTGACTAACATTGATAGTTTGAAAGTTCAAAAGAATCCCGATCAGGTGGAAGATCCCAAAGATGAAGGCAAGATATATGAAGTGCTCCTCTTTGCGCGGGAACCACAGAATCAGAAAGACTTTTACTTGTTCAAGTTCTACCGAAATGATACGCTTACTTATTTTATTGACACGGATGTTTATTACAGCGATGATGAATTACTTGGTGAAAAGATCGATGGTGTTCCGTCTCCGGTATATTATGGACTGAACGATGTAGCCACAGTAGAAATGTATAGCATGAGCCGACAAGGTTATGTCTATTATAATGATCTTAACTTGTTATTGAACAATGATGGTGGCATGTTCGGATCTATTCCTGCCAGTCCGAGAACCAATCTTTCCAATGGCGCATTGGGTTTCTTTCAGGTGAGCGCAATAGCAACGAGCAGTGTTGTCATATTGGAGTAGAATGACAATGCTACGAGCCGCAATGCTGTTCAATTCTCATTCTGCTTAAAATAACAGGAACTTCCATTTGCTTTTCCCGAATGGGAGTTTCATCTTTCATTTGACAATCTATGTTGAATGAGAAACCTCTTTCTTTTGCTGGTGTTGGTAGGATTTAGTGCGTCCGCACAGAATGTTTTAGAGAATAACGCTCCAAGTCTGAAATGGTACCAGGTAAATACTTCCCATTTCAAGGTGCTTTTCCCTGCAGGCTTTGAATCACAGGCACAGCGCACAGCCAATACGCTGGAACACTTGTATCATGCGGAAGCACATTCTCTGGGTACAGAACCAAAAAAGATTTCTGTTATTCTTCAGAATCAATCCTCTGTCTCCAATGGATTTGTCTCAATTCTTCCGCGTAGATCCGAATTCTATACCATGCCGGCCCAGGATTACAACTTTATCGGAACCAACGATTGGCTCACATTGCTGGCCTCGCACGAATACCGGCACGTGGTTCAGTATCAACATGCTACCCGTGGTTTTAACAAGTTTTTGTATTTGCTATTTGGTTCACCAACGTTAGCGGGCATGGCTCAGGTATCGGCACCTCAATGGTTTTGGGAGGGTGATGCAGTGGTTACCGAAACTGCCTTTACGCAAAGCGGACGGGGTCGCATACCAAATTTTGGTCTGGTGTTCCGAACGAATCTTTTAGAAGGAAGGGAGTTTAACTATCATAAGCAATACCTGCGATCGTATAAACATAATATTCCCGATCACTATGTACTAGGTTATCACATGGTAAGTTATCTGCGCAGAAGAACAAATGACGCGGAGATATGGGGTAAGATATCAGCGCGTTCGTGGAGTGTGCCGTTCATTCCGTTCGCCTTTTCAAATGCCATAAAAAAGGAATCTGGTTTATACGTAACGGATTTATACAAAGCCATGGCAGCTGATTTTAAAAAGGAATGGCAGAATGAGATTGATCAGTTGCAACTTACACCATTTGAGCAGGTAACGCAGCGTAGCTCGAAGGCATACACGGATTATTTATATCCGCAGCCGATGGAGGACGGACGAATTTTGGTGATGAAACGCGGCATTGGTGATATCGCGCAGTTTGTATTTCTGAAAGATGGAAAGGAACAAAAAGCATTTATTCCGGGTGTAGTCAATAGCACCGGAATGATTTCCGTTGCGGGCAATAAAGTACTGTGGAATGAATACGGTTATAATCCGCGCTGGCGCGTAAAAACGTATTCGCTTATCAAGGCTTATGATACCTATACCGGGGAAAAACGGATTGTAGGATCAAGGCATGAGCGCTATGCCGGTTCGGCATTGTCGCCTGATGGCTATCAGGTAGTAACAGTCCGTTCGGGTACAGATTACCAGCACAGGCTTTTGATACTGGATTATTTTAGTGGGAAAGTAATGCAGGAATTCGCCAATCCGGGGAATGATTTTTTGAGCATGCCAAGGTGGTCGGATGATGGACAAAAAATTGTTGTACTGAAAACAACACCCGGGGGTAAAGCAATAACCATCATTGATGTGGCTACGGGAATTGAAAATGATGTGCTTTCCATTGGTGAAGAAAATGTGGGGTACCCGGTAGTGGTTGGCAATTATCTTTTGTTTAATTCACCATACAGCGGAATTGATAATATTGATGCCATTGATTTAGAAACCAACCAACGTTTCCAGGTTACGTGTAGTAAGTACGGAGCGTACAATCCAGGTGTCAGTCGTGATCGCAGGTTTTTGTATTACAATGAACAAACCCGTGATGGAATGGATGTTGTCAAAGTCGAGTTCAATCCATCAGGGTGGCAGAAGTTTGATGCGCGTAAACCATCACCCTCACCGTACCAACACTTGGTTGACCAGGAGGGAAGACCAGCAATGCTGGATAGTATTCCGGATCAATCATTCGTGGTCACACCGTACTCGAAAATGGGTGGACTCATTAATCCGTATAGCTGGGGATTCTTGTTCAACAGTTCTTTAACGGGGGTTGATCTTGGTATTGCATCGCGTGATATTCTGAGTACAACATCGCTCAGTGCCGGCTACAAATTTGATATTAATGAACGAACAGGATCCTGGCATGCGGGTGTAAGTTATCAGGGATGGTATCCGATAATCGATGTAAACTTTTCAGCGGGTAACCGATCGGTTAACGAAGGCGATGTCCCGACACAAGATTGGTTGATCAGCCGACAGAATGACACGACTTTTGTTAATGCCATCAAGAATGTTACGTTTAGCTGGAATGAAAAAAATCTGGAAGCAGGTTTCCGTTTACCACTTATCACCACACAATCGAAGTACCTCAGTGCGGCCACCGTTGGCAACTATGTTGGGTATACCCATGTTAGCGATTTTAAAAATTCTGAAACAACCGGTCGTTATTTCCCCGCAATTGTACGGTACGATACGGTAACGGAGAACGGAAATGACTTCGCGCGAAGAACAATAATGAATGTTTATCCATTCTTCGATTATGTAGGGAATGGAAATTTGTTTTATAACCGGGCAACACTATCGGCATACCGCTTACTGAAAACCAGCAGACGCGACATTTACAGCAAGTGGGGTCAGGCTGTTGATCTTACGTATTACAGTACACCTTACGGAGGTGATTTACAGGGAGGCCTTTTTTCCTTTATCGGCCAGCTCTATTTTCCGGGCCTGTTCAAACATCATTCGGTGCATGGATATTGGGCGTATCAGGCTGACCTGGGCGATTCTGATTTTTCGGAAGCATATGATGATTACCTTTTTCGCAACACGATACCTGTGCCAAGAGGTCAATCGGTAAGTCGCTTTCAAAAATTTTATTCCATGTCGGCAAACTATACGATGCCTGTTTGGTATCCGGATATTGCCCTTGGACCTATTCTGAACATTCAGCGGGTCAGGGCTACGGCTTTTGCCGATTATGGATACGGGCAGTTTAGCCTTTATCGCGGTGTGAACAGCAGTTATTTGTCGGTTGGCGGAGAGCTGAAGTTTGATATCAACATCATGCGATTTTTACCTCAACTCGATGTCGGTGTACGCTATTCTTATGGGATAAGTCCGGCTGTTACCAAATTTGAAATCCTGATCGGTACTTTTAACTTTTAGCCTTGAAAATCGGCTTTTATACCCTATTTTTGGAAGCTTAAAAAGATAGAGCCTACTATTCATAAATAGGTGTTTTGGTTTTTAAAATTGATCTAACATAAATCGTAAATCGAAATGGCAGAAATCGTCAGGATGCCCAAAATGAGCGACACCATGGTGGAAGGGGTGATTGCTAAATGGCACAAGAAGGTTGGAGATACCGTAAAGTCAGGTGAGTTGATGGCGGAAATTGAAACAGACAAGGCCACGATGGACTACGAATCATTCAATACGGGCACCGTGCTTTTTCTGGGAGCACAGGAGGGACAGGCAGTAAAAGTAAATGATGTTCTCGCTATCGTAGGAAATAAAGGTGAAGATTATGCCGCCCTGTTGGCCAGTGCGGGAAGTGCAGCTCCTGCTGCAACAGAAGTAAAAGCTTCTGCGGGTGCCTCAGCTCCTGTAGCAACAGCAACCGAAGTATCGATTGATACCTCCTCTATTAAAGCAGAGGTTGTACTCATGCCTAAGATGAGTGATACCATGGTAGAAGGTGTAATTGCTGCATGGCACAAGAAAGTTGGCGATGCTGTTAAATCGGGTGAGTTATTGGCCGAAGTAGAAACGGATAAGGCTACGATGGAATATGAGTCGTATAACACCGGAACACTTCTTTACATTGGTGCCGAGGCTGGCAAAGCAGTAGCGGTTAATGGTGTTTTGGCCATCATTGGTGAAGCAGGTGCTGATTGGCAAACCCTACTGAAGGCCCATCAGGCTAAAACTTCAGGAGGTGCAACGGCTGCTGCTTCGAAACCAGCTGAACCTGCTCCTCAAAGTACCACAGCTCCTTCCACGAATGGTTCAACAAGTCACGCAACAAATGGTCGCATCAAGGCATCTCCATTAGCCAAGCAGATGGCAAAAGAAAAAGGAATTGACATCGGTCAGGTTCAAGGCTCGGGAGAACAGGGCCGTGTTACGAAGCGCGATATTGAAAATTACAAAGCCGGTACTCCGGTACCAGCGAAAGGAGGTCAATCGACTGCACCAGTAGTATTGCCAAAAGTTGTTGGTGAAGAAAGCTTCGAAGAAGTGGCCGTGTCGCAGATGCGTAAAACGATAGCGAAGCGCTTGGCTGAAAGTAAGTTTACAGCTCCGCATTTCTATCTCACCATGGAAATGAACATGGACAAAGCCATTGAAGCGCGTAAGAGCATGAATGAGATTAGTCCTGTGAAGATATCATTCAACGATATGGTTATTAAAGCAGTGGCAGCTGCTCTTCGCCAGCATCCCGATGTTAATGTTTCCTGGTTGGGCGATAAGATGAGAAAGAATCATCACATTCACATTGGTGTAGCAGTGGCCGTAAAAGATGGATTATTGGTACCCGTTGTTCGCTTCGCGGATAATAAATCGCTTTCCCATATTGCTGTTGAGGTAAAGGATCTTGCGCAACGCGCACACGACAAAAAATTGCAGCCCAGCGACTGGGAGGGAAGCACTTTCACTATTTCGAATCTGGGCATGTTTGGGATAGAAGATTTCACAGCCATCATTAATCCTCCCGATGCTTGTATCCTCGCGGTGGGTGGAATTAAAGAAACAGCTATTGTTAAAAATGGGCAGCTTGTTCCCGGCAATGTTATGAAGGTAACACTGTCGTGCGATCATCGTGCAGTTGATGGAGCTGTGGGTGCAGCTTTCCTCAAAACATTAAAAGGTTTGATGGAAGACCCCGTTAGAATATTGATCTAAAATCATCTTAAATCCCTCTCCTAAATGAGAGGGAATTTTTTTATGCAAAAAATTCATGCAACAACAATAATAGCCGTGCATCACAACGGGTCTGTCGCCATTGGTGGCGATGGTCAGGCTACCATGGGAAATTATGTGGCTAAAAGCAATGTGCGCAAAATCCGTAAACTCCATGATGGAAAAATTCTGGCGGGTTTTGCCGGCTCTACGGCCGATGCGTTTACATTGATTGAACGCTTTGAAGAAAAGCTGAACAGTTATGGTGGTAACATGAAGCGCGCTGCTATTGAACTGGCGAAAGACTGGCGCATGGATCGTTATCTCCGCAGATTGGAAGCCATGCTCATCACGGTGAACAAAGATGAATTACTGGTACTTTCTGGTACTGGCGATGTGCTCGAACCGGATAATCAGGTAGCCGCCATTGGTTCGGGTGCCATGTACGCCCAGTCGGCTGCTCTCGCATTAAAAAAACATGCACCTCATTTAACAGCTGAAGAAATTGTGCGGGAGAGTCTGACCATAGCAGCTGACATTTGTATTTATACCAATCACAATCTGGTGATTGAAAAACTTTAGATTTCAGATACTTTCTCTTAACATCAATCGTATAGCTATGAAAAATATTTTCGTCATTTTGTTGATCGTTGCATCCATCGGCTCTTCTACTGCACAAGGATTGTTTGCGAAGAAGACTTATTCACGTCAGGATTCCCTTCGCGGATCCATAACAAAAGAACGGATATGGTGGGATTTGCTGAAATATGATTTGTCTGTAGCGGTGAATCCGGCTGGCCAATCCATTAAAGGAAGTAATACCATTCGGTATAAAGTACTGGAAGGGCAGCAGGTGATGCAAATCGATTTGCAGGCACCTATGATGATTGAAAGAGCGATTCAGGATGGAAAGGAACTTGAGGTTACACACGATGGTTTTGCCCATTTCATCAAGTTGATCAAAAATCAAAATCCGGGAGAAACAAATGAAGTAAGAATAGAGTTTTCAGGCAAGCCTCAACCTGCGAGGCGAGCACCGTGGGACGGAGGCTTTACCTGGGCGAAGGATTCCAATGGAAAAGATTTCATTGCCACATCGTGCCAGGGCATCGGAGCAAGTTTATGGTGGCCCTGCAAAGATCACATGTATGATGAGCCTGACAATGGCATGCTGATTTCTGTGAACGTACCCGGTAGCCTTATAGCGGTTTCGAACGGTCGTTTGAAAAAAGAGAAAGTTGAAAAGGATAAGACTAAGACTTTTACCTGGGAGGTTGTTAATCCAATTAATAATTATGGTGTGAATATCAACATTGGAGATTATGTTCGTTTTGGTGAAAAGTATAAAGGTGAGAAGGGACTTCTGGATATGGATTATTGGGTTCTTCGCGCTAATCTCGAAAAAGCCAAAATTCATTTTAAAGACGCAACGCGCACCATCGAGGCGTTTGAGCATTGGTTCGGTCCATATCCTTTTTATGAGGATAGTTATAAACTCGTTGAAGTTCCTTATCTCGGTATGGAGCACCAGAGTTCGGTTACCTACGGTAACGGTTATCAGAAAGGATACAAAGGAATGGATCTGAGTTATACCGGTTGGGGGTTAAAGTGGGATTATATTATTGTTCATGAATCCGGACATGAGTGGTTTGCCAACAACATCACCTATAAAGACATTGCTGACATGTGGGTGCATGAAGGATTCACCATGTATTCTGAAAGTTTGTTTGTTGAATATTTTTATGGCAAGGCAGCCGGAGCTGAATATTCACGCGGTGTCCGGTTCAGTATTGACAACAAAGAACCTTTAATTGGTGATTATGATGTTAATTCAGAAGGTTCGCATGATATGTATAACAAGGGTAATAATCTGCTACACACCTTACGTCAGGTTGTAAATGACGATGAAAAGTGGCGGGCAACATTACGCGGACTCAATAAAGAATTCTATCACCAGACGGTAACAACAAAACAGGTGGAAGACTATATGGCCAAAAGCCTGGGCTTACAACTGAATGCTTTTTTTGATCAGTACTTGCGCGATCATCGTATTCCGGTGTTGGAGTATTGGGTTAAGGATGATACGTTGTTATACCGATGGTCAAATTGCATTGACGCATTTGATATGCCTGTAAAAGTAATCATCAATGGAGTTCCTAAAACTTTAAAGCCAACCACACGGCCGAAGATGGAGAAGCTTGAAACTAAAGACGCATCGATAAAGGTTGATCCGGATTTTTATGTCTATAGTTTTAATATCATGGGCAACTAGTCAGGAATTATCAATAGCCAGTAGTATCGCGGCACACGATTCACGGATTTGTTCTTCTGTAATGATAAGCGGAGGAGCAATCCGGAAGCTGTAAGGATGGGAAAGAAACCAATAACAGATTACGCCCAGTTCTCTTGCCTGAAGGACAATGGATGCAACACGTTCTGCGGAATCAAAGTCGATGGCAAATAGTAATCCGATGCGTCTGATCGCTTTTATTTTTGGATGCTGAAGTAAGTTCATAAAGAGTTGTCCTTTCTCCTCAACTTCCGAAAGTAGTTTTTCTTCTTCGATAACCTCCAACGTGGCCAGGGCTGAAGCACAACAAACCGGATTGCCACCAAACGTGGTGATGTGGCCTAGTGCCGGATTATGTGTAAGCGATTCCATGATTTTTTTACTGGAAATAAATGCACCGATGGGTAGGCCACCACCAAATGCTTTTGCGATTGTGAGAATATCCGGAACAATGCCAAATTGTTCAAAAGCAAATAACGTCCCTGTTCTGCCCATGCCGCATTGAATTTCATCGAGAATAAGCAAGGTTCCGGTTTCGGTACATCGCTTACGAACGGCTTTTAAATAAGCAATAGAAGGAACGCGAACACCCGCATCACCCTGAATGGTTTCCATAATAACACAGGATGTTCGTTCTGTAATCTGATCAATGTCATTCGGGTTGTTGAATTCAATGAAACGAACATCGGGCAACAACGGACGAAAAGCCGTTTTCTTGACTTCATTTCCAGAAACACTTAGTGAACCATGCGTGCTACCATGATACGATTTGCGACATGAAATAATTTCTGTTCTTCCTGTAAAGCGTTTCGCGAGTTTGAGTGCGCCTTCATTTGCTTCTGTCCCAGAGTTCACGAAGTAGCAGCAGTTGAGATTTTCTGGAAGGAGGCTCGTTAGTTTTTCAGCCAGCAGATTGGGTGTCCGTTGGATGAATTCGCCATACACCATAACGTGCAGGTGTTGATCAACCTGGTCTTTGATGGCTCTTACAACTTTTGGATGCCGGTGCCCAATGTTACTTACGCCAATCCCTGAAATAAGATCTGTGTATCGTTTTCCATCAGGAGAGTAGAGATAGATGCCCTCGGCACGTTCAACGGAAATGAGATAGGGTGCGCTTGTTGTTTGCGCCATTCGGTTGAGAAAAATATCCTGATTGAAGTCCATACCGCAAAACTAAGAACTCAGCAGGCCCAAACAAAAAGCCCCTTGCTATTGGCAAAGGACTTTAAGAGAAACTAAAGCTAGTGGAATTAGAAAGCTTTGAAATCGACACGCCTGTTACGCTGGCGCCCGTCTTCCGATTTATTGTCATGAAGAGCTATTTCTTCACCATACCCTACAACTGAAATGCGGTCATCGGGAACACCCATATCGTTCATCAACTGTCTGATTTTTTGAACTCGCTTAACAGAGAGTTGCATATTGTAGCTTTCATTTCCCTGACTGTCCGTATGCCCTTCAATGAGTATCGTACGGCCCTGCAGTGCATATTCTACAGCAATCAAAAACGGATCCATGTCAACTACCGCAAATTCATCCTGATCGAATGTAAAATATAGCGGAGCGAGCTCGATGGGTTCATTTTCCTTTTTAGATTTTAACACATCAGCTACCTGCTTTCTGATTTCTTCATGTTTCTTGGATGAAGGTGCCGGTAAATTATTTTTAGCCAGCACTACATCTTCCTGTGTATGGAGTTCTTCGAGCGTTTGTGGTGTAGTTTTGGTTTGCTGCTTTGCTACAACCGTTGATTTGATTACTTCATTTTTGGGTTCTGTGTTTCGGGCGGAAGAGGGTGAATCTACCTCAGCCATTGGTTTTTGGCTCTCCCGGTTCGATTTTTTTGAAAGCGAATTTGATTTTGGTTTTTGTGTTCTTTTTTTATCCAGAAGGTTGCACGCATTGGCATAGATGTTCTTCTGCGTTTTGAGTTTGGCTTTATAAAAACGTTCCTTTTTCTGGTGGAAGCGATCTTGTGCGTTGACTCCAACCGAAAGGATCATACCCAGAATAACGGCCACCATGAGGATTACTGCCTGCCGAATGCGGGAGGAAATTTTTGCGTTAGCGATTTCCCTGAAATCAAGTTTGTCCATGGTTTTCATTTTCGAGGGGTTTTACCCTACAAAAATGACCACTTCATATTACCCGATTCTGTAAAATAAATTAGGAAACCTACATCTGTAGCTTACCGCCAGCAATTGACCTGATATCGCACTAGTGTTCTTTTTCCGCTGGTACCTGCTCCTGTGAGACCTTTACGAGCGCGATAAAATTGTTGATTATTTCATTCGGAACCGTCACAGAAAGGTGATACTGTTCAATTCTCCAGCCTGATTTTGTTTTAATCAGTATGCCTGAGCCGCGGCATACGCCCATCCAGGTTGTTAAAAGTTCAGAAAACCATGCTGTTTTGGCATCTTTTGTTACATGTAAATCCCGATCGTATGGTTTAAAATCCCAGGCTTTGCCTTTGTCAAAATAAGGTTTTGCAAACGCCAGAAATTCTGTTTTGGTCCAGCGTTCGGAAGCATCCGTGCCGATGTATACACTATTTTCTGCCAAAGATTCAAAGAATATAGTAGCGTCTGCTCGTGCGGCAGCCAGATGCCAATTGTCAATAAACTGGTGGATTGTCTTATCCTCTTGGCCGTGGCTCAGTTGAAAAATGAGTACCATGGTCAGCGTAAAAAACAGTTTCATGGAAAAATTAATTATCGAGGAATATTACACTTCGTAAACTTTGAGGAAGTCGATTACCTCTTGTTTAACATTTCGCAGCTTGATCTCATCGTAGGTGGCTGTAGCAATGGACTTAAAAAGTTCACTCACCACATCAGCTTTAAATCCCAATTTAACGGCATAGATGGTGGCCACCTCCAACTCCACATCTTCAACCACCTCATCCAGATAGATCATATAAACCAGATGGTAAATATCCTCAAGTTTTGCCACCCTGTCTTCAGGATATTCAAATTGGAGGTGGGTAATGTCAACATTGGCCTGTTTCAGGTCTTCCGGGTTTAGATGAAGATAAAATGCCCACTTCAGAAGGCAACGGAGGTAACGGCTTTCCATTACGTCCTGTCCTAGAAACAAGGCAAGAATATTGAAATAGCTCTTTTTGAGCGAGGCAAGTTGGGGGGCTTGTAGTGTTGTAGTCATGTTGTGGGGTCTTGTCGGCTTACTGACTTTTTGGGAAAAATACCTCTATTAAGTTCGTAAAAAAAACGTGGATGCGAACAAAATGTCTGATTTTTTTTACCCTCGCCTTGGCCTCGTGCATTGGAACTGATTATATCGATGATCCGATAGTAGGTGAGCGAGTCGATGTTGATTCCAATAGAATTGTGCTTTTGCCAGGAGGGTTCATACAGCTTCATGGCATGTATTATAATCAGTATGGTATAAAACAATCTGTTGAATTATTGTGGACGAGTTCAAATGCCAGTGTTGCTTCCGTTAACAGTGAGGGAGTGATTACTGCACATGCAGGAGGACAGGCAATTGTTCGCGCATCCTATGGATCAGTTCAAAGTACCGATGTCAATGTGACTGTTGTTTTGGATGAGAATGATGTTGCTTCCGTTGAGATCAGTAGTGCTAAAACAAAGATTGGTTTAGGTGAAATGGTAATGTTAGCGTCTACTGTAACAAACATTACAGGAAACAAACTTACTGACCGCAACATCGAATGGTTTAGTGAGAATGCACAGATAGCCAGCATTGATCAAGATGGAAATGTAACTGGAATTTTGGGTGGGGTGGTTGATCTGCATGCCAAGGTGTATGGTGTAAAGAGCAATACAGTGACATTGACCGTTGAGGTAGTTCGCACCGGCACATTTGTGAGCGCGGGTGGTTATAGAGCCATTGGCACGGCTACAATGGAGAATGAAAATAACAAACTGGTTTTACGATTCAGTAGTAATTTTCAAACAAGTTATGCACTTGGTACTTTTGTTTATCTGGCAAATTCAACCAACGCTGCAGCGGTGAAATCCAATGGTCTCGAAATTTCACAAATCAGCCAGGATGGCGAAAAGACGTTTATTATCACAGATAACTTTCCAACTGTAAATCTTTATGACTACCGCTACGTAGTTATTCTTTGCAAACCGGCAACAGTAACATTTGGCTACGCTGACTTGAATTGATATGCGCAACTTTATCATCATCACATTCCTGGTATTGCACACAAACATTGCCTATTCCGGTGGCGGATGGCCTCAGTCCAAGAAAATAGGATACTATAAAATTGGGCAAAACTGGATCGTATCATCATCCTTCTATGGGCCACAGGGCGATATTGTTGATATCCGAACAACCGGTTTATACACAACCAGTTTTTATGGCGAATATGGGGTGACCAACAGGCTTACTGCAATCTTGTACTTTCCTTTTTTTGTTCGCAATACCCTACATGAAGAAAGATTCAATCAAAGTGGAATAGTAATTCCAGGAGAGTCTTTTAATTCGATTGGTGATACGGATGTTTCTTTCAAGTACGGACTTATTGTCAATAAACCCGTTGTGTTGAGTGCTTCTGTGTTATTAGGTTTGCCGTTAGGCAAAACATCTGGTGGGGCGAGTGAGATATTGCAAACGGGTGACGGGGAATTCAATCAAATGGTTCGCGTTGATGCTAGCGGATCATTTTATCCGTTGCCTTTATACGCCTCCGGGTATTTTGCGTTTAATAACCGAACTGCAAATTTTTCCGATGAATTTCGATTTGGTATTGAAGTTGGGTATACGTTCTTCAAAAGACTTACCACTATTGTAAAAATTAATGTTGTCGAATCGTTATTCAATGGGAGTGAACCTGTTGCAGACAACGGAATTTTTTCGAATAATACAGAATACGTTTCTCCGATGATTGAAGTAGGCTATGCTGTGAATGACAAATGGGGGATATCCTCTTCCGGAGGTTTTGCACTCAGTGGAAAAAATATTTTAGCTTCTCCCAATTGGGGTGTTGGAATCTATGCAAAATTTTAGCGACAGTGCTTTCGTTGTAACGAATCTATATGTGTAGATCCCAATTGTTTTGCTTTCACAACATCTTCACAGAGACTACTATAATCCTGTGCATAGGCCTTTGCGAATGCCCGTTGTTCGTAACCGTCCACCAGGTTTCTTCTCAGGTAAATCGCCCAGTTGCCATCAGTTATCGCTTCGGTAAAATCGTGCTGGAGTATGTTTGACTTTGCTCTTCCAATAAACAGTTTGAAATAAATATCGGGAACATCAGCAGGGTCCATAATGAGTTCAAAAGCCTCGCCATAGATATCACTCATATTCTTCTTGAAAACCACTTTCCCGAGTGTGAAATACTGAAGTGCTTCTTCACTGTTTTGCAGTTTTTCAAGATTGATGGAAGCAATCTGGTAAATCAGATCAAGATTATGCGGCTGTTGATGATGAATGTGTTTATAGGCTTGAAGCGATTCTGGGTAATTGCCCAGATAAAACTGGCAATTCGCAATCATGTTAAGTGTTTCTAACCGTGTTGGGTTTTCCTGATGTTGAAGAATTACGAAATGTTTTACAGCTCTGGCGTATTCGGCTTGGCGGTATTCCTGTTCTGCTTTTTTGCGCAAGGCGCTGACAAGACTATCGCGCGCAAAAATAAACCGGAACTCCAAGGGCTCTTGTTTACGCATGGAATCGATCGCACCAAAGGCCTCTGAAAATCGTTCAGATTCAAAAAGTCCGTTCACAACTTTCAGTTTTTGACTGTTGGCTATAAATTTTTCGATACGTTTTTGTTCGATGAAATAGGTTGCCGTATGAATGATACCATAACAAATTCCCGCCATGATAAAGAACGTCAGTACGGCAAGTCCCTGAATTTTGAAATAGTTTTGATCAAAGCGATACGGATTCTGCTGCGCATGTTTCCATTGGTAGTACCGTCTCCTGTTCATTTCTCGCTGGTCTACCTCTGCTGCTGTGCTGTGCGGGTTATGGTGTTGATCGAATCGTGATTTCTTTAGCGGATCAGAAAGAACGTGGTAAGCTTCGTTCACCAACTTAAACATTTCTTCCGCACTTTTGTCACCCGCGTTCCGGTCGGGGTGGTATTGCATGGCCAGGCGCTTGTAGGCAGCCTTAATCTGGGCGGCATCGGCACTGGAAGTAAGTCCTAATATTTCGTAGTGATTATACACTACTGAAAGTTAACGGGTACAGCGCTAATAGCGAATCGTTAGTCAGAAGTTTTCTTGAAAAAGAATGATGAGTAAATAAAAAAAGGTGCTCTTGAGAAGCACCTTTTGTATGGTTTGAGTTTTTTAGACCTTGGCAAGTTCCTGCACCAGATCAATCAGTTTGTTGGAATATCCCCACTCGTTATCGTACCAGGATACAACCTTTACAAACTTATCGTTTAAAGCAATACCAGCCTTTGCATCAAAAATAGATGTGCGGGCATCGCCCAGAAAATCCTGCGATACAACATCATCCTCTGTATAGCCCAGAATCCCTTTCAACTCACCTTCTGAAGCTTCTTTCATCGCTGCTTTTACTTGCTCGTATGTGGCAGGCTTATCGAGGCGAACGGTTAAATCAACAACGGAAACATCAGCAACAGGAACTCTGAAAGACATACCTGTAAGTTTACCTTTCAATTCCGGAATTACAAGAGCAACAGCTTTGGCAGCACCGGTAGAAGAAGGGATTATATTCTGATATGCGCCACGGCCACCTCTCCAATCTTTGTTGGAGGGACTATCAACAGTTTTCTGAGTAGCTGTTACAGCATGAACAGTTGACATCAATCCTTCTACAATTCCAAACTTATCATTCAATACTTTGGCAATAGGTGCCAGGCAGTTTGTTGTACAGGAAGCATTTGATACGATGGTATCTTGGGCGGTAAGTTTCTTATGGTTTACACCCATCACAAAAGTTGGGGTATCATCTTTCGCAGGGGCAGAGAAGACAACCTTTTTGGCACCGGCTGCAATATGCTTTTGACCATCGACTTGTGTTAGGAATAAACCTGTTGATTCGATGATTATTTCAGCACCTACTTCACTCCACTTCAAATTTGCAGGGTCTTTTTCTGCCGTTACGCGGATTTTTTTTCCGTTAACGATCAAATGACCATCTTTTACTTCAACTGAACCGTTAAACCGACCATGCGTTGAATCGTACTTCAGCATGTACGCCATGTAATCGGGTTCAACCAGGTCGTTAATACCTACAATTTCAATATCGGGACGATTGATTGCAGCTCTGAAGGCCAGACGGCCGATGCGCCCGAAACCATTGATACCTACTTTAGTCATTGTTGTGTTGTTTAAATTATGTGAGTCAAAATTAACCCAAAAGAAACGCTATGGAAGCGGATTAATTAAAAATTTTACCGCACAGGTTTGCAAATATATTTGGTAGGTCTATCTTTGCACACCTTTTTACAGGACGGTCTGTTCGTCTAGGGGTTAGGACACCAGATTTTCATTCTGGTAACACGGGTTCGATTCCCGTACAGACTACATCTAAAGTTGATCAAGCCATTGTAAACCATCAATTTACAATGGCTTTTTTTCTTATGATGCAGTGCCAGCCACTATGGATGTCGAGCTGCAAAAATTAACCCTCCTACAAAAGCCTGCAAAAAGCCATAGACTATCCAGGTTACTACCATGATAAGGGAAATGTTAACAGCACTGAATGTAAGCCATAACACAGGAACAGTGGCTACCAGTGTATAGACAGCGCCAATCTTTAGGGCTCTGACTACTGTGTTTCCACTCAACGATTCCTTGCTCCGATCCCAAAGCCATTTCAAGGCTGCCGCCAGAACAAACGGATGAACGTAAAACAACCAGTCGGTTTCAAAAGATGCGGAGCGAAATACGGCATTATAATACTCCTCCATCATTCCAGGAAACAGGAAAATGGATATGTACAACGTAGCGAAGCTTGTTGTGAGTATGGCAATTCCTGCCAGGAGAATAGAAGGTAGATTATTTTTCATAATAGTGATGGTTTCTTTTGCGAAAGATACTTTCTGCAACATCTTTTTGAACTGCTAAAAATCACCATCCGAACTATCAAATGTCATGCGATATCGACTCCCATCGAAGTAATATCATGGTGAGAATTAACACAAAGCCTGCCATGATGGAACCAAAAAAAACCGCGAAAGCTGATTTGGATAAACAGCGTCCGCTTTTCTTCAGTATCGGTCTGTTGATTGCAATGTCTCTTGCCGTGCTTGGATTTCAATATCGTCAATACGACAACACCGACATAGAATTAGATCAACGGAAGAACATTCAAGTTGAAGAACTTATTGATGTACCGCCCACCAAAATGCCGCCACCTCCGCAGCCCATTCTGCAGCAGCCAAACATTGTGGAAGTTCCGGATGAAAAGGAATTAAAGGAAGATCTTAAGATTGAGTTTGATATGGAGATTACCGAGGCAACTAAAGTTCAGGAGATAACCATATCAGAACCTGTGGCTGATCAAAAAGAAGATGTTGATGAAATATTCCTGATCGTAGAGCAAACCGCAGAGCCAAAGGGCGGCATGCAAGCGTTCTACAAATACGTTAACGAGGGAATCAAGTATCCTGCTCAGGCCCGTAGGCAAGGCGTGGAAGGCAGAGTATTTGTGGAATTTGTTGTTGATCGCGAAGGAAATCTAACAGATGTTCATTCCGTAAAAGGAATAGGTGCCGGATGCGATGAAGAAGCTATTCGAATCATCCAAAGTTCACCAAAATGGATTCCCGCTAAACAACGTGGTAAAGCTGTACGGCAGCGGATGGTGTTGCCGATAACATTTAAACTCGCAGAACGATAGACAACATCCCTGTTCTAATGACGACAACAGAAACCTTACGTTTAAAATGATGATTACGAAATATTAAAGTTGAACGATCTTAATCTTGCCAATATTAACGCGTGCTTTCAACCACTCTTCAATTTTTCTGAGTTCTCCAGCAGAAGGTTTTCGTGAAAACTTCAGGTAGGCGATGTGGGTTGTATCAGGTTTCATGGTGGATAATTCCATCACCACAGTCTGATCGATTGAAAATTCAATAAGCGTAGGATAAAGAGCCCTGGCTTCAGTTGCTACCTGTGGAATAAGAAGTGTATTTCCTTTTAGCTTTGCTACCTCCTTCGTCAGGGATTGAATTTGTTCCTCTTTCGTTTTGAGTGAGGTTTCATTTTGTTTCATCAACTCATGAAGAATGGTAGTCGAGAGTTGCGCTGGCTCAACGTTTTCGCGGTAATCCTGAAATACAATCAATTCCGTATTCCGAAGCTTATACTGATCCATTTTAGATCGTGCTAAAGCCAGAATTTTGTCGTCTACTTTTTCTCCCAGTATGGTTACCTCAATAGTAGGTTTAACTGTATTGAAGTTTATTTGCTTGCTGATCACCCGAGCTCGTTCGTAATTTAATTCTGTGGTGATGAAGCGGGAAGCATTGCGTTCAAAAACACTGCGCTCAACAGTTTGATAAGCAAGATACAGACTTGGAACGATAGTAATGGAAACAAAGAATGTTATCCATCCCCGAACTCGTTTCTCGCGGGCAGGATCGACAAATTCCTTTTTTGGATATTTCAAAAAGCGGATGATCAGAAATGTGGAGAGGCTAATAAAAACTCCATTGATGAAGTAGAGGTAAAATGCTCCGATGAAATAATACAGGTTTCCGGTTGCTAATCCATAACCCGCAGTGCATAAGGGAGGCATGAGCGCTGTAGCAATGGCTACACCCGGTAGTGCGTTACTCTTTTCTTTTCGCGAAACAGCTACAATTCCGGTGAGTCCTCCAAATAGAGCAATAAGCACATCCCAAATGGTCGGATTGGTTCGGGCCAGCAATTCTGATTGCGCATCACTTAATGGGCTCACCAAAAAATAAAGTGTTGAAGTTGCTACGCTGAAGAGTGTAGCAATCATGAGATTTTTAAATGCCTTTTTTAGAAGTTCAAGATCGTTGATGGCCACACCAGTACCAATACCCAAAATAGGGCCCATAAGTGGAGAGATTAACATCGCACCGATAATGACGGCAGTGGAATTTACATTTAAGCCGATGGATGCGATGAATACAGCAAAAATGAGAATCCATAAGTTTGTACCCCGGAATTCCACATCCCTACGGATGCGTTCGATTGTTTCGAGTTCATCCGCATTATCAGTTTCCAGATTAAATCGATCGCGTAAAAAATCAAGTCCGGCAACCAGCAAGCGTTTAAGTGAAAAAGGATATCGGGATTTGTCGGCCATGGGGATTTTGTTTTAGGCAAGATATTGTTTTGACGTCAATCCATCACAAAGCACAATATCCAAATATGAAAAATATTCCCAAAATGAAAAATATTTATTGAAAAATAGCGTAAAAACGATTGAAAATAGTCATTTTGACACTGGCACATTTTTGAATTATGGGTTCAAACTTTATCTCGTGCTTTATGCAGTTTAAAATCCTTTTGTCCAATTTATACTATTTGCTTGTTCATGAAGATGGCCAGGTAAACGATAAAGAAGTTGCTTCCGGTTTTAGTATGGCTGCTGCTGAGGGAATACCCGAAGCAGAACTCAAAATTCAGCTAGAATTCTTAAAGAATAAGAATTCTCCTGAAATTTTAAGAGAGTGCTTAATGGCCATTAAAAAGCTCAACAGAAAGCAACAAATTCGGTGTGTTGCCTGGATGTGCGTGATTGCCAATGCTGATGGTTTCATGGATAAAGCCGAGTGGCATTTTATTTATCAACTATACCACAAGGAGCTTAATTTACCCTTAGACGAAATCATGAAGATTCAGAAAGATTTGAACACTTCGTTTCGTGAGCGATCTTCATCATTTCGACCTGTTAAAGTTGCTGCAGCCTAACTGATTGTCTGATTACCTTAATCGGTTTATTGATTCCGTTGCAATATTATTTGTGCGGTTGCGATTGCCTTTATATTCTGCGAATATTGTTCCATGAACATGGAAAAGATATTCCCTCAGTTTGATCAAGAACTTCTACAGCACCTTGAGAAGATTGCACAGGTAGTGGAATTTGAAGAAGGGTCGATGCTCATGCGGCCCGGGCAGTACTTCAAAAACTCACTTTTGATTTTAGATGGCCGTGTAAAATTATACCGCGAAGGTGAGGATGGCGAAGAGTTTTTTTTATACTACCTCGAGCGTGGAAGTGCCTGTGCGCTTTCTATGATTTGCGCTACTAAAAATGAAACCAGTGCCATAAAAGCAAAAGCCATGACGCCTGTAAAAGCATTGGCCATTCCGCTTTCGTTTATGGATGGACTGATGCGCGATCATCGGCAGTGGTATTATTTTGTGCTGGAAACATACCGTTCCCGATTCGAAGAATTGTTACAAGTGATTGATCAGGTTGCCTTTCATTCCATGGATGAAAAGCTTGAGTTCTATCTGAAACGTCAGTTTGAATCGTTGGGAGGAAATTCCATCTCTATCACGCATCAGGAAATTGCCGATGATCTTAATTCTTCGCGAGAGGTGATATCCCGTTTGTTGAAAAAACTCGAATCTCAAAAGCGAATTTCGGTTTCACGAAATGAAATAATCCGGACAAATCTTTAGGCTGCGTGACTGAGGTCACGGAGTACGACTTCCCTTGTTGCGACCTTTGTTGCAAGAGAATCAATTATGGAAGTCTTTTTTGGATATCTGGCATCAGGTCTTATTGGCATTTCACTAGGGCTACTGGGCGGTGGAGGTTCCATTCTTACTGTTCCGGTATTAGTTTACCTCTTTCATGTTGATCCATCGCTGGCAACGCTATATTCTTTATTTATTGTTGGAACTACATCGTTGGTAGGGGGTATTAAAAGTGCCATCAATAAACAGGTTGATTTCCGAACAGCAAATGTATTTGCATGGCCAAGTTTACTTGCAGTATTCATTGCCCGTCAATTCATCTTACCATTTATTCCGGAGGAAATCTTTCACTGGAGTTCATTCATCCTTACTAAGGATATTGCCCTGATGGTCTTTTTTGCGCTGATTATGCTAGCAGCTGCAATCAGCATGCTGCGAAGTGAAAAGTACAAGCCAGAAACTGATGGTGCCCAACCGAATTACTTCAGGATTATGATGAAAGGCTTCGGTGTTGGCCTGCTTACCGGACTCATCGGTGCGGGTGGTGGTTTTTTAATTATTCCTGCATTGGTTTTACTGGCAGGCCTCCCGATGAAAAAGGCCATAGGTACGTCCTTAATTATAATTGCATTTAATTCGTTACTTGGATTTTTGGGTGATGTTGGATCAGGTCAGCCCATTAATTATTGGTTTATGATCATCATATCAGGTATTGCCATTGCCGGGGTTTTTGTTGGAAATTATGTTGCTAAATTTATTCCTGCCCGAAGGCTGAAAAATGCTTTTGCAGGATTTGTTTTGGTGATGGCCGTATGGATTCTGGTAAAAGAGCTTGTGTTTTAGTTTTCCATCGTGACTAAAATCACCGAATTGGAATAAACTTCTTCATTACCTTTGTGTCGTTGAAAAGTATCAAAATCAACCTGAATTATATACAATGAAAGTAGAACAAATATATACCGGATGTCTTGCTCAGGGAGCATACTACCTTCAATCGGGAAACGAGGCTGTGATCATCGATCCCCTCCGTGAGGTAGAGCCTTATATTGAAAAGGCGAAGAAAAACGGAGCGACTATCAAGTATGTGTTGGAAACGCATTTTCATGCGGATTTTGTTTCGGGTCATATTGATCTCGCAGAAAAAACTGGCGCAACCATTGTTTACGGACCCAATGCAAATCCAAAGTTTAGTGCGCACATCGCAGCCGATGGTGAGGAATTGAAAGTGGGTGAACTTACTATTAAAGTATTGCATACACCTGGCCATACCATGGAGTCAACAACATATCTTCTAAAAGATGAACGAGGAAAAGACTATGCGATATTCAGTGGCGATACACTTTTTTTAGGAGATGTTGGCCGGCCTGACCTTGCTCAAAAAGCTGCCCACATGACACAGGAGGAATTGGCGGGTTTGCTCTACGATTCTTTGCGTTCAAAAATCATGACGTTGGCGGATGATGTGATCGTGTACCCGGCTCATGGAGCAGGTTCTGCTTGTGGGAAAAACATGATGAAGGAAACAGTCGATACACTGGGCAATCAGAAAAAGATGAACTACGCGTTGCGCGAATCCATGACGCGTGAAGAATTTATTCAGGAAGTAACAGACGGATTACTCCCACCTCCCGCGTATTTTCCGGAAAATGTGCGCATGAATAAAGAAGGCTATGAGAGCATTGACAGTGTTATTAAAAAAGGTACTCGTGCACTTTCGCCTGAAGAGTTTGAGTTGGCTGCCAATGAAACCGGTGCGCTGATATTGGATACACGTTCCGCTCAGGCGTTTGCTAAAGGATTTGTCCCCAATTCCATTAACATTGGTATTGATGGAAGTTTTGCTCCCTGGGTTGGTGCGCTGGTGCCAGGCGTAGCACACCCAATTTTGTTGATTGCTGATGAAGGACGGGAAGAGGAAATTGTGACGCGACTGGCACGGGTGGGATATGATAACACGCTTGGCTTTTTGAAAGGTGGTTTTAAATCATGGCTGCAATCCGGAAAAGATGTTGATGCTATTGAAACCGTGACGATAAACGAATTTGCCAATCGATACAAAAAAGGTAAGCCTGTGGTGATCGATGTGCGCAAGCCATCAGAATTTGAGGCCGAGCATATTGTTGATGCCATCAATACACCGCTGGATTTTCTCAATGAACACCTGGCTGAAATTCCAAAGGAAGGTGAAGTGTATGTTCATTGTGCCGGTGGTTATCGGTCGATGATAGCAGCTTCTATTTTAAAGGCTCGGGGCTGGAATAATCTCATTGATGTAGACGGTGGCTTCAAGGCTATACTGGAAACCGAAATACCAAGAACGGCATATGTTTGCCCTTCTACGGTTAAGAAGTAAAGCACAACAATAAATCCTGAAAAATGAAAAACTTTCCATTGGGTATCTTGTTTATTTTATTGACGATCCTCACTTCCTGTTCTGCACAACAAGCATCCGGCTCTAAAACTATAAACGTTACAACGTTTCTTTCCATGCGATCAAAGAACACAATGCTTAGCGTTTTGGATGTACGGACTCCTGCGGAGATTGCCGAAGGAAAAATTGAAGGAGCCATGACGATGGATTATTCTCAGCCTGATTTTTCAAACCGCATAGATAAGCTTGATAAAAATCAGCCCATTGTAGTGTATTGTGCTGTGGGTGGAAGAAGTTCCAGTGCAGCAGAGATTATGCGCAAAAAAGGTTTTAAGGAAGTTTACAATCTTGAAGGTGGTATACAGGCGTGGCGTGCGGCAGGTCAGCCGCTGGTGAAGTGACAGCATGCAACATTATATAGAAAAATTTGTAGGTGGTTTTACCGGGTATTGGTATTACCTGGTGGATCAGATTCTGTTGCGTCACCCGGAAGAGCATAATTATTTTTATTGGTTGATCGGGCTTTCACTGACTATTTGGTTGCTTGAAGTAATCATACCGTGGCGAAAAGGTCAGGGTATATTCAGAAAAGATTTCTGGCTCGATGGGTTTTATATGTTTTTTAATTTCTTTTTGTTTTCACTGATCGGTTATAATGCGCTATCCAATGTTGGTGTACAAGCCTTCAATGATTTTCTTGGGTTGTTTGGCTTGACGAACCTCGTAGCCATTAACGTTGCCACCGGGCCCAAATGGGCGCAGTTGCTAACCATGTTTGTAATTGCCGATTTTATTCAATGGAATGTTCATCGGCTGTTGCATAAAGTGCCATGGATGTGGGAGTTTCACAAGCTTCATCATTCTGTAAAAGAGATGGGCTTTGCTGCTCATCTTCGTTTTCACTGGATGGAAACCATCATTTACAAAACCATTCAATATGTACCGTTGGCAATGATTGGATTTGGTATTCAGGATTTTTTTCTGGTACACATTTTCAGCATTGCTATCGGGCACCTGAATCATTCTAATCTTTACATTACCTACGGACCTCTAAAATACCTTTTAAATAATCCGGCTATGCATATCTGGCATCATGCCAAACACTTGCCGGATGGAAGCCAGGGTGTAAACTTTGGCATCAGCCTTAGTGTGTGGGATTATGTTTTCAACACGGTTCACATGCCCTCTGACGGGCGTGATATTGAGTTGGGTTTTGATCACGATGAACAATTTCCTACTACATTTTTTAAACAGGTCACCTATCCATTCAACAAGAATCGTACATGAAAATCCTGAACGAATGGAAACCAATGCTGCTCTTGTCTTTAACATTGGGTTTAGCTCCATTTTTTCCTGAACCGCACATTCTGGGAAAACTTCGTTGGATAGCGGGAGGTGCTGTAGGTATGCAAACCATTGATTGGGGCGATACGCTATTCCATGGGCTGCCCTGGTTGTTGCTCCTTCGGATTGGGATTTTAAAGGTTGCAGAGAGATTTAAATCAAAATAGAGCAGTTCTTTAAAGCAGGCCGTAAGGGGTATTTATGGTTGCCAAGTTTTTATTACTTTTGCCCATTACCCCATAGAATTAATGAACTATTTGATTGAAAAACTATCCCAACCATGGCCCTGGTATGTCGCGGGCCCGCTCATTGGTTTAACCATTCCCTTTCTATTACTTATTGGCAATAAGGCCTTCGGAATATCAGCATCGATGCGACACATTTGCGCTGCCTGTCTTCCTGCTAAAATCCCATTTTTTCAATACGACTGGAAAAAGGAAGTATGGAATCTATTCTTTGTAGGTGGTGTATTTGCAGGCGGCATTATTGCGGCCATTGTGTTAGCATCACCCGATCCCATTCAGATTGATGATCAACTCCGTGCAGAGTTGTATGGTTATGGTGTTACCAATATTAGTTCGCTCATGCCAACGGAATTGTTCAACGTAAATAGTCTTCTCACGGTCAGGGGATTTTTCCTGATGATTGTTGGCGGTTTCTTGGTTGGGTTTGGTACGCGGTATGGTGGTGGCTGTACCTCTGGCCATGCAATCATGGGTATTTCCAGTCTGCAAATACCATCGATTATTGCAACGTGTTGCTTTATGGCCGGTGGTTTCATCATGGCCAATTTTATTCTGCCTTTCATTCTTACTCTTTAATGCTATGAGCAAAGCTGGTTCCATGGAAATTAAATCTGCCGAAAATACAGATTTCGAAGTACGCTCGCTGGATGTGATGTGTGTGAATGAATCGCAACTGCAGCACCCTTGGTGGTATAATTTTAAATATTCCGTAGCGGGAATTTTTTTCGGGATATTGTTGGTGAAAGCCGAAATCATTTCGTGGTATCGCATACAGGAGATGTTCAGGTTACAGTCGTTTCACATGTATGGCGTGATAGGATCGGCTGTAGCAGTGGGAATGCTTTCTATTTGGTTGATTAAAAAATTTAAGATCAAAACTATTTATGGTGAGCCGATTGAATTCCATTCCAAAAAATTCAGTAAAGGAAACGTTTATGGTAGTCTGCTTTTTGGTTTTGGCTGGGCGCTAACCGGTGCTTGCCCCGGACCATTGTACGCGCAAATTGGTTCTGGTTTTATAGTGGTAGTGGTAACGTTGCTTAGTGCTATTGCGGGAACATGGATTTACGGATACTTCCGCGAGCGATTGCCGCATTAGTTTCTGATCGTTGTATCAACGAAGTTCTGCAACTAACTCCTGGAGGCGTTCAATGGAAACGGGTTTCACAACATACGCCACTACTTCCGGAAAGGAATCTGCTTGTTCCAAGTCTTTTGGATGACTGGATGAACTAACAATGACGATATCAATTGTCTTGCTAAGTTGATCTTTAATGGCTTTGAATTTTGTAAGAAAATCCCAGCCTGTGGTTACCGGCATATAGATGTCCAAAAAGATAATATCCGGAAGTTGGTTATCGATTTTTTTATGACTCTCAATATAATCCAGCGCACCACGCGCATTGTTGAAAATGGTGATAATGTCCGCCAGTTCACCTAATTCTGCTAGTCGTTTTAGCATAAAGGATGACATCGGGTCATCATCAATAATCCAGACGTTTGGAATTTTTTTTCCCATGCTTGATTTACTGGTCGTAAAGTTATCACGATTTACAAAATCGAAGTGCAATTTGAACCCGGTATTCCGTCCTTTTGACAGGAACATCTGCCGGCAGGAGTTAATTTCTTACGGTAGTTCGGTTGCGTGGCGGAAACTAATCTGGCTTATGGAGTTGTGATTGGTATGCCAAATTGTGTATCCGACCACTCAAAAATTATCAATATGCCGGTTTCTAGAGGCTCCATCCGGATGGTATACTGTTCAACCGAAGATGTCAATTTCTGAACAGGAACGGTAGTATGCAGAATATCCAGGTCATGATTTGGTTCGAAGGCACCCCATTTACCAAGTTCAGTGTTCACAATGATTTCAAATGTATCAGGACCCGGAATAGCATATACGCGATAGGTTCCAGCTTTTAACGCTTCACCGTTAAACTTCACATCGTGGTTGAGGGTGATTTCAGTTGATTCATTGGCGCCCAATCTCCAATACTGCCCATAAGGCTGAAGTGCACCTGCTTCCTTCGTGCCAAAAATCAAGCGACCTCTCACAGAGGGTCGGTTGTAGGTTATTGAAGCTGTCAGATTCCCAGCCGTTAACTCAACATTGCCGGGCGGGCTCAAGGTGCGGCCTCGATTATTCAGATAAAAAAAGGCGGCTCCAAGAATAATAACCAGAACACCCAGGCCAATCAATATTTTCTTTATCATACTTTGTAAAAGTTAGGTTTGATTTTCAGTCATCCTTGCTATTTGCAGAAAAGCTTTCAGGATTTTATAAAGTTAAACACTCCTGAGCAATTCTGTTCGGTACTTGGTTAATATACTTGATTTGGAGACAAAGCCTATATATTGTTTTTGATCAACAACGGGCAGATTCCACTGATTACCTTCATCAAACTTTCGTAGAATATCATGCAGATTGTCTTTTGATGTGATCACAAATTTTGGCTCTGTCATTAAGTCTTTAACGCGTGTTGTGGTGTAGAGCTCATGGTGAAAGATGACGTTGCGAACATTATCCAGGTGAATAAGTCCCACAAGCTGCTTGTTGTCGGTTACTACAGGAAATGTGTTTCGCTTCGAGGTACTGATTATTTTCACTAATCCTTCAAGCGTATCATCCGGCTTAACGGCTGAAAAATTAGTTTCAATCAACTCCGATAGTTCCAGTTTACTGAGTAAGTATTTATCCCGGTCATCTACCATTACGTTAAGTCTTTTGGATAATTTTTTGGCTTCCATGCTGAGGGGTTCAACGTAGTGCGCAACGGTAACGCTGATGGCAGAAACAATCATCAGCGGAATCATTAATTCATAGCCTCCGGTAATCTCTGCGATAAGGAAGATGGCGGTAAGTGGCGCATAGAAAACACCACTTAATATGCCTGCCATGGCTACGAGGGTAAAATTGGTTTCCGGTATAGTTGCTAAGCCGGTTAGGTTCACCAATCGGGCAAAAACAAAGCCCAGGTAGGCTCCTGTAAATAGAGAAGGGCCAAAGCTTCCACCATTTCCACCGGCACCAATGGTAACGGCCGCAGCAATAACTTTCAAAAGCATCAAGGCGCCCAGAAACAGCAGGAGCCCGGCATTATTTTGAAGTAGCGGACTGAGAATGCTTGTGGTCGTTAGTGCAGTTGGTTGAAGGTGTGAAATGGATTTGATCGATTCATAACCTTCACCGAAAAGCGGTGGAAATACAACCATCATTATCAGCAATACTACTCCACCGATTAGAACTCTTGTCCAGGCATTTGCAATTCGCTTGAATCTAGTTTCAATCCATGTATAGGTTTGTGCATAGTATAGAGATAGGAGTCCGGCAAGAATACCCAGAACAATATAGTAGGGAACATTATGGTAGTTGAAGGGCTCCTGCAACGTAAACGAAAGCACAACACCTTCTTTCAAAATAATTTTTGATACCAATGCTCCACACGCAGCGGATATGATCAGAGGGATAAACGCAGCCGCTGTAACATCCGCGAGCAACACTTCTATCGCAAATAGAACACCGGCGATGGGGGAGTTAAATGCTGCAGCGATACCAGCGGAAGCGCCACACGCCAACAAAATGGTTCGCTCCTTGTACGACAGCTTATAAATCCTTCCGAAATTTGAGCCCAGTGCAGAGCCAGTACTCACCATGGGTGACTCCAATCCCACAGAACCACCAAAGCCAACAGTTAGTGCGCTGGTAACAAGGTGCGAATACATTTGAGAGGAGGGAATAATACTTGATTTCTTTGCAATGGCATAACTAATTTCAGCACTTCCTTTTTTGAATTCTCCTTTTAAAAAAAACCGTATAAAAAAAACCGTGAGAGCAATACCGATCAGGGGCAATAGGGCTATAAAAAGGAACCCTTCCCAGCGACTGGGATATTTTGTTACCAGCAGATCAATGGTATGAACAAAATATTTCAAGAGCACAGCGGCCAGTCCGGAGCTAATCCCAACGATGATGCTGGCCAGGATAAAAAACTGTCGTGCAGAAAGTTTATCGTGCAGATAGAGAATAGTTCTTCTGGGGATATTGTGGATTGTGTGTAACACTTTCATAGCCTGACAGCAAGATAGGTATTGATACTCTTCTTTATAGATGAATTTTCACGAACACTCAGGCATTCCCATAAAATTTGAGAACAGGATCGCGCAAGCTTTTTATTTTATCGGAGCATAAATCGGCCACGGCACTGGCAATTTCCTCAGGTGTTACCCAGTCCTTGAAATTGGCATCTGGCATTGCGTTGCGATTGGCAGGTGTGTCCAGTGTGCTGGGAACAATGACGGAGGTTATTACATTTTTTGAAGCGCCTTCTGCATTCAGGAGTTCAGCGAATTTAAAAATGAGTGATTTAGAGAGCGCATACGCAATCATATTTTTTCCATCGGCAGGTTGTAGAGCTGGCCGCGCACCGATCATAATTATTCGACCACCGTTAGGTTGCGTAAGCATTTTCTTAAAGATAGGCCTGCAAGCAAAAAATGTTGAATCAAAATTGAGGCTTATCATTTTCTTCAAGGCCCTACCATCTGTTTCCAGCATGTTGCCCATTGCGAATCCTCCAACCAAAAGAAGGGCAGCATCGATGCGATCAGTTTCAGAAATAATTTTTTCTAGCGCAAGAGTTGTGGTGTGTTCATCCTGTAAGTCGATTTCAACAACAGCAGTATTCTTCGCTGTAAAGCCTAGGGTTGTTCCTGGCGGGATGATAGCAGTAACAGCATAACCATCGGAAGCAAATTTCTCAACACAGGCTTTGCCCAGGTTTCCGGAAGCACCGGTAACAATACTATTTTTCATGGTCTGGATTTATAGTGAATTGATCCTCTTCTCCTTACAAAACACTGCTAAGATAATGCCTGGCCAAGGAACTTATTGCTGCCAGCCTCAGGTTCTTTTGTTGTCATGTTTTTACGATTTACAATAATTCTTTTTTACCCGCGTAGGGGTACCCATCTTTTCAATTGTCTAAGACCTGTAATTAACCAACCATGTTATGAAAAAGCAATTCAAACTTTTGTTGATGGCAGCTACACTGTTACTGACAGCCAATGCTGGCTTCGCACAAAATCAATCCGAGATCAATACCCTGTTCAAGGGAAATATTCGCTCTTCCGGTTATGGAGCCATCCAAAATAAATTTACCACCATTAATGGCCAGTATGCTAATATGGTGGAAGCATATGGAGGGTGGTTTATTAACCGGAAGTTCATGCTCGGCATTGGTGGCGGGGCAGTGACTAACAATTTACCAGTTCCTGTACAGGACAGGGTAATTGGGCTGCTCGACTTAAGTTATATGTATACCCAATTTGGCATGTACTCCGAGTATGTGGTAAGCTCTAATAAAACCGTGCACCTGGTGTTTCAACTTTTTGCCGGCCCGGGGTTTACTGCGCAATATCAGCGGTATAATTGGGATGATCATCAAAACTATGAAGAGAACTACAATCACTATGATGAAAACTGGTTTACCGTAATAGAACCAGGCGTACAGGTAGAAGTGAATATTTTTAAATGGATGCGCTTTAGCCCGGGTATTTCTTACCGTTTTGCCAATGGTAGTAATGGCCTCGGATTATCGGATAATGACATCAGCGGAGCTTCCATTAATCTTGGGTTGAAGTTTGGAGGATTCTAGGCCTTCCAAACCTGTAACCAGCAACCAGCAACATTTTGGATAGATTGCAAGTTGCTGGTTACTCCACATGAGAGTATTCATCCAAAATTGAAATACGCCTTGGCGTTGTGATAACAAATGTCTGATACAATTTTGCCGAGCCATTTCTCATCTCCCGGCAATTCACCGTTTTCGACATCATTTCCAATCAGGTTGCAGAGAATTCTTCTAAAGTACTCATGGCGAGGATAGGATAGGAAGCTGCGCGAATCGGTTAGCATACCAATAAAGCAACTAAGTAGCCCCATGTTCGATAGGGTATTGAGCTGTTTTTCCATCCCGTCTTTCTGATCCAGAAACCACCAGGCTGAGCCAAACTGAATTTTCCCTTTTACAGATCCATCATTGAAGTTACCAATCATGGTGGCCACTACTTCATTGGCTGCAGGATTCAGGTTATACAAAATTGTTTTAGCAAGTTGATTGGTGCTGTCCAGCTTATTTAAGAACAATGCAAGATTTTGCCCTTGTGCGAAATCACCAATAGAATCAAACCCTGTATCGGGACCTAGGGATTTCATCATTCTTGAATTTGTATTCCGCAGTGCACCAAAATGAAATTGCTGCGTCCAGTTATTTTTATGGTATAGCCGGCCAAGTTCAATCAATACAGCGTATTTGTAATCATGAACCTCTTTACTATTGAGTTTCGTTTTTGCTCTGATTTTTTTAAACAGCGTATGGGCGTCAACCTCCTGATCGGTATAGAAAAAATATTCAAGTCCATGATCGGAAAGCCTGCATCCTAGCTGATGAAAAAAATTAATCCGCTTCTCCAATGCAATTATCAGGGATTCAAAATCAGACAGTATCGTTCCGGTTACGTGCTCCAGTTTATCGAGGTATTGGTTGTACGTATCGGGGTTTTCAACAGCAAATGCTTTGTCTGGGCGAAAAGTTGGTAAGACTTTAACCCCAACATTATTTAGTTTAATGGTAGTGTGGTGTTCAAGCGAATCGATCGGATCATCGGTTGTACCGATTACCTCAACCTTCATTTTTTGAATCAGTTTCTGAGTCGAGAATTCGGGGGCATTTAATTTTTCGTTGCAGCGGGTATAGATGCTGGCAGCGGTTTCAGGAGTCAACAGGTCATGCTCATCAAAGTACCGCGACAATTCCAGGTGCGTCCAGTGGTAAAGTGGATTACGCACCGTAAAAGGAACGGTGTAGGCCCATTGATTAAATTTTTCAAGATCAGGCGCTGAACCGGTAATGAATTTTTCTGCTATGCCTAGCGAACGCATTGCGCGCCACTTGTAATGATCGCCCTCCAGCCAGATGCGAGTTAGGTTTTCAAAAATTCTGTTGGATGCAATATCCGAAGGCGAGAGATGGCAATGGTAGTCAATGATGGGAAGATTCTTTGCATAGTCATGATACAGTTTTTTTGCAAAACTGCTTTGCAATAAAAAGTCATCTGAAATAAAATGTTTCATGGGTTAGCGTTATCCGGGTTATAGCGAGACTCCGCGTTTCCACGGAATAAAATCATCCTGCCGAAGTATTTCTGCTTTTGTTTTGATATGGCCACTGGCGACTTCAAGTATATAGTCGAGAATTTCTTCTCCAACTTCCTGAATAGTTTTTTCACCTGAAATCACAGCACCACTATCAAGGTCAATAATGTCAGGCATCCGGGCGGCAAGCGATGAGTTGGAAGAAATTTTAATTACGGGCGTAATGGGATTTCCGGTAGGAGTTCCCAGTCCTGTCGTGAATAGGATGATGTTACATCCGCTTCCGGTCATGGCGGTGGTACTTTCAACATCGTTGCCCGGAGTGCATAGTAAGGTAAGTCCGGGTTTTCGAATGTACTCACCATAGTCTAGTACATCGGCAACTGGAGAAGTACCACCTTTCTTGGCAGCCCCGGCAGATTTGATTGCATCCGTGATCAATCCATCTTTTATGTTGCCTGGCGATGGATTCATATCAAACCCGGAGCCTGCCACAGCTGCTGCCTTAGCGTACGTGTGCATGAGGTGTATAAAGCGGTTGGCGGTATCGTCATCGGTGCAACGGTTTATCAGTTCTTGTTCTACTCCACACAGTTCAGGAAATTCAGACAATACTGTTTTTCCTCCCAATGCCACAACAAGGTCAGAAGCATGGCCAACAGCAGGGTTCGCAGAAATGCCCGAGAATCCATCTGAGCCTCCGCACTCTAACCCAATAACCAGTTTACTGAGGGGCGCAGGTTTTCGTTCTTGCTCATCTGCTTTTATTAATGCCGAAAATGTCTGACGGATAGCCTGCACCAACAACTCCTCTTCGGTGCCGGCTTGTTGCTGTTCGAAAATTAAAAGTGGTTTCGAAAAATTTGGATTGTGGTGTTGCAACTTCTCCTTCAATATGCTGGTTTGCGCATGCTGACAACCCAGACTCAACACTGTAGCACCTGCTACATTAGGATTATTAATGTATCCTGCCAACAGGGCACAAAGTGCTTCAGCATCTTGCCGTGTTCCGCCACAACCTCCTTCATGGCGTAAAAATTTAATACCATCAATGTTCCTGAATACTTTTTTTTCGTTTGATGTGCTAGCGTTTTCAAATGGTAACGAATGAATAGCATCGGGTTTACCTTGCTGAACCAGCGCTACAAGTTCTTGAACATAATTTTTGTAGGCATTCGGTTTTGTAAATCCGAGGGCTTCTTCGAATGCTTGTTGAATGACCGTAACGTTACGGTTCTCGCAGAAAACCATGGGCACTATAAGCCAATAGTTGGCAACGCCAACTTGTCCGTCATTACGGTGGTAGCCCATGAAGGTTTTGTTTCTCCAGCGGGTTACATCGGGTGGTAACCATGCTGTTGTTTTTGTTTTTCCTGTAAAAGAAGACGCCTCGTGCTTTACATTTTTTGTTGTTATTGCTCCGCCAGCCGCGATAGCTTGTGTAGCTTTTCCCACCAGGGTTCCATACATGATGATATCTTCTTCCGGTGCCATGTTCCGCTCGGTAAACTTATGCTTGGCTGGAATGCTATCGGTCAGAAGAATAGCGTTGTTTTCAAATACAATTTTTTCACCCGCTGGTAAGTCGCATAGCGCCACCAGAACATTATCATGCGGATGAATTTTCAGTATTTTAGTTTTCATTCAGTAAAACTGTTATTTTCAAGGGCGTTATTACGCTGTGCTAAAGTTAGAAAAGATTTTATCCATCTATCCATACCATGAAGTTTAATCCGGTCTCTGCTGCTTTACTTTCTTATGGCATGTCCGGCAGTGTGTTTCATGCACCCTTATTGAGAGCCCATCCGGGTTTCAACCTAACGCATGTTGTTCAACGCAGTGAGCGTACGATACCCGATGAGTTGAGGGACGTAAAAATTTGCCGGCATATCGATGAAGTTATGCAACAAGAGGAAGTTGCATTGGTTATTGTGAACACACCAAATGAAACACATCTGGATTATGCCTCCCGGGCATTGGAAGCGGGTAAGCATGTTGTGGTTGAAAAACCTTTTACGGTCACCACTGCAGAAGCCGACAGACTGATTAATCTGGCTAGTAAAAAGAATAGAATACTCACGGTTTTCCAAAGCAGGCGTTGGGATGGTGACTTCATGACGGTGAAGCAAGTTGTAGAAAAGAATCTTGTTGGCAAGATCGTGGAATTTGAAGCCCATTATGACCGGTTCAGAAACTATGTTGAAAGTAATTCCTGGAAAGAAGATCCTCAGCCCGGTGTAGGGATACTCTATAATCTCGGATCCCACATGCTTGATCAGGTTACTGTTTTGTTCGGTATGCCGGAAGCAATAGACGCCCGCATGGGTATACAGCGGCCGGGTGGAAGAGTAGATGATTATTATGATATCCGGATGCAATACCGGGATATGCTGGTTATTCTTAAATCCAGTTATCTCGTGCGCGAAGAAGGTCCGCGGTATACGATCCATGGCGTAGATGGATCATTTGTGAAGTATGGCATTGATCCGCAAGAACAGGCTTTAAAAGAAAAAAAAATCCCTGGAAGCGAAGGCTGGGGAAAAGAATCAGCCGAAATATGGGGCAAGCTAAATACCACACTACACCAACAGCATTTTGTAGGTAAACTGGAAACGGTGCATGGCAATTATCTGCATTTTTATGATAATGTTTACGCAGCGATACGCGAAGGAAAGCCACTGGAGGTGAAACCCGAGCAAGCCCGACAAGTTATTCAATTGATTGAAGCTTGCCAGGAAAGTAACCAACTACGAAAAGCAATTAAAATTTAAAAATAGAAATGACAAACACGTATTTGAGTAACCTTTTTGGATTGAAAGATAAGGTTGCACTGGTAACCGGAGGAACAGGAGTGCTGGGTAGTGCAATGTGTAAATCGTTGGCCATGGCAGGTGCCAGGGTGGCGATATTGGGAAGAAGGAAAGCAGCAGCCGATGCATTAGCTGAAGAAATCATAGCACACGGAGGAGAGGCCATTGGAATTTCTGCTGATGTTCTGGATCGTAGTCAACTGGAGAGTGCTAAGGAAATTATTTTGCAACGCTTCGGCACCCTCGATATTTTAGTGAATGCAGCCGGTGGAAATATTCCAGGAGCTGTGGTGCAACCCGATAAAACTTTTCTGGATCTGAAGATGGATGATTTTCAGCGCGTGGTAGAATTGAACCTGAACGGTACAGTGTTACCCGCACAAGTTTTTGGCGAAATATTGATCCGTCATAAGAAAGGCGTTATCATCAATATTTCTTCCATGACGGCTTATCGCCCGCTTACCCGTGTTGTGGGGTATGGTGTGGCAAAGTCAGCGATCAGCAATTTCACACAATGGCTGGCGGTAGAACTGGTAAAAAAATTTGGTGAAGGTATTCGCGTAAATGCCATTGCGCCCGGATACTTTCTGACCGAGCAAAACCGCAATCTCCTGACCCATACAGATGGTAGCCTTACTGCCCGTGGCCAGGCCATTATTCAAAGTACTCCGTATGGACGCTTTGGTGAGCCCGATGAATTGTGCGGTACCTTGCTTTGGCTTTGTTCAGATGCATCAAAGTTTGTTACCGGAGTAATTGTTCCGGTAGACGGTGGCTGCACTTCGTACGCTGGCGTGTAGATTAAAAAGAGCATGAAGAAAATTATCACATTCGGGGAAATCATGATGCGGTTGTCGACACCCGGGTATTTACGGTTCGTTCAGGCCGATCAGTTTAATGTGTTATATGCAGGATCGGAAGCTAACGTAGCGGTTTCACTTTCATACCTTGGTCTGCCGGCTGAACATGTTACGCGTTTTCCTGATAATGATTTTGGACTGGCAGCCACACAATCGTTAAAACGTTATGGAGTTTGTACAGATCATATTTTGTATGGTGATGAACGAATCGGAGTATACTTTTTAGAAAACGGGTCAATGCAACGATCCTCAACGATTATTTATGATCGTTTTGATTCTGCCTTTGCGCACATTCAACCCGGCATGATAGATTGGGACACCATCATGAAAGAGGCTTCATGGTTTCACTGGACAGGCATTACGCCCGCGTTGTCGCAAGGTGCGGCTGATGTTTGCCGCGAAGCGATTGAGTCGGCCAGAAAAAATGGAGCAACAGTTTCCGGTGATATTAATTATAGACGCAACCTTTGGCAGTATGGAAAATCGGCCCGCGATGTGATGCCGGCCTTGATTGAATCAACAGATGTTGTGGTAGCCGGTATTGCCGATATGGAAAATTGTGCCGGTATTTCAGGTGATACAATGGAAGAAGCCAGCATTAAATTCATGAAAACTTTTCCAAACACAAAAAAGATTTCAACAACGATACGGAAGTCCATTAGTTCTTCTCACAATAAAATAGCTGCAGTACTCTGGTCGGGCAAGGAACTTATTCAATCAAAAGAATATGACCTTACCCATATTGTCGATCGTGTCGGATCGGGAGATGCTTTCATGGCTGGTCTTGTCTATGGCATGATAAAGAAATGGAGCGACCAGCAAACAATCGAATTTGCAACAGCCGCCTGTGCATTGAAACATGCCGTTGCAGGTGATGTTAATTTGGTAACAGCCCAGGAGATTGAAGCACTGGTTTGCGGAGAGAACGTAGGAAAATTATTACGCTAAGCCTATGCCATTTTCAAAGCAACAAATCGTAAAAGCCATTCAATCTTCCGGTGTTGTTCCGCTGTTTACTCACGATGACCCCATCGATGCCCAGCATGTTCTGGAAGCTGCTTACCGCGGAGGGATTCGGGTATTTGAATTCACGAATCGTAGAAAAAATTCATTTGATGTTTTCAGTCACCTCTTGCGCTATGCCGATCAACATCCTGATCTGATGTTGGGAATAGGAACCATCATGGATGCTGAAACCACGGAAAAGTTTATTCAGGCAGGAGCGCATTTTATTATTTCACCAATACTAAAAGTGGAAATGGCTTCTGTGTGTCATCACCACGATCGTTTATGGATACCCGGGTGTGCAACGTTAACAGAAATTGTTACAGCACGTGATCACGGTGCGGAAGTGATAAAAGTCTTCCCGGGTTCGGTATTGGGTCCGGGTTTCATTTCGTCCATCATGCCGGTTGTTCCGGGCCTTCAATTGATGATTACCGGTGGGGTAGAGCCAACAGAACAAAGTCTAAACGAATGGTTTAAAGCCGGAGCATTCTGTGTTGGCATGGGCTCGCAATTGTTTACAAAAGAAATTCTGGCGAACAAAGACTGGGCTTCACTTGAAACGAAAGTGAGATCGATTCTTACAATGGCTGGTGAAATCCGATCCCGATTATAACGCAGTACATGATGCAGACCGGCTTACAAAAGATTGGTAATTACCGCTGGCGTATTTGCGCATTGCTATTTTTTGCAACAACCATCAACTATGTTGATCGGAATGTGCTTTCCTTTACCATGATTGATGATGGATTCAGACACGAGATGCTTGATGTCCCCATCGATGAAGCACTTTCGCAGGCCGATCAGGATTATTTTAAGGAGATGATGGGCTATATCGATGCAGCCTTTAAGATGGCGTATGCCATTGGGTTTTTGATTTTCGGATATGTGATTGATCGCATCGGAACGAAAAAAGGATTTTCGCTTTCCATTTCTGTCTGGAGTATCGCGGGCATACTCAATGCATTTGTAGGATCGTTCAAAGGACTTGGGTTTACCCGGTTTATGCTTGGGCTAGGGGAGTCCGGAAATTTTCCTTCGTCCATAAAAACAGTTGCAGAGTGGTTTCCAAAAAAAGAACGCTCTTTCGCTGTCGGTATTTTTAATGCAGGTGCTAACGTTGGTATTATTATAACCGCCCTGGCCGTACCCTGGATAACGCTTCAGTACGGTTGGCGAGCAGCATTCATCGTAACCGGTTTACTGGGTGTAATTCTCCTTTTCTTTTGGAGGCGATTGTACAGCCAGCCGCAAGGCCATCCCCGGGTAAACAAAGCGGAGTTAGCGCATATTGAATCCGATCAGGATGAGCAACAGAGCGTTGAAAAAGTTTCGTGGCGAAAAGTAATTACCTACAAGCAAACATGGGCGTTTGCGATGGGAAAGTTTTTGACAGATCCCATCTGGTGGTTCTACCTCACGTGGCTCCCTGATTTCTTTAACAGTAATGAAGCATTAGATCAAAAACTGGATCTAAAAAATATTGGTATTCCATTTATTATTATTTACCTGATTTCGGATTTAGGCAGCGTCTTTTTTGGATGGCTTGCTTCAAAATTTATTCAAATCGGCTGGACAGTAAACCGTGCGCGGAAAACTACCATGTTCATATGTGCCTTATGCGTTGTTCCCATTGTCTTCGCCTCAACTACACACAACTTGTATCTTGCTATTGCACTTATCGCACTGGCAACAGCTGCGCATGCAGGCTGGTCAGCAAATATTTTCACCACCACATCCGATATGTTTCCCAAACAAGCTGTTGGTTCAGTAGTGGGAATAGGAGGCATGGTTGGCGCAACAGGAGGAGCACTTTTTGCAGCCGCAGCGGGATTGATACGCGTTCAGTTTGGTTACTTACCCTTGTTTATCATGGCGGGTTGTGCCTATCTGCTGGCCTTGCTGATCATTCACCTGATCGTGCCTAACCTGGAGCAGGTGAAATTCAAAAATTGATTTTCGGTAACAACAAAACTGCCCTGCTGGTTTTGTAAAACAGCTGACATTTACCCCCATAAATGAGTAGGTACCTTTGAATAGGGTGAACCTCTGAACACTCTTTTCGTAGAAGGGAGGATGCTGACCATCGTTAGGTTCGCTGCGTTCTGGAATTGGTGCGTGTTATTCAAATATAAATTTTGGGTAACGCATCTTGTGCAGAATCAGATTTTGAAAACGGTGGTTTTTGAAAAACAATTTAAGCCTTTTGAGAATGACAATGCTCGATCAAACGGATGTGGCGGTTTGGCAGGATATGTTTACTTCTATTATTGAGGATGCAGATTCCAACATTTTATTACTTGATGACGAATTTCGCGTCATCACCATAAACCCCGGGTTCTATTGGATTTTTTTAGAAACGTATGGCATCCCGCTTACACGCGGAACGTCAATTCTCGAATCGATGCAACCCGTCAATGCTACGCTTACTCGCAAATGGCAGGAGCGGTGCCGAAGTGCTATGGGCGGAATGCCAATTAAAGTTGAAGATGCTTTCGAAGTAGATGGCCGCACATTTTACTGGGAAATCCATTTCAAATCCATAACTCGACCGGATGGCGCACTCATGATTTCGGTTTTCAGCCGGGACATCACTATCCGTAAGGCCTATCAAAAAAGAATCATTGAAAATGAAGCCAACCTTCGCTCCATTTTAAACACCATTGAGGATAGCATCTGGCTGGTAAATGCACAGTACGAACTGATTGATTTTAATAAAGAGTTTTTCAAAAAATATAAACAGGCTTTTGGAGTGAAGCTGGCGAAGGGTAAAAATATTCTGGCGTTGCTCCCGGCCAACTTACCTGATCTTCGTGAATTGTGGAGAAGACGGTATGAAAATGGATTGAAGGGCAGGCCAGGAAAATATGTTGACCGCTATACGATTGATTCGGAATGGAAAACCTTTGAAATAAAAATTTATCCGATTGTCGAGGATAATCATGTTACCGGACTCACTGTTTTTTCGCGCGACATTTCGCTGCATACACAAGCACAGACGTTGCTGCAGGAGCAAAACGAGGAACTGGTAAAAATCAATGCAGAACTTGATCGCTTTGTATACAGCGCATCACACGATTTACGTGCTCCACTCATGTCGGTAAAAGGTCTTGTTAACATGATTCGCCTCGATCCGGAGAAGAAAAATACAGATGAATATATCCGGTTGATTGAGCGAAGTGTTGATAAACTGGATTGCTTCATTTCAGACATTATCAATTACTCGCGCAATGCCCGAATGGATATCATGGCGAAGGAAATTGATTTTGAGTTTCTCCTGGAAGAATCCATTGCAGCATTAAAATTTATGGATGGTGCTGAACAGGTTCGCAGTGTGAAATCTTTTCGAATGAATGCACGATTTTATTCTGACTACAGTCGCCTGCTTATAATTTTCAACAACATCATCGGCAATGCTGTGCGTTACCGTGATCCGTGGAAAGACTCGTATCTGTCCATTGACATCGAAACATCAGAGGAATGTGCTATCCTTCGCTTTACTGACAATGGAGTTGGTATAGCAGAAGCATATGTCGACAATATTTTTAAAATGTTTTTCCGCGCTAACGCAGATAGCAAGGGTTCCGGGCTCGGTTTATACATCGTAAAAAGTGCGGTGGAGAAGCTGAACGGATCCATTCACGTGCAATCCAAATTGGGTGAAGGCACCGTATTTGTTGTTCGAATACCCAATCTGAAAAATACTATTTAGGTTTTCGCGTTCGGGGTTTCGGCCAGGGGTAACTGCTGGGTGTATACGCTTTGGGTGATCCTTTTGCTGCTTTCTTCTGCTTGTCTTTTTTATCAATCTCAATGAACCGTGCAATACCAATGGTAAGGCTGGCATGTGTATCCCTGCGTTTTCCGGGAATGTCATACAATGTTTGGTAAGCCTCCAGTTTTTCCAGGTAGTTTTCATTTCGCGGATCGCGAACACCATAGTTCAAACGAAAGTCAAACGAAACTCTCCAGTTATCGGAGACATCCCAATCAGAACGGAACCCCGCACTTGCAAAAAATTGAATGGTATTGAAATCTTTTTTTGCAAGCATAGAATATGCATTGACCTGAGGTGAAACTACACCATCATACTCAACAATATAGTCGGTTGGTAGGATGGGGTAAACCTCCGTTGGGAAAATCAATTTTGTATAGTTATGACTCACGGTTTCTTTCCCGCTCAGTAAGAATGCAGCACTTCCTCCCATCAGAAAGCTCACTTTGAAAAAAGAGAGATCGATGATGTGAATTTTAAACCCAATCGGGAGGTTTAGATATTGAACATTCGTCTTCCGGACACCTTCTTGTCCGCCTACAAAATTTAAAACAATGAAATTCTGACCGGTGTTGACGATTCCGGGTGTTAGAACAAAACCAAATCCTTCGAAATCCATTCCGTAGCTGATGCCAATGGGAGCAAGTTTTACATCATAACGTGTTTTGTAACGCGGGTCAATGCCAACACCCTGATCCCAGGAATAGGTTGAAGTAATGCCGCTATAGATACCCAGGGATACTGTATGCGTTTGTCCCTGTAAAATAAAAAAGGATCCGATGAGCAAGAGGGTAAACAGACATCGAGTCATTCCGTTGGCTTAAGAGGGTAATCAAGAAGCAAAATAAGCATTTAATTTTTAGAAGCGATCGTTCGCCAAACGTGCGAAAGTGTAGGTTGGTAGCAAAATTCTGTAAATTTTGTATTAATTCGCAGTCTTATGATATCTGAACTTAACCGAGTTGAACTTTTTGCAGGTTGGCGTTTACGAAATAATATTTACTGGATTCTATTGCTTTGCCTGACACTGATCATGCTGCTTTTCAGTATTTGCCGGATTGGATTTTACCTTTTTAATTTTCGTTTTTTTCCAGGTCTTTCGGTCAGTGATTTTCTTTATTTGATGTGGGGCGGGTTACGGTTTGACCTCGCTGCCGTTCTCTACGTAAACATGCTCTTCATCGTTATGATGATCCTGCCGTTTAACTTCCGTTTTAGGCGCAGCTACCAGTTGGTTGTAAAATATTTATTTCTGATAAGCAATGGTATAGCCCTCGCCATGAACGTAGCTGATTTTATCTATTACCGGTTTACACTGCGAAGGACCACAGCTGACGTTTTTACCCAATTTGAGAATGAGCAAAATATGGGGTCATTATTTTTCCACTTCCTACTAGATTATTGGTATGCCGTTTTGTTCTGGGTGATGCTGATGGTTGTCTTGGTATGGGTGTATAACCGGTTGAAAGTATCGGGCCCGCTGCTAAAAAACAGGTGGGTGTATTATTCTCTCGGAGTTGTTACAATTCCACTTATTGCCTGGTTGATTATCGGGGGTGTGCGGGGTGGGTTCAGGCATAGTACGCGACCAATAACACTCAGCAACGCGGGTGAGTATGTTAAAGATCCCCGGGATATCAGCATTGTATTAAACACTCCCTTTGCTGTTTTCAGAACAGTTGGAAAAACAAAAGTTCAAAAGCTTAATTTCTTCAGTGACCAGGAAGTGGAAAAAATTTATTCGCCCATTCATACCTCTCCCGATACCGGTTCATTCCGACAAGAGAATGTGGTGATTATTATTTTGGAAAGTTTTTCCAGAGAGTTTATTGGTGCCCTGAATCAGGATAAGCAAAATGGAAACTATAAAGGCTATACACCCTTTCTGGATTCACTTATTCAATTCAGTAAAACATGGGAATACTCTTTTGCCAATGGAAGAAAGTCGATCGATGGTCTTCCATCCGTTGTCAGCAGTATTCCTGCTTTAGGGGTGCCGTACTTTTTGTCACCGTATTCTACCAACCGCATTACTAGTCTTGCATCACTGCTGAAAGAGAAAGGTTATCATTCTTCTTTCTTCCATGGTGCGCCAAACGGTTCGATGGGATTTAATGCCTTTATGAATATTGCCGGCTTTCAGCACTATTATGGAATGTCGGAGTGTAATAACAGTGACGATTTTGATGGAATCTGGGGTGTGTGGGACGATAAGTTTTTTACTTTCTATGCCGATAAACTGAATACTTTTCAGCAGCCTTTTGTATCAGCTTTCTTTTCGGTTTCCTCCCATCATCCATTTAAAATTCCGGAAGTGTATGAAAGCCGTTTTAAAGGTGGACATTTACCGATACAGAAATGTATCCAATACACTGATTTTTCCCTGCGGAATTTTTTTAACTCCGTATCGAAGATGCCGTGGTATGAAAACACATTGTTTGTGATTACCGCAGACCACACCTCTTCGGATATTCATTTCGATGAAAGCCGAACAGCCTGGGGATTCTTCTCGGTGCCCATCATTTTTTTTAAACCTGATCACTCCCTGATGGGCCGCGATTCTGAGATCATTCAGCAGATTGACATCATGCCTTCCGTATTAGGTTACCTGAAGTATGACAAACCGTATGTTGCATTTGGCCGCAATGTATTTGAGGTGGGAGCAAAGCCATTTGCCTTCAATTATAAAGATAATGCCTACCAGTTATTTGCGGATGATTACCTGCTGCAATTCGATGGAACACGATCTATTGGCTTGTATAATTTTAAGAAGGATAGATTGATTCGAAACAACCTCATCAATGCAGAGCCTGAACTAGCTCTTTCTCTGGAACCGAAATTGAAAGCGATCATACAACAGTATAACAACCGGATGATAGAAGACCGGTTGACAGTTGGTCATCAACCAAAATCTGATTAGTAAAAAATACTAAAAGTAGATTAGTTTCTCTTGTTGAAATTTTGGGCCTTATGCCTAATTTCCGCTAGCTATGCCCATCCGACTTGCTTTGATCGCCACCTTACTCGTATGCAATCAGTTTTTATTGTTGTCACAGCCCAACGTTCAGGCGTCATTAAATAAAGCAAACATGCTGGTGAAGAAAAACACATCAGAGGCCTTTGTGCTGATCCAGGAAATTCGAAATCAAGCTATTGATAAGAATGATATCATCACCGAGTTGAAATGCTTGGATTTATTGGGAGAGCTACGGAGGTCTTTATCACTGGTGCAGCAAGAGCGGATTGCCAGTTGGATGAAGCAGCGGCTTAGTGCATTTGGAACGGACCGATCGTTAGCCGTTGCCCAGCTACATTATCTGTTAGGTAATTTTTTCACAGACCAACCTGCAGCTGCGGATAGTGCCCTTTATCATTTTAATCAGGCATTATCGATACGTTTACCAATCATTACTGGCAATAGTGAATTGGTTGCACAATGCTACCATGGACTGGGTGATGTTTATAAATACATTATGCATGACTATGACGAGGCTGAAAAGAATTATGAGCAGGCATTAAAGATCAGGGAAAGCATTGTGCCCATTGATACATTGGCGGTAGCCCGTAATTATTATAACCTGGCCACTACCAATCGGTCTCAAGGAGATTTTGAAAAAGCATTGGAGTATGGAAGTACCACTGTAAACCTTTCAAGAGCCATTCATCATGTTGCCATGTTGCGTAACTCATACACCGTACTGGCAAACATTTATCGCGACATGCATAAGTCTGATAAAGCGAGAGATTCTTACGATAAATCCATCAGGCTCACCCTCTCTTCAGATAAATCCGCGAGTATTCTGGCGTGGAATTATATCGGTATCGGTGAAACTTATTTGAAAGATTCTCTCTGGGATGCGTCAATTGTAAATCTTCACAAAGCCATGCCGCTCTTAGCAACACTTGAAAAGCAAGGCGCATTGACCGAAGAGCTCCGAAACTTATGGATACATGGCCAGATGAAATTGGCACAAGCCTATCTCATGAAAAGTGATTTTCCTCACGTTGAGCGAACCTTTCGAACACATTTTTTGACGTTGCAGCGACTTCAGATTCTGGCTGGAAGGATTAGAGCGGAATCGCTCACGGGTTATGGTGACTATCAATTTGTTTTGAAAAATTATGACTCAGCTTTGCATTATTATCAAAGCGCTTTACACGAAGCTATTCCTGGTTTTAAATCCCATAAACCGTTCAGCAATCCAGACACAGAGGAAGTTGGTAATAGTTTTTATATCCATGAGATTTTAAGTCGAAAGGGTAAAGTTTTCCAACAACGGTATCTTGATACCAGCGATAGAGAATATGTAAAATTGGCGCTGAGAGAATTTCTGCTAGCCGAAAAACTCATGTCGCGTCAGCGTAATACTTTGGAAATGGATGAATCGAAGCGTAAGTTTCTGGATAGTCATTTTAATCTTTACGAACAGGTACTTTGGTGTATCGATGTGCTGCACGAGCAACAGCCCGCTGATTCCCTGCGTGCGCTTGCTTTTAGGTTTATGGAGAGGAGCAAAGCCAGGACACTGCGAGATGTTTTGGATAAGGGACCCATCGCCCGGCAGCAAAGTGAATTTAATCGATCGCGTTTCTCCTTGCTGGATGCTCTTTATCAGGAAGAACAAAAAACATTTTCTGATTCAATTAGAATTTCAGCCTTGCAACAACAACTGGTTACACTGGATCGTCAGCGTAAACGGAATGAGGAGGTAATGAAAGAAAAATTTCCAGGTTACATGGCGGCAACCGATTCAACCTATTCAACAGTACAGCAGGTTCAACATTCCATACATAATGATCAAGCTGTGCTGGAGTATTTTTTTGGTGATGAAAGTGTCTATGCCTTGTGCATCCGTCATGATGGCGTACTATATAAACGTTTAGGTTCAGCCGACAGCATCAGAAATGCAGCAGATAAACTGCGTGCTCATTTTAACGATGAGCATTCTATTTCAAGTCGTGAAGCATTTGTAAACTTTGCAACCAGTTCATCAGTGTTATATGCCTATTTACTTAAACCTTTTCATGGGATATTGACAGGAGTGAAGAATATTCACATTATACCCGATGGTGTAATAAGTCAAGTGCCCTTTGAAGTTCTGATTTCGGAGAAACCTTCTCTCCGGGAGGTAAATTACTGGCGGTTGAAATATGCCGTTCGGCACTACAGTATTGGATATTCTTATTCTGCTTCTTTGTTACTAGCTAAGAATTTTGAAGCAAGGGAAAATCCTTCTGTGTTGGCTATGGGTTTTGGTGGTGGAAATGAACGGTCGTCACCGGATCAGATGGTTAATCTGGGTGGTAGCGAGCATGAGCTTGACGTATTGAAAGGTCTTTTTACGAGAGGTAAATTTTTGGTGGGCTTGAAAGCCGACAAATCGGAGTTCAAAAAACTGGCACCAGCTTTTGATATTATCCACCTGGCGGTTCATGGGCGGGGCGATCGTGATCATCACTTTTCATCTAGTTTATTTTTCAAATCTTCCAATGATGGTTCGGATGATGGACAACTTCATGCCTATGAATTGTATGGGTTGCAATTAGACGCTGCCCTGGCTGTTTTAACGGCTTGTGAAACCGGAGTAGGGAAAGCATATAAAGGTGAGGGAATGATGAGTATTGCTACTGCTTTTTCGTATGCCGGCTGTCAAAATACATTAATGAGTTTGTGGAAGGTAAATGATCAAACTTCGGTTGGATTGATGGGTATGTTTTATCAAAATTTGTTGAGCGGAAAACGAATCGATGATGCACTCATGATGGCGAAACTAAATTACTTAGAGGAAGCGGACGAAATTACCGCTGATCCGAGGATTTGGGCACCAATGGTGGCGTATGGAAAGTTGACACCGGTTGTAAAACAAAACAAGAGCAGCACCCTTGTTTACTCAGCCCTTACAGCTGCACTGGTACTGCTACTTGTTTTCAGGTGGAGGGGTCTTTTAGTATTACCTTCCAGGAGGTCTTAAGTCACCGTTGTAAGATCTTAAATAAGTGATGTTGGCTGTTGCCGGACTGTTTTTATTCAGGGTAATTTTTGAAATTCTCTTATGACCTTCCATAAATACTCCTCCGGCTGATTTTGATTCTTCATCCGGTGAATTACCCTTTACAGTAAGTCCATCGATAAACTTGCTCAAGAACTTAAAGATATCGATGAGCTGCTCGGCTTTCAGAATGTCATCGTCCTTTTCAAATAATCTTGAATTCGGGTTAAGATCCAGTTCGATAAAATGCGATCCTTCTAATTTGGAATTGGCGGCATTTACCCGCAGTACAAACTGCAGATCGCCTTGGGAGTAGGGGTTTGTTGGCATAGCACAAGATATTTAGGGTTTAAGAAAATTGATTCAGTCAACTTTTTTTAATAATTCCTTCGCCTTTATAGCATACGAAATTTCAGTCTCACCCAGTTCTTTCCAAATCGTTCGTGCTTTTTCAACATCACCGCTTTTGAGGTAACACAGGCCCAGATACCACTTCGCCTGTATATCATAATCGTCAAACTCTGTGTATAAGGTAATAAAATTATTTTTTGCTTCGGTGGTATTATCCAACATTAAGTTTGCATTACCTAACAACAGTAATATTCCAGGCTCCTTATTTTCCGCCAATAAAGATTTGAAAAGAGTGGCCGCAAGTTTATAATCACCTTGTTCATAAGCCTGAAAGGCTACCGTGCGTTCCGTGGGATTAATATTACTTCTTGTTGTGGCCTCTATACTGACATAGGGTTTAAAGTAAGCCAGGTATAACTTTTCGGGCGATTGGGATGTGCTTTGATAAACCCAAACCCCAAGAGCACAGATCAGCGATGCCGCAGCAGCGTAGTACCATCGGAAACGGTTTGGTGTTTGTTTTTTGGCGGATATAGACTTTTCAATATCTTTTAAATAAAGAAGGTCTTTTTGTAGCCCCTGTAACCGTATTCCCTCAATAATGGTTTTCTCCTGGAGGTAAAGCAATTTGAAATCAGTATCGGTCAAGAGTCGTTTGTTGACGATGGTCAGTTCTTCCTCGCTGATTTCGTTGTCAACAAACTTTTCGATGAGGCGAATATCGTATTCACTGTTGTTCATGGCTAATGGCTGTTGTAAGTTTCGTAAATTCCCGTTCAACTATTTTTCGGAGCCTGGCCATACATTTGCATTTCTGGTTTTTGGCTGTCTCGGCATTTTTATAGTCCAGTTGCGTTGCAATATCTTCCATCGTTTTTCTTTCATAATAGAAGAGTTCAATTAATTGGCGGCAGGGTTCTCCTAATTTCAGCAAAGCATTTTTTACAGCTTGTGCCTTATCTTCCTCCAGTGTTATTTCCGTTTCATCGATTAAAAATTCCTTGAACCATTTCTCCTGATCAATTGGAGTATTTTTGTTTTGCTTCCGTATGGTTTCCAGCGCGATGTTTTTTCCTATTCCGTACAAATAAGTCTTAACACTGCTGACCAATCGTTCTAGTTTACCCTGCCTCACATTATCATAAAATATCAGAATGGTTACCTGGTAAATGTCTTTGCTATCATCGATTGAGCAGTGGTATTCTTTCATGATCCACTGAATGAACTCCAGGCGGTATTCTTCATAGATCAGTCCGAGTTCGGCCTGACCGCCATTTTTAATCTTACTAAGGAGTTCGTTCTGTATCATGATTCGGGCTTAATGATGGCAAGCCGCGGATGTAACCCATTAAAGATAAATTTTTTTTAAATCTGCCGGAAGGGTTACTTCACCGGGTTCGTTTCATAAAGGGCACAGAAACTTAAGTTTTGGTTTTAATCAACTCTCAACAAAAAAACAAAAGATCATGAAAAAGACCCTCACCTCCGCAGCAGTACTCATGTTACTGTGTCTGAACAACCTCGTAGCTCAAGATAAGCTTCATGTAAGTTCAACTGTATCAAAAAAGTTTGAAACTGAATTTTCCGGTGCTACCAACGTACGGTGGGAAAAAATTAAAGGTGCTGTTATAGCCCGTTTTAACTACCATGGCGATTTCAACCTTGCCTACTTCACGGAAAGCGGGGAGATTATCTCCACCGGAAGGAAGATCAAAGACGTTAGCCAGTTGCCATTATCCGTTCAGAAGGGAATGGCCAATGAACAAGCTCGTTGTGAGAAAAAATTCGGCCCCGTTGCCTTAGGGGCTGTCTACGAAATGAATGAAGGAACTGAGACCTACTACTATGTTCCATTTCAAAATGGAGAAGTAGCACTGATGTATTCAATTTCCAGTGGCGGTAGTTCTTCCTTGCGCAGAAAAGAACTGATCTCGAGTCCGATCAGTACGAACTCGGCTCTCGCCAGAAATAAATAGTGTTGGCAATAATCCAAATTGGGCAGACTCTTAACCGGGTTTGCCCTTTTTGACTTAACTGTATTAATGATGTATACCATACAGGAAAAAATGATACTCTCACTGGTAGCCAGTGGACTATCCGCACCAGAAATTGCTGAAGTACTGAATTTAAATATTCATGCGGTTTCTGTTCACCGAAAGAATTTACTGCGCAAGTTGGGTGGATTGAAAGATGAGGGTGAAGATGAAAGACTAGAACCTCAGCGTAAATACAGTCTTCACATCGGGTTCTGACTCAACTGAAATAGATCCATTATGCATTTGCATGATCTGCCGTGATAAACTCAATCCAATGCCGGAGCCTGTTCGTTTTGTCGTGTAGAAAGGCACGAATATTTTCTCAATAGCTTCTTTAATGATGCCTGCGCCATTGTCAATCACTTCAACTTTTACGGAGTTCTCATCATACCTTCCAATTAACTGCAGGGTAGGATTTTTTGTTTCGACCAGTGCCTCAATGGCATTCTTTAGCAGGTTGATCAGTACTTGTTCAATCATTTCCACATCGGCCTGTATGGTAAGATATTCAGAGGAGCATGTAGCCTCAAAGCGAATATTGGTTTTCTTTAATTCGGTTTTCATGAGTTGGGCAACGTGTTCGATTAAATCTTTCAGCAGGACGTTCGCCAGTTTCGGCTTTGGCAGGGAAGTGTATTCCCGGTAGGCATCAATAAACTTGATCAATCCTTTACTCCTATTTTCGATGGTACTGAGACCTTCGCGCAAATCATCAGCACCTTCGTCTTTTAATTCATAGTGATTTTCTTTGCGCACCATATCGTGATCCAGTATTTCGCGAAGCGTAGACGTTAGTGAGGAAATGGGTGTAATGGAATTCATGATTTCATGTCGTAGCACACGCGTCAGGTTTTGCCAGGCTTCCAATTCCTGCTTCTGCAGTTCGGGTTGAATATTTTGAAGCGTTATCAGTTTAACATCGGCTCCGCGGATACGCAACTCAGAAGATTGAATGGTCAAGTATAGATCGTTACTTCCTTTATACAATTCACTCTTTCCTGGTGCTGCAGCCCGTATGGCTTGATAGAGTTTGGGATTGAGCTGTTCAAGTTCGTGAATGTTTTTCAAGGCCGATGCGGTGCCCATAAAACGTTTTGCATTGGCGTTAATGAGTTGAATGTTGCCGTTGTCATCAAATGAAAGCAAACCGGTGCGCACTTGCTGTACCACGGTGTTGAGGTATTGCCAATGTTCTTCTTTTTCTGACCGTGCTTTCCGGAAGGCTTCCAGCACTTCATTAAAAGCAATATTCAGGTCTTTAAAACTTTTTCCAAGTTTGTGATCAGCCGTAAATCCTGAAAGGAAATCAGAATATTTAATCGATTCCAGAAAACGCGTTAGTTTTCGATTGGTCTGGCTAATGAACCTGAAGATTTCGGCAAGCTGTAAAAGAATAATGACACCAGTAAGGATGGCTGCAAAGAGCATGTTGGGCCGTGTAACCATGTACAGAAATAAGGACATGGATATTCCCAGAAAAATGGTGCGTATAAATACGCGAGCGCGGAAATCACGAAAACCGAGGTTCAAAGCTTGCCAGTTATAAGTTGCAAGTTACAGGCGTGTCTGAAACTTGCAACCTTAAACCAAATTAGTTAAAGTCCATATTTCTCGAGCCTTCTGTACAGTGAGGATCGTGTTAATCCAAGTTCAGAAGCTGCCTGTGTAATGTTGCCATTGTATTTTTTAAGCACTTTACGAATGAGAAGTTTTTCGACCTCTTCCAGGTTATATTGTTCAAGGCTTAATTGACCGTCTTCTTTCCCGGCAGAAGCGGTGAGATTAAAATCTTCAGGTTGTAAAATACTGGCATTGCTGAGAATGACAGCACGTTCAATAGCGTGCTGGAGCTCGCGTATATTGCCGGGCCAATTGTGTTTGTGCATACGGGTCATGGCCGATTCGCTTATCCGCACTACATTTTTTTCGTACTTGGTGGCGTAGTGCTTGAGAAAGTAATTTGCCAGTAGTGGAATATCTTCAAACCTGTCGCGTAGGGAAGGGATTTCAATTTCAATTGTATTGATGCGATACAGCAAATCCTGGCGGAAACGATTTTCTTTCACCATATCATATAACGGCATATTGGTTGCGCAAATCAGCCGAATATCTACGGGCGTTTCCTTGTTGGCTCCGACACGACTCACTTTTCTGTTTTGTAAAACGGTAAGCAGTTTGGCCTGTAAGGGCATGGATAGATTTCCGATTTCATCGAGAAATAGTGTGCCGTTATTCGCCAGTTCAAATCGGCCGGCACGATCTTCTTTCGCATCGGTAAACGATCCCTTCTTATGACCAAAGAGTTCGGTTTCAAAAAGTGTTTCGGTAATTGAACCAAGATCAACGCTTACAAAGTTTTCGTTTTGGCGAGATGAGTTGCGATGTATGGCCCGTGCAATTAATTCTTTGCCAGTTCCGTTTTCACCGAGAATCAAAACATTTGCATCGGTTTTAGCTACGCGATCAATAGTCTGAAAAATGCGTTGCATAGCAAGGCTTTGACCGATGATTTCACTGTATCGCTCGTTGAGTGCATGGTTTATTGCATGATTTTTAATTTTTAGGTTTTCTACTTCATCGCGCGATTCGCGTAGCCGCATGGCGGAATAGAGTGTAGCCAGTAATTTTTCATTTTCCCACGGTTTTAAAACAAAGTCGGTGGCACCTGCTTTAATGGCTTTCACTGCCATCTGAATATCGCCATAAGCGGTAATTAGCACGACCACGGCTGAGGGATCGAGTTGCAAGATTTTCTCCAGCCAGTAGTAACCTTCACTTCCGCTGCTCACATCTTTTGTAAAATTCATGTCAAGCAGAATCACATCATAATCTTCGTTATTCATCAAGGATGGAATCGCTTCGGGATTTTTTTCAATATCAACTTGAACGAAGTGCCTTTTCAGATGCATCTTGGCGGCTTTCAGAAGATCTTCGTTGTCGTCTACGATGAGTATTTTTCCGTGCTTGTTTTCAGCCATCATGCAGGGGTGTTTAAAGTTTAAGTTCTGAACGCTGACCGTTACCGGCCTGTTTTGTCCGCTGGTGGGCAAAGCCTATACCGAAAACATAAAACCTCGCCTCGGCCTTAAATATAGAATTTTGATCTGTTTCGTGATAGCATTTTATGTTCGCATACGGACATAAGCGTTCACATATGAACCAGAATTATTCATTTTTAAATGGTTTATATGCCTAAAAACAGGGTTATGCCGGTTGGCACGCTTGTTGGCAACCGAGGTGTGATTGTGTAACTGAACAAACGGATGGATCGTCAGATTAAAAAGAAAAACTGGACATTAAAACGAATCGCCACCTATGGCGGCATTGGGGCTTTTGTACTTTTTGTTGCTTATCAATTCATCTTTGCCGATAGGCGCTCAAAGTTGAAAGTTGAAAAAGATAAAATCACCATTTCAACTGTTCAGCGCGGTGTCTTTCAGGAGTTCATTCCACAAACCGGAACAGTAGAACCCAGTCGTACCGTTTACCTCGATGCGGTTGAAGGCGGTACTATCAAGCGCGTAGTTGCCGAAAGTGGTGCCATGCTAAAGGCTGGCGATGTAATTTTGGAATTGAGCAACCTAAACCGCGAGTTAAGTGTCTTAAGTCAGGAGGCCCAGCTAAGCGAAAGTATCAACCGAACGCGCGATACCCGCTTAGGCATAACCCGAAATGATCTCGAACAACGGCAGACGCTGGCGCTCATTGACAACCAGTTGCAAATTTTAGAGCCTCAATATTTGCGGCAGAAGCAACTCTATGAAAAAAAGCTGATCTCTAAACAGGAATTTGAAAAGACTGAAGCAGATTATAGATACAATTTGGAACGGAAGCGAATTACGTATGAAGTTTACAAGAACGATTCGGTTGATCGCCTGCGGCAGATTCGCGAAATCAATGCATCTGAGAAACGTATGAGTTTAAACCTGGATGGAGTTGGGCGAATATTAGACAACCTCATTATACGAGCACCCATTGATGGGCAGCTTTCGCGGCCCCAACTGGATGTCGGACAAAATATCAACATTGGTCAGCGTCTTGGGCAGATTGATATTGTAGGGAGTTATAAGGTAAAAGTGCCCATTGACGAGTTGTACTTACCGAGAATCTCCACAGGGCTCCATGCTACTACCACATTTAATAATAGAGATTATGAACTGGAGATCACCTACATCTACCCGACAATTCAGAGTGGAAGATTTGAGGTAGACATGCATTTTATTGGTGAAACACCCCAAGGTATACGCAGAGGGCAATCATTGCGCCTCCGCATTGAACTGGGGCAGTCTTCTGAAGAATTATTACTCCCTGTTGGAGGATTTTATAAAGATACCGGAGGCAATTGGGTTTATGTGCTGGAAGATGGTAACCGAGCGGTTAAAAAAAGCATCAAACTCGGCAGAAAGAATACGGAGAATTTTGAAGTGATGGAAGGATTAAAGCCCGGGGATAAGGTAATTACCTCATCGTATGAAAACTTTGGAACAAACGAGGTGCTCATTCTTAATTAGTACAATGATGTAACCTTTTGTTTGAAAAACAGTACTAGACCATTACTACATTTATCAAAAATTGAAACCAAATACGCCATGATAAAATTAAAGAATCTCGAAAAAGTCTACACCACAGAAGAAGTTGAGACCACCGCACTAAATAACATCAACCTGGAAATTAAGGATGGAGAATTTGTTGCCATCATGGGACCATCCGGATGCGGTAAATCTACCCTTTTGAACATACTGGGCTTACTGGATAATCCTTCCAGCGGAGAATATTATTTTGGTGAACATGAAGTTGCCAAGTATACTGAACGTTCGCGCGCTCAATTGCGAAAGGGTTCGATTGGTTTTGTATTTCAGAGCTTTAACCTTATCGATGAACTCACGGTTTTCGAAAATGTAGAACTCCCATTACTGTACATGAAAGTGCCATCGGCTGAACGTAAACAGCGTGTTGAGGAAGTGTTAGAACGGATGAACATCATGCACCGCAGAAACCACTTTCCGCAGCAATTATCGGGTGGACAGCAACAACGTGTTGCCATATCCCGTGCTATTGTTGCTAAACCTCGTGTTATACTGGCCGATGAACCCACTGGTAACCTCGATTCTGCAAATGGTGAAGAGGTAATGAAACTATTATCGCAGTTGAATGAGGAAGGAACTACGGTGATCATGGTAACGCACTCTCCGTACGATGCCAATTATGCACACCGCATCATCAACTTGTTTGATGGAAAAGTAGTGACTGAAAATATCAAGGAGCAATTCCACATTTAGTACCGGTACAATTGCCTGACTGGAGCAGTTCTTAAACAGGTGGTTGGTTGGGCTATTAAACTCCCCGTACTTATCGGGGAGTTTCTTTTTACAGAAATGCACAGATGACGAAAGTGCTGCATTCTCATGTTCAATTCGTAATGAGAGAGCCAGAATAGATGCAAAAATTTCTGGCAATTTCAAGAGGATATACGCAACCTCATACGACACGATTAGTCTTTTACCCGTTTAAAGATATTCTCAATGATTAAAAATTACTTTCTCATCACCATTCGCAGTATGATGAAGAACAAGATGTTCATCTTCATCAATGTATTTGGATTAGCAATTGGTATTGCTTCCTGCATTGTGGCGTATTTCAACTGGGAGTTCGATGCAATGTTTGATAGCCATCATATTAACCGTGAAAAAATTTACCGGGTTAGTTCAATCCGGGAATTTGAGGGTAAGCGTACCCTGTATGGTTTTGCACCCTTGCCGCTGGGCGCCACTATCCGTCAGAATATTCCAGATGCCGATAAGGTTGTCAGGATGTCGTGGTCATATTCCAATTTTAAGGTGGGTGATGATCTCTTTCCATCGGGTCTTGCTTATGCAGATACTGATTTCTTTGATGTTTTTTCTTTTGAGTTTATAGCCGGCAAAGGAAGTGAATTGAATAATAAATCCAGGGTCTTGATCAGCGATGAGATGGCCATTAAATTATTTGGCACGACTGATAATGTTGTTGGGAAGTTACTCACGCAGGTGTTGGGTAATGACCTCAAGGAATATGAAGTAGGGGCTGTATTCAAAAAACAGCCTTCCAATTCCAGTTTCAGTGAATCGGCCTACGTTCGTTACGACAATTTTTTTGATGATGCGAAAAATGTAGATGAAAACAATTGGAAAGAGCGCAATACACTTTTTTTGCAGGTGAGCGACCCATCAAGACATGAAGCTATTCACAAGCAATTGCAAACGTATCGGGAGAATAACAATAAGGTTCGTGAGGATTTCCAAATCAGGGAGTTTGTACTCGATCCATTTGTCGGTATGGGCCAGCGGGATTCAGCCAATGATACATGGTCGCAAACGCGTGAGTCAAGTCCGAAGGCTGCAGTGGTTGCGCCCACCATCATGGCTGTTCTTGTTTTATTGATCGCTTGTTTTAACATGACCAATACAGCTATCGCTATTTCTTCACGCAGGTTAAAGGAAATCGGAATTCGCAAAGTCATGGGAAGCTTGCGAAGCCAATTGATTGTGCAGTTTATTGGTGAAACAGCTTTTGTTTGCTTTTTCGCTTTGCTCATCGGATTGGTGTTAGGAGAAGTACTACTCGGTGCCTGGAATTTACTATGGCAAAACATGAAGCTTGAATCGCATTATGTTGATAATCCTTTTTTTCTTTTGTTCCTCATTGGCATGCTAATTTTCACTGCTTTAGTGGCGGGTGGTTATCCGGCCTTTTACATCAGTCACTTTGAACCTGTGAGCATACTGAAGGGTAAACTGAAATTTGGTGGAACGAATCTGTTTACCCGCATTCTGCTAACACTTCAGTATGCAATATCTCTGCTGGCCGTCATTTTTGCGCTGGCGTTTTACAGCAACTCATTGTATCAGCGTGATTTTGATCTGGGGTTCAATCAGAATAGTGTAATCATTGCCTATGTTAATAACCAAGGCGAGTTTGAAACATACCGGAATGCCATTTTACAAAACAAAGATGTCGTATCTGTTGCCGGCTCCCAACACAGCATCTTTTCTTCGCGCTATAATGACCCGGTTAAATACGAGTCAAAGCAACTTGAAGTAGATATCATTGATGTGGGGGACCACTATTTAGAAACGATGGGCCTCACGCTTACGGAAGGAAGGGATTTTCTTAAAGATTCTGAAACCGATAGAAAGGAGTCGATTATTGTTACCCAGAAATTTGCCGATAGTTTTGGATGGAAAGAACCTCTTGGTAAACAAATCACCTGGATGGATACCGTGAAGCTATATGTGGTTGGTGTTGTGAAAGATGTTTACACTCAAGGCTTATGGCGTGAAATGGAACCCATGATGATCCGCTACACAGGACCGGAAAAGTATTCGCACGTTATTGTAAATGCGCCCATTGAAAAACTTACGGACATCAATAAATTCATGGAGGAGGAGTGGAAACAGATTTTTCCAAATCGGTTGTATAATGGCAGATTCTTAAACGAGGGTATGGCGGAAGCCTTAACCGTTAATAACAACATCGTTAAGATGTTTGTGTTTCTTGGAATTGTGGCATTAATTCTTTCCGTTACCGGATTGTTTACACTGGTTTCGCTAAACATCATCAAAAAGATGAAGGAGATAGGCGTGCGGAAAGTTCTAGGAGCCTCTGTTACAAATATCACCCGTATTATCAATACAGAGTTTGTAATTATTCTTTTGATTGCTTCGGTGCTTGGTGCCACGTTAAGTTACCTTGCGGTGGATGCATTAATGGATAGTATCTGGGATTACTATCAACCGACTACAATGAGCACAATGATTTTTTCTGTTTGCCTTTTGTTTTTTGTGTCGGCCCTTACCATCGGCTATAAAGTTTTTGGAGCAGCATCCATGAACCCGGTGAATACGCTCCGAACGGAATAATGACACGGAGGTCAAAACGGCTAAATTTTGTGTAACAAGTTTTAGCGGGTTAGCGTCTCAGCAATGATTATCCATTACCATGTAATTATCTTTTATGCTTAAAAATTATTTCAAGGTTGCCATTCGGAATATTCTGAAATATAAGTTGTTCTCAGCTATCAATATCCTGGGCATGTCATTAGGCCTTACAGCCTGCCTTCTGATTGTGTTGTATGTGGCAGATGAAGTCAGTTATGATACATTTCATGAACATGCTAATCGGATTTATCAGGTTGGATTACATGGTAAAATTGGTGGTCAGGATATTCGTGTAGCAAGTACATGCCCACCAATGGCGACAGCGCTCGTTGCCGATATTCCGGAAGTTGAAGCAGCAACCCGAATTGCTGGATATTTTGGGCAGCCTTCTGTTAAATATGAGGACAAGTCTTTTGCAGAGGAGAAAGTCTTTTTTGCAGATTCTAATTTTTTCCAATTCTTCAGTTTCCGGTTGCTTGAGGGTGACCCAGGAACGGCACTGAAGGAACCTAATACACTTGTGGTAACTCCGGCTATCGCTGAAAAGTATTTCGGAAAGGAATCTGCCCTTGGAAAAATATTGACAGTGGGGACTGACAATAAAACCTATAAAGTTACCGGAGTGGTGGAAGAAGCTCCATCCAATTCACACTTCTCGTATAACATCCTTATTTCAGCCCAATCATCGGATAATTTGAAATCAGATATATGGCTGAATAATTTCATGTACACCTATTTTCTCCTGCACAAAGGAGTATCGGTAGAACAGATCAATTCCAAATTCGAGGGGTTAGTGGAAAAATATATCGGGCCTGAAATCGAGCGCTTTATGGGAACCTCCTTCAAGCAGATGAAAGAGCAGGGAGGCCAGTATGGTTATTTCGCTATTGGCTTAACGGATATTCATTTTGATACTGAAACAGATGGACCGATTGAAGCCAGTGGTAATATCATGTATGTTTATTTCTTTGGGGGAATCGGATTGTTCATTCTCATTATTGCCTGTATTAATTTTATGAATTTGTCTACTGCGCGCTCTGCCGGTCGCGCAAAAGAAGTTGGGCTTCGTAAAACACTGGGATCATTGAGGAGTCACATGATCTACCAGTTTCTTTCGGAGTCAACGGTTTATAGTTTTCTGGCTGTGATCATTTCACTGATTGCTTGCTACCTGTTGCTTCCTTACTTCAATCTACTTTCCGGGAAACAATTAACCATGCATGTTTTTGAAAGTCCTGCTTATGTTGCCGGTATCCTGGCATTGGTTTTATTTGTTGGGTTGATTGCCGGAAGTTACCCGGCTTTTTATCTCACCTCTTTTAGTCCTGTAGATGTGTTGAAAGGTAAAATACGAGCAGGCATGAAGAGTAAAGGTGTGCGGAGTTTTCTGGTGGTTTTTCAGTTTGCGATCTCCATCTTTCTCATTGTCTTTACGGCTGTAGTGTATCAGCAGATTCAATACATGCAGGAGAAAAATCTGGGTATTGATAAGAATAATATTCTTGTGGTAAAGAGCACAGGGCGATTGGGTAATATCGATGAAGCTTTCCGTAACGCCTTATCGCAGCAAGCGGGAGTTGTTAAAACCAGTTATACCAATAATAATTTTCCGGGTGTCAATAGTACAACCGTTTTCCGTGAAGCTGGTTCAGAGCAAGATCATATCATGGGCATATATTCAGCCGATCTTGACCACATGGATGTGATGAAGTTTGAGTTAACAGAAGGACGTTATTTTTCCGCTGAATTCCCTTCCGACTCTACAGCCATTATTCTCAACGAGGCCGCGATACGTGAATTTAATTTTACCGATCATCCGCTTCAGGCTGAAGTACTATACAATAGCAATGGAGACGGTTTTCAGAAATATAAAATTATTGGAGTCATGAAGAACTTTAATTTTGAGTCGTTCAAAAATGAAGTTCGTCCATTGGCCATTATTCTATCGAAGGATGCCCGGAATATTATGGTTCGCTACACGGGCAGTCCAACGCAAGTGGTGGAGCGTGTGGGAAAGCTCTGGAAAGCGCATGCCGGCAATGAGCCATTCGAGTATGAATTTTTGGATGATAGTTTCGATGAACTGTTTCGTTCAGAACAGCGAATGGGAACAATCTTTAGCGTATTCGCAGGTCTGGCCATTTTTGTTGCTTGCCTGGGCTTGTTTGCGCTCGCTGCCTTTACCGCTGAACAGCGCACCAAAGAAATTGGTATTCGCAAGACTATGGGTGCATCAACCTTTAAAGTGATGGTACTGCTTTCCAGGGAGTTTACAGTGCTTGTCATGATTGCTTTTGTTCCAGCTGCCGCACTGGGATGGTATGTTTCTGAAAACTGGCTTCAGACGTTTTCGTATCGCATCGAGATTAATCCACTGATTCTTGTTCTTAGTGGTGTGGTTGCCATAGCGATTGCGTGGATTACCGTAAGCTTTCAATCGGTTAAAGCCGCCATGGCTAATCCTGTAAAATCTCTACGGTACGAGTAGTTGTTTTTTTGATTGAGTTTTTAGGGGCACCTGAAAAGTGGTCTTTTTAGTTCAATTTCGGTGGTTTTTTCATCCAATATTAAGTTTTTGTTAAGTGGGTGTACTTTAATTACCTATCCTTAATTTAGGTCTTCAACAATTCAATTATGGAGAAAAATAAGACATCAAAGAAGGCTCTGAAAGACCTTATAAACGATTCCCTTCAAGGAGCAATTGCCGGTTTAGAATTACCCAAGCCCAGCAAAAAAGTAAAAAAAATGGTAGGCCGGAATGCCAAGAAGCTTGCTTCCGTTTTTGCGGATATGATTAAACGTGAAAACAAAAAGAAGAAGAAGGCTGAAAAAGATTTAACCTATGTGGAAGACGTATTGAAGGGAAAGACAAAAAAAGCTAAGAAGACCAAAAAGGTTAAAACCAAAGCACCTGAACTGGTAGAAAATTAGAATTAGTGAAACGTGATAAAAAAATAAGTCCTTCTTCAAGGACTTATTTTTTTTTTGTAGTAGTCCCAGTCTTCCAGCCATTCAAAAATGCCGATGTTTAACAGCAGCATTAACATGGCATAGAAAATATCCTCGACAGGAATCGTACCCAGGCGGATGCCCAGGTTAGCATTGTTGTTATACCAAACTACTTCATTCTCGATAAAAGACCCGGTGAGTATTCCATTCACAATCAAAAAAGGTATCAGAATAAACATGAAGGCAAAATAGAAACGGCCCATATAGCGCGGCCTGATTTTGAGCATCTGGTAAGCAAGCAGAAGGCCGAGGGAGATAAACGTAACGCAAGTGTACCATTTGTCCATGTGGTACATGCCAAAGATCAGCATGAGTATGATCAATGCACTGGAAATCAGTTCCTGGTGGGGGAAGAGATGATCCTTTTCCACAAGATGGTTTAATGCAAAGTAGGAGAATACGCAGGCATAGGGGATACAAAAGAAAAATAGAATTTCCTCTATTGGTAAACTGAAAATATAGATGCCTGTCAGGTAATCCGGATTAAATCCCCAAATGCCCATCCGGGTAAAAATTTCATCCCAAATAAGGAAGATGACTGCCGTAATCAATGTTGCGATTCCAAAATTCTTCCATTTTTTATAGAATGGAGCTTTTGAATAAAAGCTGAAAAGAAAGGGGACGCTAATTGCAAGCAGGTCGATGGAAAGGTATAGGTATTTGGAATTCAAGGATGTTTATTGGGTTTCTTGTCGGTCTTTTTTAAAGCTGAATTTTTTAGGTTCATATTTTTTAGGTGCAAACAAAAATCCGAAAGCCTCACATCCATCCTTGGAGTGTTTGCTGTGGTGTACATAATGGGCCTGTATCATGCGTTGCAAATACTTGCTTCTTTTTTCGGGTCTCCACTTCATGCGCTGATGCACAATAATGTCGTGAAATACCAGGTAGAAAACACCATAGCAAAAAATGCCAATGGCAACTGCCAGCATGTACGGGTTATAATCAACGAGGGAAAAATAATAAAAAAGTGCAATTGATGGAATACTAAAAACCAGTGCAAACAAATCGTTCTTCTCGAGTGCATGATCGTGAACGGTGTGGTGTGACTTGTGCCATGTCCACAAAATGCCATGCATGATGTACTTATGCGTAAACCAGGCCACAAACTCCCAGAATAAAAACGTGCCGATGGCAATTAATGAGCAAACAAGTATCAAGGTCAGGTTCATGCGTTAGCTGTTTTTGGAGTTTTAAGGTTTTTGTTCTGCAAAGTACTTTTCCAATACAGCGAAGCGATGGTCAAAAATAGCATTTACTTCACGTTGTACAAACACCCAGTTGGCGAGTGTCCCCAGTATTCCAAACGGAATGGCATAATTTACCTCATCGGTCATCTCCACGCCACCCGGTACTTCCTTAAAATGGTGTTGATGATGCCACAAGGCATACGGACCAAAGCGTTGCTCATCCACAAAATAGGAGGGTTCCTGCACATGGGTAATCTCCGTTACCCAGTTCATTTTTATTCCCGGCAGCGCACTGATTTTATACCGGATCATTTGACCGGGATACATTTTGTCTCCCCCGGAAATGTAAAGGATGTTAAAACCCATATGACCGGGTGTGATCTTCGATAGATTTTTAGGCGAGGAGAAGAAATCCCAGGCTTGAGAAATGCTGATCGGCAAAAATTGAGTACGCTTTAGGTTGTAGATTTTCATAGTTCAAATGTTCCGCTACAAAAACACCTTATGCTTGGGCAATGTTCTTTGCCATTCTTGGGAAAATTAAGCCATGAAAGGGAAGCACTGCATACCAATATAGTCTACCCCACAGTCCAAGCGGCCGGAAAGTGGCGGTTTGAAAAAGAGTTTTTTTGTCACCCTCTACTTTGACTCGAAATTCCAGCCAGGCTTCTCCTGGAAGTTTCATTTCAGCATACAGGAGTAGCCTTCCATTTTTTTTATCCGCCAACAGTACACGCCAGAAATCAAGTGCATCGCCTGCTTTTAAATCAGTTTGACTTCTCCGCCCCCTACGCAGGCCAACACCACCTACTACTTTATCTGCAATTCCGCGAATGCGCCACAGCCAATTGCCAAAGTACCAGCCACGCTCACCACCAATGGACCAAATGTTTTCAATAACTTCTCCTGCTGGTCTTGTAAATTCTATCGCACGCTTATCGTTCAGGCATCCGAACTCGGGAACTTCAATGTAGTTCAAAAAATTTTTATCCAGAGTATCATGGGCAAGCGCATCTTTCCAACTGCTGATTACATTTTTTTGCTGAATGCGGTCAAAGGCCAGGCGCAGACTTTCTTCGTAGGAAAGAAGTTGTAGCGGCAATATACTGTGGATCGTGTTGTCACGGCAAACAACTTCATTTTTGAGACTGCTCACCAGACTTCTGGCCAGCGTGTAGGAAGTGGACGTGACAAAATATAACCACAGTGATGAGAGATTAGGTGAAAGTACTGGAACAGGAATAATCCATCGCTTTAACCCGCGTACTTTAGCCAGGCCCAAGAGCATTTCTTTATACGTAAGAATATCGGCTCCACCAATATCAAATACCTGATTCAAGACTTCTTTTTTCCCAATAACGCTCCGCAAATATTCGATGACATTACGGATGCCAATGGGCTGACACCGCGTCTTCAGCCATTTGGGAGCGATCATCACCGGGAGTTTCTCCACGAGATCACGAATGATTTCGAAGGATGCACTTCCCGAACCAATGATGATAGCCGCGCGGAGTATGGTTACTGGCGCTCGCGCACTTTTTAAAATTCCCTCAACATTTTTTCGCGACAAAAGATGATTAGAGAGCTGTTCGGCATTGGCAATACCGCCCAGGTAAATAATTTGAACAGCTGTTGTCCGGTTGATGTAGGTAACAAAGTTTTGGGCTGTAGTCTCTTCAAGTTCACCAAAGTTGTCGTGTGATGTACTCATGGAGTGAACAAGGTAATACGCCAGGTCAATTTCTGTTGGCAGGTCAAGAAGGGAGGCGCTATCCGATAGATCGGCTTCTACCACCGTGATGTGTTGCAACACATCGGAGGAGAAGTCTTCAAAATCGAATCTTCGTTTGTCACGCACCAGGCAAATAATATCATGTCCATCTTCTAAGAGAACAGGAAGCAATCGTCTGCCAATGTATCCGGTTGAACCGGTTAGTAAAATCCGCATGATGGATAGAAGTTAATCAAGTAACTACATTGATCATGAATTGTTCACACTTTTTCCAAAAGGATGAAAATGAGCCTTCTTTCGGGATGATCTTTGGGAACATCCACTCCATTTCATCTCTTAAACCAGGATAATGTGTAAAAGCAGGGTGCGCTTTGCTACGGATGACGGAAAAGCTTTTCAGACCAGGAATCTCTGATACTTCTCCGACAAATACCTGAATGCCGTTTATGTTTTCTGTTAGCTTAAGAATAAAGTTCATCACCCGCCCTGAAACAGGAAATTTATAAAAGTGAGACGGCTCCAGAAGGAGCAGGCGATTAGCATCCTCTTCTTCGCGCCAGCGTGGATCAAGATTGTACGTAGTGTAAAGAAATAATGGTTTTGAGTAATCCAGCAGCGGTGTGTGTTGTGAAGGTAGTGTTGTTGCTAGGTGGGGAGTTGAGGTATCCTTGAGTTGTTCCGGCACATTCAGGTATGGCAGTGCTTCATACGGAAAATCCAGAAAGGTATGGTGTTGTTCCTGCCTGCTGAAAACATTGACGTTATGTTGATTGAAAAAGTATTTTTTACTGGAGAATGTTCCGGCCACCCATTGCCAGTTTAGAGTATTACTGGCGATATCACCATCCAGCAAATGATAGTATAACCATTGAGCAGAAGGATGCCAATGCGCCTGGCCGATGTTGCAAACCAATGAGGCAATGTACATGCGGGCATGGTTATGCATGTATCCTGTGGAGCAGAGCATTTTGATTTGTTCATCGATCGCTTGAATACCGGTAGTAGCGGTGGTAACACTTTTTATCAGGCTACGATGGATAACGGGTTGCTGTGCATTTTTTATATCAGAAAAAATCCGGTCACCCAATCGCCACCATGTTCGTTGGAAATATTCACGCCAGGCCAATTCATAGATGAAGCGATAGGCTTCCTGCAGGGTATGGTGTTGAAGAATGGCTTCCTTTACGAAAGGAAGTGATACAACCCCTCTTGATAGATAGGGTGATAGACCAGACACGCCACCATCCAGGTAGTTTCTTGAGGCAGCATATTGTTTTCCATCGAATGTGTGAACGCGATGCAAGATGGAAGGCAGGTCAGTTGGGAAATGCATCAGCCAACTATAATTTTTTTCTTTCGCAGAAAGCCCAGCGTCAGGGGGGTATTGTCAGTCAAATTTTTATAGCCAACTACATCACAGAGGGCACAGAGATGGTCTCCTCCATCCATCCATTGAATGACCTTGAGATGAATGATGGCCAGGCATGTTGAAAGAAACGTGAAGGTATGAAACTGTCCTACGGGCTCTTTTAGTCTTTTGATTTTATCGATATCATTTCCTGACTTTTTACCAAGCAGGGTTACTAACCTATCGTGATGTTGTGCCAGTATTTGCAATACGAATTCGGGATTTTTCTGAACATTTTCAAGCGTACGGGTATTTTTATAGATGGCTACAACGTAGCGCTTGGGGTGCATGGACACCGGGATGGCATAGGTACAGATATTCATGTTGGCCTTTCCGTTTGCCATACTTGAAATACTATAAACGGGATGATCAACTCTGTTCCAAGGCTTTTTTCGGAGTGAATTCATAGCATACTTCCTTTAAATTCAGTTGCTTCCAGTTTCAACTTCTGAAGACGCGCGGGATCCATTTTTTTAAGTTGCATGGTCATCATGCTCATGCGTGGATTTGCAGCAAAAAGTACTTTATGTTTATCTATAAAACTCCAATACAAGGCATCCCACGTTTCGCACCAAGGTCCTTTTTTATAATTACTCATTTTCAGAATGTAGTTTGAACCAGAGATGTAAGGCTTTGTTGCCATTAAGCCTCCATCGGCAAACTGACTCATACCATAAACATTGGGTACCATTACCCAGTCGTATGCATCAATGTACATTGTCATGAACCAGTGATACACTTCATCAGGATGGAATTCACATAGCGCCATGAAGTTTCCCAGAATCATAAGTCGTTCGATATGATTATTGTAACCGGTCTTCAGGAGTTTTTTAATTGTACTGCCTATCGGTGGGATTCCCGTTTCGCCTGTCCAGAAACCAGTTGGAATATTTCCGTGGTGCTGAAAGAAATTGGTTGTACGTTCATTAACACCCTCACGGATGTATACTGCCCGAATAAATTCCCGCCATCCCAGAATTTGTCTGATAAACCCTTCCACCGAATTGAGGGGTACATTGTTTTGCGCAGCAGCAAGAATGGCTTTCTCCAGAATGGCAGCAGGATTCAGTAATCCAATATTCAGTACCGGAGTGAGCAGCGAATGAAAGAGGGATGAATTATCCTCAATAATGGCGTCTTGATAAATACCATAATTAGTAAACCGATGCGCTAAAAAGTTATCCAGGCAGGCTTCTGCTTCTTCATGCGTAACCGGGTAGTTGAAGTCTTCTACTTTTCCTACATGGTGCTGAAAGTTTTGGTGTACATATGCAATGGCTTCTTTTACAAAGGCATTGCTTTTTATATTGAAGGTAGTTGGGATGGTAACGTGCGCTGGTAATTTTTTTCTATTCTCCGTATCGAATGTCCATTTCCCTCCAACAGGTTGTTGATTTTCTACCAGGATGTTGAAACGCTTGCGTTGTTCAATGTAAAATTCCGTCAGGAAATATCGTTTTCGGGAATCAAAAAACTCGGTTAAATATTCGGTGGTGCAAAGGAAGTTTGGTGTGGCATACGGCTTTCGTGAGATATGAAAGCTTTGCGAAAATCTTTTCAGTCTGCGTTCGAGGAGGTAATCTGCGGTATCAGCATAATGGATCTCGGTGATGTTTTCCTGATGGATTGCTTTCAGTACATGTTGTGTCTCTCCATTTTTGGTGTTGATGTAGGTAACTGCAAATCCTTTTGAGGTGAGAAATTGCTGGTAATATTTCATGGAAGCCCTATGCAGTACTAATTTTTGCTGATGGAACGCATACTGAGAAAAAAAGAGCGGGTCTTCTATCAGCCAGACATTTCTACCCTTTTTCAGGGCAGGATGCTCCACGAAGAGCTGATGCGGAAAGATGAGTGTAGCTTCTTTACTCATGAGTCTTAGCGTCTTTTCGCGATCGGCAATGCTCACTGCAATACCTCACTTCCTCCCAAACATTTTTCCATTTCTTTCGCCAGCTAAACGGGCGATCACAGACAAGACAGATTTTTTGAGGCAGATCTGATTTTTTCTGATGTTTCATCTTACCCCAGTGCTTCCTTATATATTTTCAGCACGCGCTCGCGCGCAAATGCGTGATCAACAATGGGCTTAGCATATTCTTTTGTATCGACTTCCGGAACCCACTTTTTAATGTATTGATGATCAGGATCAAATTTCTCTGTCTGCAGGGCAGGATTAAATACACGGAAGTAAGGCGCTGCGTCACATCCCGATCCTGCGGCCCATTGCCATCCTCCGTTATTCGCTGCCAGATCAAAGTCGAGCAATTTTTTTGCGAAGTATGCTTCACCCAGTCGCCAGTCGATCAGTAAATGTTTTGTCAGAAAACTGGCTACAATCATGCGCACACGGTTGTGCATAAATCCAGTTGAATTTAATTCACGCATACCGGCATCTACAATAGGATACCCTGTTCTTCCTTCACACCACGCGCTGAACTCGTCTTCATTATTGTGCCATTTGATGCGATCGTATGCAGGTTTAAACGCTTGTGATTCCACCTGCGGAAAATGCCAGAGGATCATGTGGTAAAAATCTCTCCAGATTAATTCATTCAGCCACACTTCATTTTTTTTCAGCGCTACCTGTGCAAGCCTACGGATGCTGATGGTTCCAAAACGCAGATGAACACTGAGTTGTGTTGTTCCTCGAATGGCTGGAAAGTTTCGTTGCTGATCGTATTTTTCAATGATCGAAAGCCTGACCATGCGTTCGGGAAAAATAGCTCCGGTTTCCAGGAAGCCAATGTCCTTCAGTGAAGGAAGGGGAATTGACTTTACTTTTTTGAATGACCGGAAGTACTTTTTTGTCGGATAGCTTTTGAGATAGAATGCATTCAACCGAGTTTTCCATTTTCGGCTGTAGGGTGTAAATACGGTATAAGGTTTACTATCATCTTTCAGCACCTCATCTTTTTCAAAGATTACCTGGTCTTTAAACGTGTGGAAATCAATTCCCCGGGATTCCAGCATAGTTTTTATTTCTTCATCCCGCTGGCGTGCATAGGGTTCATAGTCGTGATTCGTATAGACTGCTTTAGGTTGAAGTGTTTTGAATAGATCGGATGGTGTACCGTGTAACACCAGCAACGAACTCCCCAATTCTTCCAGTTGTTGCTGCAGAACCGACACCGAATGATGTATGAACTCCACTCTTCGGTCGGCCTTGTCATCAAGTTTACCTAGAATAGTTGTGTCAAAAATAAATATCGGAAGCACTTGGGTACTTTCCCGCAAGGCATGGTAGAGGCCTGCATTATCCTCCAGGCGTAAATCTCTTCTGAACCAGAAAAGGGTTGTGGTGGAATCGATCAAACTATGGTTTTCCGGCTTGAAGGGCTTCAATTTCTTTTTCCAGTTTATCAATGACTTCCATTTTCGAGGCGTAGCGTTTCAGATCTCCGGATCGTTGGATGTGCATGGCTTCTTCAAGGAGCTTTTTCCGTTTGGATTCAAGCTTTTTAAGTGGATTTGATTGTAAGAATGAAAACATGCACGTTTAACAAACCGGATAGAATAAGGTTATAAAACTTTTTGCCTGATACATTACCCCAAGATTACTGCTATGTTAAATTGGTAATATTTTGATAATATTGCTCATTCTTTTTTTTGATGAAACACCTTGCATCCGTAAAGTCCCTGAGTCAGTCAACATTCTGGCCTTGTATATTATGCTTTATTGCTTTCCTGATTTTGACAGCATATGCTGAAGAGAGTTTGGCACAGGTTTCAAAACCGGCTGTTACATTTTACGCTAAGAAGCAAAGGGGTGTTGGGCTGGTAACAGGGGATAGTCTTTTCTCGCTGAACTTTCAATTTCGTATGCAAAACCGGGCCTTGTACGCAACAAAATCGGATACAGACCTGGCTCCCGAGGCCTTCGAGTTTAGGGTGAGACGCTTGCGTATGAAGTTTACCGGCTTTATATATAGCCCCAAGCTTACATATTATTTTCAACTATCTTTTTCCAGGGGTGATATGGATTGGCGTGGCTATGATAACTCCAGGGTAAACTCAAGTCCGAATGTTGTACGCGATGCCGTTATATACTACAACCCCAACCCGCACTTGCGTTTGGGGTTTGGTCAAACCAAATTACCAGGTAATCGCCAGCGGGTTATTTCATCGGGCGATCAGCAGTTCTATGAACGTTCTATTGTTAATGCGCGCTTCAACATCGATCGCGATTTTGGATTTTTTGCACATTATACAACCCGTTATATAATCTTACGAGGTGCTCTTACTTCCGGTGAGGGTCGTAATTCCGAAATTTCAAACAATGGATTGGCAACTACAGGGCGCATTGAATTTCTTCCTTTCGGACCTTTTACAGGTGAAAATGATTACATCGAGGGAGATTTGGAGCGTGAGAAAACACTAAAAGTTTCTTTGGCTACAACATACTCCCACAATGAAAGAGCTCTTCGGCAGTCCGGACAATTAGGTAATGATTTGTACGACAGCAGAACCATGAATGCATTTGAACTGGATTTGCTGATGAAATACAATGGGTGGGCGTGGTACTCCGAGTTTATGAACAGAACCACCAATGATCCGGTTACTGTTAATCCGAGCAACGCGAGTCAGATCAGCACAGTATATGCCGGATATGGTTTAATGTCTCAAATGAGCTATCTCTTCAAAAACAATTTTGAAATAGCCGGGCGTTACGCCATGACAAAACCTTCTTCTAAATTATATGATAATGCAGTGGCTCCTTCCCTGAATGAAAAAGAACAAGAGAATTATGAAATTGGGGTCACCAAGTACTTCAACGGTCATCGTTTGAAAGTTCAGGGCGGATTGATGTATAGCAAGTTAACTGATTTGCGTGCCGATGATTTCTATGACGGATATTATTCAATGGTTTTTCAAATCGAACTGGGAATATAGAAGGAAGATAGTGTTCTTCAGACTTCCACGGAGGATAGCTGGGGGTGGTTCATGATGAGTTTGAACCAATGGGTGAATTGCTCAGGATGTTTTTCCATTTCCTTTTTCAAGCTTGCACGGTCGATATACTTCCACAACTCCACCTCATCAATATTGATGGATGGTGTTCCGTTAAAAGTTCCAATAAAAACATGATCGCATTCGTGCTCGGTCAAACCGTGATCCAACTCAATTTTGTAAATAAACTTATACGCAAATTCAGGAGTAAGATCAATACCCATTTCCTGTATGAGTTTTCTTCGCGTAGCCTGCTCCATGCTTTCGCCCGGAAGCGGATGACTGCAGCATGTGTTGGTCCAAAGCCCGCCACTATGGTATTTTTTTACTGATCTTTTTTGAAGAAGAATCTCACCCTTTGAATTAAACAGTAATATAGAAAAGGCCCGGTGCAACAACCCTTTTTTGTGTGCATCCAGTTTCTCCATTGTTCCAATGGCATTATCCCGCTCGTCAACCAGTATTACTTCTTCCATTAGATGATGTTTAACTGATGCTTGACATATGAGTATGCCAGCAGGGTGGCCTTATATCGATTTTTGATTCTGATCCTGGAGTGCAAGACACGATGCGAGGGTGTATTTCTGATTTTTCGGAACAGTGCCAGGTAATATACATAGGCTACATAAACACCAAAGCGAGCGGATCGCGGAAGTTTTTTGATTCCTTCGTATCCATGATCAAAATCTTTCTTTATGTTACCTTCAATTTCTTTCTTAGCTGCTTCATCAAAGCTGTTGAAATCGATGCCGGGAAAATACATTCTGCCCATACCCATGTAATCGGCATTCAGATCGCGGAGAAAGTTGATCTTTTGAAATGCCGCACCCAAACTCATGGCATGTGGTTTTAGTTGATTGTACTGATCGTGATTGCCTTTACAGAAAACGCGGAGGCACATTAAGCCGACAACTTCGGCCGAACCCAGTATGTATTCCTGAAAACGTTTCGGATCATAGTCCTTCTGTGTCAGGTCCATCTCCATGCTCTTCAGGAACTGTTCGATTAACACATCTTCAATATGATAGTAGTTTACGGTGGCCTGGAAACTGTTGAGAATGGGATTAAGACTTATTTTTTCCCGAATGGCATTGTAGGTGTCAGCTTTAAATCTTTTGAGCAACGTTTCTTTATCAAAATCATGAAATGTATCGACAATCTCATCAGCAAAACGAACGAATCCATAGATAGCATAAATCGGATCGCGCAATTCTTTTTCAAGACACCGGATACCCAGTGAAAATGAGGTGCTATAGGCTTGCGTTGTCAGTCGACTGCACCGAATTGAAACGTGGTCATAGAGCGCTTTCATTCGTATTAATTTACCAATTCTTTATAGTTCTTGATCAACTGTTTGGCCACCACTTGCCCTGATATCAGCGATGGCGGAACACCAGGGCCGGGCACAGTGAGTTGTCCTGTATAAAACAGATTTGATATTTTTTTGTTTATCATGCTCGGTTTAAGGTTTGCTGTTTGCATCAGCGTGTTCGCTAAGCCATAGGCATTTCCCTTGAAGGCATTATAGTCACCAATAAAATCATTGTGCGCGTATGAACGCTTGAATACAATGTGATTGCGGATCGGTTCATCAATTATTTTTTCTAATCGATCAATGACGAGGTTGAAATATTTTTCCCGTATCGATTCCTCATCATGTAACCCAGGCGCAACCGGAATTAGAATTAGCAGATTTTCACACCCTTCAGGCGCAACCGTGGAATCGGTTTTTGAAGGACAGGAGATATAAAACTGCGGTGATGTGGGCCACTTTGGATTTTCATAAATTTCTTTTGCATGCACAGAAAAATCCTGATCGAAGAATAGGGTGTGGTGCAAAAGATTCTTTACGCGTTTGTTTAAACCCAGATAAAACAACAAGCTGGAAGGTGCCATAACACGTTTATCCCAGTAGGCTTCATCATATCTTCGGAAGGGCTCAGGAATCAAGTGTTGCTCAACATGGTGGTAATCTGCACCTGCTACAACATAGTCAGCTTTATCAAATACATTTCCCGACCAGATGCCTTTTGCTGTTGATCCATTCATTTCCAGCTTTTCAACCGGACTATCATACTTAAAGGTAACACCTTGTTCTTTCGCCAGGGCTGTCATGCCCTCTACAATTTTATACATGCCTCCCATCGGATACCATGTTCCCAGTGACATGTCGGCATAGTTCATTAGGCTGTACAACGCAGGTGTATTTTCAGGCGTGGCCCCGAGAAACAATACCGGGAACTCCAGCAATTTAATGATCCGTGGCTCTTTAAAGAACTTTCGGATGTATTGCGATATGGATTGAAAGACATGCAGTTTAAAAAGGCCTTTCACCAAATCAAAATCCAGAAATTCTGTATACGATAAACCGGGTTTATACACGAGGTTATTTATGCCAATTTCATACTTATATTTTCCTTCTTCTAAAAACCGGAGAAGATGCTTACCACTTCCGGGTTCCAGCTTTTCAAAAAGCTTGTGAAGTGCGTCTACTCCGGAAGGAATATCAAGAAAATCATTCTTGGCATAATATATTCGATATGATGGATCAAGCCGCTGGAGCGAATAATAATCGCCTGTAGTTTTTCCGAAAAGGTTAAAATATTTCTCAAATACATCTGGCATCCAATACCAGCTTGGCCCCATGTCGAAAACAAACCCATCCGACTCAAACTTTCGCGCCCTTCCTCCAGGTAATGAGTTTTTCTCATACACGGTTACATCAAAACCTTCCTTTGCCAGACATGTTGCAGCGGACAATCCAGAGAACCCAGAACCAATAACAGCTATTTTACTCATCTACTTATGGATTATCGTAAGATAATCAATATCCGTGCAACTTCTTCTGTATCTCTTTGCGGGCGTGAAAGATTCTGTTTTTAACTGTACCGATAGGAATGTTCAGATGCTCTGCAATTTCATGATACTTATATCCGGAAGTGTGCATCTTGAAGGGAATCAGCAGTTCTTCACGAATCTCATCAATATTTTTCATGATGTCCTTATACTCATAATTAGACCCCGGTGAGTTAAAGGTGTGCGTATCTTCTACATTAAGGTGATATAATTCCTTAGTTGTATCATGCGAAGTTCTTTCGCGCTTTGTTTTGCGGTAGTTGTTGATGAAGGTGTTGCGCATGATTGTAAAGAGCCATCCTTTCAGGTTGGTATCTTCCCGAAATTTGTCACGGTATGTCAGGGCCTTAAGGATGGTATCCTGAACAAGGTCTAGCCCTTCCTCTTTATCATGTGTAAATCTTCTGGTGAACGAGTACAATGTTCCGCGCAAGCTGGAAACCTGATGGGTAAATTCGATGGCTGTCATATTTGTACTGTTTAAATATTAGTTGTAATTGTTAAACAAAACTAACGTTTAAACATCAAATTAGCTATACTTTGTTTAACTAATAATTAGAAATATTAAACAAATAATTAAAAAGGGGAATGAATGGCTATTTTGGAGGTTTCAGCTGCAATTTTAGTTACTTAGAATAGCTGCTTAAGGTCAAGTGCCTTCTTGAAAAGATGGACATTCGGCCATGCGGGGATGATGTGCTGAACCTGATATCCGGAAGCCAGAATTTTCGCATTTGGAAAATCATCGGACATTTTCTTGAGATAGTGCTCCATTGTTCCGGAGGGATTGGCTGCTGTCAGGGAGGTAATAATAATTTCAGGATGGTGCGTTTCGTACACGCTTTTCAGGTCTTCATGCGGAACAGTCTGCCCCAAATAAAAAGTTTTGAATCCTGCTTTCTTAGTCAGGTAGTGGTAAAAAAGTAGTGCAATTTCATGTTGTTCAATTTCCGGTAGGTAGAGCAACGCCCTTCGCGCACCTTGAGGCGCTATGGGTAAGGCATCAATGGCGACAATGATTTTCTGACGAATCAGGTTGGATACAAAATGCTCTTGGGCCGGTGAGATGTTTCCTGTTTGCCACAGCACCCCGATTTTTTCGAGAAAGGGATAAATGATTTCCGTTACGGTTTTTTCAAAATCGAAACGCAACGTTAATCCCGAAATGGTTTTCTCAAATTTTTCTTCATCCAGATCGACCATGGACACAATCAACTGATCAATATGAATGGAGGCATCATGTTGTGATTGACTCAATTCTATGATCTTATTTGAAATTTCATCACCCGACATGCCGACTATGCGGGATATCTTTATGCCGTGCGTATTGAGAAGCGATACATTAATAATTTTCTTCAGATCCTCATCTGAGTAATACCGGATATTGGTTTTGGTGCGCTGGGGTTCGATGAGATGGTGGCGCTTTTCCCAGATGCGAATGGTGTGTGCCTTTATACCCGAAAGTTGTTCCAGCTCTTTAATAGAGTATTGTCCCATCGTTTATCAATTTAGACGGTAAACACAGGAACATCGGGAATGTTTTTTCCATCGGCTTAGAATGATAACTTTAGTTTCAATGACGCACCGGCTTTTAAAGATAGGAAAAGATTGGTTTGAGGATAATGACTGGGTGCCATTTGACTTTCAGCTGGAAGCCTGGACTGCTTACCTGGATGGATACAGTGGACTAATTAACGCACCTACAGGAAGTGGCAAAACGTATTCACTCCTGATGCCCATTGCACTTGAGTTTGTTCGTGAGCATCCTCAATTCAAATCGAAAAAAAATACAGGTGTTCAAGCCATCTGGATTACTCCGATACGCGCCTTGTCAAAAGAGATTGAACTTTCCGCAAAGCGGATGTTGGAGGGCCTTGACTTGCCCTGGCGAGTTGGCGTGCGCTCGGGTGACACCTCTGTGAAAGAACGCGCGAAGCAAAAGGAACGCCCGCCAGAATTGTTAATCACTACACCGGAAAGTTTACATTTATTACTGGCCCAGAAAGGGTATCCTGAGTTTTTTAAGAATCTGAAAGTTATTGTAGCCGATGAATGGCATGAATTGATGGGATCCAAGCGCGGTGTTCAGGTTGAACTGGCGCTTTCGCGGCTAAAGGCCATCAACTCTTCATTAAAGGTCTGGGGTATTTCGGCAACCATTGGTAATATGGATCAGGCAGTAGAAGCCCTGCTTGGCAGCCATTTCCGGAAATCTGCCTTTCAAGTAATACGGGCGAATATTGAGAAGAAGGTTGAAGTACTTTCGGTGATGCCTGATTCTGTTGACCGGATGCCGTGGGCCGGGCATTTAGGAATTCATCTTCTTCAAAAAGTAATTGACATCGTCAAGCAAAGTACTACCACACTCATTTTCACCAACACCCGATCATTTGCTGAAATATGGTATCAGAAAATGCTGGACAAAGCACCTGAATTATCGGGTCTTATGGCGATGCATCATGGTTCTATCAGTCAGGAGTTACGAAACTGGGTGGAAGATCAGTTGCATGCTGGAAAACTGAAAGTCGTGGTGTGTACATCGAGTTTGGATTTGGGCGTTGATTTTCGCCCGGTGGAAACAGTAATTCAAATTGGTAGCCCGAAAGGCGTGGCGCGTTTTCTTCAGCGAGCTGGACGCAGCGGACATCAGCCTGGCGCTGTCAGCAGGATTTATTTTGTGCCCACCCATTCGCTGGAACTGATGGAAGCGGCTGCTTTGCGCGAAGCCATTGAAAAAAAAGTTGTTGAAGTTCGAATTCCCTATGTTCGCTCTTTTGATGTGCTGATTCAATACCTGATGACCCTTGCCATTGGCGAAGGATTCGAACCGAATCAAACACTGGAAGAAATCAGGGGTACATTCAGTTACAACACTGTTACCGATGATGAGTGGAGTTGGTTGTTAAATTTCATGACCACGGGCGGGGACTCCTTGCAAGCGTATGATGAATACCGAAAAGTGGTGGTTGATAATGGAGTGTATAAAGTTGAAAACCGGAGCATCGCCATGCGGCATCGCTTGTCGGTGGGTACTATTGTGGGGGATAGTTCATTATTTGTAAAATTCGTTTCCGGTAAATACCTGGGCACCATTGAAGAGTATTTTATTTCAAGATTGAATCCGGGTGATGTGTTTTGGTTTGCCGGACGAAACCTTGAACTCGTGCGCATTAAAGAAATGGAAGTGCACGTTCGGAAAACAAACCGTAAGTCAGGTGCTGTGCCTTCGTGGCAGGGTGGCCGCATGCCACTATCATCACAACTGAGTGAAATGATCCGAAACAAAATGCATGAGGTTGCAACCGGGAAAGAGATCGATCCGGAGTTAAAATTTCTGAAACCTATTTTCGATTTGCAACGCGAACGATCACACCTGCCTAACAAAAATGAATTTTTGATTGAGTATGTTGAAACAACAGAAGGGTACCACGTGATGATGTATCCATTTGAAGGTCGGTTTGTTCACGAAGGTATTGCGGCATTGGTGGCCTATCGCATTGCGCAGATACAACCTATAACATTTTCAATCGCCATGAATGATTATGGATTTGAATTATTATCGGATCAGCCCATTCCCATTGAAGAAGCTGTTGAGACCGATGTGTTGGGTGTTGCCAACCTCATGAAAGATATTCAGGCCAGCGTCAATTCCACCGAGATGGCCCGGAGAAAATTCCGCGACATTGCAGCCATCTCCGGATTGGTATTTAAAGGCTATCCGGGTAAACCGGTCAAAGACCGGCACCTTCAGTCATCTGCCCAGTTATTCTTTAATGTTTTTCATGATTACGAGGCGCATAATCTTTTATTGCTCCAGGCCTTTGAAGAAATGATGGATTTTCAGCTGGAGGAAGCGCGACTTCGCAAGGCATTGGAACGAATTGCCAGGCAAAAAATCATCATCATGAAACCGGATAAGCCTACACCATTTGCATTTCCGATTATGGTAGACCGTCTGCGCGAAAAACTAACCACCGAAAAATTGGAAGACCGCATTCGAAAGATGGCATTGAAGTACGATTGATGATCGTGATCACATAACGATAGGGATTTGAGTTTTTGATAAAAAAGATTTTTATTGAACCATGGTGGTGAATGTATCCGGTGAGGTGTTGAGACTGCTTCCGCAAAAAGCCGTTTATTGGCAGAAAGAAAGCATGCTGCTGCTTGCTGATCTTCATTTGGGTAAGGTTAATCATTTTCGAAAATCAGGAATTCCTGTTCCCAGGCGTGCAGGCGACAAAAATATTGAGTTGTTAATGGATGCCATACAGGCAACTAAACCAACGCGCGTAATTTGCCTGGGCGATTTATTTCATAGTCACTACAATCCAGATTGGGAAGTTTTTGGTGAAGTAGTGAAACATTTTCATAACATCTCATTTGAGTTGGTGATGGGCAACCACGATATCATGAGTGATCTTCAGTATTCCCGCAAGGGGATTACCGTGTATACCGAATTACAGCTGGGTCCGTTTTTATTGACGCACCATCCTGTGGATTTACCTGTTGAAAATTATTATAACCTGGCCGGACATCTTCATCCGGGTGTAAGTTTGAGGGGCAAGGGTAAACAGTCGCTTACGCTGCCCTGTTTTTATTTTGGCAAACAACAGGGTCTGCTGCCTGCATTTGGTATGTTTACAGGTCTGGCCCGAATTTCGCCTAAGCCGGAAGACCAGGTTTACATTATTGCAGAGGAGAAAGTTTTGGAAGTTTGATGTATAACAACTTTACGGGCAGCATGAAGAAACTTTTGATCATATTTTTTTTCTATTCGATTAGCGGAGCAGGGCAGGATACCACACGACTATCCTTACTTTTTCTGGGCGATATCATGCAACATGATTCACAAATCGCAGCGGCTTACGATCCAACTACCCAGCGATATGATTACGGTTCCTGCTTTCAGTTTGTGAAGCCGTATATCCAGTCGGCTGATATTGCCATCGGTAACCTGGAAGTGACACTGGCAGGGCCCCCGTATAAGGGCTATCCCCAGTTTAGCGCTCCCGATGAATTAGTGCATTCACTGAAATCTATTGGTATGGATGTACTCGTAACGGCCAATAATCATTGTGTAGACAGAGGAAAAAAGGGATTAGAGCGAACGATTGAAATGTTGGATAGTATCAACTTACCCCATACCGGTACATTTGCGGATGAGGCTTCTCGTCTGAATGATTATCCGCTTTTCATTCAGAAAAACGGTTTCAAACTGGCGTTGTTAAACTTCACATACGGAACAAACGGATTACCCGTTTATAAGCCGAATGTGGTTAATATGATTGATACGGCACAGATTCGTCAGGATTTAGTACAGGCAAAAAAACACAAGCCGGATGCCATTATCATCTTTGCACATTGGGGAGCTGAGTACCAAAACTTACCAATGAAGATTCAGGTAGATTTGACATCTTTCTTTTTCAAGCATGGCGCACAATTGGTTATTGGTGCTCATCCTCATGTTATTCAGCCGATGGAATGGAGAAAAGACAAAAATCAGCTGGTGGCCTATTCGCTCGGTAACTTTGTATCGGGTCAACGCAAGCGGTATACCGATGGAGGTGCTATGATACGCGTTGAACTTGAAAAAATTGCCTTTAAACCCGATAGCATTGTAACCAGCATTGACACGGCCGGTTTCATTCTTCAATGGGTATACAGAACTGTTGATGCAAAGAAGAAGTATTATGTATTGCCCATTCCGGACTTCGAATCGGATACAACCAATTTTATAAAAGATGCGGCCTCTGTTCTGGCTATGAAAACATTCATCACGGATTCGCGGGAATTATTGTCACGGCATAATCTTTCCATAACCGAGTGGTCAGCTAAACCGGTGGATGCCAATGTTAGTTACAGTGTACAATTAACGGACTTTGATTCACCTATAAGGGATAGTATCCATTCTTCCTTAACTTTTTATGAATGGAACGAAGAACGCGATGCATCAGGAAGGCAAGTGGTATTTTCCGGTGAGTTTAAAAGTAAGAAGCAAGCCGACCAGCACTGTGAAAAATTAAAAGCATTAGGGGCGCATCAGGCTGTAGTTGTAAAGTATGTGGAGGGTGTAATGCAAAATGAATAGGTTGACCTCGTTCTAAAAAATGTCATTAGTTAGTCGCATGACATGATTTGAATCGATTAACCAATACCGGCAACCTGTAACCAGAGACTCGTTTTTATCTCCTTCTTTTACTTTTTTGCCTTGGTGCCCCGCCACCCGAATTAAAAATTAATCCGATTGAAAACTCTAATCCTGTAAAATCGATTTTTGCATCAGCGTAATCAATAGATTTTGTTTCAAGGGATGCGCTTCCTCCAGTATAACTTCCTGTAAGGGGCAAAGCAGATTCGCCAATGAGGTAATTGGTTTCAATGGATACACCAACCTGGCTGGTAACATAAACGGTGAGTTCAGCTCCGGCATGGTAGCCAAAACCTGGCTTGTTTTTGAAACGAACATCGGCATTGGCAACCTCCCAGTTTTCGAACGTTCGGATGGACCGGTCCAGGTTTCCATAATTTATTTTCTGACTGAAGCCATAAAATCCAAATACACCACCTTTAATATCAAATTCAACATTCGAAGCCTGCAACTGTATCACCAACTCTACAGGAACAAAAATGGTGAAGTTCGGCCCAACCAGCGGCTCTTTGCTCTCGAAGGGTAAACCCTTTACATTCAGTCCCGACATTCTGTATAAGGAACCTCCCGTTTCAATGGCCAGAAATTTATTCAGGTTGAAGCCAACTCCGCGAATTGAAAACGGGCTAATCGGTGTAGAGAAATATCCATTCTTTGGAATGAAGTAGGAGAAGGATAAACCGAATTCCTGTGCCTGTATCGTGTTGCTGACAGTGAGGAGTAAGCATGCAAACAAAAACAGTTTGGTAAATTTTTTCATGATGATAGTTCGTGTTCAGGATGAATCAAGCGTACGTTATTGGCGTTTGTTGTAATCACTGTAGACTAACTGCTGGTATCCCTTTGAGCGTTCCAGGTCTTCTTTGGTTGCACCCTCATTCACTAAAAATTGCTTGCCGGGATTGTCGTGCACGATAAATTTTCCGGGCATGACAAAGCCATATCCATCATTAAAAAAATAGGCAGCGAAAGAAGATGCATTTCGGTTTAGTAAATTTCGACTAAACGTAAATTCCGGATGAGGTTTATCAAGTTGTGCCAATAGTGTATTCGCGATATCAGTTTGACTGCCGATGGTATGGATGATGGTATCTTTTTTAATGGCCCCACCCACCATCAGCAACGGAATATGAAAGCGCGCTTTATCTTTTAATTCTTTATTATGGGGATGCCGGTGGCCATGGTCTGCTACAAAAAGTACAACTGTATTTTCCCACCACGGTTGTTGTTTTGCTTTTGTGATAAAATCGCCAATCGAACGGTCAGTATAATAACATGAGTTTAGAAAAAGAGCTTCCGGACTATCGCCCGCAATAACCCTTTCCATGGGCACATCAAATGGTTCGTGACTGCTTAGGGTAAGGATCACTTTAAAAAAGGGAGCGCTGGCGGTGTCGCATTCCTGATATGCATGTTCTAATACATAGTGATCATGAACGCCCCATTTGCTGATGTTAATGTCATCATCAAAATCATCTTCTGTTGTGATGTGATCGAAGGCACTGTTGGTAATGTAAGAGCGGAAGTTTGCAAAGTCAATATCGCCTCCGTACACAAAAGACGTGGTGTAGCCCAGTTTTTTTATTTCCAGATTAAGATAGGGCAAACTCTGTGTCTTGCTTGGATATTTGATAATGGATGTTGTGGGTTGTGCCGGGTATCCGCTCAATATGCTAATCAATCCTTTGTCCGTTCGGTCACCACTGGAATAAAAGTTATCAAACAGAATTCCTTCTTTGCAAAGTTCATTGAGATTGGGAGTAATATTCTCGAGACCGCCCAACGGAGCAATGATACCTGCCGTGAAGCTTTCCAAAACAAAAAGTATGATGTTGGGTCGTGTTGTTCTAAATATATGATGAGTAGAATCATGTGCGGGCATAAGTGATTTCAAATACGCCTCTGCTTTGGTTTTATCAAAAAAGTTTTCCGGGTATGCTTTCCTCGACTCCTTTCGCATGCTGTATAAAAAATTCCAGACTACATTGATCGCAGCATGATTGGCGTATGCTTTTGTTTTGTGGAAGTAAACAAATCCCGTATTCATCGGGGCTACTGTGAAGCTTCCGCGTATCGGAATGAACATAAGTGCTGCGAGAAAAAATAGCACGAAAGCAGTTTTTTTAAAGGCAGGTTGAAATGACCGGCTTATCGGAGAAACGAATCGCAGAAATACAACAATCGAAACGAATAAAAGAATAGCAAAAAGTATCAGGAGTTTAATGATAACACTGACTTCCACACTACCCATGGCTTCCGACCCCATATAGAATAGTGGGGTGGTATTAAAACGGAATCCCCAGTGCCGGTACAGTTCCAGATCAACAACGGCTGCAGTGGAAGCAAAAACAATCAGCGCGATGGTGACTGTGTTCACTACAATCCTGAACCAGTTGCCAGCCAGAAACACCGAGCCTGTTAGCAATAATCCGATGAGTGCCAGAAAATATCCTGCGATGCTCAGGTCCATTCGCAACCCAAACCAAAACACCAAAAGGATTTCAGTCCATGTTAACTGGCTTGTATAATCGTAATTGTAGGAGAGGAATAGTGCCCGGATAGCGATTAGGAAGAAAAGCCAGAAAAGGGCATATGCAGCAAAGAATTTCAAACGTTCACGCATTCAATACTTGAATTATTCCGTAAAGATAACACGACTTAATTTTGATTTAAATTATATGTAACATTACGCGTATCCAAGTTTTGCTGTATGCGCACCGACTCACTGATTAAATCCCTGTTTTTCTTTTCATTCATCTTTCTGTTTGCGTGTACCCCAAAGCGTGAAGTTGCTGATATGGTGGTGCTGGGCGGAAAAATATATACCGTTAATGCCGAGCAACCCGTTGTGGAGGCCGTGGTAGTATTGGGTGATAAAATAAAGTTTGCCGGATCAGTGGATGAAGCACGCATCTGGATCGGAGAGAAAACCCAAGTCATCGATCTTCAAGGTAAAATTATGACACCGGGTTTTATTGAAGGTCATGGTCATATCATGGGTGTTGGCTACTCTGAATTGAATCTGGATTTGATGAATGTTGCCAACTATGCGGAAATAACAGAACGGGTAAAAGAGGCAGCAAGCAAAGCTCAGGCCGGTCAATGGATAGTAGGCCGTGGCTGGCACCAGGATAAGTGGGATACAAAACCAGGAAAAATTGTCAAGGGTTTCCCAACGCATCAACAGCTTAGCGAAGCATCACCCAACAATCCAGTTTTTCTGGAACATGCCAGTGGTCACCTGGCTATTGTTAATGCGAAGGCCATGGAGATAGCCGGCATTCAACAAATTTCCAGGGAAACTTTAAAGAATTATGCTGATGATAGTGGCGAGGTAATTCGTGATGAGATGGGCAATCCAACGGGTATCTTCAATGAAAATGCCATGACAATCATTACGCAGCACATTCCAGAAAATAATAGCGACACAGATGCGCAGGCACTCGAGCTGGCTATACAAGCTTGCTGGCGAAACGGTATTACCAGTTTTCAGGATGCGGGTGCCAGCCGTGAAAATATTGAGCTCTTTACGAAATTCAAATCCGAAGGTAAACTAGGTGTTAGGTTGTACGTGATGCTCACAGGGTATGATCGTGACCTTATTTATGAATGGATGAATCGCGGACCGGAAATCGATAGTCAAAATCTTTTAACCATCCGCTCCATCAAACTGAATTGTGATGGTGCGTTGGGTTCGCGCGGTGCTTGGTTATTAGAACCTTACTCGGATCGTCCTGATTTTTCGGGTATGGCTACTTTATCGATGGACACCGTTCTTAAGACTTCTCACGTTGCATTGAAGCAAGGTTTTCAGGTTTGTTCGCATGCCATCGGTGATCGGGCTAACCGTGAAATTCTGAATCGGTATGAAATGGCATTTCGTGAAAATCCCGATCAGGCGAAAGATCATCGGTTCAGGATCGAACACGCTCAGCACATCCATCCTGATGACCTTCCGCGTTTCTCTAAACTTGGTGTTCTCCCAGCCATGCAGGCTATTCATATGGCAAGTGACCGTCCCTGGGCAATTGATCGGCTCGGAGCAAAGCGCATTAAAGAGGGCGCGTACATGTGGCAAAGTTTATTGAAATCAGGTTCACCTATTATTAATGGAACCGATGCTCCGGTTGAACCGCTTAATCCGATTCCATGTTTTTATGCCTCGGTAGCTCGAAAGACATTAAAGGGCGAACCGGAAGGAGGCTATGAGCCAGAAGAGAAGATGACACGCGAACAAGCTTTGCAGTCATACACACTTGATGCAGCGTTTGGTGCATTTGAGGAAGCTATAAAAGGATCGATTCAACCTGGTAAACTGGCAGACTTCACCATTTTTACGCAGGATGTGATGAGCATTCCTGAGGAGCAGATTTTGAAAACCGAAGTTTCGATGACGATCGTGGGTGGGAAGGTCGTTTTTACAAAATAAAAAAGGGAAGATTTTGCTCTTCCCTTTTTTATTTCAAATTTTTCAGGTCAGGATTTAAGAAACTTTTCAGCCTTTTTCTTAACCATATCCCTGTCTGCAGTAATTGTAGGATCGCTGTATACGTGTTGCGAGATTTCGCCCACAACGCCTTTCTTAAAACCGAGTTTTTCAGCAATGTGCTCACAAAAAACAATTTCACTGCGAAATACCTGGCCATCCATTTTCATCAATTGAATGAGGTAATAAAGGTGTTCGAATTTCTCATCAAGGGTCAGGCTATTCATGTTACTGATTGGCTGAGGATTTTGAAGCATGGCATCAATTTCTTCTTTTGGTATGCCATTGGCTTTTCCAATGATGTGGATAAGTTTCGATTCCCTTTCAGCAACGGACCTATCGCTGGCAGCGAGGTTAATGAGAACATTTAGTTCTGCTTTCTTGTCAAAAATCATATAAAGCTCTTGGTTTGAGGTACAAATGTTAAAAAATAACCAATGAATTTTATTGTAAAATACAACGTTTTGGTACATCCGCAAAATTATTGTCCGTGATTTGAGGTGATGCAACCCTTATATTTACCACTTGTCTATAAGGCAAATTCAAAAGAACTATGAAGAAGCTATTGGTCTTGATTTTATGGGTAGGCTTAGCCAGCCACTTGTCCGCACAGCAATCTGTTACACGGGCTATTGGATCATTTGTGGGCGTAAAAGCCGAGGAGGGCATCGATGTTTATCTGAAGAAAGGTTCAAAAGAAAGTGTGCGGATTGACGTGACAGGAACTAGTCCCGAGAATATCATCACAGAAATTGCTGGTAGCTACTTGAAAATTCACATGCGTGATGGCCGGTATCGTGGTAAGACCGAGATCAAAGTTTATGTTACCTATGTTACGTTGAGTAAGCTATCGGTAAGCTCAGCCGCCAGTATTTTCTCGGATGAGCCCATCAGAAGCAACTCATTAGAAATAAGTGCATCCAGTGCAGGAAGTATAGAAATAATTGCTGAGGCCAATACTATAGAGATCAGCACATCCAGCGCTGCCGAGGTAGAAGTTAAAGGGAAAACTAAAGGCTTGAAGATAGATGTAAGCAGTGCCGGTGAAGTTGATGCCTACGATTTAGAAGCTGAATCGGTAAAAGCTGAGGCCAGCAGTGCCGGATCGGTTAAGATTAATGTTACCCGGGAACTGACCGCTCATGCCAGCAGCGGTGCTGGAATCCGATACAGGGGTAATCCGGATCGCTCCAATACCAGTTCTAGCAGTGGAGGTTCCGTTAAAAAATCAAACTAATTCAAAAGCCCCGGAAACGGGGTTTTTGTTTTATTTTTGAATCATGCCTTCAGCTTACCTTACCGGGACAAAAACTTTTTGGTCTATTCTTCTGGTAATTTTTTTACGCTATCTGTTGCTGGCATCTGTTGCGTTTTTTCTCTACTACGTGTTGAAAAAGAAAACATGGCGCTTCAAAAAAATACAGCGCAGCTTTCCGCTGCAACGCGATTATTTCCGTGAGTTTGGTTATTCAGTCATGACTACTTTTGTATTTGCCGGAGTAGGGTATGTGATGTTCCTTTCCCCCGTTGTTCAGTACACCAAAGTTTATTTCAAACTAGGGGAATATGGTGTAGCCTACTTCGTAGCCAGTATCCTTCTCATCATTGTTCTGCACGATACTTACTTTTACTGGATGCATCGTCTCATGCACCATAAAGTAGTATTCCGGATGGCACATCGGGTACATCATTTATCCACCAATCCATCACCTTGGGCGGCCATGGCTTTCCATCCGGTGGAAGCTGTTATTGAAGCGGGCATTCTGGTAATCGTTCCATTTTTGTTTCCTATTCATCCCCTGGCCATTGGCATCTTTTTGTTGTTCATGATGATTTATAATGTGTACGGACATCTGGGTTATGAACTTTACCCAAAGGGGTTTTCCAAAAATCTGATTGGCAGATGGGTTAACACCTCTGTGAACCATAATATGCATCACCAATTTTTCAGCGGTAATTATGGATTGTATTTTCTTTTTTGGGATAGAATAATGGGTACAATTCATCCTACCTATGATCAGCAATTCGATGATGTCAAAAGCCGGTGATTGCTTCCAGCAGAACCCATTCAAATCTAATTCAGCGGGCCTACTTTCATTTTTGTATCCAAAAATTCAGTTGGAATAAAAATGAGTTGAAAAATTACCATTCTGCAAACGTATTCTTAACAAAAGATTAAAAAACAGGGTCAGGAAATACCCTGGGTGATAAAAATTCATATAGATTTGACAGCAAATTGATTTAAAACCAACTTAAACTATGGCGCAACTACGATTTGAAGCTCTTAAAAAACTGAGCGAACGTCCCCGTGTGCATGTTGAGCTTCCTAACCCGAACGTTTCAAAATTCTTTGGAGAAAACGTATACGGTGCGGAACAGATGCGTGCAACCCTTGCTCCGGCTGTCTATAAAAAGGTAAGCCAGGCTATTAAAAATCATGAAAAAATTGATGAGGTAACAGCCGATGCAGTAGCATCAGCCGCCAAATCATGGGCCATTGCTAAAGGTGCATCACACTTTACGCACTGGTTTCAACCCATGACAGGCGGAACAGCCGAAAAACACGATTCGTTTTTTGATGCACTGGCCGGCATTGAGCGATTTAAAGGAAGTGAACTCGTTCAACAGGAGCCTGATGCGTCATCTTTTCCAAGCGGTGGAATTCGTAGTACGTTTGAAGCGCGCGGGTATACGGCCTGGGATCCTACATCGCCCATGTTTGTGTACGGCCGCACATTGTGTATCCCAACTGTTTTTGTTTCCTATACAGGAGAAACACTGGATACAAAAGCTCCTTTACTAAAGGCATTAAAAGCTGTTGACCTGGCCGCTACCAAAGTGTGCCAGATATTTGATAAAGACATCCAACATGTTGTGGCATCCCTGGGTTCGGAGCAGGAATATTTTGTGGTAGACAAAGCTTTATTCCAGGCCCGTCCGGATCTGGTTATGGCCGGTCGTTCGGTGTTTGGTCATGCGCCAGCCCGTGGTCAGCAATTGGAGGACCACTACTTTGGTTCTATTCCTTCACGTGTTTATGACTTCATGAAGGAGTTTGAAATTGAAGCATGGAAACTCGGCATTCCTGTTCGCACCCGCCACAACGAAGTTGCACCAAGCCAATTTGAAGTTGCTCCTTTGTTTGAAGAGGTTAACGTTGCCAACGATCACAACCAGTTGATGATGGATGTAATGGGTCGTGTTGCCGATCGCCATAACCTTCGTGTGTTGTTCCATGAAAAGCCTTTTGCAGGATTGAACGGAACGGGTAAGCACAATAACTGGTCACTTATTACTGATACGGGTGTAAACCTTTTTGCACCAACCAGCAGTGCCCGTGATAACCTGATGTTCCTGACTTTCTTTGTCACCACGATTAAGGCTGTTCATGAACACAATGAATTGTTGCGTGCCAGTATTGCTACAGCGGGTAACGACTTCCGCCTCGGTGCCAACGAAGCACCTCCGGCCATCATGTCGGTCTTTATCGGTTCACAAATGACGGCTGTATTGGATGAACTCGAGAAGAAGGGGAATGTAAAAATTGAAAAAGGTGATAACATGTATATGAAGTTAGGTATCGATCAAATTCCGGAAATTATTCTGGATGCAACCGATCGTAACCGTACTTCTCCTTTTGCCTTTACCGGAAATAAATTTGAATTCCGTGCTGTCGGTGGAAGCGACAATTGCGCAGTAGCGATGACCGCTCTGAATACCATTGTTGCCGATCAACTTGAGAAGTTCCATGCGTTAGTAGAGAAGGAAATTGAGAAGGGTGAAGAGAAGCGATTGGCGGTTGTTAAAGTGTTGCGCGAGTATATCAAAGAATCAAAAGATATACGGTTTGAGGGTGATGGTTATTCCGATGAGTGGGTGACCGAAGCTGAAAAACGCAAACTTGGCCACGTGAAAAATACACCTCGTGCGCTGGATGCTTACTTAACTAAAAAATCTGCCGAACTCTTTGAGCGTCATGGCGTCATGTCGCATAAAGAAAATGAAGCGCGGGTAGAAATTCGTCAGGAGTCTTACATCAAGCGAGTGCAAATTGAGGCCCGTGTAATGGGTGACTTGGCCATGAACCACATTGTGCCTACGGCCATTGCGTACCAGACAAAATTGATCGCTAACGCTAATGGTTTGAAGGGTCTTGGTGTGGATAACACCACAGTTGTACAAACGATTAAAGAAATATCAGGTCACATTGATATCATCAAGACGAATGTGCGGGCCATGGTAGAAGAACGGAAACGCTGCAATAAAATCACCGATACGCACAAGCGTGCCATCGCATACTGCGATGATATCAAGGAAAAATACTTTGAAGTGATTCGTGATTCTGTTGACAAACTTGAACTACTGGTTGACAATGAAGATTGGCCATTGGTGAAATACAGAGAGTTGTTATTCCTGCGATAAGCTTACTTTACCTTACCTAAGCCTAAAAAGCGGATCCCGGTTAACGGGGTTCGCTTTTTATTTTTTGTACTATGCGTTCTCAGGCAGAAAAGACTTCGGAACTTTTTAACTTTCCACAAACTAATTCATTGACCATGCAGAAACTTGCCGTTACGATCGTATTGTGTGTCATCGCCACAACACTTTCCCGGGGCCAAAAATCTATTGTTGAGCCCATCCAAAAACTGATTACAAAAAATGAGATTGAGGCGCATCTTTCTTTTTTAGCAGCCGATGAAATGCGTGGTCGCGATACGGGATCTCCTGAGTTAACCATGGCAGCCAATTACATCCGTACGTACTTTAAAATGGTAGGACTGATTTCTGCTCCAGGTGCAGATAACTTTTTTCAGCCCGTGCGTTTAAAGAAATCATATCCTCCCACAAAAGCTGAAGCTACGATTGGCAATGAGCATTTTGTGTTAAAAGAAAACATGCTTGTACTTCAGGGAGGAACTTTCAATTGGTCTGGAGATTTGGTCTATGTTGGGTATGGAAGCGCTGAAGATTTGGGAAAACACGATCTCACGGGTAAGATGGTATTGGCGTTAGCAGGATCGCGTGAGGCAGATAATTTAAATAAAGCATTCATTGTTAGTCGTGATAAGTATAAACTGGTGATGAGCAAGGGTGCTGCAGGATTAGTGGAAGTGTTGACTTTACCTCAGGTACCCTGGCCGGCTCTTGTTAATTATTTCTCGCAACAGCAATGGGGTTTGATTTCAGACGATGCTAGTACAACTTTCCCTCATATCTGGCTTAAGCCCAGTGATGTAAAGGCTTTGTCTTTTAATGATTCCGATGTGGTAAAAGGGACAATAGCGATTGATGGACTAAAGCCCGAAGCTATTCCAGGAAGAAATGTTGCCGGTTTTATCGAAGGAAATGACACGCGACTTAAAAATGAGTTTGTTATCATCACGGCCCACTACGATCATATTGGGGTTCAGCCAATGGGAGAGGGCCAGGACTCGATTTTTAATGGCGCACGGGACAATGCTATTGGAACTGTGGCCTTGTTGCAAACGGCTAAATACCTGGCACAATATCCGCCTAAACGCTCTGTCATTATTATGGCACTCACCAGTGAGGAGAAAGGTTTACTGGGCAGTCAGTGGTATGTTGATCACCCCTTGGTGCAACTGAGTAAGCATGTGTTGAATATTAATTGCGATGGCGTGGGCTACAATGATAAGTCGCGCATCACCAGTATCAGTTTTGGCCGCACCAACCTTGATGATCATATTGTTAGGGCAGCGAAAACGTTTGGATTGGAGGCAGGAGGAGACCCGGATCCAAAGGAGAATTTTTATGAGCGTTCCGATCAGGTTTCGTTTGCCAAGAAAGGTATTCCGGCAATCAAATTACAACCCGGGTTATCATCGATGGATGATGAAATCAGAAAATATTATCACCGTGCGGCAGATGAAGTCGGTAGCCTTGATTTCGATTACCTCACAACATTCTATCGCACTTTTGTTTACACCGTATCGTTACTTGTCAATGATCCACAGCGACCTGCCTGGAAAAGTGGAGATAAGTTTGAAGAGGTTTCCAAAGCATTGTACGCCAAGTAGTACTCTGGCAATTGTTAATGCGCTGAAAGCTGAGATTGATTTGTGCTGATCGATTGCAATATTGCATCCCGGATCAGATCCGGATTTGACCACGGTACGAAATGATTCATTTCATCTTTAATGATCACCCTTACCGGTGCATTGACCAGCATGCGTTGTGCGAAATCGACATTCTCAAATGGAACAAGATTATCTTTTTTTCCATGTATCAGGGTAACCGGACAGGTAATATCTTTCCAGTATGGAAGCATCCTTTCCAACTCAGGCTTTAGGTGATAGATCTCTTCATTTGAAGCGCGCATTGACCGGGGCAACACCCAGCTTAAAAACGGTGTCGCCAGGGGCGCACGGAACCAAACTTCATTTGGTTCCAATTCCGGGTCAACAGATCCGGCAACGATAATCAACTGATCAATCAATTCCGGATATTCTATCGTCATCCTGGCAATGAGTGGTCCGCCTAAGGAGTGGCCAACCAATATGATAGGTCGGTTATATTGATACTTCTCCAACAGTGGTTTTAATGCTTCACTTTGTTTTTGAAGTGAAGCTTCGCCACGTCCGAAATTAGAATATCCAAAACCAGGTCGATCGGTTGTGACCAACAGGTTATTTTTCAATAAGACAGAATCAGAAAGAAAATCGATGAAGGCACTGAGTGAGCCTGGTGATCCGTGAACAAATATCACAACAGGTTTTGTTCGATCACCCGCTTCTACATAATGAATGGTATAAATGCCAGTAGTATAATGTTGCTGGGTATAGATAACATTCTTATTCGCAAAATGTTTTTCAATTTCCGTTGAACTCATTCGAAACGTCATGCAAGAATGCATGGCTGTGATGAGCAGACATGTCATCAGGATGAAACCAAACATCCGTACGTGCGGAGATTTGAAATTCATCCGACTAGAGCAACTTGAGCAGCTTTTTATATTGACTTTGATTGTGCAGCAGGTCTATCGCTTTCTTAATATCGTTGTCGTACTTAAAGCCTGCCTCCACACTTCCTTTCTCCAGGTAGTAACGGCTTACAATTTCTTCCTCCAACAACATTTTTATCTGATCCTTGTAAAGCATGAGCTCATTTTTCTTGCTCTCCGTGATCCGTTCATGAATCTGATCAAGTTGTGGTTTTAGTTCAGTGTAATATTTTTCTTTCTTGGCCTGCTCGGTGAATTGATGCAATTCATATTGAAGGTATGATGTGTATGCATAGCTCTTGTCCTTCATCCAGGTAACAAAACGCTGGTAGTCATCATCGCTGAGCGTAAAACTACCGGGTGCAGCTATTGCTGTGTGAGTGGATGCGAACTGCGTTGCGTAATCAAAAATTAAACCATTATCAAAAAGTACTTGCGTTAAAGCATGTGCTTCCGGAGTTTCTGTTTTGATGTCGGGATCAATACCGCCACCATCATAAACGGTACGTCCATTGGTTGTTTTAAAAGGCCTTTTTAAAGAATCCGGAACAGAGCTAACGCTGCCATCATCCCTGCGATGCGAATAATCCAGCACCTGAATGCAGCGACCAGTTGGTGTATAATACTTTGCTGTGGTAACTTTTAACTGTGAATTGTACGACAACGGCCTGCTAACCTGTACCAACCCCTTGCCATAGGAGCGCTCGCCAATCACAATACCCCGATCATAGTCCTGCAAGGTGCCGGCAACAATTTCGGAGGCGGAGGCACTGCCTCGGTTGATGAGGATGGTAACAGGAATTTCTGTATCCAGCGGAGCGTTGAGCGTTTCATAGTTAAGATTGTTCTCCGGAATTTTTCCCTTCGTGCTCACCACCAATTTTCCTTTTGGCAGAAAAATATTGGTGATATTAACGGCTTCAATCAATAAGCCTCCGGGGTTTCCACGCAAGTCAATGATCACGCCTTTAGCTCCTTGTTCTTTTAAAGATGTCAACGCATTTCGTACTTCTTTTCCTGCATCCGGTGTGAAGTCACTCAGTTGGATGTACGCAATGTCCTTTCCGACCATACCGGAATACGGGACATTGCTCATTTTTATTTTTTCGCGCTTGAAATCAAGCTTTATGGGTTGATCCACACCATAGCGTTTTACGGTGAGGCTTACCGGAGTTCCGATCTGGCCTTTCATTAATTGCCCTGACTCCGATCGCGTTAACCGCGAAAGATCGATGTCATCAATTTTAAGAATAACATCGCCAATTTTTAATCCGCCTTTTTGTGCACCATACCCTTCCATGATCATGGTAACAACTGTGCGGTTTCCAATTTCCCGGGTTACAGCACCAATACCTCCATATTGACCGGTGGTCATCGTGCGATAGTCTTCTACCTCATCTTCCGGAATATAGTTGGTAAAGGGATCAAGCGAATTGAGCATGGCATCAATACCCGTTCGAACTAATTTGTTTGGGTTGACCTCATCGACATAGAGTGCATTCACTTCTTTAAAAAGTGTCGCGAATATGTCCAGGTTCTTGGCTATTTCGAAGTAGCGCTCGGCTGGCCTTGTGAACGAGAGGGCCGTTAAAAGAAGGAGTGCAGAAAGGAGGTAGAAGAGTTTCTTTTTCATCAGATTCAATTTCGTTCTTAAAACGCCCGATTGGAATAAAAGTATGCGTATTTAAATTTTTTGGAAATTTACGGCTTTAGACGGTCAATCACGAGGCTAGAAGTTCGTGATTTTTTGGGGATGTAAGGAAAGTGTTGAAAGGGCTGACAGTTCTTTTTGAACCTTATAGATTTCGCTATTTCCAGGCTTTTCGTAAAAACCTCAACCAGTTTCCATGCATGATATTTTCAATATCAGCCTGTGTATATCCCCGTTTTGCAAGTAAACCCGTAATCTTTTGCAGATCGGCTATTGTTTCGATGTCACCCGGACTTTGTTCTTTTCCGAAGGCGCCATCCAGATCGGAGCCAATACCAATGTGGAGCGCATTACCCGCAAGCTGACAGATGTGATCCATGTGATCAATCAAAATATCCAGTGTACAATTCATGAATTGCGGTGTAGAAACTTTTCTAACCCAATTCGGAACCATCATCCACGCATCCATTACTCCACCGATTACAGCATCTCTTCGTATCAATTCTTTGATCTGTTCATCGCTGAATTGACGATTATGATTAACCAATGCACGACAATTATTATGACTTGCCCACACGTGTCCGTGGAAATGACTCATGGCTTCCCAGAAGCTGTCATCGCACAAGTGTGTTGCATCCAAAATGATGTTGAGTCGCTCCATTTCTTTTAGTAATGCTATGCCTTGTTTGCCGAGCCCACCGCTTGCATCGGTTCCCTGCGCATAACGTCCGGGTCCATAATGACCAGGACCAATTGCCCGAAGGCCGTAATGATAAGCACGTTCAACGTGTGCCAATGTTATTAGTGAGTCAGCGCCTTCCAGGCTGAGGATATAACCAATGGGCTTTTGATCATGTGCTTCCGTATTATTCCATTGTTGAAGATGTTTCTCAAGCTCATCCAGTACAGTAATCTGAACAAGCTCACCCGATTCTTCCATAGTCTTGTACCAGGCGAGCTGCGCTTGCGTTTGTGCCCAGGCTTGCTCCGGTGAATGCCATCCAGGCAACGGATTATCAGGTGCCACATAGCGTGCGATTTGGGTCGCTACCACCAATCCGATATTTCCTTTTCGGAGTTCTTCGAAATTAACAACTCCGTTGCCCCGATCAGGTTTGTCGTTCTTGTTCTTCTCACGATCCCGAATGGCAGAAATCGGTTGACGTAAATCTCGATTCCATTCCATGGCATTCATGGAAAGATCAAGATGAGCATCGACAGTAAACATAGTAAGGTTGTTGGTTTTGAAATCGTGTGGTACCAAAGATAACAGGAACCAATAACTGAAATTACTAAACCGTGATCTTTCGGTTTCGGGCGGTGGTTTTCCAGGTTGTTTGCGCTTGCTGATCGACTACACTAGTGGCCTCTTCGTGTAGCGCCACCGTGGGGCAAATATGATACGGAACACCATAAAGCACATCGCCAACTTTCCAGGTATTTCCTTTTTCTGTATGCAACACCATGTGTTCTTCACTATGGCCGATGGGTGTAACACCGGGAGCGTTTAGAAAATACACGCGCTTATCGATAGGATTTTCGGAGGCAATGGATTTATGACCCAGATCTACACAAAGGGTTTCTTCATTTGGTTTTGAAATAATCCGGGTAATCACCAATGCGGCAAAAACAAAAGGCTGCTCGTGTAAGATGGATTGGTAACCCTTGTCCCAATAGATAAAAGTTCCCGGACTGCATTCAACATTTTCACGCTGCGCGTGAATGGGAAAAGTTGGCGTTCCTCCGGCAATGATGCGCGGTATCCTGCCAGTGTGTTGTATAATTTGATCTCGAAGGTTTTCAACAGCGCGAAAGCTTTCATTACATTTTAATTTTCTTACCGTAAAATCGGAATCGCGCAGATGCCCGTCATAGGCATGGAGGCCTGTCGCATTGATGCCATGAAGTTGCCGGGCATAAAGAAAAAGATCCAGGGCATGCTCAGTTGCAATACCCGTTCTGTTCATACCGACATTGATATCGAGATATACCTTTATTACTTGATTTTCTTTTTCAAATTGCGAGGAGAGTTGAACAGCCGATTCATGGTTATCAATCAGGCACGAAAATTCTGTCTCCGGAAATCGCTTCACCAGTTCAAGCAATCGTTTCGCTTTTGGGCCAACAGGCTGGTAGGCGAGGAGCACATCGCGCGCACCAGCCGTGGCAAGCATTTCTGCTTCAGCAATGGTTGCACATTTGTATTTCGTAATGCCTTCGTTCAATAGCATTTGGGCCACTTCAGCCGACTTGCTGGTTTTCATATGCGGACGAAGTCGACTTGTATCGGGCACTAACGACTTCAGTATTCGGATATTTTCTTTTACACGTTCTGGATAAACAACCAATGCAGGAGTGTCAATTTCATGGATGTTTGCAAGGGTATACCAGTTGCTGGAGTTCATCATCAGACAATTAATTCGAACATGGCTTCAATTTCAACCGGAATGTTATCGGGTAATGAACCAAACCCTACGGCACTGCGAACACCTACACCGTTTTCATCACCCCAAACTTGTGCAAACAGTTCGCTGCATCCATTGATGACATACGGATGGCGTTCAAAGTCGTGCGTACAGTTTACCATGCCCAATACTTTGATGACACGCTTAATTTTATTTAAACTTCCCAGATTTGCTTTGAGCGTTGCGAGAATAGCGAGCCCCACCTGGCGGGCTGCAAGTTTTCCTTCTTCCATCGTCAGGTCTTTTCCGATCCTTCCGATAATCAAACTCTTGTCTTCTTTTACGGTACCGTGCCCCGATACATAAACAAAATCACCCACCTGTAAAAAAGGTTTATAAACGCCCAATGGTGTGGGCGGTGGAGGAAGTTTCAAACCAAGTTTTTCAAAGCGTTGGTCTGGTGTAAGGTCATCCATTATCAAGTTGTTTAAACGTGTGTCCTTAAAGGTAAAGGGGAATGAACTATCCCAGCAAACTCAATACAGAAAAGAAATGGGAAACGCTTCCGGCCAGCACAAAGAGATGCCAGAGACTGTGATAATAGCGGTTTTTGTCATTGACAAAAAAGAATGTTCCTGCAGTATAAAATACACCACCGAGTACCAGTAAAATAAAGCCACTGAGCGACATGGCTTCATAGAGCGGTTTAATGGCAATCATACCGGCCCATCCCATTAAAACATACAAGAGAGTTGAGAGAAGTTCTTTCTTTCCGGTGAAGAATGCTTTCAGAGTAATTCCGAGTAGGGCACAGCCCCAGATCAAACCAAAAATAGTCCAACCCAACCAACCACCCAATAAAGCCAGGCAAAAGGGTGTGTAGGTTCCTGCAATCAGCAGAAAGATGGACATATGATCGAACTTGCGAAAAAGCACTTTTACGCCCGGATGGGTAAAGCTATGGTAAAGCGTTGAGGCCAGATATAGAATCACGAGTGTGGTGCCGAAAATAGTAAAGCTTACGATGTGCCAGGCATTTCCGTATAGTGATGCAAAGACTACTAACAGCACCAAGGCTCCAATGGCAAGTAGTGCTCCAAGACCATGCGTTATGGCGTTTGCGATTTCCTCTTTTTGGCTGATGTAGATTTGGTTTTTCATTTTTTACTGTAAATGATTCCGAAAGATAACGTCAGATCAGAGAAGATAATGCAACGCCATCACACCAATTAATCCGGCAATCGCTACAATCGTTTCCATGAGAGACCAGGAGCGTATCGTGTCTTTAATCGACAGGTTAAAATATTCTTTGAACAGCCAGAAGCCCGCATCATTTACATGCGAGAACATCAGACTACCGGCACCCACGGCCAGAACCATGAGGTTAGGGTCTACACCAGGCCGATCCAGCAAAGGCGCTACAATACCCGCAGCAGTGAGTCCGGCAACCGTGGCAGAGCCAACGCAAACCCGAATAAGGCATGCAAGGGCCCAGCCCAAAACAAGTGGATGTGCATCGAAACTTCCCAGAAGGTTGGCGATTTCATTGCTTACTCCGCTATCGATCAGCACTTGCTTCAAGGCCCCTGCACCACTCATAATAAGCAGTAACATCGCGATATCTTTCACAGCATCACTATAGATATCCATAATTTTTTTAAGGGAGGTTCCCATTTTTACACCGAGTGTATAAGTAGCAATGGCCAATGCAAGCAGCATTACAATAGCAGGGTCGCCTAAAAAACTCATAATCTTTTTCAAAACTCCTTCTGTTAAGCGGGGAGTTGTCAATGTTGTGAGCGCTAAAAATAGTACCGGTAAGAGCGATGATATAACACTATTGCCTAAGCCGGGAAGTTGATCTTCGGGCAGTGCAGATGATTGAAATGTTTTTGGTATTGGTGCTTTGATATTTTTCAATGTTTTTGAAAAGATCGGACCGGCCAGAATCACAGTGGGTATTCCGATGATGATACCATACAATAGCGTAGTGCCCATATCAGCATGAAACTGCGCAACCAAAGCGGTAGGAGATGGATGTGGAGGAAGAAAACCATGTGTAACGGAAAGCGAAGCCAACATGGGTAATCCGATGTAGACTACCGGTAAGTTGTACCGATAGGCAACCGAAAAAATGAGTGGCACCACCAGCACAAAACCAACATTGTAGAAAAGTGGAATACCAATAACGAACCCCGTTACCATGAGCGCCCATTGAATGTATTTCTCACCAAAAATTTTCATCATGCCGGCAGCAATTTGTTGCGCGGCACCGCTTTCGGCAACGAGTTTACCCAGCATGGCACCACTTACAATGATCACCACGAGAGAACCCAGCATGTCGCCAATTCCTTTTTGAACAGAGGTAGTGATTTTTGATACGTCAATGCCCAACAGAAGTCCGGCCAATATCGAGATTACCAAAAATGCCAGGAAGGCATTGATTTTGAAGTGTGTAATGAGCAGTATAAGCAGGGCGATGCAACACAGTACTATCACTATCGACATCGCGGCAGGCTTTAGAATTTATCGGGTATTTGAATGATCCGCACCACAATTTCATGTGGATCTCCGTCTTTATCCAGTAAACTGAATTTTACCATGGGGTTGTCCTTCTTGATCTGACTTTCCACGTTAATTACCTGGTTATCCTGAAGGTGTTTTTCAATTTCCTTTTGAAGAATAAATAAAGCATTAGCAAAGTCCACTTCTAACGGACTGGGGTTATAGGTCGATGTCTTCATACACAAATCGGGGTTACCACCGGATTAACGCAGAGGCCCATGTAAAACCACTGCCAAATGCGGCTAAACAAATTAAATCATTTTCTTTGATTTTACCTTCTGCCCATGCCTCACTTAAGGCAATGGGTATAGATGCCGCTGTTGTATTTCCGTAGCGCATGATGTTGTTGTAGACATGATCGTCTGACAGACCAAGTTTTTCCTGAATAAATTGGCTGATGCGCAGGTTCGCCTGATGGGGTATCAGCAAATCAATATCGTCTTTCTTGAGGCTGTTGGCATTCAGTGCTTCGTTAATTACCTCCATGAAGCGAACCACCGCGTGTTTAAACACCTGGCTTCCATTCATGAATACTTTAAAATGTGTTGTGTCCAGAATCTGTTCCGGTTGCCTTTCTTCCCGTGGCCGGCTGCTGCCCGGATCACGCACATACAGTTCTTCGGCAAAGCGGCCATCGGAGTGAAGGTGCGTGGAGAGAATACCCGGTTTTTCAGAAGGTTGTAAAATGGCAGCACCTGCACCATCGGCAAAAATTACAGCCGTATTCCTTCCACGCGTGGTCATGTCAATTGCCGTAGATTGGATTTCAGCTCCCACCACCAATATGGTTTTGTACATTCCTGTCTTAATAAATTGGTCGGCCACAGATAGTGCATAAATAAAACCGGAGCAGGCATTACGGATATCCAGTGCACCAATGCTTTCGAGGCCGAGTTCGCGTTGCAGCAAAACACCCGATCCGGGAAAGAAATAATCCGGAGTGATCGTTGCAAATACAATGAACTCAATATCCTTTTCGGTTAGCCCTGCGCGCTGTAAGGCAAGACGTGAGGCCTTGGCAGCCATGTTGGCCACAGTGTCCTTAGCGGGATCAATATATCTTCGTTCGTGGATACCGGTTCGTTCAACAATCCAATCATTGTTGGTATCCATAATGGAAGATAAATATTCATTCGTGATGACAGTTTCCGGAACATGGTGCCCGATGCCCACTACTTTCGAATAGCGCATAGTTTTTAAATTAAGGAGCCTAAGTTAAGGAAATGTTCCAAATGCGCGTTAGGTAAAAAAAGCCCTCCACACTGTGGAAGGCTTTACAAATCAAAAGCTGTGCTCAATAAGCACTAAAACCCTTTTCAATAAACGCAAAGAATTCATGCTTCAATTCGGTGAAGGTCTTCTGGAAGGCTTTTAGTTCTTCCATCAGACCTCCGTGTTCGGTAAAATATTCGGTGTCCGATTCTTTTAATTCCTGCAACATGGCTGCGAGTTTATGTTCATGATCGCGTACTTTCTTTCGGAAAATATCCACCAGTTCACCATCATAATAGGTAATGAGATGTTGATAGTGGTCTACCTGTTTCTTGAATTCAAGATTTGAATTTTTAGGAGCGTGCTGATCGAGCAGCTTTTGAAAGAAACTGAGCTCCCGTTTCCAAAGTGCGGTAGCCGATTGCCATTCCAGGCTTTCGCGGTGCATCTCCACAAGGCTGGGCTGCAAAATGTATTTTCCGGTTGTTCCAAGTACTGATATCATGGCCGTAGTGTTTAAGTGTAAATGATATAACCGAAGAAGATCACATTCCTGATTTTTTTGAATGACGTGCATCATCGATAGAGGTGATCTATGTCATTTCATTTTCGGACGATGAATGGTAAACTTTGTCTTGCTCAATCAACTATGCTGGGATCGCTAAATAAATATCAGATTGATAATTTGCTTCGCAGTGAAGTGGTAGGCCGAATTGGCTGTTCAGCGGATGGTATGACCTATGTTGTGCCGGTTACGTATGTTTATGACGGAACTGCAATCTGTGCCCATACAAAAGAAGGATTGAAGATTGATCTGATGCGAAAGAATCCTACCGTATGCTTTGAAGTAGACCGCATTAAAGATTTAGCCAACTGGCAAAGTGTTATCGCGCAGGGGACATTTGAAGAGCTGAAGGGAAAAGAAGCAGACGAAGCTTTACAATCGCTGGTGAATCGGCTTCACCCGATGACCGGCAGTGAAACCAGCATTCCCCGGCATGGACTGGAGAGGCCGCATTCACCAATAGATCCTGCCATTATCCTGGTGGTATTCCGGATAAAAATAAATGAAGCTACCGGTAGATATGAAAAGCGTTAGTTGACTGATCTGACAGAATCGATCCTTCGTTTTTATTCTTCAGCCTTACACCACGATATTCACAATTCGTCCAGGAACAACAATAACTTTCTTGGGTGCTTTGCCTTCAGTCCATTTCAGAACGGTTTCAGAAGCCAAAACTGATTTCTCGATATCTTCTTTCGGCATATCTAAAGCAAAGTTCATTTTTGAGCGAACCTTTCCATTGATGGAGATGGGATATTCGAAGGAGTTTTCAACCAGGTATTGTTCATCGAAAGATGGGAAGGTTGCATGAAAAATGGTTTCAGAGTGACCTAACTTTTCCCAAAGTTCTTCCGCAATGTGTGGTGCGAAAGGTGAAAGGGCAATCACGAGCGGTTCCAGAATTGCACGCTTGTTACTCTTCAGCGCACTCAGTTCGTTGCAACAGATCATGAACTCACTCACGGATGTGTTGAAGGAAAATCGATTGATATCTTCTTCAACTTTCTTCAGTGTTTTGTGAAGAATTTTTAATTCTTCGCGTGTGGGTTCTTCAGCGCTCACGGTGAATTTTCCGGTAGTATCGTGAAACAAGTTCCAGAACCTGCGTAAAAATTTATACACGCCATCAATACCATTGGTGTTCCAGGGTTTCGATAACTCCAGTGGCCCCAGGAACATTTCGTACATGCGCAAGGTATCCGCTCCGTAATTTGAAATAATGTCGTCAGGATTTACAACGTTGTACTTCGACTTCGACATTTTTTCTACTTCGGTTCCACAGATGTATTTGCCATCTTCAAGAACAAATTCAGCATCCTTGAAATCATCCCGCCATTTTTTGAAGCCTTCGATATTTAATACATCGTTATCAACAAGGGAGACATCTGCATGAAGGGGAGTTACTTCATATTGCTTCCGCAAACCATGCGAAACAAATTTATGTGTTCCATTAATTCGATAAACAAATTTGGACATTCCCTGAATATGTCCTTGGTTAATCAACTTCTTAAACGGCTCCTCCGAATCAACATAACCTAAATCTTTCAGGGCCTTGCACCAGAAGCGGGAATACAACAAGTGGCCTGTGGCATGCTCCGATCCGCCAATGTATAAGTCTACATCTTTCCAATACGCCTGGATGTCTTTGGCGCAAAACTCCTTGTCATTTTTAGGATCCATATACCGGAACCAGTACCAGCTTGAGCCCGCCCATCCGGGCATGGTGGTTAGTTCATAACCATGACCGTTGTAATTCCAATTCCTGGCGCGGCCCAGCGGAGGTTCTCCTGTTTCTGTTGGCTTGTAGGCATCAATTTCCGGCAGGGTAACCGGCAAATCTTTTTCGTTTACCAATTTCGGTATTCCGTTTTCAAAATACACAGGGAAGGGTTCTCCCCAGTATCGCTGGCGACCGAAGATGGCATCGCGCATGCGGTAATTTACCTTGCGTGTTCCGATGCCCATCGCTTCTACTTTTGCCAGCGCCTTTTCAACAGCCACTTTCCAGTCGAGGCCGTTTAAGAAATCGGAATTGATCATCGTGCCCGCCTTGGGGTCGAAGTTGTCTTTGGTGATATCGCTGGTTGGTCCTTCCAACACATCAATAATGGGCAGGTTGAAATGTTTAGCGAAAGCATAATCGCGCGTGTCGCTTGATGGTACGGCCATTACAGCACCGGTACCGTATCCGGCTAATACATAATCGGCAATCCAAACCGGTACCTTCTCATTATTGAATGGATTGATCACATAGGCGCCTGTAAACACTCCGGTGATGCGTTTAACTTCGCTCATCCGTTCGCGCTCGCTACGATTCTTAGCAACCTCAACGTAGTTGAATACAGCTTCACGTTGCTCGGCAGTTGTGATTTTCTCTACGAGTTCATGCTCGGGAGCAATGACCATGAAGGTTACTCCATAGATCGTATCAATGCGGGTGGTGAACACGCGGATAGCCTCACGATCAGTGGAGTCCAGGTAGAAATCCAGTTCGCAACCAATAGATTTTCCAATCCAGTTGCGTTGCATTTCCTTCAGTGGCTCGGGCCAATCAATCGTATCCAAACCCTTTAATAGCCGTTCAGCATAGGCAGCAATGCGCATATTCCATTGCAACATATTTTTGCGCTCCACTGGATATCCGCCTCGCTCACTTACACCATCTTTAACTTCGTCATTCGAGAGCACAGTCCCTAGTGCAGCGCACCAGTTCACCATTGTTTCGGCCAGGTATGCGATACGGTATTTTTGGAGGAAATTCTCGCGGTCCTTTTCTCCAAACGATTTCCATTCAGTTGCTGTAATAATGGGCGTATCCTCATCACAAACAGCATCAATATTTTTATTTCCGTTTTTTTCTAATTCAACAAGCAGTGTGGCGATTGGCTCGGCTTTTCCATCGGGTGATTGTTGGTCGGATTTTTTATTGTACCACGCATTAAAAAGCTGCATGAAAATCCACTGCGTCCATTTATAATAGTTCGGATCGCAGGTCTCCACTTTCCTATCCCAATCGTAGGAGAACCCGATTTTGCCCAGCTGTTCAATGTACGTGGCAATATTCTTCTCTGTTGTAATGCGGGGATGCTGTCCGGTTTGAATAGCATATTGCTCTGCCGGCAGGCCAAAAGCATCAAAACCCATCGGGTGCAGCACATTAAATCCTTTCAGTCTTTTGTAGCGCGAAACAATATCCGAGGCAATGTACCCTAGCGGGTGACCAACATGAAGGCCCGCTCCCGAAGGGTACGGGAACATATCCAGAACGTAATATTTGGGTTTGTCGGATGTGTTGGGAACCGTATAGACTCCTCGGTTTTTCCATTCACTACGCCACTTTTCTTCGATGCGTTTAATCTCTTCTTTGCTGTAATCGGCCATTGGGATCGCGTATTTATACTATGTGTTTTGCTGTGCTCAGGCTAAGCAGGCTGCAAAAATAAGCCAATCCTTGAAAAAGCCCATCGGTGAGTAGAAACAACTCATCCGGCATATTCCACAGTTCAGTATCTCATCTTTTTAAAACCCATCTGTCACGCCAACCTTTATCGTGTAATCCGGCAAAAACTGACTTATGAAATTCCTTTTTACAACGGTTTTAGTCGCAATAGTGCTGACAGCTTATGGCCAGACAAAAATTTCCGGTCGGGTGCATGATATGCGTGGCGAGGGGGTACCGGGGGCCAACATTTTTTTACTGGATACCTACGATGGAACCAGTTCATCCGGTGACGGAAAATTCGAGTTCAATACCCATGAAACAGGAACCTATGTATTGGTTGTGAAATTCATTGGCTTCAAGGAGTTCAGAAGGGAAATTGTTCTCATCAATAAACCGGTTATAGTAGAGATTAATCTGATTGAAGAGATTAATGAGCTCGAAGCCGTTACCATTACCGCAGGGGCGTTTACGGCCAGCGATGAAAAGCGCAGAACGGTTTTCAGGGCAATCGATATTGCCACCACCGCTGGCGCTACGGCTGATATTGCCGGTGCATTGAACACTCTTCCCGGCACACAAAAGGTTGGTGAGTCAGGTAGACTTTTCGTGCGGGGAGGTGATGGAAACGAAACACGCACGTTCATTGATGGCATGGTGGTATTGGATGCGTATGGCCCATCTGCTCCGAATACACCCTCACGTGGCAGGTTTCTTCCCTTTATGTTTAAAGGAACAAGTTTCAGCACCGGAGGGTATTCTGCTGAATATGGTCAGGCACTTTCATCTGCGCTGGTGCTGGACTCTAAAGACCAATCGGAAGAATCAAGAACAGATATTGGCATTCTTTCCGTAGGAGCAGATGTAGCGCACACCCAGGCCTGGGCAAGCGGATCGGCAGCCGGTAAAATTCAATACACCAACATTCGTCCATATTTCGGATTGATTAATCAGGAGGTCGATTGGAAAACTCCACCTGAATCTATAGAAGCAAGTGCCGCCTTCCGGCAAAAGGTTGGCAAACGTGGTATGGTTAAATTCTTTGGAAACTTCAACCATACGGATTACCAGCTCTACAATCATGATATCGATAATACAGACATCAAGCAATTGTATGATCTCACCAACAGCTATCGCTACCTGAATGGATCTTATAAAAATTCACTGAATGATAACTGGATCGTTCGAGGGGGAGTATCTTATACCTATCAGCAAAACAATACTTTCCTGGATGCAGATCATGCGTTGGACACTGAGCAGGGCATTCATGTCAAGTCAGTATTCGAAGGATCGTTGTCTGAAAAAGTTGAATTGAAAACCGGTATTGAAGCGATTAGTCGCAACTATTATTTGAACTATAGCCCGGAGAATGGTCCGGCAATTAATCGGGCCTTTGATGAATTGATTACGGCTGCTTTTGTAGAAGGCGATCTGTATACCAGTAACCGGTTCGTAACGCGTGGAGGTGCACGATTGGAGTATAATAACCTGAACCAGGCACTGCATATTGATCCGCGGATTTCATTCGCTTACAAAACCGGTAAAGTCGGACAGGTTTCAATGGCCTACGGAGTATTTCGCCAGTCGCCTAAAAATGACTTGCTGCGCGTAAATGATCAGTTGGATGCAGAAAAGTCTGAACACTTCATTTTGAACTATCAACGCATCGAAAACAACCGCACCTTTCGTATTGAAACGTATTATAAAAAATACGCTTCCCTCGTGAAGTATATCAATGGTAATGCGTATGACCTCAACAATGCAGGCTCAGGATATGCGCAGGGTATAGAACTTTTCTGGCGGGATAATCAAACCATCAGGAATGTGGACTACTGGGTGTCGTATTCTTATCTCCGTACGGAACGCGATTATTTAGACTTCCCCTATCGAACTACTCCAACGTTCGCGTCCGGTCATAACTTTTCTATCGTATACAAACACTTCATTGCAGCATTAAAAAGTCAGGTTGGCGCAACGTACTCGTTTACTTCTGGCCGACCCTATAATGACCCGAATGAAGAAAAGTTCAACCATGCCCGAACGCCTGCTTATCGCGATTTAAGTTTTAACTGGAGTTATCTGCCAAAGCCTTACCTGATTGTGTATTTCTCCTGCACCAATGTGCTGGGCCGCGATAATATTTTTGGCTATGAGTTTAGCGGCAACATGAATGCAGAAGGGTTGTATAACAGTCGCGCCATACGCCAGCCTGCGCCCCGCTTTATTTTTCTTGGAATTTTTATCACGCTTTCAAAAAATAAAACAGTTAATCAATTACCCAGTTTATAATAGTCAACTAAAAAAATTACAAAAAATGAAAACACAAAACATCATTTCTCTTCTGATCGGCATGGTTGTGCTGATGGTATCAACACGTGGTTATGCCAACGATGACAAATACCTTGAAGCGATGCAGAAAAATATTCAATCGGTTTACACAGCAAAAACGATCGAAGAATTACAGGGTGCTGTAAATTCATTTGAGCGCATTGCCTCAGCAGAAAAAACAAAATGGGAGCCTTACTACTACGCGTCATTCGGTTATATCATGATGGCCAATCGTGAGAAGGATGGCGCTAAAAAAGATCAATATCTCGATCAGGCGTTAACTGCAGTAAATAAGGCTAAAGAAATGGTGCCGGGCGAATCGGAGGTTATAACGTTAGAGGGTTTTGTTCATATGATACGCGTTACGGTAGATCCCGCATCGCGCGGTCCGCAATTTGCCGGCCTTGCCATGCAAACTTTCGGTAAGGCCGTTGCGCTGAATCCTGAAAACCCCAGAGCCTTATCGCTGATGGCACAGATGCAGTATGGAACCGCGAAGTTTTTTGGATCATCAACCGCGGAAGCCTGTGGTACGTTAATGAAATCACTTGAGAAATTCGATACGTATAAATCGGATAATGCACTTGCTCCACAATGGGGCCGGGAGGTTGCTGAAAGTATGAAGTCTCAGTGCCTGTAACGAACTTTTCCGAAACCAATAAGGAGCTCAATTCAACTGCTATAATAATTTGTATTTTTAAGCATGGCGATAGATCGAAAAATTGTTCAGCATGAATTGCGTGACCTTGGTCTGTTCGTTTTGATCAGTCTCATTCAACCACTGCTTACCTGTCCGCGGTGTAATACGGTTGTAAATTATGCACTGGTGTCGTTCTTTACTTTTTTTATGTGGGTTTTTCTGTGGAAGGGGAATGCGTTGTTGTCGCATTATCTTAATGGCCTGATTTCCTGGATAAAGTTTCCGGTTCAACGATTGGCCGTTGGTATTATCACCACCATCCTGTACACAGCTTCCATTATTTATTGTCTGATGATTTTTTTTGAATTCGCCTTTGCCTTCAATTTCGGCCAAGGCTTTCGATGGACAATATACGGATCAGTCGTTATTACCATTTTAATTTCAACTTTTTTACATGCCCGGGAATTCTTTCTTTTCTGGCGGAAGGCCAGTGTAGAAGCCGAACGTCATCAGAAGGAAAGTGTTGTGGCGAAATTTGAGAGTCTGAAGAATCAGGTTAATCCACACTTTTTGTTTAACAGCCTGAATGCCCTGACTAACCTGGTGTACGAAGATCAGGAAAAGGCCGTAAAGTTCATCAAACAACTTTCAGAAGTTTATCGCTATGTGCTGGATAGCCAGGATAAGGAAGTTGTTTCTATCGAAGAGGAAAAAAAATTCCTGCGCGCATATGTCTATCTTCAGCAAATCCGGTTTGGAGATAAACTTAGGCTGGATATTCAGTTGGATGATGTTCAGGGTGAGGTGGCACCGCTTGTTTTACAAATGCTTGTTGAGAATGCGATTAAGCACAACGTGATATCCGAAGAGTATCCCCTAAGCATTTATATCTACCTGGAAGGCGATTATCTTGTGGTAGAAAATAACTTGCAGAAGAAAATGATTTTGCATGAAGAATCACCCGGCATTGGTCTGGAGAATATCCGAAAGCGCTATGAATTTCTGACGGAGAAAAAAGTGTGGATTGAACAGGATGAAAAGTTTGTGGTAAAACTGCCACTGATAAAAGCTGAGTAAGCGCATGAACGTACTGATCATAGAAGATGAGCCACAGGCAGCAAAGCGGCTGACGACAGTAGTTAAAAGTCTTGAGCCGGATGCTGTTGTGTTAGCCAGTATCGACAGTGTTCGGCAGGCCGTTCATTGGCTGCGCAATCATCCTTCACCAGATTTGATTTTTATGGATATTCAATTGGCGGATGGTATTAGCTTTTTGATTTTTGAACAATGCGAAGTGGCTTCTCCTGTTATTTTCACCACGGCTTATGATGAGTATGCGTTACGAGCATTCAAGGTTAACAGTATTGATTATATATTAAAGCCTGTTGATAAGGATGAACTTGGTTTAGCGCTGAAGAAATACCATACCCTGGGTAAAAAGGGCAATGATGTAGGCAAAATGATGGAAAGTATCGGGAAGACAGTTCAATTACTCACCCGAAAGTATAAAACACGTTTTGTGATCAGGGTGGGCGAGCACCTCCGGTCAATTGAAGTCAGTGATATCTATTTCTTTTTCAGCCTTGAAAAGACAACGTTTACGCAAACTCGTGAAGGACGGAAACATATCCTGGATTTTACGCTCGATCAGTTGGAGAATTTGCTGGATCCGGATCGCTTTTTTCGAATTAACAGAAAGTATATTGTGGCTGCGGATGCCATTCAGGACATGATCAGTTATACCAATAGCAGGCTAAAGCTTGTGTTGAAAACATCAGACGATACTGAAATTATTGTAGCACGCGAACGCGTTCAGGAATTTAAAGAATGGCTTGACCGGTGATCAGTTCTTGTCCAAGAGGTTTTTCAAGTCCTCTATGTCTTTTTGTTTAAGCGGCTTGGTAATAAATTGAACTACATTGGTGAAGGTGAAGGCCTGATCCCTGTCTTTTGTACTGTTTGAGCTGGTCAGCACCACAATTTTACAGTTGTCCCTGACTTCGTTGGGCAATTGTTTGAAACTTTCAAGGAAGGAAAACCCGTCAATCTCAGGCATATTCAGGTCCAGAAAGATCACATCCGGAGCTTCGTTGCTATTACCATCAAGATCGCGCAACCAACCCAAGGCATCCTCTGCCGATTTATATTGAATGAGTTTATCCGAAAAATTATAGACTTCGAGAAACCTGCGCTGAATAAACAGGTCAATATCACTATCATCTATCAATACCGTCTTGTCTACTAACCTGCTTTCCATACCCAGAATTGTGATTTATATAAACTTACAAAAACTACCGGACAATGATCGAAAAATTCAATCAAAAATATGACGGTCACGGTTTCATGGCATGTAAAAATGTGTTAAAATTGGGTTCTAAACCTTACCATATCATGAAATTTAAGCAATCCATTACTTTCTTCATTTGCGCAGTAGTAGCATTTGGGCTGGTTTCCTGCGGTTCATCCAACGATAACAAGAATAAGGACTCCAAGGAATTTGAAGAAGCTCAAAAAAGCCTGCAACACCAAATCGAGGAAGTTGTCTATAATATCCCTTCACCTTCTGAAATTCCATACTTGCTTCAGGCTACCGGGGCAGAGTTTAACGAGTCTTTACTCAATCCACGGTCGAAAGCTGATCAATACGTTACCCGAACCGACAAGGCGGCTCTTAATCTTGGCGTTTATGCTGCCGATATCGGCTACCTGAGCTCATATGATAAAACACAGGAAGCCATTGACTATTTGGGATCCTGTAAAACCTTGGCAGATAATTTAGGTGTAATAGGTTCGTTCGATATGGAGGTTTTGAAGAAGTTCGAACAGAATATTTCCAATAAGGATTCCCTTAGCCGCTTGCTTGATAATACCATTAACAAAACTGAATCTTTTTTGAAAGATGACAAACGCAATAAACTTTCAGCTTTAGTTGTAACGGGCAGTTTTATCGAAGGTCTTTATATCTCTACGGGCTTAATCAAGACCTATCCGAAAAATCTTTTGGCCGATGATCAGCGCAACCTTGTGTTAACACCACTGATGCGCATTGTGTTGGAGCAAAAGAAGTCGGTTTCGGAATTATTAAAAATGTTGACAACGGTTGAACAGACCGATCCAATAGTTGCCATTGTAACCGATCTGAAAGTACTGGAAACAACCTATCAGGCTTTGAACATCGAAGAACAAATCAGAAACAACAAAGCCAATCTGGTGCTCTCTGACAAAAACCTGGTGGAGATAACGAAGATCATTGAGAAATTGAGAAATGGTATTACTGAATAAGTAAGTAATACTTTCAACAACAGGGACTGGTTTTAATCAGTCCTTTTGTTTTTATGGCGTGTTAGATAAGGCATCTTTCCTTATCTTTAGTTCAGCTAAACGTATATCATGAGCGAGCCTTTACTCAAAGCCATCTTAAAACTATTTGCCGTTGTTGCCAAAGTGGATGATGTAACCCGTCAGGAGCGGGAACAGATCCGGGTTTTCCTGGAGGATCACCTCAGCCACACTTCGGTAAATGCATTCCTCGCGTTGTTTGATTCGTATAGTAAATCCACCGGTGAAGATAGCGGTAGTGTAGAAAATATTGCTGCGTTATGTCAGCATATCAATCAGGAGGTTACACAAAAGCAAAAAATTGTTATCGTACTTGAGCTGATCAGTATTATCCAGGCTGACGGAAGTATTTCACAGCACGAAGCTGACCTTGTTAAAACGATCGGGCTAAATCTCAAGATCACGGAAGCCGATCTCCATTCTATTAAAACATTTGTACTGGGCAATCAGCCCGATCAACTTGATCACGAACGGATTTTAATTGTCGATACAACTCCCGCCAATACATTCACCCAAGCCCGGCATCTAGCCCGAAAGGCGTTGAATGGCATCATTGCAATTTTATACATCGAGTCAGTTGATATTTATTTCTTAAAGTATGTCGGAGGAACCGACTTGTATTTGAATGGTGTGCCGGTGAAATCAGGACGCATCAGTGTGCTGGCTGTGGGCAGTACACTCCGATGGGATAAAGATCAGCCCGTGTACTATGGTGATGTTCTGAGTCAGTTCAAAACATTAAACGAACACGGACGAACCTCCTTTGAGGGTAAAAACATAAGCTATAAGTTTAAGAATGGAAAACTTGGCTTGCGCAATGTAAACCTCTCGGAAGAGTCGGGTAATCTCATTGCTTTGATGGGAGCCAGCGGAGCGGGTAAATCTACCTTGTTGCATGTGCTGAATGGTTCAGAGAAACCATCGGAAGGTCAGGTGTTGATTAATGGCATTGATATTCATCGCGAACCTGAAAAGATTGAAGGTGTTATTGGTTTTGTTCCGCAGGATGATCTGCTGATTGAAGACCTCACGGTTTATCAAAATTTATACTACGCTGCAAAGCTTTGTTTCAGTAACAAGCTTGAGGAGGAGATTGATGCACTCGTAATCCATGTGCTGGAAGATTTAGGCCTGGTCGAGATCAAAGATTTGAAGGTTGGTTCCCCGTTGCGTAAAACCATTAGTGGAGGTCAGCGTAAGCGATTGAACATCGGACTGGAGTTATTGCGCGAGCCGGCCGTTTTATTTTGTGATGAGCCCACCAGCGGATTGTCTTCCCGAGATTCAGAAAATATCATTGACTTGTTGAAGGAGTTATCCCTTAAAGGGAAACTGGTGTTCGCAGTTATCCACCAGCCCTCGTCCGACATCTTCAAGATGTTTGATAAGCTCCTTATTCTCGATTCAGGCGGATACCAGATTTATTATGGCAACCCGGTGGATGCGATCGTCTATTTTAAAAAGAGCATTAACCTGATTAACAGCGAAGAAGGGGAGTGTCATGAGTGCGGAAATGTTAACCCTGAGCAAATATTCAATATCATTGAAACAAAGGTGATCAATGAATACGGGCATTTTACCAATGAGCGGAAAGTTTCAGCTGAACAATGGAATGCTATTTACAATAAAAATGCGCACCTCATTTCGGTGGAGGGATCAACTGAAGAACCCCACTCTACACTGAAAATACCTACCCGGTTTAAACAAACGATTTTATTTTCGCTACGCGATCTTCAGGCGAAGATTCACAACAGCCAGTATATGATCATCAATCTTCTTGAGGCGCCAGTGTTGGCGTTTATACTGGCATTCATCGTTAAATATTATAATGTTGATGATAAAATTTTAGCAACCTATACATTTAGTAAGAACCTGAATTTACCGGCTTACATGTTCATGAGCGTTATTGTAGCACTCTTCATGGGCCTTACGGTAAGTGCCGAGGAAATTATACGCGACCGAAAGATTCTGAAACGGGAAGCCTTTTTGCACCTGAGCCGCAGCAGTTATATTTTATCCAAAATCTCAATCTTGTTTATGCTGTCGGCCATTCAAACGGGCACGTTTGTTTTAGTCGGTAGTTATTTTCTGGAGATAAAGGGTATGTTTTTCGAGCATTGGTTTATTCTGTTTACTACCTCATGTTTCGCGAATATGTTGGGCTTGAATATATCATCAGCCTTTAATTCTGCCGTAACCATTTATATTTTAATTCCCCTTTTATTGATACCACAATTAATTTTGAGTGGAGTTGTGGTGAAGTTCGATAAGCTAAATCCTGCCATCGGCAATACAGCAACGGTTCCTTTTGTAGGAGATTTGATGGCTTCGCGATGGGCCTTTGAAGCATCCATGGTAACGCAATTTAAGGACAACCGGTTTGAACGGGAATTCTATTTGTTTGATAAAGTCATGGCGGATGCCGACTTCAAAAAGGTTTACTTTATTCCGGAATTGGAAACACGCTTACAATATTCATTGAACAACCTGGGCTCAACCAATCCGGAAGTGCACAGCCGCGTAGGAAAAGATCTTGCACTTGTTCGTCATGAAATTGCTGGGGAACTGGTGGAGGTTGGCCATCAAAAACTTAACCTTGAAAACCTTACGTTGCAGCGGTTTGATTCGGCTGCCTATCGTGAGGTAAATTCATTTCTGGAAAGCCTGAAGAAATTTTATATCAACCGGTACAATGCGGCAGACCGGAAGAAAGAAGAATTGATTCGATCTAAAACTGACACACCGGAGAAGGCAAGAGATTTTGAGAAATTCAGGGAAGCGTATCACAACGATGCCATTACCGAACTCGTCAAAAATATTTCAGAGACGCACCGCATTATTGAACAGGATGGGAAGTTAATCCAGAAAATATATCCCATTTATAAAGATCCGGATCCGGAACACAGCATTGATTTCGATGCGCAGTTTTACATGCCAACCAAGCACTTTCTGAATCGAAATATGGATACCTTATTTTTCAATACCGGAGTGATCTGGTCGATGAGTTTCGTGCTGGCATTGATGCTGTACTTCGATATAATGAGACGGGTAATTGACGGCATCGGAAATCTTCAGAATCCTGTATATAAAAAATAGCGTCACGCTACGAGTTGATGTTTTTCTTTTTATCGAAAACACTGAGTTACCTTGCAAAGCCTTTGGTAATCATTCTGCTGTTGCTTTTTTTTTCAGCTTTTCTGCGAAACGGTAAATGGAAGGTGCGCCTGTTTTGGCTTGCACTGACACTGTTGATTTTCTTCAGTAATGAGTTTATAGCAAATGAAGTTATGCGGGCGTGGGAAGTTCCGGTTACACCACTTCATCAGGTAACACAGACCTACAGCATCGGCATTGTGCTCACGGGAGTTACCAGTACCACCCAACAACCGCATGACCGTGTATACTTTAACAAAGGTGCGGATCGTGTCTTTCACACCTTTCAGCTTTATAAGTTGGGTAAGATTAGAAAGATACTGGTGAGTGGGGGTAATGGCCGATTAACCCATGCATCGGTACAAGAGGCTGATGACTTAAAGGAAGCGTTTTTATTAATGGGTGTTGCCAGCGATGATCTGATCATTGAAAACCAATCGCGAAACACCTATGAGAGTGCGCACAACGTAAAAGCGATGATATCTGAAAGTAAAGACAACGATTTATTGTTGATCACATCAGCCTTTCATATGAGACGATCATTGGCATGTTTCAGGAAAGCAGAAATACAAACGGAAGCATTCAGTGCAGATGTTTATTCCCACCCTCGCGAATTTTCTATCGATGTTATGCTGATACCCAAAGTGGAGGCCCTGGTGCTGTGGCAAATACTCTTTAAAGAATGGATTGGCATGGTGGCGTATAAGGTTGCTGGGCATATTTAACACTCAACTGCCTTACAAAAGAAAAGAGGCTATCGAATTTTTCGATAGCCTCTTGCTCTATAGGTTATTATTTACTTATGGGTTTATTGGCAGCGCTGTAGCCTTATAATTGCCAAGCTTTGGTTTAGGAATAGTCGATCCAAATTTGGTGTTTATCGCGTCTATAAATGTACGGGCAATAAACGCATAGCCTCTGCTGTTAGGGTGAAGCCCTTCTTCTGAATATATTCCGGTAGGCGGAGCAAGACTCGGTGTTATGGTTACATTGTCAATGACGTAAGCCTTAGCCGTAACAAAGTCCTTCATGGCTTTATTCACATCAGCAAAAGCTAACCTTGTGCTATTAGCATCAGCTACAGACTTAACGTGTGCGTTGAAGTCAGCTAGGCGGGTATTAATTTCTGTTATCTCAGAAGGAATCAATACATACTGATCACCAAGCGGAACGGTTACACCTTGTATAAGATTTGGGCCCAATACTACGCCAAGTACACTTCCAGTTGAAAGGGGAATGATATCTGTATTTTTAGTTTGCCTGGCTTTAGCATAGGGAGCCAACCCTGCAAATGGACCGACCATGTTCGGTGCCAAATCGGTGAGTGTTTCATCATTAAAAAGAATTGGATTCTGCCCAGCTTTATACTCAATCTTTCTTTTTGCTCCTTCATCTTCAGAAATAAATCCATTAGCAACTGCGTAGTCCAAAAATGCATTGTAGTTATTAGCAACATTAGTTGTCAGGCTGGCAGCAGTCTCAGCAGGTAATGGAATAGGATTGTAAGGTACTGATGTGAAGTGAGGCATGGTAAAAATCTCCGGGTAATTTGCAACCACACCTTCCAACGTTGGGTTGGCTAACAGTCCGCCAATGGCATTGTTATACAGAATTTTAAAACCAGGATTATTTGCATCTACAAAATCAAGTGGTGTTAAAGGTGCCTTTGTAGGGTCGCCACCAAAGGCCGCATGCAATAAGACATCGTCCATGCCCAACCAAAAAAGGAAGAACGTTCCTCCATTGGTTAGTGAACCAATGGCATCGGTTAACATGGTAGAGGTTCCGGGGTTAGAAGCAAAGCGGCCATAGAATGGATTGAATCGGGGATCGACTCCTGCCACTGCCCAATTGCCCGTTTGAGGTATTAGCGCCTGACCTAAAAACACAGCTTGAACACTGAAGTTGTTTAATTGATTGGAAGGTACAGCTCCTGTTGAGCCAGTGTACATAAAGCCAGGATTGATGGCAGGATTTGGAGCTGCACTCAAATCACCTAATGCAAATTTGTGTGGAGCAGGGGCTGGGGGAGTACCCTGCAAGAACAATCTGCCTCGTATTTGATTATCAGCAGGAGGATTAGGCGAAATAAAAATGTTATACCCGAATTCATTACCAATGGTAGGTTGGTTAAAAGCCCCTCCGCCAGCACAGGCAAACTGCGTTGATAAGATTTTGGCCAGCGAGTTATTTTGGCCTTCCGTAAATAATGCTCCCGCTTGAAAGCCTGCTGTATACGAACTACCCAACGCCACAAACTTGGTGAAGTCAGCTGTTCCGGAAGCAGCCGTTGCACATGAGTTATCTTCAACCACTACCGGAGGTTGAAGATCAATCACCTCTTGTTCGCACGCGCCAGCTATGAGAAGCGTGATGATATAGATTGAATATTTTAATGATTTCATAACTAAATGAGTTTAGCGTTAAACGACTAATTCTTTTTGAATAACTGATCGAAGGTCAGCGACAGGTAATACATCTGTCCGACAAAAGGACCACCAAAATTGGTACGGTAATCTCCTCCGCCCAGGTTTGTTCCGCCAAGTTTAACAATTGTTTTCATGGAAGGAATCATGTAGCTGACCTGCGCATCTAACACGCCATATTCCGGAATCATTGCTTCTCCAAAATCAGACTGCCATAAGAATTCTTCCTGCCAGCGGAAGTTGATATTGAAGCCAAGATTCTTGGCCAGTTTTGCATTGCTTATACCAACAATAATTTTATTGTTCGGTGTATTGAAACCGGCACGGAATGCACTGTTCTCATCCGTATTGTCATCAAAGGTTGCGTAGTTGTAGCTTCCATTAAGTATGAATTCTTTGAAGAATTTATAGTTAATACCAATGCCTAAACCATAAGATGTAACGTCTTCAGGAGAATTGGTATACGGTGAATAGATCGTTCCGGCAGGCACTAAATTACCCTGATGGGTGGTAGGATTTTTTAAGGCATAATTGTCGCCACCAATAAAATCCGTGTAGGTGGTATAGTAACCGGTAAAATCAACGAAGAAACGCTGACTAAAGGTACCGCGATATCCAATCTCCCATGCCTTTAACTGCTCTGGCTTAACATACGGAATATTGGCTTCCACAAGTAAGCTCGGGTTACCTCCTGTTAAGACTCCCTGCGCGTTGGGTGCTCCTCCAGAGGCTCTGTAAGCACGATAAGAAGCTTCCGTGTAAGCGCCACCGTTGTGTAATCCATAGCGACTTGCATTGGCCTCAGCACTACCTAACAGAATGTTTGTACCTAAGTTAAAATAAATGAATTGGGCCTGTGTGTCAGGGTTTCTGAATCCGGTTTGAAAGGAGGCCCGAAGGTTGTGTGCTTTATTGAAGGTGTAATCAACTGCGATCTTTGGTGTTACCTGGCCATCGAAATTTTCATTTTTATCATAACGCAATGATCCTGTGAATTTCAAGGCATCGGCTACCGTCTTGATGATTTGTCCGTAAAATCCGTATTCGTTAATGACCACACGCTCAAAGTTTTGTCCATCATCAGGTGCTTCGTTGAAAATTGTTCCATCAGAGAATAAACTATACTGCCTGAAGTTTCCACCAACTTGTATTTCTGCAAATTTGATTACATCGCGTAGGTTATAGTTGAATTGCGCATGGTATAACCGTGAGTCATCTTTGAATCTTGCCCCGGGAGGAGTCTTCTGAAAAAAGTTGTTCCGAACAGATTCCAATTTGGTGTTATAATCATCAGATCCAACCTCCGGTCTGTTACGATCAGCAAATGCACGTGCAGCATTCGGATTACCTCCGGGGACTCCCTGAGCAAGGAAATATCCCTGCATGGCCAGAACATATTCTTGTGCCCACGATTGTGATGGTTTAACACTTTCATTCAGATAGGAACCTAATGCACCTACGTTATAGGAATCTCCGGCATCGGTTTGCGTCATGTAGCCACGAACAAAAAAGTTTTTCGAACGCAACTCAATTTTATTGAATACCTGGGTGAAATTTCGTAACGCATATTTTTGCGATCCCTGATAAACAGAGCTGCCTCCGCCATAGCGGTAGTTATAGATTAATTCCAATTTGTCCGTAATTCTATAATGCAATGCGATATCTGCTTTTGTACTCTTGGCATCCCGGTTATTGAGTATGTCGCCTTCTTTCCAACCTGTGCGGTGTATGATGCCTATACTGGGAACTCCTGTATTAAGTTCAATTTCGTCTCCGTAAAGATTGAGTCCGTCAAAATCCGGAGTTCCACTAAGATCTGTCGTAGACTCGGGCCTGTTCACATCTGTTTTATAATCTGTGCTGTGCCAGTCCTCTGCGTCTAAAATTGAGAAGTTTACTTTGAAAGCAAATTTGTTATTGAATGCTTTGGCATAGCGAAAACCATAGTTGAAGTATGGGTAGGACTGTCCTTGCGCATCAGAGGTTGTAATGCCACCTTTAAATTGAGCACTCAATCCTTGATATTCGAAGGGACTTTTACTGTTCATGAGCAATAGACCATTGAAAGCATTTGGTCCGTATAATGCAGACGCGGCACCGGGCAGTAATTCCATGCTCTCCATATCCAGTTCTCCTATACCGACAATATTTCCTGTAGGGAAATTTAAAAGGGGAGCTGAAGCATCCATACCGTCAATGAGTTGCACAAATCGAGTGTTCGAGATGGTTGCAAAGCCTCTGGTATTAATGGACGGGAAATTTAAACTGCTGGAAGTCATTTGAATTCCATTCACCTTTCCCAATCCTTCATAAAATTCTGCTGAACTACCCTGTTGAATGGCCAGTCGATCAACCACTTGTACTGCTGTTGGTGTGGTGAGTAATTCTCGGGTGGTGAAATCTCCTTTAACAAGTACTTCACCTAAAACACTGATATCCTCCTCTAGTTTAATGTCAAGCCCGGTAGTATTAGTCCCTGTAATCTCTACTTCAATTGTTTTGTATCCCGTAAAGGAGATAGATAATGTAAGGGGTGGTTGGCTGGTGGGTTTTAGAGTAAAGCTTCCATCCTGACTAGATATAGTTCCGAGCACGGTGCCTTTCACAACAATGTTTACACCGGGCACAGGTCCGTTGGCATCAGAGACCTTTCCCGATATGGTGGTCTGTGCAAAGCCCATCGCAGCCGTTAGTAGCACCAATAGTGCAGCAGCGAGCGAATTTTTGTAGAAATTCTTCATACAGTAATAAGATTGGTTGGTTAAAAAATACGCTTCAAGAGACTCAAAAGTATTATGCATACCGAGCTTCTTGAATCGAAAAGTACAAAAAAAAGGGTAATAACAAACGTTTGAACCAGCCTTTGATTAACGTTTTTGTGTCAATTCCTAGCTTTTTTCTGACTGCAGGTGTTTGACCAGTCGGTCGCACAAGGCATTCATTTCCTGGGCTAGAAATTCATCTCCGGTAGCGGTAAGGGCACTTTGGGCGAGGCCTCCAATACAGTCGATATAGAATCGTTTCATTTCATTTACGGGCATATCTTTGGTCCATAGGTCTATCCGCAACGTGTTTTTCTGCTTTTGGTCCCAAATCGCCAGGCTGATGGCTTTCGTTTCAGCCATTTCCGGATCGGGCTTTTCCGTAGCATCCCAATAGATTTTATCCGGAATGTTATTCTGATCGAGGTGAACGGTAAAGGTGATGTCCGATTTTTTCATGCTGCAAAGTAAGCATGACTTATTTCTATGCCGTAACGCTTTAGTTGTTTTTTTTGAATGCCTCTGTCGAACTAGTCCAGTACCATTTCAGGAATTTCACCCTCAATCATCAGCTTGCCGGCTGTAGCCTTCCGGATTTCTTCAACAGATACTCCTGGCGCGCGCTCCAGTAATTTAAATCCACCAGAAGGTAAGACATCCAATACGGCTAAATCGGTGACAATTTTTTTTACACACTTGATTCCGGTAATGGGCAGCGTGCATTGTGTTAAAAGTTTCGAAGCACCTTCTTTACTGCAATGTTGCATGGCTACAATGATGTGCTTGGCAGAGGCAACCAGATCCATGGCTCCACCCATACCCTTAACCATTTTTCCGGGTACTTTCCAGTTGGCAATATCCCCTTGTTCGGATACCTCCATCGCACCCAGAATGGTCAGATCAACATGCCCTCCGCGAATCATGCCAAAACTTTCAGATGAACTAAACAGGGAAGAGCCCGGCATCATGGTAATGGTTTGCTTACCCGCATTGATCAGGTCAGGATCGACTTCAACTTCTGTCGGGAAGGGGCCAATGCCGAGCAGTCCGTTTTCAGATTGCAGCACTACATTCAATTTAGTGGGAATGTAATTTGCCACCAGGGTAGGAATACCAATGCCTAAGTTGATGTACATACCATCTTTTACTTCTTGTGCGATGCGTTTGGCTATTCCGATTTTATCGAGCATGGTAGTAAAGTTTATTTTCGGATAGTCCGTTGTTCAATGCGCTTTTCGTATTGCTGTCCCTGGAAGATTCGCTGAACATAAATGCCGGGTGTATGAATGTGGTTAGGATCAAGTTCACCCAACGGGACTAATTCCTCTACTTCGGCAATGGTAATTTTTCCGGCAGCGGCCATCATCGGATTGAAATTTCGGGCTGTGCCCCGATAGATGAGATTTCCAGACGAATCGCCTTTCCAGGCTTTCACCAAAGCAAAATCTGCACGAAGCCACTGTTCCAGTAAATATAATTTTCCATGGAATTCCCGTACTTCTTTTCCTTCGGCTACCTCCGTGCCGACACCCGCGGGTGTGAAGAATGCTGGAATACCAGCACCCCCTGCACGTATACGTTCGGCTAATGTTCCTTGCGGGATGAGATCAACTTCCAGTTCACCTGAAAGTAGTTGACGTTCGAATTCGGCATTCTCACCCACGTAGGATGAAATTATTTTTTTTACCTGTCGCGTTTTTAATAACAAACCTATTCCGAAGTCATCGACACCGGCATTGTTCGAAATGCAGGTGAGGCCGCTTACTCCTGAGCGCAATAATGCCTGAATACAATTTTCAGGAATGCCACACAATCCAAAGCCGCCAAACATCACTACAGCATTGTCTTGTATGTCGTGGACAGCTTCTTGGGCATTGCTTACAACTTTGTTGATCATACCACTAGAAAATAGGTGAACTGAGGGTAATCGCTTGCTGAACCTAAAAGTATTAAAACTTCACTTCATTCAGTAGCGCTTGTGCGGCAACTTTATCTCGTTGCAATTGAAACTTCAGGGCATCCAGATCTTGAAATTTACTATCGCTGCGAATCAGCTTGTGAAAATAAATCGTAAGCGCTTCACCGTAAATTGTTTTATCAAACTCGAAAATGTTTACTTCAATGTTACGCTTGGAGCCGTTTACAGTAGGCCGATTGCCAATGTAGAGCATTCCACCAAAAACAGCATTCTCGTAGTTTACGGTAACAGCATAAATGCCATCAGCCGGAATGAGTTTATATTTTGTGTCTACCTCGATGTTGGCTGTCGGAAATCCCAAAAGTCTTCCGAGTTTATCACCTTTTACCACACGGCCAGTTATGCCATATGGAGTGCCCAGAAAGTGAGTGGCGGTTTCAATATCGGCAGTTTTTAAAGCCTGTCGAATTTTACTTGAACTCACGGCCACATGATCGACATCCTGACGGGGAATTTCTTCGACTTCAAATCCATACTGGGGACCATCCAGTTTGAGTTGTTCGAAACTTCCCTCGCGGTTTTTACCAAAGCGGTGATCGTAACCAATTACCAGTTTTTTTGTTCCGATCGTCTGAACAAGAATCTGCTGAATAAACTCCTCCGAACTCAGTTGCGAGAATTCTTTGGTAAAAGGAATGCGGATAAGATGTTGAATTCCCTGAGCTTTTAAGAGTTCAGCTTTTTCCTCAAAGGTGTTCAGTAATTTTAGCGATTCTTCTTCCGGATGCAACACCAGACGCGGATGGGGCCAGAACGTAATCACCACCGTTTCGCCATTATTTTTGCTGGCGATTTCGCGCAGCCGTGCCAGAATTTTTTGATGGCCAACATGCACACCATCAAACGTACCACTGGTTACCACCGCATAGGGTAATCGTGAGAAATCATCCAAGCCATGATAAATTTTCATACCGTCACTTCATCAATCGTCAGGGCATCGCGCAGGCTGTAGCTCCCAATACGTGTGCGGCAAAGTTCTGAAAGATAGGCGCCTACTCCAAGTGCTTTCCCGACATCCCTGGCGAGACTGCGAATATAGGTTCCTTTGGAGCAGACAACGCGGAAGTTAACAACGGGCAGGTTGATGCCGGTGATTTCAAATTCCTTGATTTCGACTTCACGGGGCTGAAGTTCAATTTCCTTTCCTTTCCGGGCAAACTGATAGGCGCGTTTACCGCCAACGCGGATAGCGGAATGCAGGGGTGGCAATTGGCTGATGGTTCCGGTAAACTGGTGCGTTACACCAAGAATCATTTGATCGGTGAGGTACGCAATATCCTGCACTTCGTTTACCGATGTTTCGAGGTCATGCGAAGGTGTTGACTGACCCAGCATAAATGTTCCGGTGTATTCTTTTTCCTGCCCCATAAATTCCTCTATGCGCTTGGTCATCTTGCCGGTACAGATGATGAGTAGTCCAGTAGCTAGCGGATCAAGTGTTCCTGCATGCCCTACTTTCTTGACCTTGAGTTTATAGCGCAGCTTGTTCACCACATCAAACGATGTCCACTCCAACGGTTTGTTGATCAGTAAAATTCGCCCATCTTCAGCGGCCGTAGTTTCCATCACACTATTGAAAGTTCAATGCCCATGTAGTATAAAATAAGGATTACGATCCCCAGGGCGATGCGATAGTATCCAAAAACCTTGAAGCCGTGCTTTGTTAAAAAGCTGATGAACGATTTGATGGCCAGTAAGGCAACAACAAAAGCTACTCCGTTTCCGATCGCCAACAAGGTGATTTCAGACGAACCGAAAGTGCCCCCGTCATCATAAAATTTATACATCTTATAAAGCGTGGCAGCAAACATGGTCGGTACAGCCAGGAAGAAAGAAAATTCGGCAGCAGTTTTTTTATTGAGCTTTTGGGTTAACCCTCCTATGATGGTGGCTGCTGAACGCGATACACCCGGAATCATGGCGATGGTTTGAAAGAATCCGATTTTCAATGCGGCAGGGTAGGATAGTTGTTGATCAAGATTACCCTCGTTGCTTTCAAAAATCTTATCGACAAAAAGAAAGAAAACTCCACCAAGTATAAGCGCATAGGCAACGACATCTACACGTTCCAGCAATTGATCGATGTAATCATTCAACAGGAAGCCGATCACCGCAGCAGGGATAAAGGCCACCAGAAGTTTCAGATAAAAGTTGAGGGCTTGTTGAAAAGCGTTTCGCTGCGGAAGAAATTTTTTCCAGTACAGGACGACTACCGATAAAATTGCACCCAATTGAATGGCAACGGTAAACATCTTGGTGAATGGGTCGGAAGCGATTCCCATCAACGAAGACCCGATGATCATGTGGCCTGTAGAGGAGATGGGTAGAAATTCAGTAACCCCCTCAATGATAGCGAGGATGATGGCATCAAGTATTGACATGTGAATGATGTTGATGGATTGAAGTTTGGGTGGACTTCGATCCTATTTAACAGGCTTATGCAGAATGGCAAAGATTTCAATTCCAAATCCTGCCATGATAAGAATCGGTCCCAGGGTAAGTCCCATAAAGCCGAAGCCGTGGGGTTTGTTGTCAAGGCTCATGATGATGAATCCAGCTACCAGCGTGACTATTCCGATGATCATCCACTGATAATTTTTCTTACCAAAAGGGAGTTTACTTTCCATGTATATCGTTTTAATAAAGTTCGTCTAGTGACATTCGTAAATACCTTCGCATGGCGAAGAAAGAGCTCAGAACAGCAATGATGAGTCCTGCAACCAATAACGCAGATAGCAGCAACAGAAAGTATTGTTGATTATGCAAAAGGGATAGGTCTTCAATACTCCGCTGGGCATAGTCAGAAAGAGCCCACAATATTCCACCTGCAAGCGCACCACCCAGCAAACCATACGCAGCGGCCCGGTATAAAAAAGGTCGTTGAATAAACCAACGCTTAGCACCCACTAGTTGCATACTCCGGATAAGAAACCGTTGTGAGAATAATGCAAGACGCAGTGTATTGTTAATCAGGAGTACCACGGTTAGTAATAATACTAAAATGAGACCCAATAGTAAAAGCCCGATTTTGGTAACGTTGCTGTTGACGGATTCAATAAGTCCCTCTACATAGTAAACCTGAAACACTCCATTCATTTTGTTTATTTCAGATTTGATTTTCTCTATTTCTGTTTTGGAGTGAAAGGACGGGTCAATGCGAACCAGATAAGCATCGCGCAATGGATTCTCACCCAGGAAGCGGGTGAAATCCTCCCCTGTTTCCGCGATAAATTTTTTAGCAGCTTCATCTTTTGAAACAAACGATACCCCAGTTCCAGATTCGTTATTGACATAGTTCATGGAAAGCAGCTTATTTTCAATCTGGAGCCGTTGTGTTTCTGTTACATTCGATTTGAGATATACCTGAAGCTTGATATTGTTTCGCACTTCACGTTCCAGTTGCTGAGAATAGAGTACCAGTAATCCAAAAAGGCCGATCACAAAAAGCGCAAGTGTTATGCTGATCACTACCCCTATTGCAGGGTAGCCTCCCAACTTTTTTTTATAGGTACCTTTTTCCATTACAGCTTCAAAGTTAGAACAAAAAAGTAATTAATCAGGAGGTGATAAAATGAAAAGGCCCCCGGTTTTCGGAGGCCTTTGTCAAGGATCATCAGTTTTCGCGGGAGGCTCTTAGCTTTTTGAGCAAGTTGGCATCATGAATCGGAGTGAGTGCTCTGATATGGTCATTCTCTTCAGAGAGTAAATAGTAGTTATCTTTATAGTAAAGAAACATGGTTCGCTTGTTGTCGCTGAAAAACTCCATAATTTCAAAAAGATTCCTATCGAAGGAACCATAGAGCAAGAGTTTACCATCAAGGAATTGATAGTGGAAAGTATGGTTTTTACTACCTGTTATATTTTCAACCACAATTGAAGCTTCCTCCTGCTTTTTATCGGGGGTGGATGCAATGGGTTGATCCGGCTTACTTGTTGAACTCGCTTCTTCTGAAGGATCAAAGATATCCAACTGCGGTTTATCGGAATTTTTAACCGTTTTGTTGGCGGGTGCAATGTCGGTAGCTACTTCTTTTTTGGCTTCTGTCACAGCGATTTCAGGCGTTGTTTCTGACGGCTGAACTACTGTCGAATTTTCCGTGATAGATTCTTTTGGAGAAGCAGGATGTTGATCAGCAATGGCTGGTGCTGTATCTTGAATTTCTTTGTCTTGGTTAAAAAACAAGTACAAGCCGGTTGCCACCGCTGCGGCTACCAGTATCCAAGAGGCGGTTTTGAGTAAGGCGCCTTCACCGAATTGAGCTGGCGGAACCGGTGTATTGTTAAGCATGTTCTTTAACTCCATTCTGCGAGCTGCCTGTATGCCCTCAATTAGCTTTTGCTGATGCAGCAATTCTTTTTGGAGTTGAGTATCGGTCTCCAGTCTTTTTTCAAAGGAAGCTTTCTCCTCTGCATTCATTCGATTCGCGAGAAAGTCGTCCAATAGTTCGAAATCTTTTTCTAAGGCCATGGTTCTAATCTAAAAAGTCCTGCTCAGAATATTGAGCTTTAATTAATTCGTCTAATTTTTGTTTGCACTTATACTTTTTCGTTTTCGCAGTGTCGGTATTGGCAAACCCCAATTTATCCGCAATATCCTGCATCGACATTTCTTCAAAGTAGTAGTACATCAGCACCTTCTTACAGGTATCGCCAAGTTGATCAATACATTTCGCAATGATCTTTTCCCGCTCCGCTGTTTCAGTATCAATTGAAACAGGTGTATCTTTTTCTTCGTTCGAGAGGCGCTTTTTACGATCGAGTTCCTTTCTCCACAGGTTTTGACAAATGCTGTACAAATAGGTACTCATTTTTGAAGTCAACACCAGGTTTCCGGATGTAGCTTTTTGCCAAAAAACAATCAGAGCATCCTGGTAAACATCTCGGGCCTCCTCTTCCGTTCCACTGTTGGTGATTACCAATTTGGTCATCATCCGGTAATACTTCTTGTACAAGAACTCAAGAGCTTTCTCATCGCCTTTACAAATGCGTTCGAAGATCTCTTTTTCGTTCATGCTTGAGCTCGGCTTGTATACCATTGCTGAATAGCTTTGTAACCTTTTCGTTATAATTTTTTTCTACTTCGTTTCTGCATTCCTCACGTACAGGTATCAGTCAAACCTTTTTCCACGTTTGCGTTCGATAAAAAGGCCCCCAGTATCCCCTCACTTTCAGGTTATTACCCTCCAGCCAGATTTTACAACGATATACTTTACCAACTTCAGGGTCCAGGATATTGCCGTCACTTAACTCTTCTCCGTTCTTTACCATATCCTGTATGATTTCCATCCCGATGATCTTCTTTTTGTACCGTGGATCGTCAACACTACATTGATCACAAACCGGGTCTGGATCCTGATCTGGTTCCGGAAAGATTCGGATAATTTTACCGAACACTTTTCCACTCCGTTCAAAGATTTCGACAATGGATTTCTCTTCCCCGGTGGCATCATCAACCGTCTTCCATCTTCCGATGAGGGAGTTTTGTGCCAGGGCCAGGTTCCCACCGAGCAAGAAGATAATGACCAGTGTTTTCATGCTTTTGCTTTAAGATATTATAGTTGGTCAAAAATAAAAAAAGCCCCGGCATTACCGAGGCTTCTCTGAATTTTATAGGATTTAGCTATTGCTGCTCAGCGTTTTCATTACTTAAAACCTGGCTAACAATTTCAGTTTTTGGTTCTTCTTTAACAGCTTTTGCTTTCGATGCGGTATCAGAATCAGCAAGCAAAGGGGCTATGACCAACGCTACAACAGACATCAGTTTGAGCAAAATGTTAAGTGATGGACCAGAGGTATCCTTGAAGGGATCACCAACGGTATCGCCAACCACAGCGGCCTTGTGAGGCTCCGATTTTTTGTAAAACATCTGGCCATTAATCTCAACACCCTCTTCAAAGCTCTTCTTGGCGTTATCCCAGGCTCCTCCTGCGTTGGATTGGAAGATGGCCATCAACACACCGGATACGGTTACACCAGCCAGCATGCCTCCCAACGACTCAGCTCCAAAACCCGGAAGGAAAGCAATGACAACCGGAACGATAACGGCCATCAGGCCAGGAAGAACCATTTGCTTGATGGCAGCCTTGGTAGATATCTCCACACACTTACCATATTCAGCTTTTCCATCTGCATCTTGGAATATTTTCTGATCCTCAACAGACCAGTCGCTCATCTCTTTATCGCCATTGCGCTTCATCGCTTCCAAGGCAGCTTTCAATGCCGGTATAGAAGAAAATTGGCGTCTTACTTCTTCAATCATCGACATGGCCGCGCGACCTACAGCATTCATCGCTAAAGCGGAAAACACAAAGGGCAGCATGCCACCGATGAATAAACCAGCCATTACATTGGCCTTGGAAACATCGATGGAACCAAGTTTGGCGGTAGTCATAAACGCACCAAATAAAGCTAAGGCAGTCAAGGCTGCAGAAGCAATAGCAAAGCCTTTTCCGATAGCGGCTGTGGTGTTACCAACAGCATCCAACTTATCGGTGCGTGAGCGAACTTCTTTTGGTAACTCTGACATTTCAGCGATCCCACCTGCATTGTCGGAGATTGGTCCGTAGGCATCCACGGCCAATTGAATACCGAGATTTGAAAGCATACCAACAGCAGCAATCGCGATTCCGTATAAGCCTCCAAAATAAAAGGCCCCCATAATCGAAAGTGCAATGATTAAGATTGGAAGAGCGGTTGACATCATGCCGACACCTAAACCGGCAATAATATTGGTAGCCGCTCCGGTTGAGGACTGACGCACAATGGAGAGTACGGGTCCTTTGCCCATACCGGTATAGTATTCTGTAATCAAACCAACCAACAAACCGCCAATCAAACCAATAATGGTTGCCCAGAAAATACCCAAGGCCGTCATCGTTCTTACAATGGGTTCTCCGTTTGCATCTCTGTAAAGAAGATCATGGTAGGTCCATTCTGCGGGAAGCATCCAGGTGATGATGAAGTAAGAAGCGGCAATCATAAAAGCAGATGAAACAAACTCGCCTGTATTAAGTGCTTTTTGAGGGTCTCCGCCTTCTTTAACGCGAACGAAGAATGTTCCAATGAACGACATCACAATGCCAACAGCAGCTAACACCAAGGGTAGGAGAACAGCAGAAAGTCCACTGAATTGATCAACGAAACCATCTACCATAAAGGCAGCTCCTAATACCATTGATCCAACAATTGATCCTACATATGATTCAAATAAATCGGCACCCATACCGGCAACATCGCCCACATTGTCACCAACGTTATCAGCAATAGTTGCAGGGTTCAGCGGGTGATCTTCGGGAATACCGGCTTCAACTTTTCCCACCAGGTCAGCGCCTACGTCAGCGGCTTTGGTATAAATACCACCACCAACACGCGCAAATAAAGCTATGGATGAGGCACCAAAAGAAAATCCTGTTATGATAGTTAAAACCTGATTTACATGAGCCTGTGTGTCAAATCCGAATAACTTAGAATAGACTATCAGTAAAAGACTTAAGCCTAAAACTCCAAGACCGACAACACCCATTCCCATTACGGATCCACCGGCAAAAGCTACCTCAAGTGCCTTTCCTAAACTCGTGCGGGCTGCATTGGTAGTGCGAACATTTGCCTTGGTAGCAACACGCATTCCGATGAAACCTGCCAGCGCAGATGTAAACGCACCAATGACAAATGATACTGCCACTAAGGGAGATGATGTTTCGCTATTTGCTGTAACGCCTAATAAAAGCGCAACGCACACAACGAATATTGCCAAAATGCGGTATTCGGCTTTAAGGAACGCCATTGCACCTTCGGCAATGTGTCCAGCAATTTTTTTCATTTTGTCTGTTCCGGCATCCTGCTTGTTAACCCAGGCGCTCTTCCAGACCACAAAAAGGAGCCCCAACACTCCGAAAAGGGGTAATAGATAAAGAATGTTTTCCATGTTGATTTAGGTTTATATCGATTAAAGCCTAAAAAAACCACCCCGAATCTCAGGATGGTTTCAAAAAGCTTCGCAAAGATATAAGAAGTACGAAAACCCACAAAGGTTTGTATGGGTGTGATGATGGTAATGAGTATCGCTGATTATAGCCCGAACATGGCTTTCAGGGCTAGCCAGAGTGTTCTTTTTTTGGTGTCATCCAAATGCCTAAAATCTTCGGCTATAACTATCGGAATGCCTTCGAAGGATTGATGCTCGTACTTTTTTAGGTTTGAAATATCTAAACCGAAGGCTACTATTTTTTCAGGCGAATATGCATCCACCAACTTTCGGTCTGATAAGGCCGAATGGGTTACAATTTGTACCGATGCTAAACTGAGTTTTACGGAGCCGAGTATTTTACTCAAGAGTATAATTTCTTGCTCCGTAAGGGAAGACCATTTCCGGCTCAGCACCACCAATACTTTTGGTTGGAGTTGATAGATTTCTTCCGGATACAAACTGTCTATAGTTGATGCTGGTTCGCTCACGCTTCTTTAATATCAAAGATTGACTTCAATTCATTTGCTTCCGAAGGTTTCATGCGTCCTGAAAGAATGAGGCGTAATTGCCTTCTGCGAAGAGCTCCATGGTATTGCTCTTGTTCTTCTTCTGTTTCGGGTTCTACTTCCGGAACATCGATTGGTCGGCCACTTTGATCAACCGCTACAAAAGTGAAGTACGCACTATTGCTTTCTGTTTTTTTATTAGCCGGAATATCTTCAGCGTCAACATCAATTCGAACCTCCATGGACGAATTGAATGCGCGCGTAACACGGGCACGGAGTGTTACCACATTACCGAGCTGGATAGGATGCTTAAAAGAAATGTTATCAACCGAAGCAGTCACCACAATTCGATTGGAATGCTTTTGTGCGGCTATGGCGGATACGATGTCCATCCAATGCATCAGCCGTCCGCCCATTAGGTTGTTGAGTGTGTTGGTGTCATTCGGCAACACCAACTCGGTCATGCTAATGAAGGATTCTCGGGGAAATTTTTTTCTTTTCATTTTGATTTCAGGAAACAGCGGCAGATATTTTTATCAACATTGACACTTGCCAACGATTGCAATCCACTACTAAGCGTTAGTTCGCACAAAAATCATAAAAATAATTTTGCAAAGCACTACGCTATTTCATTATTTCGAACATTAAGCCACATGCACAGTCTAGGAACTATAGCAATTCACAACAACTTCATTTCTGAAGGCGTATTGTCATGTGCTTCCGCTACAACTATTACGTCTACCATTATTACGGGGTGATCCCGTATATACTTCCATATTCCCCAAAGCCGATTTGTGTCCTTCTCCAGGAGATGAGCACCCAAATCCAACATTTAACCTTACTATTTAAACTGGCATTTTTTCATGAAGATTTTAAAGTTCGGTGGTTCATCGGTGGCCACCCCTGCTCGGATACAGTCTGTTATTGAAATCGTTAAACCCTATCTCGAAAGTGATGTGGCTGTTGTTTTTTCGGCCTTTGGAGGTGTAACCGATATACTCATTCAAATCAGTTCACTGGCGCTACAGGGCGATCTCGAATACAAGAAAAAGCTTGAAGCCCTGGAAAAGCGACATCTTGAAGCGGTACGTGAATTGATTGACGTACAACAACAGAGTAGTATTCTGGCTCAGGTAAAAATAAAAATTAATGAGTTAGAAGATGTTTTACACGGTGTATACCTGGTAAAAGAACGCACACCACGAACACTCGATTATATCATGAGTTTCGGTGAGCGACTCTCCGCGTACATCATTGCAGAGGCATTTAATGCCAGTGGGGTTCATGCAGCGTACCTTGATGCACGCAGTGTTATTCGCACCGATAATAATTTCGGTTATGCAAAAGTTGATTTTGAAGCCACCCATAAATTGATAAGCGATCACTTCAAACATCATCAGGATTTACAAATTATCACCGGATTTATTGCTTCCGCAGAAAGCGGTGAAACAACAACCCTGGGTCGAAGCGGATCGGACTATACGGCTGCAATTTTTGCGGGTGCATTACACGCCAGCGATCTTGAAATCTGGACAGATGTTGATGGTATGATGACGGCCGATCCGCGCATGGTCAAGAAAGCCTTCACGGTTCCGCAGATGAGTTATGAAGAGGCTATGGAGCTCTCACACTTTGGCGCGAAAGTAATTTTTCCGGCAACCATGCAGCCGGCCATGATGAATAGGATTCCCATCTGGATTAAAAACACCTTCAACCCATCCTTTCCCGGAACGGTGATTCATGCCGAATCCGCCAACGGTAAATTGATCAAGGGAATATCGTCAATGAATAGTGTGAGTTTGCTCAACGTACAGGGAAGTGGTTTGCTCGGTGTGGTGGGTGTATCGATGCGGTTATTTGCAACACTTGCCCGTGAAAAAGTGAATGTGATATTAATCAGTCAGGCTTCATCTGAACACTCAATTTGTATCGCAGTTGATAGTCAGAATGCCAAACTTGCTAAAGCCTCCATTGAAAAGGAATTCCAAAATGAAATCCGCAACGAAGAAATTGATGAGGTTCATGTTGAAAATGAATTGTCGATTGTAGCCGTAGTTGGGGATGGAATGAAGCACAGCCCAGGCACGAGCGGCCGCATGTTCTCTTCGTTAGGAAAGAACGGTGTTAATGTCGTAGCCATTGCCCAAGGATCCTCCGAACGCAACATTTCGGCAGTTGTTCGTCAGGCGGATGTGGCGAAAGCATTAAATGCGCTGCACGAGGCGTTCTTCCTGTCTGATCGGAAAGTGTTAAATGTTTTTTTGGTGGGTACCGGATTAATCGGAAAAGTACTCGTTAACATGATCGATGACCAATTCTCCAAGCTGGCCAAGGAGAATTTACTGGAAGTATATGTGGTGGGTATTGCCAACAGCAAGCACATGCTTTTTTCGGAAGATGGTCTGGTGCTGAAAACCTGTGTGGATACCATGAAGCGGGAAGGTGAACCTATGCAGATGAAAGCATTTGTTGAAAAAATGTTTTCACTGAATTTGCCCAACAGTGTGTTTGTGGATTGTACTTCGAGTGAGGAGGTGGCAGCGTACTACGAATCGATTTTGGCCGATAATATATCTATTGTTACACCGAACAAGAAGGCGAACTCTGGCTCTATTGAGCAGTATCACCGCATGAAGGAGACGGCCTTTAAGCGGGGTGTGAAGTTTCTATATGAAACTAATGTGGGTGCAGGCCTTCCGGTGATCAATACGATGAATGATTTGTTGCTGAGTGGTGATAAGGTTATTAGTATCGAAGCGGTATTGAGCGGAACATTGAATTTTATCTTCAGCTCCTTTACAGAAGGAAAAAAATTCAGCGAAGTGGTAAAGGAAGCGAAGGAGAAGGGCTATACAGAACCTGATCCGCGCGATGACCTGAGCGGCATGGACGTGGCGAGAAAAATGCTTATTCTTTCCCGCGAAACAGGATTATCGTTGGAACTAAAAGATATCAGTGTACAAAACCTTGTTCCGCTTGATTGCCAGGGCGACATCAGTGTTGCGCAGTTTTTCACGCAATTAGAGAAACATGATGCCGCATTCGAAAAACTTCGAAAGGAGGCCGCCTCCAGAAATGAAAAACTCCGCTACAAAGCTGTGCTGCATGAAGGAAAGGTGAGTGTACAATTAGATACAGTAAATGATCAGCATCCATTTTACTCCTTATCCGGTAGTGATAATATTATTCTTCTGACTACCGAGCGATACCACGAGCGACCGATGGTGATCCGCGGTCCGGGTGCTGGTGCTGCCGTTACGGCCGCGGGCGTTTTTGCAGACATAATTCGAATTGGTCATTATACAAAATAGTGCAGGCTAAGCATCGATAATCCTATCAGCATGAAATCAATTAAAGCATATGCACCTGCAACAGTCGCGAATGTTTCCTGCGGCTTTGACATTTTTGGATTTGCCGTTGAACACCCCGGTGATGAAGTAAAGCTTACCATGCGGAAAGAACCCGGGGTGGTTATTACAAAAATTGTTGGTGACGGGGGTCGGTTGCCAATGGCAACAGAAAAGAATACTTCAGGTGTTGCTGTTCAGGCTTTTCTCAAGGCTATCGACAGTACACAAGGTGTAGAGATTGAGCTATTCAAAAACCTTCCGTTGGGAAGTGGCATGGGTTCAAGCGCTGCCAGTTCGGTTGCTGCACTGGTGGCCATCAATCACTTGATGGGAGAGCCATTCAGTCAGAAAGAACTTCTTCCGTTTGCCATGGAGGCCGAACGAGTGGCGTGTGGATCTGCGCATGCAGATAATGTTGCACCATCGTTGCTGGGTGGATTTGTACTCATTCGAGGTTACGAACCACTGGATGTTGTGAGTATTCCGACACCCGCTGAATTGTACTGCGCATTGGTTCATCCACAAATGGAATTAAAAACCTCAGATTCGCGTCTGGTGCTGAAGCAGTCCATCAGCATAAAGGACGCTGTAATACAATGGGGAAATATTGCGGGTCTTGTAGCAGGTTTAATGAAACCAGATTTTGGGTTGATTGGCCGGTCACTTCAGGATGTTGTTGCCGAGCCAATCCGTTCCGTACTCATCCCAGGTTTTGATGAACTAAAAGCAGCGGCTGTTCATGCGGGGGCGTTGGGGTGTGGTATATCCGGTTCAGGACCCACTATCTTTTCGCTTTGCACGGAAAGAGCATTAGCCACTCGTGTGGGAAAAGTGATTCAGGAACAATTCGCTCGCTACAAACTGAATAGTGAAGTTTATATTTCAAAAATTAATCTGGAGGGTGCGAAGGTAATTGACTAGTTCTTTTCCTTTACCCTGGCAAAATCTTTACCGTCATGAAGTTTTACAGTACCAACAATAAAGATCATAAGGTCAGCCTGCGCGAAGCCGTCATGCAGGGGCTTGCTCCCGATAACGGACTGTATATGCCGGAATCAATCCCGGTGTTGCCGACAACTTTTTTTGAAAGTATTCGCCAAAAAACATTTCCTGAAATTGCATTTGAAGTAGCGCATCATCTTTTAGGTGAGGATATCCCCGAACTGGAGTTAAAGCGGATTGTATCGCACACCATTAAGTTTGAAGCCCCCCTTGTTGAAATTGAAAATGATTTATATGCATTGGAATTATTCCATGGTCCAACTATGGCCTTTAAGGATTTTGGCGCACGTTTCATGTCACAATTGTTGGGGTATTTTGCCAAGCAACAAGATCGTGATATTGTTATTCTGGTGGCCACTTCGGGCGATACCGGAAGTGCGGTAGCGAATGGATTTTTGGGTGTGGCGGGCACACAGGTAGTAGTATTGTATCCTTCCGGAAAAGTGAGTGAAGTGCAGGAAAAGCAGTTTACTACATTAAACCAAAATATTACGGCTCTCGAAATTGACGGGACATTTGATGATTGCCAGCGTCTTGTAAAGCAGGCATTTCTGGATGATGAACTTCGAAATTCTCTCTTTCTGACCTCAGCTAACTCGATCAATATTGCCCGTTTGATTCCGCAGTCGTTCTATTATTTTTGGGCATATGCCCAGTTGAAGAATAGGAGGCCGCTTGTGTTTTCAATCCCCAGTGGAAATTTTGGAAACCTTACAGGAGGATTGTTCGCGAAGCGCATGGGATTGCCGGTTGAGAAATTTATTGCCGCTACCAATTTAAACGATATTGTTCCAGCGTATCTGCGTTCCCGTATTTTTGCTCCCCGACCGTCCATCACTACGATTAGTAATGCCATGGATGTTGGTAACCCCAGCAATTTTTCACGAATGCTGGATTTATTTGCTAATGATATCGAAGCATTACAAAATGAATTGGTTGGGTACTCATTTTCTGATGATGAAACCCGTGAGGCGATGAAGGAAGTAAGTTTATCAACAGGCTACGTTATGGACCCTCACGGTGCTGTTGGGTATTTGGGATTAAAGCAATATTTACAAAAGCAGCGGAGAGATGTAGTGGGAGTTTTTCTGGAGACTGCCCATCCAGGTAAATTCATAAATGTAGTAGAGGAAACGCTGGAGAAAAAAATTCTTCTTCCGGCACCCCTTCAAAAGTTTATGGCAGGGAAAAAGTTAAGCATCCCCATGAGCGCAGACTTTTCGAATTTCAAATCGTATTTGCTACAAAGCTTGAAGGGTAATTAGTCTTCACTATCCTGTTAACCTTTCCATCCTTGTTCGCCGAGCAAGGGCACGAAGGCAAAGTAATCGAATTCTTCCCGGACCAATTTCCCATTCTTTTTACGGATACGAAGCATGAGCTGTTTTTCACGATCACCAACAGGGATAACGAGAATTCCACCTTCCGCCAATTGGTCTGTTAATGCAGCGGGCACAACCGGTGCTCCTGCTGTTACTATAATTTTATCGAATGGTGCTTTTGCGGGGATGCCCTTTGATCCATCGCCATGCAGGAAGAAAGGTTTGTAGCCCATTTGGGGGAGAAACGTCCGCACAGTTTCATAGAGCTTACGATTATATTCAATTGTGTAGAGTGTGGCGCCTAGTTCTAACAGTATGCAGGCCTGATAACCGGAGCCTGTTCCAATCTCGAGGACTTTATCACCCGACTTAATTTCCAGTTTCTCAGTTTGGAATGCAACCGTGAAAGGTTGCGAAATGGTTTGGCCTTCTCCTATTGGAAAAGCTTTGTCCTCGTAGGCGTGATTTAGCAGCGCCTCATCGAAAAAAACGTGCCTGGGAACCTTTCCGATGGCAGCTAAAACTGCTTCATCTTTAATGCCTTTTTCGCGCAGTTTTTTTACCAGTTTATTGCGTAATCCGCGTTGTTTATAGTTGTCTTCCAGCATGAATTATTAAATGCCTGTTAATCAACAGGAAAGCTTTTAGGTTTGTACTTAATCGATTGATTTACAATTATTTAATAAAAAACACAATTCAAATCCTATTATGATATGTTACCTGAAAGATGAGTATTTTTGTCATCAATAGCCTCAATTATAGCGCTAAAAAAGCCATTTTTTCAGGCTCAAGAAAGTTTCAGTATTTCTTTAGGAAAATTGAAACTTATGCTCTTACTTTAAAGTTCTCTCCACACAGTGAAATAGCTTTTTGCCATAGCGTTCACATGTGAATACCTGCTCCAACAGTAGATGTGGGTCATACCACTATCTACTGACTGGGCAGGATATTATTTTTATAGCCCATTTAATCTGCCAATTTTTTTCTAGGTAAGTTTTTTTGGTTCAGTAGCCAATGAGAACGAAGGGTGCCCAATAGAAGGGAGCGGTGTATGGGCCTTTTTTCAACATATCCAGCTTTACTGAACGCAGACTTGATCCAAAATCTGCAGTTGGTTGATTAAGCAGCCTGGTATAAAAGTCTCTCATCAAAACAGATGTTGATTCATCGGAAACGCTCCAAAAAGATACGATAATGTTTTGCGCTCCTGCATAGACCAATGCTCGTGATAGTCCTATCACGCCCTCACCTTTAAAAATTTTTCCCATTCCGGTTTGGCAGGCAGAAAGGGTTACCAGGTTCGCCTTCAAGTTGAGGTTGTATATTTCGCCTGCAAATAAGTTTCCGTCTTCTGCATCGCTATCGGTTTGAAGGAAAATTCTTGAAAGTTCAGGATCGGATTCATCTACAACCCCGTGTGTGGCAAAATGCAGTATGTTGTAATTGGATAACTGATCTGACTTCACCAGTTTTTCATCGGCCTGCTTTCGCGAAACTGAAGTATGGTTAAGTTTTTTATCGTCAAAAAGTTTAGCGATTTCCGTTATCTCATTTTCTGTTCCGGGAAGGTCACCCAGGTAGTCCTTTTCCGGGAAGTTAATGGGAGCGCATAGAAAAATGGAAGGTGAAGTAACTTGTTTTTCTTCTTTTGATTTTTGCAGTATTAGTCCGGCTGAAAATTCATAACGAACGCTAAAGCGGTTTAATAGGTAGGGTAATGATGGATAATCAGTGATTTTCTCCGCATTCTTTGTCAGTAAGGTTTCAAACGGAATAATGCCCAGTCTTCCTGTTGGTAAGATAATCAGATTTTGGATGGACGAGTGGATATTGGGAATAAGTATACGTCCTAACTCACGCGCTGAGAGTTTATACGTTTTCATTTCATTGAAGTAAAGTCCATTCCGTAGCCCGGTAATGTACCGATCAAAATCACCCGAAAGCGTATGGTCTGTAATTTTGAAACTTGAATTGCTTATTTGAAAAATGTAAAGCCGGTTATTCTTTTCATCGATGAAGTAACTAAGCACGGCAGTCTTTGGGTTGAGTAACTTTTGAATAACCGGAATGGTTGGGGATGTGTCATTGAATTTAAGATTGAAGTACTCCGGAAATTGTTTTTCCATTTTCTGTATAAACAACTCGTAACTTCTGTTCAAAGTAAACAGGGTTTCGCGTACATACCGCTCTTCCTCAGGGGATGGCTTTTGCGCGAGTTTTTGGGCCATCAGGGTAATGGATGATTTTAAATTTTTCTCTTCTTCAAGGAGATCATCCGGAATGCCTGCAAATGATTTTGCATTCGCGCTGGTGATAGCATCAAGCAACACAGCCCCTTTGCTTTTCTCGGCAAAATAAAAGGCTAATTCGAAGTATGGTTTCTTTTTTACAGCATTCAAACCTGCTTCATGTGCTATCCGCACACCATCGCCATATACTTCATTGGCGGTAGCTCCCAGCAGAATTTTGTCACTTTCATTATTGCTTTGTTGTCTCAAACGATCGATTAGGGAATCACATGTTAGCAGGACTTTCAGTGACGATTTTAAATCCTCAAATCGAAGTGACTTAGACAAATAGCGCGCTTCATAGGCCTGAGCTTTAAATAAGAGTGACTGAAGAAGCCGTAACCCATTGTAGTAATTTTTCAGCGGGGGATTAACGCTGAAATTGTTATTGGTAAAACCAAATACATTCGCCTGCAGGGCTTTTTGGTAGGAGGTAAGGGCACCAACAAAATTATTTTGTTTCAGGTGTAAGTTACCCATAGCGTTCAGCACATTAGCTACTTCGGGATGTTGAAAGCCAAAACTCTCTTCATACATTTTAAAAGCGCGATCATAATATCCCATAGCAGCCTTTTCATCGCCCATGTTCAGGTATGTTTGGCCGAGATTATACAGCACAATTGCTTTGGCAGGATGGGATTGCGTGTAAACGGTGTTGAATATTTTCAAGGCTTCATCAAAATTATTAATGGCATCGCCATATAATTTTAAACCAAGATAGATGATGCCAATGTTGATGCGTGTTGTGGCGATTTTAGGATGCTCCGCACCATGAATTTTGGAGTAAATTCCCTGTGCATTTTCGTAGTAATCCAGTGCTTTGTCTTTATCGAGCTGGCTGTAGACCAATCCAAGATCGTTATACGTGGCGGCAATCAATTCATGATCACTTTTAAGTTTAGCCATACGTAGGGATAGCGTCATCTGTAGTTGTTCTTCTGCCTGACTATATTTTCCAGTTGCCAGATAAACGAGACCAAGGTTTGCCAACGCCTGGGCGGCTTCGAGGCTAGTCGATTGACGTGCTTTTTCAAAGCCCAGTTGGGCGCGTAGCAGCGATTGTTCCGCCAGATCATTGCGGCCCAGGGTAAGTTCTAAAAAGCCGATGTTTGTTTGTGTTACAGACTCCAGAAAACTATCCGGTGCTTTGGTGAGATTTGTCTGGATGTCATTCAATACGTGTTGCGCTTCCATCAATTTCCCAGAACGTGTTAGTGCTTCAGCCTTTTTATTTTGGAGAAAAATAAAAGTCGCTGGTTTGAGATTCGACTGTCCATCAATCAGATCAATGGCATCCTGAAACTGAGAATCGATGATGAGGTTATCAATCTTTTCGGATAAGCCAAGATCACTTTGTTGGGCTTTTGCCTGAGCGATACAGCCGGCTAGAAGTAATAGCGTGAAATACTTTCGCATAGTCAGAAACGATAATAATAGCTGAGTGTCATTACTTCCACACGCGAAAGTCCATCAGGATTCTCTTTCCGCTGAACGATTTTATGCCCGTATAAAAATCGCATGCCTGACTGTACATTGAAACTATAACCAGCTGTTCCAATGGCTGACATGGCCAGTCCCTGAGCGTCATCAAGTTTAAATCGTTCGTCTGACAAAGGGGTTCCGATTTCGTCTTTGTTGACTCTGTATATCGGAAGCAGACCGAGGGTGATGTTAACACGAGAGAATCGGAAATTGCGTTCAATCCGAAGCATAATATCAGTACCCCGTTTTAATTCATACGCACGACCATATTTTTGAACGTACTCTTGACTGGGGTAATCCGGCCAAGTATTCCAAAGAAACTTGTTTTCATTTTGATTAAACGCATGCTGGATACCAGTTGCAAACAGCCAGTTGCGATTAATGAAGGATACTCCTGCAATGGCATCGTACGTGCCAAGGCTTGTTTGATAATACATGGGCAGTGGTTTGCCATCCTCCGATAAGTCAGATTGATTAGTTGGTATTTTTGTGCCAAGCGAAAAGTTAATATCATACTTTTCGGTACTGAATATATTTCGGGTAAAACAAAGTGAGATGTCACTCAAGCCAGAGGTTTCACCAAAGCTTCCCTGTGTCGCCAAATATGGAATTTTAACCTGAAAAGAGTTTTTGCTATTCAGACTGAAATTCAAATCTGCCGTGGCAACATAGATTTTAACTGAAGTGGTGGTAGTACCGCGATAAAAGCTTACCTCCATCGATCGTAATTTTAGTTCTATTTTTTTGTTGAATGGCTGATCGGGTTTCATTGCACCCATGGTACAAAAGCCTGCATCACTGCACCCTTGTGCCCAAACTTGTTGGACAATGAGGAGTTTAAGGAAACAGAGGAGAAAGAAATGGATGTTTTTCATACTCACGACTTGAGTGAACTAAATTACGAAAAATCACCTAACCATTCGGATATTACAGAGTAAGGCGGTATCAAAAAAAAAGACCCCGATGAAATCAGGGTCCTTTTTTACTCCAGAGAATTTTTTTACATACCGAGTGACATATTTTCTACGGAAGCAAGTTCCAGTACTTTCTCGTATTCAGCCGGTGAGAGGTCATTGTAAAAATAATGAACGGGGTTTACTTGCGATCCATTTATCAAAACCTCGTAATGCAGGTGAGGTGCAGTGGAAAGACCGGTGTTTCCGACATAACCAATAAGGTCACCGCGTTTAATATTTTGTCCTTGTCGAACAGCAAATTCATGCATGTGTGCATAGCGTGATCGATAGCCAAAGCCGTGGTCGATTTCTACCATTTTTCCATACCCACTGAATTTCACACTGACTTCTGCAACCACACCATCTGCGGTAGCATAAATAGGTGTACCAATAGTTGCTGCGAAATCAATACCAGTATGCATTTTCCGCATTTTGTAAACCGGATGTATGCGTACTCCAAAGCCAGATGCTAAGGCTACTAATTGTTTGTTGGATATAGGTTGAATGGCGGGTATGGCTGCATATAGCTTTTCTTTCTTATCAGCCAGCAAAACAACTTCGTCTTGAGATTTTGATTCGATGTATAGCTTTCTGCGAAGTTGATCAACCTTCTCATGAACTTCCAGAACGATCGCCTGTCGGTCAAGTTCTTTGTCTTTAATTTCGGCATAGCGGTCTGAACCCCCGACACCGGCATTGCGAACGGATTTATCAATAGGTTCTGCACCCAATACCTTGCGGTAGATATCATCGTCACGATGCTCAATATTTTGTAGGATTTCACTGAGCTTAGATACTTCCTGGCTCAGGTTATCGTAATAGAACTCAAGTTCCTTGACTTCATTCTTCAGAATAAGTTCTTTAGGAGACTCAAAATAATTGCTGTACAGCATGAGCAGGCCAACCGCCATAGCCACTGTCAACGAAAAAATGCCCAGTGCATTCAGTACGACATCGCTTTTCTTTGTTTTTACCCGCTCGTATTTACAGGTCTCGGTGTCGTAATAGTATTTGATTCTTGCCATAATTAACCTCAATTATAGTGATTGTGGCCGGAAAGGCTGCATAGTAGCCTCATTACACTCGATAAACGGCCCCTCCAGCAGATCAATGCAATATGGTATCGCTGGAAATACAGCCTCCAGGCACTCTCGTATTGCTTTCGGCTTGCCTGGCAAATTTACGATTAAAGTTTGATTTCGTATGCCTGCGGTTTGACGTGATAAAATGGCAGTGGGTACATACGTAAGACTTTTGGCTCGCATCAGCTCGCCAAAACCAGGCATCATCTTATCGCAAACGGATTCGGTGGCCTCCGGGGTAACATCCCTTTTTGCTGGCCCGGTACCTCCGGATGTAATAATCAGGCAGCATTTCTTTGAATCCGCCATATCGATCAGGGTTTGTTCAATTAGATACTGCTCATCCGGAATTACTGCATATTCTTTTTCCCACGGACTCTTGATGTAGGCATTCAACAATTCGATAATTGCTTTGCCGGGGATGTCTTCATAAATGCCCTGGCTCGCCCTGTCTGATACATTGATGATTCCGATTCGTATGGGCATACGCTTAAGATTTATGCGCTGGTGTATGATCAGGCTCGTTCTTGTACACGATTTTCTCGGAACGTCCTTTTTTAAAAACCTGGCGACCCTTGTTTATTCCTTTTCTGATTTCTCTTTGTTGTTCAACGGGTAAGGCAATTACCGCTTTGCATTCGTCAGAACAACAGCCGTTGAATTTCTCTGCGCATGTTGGGCACTGAATGAATAGCAGGTGGCATCCATCATTCTTGCAGTTAGTATGGTCATCGCAGGGCGCCCCACATTGATGGCATACAGCAATGATATCCTCTGTGATGCGTTCTCCCAGTCGTTCATCGAAGACAAAGTTCTTTCCGATGAATTTGTTTTCAAGACCGCCCGCTTTTACTTCCTGGGCATACTTGATAATGCCGCCATTTAATTGAAATACATTTTTAAAGCCGATGTGCTTCATCCACGCACTGGCTTTTTCGCACCGGATACCCCCCGTACAATACATTAATAAATTTTTGTCCTTTTGATCTTTCATCAAATCTTCGGCTACCTGAAGTTCTTCGCGGAAAGTATCAACATCGGGGCAGATGGCATTTTTAAAGTGACCCACTTCGCTTTCATAATGATTACGCATGTCGATGATGATGGTGTTCGGATCATTGGCAAGCGCGTTGAATTCTGCGGCATTCACATGCACTCCACTTTGCGTGACATCAAATGTTTTATCGTCTAAACCATCGGCCACAATTTTTTTGCGCACCAGAATTTTAAGTTTAAAAAATGATCGGCCGTCATCTTCTACAGCAATGTTCAAGCGAATGCCATCTAACCACGGAAAGGCGTATAAATAGCGTTTAAATTCTTCGAAATTTTTTTGAGGCACACTAATCTGTGCGTTGATGCCTTCTGTTGCAATATAAATTCGCCCCCACACGTGCAGCGCATCCAGGTGTTTATAAAGTTCGTCCCTGAAAAATGCGGGCTCAAGAATATGATGGTACTTGTAAAAGGAAATGGTTACTCTTTCCTGAGGGGTTGATCGCACATACTCCTTGAGTATGCGACCATTGATTTTATTGTATAATGCCATACGAAGTTGATCAATTGCAGGTTAATCGAACTTGATGGTGCAAAGATAACGAATGCCTTGAAACTTAAAACTTCGGCTTTAGTTCTCCGCGTACAAGTTTGTTGTATTCTTCGCAGGTGAGTACTCCGTGTTCATTGCAATAGGGGCAGGTTTTGTATTCATTTTTAAAAGCACCTGGTTTTATGATGACATGTTCACCCTTGCACACCGGGCACATGACTAATCCGGACGGACCGCAATCAATTTCATAGTTAACAGACAATAGTTCTTCTGCTTTCTGACTTTCTGTTTTTTTCTCCTTTACAAATTCGGCCTCAGCTTTCTTCAGCCACATAACAGCTTCTTGCGAATATTGTCCGTTGGTACCTTTCAACTGGATATATTTATTAAGCCAGTCGATACTCTGTTTGTACTGACCAAGTTGAAACGAGTTTTTACCAAAGTAAAACACCAGGTCGGAGGGAACACTTTTGATGTTTTCCAGTACATATTTAAATTTCTGGTCTGCAGTTGTATAGCGGCCCTCATCCATGTAAAATACACCTGAATCCAGTTCGCGAAGCAACGCGGTTTTTCGGATTTGCTCCTGTTGGAGTAAGTATTCTTCTGTTTTGGATTGCTGAGCAGATACCAGGTGTGCAGTGATTAGGAATGCAAGTGTCAAAAATCGGTGTAACATCAAATGAATTTTTCTTTAGGTACATTCAGCCATTCGAGCGCGGCATTATGAAAAATATCTTCTTTAATAGTTTTTTCCAAGGACATTTCTTCAATAAACTTTCCAATTTCAAGGTCACCCAACGGAAAGGGGTAATCCGATCCGAGTGTAACGCGTGTTGAGCCTTGTAACTTCAACACATATTCCAGCATTAGCTCATCATGGGTGATACTATCCACCCAGAATTTACCAAGGTAATCTCCTGGATTTACCGGATTATCAATAGCAACTAAATCCGGTCTGCAATCAAAGCCATGTTTGATTCGTCCCAGTGTTGGCAGAAAGGAACCACCTGCATGTGCAAAGTTTACACGTAATCGTGGAAGCTTTTCAAAAATCCCGCCAAAGATCATGGAGCAAATCGCGCGTGAGGTTTCGGCTGGCATGCCCACCAGCCAGGGTAGCCAGTATCGCTGCATTTGCTTTTGTCCCATCATGTTCCAAGGATGAACCAGTATGGCCATGTCCAGTTTTTCGCACGCTTCAAAGATGGAAAAAAACCGTTCTTCATTCAGGTTAAGGTCATTAATATTCGATCCGATCTGAATGCCACTGATACCGATTTTTTTACATCGTTCCAACTCCTGAATCGCCAGTTCAGCATCCTGCATGGGGATGGTCGCCAGGCCTAAATAGTTCTTGGGATACGCGACAATTAAATTGGCAATGTGGTCATTCAGAAACCTTGAAATATCCAGGCAGTCGAGTGGCTTGGCCCAGTAAGAAAACATCACGGGTATGGTACACACTACCTGTACTTGGGTATGAAACTTCTCATACTCCGCAATGCGAAGTTCAGCGTTCCAGGAATTTTCTTTTATTTCGCGGAAAAACTGGTTGCCCCGCATCATTTTGGCAAAACCTCTTTTATGATGCTGTAAATAGATAAAATCACCGTATCCAAATTTCTCACTCCAGTTGGGTAGCTTTTTCGGAATGATGTGGGTATGTGAATCTATTTTGAGCATGACTGCGATTTGAGGTCCCGAAATATCGGGGATTTTTCAATGCGTTCGACAGGAGTTGAGTTTTGAAGATAAGTTTATGGAAGAGGTGCCATTTCTGTGAAGAAGTTGTAACTTAAATCGCTTAATGCCCAAGTTTTAACTTCGTGGATATATGATTACCTGCATCGTTGTGGATGATGAATTAAAAAGCCGTGAAAGTCTGAAGATACTGTTAGAGGACTTTTGCACGGGTGTTTCTGTTAAAGCCCTTTGTCAGGATGTTGCTGAAGCAATAGCGGCTATTAAAGACCATCAACCAGATGTTGTTTTTCTTGACATCCAGCTACAACGGGAAACTGGTTTTGATTTATTGACGAAAGCACATGATTTGAAATTTGATGTTGTCTTCACTACTGCATTTTCTGAATATGCCATTAAAGCTTTTAAGTTTTCGGCCATTGATTATTTATTGAAACCGATTGATATTGAAGAGTTGAAACGCGCCATCGAAAAAGTGGAAAAACGCCTCGGAGATAATATCACTGCCAGACTGGAGCAATTAATGAGCAATCTAAAAACGCCCAACACGGAAAATTATAAATTGGCACTACCCACTTCCGATGGTTTGATTTTCGTTAAGGTTCAGGATATTTTATATTGTGAGGCCTCCAGTAATTATACTGAAATTGTTATGGCGGACTCAAAAAAATATATTGTTAGCCGTACCTTAAAAGAATATGAAGATATGTTGGCCGATCATAATTTTTACCGCATACACAATTCATTTCTAATCAACCTTAATTCCATTAAAAAATATGTTCGAGGTGAAGGCGGTTATGTCATCATGAATAATGATAAATCGCTGGATGTGTCCAAACGAAAGAAAGAAGGATTTTTGAACCGGATAGGTTCTAAACCCTGATGTTCCGCCCGATTATTAGTTTAATGTTTAAACAAATGTATTTAATCGCTCAGTAGCCCACCTGCTCAATTTAACTCACCACTTACTCACTCTTCATTTCGAAACCACTAACGGTGTCGTAATCTTGAATTATGATAAGCACACAAAAGGGAATGGGAGCTGGGTTGCAAATCAGAAATTCGGGTGATGAAATAACAGCAAAGGTTATTGGGCCTGATTATGTTCGGGACAACTTACCTTCTTTTTTTTCCGATGCTATAATCCTGGATTTAGACTTCAATATTACTCTCGTCAGTCAGTCTGTGCTCGACTATCTGGATTTCAGTCATGATGCCTTAGTTGGAAAATCAATCAATGACCTTAGTGGGGACTTTGATTTTAAGTCGGCATTAATAGCAGGACTTACCCAAGGTTATTTTGAGAATCTGGAGGGTTATTTTATAACTAAGTGTGGCAGGAAGATCTCTGTTGAGGTCTCAGGCTTTTATCTTGGCTTGATCAGCGACATCAATGGAAGAGTGATGCTGAAAATAACCAACCGCGATGCCATTGAATTGATTCAACAGCAACTTGAGCAGAAAAAGATTGAGTTGGATAAATTTATTTACCGTACAGCCCATGATATTCGTGGACCACTTGCAACCATTCTGGGATTGGTCAACCTGTTGAAAATGCGCCAGGACAATACCGAAGTAGATCGATTACTCCAGATGCTTGATGCCCATGCACTTAAATTGGATGAACGGTTGTTTCAATTGGTGTACCTCGCGCAGGCGGATGAAGTGGACACCGATCCGGAAAACATCATCCATTTTTCTGTGCTTGAAACCAACCTCCGAAAGGTGATCGAGCAGAATGCATTTGTTGATTTTTTGGATTTTCACGTTGTTACGCCAAGCGAGCCGTTGGAAGGCGTAAATGAAAAATTAATCGATGCACTTTTAACCAATGTATTGCGCTATATACTGTCGCTTCCTGCTAATAAGCTGGATAGTCGTTTGTTTTTCAGACTTACGTCAGAAGAACACCAACTCGTTGTGACCATTGGATGTTATGGATTTGTAGTAGAACAGACTATTCAACACGCTATCCAAAATCAAAACTCGGTTTATACCGATACATTAAGCTATCCACGCCTGGTAAATTTTTTCGCAGCCCAGAAAGTAGCCTGGAAATTGAATGGTACGATGCAGCTCCATTTCCTTTCAGAAGACAAGCAAAAAATAGTGATTACTATTCCTGTAAAGGATCGCTAGTTTTACATCTATCTGTCTAAACTTCCCATGTACTCACGCAGCAACGCCACCTACTCAATTACGGTATTGGTAAATGGGCAAGTACTATACATTTGCATACCAAACAACACGAATTTTCTGCGCAATAGGGATTGGGTAAATGCAGGAAATGGCCCCGGAGATTAGTTTCTTCGGGGCTTTTTTTTTGAACAATCCACACGCTCCACCTAATCAATAAATCACGCCACCTAATCATTTTGGCTATTAAAGCCTCCTGGTGATGGTGAGATTTGAGTCATCAAAAAACTATAACCCCATTATGAAAAAGATTATTGCTCTACTTATTATTCTGGCCGCAGTTCAGCTGTTAAAAGCCCAATCCGCAAAACCTGAATTGGTAACGGATCGTCCCGATCAAACTGAAGCTCCTGTACTTGTTCCCACGGGTGGCCTGCAGGTTGAAACCGGCTTTGTATATGAAAAGGATCGTTCTGAAGGTACACAGACAGCTAATATTGCCTACAATACCACGCTTATTAAGTATGGTGTAAATGAATTTGTTGAATTGCGTTTCATCTCTGAATACCTTGGTCAGAAAATCAAGTATCCCGAAAATCAAAACACACAGATAAAAGGGATGAGTCCGCTGGCCCTTGGTGTAAAAATTAAACTGGCTGAGGAAAAGGGTTTCTGGCCGCAGGCCGCCTTTATTGGTCATATTAACCTAAGAAATGGTTCAGAAGAATTCAGACCTTCTTATACTGCTGCCGACTTCCGATTTACTTTTGCACACACCCTTTCAGACCGTTTAGCCCTGAGCTATAACCTTGGTGCAGAGTGGGATGGTGAAACACCGGAAGCAGCCTTTTTATATACATTTTCATTGGGTTATGTTTTCACAGAAAGGCTTGGTGTATTTGTGGAGACCTATAGCTTCTTCCCTGAAGACAATAAGGCTGATCACCGCTTTGATGCAGGATTAACGTACAAATTCACCCCTGTTATTCAGTGGGATATTTCCGGTGGTTTTGGCCTAAGCGAAAATGCTCCTGACTCTTTTATCAGCACAGGTATTTCATTCAGACTGTTCAAATAGTCCACTGGCTCAATGAATCACCCCGGATACTCATTTGTCCTGTGGAGGCACAAGCCCTTAACCTAATTTTAATAAAAATAAAATCCCCCATGAAAAAGTCAATATTAGTAGTCGATGATTTTGCCAGCATTCGCGACTTCGTTTGCGAGACGCTTCAACGCAAAGGATATGAAACCTTTGGAGCAGCCAATGGCAACGAGGCTTTTAAGTTGTTAACGGAGAAGTCGGATTCTGTAAACCTGGTTTTGACTGACTATAATATGCCGGATTGTACCGGTTTCGAACTGCTTAAGAAAATCAAGGAGAGTCCTTCAGTTTCCAAAGTGCCGGTTATTTTTCTGACAACAGAATCAAATCCGGACAAAATGCGAAGTGCAAAGGAAGCAGGCCTTGCTGCCTGGATTAAAAAGCCGTACCGCTCGGAAACATTCTTTGCGCAGATCGAAAACGCCATCAGCAATGGATAGCAATCAAAAGCGATTTGTGGAAGATGCCCTGGATCTGCTCAATGAGTTAGATGAAGGTCTTCTGCAACTCGAAGCTAACCCACATGCCAGTGCGCCTCTTGAGCAGGTATTTCGCACCATGCACACCATTAAAGGAGGAGCCAATATGTTTGGCTTCGAAAAAATTGGTGAGTTGGCCCATCAGTTGGAGACGCTCTATGATCTGGTGCGCCAGGGCAAGATGCAGGTAAGCGATGGTCTGATCAGCATCACGCTGCATGCGTTTGATAAAGTGCGTGATCTTTTCAAAGAAAAAGATGCTGCTAAAATCAATAATGCTGAGGCACTGAGTGATCATTTGAAATCAGCTATTGAATTTTTGAAGGCTGCAGAAAGTGAAATGGTTTCAACCGGCAAAACTTCATCTGCAGCTTCAGCCGTGAATAAGGATGAACTGGCAACCTTCTTTATCCGGGTTTCCCCAACCATCAGTTTAACAGTTGATGGCAATCATCCGCTGGTTTTTATTGTACTTGATCTTGAAGCACTGGGAACAGCCAGAACATTTTGTTATAAAAATGAAAAAGGTGATGTGGCGCACTGGGATATTTTTCTGTCCACAACAACATCACAAGCCGAGATTGAAAGCTATTTTCTTTTTGTCGAAAATGAATGCCAGGTAAATTACACCAAATTGTTTGCGTGCGATTTATTTGGTTCTGATGAATTTAAAGAATACCTCGATCAATTCAATGCAGTACCCGTTGATGTAAAAGCACTGTCAGCTTTTGTGGAAACACTATCGGCAAAATGCAAAGAAACACACGGTAGTGAAGCGGAAGATGAGGTCATTACATCATCCCGCAAGAAAGCACATCACGATACATACATTAAAGTCAGTAAGCGCAAGATTGATGACTTGTTGAACTGGATCAGTGAATTGATTATTCTTCAGGCTCAGTTGACGAACGCCACATCAGGTTTAAATTCTCCTGCCATCAATGAAGTTACAGAACAACTGGAACTGATTACGAATCGTTTGCGCGATACGTCACTTGAAATCGGACTGGTACCCATTGAGACATTGGTTACAAAGTTTAAGCGACTGGTGCGTGACCTTTCCAAGACGCTGAATAAAAAAGTAAACTTCTTATCCGAAGGTGCCGAAACCGAAATGGATAAAGACGTGATTGAACTGATGGCTGATCCGATGATTCACATCATTCGTAATGCCATTGACCACGGTATTGAAACACCAGCCGAGCGAAAGGCTGCGGGTAAATCAGAACACGGCACGGTAAAATTAAAAGCTTTTAATACCAGCTCCTATGTTAATATTATCATCAGCGATGATGGTAAAGGTATTCACCAGGAAAGGGTGTTACAAAAAGCTATTGAAAAAGGATTGGTGGCTGCAGATGCATCGCTGACAGAAGAGGAAGTTCTCAACCTGATTTTTCATCCCGGCTTATCCACCGCTTCGCAGCTCTCCGATGTTTCCGGAAGAGGTGTAGGCATGGATGTTGTGAAACAAAAAATTAATGATTTACGCGGTCATGTTTCCATTAAGAGCACGTCCGATAAAGGAACTTCTATTTCAATTAAACTACCGCTTTCACGCTCCATCATTGAAGGTCTCCTTGTAAGGGTAGAAGATACGCGCTATGTCGTTCCCCTGAACGTGATCGACCGGATTGATCGCATACCGTATACCCTACTGAACCGTGAAAATCAGGTTAACAAAACGGTAGTTGTCAATGAAGAAACACTTTCGGTTTTTTCTTTGCGCCAGAAATTTCATAACGAAGCAATTGTGCCGAAAACGGCTGATATTATTTCGGTAACCGTTCATGGTATTCGCAAAGGTATTGCGGTAGACCGCATTGAAGGTAAAATGCAAACGGTGATGAAGCCATTAGGTGAAGCTTACCATCAGCAGGACTTTATTGCCGGCAGTACCATTCTGGGTGATGGAAGCCTGGCCCTGGTGCTGGATCCTTCACGGTTGTTTCAACTATCTGATAACTAAAAAATTCCCCCAATGAAAAATCAATCACACGCATACTTAACCTTCGCTCTGGGTGATGAGAAGTTTGCCATCAACGTTGATCATGTACAAGAAGTTGTAGAGTTTGATCAACTCACCAAGGTGCCAAATGCTCCCAGCTATATGCTGGGCATTATCAACCTTCGTGGCCAGGTATTGCCTTTATTAGATACCAAGCTGAAGCTGGGATTACCCGCCAGTGAGCGCACCTCCAGAAGCCGCATTATGGTATTGGATATTGCCGGTACGGACGATAAAACCATTCAATTGGGCGCGATGGTGGATGTAGCACGTGAAGTGGTAGAGATTGCAGACGCACAAATTCAACCCGCACCTGAACTGGATGGCTTGCAATCCACTGCACCGATCACCGGAATTGTTAACACGCATGGGGATATCACCATGATTATGGACATCTCAAAAGTTTTCTCCGTACAGGATATTGTAGAATTAAACAGACCTATTAACTAAAAAATAAACCCCCATTAATATGCTTACGAATATGACTATCCGAAAAAAACTGATCATGGCATTCTCTGTGCTGGTGGCACTGATGATCGTGATCTTTGCGATTGCCTTTTTCCGGTTCCGTGAAATGAATGCGCGGATGAACGAAATCACCGACATCACTGCCCATAAAGTGTTGTTGATCGGTCAGATCAAACATGATATTACCGCCATCTCACGCGACCAGAAAAATATGATTGCTACAGTGGATGATCAAAAAATGATTGAAATCGGTCGCCTGATTGATAAGGAAATAAAAGCCATCAACGAAAATATGGCTAAGCTTGAAAGCCTGAGTGATGGTGAAACGTTGTCGTTGGTAAAGACCTTGAAGGACATTCTGGAGGAATATTTTATCGTTCAACAAAATATCCAGCGCATTGCTACACTGAATACAGAAATTAAGGCTGAAGAAATTGCTGACAATCAATCCCGCCAGGCATTCCAGAAGGCGATGAATACCTTGAATACATTGGGTGCTGAAGTGGGCTCAAAAGAAAATGTTAAAGCAATATTGGAACTGAAGCAAGCTGTGTCGGAAATAAATTCTATCGAGCGTGATCTGATCATTGCAAAATCTGAGGATGACCTGAACAAGCATTTGGGCCAGGCACAGGACGCGGAGAAAATCATCGAGGAAGTTTCAGAGAAGTTGGAGAAGCTTTCAGGAAATGCAAAATCGTTGTTCGATCGCTTCCAGGCTCAGTATTCAACGTATTACACCTTTCATTTGCAAGTTAGAGATCTGGCCATGACCAACTCTGGTGGTAGGGCAGAAGAAATTTCAGTCACCCAGGGTGAAAAAATTGACGATCAGGCTGATGAAGTGATTGGTAGAATCTATGATATCATCAATGCGCAGTTGGAAAAAGATCAGGTGGACACGGATGAAATGTACAGCAGTGTGGTATTGACCATGATCATCGTTATTCTGTTGGCCATCGTTATTGGTGTAGTGGTAGCCGGTTGGTTGTTGAAAGATGTGATGGGTTCATTGCGAATTGCCACCGGTGCCATTAAACGTGTAGCGGCTGGTGATTTTTCAGCCGATGTCAATACTGAAAAAAGTGATGAGATCGGGGTGATGTTGCGCGAACTCCAGTTTATGATTGAAAAACTGAGAAGCAGTGTAGATGTAGCGAAACTGGTTTCGAAGGGTGATTTAACAATGGACTTTGCGACCATGAAGAATAAAGGTGGTGACCTGGATCAGGCACTGGAAGAAATGGTCAATAACCTCCGTGAAATTGCTTCAACCATTTATAATGGTGCTGAGAATGTAACATCGGCTTCTCAACAGGTTGCTGCCGCATCCCAACAGATGTCGCAAGGTGCACAAGAGCAAGCCAGTGCTTCCGAGGAAGTATCCTCTTCGATGGAGCAAATGGTGGCAAACATTCAACAGAATACAGACAACTCTCGCGAGACAGAGAAAATTGCCAATAAGGCTGCCAAAGATATTCAAGTGAGCAGCTCAGCAGTATCCGAAACAGTAGAGGCCATCAAGACCATTGCCGAGCGCATAGCTATCATTGAAGAGATTGCTTCTAAAACAGATTTACTCGCCTTGAATGCTGCTGTTGAAGCAGCCCGTGCCGGTGAGCATGGAAAAGGTTTTGCAGTTGTTGCGGCAGAAGTGCGCAAGCTGGCTGAGAGAAGTCAGAAGGCTGCTGCTGAGATCACTGAAATTTCGGGCAAGACGGTGAAGTCTGCCGAAGAATCGAAACAGTTATTAGTTAACACGCTGCCCGATATCAATAAGACTGCTGAATTAGTGCAGGAGATTGCTGCAGCCAGCATAGAACAAAACACCGGAGCCGATCAGGTAAACGGAGCCATCCAACAGCTATCGCAAGTAACACAAGGGAACGCCTCAGCGGCTGAACAAATGTCATCCAATGCCGAAGAGTTGAGCAGCCAGGCCGAAGAGTTAAAATCGGCAGTCAGCTACTTCAAACTGGACAACCGTACACGTGTGGTGCGGAAAGCTGCAACAAAGCATAAAACGATTACACATCGTGTGGCACCAAAAGTTGAACTCGCTCATGTGTATGAAAACGGAAACGGACATGGTCCATCAAATGGTTTTGATTTGAAACTCGGTGATGGTCCTGCAGATAGCGATTTCACTGAATTCTAAAATTAAATCAACCTTAAACCTCCTCCATGCATGGTTATGGAGGGGGTTAAGTGTTCCGCGGGCACGGATTTATTAGAAGCCCGGCCTGCGGGCACTTACTTTATTCATGATGTAACGAACGCGATACGTCAAAAAAAACCAAATCTACTTCTTATGGATACCCCCAACATAAGCAGTTTTATGAGTATGGATGCTGAAAGTTTTGAACGGCTTAGCTCGTATGTAACACGCGAGTATGGTATCAAACTTCCGCTGGCAAAAAAATCCATGCTGGAAAGCCGCCTGAATAAGAAAGTCAAAACTCTCGGACTCTCATCCTACAAAGAATTCCTGGATTTCATTTTCAGTGATGAAGGAAAGAAGGGTGAACTCTTCCATGTGATTGATCTGATCACGACCAACAAAACAGATTTTTTTCGCGAAGCAGCACATTTCCATTTTCTCACACAGGAATATCTTCCTTCCTACCAGCAGGAGTTTAATCGCAACAATTTCAAAGTATGGTCAGCCGGTTGTTCTACAGGTGAAGAGCCGTACACACTTGTTATGTCGCTGGAGGAATATAAGAAACGCCATCCGGAGGTTAGTTATAGTTTACTAGCCAGCGATGTTTCTCTTCGCGTAATTCAAACAGCTTATCAAGGTATTTATGACATTGAACGCATTGAACCCGTACCACTGGAATTGAAGCGCAATTATTTTCTGCGCAGTAAAAAAAATCCAAATGTGGTTCGCGTAAAGCCGCAATTTCGTAACAAGCTCCAATTCAAAAGAATCAATTTCATGGATCAGCATTTTGGTTTAATGAAGGCTGATTATGATTTTATTTTTTGCCGTAATGTGTTGATCTATTTTGATAAGCCAACGCAAGAGCGTGTAATAGTGAAATTTTGTAGTCACTTGAAACCAGGAGGATTATTGTTTTTGGGTCACAGTGAATCCATCATGGGCATGAATGTTCCGCTCAAACAAGTGCGCCCGACTGTTTACCGGTATGCGGGATGATGGACGTAAAGAAACATATTGTTTTTCCGGGTCAGTTTATTATTACCTCGGTACCAACGTTAATCTCAACCGTGTTGGGTTCATGTGTTTCAGTATGTTTGTGGGATAAGGAAACTAAAATCGGGGCCATGAATCATTACCTTTTACCGGGTACTGAACATGATGATGCAGGCAATGCCAACCGCGGATTAAGTTCAACACGTATGTTGATTCGCGCCATGATTAACCGGCAGGTTCGGTTGGAAAATCTCGAAGCTAAGATTTTTGGTGGATGCAATTCCATGTACCTCAACAACGATTGTTTTAAGGTAGGTGAACGCAATATTGAAATGGCATTGGAGGTTTTGCAATCCTATCGTATTCGTGTGAGTGCCCATCATGTGGGTGGAAGTCAAGGAAGAAAAATAGTTTTTAATACCGCTACCGGAAAAGTGCGGATGCGTCTTTTGGTTAAAACAGCAACCGAGGTCAATGAAGAAATTAATAAAGGTTTTAGTTATTGACGACTCTGCTCTAGTTCGGCAGACGCTCACCGAGATTATCAATTCCGATGCGCAGTTGGAAGTGGTGGGAACGGCAGCAGATCCATATTTCGCTGCGGAGAAGATAAAAAGTTTCATACCGGATGTCATCACATTGGATGTTGAGATGCCCCGCATGGATGGCCTTACATTTTTGAAAACCCTGATGGCCCAATACCCCATTCCAGTGGTTATCATTTCCAGTTTAACACAACATGGCAGTCACCTCGCACTGCGTGCATTGGACTTGGGCGCTGTGGAGATCGTGGCCAAATCAGAAATTCGGAATACGCGTGAACATCTTGAGGAATCAACCATTCGGATAACCGATGCCATCAAGGCTGCATACATGGTTCCTGTCAAAAAGATGGGTGTAAAACCTCGTCCGGAACATGCAACAGTAGTCAAGCCTGAGCCGCACGCGGAATCGCCCATTTATAAAACAACCGACAAAGTTATCGCCATTGGTGCATCAACAGGAGGTACAGAAGCACTGCGGTATTTTCTCCGTAACATGCCGGCTAATACACCGGGTATATTAATTACGCAGCACATGCCTCCGGGCTTTACCAAATCTTTTGCCGACCAGGTGAACACCATTTGTGAGATTACCGTGAAAGAGGCATCGGATGGAGAACGCATCATGCGCGGACATGCATACATCGCACCCGGTGGCCGACACATGGAGTTGTACAGAAGCGGAGCAAAATACTATATCAAAGTACGGGATGGTGAACTCGTGAACCGCCACAAACCTTCTGTGGAGGTACTTTTCAATTCCGTTGCCAAACATGCCGGGCAAAATGCTGTCGGAATCATCATGACCGGTATGGGACGTGATGGAGCTGAAGGGCTATTGAACATGAAAAATGCAGGAGCACGAACCATAGCGCAGGATGAAAAGAGTTGTGTTGTATTTGGTATGCCCAAGGAAGCAATAAAACTTGGTGCTGCCGAGCACGTACTTTCATTGCAGGAAATGCCCAAACGGGTGATTGCCTATTTTTAGGATATTCCTGATCGCTAAATCCATTTTATTTTCATGATATTAGCGAGAATGAGTTTCTTCAAAAGTATAATCGAGAGCGGAGTTTCCTGTACTTCATCGAAGTCAGAAAAGCGAAATGTTTTGCTGAGCAATTACATTGCTGTTATTGTGGCGCTCGCACCCATTGGATTGATGGTGGCCCGCTATCTTGTGGGCGATTCTTTTAGGAGTAATAACCTGATTATTATTCCGGCCTGCAGCGTTCTTTTTTTGCTCCCCGTTTTTTGTAATCGACTTGGCTTCATTTATGTCAGTCGGTTTTTATTGTCGTGGATACCTTCTTATTGCATACTCGGAGTTGTACTGCTTAACCTGAAACAGGGTGGGCTAATTGAAACTTCTGATCTGGTTGGTATCCGTTTTTATTTTTTAGCCTTTGGATGCATACCGTTCTTAGTTTTTAATGTTCGTAAACCCGTGCGGTTGCTTCTGGCACTTACTGGGTCTTTGTTTCCGTTAATATTTTTTGATCCTATTCTAAACTTTTTTCAGATTGGATACCAGCAACTGGGCTTAACCGATACCGGCTATGAATTTAACCTGATTAGGATACTGATTTCCTTATTGATCATCGGATTGGGTTTCTATTTTCTAAAATTCTTAATTGAAAAGAATGATGCACTGAATGAGTTGCTGGTAAAAGAACTGGAGGATAAAAATCATCTGATTCAACAGCAAGCTGATAATGAAGTGCATCAATTAAACGATCAGCTTAAGGCAAATCTTCAGCACCTGAGCGAGCGCGAGTTTATTTTGAATCAGTCCCAGCGCATTGCTAAAATAGGAAGTTGGGAGTATCGCATTGAAAATTCTTTTCTGTTTTGGTCTGACGAGATGTATAATATCTTCGGACTGGATAAGAGTTTTCCGGTGGCTTCTCAAAACCTTTCGGAAGCATTAGGCGAGGAGGGAAGCAACAGCATCAATGTAGCAACCACTAACTTATTAAAGACAGGTCAGCCCTATGATCTTACAATTCGTACCCGAACACCGCTTGGCTATCGCAAATGGTTTCGTGTTTATGCTTTTCCAATTATTGAAAGGGAACAAGTGGTTGGTGTCAGGGGCATTTGCCATGACATTACTTTTTTTAAAGAGGCAGAAGAGAAGTTACGGGCTAGTGAGGCCAAGTTTTCTACGGCTTTTGAAAACAATCCGGATTTTATCATGCTGGTGCGGGAAACCGATTTGCTGGTAGTGGATGTAAATCAACGCATACGCGCTGTACTTGGATTTGAAAAGGCTGAAGTCATCGGACAATCAGCACGGAAAATGGATTTGTTTCTTGATGAGGATGAGCGGCAGCAATTTATTCGGAGTTATGATGAGAAAGGTTATACCGAATACGAATGCACCTGGAAAAGAAAGGACGGCAGAGTCATTCAGGTACGCGTAACAGCCTTGCGCATGTCTATTGAAGGCGTGAACTACCGCATGTCTGTGGTGCAGGATATTACCGAACGAAAAGCGGCTGAAGAAAAATTTCTGAAGGCATTTGATCTGAGCCCCGACTTGATGGTAATCTTTCGCGAACGCGATTTAGTGGTTGTAGAATCGAATCGGAAATTGGAGGAAGTTTCAGGATTTACACGCGAGGAAGCGATAGGTTCCAGTGCAGCACAAAAGGGATTTGTGCTATGGGTGAGTCCGGAAGAACGTGAAGCCTTTTACCAAAATTACAACGTAAGCGGCTATACGTTTCAGGAATCGGAATTGAGAAGGAAAGACGGTTCAACCTTTTTTGCAACCGTATCTGCTCAGCGCATTCTTTTGTCGGATGAAAATCACATGATTGTAGTTGTTCGAGATATCAGTGAGCGCAAACGAGCTGAGCAGGAAAAGGAACGGGCCCGATACCTGTTGAATGAGCGCATTAAAGAGCTGACAACATTATATCGCATAAGCCAGATTCTTCACGATGATCAAAAGCCTGTAGATGAGGTGTTGCAGTTGGTAGTTTCTATTTTACCGATGGGATGGAAGTTTTCGGAGGTTGCTGCGGCAAGAATTAAAATCGATGAAATGGAGTTTATGACTCCAAATTTCGCATCCGGTTTCCAACTTATTCAGGCTGATTTTGTAACCCAGCATGGGCAACGCGGAATAATAGAGGTTACCTATCTGGACGATCGACCCTTGGAAGTTGAAGGACCGTTTCTGCAGGAAGAACGTAATCTGATTAACCTTGTAGCGGATATGATTCGTGTTTACCTCGATCATAAGCATGAAAAGGAAGCCCTGAGTAAATCGGAAGCCAACCTCAGTGCCACCATAAATAATACCGAGGTATTGATTTGGTCAGTTGATCGAAGTTTTAAATTATTGATGTTCAATCAACCTTTTTTTGATTATATAAAGATTCATTATGGTGTGGAGATCCGATTGGGATCAAAAATTATTGAAAATCCAAGTGGACCAGAAGGTGAAGTACAAGCATGGTGGGAACAGAATTACATGAAATCACTTGCTGGGGAAATTACCACCCTGGATGAGACAAGATTCGGAATGGATTTCCAATATTCATTGAGCCCGATTATTGAAAATAGCAAGATTATTGGAGTAAGTGTATTTGCCGATAACGTAACCGAGCGAAAGGCACGCGACCGCGAGTTGGCAGAGGCGAATAAGAAAATTGGTGAACTTCGGTTGATGGCTCTGCGGTCGGTAATGAATCCACATTTTATTTTTAATGTGCTAAACTCCATCCAGTTTTTTATTGCCAAGAATGACCGGTTGAATGCGATCAATTACCTTTCCATGTTTTCGAAATTGATCCGGAGTATACTCACACACTCGGTGGACAATAAGATAAAATTAAGTGATGAGCTTGAATTGCTCCGGAATTATACACAGTTGGAGATGACTCGCTTTGAAAACAAGTTTGATTTTAGGTTGAATGTTGATGATCAGGTTGATGTCGATTCCATTGAAATTCCATCACTCTTAATTCAACCCTATGTTGAAAATGCCATTCTTCACGGCCTGTATAACAAGCAGGAACGTGGAATGCTTACCATCAACGTACACGAGAAAGATGAAGCCATTATTTTCGAAATTGAAGACAATGGTATAGGACGTGAAGCTGCCCGAAAATTGCGCCAGCAAAATTTCCCAACACATAAGTCCATGGGAATTAAATTAACGGAAGAGCGTTTGAAATTAATTAATGAGCATCGCAATGTGGCCGTTCAAATCCAGGATATCACCAACGGAACAGAACCATGTGGCACACGCATTACCATTTGGATTACGTATTGATGGCAATAAAAAAATGCTTCCCTGCGCGAGCAGAGAAGCAATGATGCAATTTTCATTGATTTACGATTTTATAATCTGATAGTCCGCAACGATAACCTAAACGTTATGCCGGCCCAAGAGCCGCATCCCATTCTGAATTGAGATCGCGGGTCAAAGCTCGCGATGACCTTTAGAAAGGGCTGCGTGGTATCTTTGCCGACTATCGTATTTTATAATGTCCAACCTTTCCGGTAGTCACTACGCACAAACTGATTGGCTTCATCAAAGTTTGTTATTTTCATATTCTTGGCATCCCATAAAAGTTTCTTTCTTCCGGGATAACCACCTTTCTTATCGCGCATCGCATAGCTACGCAGCGCCAGGTTTCCCATCAACACAGCTTCTGTAAACGGACCTGCATATTCAAAAGGTGAACTTAGTTCCATTTGCCCATAACCTTTGATGCAGGCATCTACCCATTGCGTATAATGACCTTCTTCACCACCTGGAATCCGTGGAATGGTTTGCTGGGGAAGTGTTACTTCTTTCATTCGTGCAGTAGGTAAAAGCACAGGAGCCTTACTGTAGTTGGCCATCAATTTACCTTTTGTTCCTTCGAAGATGTAGCCGTTGCCCCAATCACCCAATTCTTCTTCCGGTAATAATTCTTCAGGGCGTTGTGGTAATAGTCCGCCATCCATCCACGTAAATTTTATATCGCCCTTTCCATCCTTGCGGGGAAACTTTAAATGGATGATGGAAGAGGCTGGACAACTGTCAGCATAGTTGGCTTCTTTAAAAAATCCTTCCCAGGCAGTAGTAGTGCTGCACTCTACCTCAGTAGGGTAATCAATCGGTAAAATCCGGAAGGCTGCATCCATAATATGACAAGCCATATCGCCCAGCGCTCCAGTACCAAACTGCCACCATCCGCGCCAGTTAAAAGGAAGATAGGAAGGATTGAAATCAATATGTTTTGATGGGCCCAGCCAGAGATCCCAATCCAGCTCTTTTGGAATGGCATGCTTTCCCGTAGGGGTGGGTATACCCTGTGGCCATACCGGACGGTTCGTCCAGGTAATAACAGCAGTAACATCACCAATTAAACCTGCATCAACCCATTCCTTTGCGGTACGAACATGATCTGCGGAAGCAAATTGATTTCCCATCTGCGTTACCACTTTATATTTCTTTGCTGCTTCAGTGAGCATGCGTGCTTCATAGATATCGTGGGTAAGGGGCTTCTGTACATACACGTGCTTACCCCGTTGCATGGCAGCCATGGCAGCAACAGCGTGGGTGTGATCGGTTGTTGAAACAGAGACAGCATCAATGTTTTTGTTTTCCTTGTCGAGCATCTCGCGGAAATCGCGGTAGTATTTTGCTCCTGGAAAATTCTTTTTTGATTTCACCGCCATGCGATCGTCAACATCGCAGAGGAAAGAAATTTTGGCTTTACTGTTTTTGGCAAAGCCGGTCAAGTCGCTTTCACCTTTTCCGCCGACACCGATACCGGCAATATAGAGTGTGTCGCTTGGTGCGACAAATCCTTTTCCTAACACAAAGCGCGGAACGATGGTAAAGGCTGCCGCTGTTAGCCCTGCTGTTTTCAGGAAGTTTCTACGTGAAGTTGTGGACTGTATTTTCTTCATGGATGATGATGTATTTACGTGTTAAGGTTTATAATGTGCTTCTGTTGTAAAGTGTTTAAGTATTTATGTGTTTGAGTTTAAAATCAGTCAACGCAACACAGGGACGCATAAACACCTGATCATATTAGAGTTTCCATCCTGCACGATATTCGCGCTTTACAAATTGGTTGGCTTCATCGAAGTTGGTGATCTTCATATTTGCGCCATCCCACAACAATTTAATGTTACGTCCGGGATAGTCAAACTGGTTCGGATTGTTTTGGCGGGCTTTACGAATATCATGACTGCGAATGGCCAGGTTACCCATTAAAATTGTTTCGGTCAATGGTCCTGCAATTTCAAATGGTGAACTCACTTCCATTTTTCCATATCCTGCCTGGCAGGCTTCAACCCATTGTCCGTAGTGTCCTTCAGCACCTCCGGGAACGCGCTTAATACTTTGAGGAATGGTTACTTCTTTATTTTTGGTAGTAGGTAGTAAGCTAGGTGCGGCACCGTATGTTCCGCACATCATTTTACCTTTCGTGCCAACGAAGATCACACCGTTTCCACCATCACCCATGCGTTCATTCGGTCCAAGTTCCTCCGGGCGTTCGGGCTGAATGCCGCCATCCATCCAATGCATCTTTACCGGAGACTTTCCATTTTGTCCGGGGAAGGTGAGAATCACATAGGAGGAAGGTGGACAACTATCGGGAAAGTAACCCCGTTTGAATTCATCAACATAAACACTTCCCACACTGGCTGTGACATCGGTAGGATAGTTTAGTCCCAGTACACGGAAAGGAGGTTCAATCAGGTGACAACCCATATCACCCAGCGCTCCGGTACCGTAATCCCACCAGCCGCGCCAGTTGAAGGGAACAATTTTTTCTACATAATCTTTGAAGGGTGCTGTGCCCAGCCATAAATCCCAATCCAGTTCTTTTGGAATTTCGGCTTTGGCCGATGACCACTCAATACCTTGGGGCCACACCGGACGATTGGTCCATACATACACCGTATGCACATCGCCCAATAAACCGGCATTAAACCACTCCATCAATTGTCGAACACCATCACCTGATGCACCCTGGTTTCCCATTTGTGTTACTACTTTATATTTTTTCGCAGCTTCCGTTAATGCACGTGCTTCGAAGATATCGTGTGTCAGCGGCTTTTGAACATACACATGTTTTCCAAGTTGCATGGCTGCCATGGCCTGCACAGCATGGTTATGGTCAGGTGTTGATACAGAAACCGCATCGATGTTCTTGTGCTCCTTTTCCAACATAGTGCGATAGTCTTTATAATACTTCGCTTTCGGAAAATTCTTTACTGATGTGGCGGCCCTGCGATCATCCACATCACATAAAAAAGCGATTTCAGCTTTTCCACTTTTCGCAAAACTCGCGATGTCACTCTCGCCTTTTCCGCCAGCACCAATACCGGCAACATAAAGCATGTCACTTGGGGCACGATAGCCTTTGCCCAATACAAAACGAGGTACAATGGTAAATGCTGCGGCAGCAACACCTGCTTGTTTGATAAATTTTCTTCTGGATGTCATTTTTAGTTAGCTAAAATTCTGAATGAAATTGTTTTTGTTTCGGTTCTTCGGTTTGCGTTGTACGTTACAGATTGCCGGTAAGAGGTGACTTGCAACCTGTACCTGAAACCAGTTTAGGCATCAAACTTCACACTCTCTGCCAGGGTTCTTGCATCGTACTTCACACCGTATTGGTCGAGTACATCCTGCGGAACACCATCCCATTGGTTTGGTCGGTTCCCGGCATATCCAAGATCTTTTATTCCAATTTCACTGGTAAAGAATCCGCACGCGGTCAGGTCGCGCATCAGGTTAAAGAAGGCTACTCCTTGTTGCATTTCGGGTTTAGCTTTTTCGGGGAAAGCAATTTCATCGACCAGTTCAATTTGTTGCGAAGTTGTGCAGGAAGCAAAATCGGCATCAAAACGTTTCATGCATTGTATGTCAAGCCACTTCAATCCACCCCGTAGTGGAGTTTGATGACGCGGCATATCTTTCGCGATGAACTCGATAAACTCCGGCACCCTTGCATCGGTAGCGCTACCGGAAACTTCATCTTTCGGAATAATAATATCCGACAGGATGCTGATGGTTTTCATTTCATGCGCATCAAAGAATTGTTCGCTGATTAGTTTTTGTTCGCGCACCAGTTCATCCGGAGTTCTGTCAATTGTAAAAGCTTTTGGTGTTTCGCTTGGTGGAGCGGATTTTTCCGGACCACATGCTTGCAGTAATACTCCGGCACCAACGGAACCGACTGCCAGTGTTTTCAAATATTTTCTTCTGTCCATAGTTCGTTATGGTTAAACCTGATAGTTAAATATTTTGCTTTTTTAGTTGATCGATCATGTATTCAGAAGCTCGCATCGACAGGGCTAATATCGTCCATGTAGGATTTTTATCTGCTTGTGAAACGAATGGTCCTCCATCAACCACGAATAGATTCTTACAATCATGTGCCTGATTGAATTTATTGACGACCGATTTTTTTGGATCGTTGCCCATTCGGGTTGTGCCGACTTCGTGTATGATTCTCCCGGGTGCAGCAAGGCCGTAGTCATTAGCAGCAGTGTCCTGATTTCCCCAGGTGACAACGCCACCGGATTTCTCAATAATTTCTTTAAAGGTTTCTTTCATGTGTTTTGCCTGCTTCACTTCGTAGTCGCTCCACTTGTAATGAAAGCGAAGAACAGGAATACCGTACTTGTCTACCACGTTCGGATCGATCTCACAATAATTATCTTCACGCGCAATAGCTTCACCTCTGCCTGACATGCCGAAAGTGGCACCATAGAAGTAGCGGTAGTCATCTTTTAACGAAGCTCCGTATCCTCCGGCTTCTTTTTGTTTTCCGTCACGTCCGGGATATTTCCCATTCGTGCCTTGCATGCCGAACCCAAAACCATATCCGGGCATACCCATGCCGCCCCAATATTCGATGTGATAGCCACGTGGAAAATCCAGTTTCTTGTTGTCGAGCCACCATGGTGTATACACATGCATGCCGCCAACACCATCTTCATTATAGCGTTTTCTTCCAATTAGGGAGGGGAGAATACCACCCATATCCGCACCGGTTGAATCATGCAGATATTTTCCAACAACGTTGCTTGAGTTGGCCAGACCATTGGGATAACGCGATGATTTCGAATTCAACAGGAGTCGCGCAGATTCGCAGGCACTCGCAGCCAGTACCACAACCTTTGCCGTTACCGTATATTCCTGTTTGTCTTCTTTATTAACAAAAGATACTCCGGTTGCCAGGCCAGTGGAATTAGTTAATACCTCGCGCACCATAGCATTAGGTATTACATCAACATTGCCGGTGGCTAAGGCTGGCTTCACCAAAACAGATGAAGACGAGAAGTCACCATACACGGTGCATCCGCGGTTACATTGCGAGCAAAAGAAGCAGGCCCCTCTGTCTTTATTAGTAGCAAGTGGACGAGTTAAAATAGAAAGGCGTGAAGGTATGACCGGTATGTTCATGGACTTACCAGCATTCTGAATAAAGAGTTCGTGAAGACGCGGTTTAGGCGGAGGAAGGAAGATGCCATCAGGTTCGTTGAATAGTCCTTCCTTCGAACCGAATACTCCGATTAGCTGATCGATCTTATCATAATATGGAGCAACATCATCGTATCCAAGAGGCCAATCGTCACCGAGACCATCAATACTTTTGTGTTTGAAATCATTTGGCCCGAAGCGCAACGAAATTCTTCCCCAGTGGTTGGTGCGCCCACCCAGCATGCGCGAGCGGAACCAATCGAACTTGGTTCCATCTTTTCGGGTATACGGTTCGCCTTCGATATCCCATCCGCCATAGGCGGCATCAAAGTCGCCAAAGTTTCTATATGGAGAGCTGGCACCTCTTCGGGGTGACTCCCACGGCCACTTGAGTTGTGTAACGTTTTTTGCCGGATCGTACATTGGTCCCGCTTCCAGCAGCACTACTTTAATGCCCGCATTGGCGAGCACATAGGCGGCCATACCGCCTCCCGCACCAGAGCCAACAATACAAACATCATATTCTTTAGGAGTTTTTTTGATTTGGAATTCCGCCATAATGAATTAGAAATAATTCTGATAAAGCTAACTTTTTATCGCACATACGAGCAGGAATCGATTGCGAAAAGATCAATTTTTATGTGCTAACGGTTGCAACTGGTTGTGGACGACAGGTGAGAAGATGGTTTGCCGGTTGCCGGTTTATAATACGTTCAATTCGGATTTTTTTTCGGCACGGGATCGTAACCGTGTGTTCCCCAGGGATGGCATCGCGAAATTCTTTTTATACCTAACCATATTCCTTTGATAACGCCCCACTCCTGAATGGCTTCAACGGTATAGTGAGAACACGAAGGCGTATGACGGCAGTGTGTACCCAACAGGGGAGAAATGCTAAGCTGATAAAAGCGGATGGGAAGGATGAATAATTTTTTTAGCATTTTTAAGCTGGTTGCAGGGTTTCAAGTTGCAGGTTAATGGATTCAATTCACATGTAACCAGCGACCTGTAACTTGAAACCGATTTACTCAATTGTAAAGTTCATCTCTCCATTTTTTCCATCCATGATCTGTACACCCAGCGTTTTTAGTTCATCACGGATTTTATCGGATAAGGCAAAGTTTTTGTCTTGCCGGGCTCTCTTTCGAAGATCAATGAGTACGTTAATAACTCCATTTACCAAATCGCTGTTATGTTCTTCCTCCATACGAAGTCCCAGTACATCTTCTATAAAGGAGATATAATGCTGCTTAAAAAATTCGAATGTTTCCGAATCAATTTGTTTGAGCAATGCTGGGTTTGATTTGATATCATTAATGCGGGCTGACATTTCGAAGAGCACCGCCAGGGTTTTAGCGGTATTGAAGTCGTCACTCATATTTTGATAAAGCTCAGCCGGAATTCGCTTAAATTCCTCATTTCTTTCAGCATCTGTTACACTATTCCCGGGATGATCAATTTTTTTGATCGCAATCAGCGCGTTGATCAACTTTTTATATCCTTTCTCCGCTGCGCTGAGCGCATCGTTAGAAAAGTCGAGGGTGCTGGAGTAATGCGACTGCAGCATGAAGAATCGTACAGCCATCGGTCCAAAACCTCTTTCAAGCAGGGGGTGATTACCGGCAAAGAGTTCGCGCGGCAAAAATGAGTTGCCTAATGATTTACTCATTTTCTGGCCGTTCACCGTTAACATATTGGAGTGGATCCAATAGTGAACCGGAGCTTTTCCATTGGCGCCAACGGCCTGGGCGATTTCACATTCGTGGTGTGGAAATTTTAAATCCATTCCACCTCCGTGGATATCAAATGTTTCACCGAGGTATTTTGTGCTCATCACCGTACATTCAATATGCCATCCCGGAAATCCATCACCCCATGGGGAAGGCCAGCGCATGATATGATAAGGAGATGCCTTCTTCCATAAGGCAAAATCTACTTTATTCCTTTTTTCGTCCTGACTATCCAGCTTTCGCCCGCTTTCCATCAATTCTTCAATCACCCTTCCGGATAAAATTCCGTAATGGTGCTTTTCGTTGTATTTCAGGACATCAAAGTAAACAGACCCATTTGTTTCATAGGCAAGCCCATTGGCGAGCAGTTTTTTGGTGATTTCGATCTGTTCAACAATGTGTCCAGTTGCGGATGGCTCAATACTGGGCGGAAGTATGTTGAATTGCCGCATCACCTCATGAAATCCCTCGGTGTAGTTCTTAACAATCTCCATAGGCTCCAACTGTTCCAGTCGGGCTTTCTTCGCGATTTTATCTTCACCTTCATCAGCATCGTTTTCGAGATGCCCGACATCAGTTATGTTACGGACATACCTTACTTTATATCCTAGGAATCTGAAATAGCGTGAAATTATGTCAAACGTGAGGAAGGTTCGGACATTTCCGAGGTGCACATCACTGTATACAGTTGGGCCGCACACATACATGCCAACGTGGCCCTCATTTACAGGTTTGAAAAGTTCTTTTTCACCGCTCAACGAGTTGGTGATGGTAACAGGAATCTGTTCTTGTTTAATCATACAATCAAAATCGGCCAAAAATATGGAAATAATGGAAGGCTAAGGTGTATTCCCGGAAAGAGTTTTAGACGCATCCTAATTGTCGTTAGGACTATATGTTTAGCCGTACAACGACATCGCAAGCGTAACCACAAACGGTTGTGCAAACGATTTCTAAAAATATTTTCGTGATTTTTGGCATCTTTGGTAACAAAATATTTACATTCGAATGATATAGAATCCACAATAATGTTTTGTGCTTCTGTATTAAAGCAAATTTTATTAACCCAATTCTTAAACAAAATGCTATGATGATGAGAAAACTCTACAAAAGATTGAGTCTTACGGCAGGCTTTCTGCTCATGCTCGCATCGGTTGTACTAGCCCAGGAGCGCGTAGTGACTGGAACAGTAACCGATGAAACAGGAAGCTCGATGCCGGGCGTAAACGTTCTGGTAAAGGGAACTTCTAACGGTACAGCCACTGACATTAGCGGAAAATTTTCGATTTCCGTGGCCAATGACAATGCTGTGCTGGTTTTTACATTTGTTGGCTATGCTTCATCGGAAGCAATCGTTGGTTCGCGCACTGTGGTGAACATTCAACTTGCCCCCGATATCAGAACCCTTTCTGAATTGGTTGTAACGGGGTACACTTCTGAAAAGAAAGCTGATATCATTGGATCTGTGGCCGTGGTGAATTCAAAAGATTTATTGGCTACTCCTGTTCCAAATCTTTCTCAGCAATTACAAGGTAGGGCTTCTGGGGTAATCGCCAGTGGTTCGGGTGCTCCTGGAGAAGGTGCGAAGATCAGGATTCGTGGATTTACCTCCTTTGGTAATTCTGATCCTCTTTATGTTATCGATGGTGTACCTACTAATGATGCTTCCCGTGTTAATCCCAATGACATTGAATCTGTTCAAGTATTGAAGGATGCAACTTCTGCCTCTATTTATGGTGCACGCGCAGCAAACGGTGTGATCATTGTACAAACGAAGCAGGGTAAATCTGGTGTTATGAAAGTTGACTATGATGGGTATGTTGGACCATCTTGGATTCCCGAAAGTTATCATCCAGAGGTTTTGAATACCCAAGAGTATGTACAATATTTTAACAGACAGTATGATCCAGCTGCTGGATTCAGTCATCCGCTCTTTGGAACTGCAGGTTCATTTTCAATCCCTGACTACTACGTTGTAAGTAATAGTATTAAATCAGGGTTCCCCACAGGAGCTCCTCAGGTTAACCCAGATTTATATTTCTTGCCTGCGAATGATTATTCAACATTTTACCTAATTAATAAGACCAGTGCCGGAACAAATTGGTTTGATGCGATTACCCGTTCTGCGCTAACGCAGAATCATCAGATAACAGCTTCTGGAGGAAGCGATAAATCGATTTATTCTCTTGGCCTAAATTATTTCGATCAGGAAGGTGTATACCAGAATTCAGGATATGAGCGCTTTGCCCTTCGCCTAAACACCGCTTTCACACCAAATCAGTATTTTAAGTTTGGAGAGAATTTCCAGTTTATCCGTGAAAGTTCTCAAAATGCTACAGGAAACGGAGCCAGAGGTGAAGCCAGCGCATGGGCCCAAGCTTTCCGCATGGTGCCTTATATTCCCGTTAACGACATCGGAGGAGGATGGGGTGGAAATGGTATAGGTGATTCTGGAAACGGCACCAACCCCGTGGCCCAGTTGTACCGTGATAAGGATGATCAACGCATTAATTATAAAGTGACGGGAAATGTGTTTGCTGAATTAAACCCGGTTAAGGATTTGACTTTCCGCACATCTTTTGGTCTTGAATATGGCAACTACTTCAATAAAGATTATGTGCTTCGCACCTACGAAAGATCGGAGAACACGCAAACAGCCTCCTTAAATCAAAGCTTTACGTACTCTCTTGCGTGGGTTTGGTCTAATACAGCCGTTTATAATAAAACATTTGGTGACCACAATGTTAAGTTACTGGTTGGTACAGAAGCCATTAAGCAAGGTATCGGGGATGGCGTTAATGCATCTAGTTTTGCAAATTTTGATTTTGAGAATCCTTTGTTCATGAGCTTGAATACGGCAATTACTCCGGGTCAAACTACTAGCCCTTACCGTGATCCGTACCGTACCATATTCTCTTACTTTGGACGAGTTGATTATAGCTTCAAGGATAAATATCTATTCAACGCTACTATGCGCCAGGATAAAGCATCTGTGTTTGGTGCCGCTAACCGGGTGGCAACATTTCCGGCTATTGGTTTAGGTTGGAGAGTTTCGGAGGAAGGGTTCTTTCAGGGGATCGACTTCATCAGTGATTTGAAAATCAGGGCTGGATGGGGTCAAATGGGTAGTCAGGCACCTGTAAATCCGAATGATCAATTTGCTACCTTCCGATTTAACCCAGGTCTATCGAATTATGATATCAATGTTAACCAGGGAAGTGCATTGGCAGTAGGTTATACAGCCTTTAATGCATCAACCGACAAAGCCAAGTGGGAAACCCTTGAGTCGTTAAACATTGGTTTTGATGCTACCTTGTCTGGTGGTTGGGACATCAATTTCAACGTATTCCAGAACAAAACTAAGGACCTGCTTGTTGGACAACCACGTGCTGTTTTAGGCGGAATTGTTCGCACGCCTCAGGTTAACTTAGGTGATATGACTAATAATGGATTTGAATTCACTATTAATAAGCGTGGCAAAATTGTAGGCGATCTGGAATATGACGCGAGTCTTAATTTCACACACTATAAGAACATAGCAGACAATATTGACGGTAATCCAGATTCTTTTATTGCCGGAAGTGCCTCAAGGCTCTCCAATGTGTGGAGAACGCAGGCAGGACAACCAATATCATCTTTTTATGGCTATCAGCTTGATGGCTTTTTCAAAACACAGGCCGATTTGGATGCACTTGATATGGATGGTGCACGAATTGGTAGCTGGAAATATAAAGACCTGAATAATGATGGGGTTATCAATACAGATGATCAAACCTTTATCGGCAATCCGCAACCAGACTTTGTTATAGGTTTTAATTTGGGATTCCGGTATAAAGGATTTGATCTATCAACTTTCCTGATATGGAATTATGGCAACGATTTATTTAATTATACGAAATACTGGACAGAAATGCGTGTATTCCGTGGTGGCGTTAGCAAGCGTGTTTTGTATGATGGTTACAACCCTGATACACAAACTGGCACCTTGCCATATTTAGGCAGAGTAGACGGAGCCAATCCTGATGATGGTTATTCTGATTTTATTCGTTCCTCTGTTAGTGACTTTTATCTCGAAGATGGATCTTATTTAAGAGGTAAGAACTTTACTGTAGGGTATACAATTCCTTCCGATATTGCTTCGAAGGTTAAATTACAACGCGCTCGGGTTTATGTTCAGGCACAGAATTATTTTACCATTACGAAATACTCAGGACCTGATCCTGACATTGGAATTCAAGGTGGTGACCTTTTTATGGGTTTGGATGATTCTGCCTTCCCTAACCCTAAGCAATTCTTAGTTGGTGTGAATCTAACATTCTAATGAAAATGACTATGATAACAATAAAGAAAAAACACATTGCATTTTTAGCGATGACAACCGGTTTACTGCTGACCGGCATTTCCTGTAGCGATAGTTTCTTTGACCAAAAGCCTCCGGGTGCTTATACAGAGCCCTCATTAGCAAACGAAAAGGGAGTTAATGGTATGCTGATTGCCGCTTATTCGATGTTGGATGGCTCGTATTTTGAAAGCTGGGACAATAACTATTTCAACCAGGTTGGAGGCGGCTCCAACTGGGTATGGGGTAGTATTCGCGGTGGAGATGCCTACAAAGGAACAGAGCCCACTGACTTCGTTGATATTAACGCTGTGGAGACTCACTCCGTTAACTTCAGCAACGGAACATTGAACACGAAATGGACTGCTGTGTACGATGGTATAGCCCGTGCAAACCAAGCACTGCGTGGTTTGGCAGTAGCGACCGATATCAGTGACGAAAACAGGTTACGGATAGAAGGTGAAGCTCGTTTCTTGCGTGCGCATTACCATTTCGAAGCACTGAAAGCCTTTGGAGTTGCACCATGGGTCCCTGAAACAGCACTTGATCCTGATTTACGGGTTATCCAAAATGACCACATGATCTGGGATGAAATTGAAGCTGATTTCCTATTTGGATATACTAATCTTCCAAGTGTTCAAATCGCTGCTGGACGTGCAAATAAATGGGCTGCGGGAGCATATTTGGCTAAGGTTAAGATTTTTCAGGCCGAATGGGCTGAAGCTCTGACAATTTTAAATGATGTCCTCGCAAATGGAAAGACAGCAGCTGGTGCTACGTATAACCTATTGCCAAAGTATGGCGATCTTTACCGTGTTGCTTCTGAAAATGGTAGTGTTGAATCGGTATTCGCATATCAGGCATCTGCAGGTGATGGAACGATTGGTAATGGTAACTATGAGAACACGCTGAATCAACCTCACGGAAGTTCTGCGCCAACTGGTTGTTGCGGATTTTTCCAACCTTCGCAGAATTTTGTTAACTCGTTTAAAGTAGATGGAAGTGGTTTGCCGTTATTCGCCACTTACAATAATACCGACCTTAAGAACGATGAAGGAATTCTTTCGTCAGATGCTTCTTACACGCCCGATACAACCACTCCGCTCGATCCGCGCTTAGATTGGAGTGTGGGAAGAAGAGGTATTCCTTTCCTTGATTGGGGTATTCACCCTGGAAGCAATTATATTCGTCTTACATCCTATGGTGGACCTTACTCTCCTGTGAAGAATGTTCCTTCTCTGGCTGAATTGAATGGCAGTGAGGCTGGTGTTATTGACTGGGGTTTTACTTCCAGCGCACAGAATGTAGGGATTATCCGTTATGCAGATGTATTGTTATGGGCTGCCGAATGTGAAGCAGAGGTGGGAAGCCTGGCTAATGCCACTACGCTTGTAAACCGGATTCGCACTAGAGCTGCTAATGCTGCAGGCTTTGTTCAGGGTAGCCCCGCAAACTACCAGATTGGAACTTATTCAACTTTTGCAACCAGAGCCGATGCCCTGCGTGCGATCCGTTTCGAGCGTAAGCTCGAATTGGGTATGGAAGGTCATAGGTTCTTTGACCTGGTACGGTGGGATAATGCTACGGATGCCGGAAAAACTGCCTTAGCTTTCGACATCGTTGATTATATCAACAATGAATACCTGGCTGAGGAAAAGACGAAGCGAAACCATTTATCAACGGCTACCTTTACTGAGAAATACAAGTATTTGCCAATTCCTGAAAATGTGATTACACAGATGACGGTTGGAGGACAAAAACTTGTTGACCAAAGTACTGCTTGGGGAGGAACCCGTACATTGAATTAAATATTTAACAAGTATCAAATAAAAAGGAGACTGTCTGATGGCAGTCTCTTTTTTTTCTTTTTAGTTTAGGCCTTAATATTAGCGAATCGATTACGAATCAATAACAACAATGCGAAGACTAATTTTTTCAAGTTTCATGCTTTTTTTAGCGGGTTGCGGCACAGATGGTGAGAAGCTTTTTCAGCTGATTGATTCTAGTGATTCTGGTATCAAGTTTATCAATAAAATATATGAAGATGAGGAGCACGTCAATATTATTGCATTGGAGTATGTGTACAATGGCGGAGGGGTCTCCATTGGCGATTTCAACAACGATGGCCTGAATGATATTTTCTTTACCGGTAACATGGTTGCCAATAAACTATACCTGAATCAGGGGGATTTAAAATTTAAAGACGTATCAAAGCAATCGGGAACGGAGGCTTTCAATAAATGGAAGTCAGGCTCCGCTGTTGTGGACATTAACAACGATGGATGGCTGGATATTTATGTTTGCGCAACGATTTCCGGAGATGATGATGTCCGTAGAAATATGCTTTTCGAGAATCAGGGATTAAATGAAGAGGGTGATCCGGTTTTTATTGATAAGGCCAAACAATACGGTATCGATTATTCCGGATTTTCTTCCAATGCTGCTTTTTTTGATTTCGATAATGATGGCGACCTCGATCTTTATATCCTTACCAACTATAGGCAAAAAGGTGTACCGGTAACCTACCGCCCCAAGATTAACGATGGTAGCTCTTTGACTTCAGACCGACTTTACCGAAATAATGGTAACGGCACCTTTACCGATGTTTCAAAAGAGATGGGTGTTTTGTGTGAGGGGTATGGGTTGGGCTTAGCCTTTTTTGATGTGAATAAAGATGGGTGGTTGGATATTTATGCAGGCAATGATTATATCTCCAACGATTTACTTTATATCAATCAGGGTAATGGAAAATTTCAGAATGAGATTGATAACCTTATTAAGCATCAATCCAAGTTCAGCATGGGTAATGATGTGGCTGATATTAATAATGATGGATACCTAGACTTAATCACAGTCGATATGTTACCTGAAAGTAATTTCAGGAAAAAGACTGTTATCAGCAGTGCAGGATACACCACGTATATTAATGACAGGCGTTACGGGTATGCGCATCAGCACGTTCGAAATATGCTTCAACTCAATAATGGCAACGGGTCTTTCAGCGAAATTGGTCAGCTAACGGGTGTGTATCAGACAGAATGGAGTTGGTCTCCCTTATTCGCTGATTTTGATAATGATGGCTTGAAGGATTTAATCATTACCAATGGGTTTCCCCGTGATATAACCGACCGCGACTTCATCAGTTTCAGAGAGAAGGTTCATGGTCTGGCCAGCACAAAAGATCTTTTGAAAGAATTGCCGTCTGTGTTGGTGCCGAATTATGTCTACAAAAATAATGGCGATCTAACTTTTACGAACGTAACGAAAGAATGGGGTATGGATCAACCATCATTTTCCAGCGGAGCCGCATACGCTGATCTTGATAATGATGGTGATTTGGATTATGTAGTGAACAATATTGATCAGCTTGCATCTTTGTATGAGAATAAACTGTATTCACATAGTAGTAAGTCGACCTCCAGTACAAATTATCTGAGATTAAAATTGATTGGCTCAACGGGAAATACCTCCGGATTGGGCACCAAAATCACGCTTTATCATTCCGGTGGTAAAATTCAATACACTGAGCATAATATATATCGTGGATACATTTCCACAGTTGAAGATGTGGTTCACTTCGGATTAGGTCAGGTGACTTCCATTGATTCTGTTTTGATTGAGTGGCTTGGCGGGAAACATCAAACCTTGAAAAGCGTTAGCTCCAATCAGGTTCTCGTTATCAAAGAGAGTGACGCTATTCAAAGTTCAAGGCCTTCGGCAGAAAATGAACCTGCTATTTTTGAAAAGGTATCCCACAGAACCTCTGGAATCGTCTATCAGCATGTTGAGCCCGATAGAATTGATTTCAATGTTCAGCGAACATTGCCACATAAATTTTCCCAACAAGGCCCAGGTATTGCTGTAGGAGATGTGAATGGCGATAAGCTGGAAGATTTTATTGTAGGCGGAGCAGCAACGCAACCGATAACTTTATTTCTTCAACAAAAAAACGGTAAGTTCCTTGAGCGGAAAATTACTGATGAAAAGCCGGAGGAGGATAACGGCATTCTTCTCTTTGATGCCGACAGCGATGGCGATCTTGATTTGTATGCCGTTAGTGGTAGTTATGAATTTGAACCAGGAAGCCAAAATTACCAGGATCGGTTATACCTAAATGATGGACGTGGTAATTTTAAACTATCTACCAACGCTGTCCCAGCTGCACGAGCCAGTGGATCATGTGTTCGCGCTGCCGATTTTGATCAGGATGGCGATCTTGATTTATTTGTTGGTGGTCGTGTTACTCCAGGAAAATATCCATTTTCTGAGCAGAGTTTTTTATTTCAAAATACTAGTGGAGTATTTACGGATGTAACAGAACAATGGAGTACAGATCTTCGCAACATTGGTATCGTTTCGGATGCTATCTGGAGTGATTATGACAATGACGGAAAAACAGATCTTATTGTTGTTGGTGAATACATGACTGTTACGTTTTTTAAGAATACCGGAAGTTCATTTGAAAAGAATACAGCATCAGGCATTGAAAATTATTTCGGATGGTTTAATAGTATCCAGGCTGGCGATTTCGACAGCGATGGTGATATGGATTATGTTGCCGGGAATCTTGGGCTAAATCATTATTATAATACATCCATGACGCAACCGTTAACGGTTTGGGCCAAAGATTTTGATGGGAATGGAAGCATTGATGCAATACTCTCATGTTATGCAAAAGCTGATGATGGTACGCTGAAATCATATCCCATACATTTCTGGGAAGATCTGAATTCTCAGAGCCCATTATTCAGGAGGAAATTTTCGTTGTATAAGGATTTTGCAAAGGTAACTACAGAGAGTTTTTTTACGCCAGCGGAGCTTAAGGATGCTTTGCATTTAAAGGCCACCTATATGGCGACCTGTTATATTGAAAATTTAGGTTCCGGCAAATTTAAGATTAATGAATTTCCGAACCTCGTTCAGGTTGCACCGGTTAATGGTATTCAGGTGGATGATGTAAATGAGGATGGTCACCTTGATATTATCATGGTGGGAAATGATTATAGCTATGAGCCCAATACAGGTCAATTCGATGCCTTTACTGGGTTGGTTTTACTGGGTGATGGAAAAGGTAATTTTAATGTATTACCATCTGTAACCAGCGGATTCTTTGTAAATGGTGATAGCAAAGGATTAGTTCGGTTAAGGGGTGTTCACAACGATTTGTTTATTGCAACCCAGAATAAGGATTCAGTTAGCGTTTTTCGAAAAAGCTTTCAAGAAAAATTGGAAGTTCTAACGCCTACTTCATTGGATACCCGGGCCGAATTCTACTATACCGATGGAAGAAAACAACGGGTAGAATTTTATTATGGATCAGGCTATTTATCGCAGTCCACCAGAAGAATTCGTATCCCTGCTGGGGTACAGAAAATTACGGTGTTTGATTCAAAGGGTGATACACGTACAGTAATACCCGGAAACCAATGATTCAGGGATCTAAACTTTGTATTGCGGTCTGAACATAAAATTCAACGCCTATGGAGAGGAGAGACTTTATCAAAACCACCGGAATGTCTTTTGCTGCTGTGGGCCTTGCTGGCCCAGATGTATTGGCCAGTGTAAAATCAAAAAATAGAATACCCGCATGGAAGGGTTTTAATCTCCTGGATTTTTTTAGCCCCAATCCGATTGTTAAACAGCGTACAACCGAAGAGCATTTTAAGTGGATGCGCGATTGGGGTTTTGACTTTGTGCGAATTCCAATCGCATATCCGTCTTATCTGGACTTTGATAGAAGCAGGGCTATTTTACCGGAAGAAGTTTATCAAATTAGCGAATCGGCTGTAGAGAAAATCGATAGTTTGGTGGCGATGGCCCATCACTATAAAATGCATGTGAGTCTCAATTTGCATCGCGCGCCTGGCTATTGCGTTAATGCCGGCTTTAATGAACCCTATAATCTATGGCGTGATCAGCCTGCACTGGATGCATTTTGTTTTCACTGGAACTTTTGGGCTAAACGATATAAAAATGTTAGCAGTAAAAAGATAAGTTTCGACTTACTCAATGAGCCCAGCATGCGGGAAGATATGAATGACCAACATTCACAACGAAATTCTGTGCCGGATGAATTGTATCGTAAAATGGCATTGACTGCTGCTGAAGCTATCCGGAAAGAAAATCCAAAGCACCTGATTATTGCTGATGGTAATAATGTGGGCAATACGGTAATACCTGAAATTGTGGATTTGAATATTGCGCAAAGCTGCAGGGGATATTATCCAGGTGCTATTTCGCATTATAAGGCTCCCTGGGCATTTAAGGATATTGATAATCTTCCTGCACCCCAATGGCCGGGAAAGGTTGGTGATGTCGAATTCAACCGTGCTATGTTGGAGACATACTACAAGCCATGGATTGATCTTGCAAAAAGTGGTGTGGGTGTTCATTGTGGCGAATGCGGATGCTGGAACAAAACTCCACACGATATTTTTCTTTCCTGGTTTGGTGATGTTCTTGGAATTCTCCGTGAAAATAAAATAGGTTTTGCGCTGTGGGAGTTTGTTGGTGATTTTGGGGTGCTGGACAGCAAGCGCGAAGATGCGCACTATGTGGATTGGTACGGACATAAGTTGGATAAAAAGCTTTTGGATATATTAGCGCGCCACTAGCCAAATCCCGTCTGTTGAGATCATTTCAAATAGTACTGATATGGAATTCACTACTTCTTATTTGAACAATCTTTCAATTTGTTTACGGGGATTCCTGATTATGCTTTCCTTTACTTCCTGTGAAAAGGAATCAGCGGGCGATCGGATGACACTTGCAACTGCAATTGAAAATTCGATTAAAACTGAAATGCTAAATCAGTGGTACCCAAGCGCAGTCGATTCTGTACATGGAGGATTTCTCAGCACGTTTACCTTCGATTGGCGACCTACAGGTTCACAGGATAAAATGATTGTTACCCAGGCGCGTCATACTTGGTCATGTGCAAAAGCATCTTTACTTTACCCGGATAATCCAGTATTTCTGAAAAGTGCTGAGCATGGCTTTACGTTTTTACGCGATGTTATGTGGGATAAGGAATTTGGCGGATTCTTTAATCTGGTTAATCGCAGTGGTCAACCGTTACAGGAAATGAAAACAGCCTATGGAAATGCTTTTGGTATCTATGCTTTATCAGCGTATTATGAAGCCACACGTGATACCAGCGCATTACGATTGGTGAAAGAGGCCTTTGCGTGGCTTGAGCAATATAGCCATGATCGCAGGCAAAAAGGGTATTACCAGCATCTTGATCGCGATGGAAAAGTGATGGTCAGACCTGATACCATTGAATCAATGGCTGAAATCGGACTCAAGGATCAAAACAGTTCTATTCATTTGCTGGAAGCCTTCACTGCGTTATATCAGATTTGGCCCGATAGTCTTGTAAAGGAGCGACTGCAAGAAATGCTTTTCCTAATCCGGGATACGATGGTTAATGATAAGGGATATCTCGTTTTGTTCTTTCAGCCCGACTGGACACCTGTATCGTTTCGAGAATCATCTATTGACGTAATTGAAAAACATCACAATCTCGATCATGTTTCTTTTGGTCATGATGTTGAAACAGCTTACCTCATGCTGGAAGCATCTCATGTGTTGGGAATTAAGAGTGATGTAAAAACCCAACGCATAGCAAAAAAAATGATTGACCATGCGCTGGATAATGGTTGGGACTATTCTGCTGGAGGCTTTTATGATGAGGGATATTATTTTAAAGACAGTATCGACATTTTTATTTTGCGAGACACCAAAAATTGGTGGGCACAGGCTGAAGGACTTAATACCCTGCTGCTAATGGCCGAACTTTATCCGCAGGATGAACATGATTATTTTGAAAAATTCAAAATCCTTTGGAAATACATTGATACTAATCTAATTGATCATGAATACGGTGATTGGTTTGCCGGTGGACTTGACAAGCAGCCTGAGATGAAATCAGCCTTGAAAGGACATATCTGGAAAGGCAACTACCATCAGTTTCGCTCACTTTCTAACTGTGTGAAGATGCTACGCGGTCAGAAGTCCTAACCGATCGTTACCCTTTTCTTTTCTGCCACCGAACGATAAATAGCTTCCACTATACGAATATCTTTCAGGCCTTCTTCTCCGGGCACCAGCATCGGTTTTTTGTTAATAATTGAAAGCGCATCATCGTCCATTTGTTTTGCCTGTTGATTGGGTAGTGTTGCCTGCAGCAGCGTTCCGTCACTGGTTTCCCCTTTATTACCACTGTACGCCTGAAAGGGGGAGAGTTCGTACCAGCCCTTCGAACATTTTACATGCAGTCTGTTCATTCCTTTGCCAAAGCTGGTTTCGCATGCAGCGGTAACACCTCCAGTAAACTCCAGGTCAAAATTCATCGTCTCTTCTACCTCCGTATAAATTTCCGGGCGGGTGGTAGAAGCACGAGCCGTGACAGCAATCGGCTCTAAACCGGTTGCGTAGCGTGTAGCATTGAGCGGGTAAACGCCCATGTCATACATGGCGCCACCGCCCATCTTTTTCTGTTGCTTCCAATGATTTGTTCGTGGATCAAAATAACCAGCCACAGCTTCAACGGAGTGAATCTTTCCATACGTTTGTTCTTTCCTGAATTTTATAATCTGCTGCGTATTGGGTTCATGGTGTACACGGTATCCGATGCTCAGTGTAACCTTATGGTTGTTACAAGCATCAATCATATTCTGGCATTCTTTTACCGTCATGGCCATGGGTTTCTCACACCAGACATGCTTCCCCGCCCTGGCAGCCCGAATACAATACTCCATGTGCATGGAAGGTGGCAATACGATGTAGATTATATCAATGGATGAATTATTAGCTATCGAGTCGAAGTTGCTGTAGGAATAAATATTTTTATCCAACAGGTTGTATTGTTGTTTCCATTTTTCTGCTTTGGCCGGTGTTCCGGTAACGATGCCCACTAATTCGCAATGCTCTGTTACCTGAAGGGCCGGTGCCAACAGGTCGGTGCTGTAGTACCCAAGACCTACTAACGCGACACCAAGCTTCTTTTTCTTTTGTGGAATGATCACATTTGAAAATGCATTCTGAGCAAACGTGATACCGGCAACTCCTGTGAGTGCATGCCGCATGAATTTTCGCCTGTTGATCATGGAATTTTGTTTAGACTAATATCCAAATTATTTCGTGTAGTCGCAACCGATGGCTTCCAAACTAAAGCAGGAATCCGGTTAAATGGATTCCCTGCTAACTTTAAGGTGAAAACTAGTTCGATATTTTTTTCAGGTTCATCTCAAAGAACTTCATCCACGTATTGCCATCACGTGAATATTCACCAATCTCGTTCCAGGTTTTTTCATTCGGGTTCAATACAATGGAATACTTTGTTTTTCCTCCCTGCGGAATATCGAAGCCCCATTCAAATGTATGTTCACTGGTAGCCTTAAACCAGGCATCTGTACTTCTGCTGTCCTGCAGGTACGATTTGAAGGCGTATTCACCACCGAACGGATTAAACGAAAGTATTCCTATGGCGTGATGGACAATTATCTCTTCTTTTGAATTGGGGTCAATAGTTTTTCCAATTCCCTCAATCAATATAATACCTCCGTCCAGTTTGTATTCAAGACGCTCATCAATGATGGATCGTTTTCCTTCCCCCGGGCCCTGTTTCATAAATCCCTCTCCCTGCCAATGTCCGATCCAGGATTCAAATATTTTTAACTTTTGTTTATGATTGGTGTCTGACTGTGCCAAACTGCAACCAACATGCATGGTGGTTAATGCAAGGAGTGTCAGGATTAATTTTTTCATGGTTGTAAACTGGTTTAAAATGTAAACTAAATATTCAAAAAAATATTACTTGTGAATGTATTGTTTTAACGTGTTGACATAATCCTCAAAGGCTTTGATACCCTTTCTTGTGATCTTACAGGTGGTTAATGGTTTCTTGCCTTTAAACGACTTTTCAATTTTAATGTATCCTGCTTCTGAAAGTTTATCCAATTGAACACTGAGGTTGCCAGCAGTACTGTTTGTTTTTTCCCGCAGAAAAATGAACTCTGCCGACTCCAGGCTAATCAGTAAAGACATGATACCCAAACGTAATTGGGAATGCAGAAGTGGATCGAGATCGTTAAGCATTTCAGGCCTGCTTAGTCTTTAACATATATCCCGGAATGATATAGCCACCCAAAATAGCCAGTGCGCCCACCAGGTATTGAATATCGGTAGGCACCATAAAACAGATAATGCCCATCACCCAAAAGACAATACCGCCAACTATAAGCGGTTTGAATTTTATAACAATACCAGAAAGTAATGTTGGCATGGCACTAACCACAAGGATGACCGGATTTAAGTGAAAGTTGATTTGATAGCCGAAGACCACCAGCGTAAAAATAACAATTCCAAAACTAAGCCACAGCCATACTGTTATTTTGCCGAGGTGTGTTACTGACTTAGCAGAACCATCTCTATTGTATCCCTGATACAGGGAGTATAGCCATGGCGGAATGGTAATGAGCCAGATTGCGTAGGGATATTCATAGTGCAACTTAATCAGGGAGAACATACCGAGATTGGCTATCAGAATGGTCCACCCCCACAACAAAAAGTAAAAACTATTTTGTTGGACACTTCCTTTGGCCTGGTCAATCATATCCGCGATGATGTCAAGGCTTTGCTGAGCGCTGAGTTTTTCAGAATTTGTTTCCATATGCAATCGTTAACGGAACAAATGTAAAATAGTTTATAATATAAACCAAAAATATTTTTAAACCGAAATCGTTTCCAATTTACCATCCCTGATTAATGTCATGGTTTTGTAGGCGTTTGTTGATGATCATTACTTAAGATTTAACAATAACCCAAATGAAAACACTAACCGTAGAAGTAAAACATCAGGAATTACAGAAATGGGTTGACGAAATGGAGGCGATTTGCAATCCAGAACGTGTGCATTGGTGCGATGGTTCGAAAGAAGAGTACGCTGTACTCTGTGAACAACTTGTCGAGAAAGGAACGTTTATAAAATTGAATGAGCAAAAGTGGCCCAACAGCTACGCCTGTTTTTCAGATCCAAGTGATGTGGCTCGTGTAGAGGACCGCACGTACATCTGTAGCCGGAAAAAGGAAGATGCCGGCCCCACGAACAATTGGGTGGATCCGCGTGAGATGAAGCCAAAACTGAAAAAACTTTTTAAAGGCTGTATGAAAGGTCGTACCATGTATGTCATTCCTTTTAGTATGGGTCCTGTCGGATCACCCATGTCACAGATCGGTGTGGAGATTACCGATTCTGAATATGTGGTAGTGAATATGCACATCATGACACGTGTTGGGGCAAGGGTGCTGGAGGTTCTGGGAACACAAGGTGAGTATGTTAAGTGTTTGCATTCTGTAGGTGCTCCATTAGAAGAAGGTGCTAGGGATGCGCAATGGCCTTGCAATTCGGAAGTAAAATATATTGTACACTATCCAGAAGAGCGAACTATCGTATCCTATGGCTCTGGCTATGGTGGCAATGCCTTGCTGGGCAAGAAATGTTTTGCCTTGCGCATCGCTTCTGTAATGGCTCAGGAAGAAGGATGGCTTGCCGAACACATGTTGATTATGGGAGTGGAGAGCCCGGATGGTGAAAAGAATTATATCGCAGCAGCATTTCCAAGTGCTTGCGGCAAAACTAATTTTGCCATGCTGATACCTCCCGCTGAATTTAAGGGATGGAAAGTTACAACAGTAGGTGATGACATTGCGTGGATAAAACCAGGTAAAGATGGTAAACTACATGCCATCAATCCAGAGGCAGGCTACTTTGGTGTGGCCCCGGGTACAAATGCAAAGACAAACGCAAGTGCCATGCAATCCATTGCACGTAATACCATCTTCACAAACGTAGGTGTAACAAGTGATGGAGATATCTGGTGGGAGGGCATGACAAAAGAGCCACCAAAAGATCTAACGGATTGGCGTGGTCAGAAATGGGATCCGGCAAGTGGTAAGCCTTGTGCGCACCCAAATGCTCGGTTCACAGCTCCGGCTAATCAAAATCCAAGTCTGGATTCGGATTGGGAAAATCCAGATGGTGTGCGCATTGATGCCTTTATTTTCGGAGGCCGAAGAAGTACTACTGTTCCGCTGGTATACCAACCTGTGAACTGGAATTTTGGTGTTTACCTCGCTTCCACAATGGGTTCAGAAACTACGGCAGCCGCATTTGGTGAGATCGGAAAGGTGAGACGGGATCCTTTTGCGATGTTACCATTTTGCGGCTACCACATGGGTGATTATTTTAACCATTGGTTACAGATTGGTCGTGATCTTCCGGCACCACCACGAATTTTTGGGGTGAACTGGTTCCGTAAAGATGAGAATGGCAATTTCATGTGGCCTGGATTTGGCGAAAACATGCGGGTGCTGAAATGGATTATTCAACGAATTCGTGGTAAAGTATCCGCTGTTGAAAGTCCGGTAGGCCGCATGCCTCGCTATGAAGATATTGATTGGTCAGGATCGACTTTTACAAAAGTTGAATTTGACCGGATTATGGAAATTGATCGCGAAGCCTGGAAAGCCGAATTATTGGGACATGCCGAACTCTTTGAACGGATGTACGACAAGCTTCCGAAAGAGTATATCTTCATGCGTGAATTATTATTGTCCAGTTTGTGGCGGTCACCAGCCAAGTGGCACTTAGAACCTGAATTGAACTGATCCTTTTGTAACTTCTCTGCAGTATCGCGTCAGCATGCTGCAGAGAAGATTTTCAGTTAACTTAATCGGCAGAAACCTATATGCACTTCAGTTCATTCAGTATTTTTGATAAAATAATTCGAGTCGATGTTTACCGGAATAATTGAATCAGTTGGAAAGCTTATTAAACTGGAAGAGGAGGGAACCAATCTTCACCTCACCATCGAGAGTCCAATTGGAAAAGAGTTGAAAGTGGACCAGAGTGTGTCGCACAATGGAATATGCCTCACGGTAACAAACGTTGAATCAGATAGGCATCGGGTTACCGCCATTCAGGAAACACTTTCGAAATCCAATTTAGGAAACCTCACTATAGGAGATGTTGTCAATCTCGAGCGTTGTATGGTTGCGAATGGCCGGTTTGACGGTCATGTAGTTCAGGGGCATGTTGACCAGACCGCTGTGGTTACAGCCATCAAAGAAGTTGGCGGAAGCTGGTTGTTTGATTTTGAATATGATCCAACGAGTGGAAATGTTACTGTTGAGAAGGGTTCGATTGCCATTAATGGAATAAGCTTGACCTGTTTCAATTCTAAAAACAATGGATTTACCGTTGCGATTATCCCGTATACCTTTGAGCACACTAATTTTGGTCAGTTGAAAGCCGGTGATGTGGTGAACCTGGAATTTGATATCATTGGAAAATATGTCAAGCGATTGCTCCAGCAGTCTGTGTAGGTAATCTCAAGGCTGAATTTCTCTTCGCCTTTCAAGGGCTCTTCTCACGGCTAAAGAAAGTTTAAATCCAACCCAGCCACAAACGACACCAATTAATCCACCGACTATAACATCGCTCGGATAATGCACACCCAGGTAGATCCGCGTATAGGTCATGAGGGCAGCCCATAAAAATAGCCAGATGATCCATTTCTTTGTATGCCTGAAAAGAAGCCAGAAGAAGGAAGCTGTGCCGAAAGTATTAGCAGCATGACTGGAGGCAAAACCAAACTTTCCACCCATGTAGCCATTCACGAGGTGAAGTAAGTTTCTCAATTCAGGTTCTTGGGATGGACGAAGCCGGGCGAAATAGGGTTTCATAAATCCGCTGGTAATCTGGTCGGTGAGGAGGATAGTGAATGAAATTCCCAGCAAGATCATCCAACTGTCTTTTTTGTATTCTCTAATAACCAGAAATAACAACAGTATATACAGCGGAAGCCAAATGAATGTTTTGGTAAGAAACAACATGACCGGGTCAAGCCATGGCACATGTAAACTATTCAAATAAAGGAGCAGATCCTTATCCCACTCCAGCAATTGATCCATCATCATACTACATTTGCAAACATTTTTTTATTCTCTTCGTGAATCCAGATGGCCGCATCTTCCATGGAGAGGAAAAACTCCTGCTGTGCACCCATCGTAGTGAGCGATTCGTTGATACCTTTCAAGTATTCCTGTACATCAGGATTATCTTTATCCGGTCGAACAGCAGCAATTCTTTTTAGTCCGCTTCGGGTGGCGTCAGGAATGATCTCCTTAAACATCCACAACTGATCTTCATGGGCAATACTACCTTGACGGGACAGGTCTGCAATATAATTGGGTGTATTATACGCTTTCATAAACTCCAGGCACTTTCTAAATACGCTTCTATATTGTTCGCTGGTGACTGGCCCGTTCCAGACCACGCCTGTTGAATTGAGTGTAGCATCGAAAAATATTTGTGCGTAAGGTTCCTGATACAAAATCTGACGCTCAACATTCGAGGGTTTCCCAAGGTAGACGTTGAATGTAGTTTCACGATTGATTTCACTTTCAACGTCAACACGTCCTCCCAGTGTTTCGGCCTGAAGCTTTACAAGGTAAAGTCCAAGCCCTTTCCCTTCTGTATGATGGTGGAATCGTTTGTACAACTTGAATATGCTGTCGCGGTATTTGTGCAGGTTTATCCCAATTCCATTATCCTTTACACGAAGAAAATAATGACTCGCATTTTCTCCCGATGATATTTCGATGACGGGTTGGCGTTCGGTTGATCGATATTTGATGGCGTTGCTGATGAGATTATACAAAATACTATGCACCATTGGTTTTACGGAATACAAATTCGGGCATGCTGAAAAATTGGTTTGTAATGTAACCTGATGCGTTTCCATTTCCCGCTTTAGAATTTGCTGGATGTCTTCGATTTCCTGTGACAAACTAATCTTTTGGCGGATTTGAAAAATATCGTGTCGGATATCAATGATTTTGCCAAGGTCGCGGATGATGGTATCCAGCAGTAGGGTGGATGAATGGATGTGATCCACAATACTAGCTGTTTCTGCAGGTAGTGTTTTTGTGTCGATGATATCAATAAGCCCCAGTACGCTGGCTACCGGGCCACGCAGGTTATGTGATATCGTATACGAGAATTGTTGTAGTTCATTGTTGTGCTTGATAAGCTCCGTATTGGTGTTGATCAGATCTTTATTTTTTTCAAGGAGTTCGGTCGACAGGTTTTTGTTTTGTTTGAAGAGCAAGTTTTTCTGTTCTTCAATAATTTTATAGGCATCTTGCAGCCTACGCTGATTGACACTTAGCTTATCAGCCTGGGTCATCATCTCCTCATTCTGAGCGTTTACCTCCTGACTTTTTTCAATCAGTTCTGCATTGATTTGATTGAGTTCCTGAATCAGGTTTTCGGCCTTGGTTTCGTTTCGCTCGGATACGAATTTTAAAAACATTACAGCACTCACTGTAATAAAATACGTAATCGTAATAACTACATTGGCAAAGGAGTAGGTTTGTTCGTTCATGGTGTGCTTGGGAAACGGAACACCAAAAAAGGAATGGATGGTGTCGTACCCCATCAACAGCAGGAGACCTACAAAGGAGGTGCTAAAAAGCAAAACCTTTTCGCGGATGGAAAAGAATATGGAAGGGAAGACGCAACTGGATAAAATAATGAATCGAAAAGTAAAGTAATCCAGTTCTTCCTGCCGATCATAATACAGTGTTTTGGAGTAGACGGAAAGAGCTGTTACACTAAGGGGTAAGAAAAGGGAAATCCACACCCGGCTAATTACCGAATACCCGTTATGGTTGAGCAACAGGGTGGACAGGCATAATATTCCAATAACAAGGATGCCTATCGTTACAGAACTCCAGCTAAACCAATAGTAGTACAAACCAAACAATGAAGTTGCCAGTACGAAAAGAACCAGTCCAATTCCGTTGGATAGAATCAATGTCCTTCTTTCAGCCAGTGTTTGGGTGAATTGCGATCCTGACAGTGCAAGGGAGCGTAAAAATTGCATCAACTCGTTCTAGGTTATTGTATTCGGTTTATTCTGAAATGCAATTTAAGGGAATATTGTCTTACTCCATGAATTGCTAGTACAACCAATCATTTTTCATGATTTGTGCCCTGTATTTTGGAAAATCCACTCTGTCAATCGGTGAAAAATAAATAGGTTGATGTGACGTAGATTGTGCCTCCATAATTCATCTTCTAAAACGGTTGAATTAAAGGCGGTTATAGTGTAGATTGAAATCTAAATTTTTGTCCTATAGTATGGAGAAATTTGATCTTGTAGTGATCGGGGCCGGCCCTTCCGGTTATGCAGCCGCCATGCGGGCCATTGATTTCAGGAAGAAAACACTCATCATTGAAAAGTCCTGGGTAGGCGGGGCGGGTGTGACCAATGGCGCTCTGTCCTCTAAAACATGGTGGGAGCTCTCGCGTGAAACAGCTTCATTTCGAAAAAATCTGAAACGGTTTAACCTCGAAGTTCCCAGTATCAACTATAAAGAAATTCAGGCTGAAGTGCGCAGGGCTGTTGAAGAACGAAAGAGTATGCTCGAAGATCATATCCGGCTGATGGAGGACTCGCAGCTTGCCAATTTGATTACCTTCAAAAAAGGTACAGCCCGACTGGTCAGCAATCATGAAATAGAAATTGATGCCGGTTCATATGAGCTTGAGAAAGTATGGGCCGATTACATCATACTCGCTACCGGCAGCAGGCCACGCCTTTTGCCGGAATTACCCATCGATGAAAAAATTGTGATGACCAGCGAAGGTATCGAAAATATGGATGATTTTCCGGAGAGTATGGTCATTGTAGGTGCCGGGGTGATTGGCTGCGAGTACGCCACTATATTTTCAGGCTTTGGAAAAACTAAAGTTCATTTAATTGATAAAGGTTCGCGCATTCTACCCTTCGAAGATGATGACGTAGTTAAGGTGATTGAGCGAAACATGGAAAACCATGGTGTACTCATCCACCGAAATTCTCGTCTCATTCGTATGGAGATTAAAAACGATCGTGTGGAGTATGAACTGGAGTATGACGATGGTGGGAAAGAGATTTTTAATGTTTCGAAGGCATTGGTGGCGGTAGGTCGTACGCCCAATTATGAAGAATTATGGGATGATCGTGTGGAGATCAGTATTTCGAAACGGGGTATAGAGGATAACGATACCCAGACCAACGTATCGAATATTTATGCGGTTGGCGATATCACCGCAGATATATCATTGGTCAATGTAGGAGAGCTTGAAGGGCGTTATGCTGTGGAGCGAATTTTTGGCAACCCGCAACGAAAACTGGTCTACGAAAATATCAGCACCATCATGTTTTTGAGTCCGGAGGTAGCCGGTGTCGGCTTGAACGAAACCCAGGCGTGCGAAAAGGGAATTGACTATCGTGTGGTAACATTAGACTACAGCTGTATCCCAAGAGCTATTGCCAAGCGGAATACGCAGGGGTTTATCAAATTGCTGGTGACCAACGATGATCATATGAAGATTCTGGGTATGAAAGTTGTTGGCAATCACGCATCCAGTGCTATACAAGCTGTGGCATTGTTAATTTCGATGGATAAGGGTATTGAAGAATTGGCGGAATGTGTTCATCCACATCCGTCTATTACCGAAGGTATTCAGGAGTGTGTGCGCATGCTGTTGGGCAAATCGCTTTTCAAGCCTGATGCTTTACGCGGAAAACTTTCGTGCAGAGTGTGCACAAAAGGGGTGTATGAGGATTTGCGGTTTTAAAATTGTTAGATTCATCTTTGTGTTATGAAATTCTTAATTACCATTCTTTTTTGCGTTGGTCTTTTTCCAACATCTGAAGTGCTGGCCCAGGCCAAATCAAAATACAGATTGAAGAAGCCTGTTTATGAAGAAGTGGATTTCGAAGAAATGATCAGGCGTTATTTTGGTAAACATTCAGGCTCCTATAATTCGTTGGAAGGTATTTATTCGGTTTCCTGCATCATTACCAAAACGAGTGTGAATTTTTTAACCGGAAGGGAAAGTGTTCGGGTTGTAGAACGTAAAGATAATTATGCGCGGGTGGCGATTATGAAAGACTGGCCCGGCTCGAAACGTGATTTCATCGAGGTTACCATGAGTTATCACATCGCCAACAAATATCCCATTGTTGGGGAATTCACGGCCCTGGCGGAAGGAAAGGGTATACTCTATAAACACATTGAACCCGATGGTTCAACATTTTCGTATTCTATGATTTTTGATTCTTCAGAGTTGCTGGAAGGCGAGTTTTCCGATATGCACAAGCGCAAAACCATTACGTATAAACTTTCTTACCTTAAAATTTATCCCAAAGCAACAGACATGGCGATGAACCCTTGAGAGTGAAATTGGTCGTTAGGTCGCCTCAATAGTAAACTGCAATCTCACCTAAATTTTTGCGCTTCAAATCCGGTACGAATGTCTCTTTCAGGGGATACCCTGTCGGGATTAATAAAAAGGGTCTTTCATTTTCGGGCCGCTGTAAAATCGTTGAAAGAAAATTCATGGGGCTTGGCGTGTGTGTCAATGCAACTAATCCGGCATGATGGATGGCGGCCAGCAAAAATCCGCAGGCCAGCCCTACCGATTCTGTAACATAATAATTGTTGTGCCGCATACCGTTACCGTCCACATCATAAGCCTTTTTAAAAACAACAATCAAATAGGGAGCAATTTCCAAAAATGGTTTTTGCCAGTCGGTCTGAAGTTTCTCTATATCTTTCTTCCACGCATCACTCATGCGGCCGTGATAACTTTCAAATTCTTCTTTTTCAGCTTCAATTCGAATTTGTTTCTTTAACCCGGGATCGGAGACTACACAAAATGTCCAGGGTTGCTTATGTGCACCGGACGGTGCAGTTGATGCTGCCTGTATAAGATTATCCATTACTTCTTTGGGCACAGGTCTATCTGAAAATTCGCGCACTGTTCTGCGTCTATCCAGCCACTGATAAAAATCAAGTGTGCGTTGTGCCATGGCCGCTGGCGCAAAGGTTTCGTGTGAATAGGCGATGAATGGATGGCCGTTGATGAGTTTAGATTGCATAGCGAAATCTATCAAACAGGTTGAAATATGTGGTGCAAGGTGGCTGACATTTCCAGTTAGGCTAAACCGGAGTAATAAAGATTAAATTCCAACGGACTGGCCTCAGAGAAGCCATCATGCTTTAGGTCATCGAAAATACCTTCATCAAATTGTAGTTCGCGAAGTGTTGATTTACCATCCGGAGTGAGGGTGATTTCTGATCCCTTATAGAGAATCGGGTTAACCTTTACCAGGATGGTGACACCTTCCAATTGTTTCTTAAAATATTGATGAACGATGTTACCGTCTTTTACCATTCTTTAATTTATTTTGAGTGATGCGACTAGCGTTACCCGATCGGATAGAGACCAGCAGGTTGTTACTTCAGCGGCTAAGGTACGAAGATGCAGAAGAAATATTTTTTACCTATGCCTCCAAGCCTGAAGCTACCAAATATGTTTCATGGCCTACACATCAATCCATTGACGATACCCGAAAATTTTTACGGTATGCGCGTGAAGCCTGGATGCGGGGAACAGACTACTCTTTTAGCATCCGCCTGCGCGAATCGAACCGCCTTATTGGTGGTTTAGGAATTGTGAATCGCGATGGCCGGATTGAATTTGGTTATATTCTCAGCCCCACACAATGGGGTAATGGCTACGCTACAGAGGCCTGTCAGGCTATGATGAAATTGTTGAAAAGAGAAACTGGAATTTTCAGAGTCGGAACTTTTGTGGATGCAGAAAATATCGCCTCCATCCGGGTGTTGCTCAAATCCGGTTTGGTTGAAGAAACCAGATTGCCAAAGTGGTTCCGGTTTATCAACCAGGAAAACGAACCCAAGGATTGTATTCTGTTTCGGCTACCACTATAAAATTGTAGCCCTTTTAGGTGTATGCAGGTCGGCTAAGTTGATTTGATTAAGCATTTCATTTTCCACATAGTCTGCCCACGTCCGGAGGTACAATAGTACATCTGCTTTTAGATTGTGTTTTAGGTTTCGCTTTTCCAGGGGAAGTGAACGCAGAATTTTTCCATCCGATAATCTTTCCAGGTGTTTCAGATCATCGATATCAAATCCAAAGGCAACCAAATCAGAAATCAGATCATCCATGCGCAAACCACTGGTGGGGCAGTAATCATTTAATTGCTCTGACCAATCTCCATATCGTTCCATTGCGCGGGTATGAATTTCGTCTTTTTGGAGCCGGGTAATTTCCTGGGCCAGGAATCCACAATTGCAGGATCCCATGTGTCCCCATTGATAACTTGTACTTCGTTCAAGCGCCTCAACTGTGTTGCGAAGTGCCTGTATAACATCAAAGGTCAGGTGTGCCATAAGCTTCGTTCTTCCTTAGTTAACACAAAATCGTGTTTGAAGTTACCGGAAAAATGAAATTTTGGTTTTAATCGGGTAACAGAAATGCTTATCGCGTAAATTTTAATGAGGATATTTGTAATCCGTAAAGACTTTGCTATTATTGCCACACAAAACGGACTTATCCATGGGAAAAGGAGACAAAAAATCGAAAAAAGGTAAAATCTGGAGAGACTCTTATGGGAACTCCAGAAGAAAGAGAACCATTAAAGCACGTTTAAAACGCGTATCTTCTAAGAAAACAGAAGAAGTATCAGCAGTATCAGCAACAACGGAAGTAGCCGCGGCTAAACCGAAGCGCGTAACAAAAAAGAAAGACGCTTAGGGTATGATGAGACTTACAAACATTGCATGGTGGTGGCATATATCAAAACACGATATGTGAACAGCCTCTTTATGACTTAACGATAAGCCCGAAGGCCTGCTGTTCACAGCAGGCCTTCGTTTTTAATAGCCTCTGGAAAATCGCACCGGACAAACAAAAAAAAATACTGAAAATGAAGTTTACGCTTATTACCCATTCTAAAAAATTATTAGCCGACACCCTGACACCGGTAAACATTTATCTCAAGATCAGAGATGTGTTTGCCGGTAGCATTCTGCTGGAGAGTTCTGATTATCATGGGCATGAAAATAGTTTGTCACTGATTTGTTGCAGTCCGATGGCCTCTTTTCAGGTAAAAGGCGATCAGGCTGAAATGCGTTTTCCGGATGGAAGTGTGCAGCAAGAAACGATCAATCAAGTCGGCCAGGTTACCGACATGCTGGAAAACTTCCGGAATAGTTTTGAAGCCGATCAGGATGTTCAATCGAAGTTTGTTAGCAGCGGTCTTTTCGGGTATATGACGTACGATGCTGTTCGGTTTTTCGAAGATGTTACGATTACAAAAAAGGATGCTTTCATTCCGGATGTTTTGTATAAACTCTATCGGTATGTTATTGTGGTGGATCACTTTTCGAATGAGCTCAGTCTGTTTGAGCATCATTTGTCAACAGCATCGGATCAGTCTTCAACCTTAGAAAAACTACAGCAGATTATTTTCAGCAATCGTTTTGCTACTTACCCGTTTTCAGTAGTCAATGGCGAGGAGTCTAATTTTAGTGATGAAGAATTTTTATCGGTGATCGAAAAAGGAAAAGAGCATTGCTACCGTGGCGATGTTTTTCAGATTGTGTTATCGCGCAGGTTTGCGTGCGATTTTAAAGGTGATGAGTTTAATGTATACCGGGCACTGCGTTCCATCAATCCGTCACCGTATCTTTTTTATTTTGATTATGGCAACTTCAAATTGCTGGGCTCTTCACCGGAGGCCCAGTTGCAGGTAAAGCAGGATAAAGCACACATCTATCCGATAGCGGGAACCTTTCGCAGATCCGGTAACGATCAGGAAGATGCCGCTATTGCTGAGCGCCTTGCGGCCGATGAAAAAGAAAATGCTGAACATGTGATGCTGGTAGACCTGGCACGCAATGATATGAGCCGCAATGCCGCGAATGTAACCGTGGAGGTTTTCAAAGAGATTCAATACTATTCGCACGTTATACACCTGGTATCCAAAGTTACCGGCACACTGAAGCACGATGCATCGATTGTTCGGATGGCAACCGATACTTTTCCTGCAGGAACCCTATCCGGTGCACCGAAGCACATGGCGATGACGCTGATCAATACCTATGAAAATACCAACCGTGGATTTTATGGAGGGGCCATTGGTTTTATGGGATTTGATGGCTCATTCAATCATGCAATTATGATCCGGACATTTCTGAGTCGGGAGAATAAACTGATTTACCAGGCCGGAGCCGGTGTGGTATCTAAATCGGATGCTTCCAGTGAGCTCCAGGAGGTTAATAACAAACTTGCTGCCTTGCGAAAGGCTGTGCTGATGGCTGAAAAAATTTAAGAACTCAAGAAAAATGAAAATACTCGTACTCGATAATTACGATTCCTTTACCTACAACCTCGTGCACATTATCCGTGAGCTGAATTATCCGGTGGATATTTTCAGAAACGATAAGATAGCACTGGAAGATGTTGAACAATACGACAAGATAATGCTGTCGCCCGGCCCTGGTATTCCCGATGAAGCCGGTATTATGAAACAGGTTATCCGCGAATACGGTCCCACTAAAAGTATTCTAGGTATTTGCCTGGGGCATCAGGGCATTGGTGAAGTGTATGGCGCTGAACTTTTTAATATTCCCCATGTATTGCATGGCGTTACGTCAATTGCTGAAGTGAAAGATCGTGAGGAGATACTATTTCGTGGCATCAACAATACATTTCAAGCCACGCATTATCATTCCTGGGCTGTTCTGCCTGACAGTATTACTGCTGAACTGAAAGTAACGGCCATCAATGGCGATGGATTGATTATGGGGTTGCGTCATGTGGAATATGATGTACGTGGATTGCAATTCCACCCGGAGTCCATCATGACACCAGAGGGCCCGAAAATGATTAAAAACTGGTTGGAGAATTAGCCCACACAAACACCATACGGGATGAAACAAATATTAAATGAATTGATCGATCATCGGTCGCTCACCAAAGAAACCGCACGGCAGGTGTTGGTGGATCTGGCCACGGGAAAATTCAATCCAAGTCAGACTACTGCATTCATGACAGTGTACATGATGCGCAGTGTTACCATTGATGAACTGCAGGGTTTTCGCGATGCAATGCTGGAACTCTGCATACCTGCGCGGTTTGATGCTCCTGTAATGGATGTATGTGGTACCGGGGGTGACGGTAAAAATACGTTCAACATCTCTACACTTTCTTCCTTTGTGGTGGCGGCTGCGGGTCAGCCTGTTGCCAAGCACGGTAACTATGGTGTTTCGTCTGCGTGTGGTTCTTCCAATGTGCTGGAATTTTTCGGTTATAAATTTACCAATGATGTGGATGAACTCAGGCGAAGTCTGGATCGTGCCAATATCTGTTTCATGCATGCGCCTTTGTTTCATCCGGCCATGAAGAATGTAGCACCCATTCGAAAAGAGCTTGGTGTTAAAACATTTTTCAATATGCTCGGGCCGATGGTAAATCCAGCTTTTCCCACGCGGCAATTGGTGGGTGTCTTTAGCCTGGAATTAGCACGCCAGTATGGCTATCTCTATCAAAATACCGATAAGGATTTTGTGATCCTTCATTCGCTGGATGGATACGATGAAATATCGTTGACTGGAGCATTTAAATATTTTTTCAACCGTGGTGAGCAATTACTTGAGCCTGCGGATATCGGTATGCCTCAATTGAAGTATCAGGATATAAAGGGCGGGGAAACGGTAGAAGAGTCTGCCAGTATTTTCATGCATATCCTGGAAGGGAAAGGAACAACAGCACAAAACGCAGCTGTCATTACCAACGCGGGTATGGCGTTGTATGCCGGGCATCAGTCTGGCGGATTGCAGTCGGCACTCGTGAAGGCAAAGGAAGCACTGGAATCGGGTAAGGCATTGGAATGTTTTAAGAAGTTAGTTAACAGTTAACGTACAGCATATGAATATACTTGATCAGATTGTTGCCTATAAACTGAAGGAAGTAGCGGAGCGAAAAAGTCTTTATCCAGTGAAGTTGCTGGAGCAGAGTATTTATTTTTCTGCACAACCTGTATCGATGAAAAAATACATTCAACGCGCAGATAAAACAGGAATCATTGCTGAGTTTAAAAGGAAGTCGCCTTCGAAGGGAGTGATCAATGCCCATGCTTCTGTTGAGCGGACCACCATTGGATACATGCAGGCGGGTGCTTCGGCCTTGTCTGTCTTAACCGATAAGCCTTCGTTTGGCGGAAGCAATGATGATTTGATGGTGGCACGCAAATTTAATTTTTGCCCCATTTTGCGTAAGGACTTTACCATCGATGAGTACCAGATCATTGAAGCCAAGTCAATTGGTGCTGATGCTATTCTGCTGATTGCTGCTGTTCTGGAACCGGCACAAGCTGCATCACTGACTGCATTTGCGCATTCGTTGGGAATGGAGGTTTTGCTGGAAGTACACGATGCCGCTGAAGTAAAATCGAACATGGAGGTTGGTGCTGATCTGATCGGTGTAAACAACCGGAACTTAAAAACATTTGACGTAAGTCTGGATATATCAAAACAATTGGCCGAAATAATTCCTTCTTCTGTTGTAAAAGTATCAGAGAGTGGCATTTCAACACCGGAAGCTATTATCGAATTGAGGCAATACGGGTACGCGGGATTTCTGATGGGTGAGAATTTCATGAGGCACGGCAGGCCTGATAAGGCAGCACGAGAATTCATGGAAGCCTTGCGAAAAGCTGAATCAAATTAATTATCGAAACGCTGAATTGTAAGATGAAGGATAGTTTAAAACTTAAAGTATGTGGAATGCGGAATGCTGCCAACATAGTGCAGGTGGCAGCATTGCATCCTGCGTACATGGGCTTTATATTTTATCCGGCATCTCCCAGATATGTTGGCGAAGAATTTGAAATACCGGAGGACTTTCCAACGGACGTTAAGAAGATTGGTGTTTTTGTGAATGCTGGCACACAAGAAATGCTCAGGCTGACCAATCGGTACGCCTTGGATATTCTTCAACTGCATGGACATGAATCACCTGAACAAGTATCGGAGTTGAAAAATGAAGGAATGAAGATTATTAAGGTTTTTCCGGTTGGCGATGACTTTGATTTTTCGATTACAGCTCCCTACGAGCCTGTTGTTGATTTCTTTTTGTTTGATACAAAGGGAAAGTATTATGGAGGGAATGCCCAGGCATTTGATTGGAGTATCATGAAGCTCTATAATCAGCATGTTCCTTTTTTTCTGAGTGGAGGGATTACACCACAGAATGTCACGGGTATCCGTTTGCTGCACGATATGAATTTGCATGCATTGGATATTAACAGTGGCGTTGAAATTGAACCCGGTATTAAAAGTATTGACAAGATTAAAGCCATTCAAAATTATTTAAACTGATTTCTTATGAAATACGATGTTGACGAACGCGGATACTACGGAAAGTTTGGTGGTGCTTATATTCCAGAGATGCTCTATCCCAATGTAGAAGAACTTCGGAGTCGGTATCTTGAGATTATCGGGAAAGAAGATTTTAAGGAGGAGTTTCACGACTTGCTTAAAAATTATGTAGGACGCCCAACACCGCTATACCTTGCCAAGCGCTTATCGGAAAGGTATGGAGCAACCATTTACCTGAAGCGCGAAGATCTTTGTCACACGGGGGCACACAAAGTCAACAATACCATTGGCCAAATATTACTGGCAAAGCGATTAGGAAAGCAAAAGATTATTGCTGAAACAGGTGCCGGTCAACATGGTGTTGCCACCGCCACTGTATGTGCGCTGATGGGTATGGAGTGCATTGTGTACATGGGCAAGGTTGACATGGAACGGCAGCGACCTAATGTCGAGCGCATGCGTATTCTCGGAACAAAGGTAGTTCCGGCATTAAGTGGCAGCATGACGTTGAAGGACGCTACCAATGAAGCCATGCGGCATTGGATCAATAATCCAACCGACACACATTACATTATTGGTTCTGTTGTTGGGCCGCATCCGTATCCGGATATGGTGGCGCGTTTCCAATCCGTCATCAGTGAAGAAATCCGAAAGCAGTTGCAAGATGAAATTGGAAATCCATATCCTGATTATGTTTTTGCCTGTGTGGGTGGAGGCAGTAACGCAGCCGGAGCATTTTATCATTTTCTGAATGAAGAGCATGTTAATCTGGTGGCGGTTGAAGCTGCTGGTAAAGGTGTTGATTCGGGCGAATCAGCCGCCACAACGGCATTGGGTAAGCCGGGTGTTCTGCACGGCAGTAAAACATTGCTGATGCAAACAACCGATGGACAGGTGATTGAACCATACTCCATTTCAGCTGGTCTTGATTATCCGGGTATTGGTCCGATGCACGCACACTTATTTGATGTAGGCCGTGTTCAATTTGTTAGTGCTACCGATGATGAAGCGATGAATGCCGGTGTGGAGTTGAGCCGACTGGAAGGAATTATTCCTGCCATCGAATCAGCGCATGCTATTGCGGCACTATCCCAATATCAGTTTGAAAAAGATGATGTTGTAGTGATTAATCTTTCCGGCAGGGGAGATAAGGATTTGGAAACATACATCCGCTGGGGAAAATATTAACGGTATGCGCTATAAAGTTATAGTATTTCTGTTTTTGTTTTTTATGATCGCCTGCGGTGGAAAGGAACAACCTTTGCTTGACACGGTGGCTTATGAAAATGAAATCAATACCTGGCATGAAAAGCGTGTAGCCGAATTAAAAGGCGTTAATGGCTGGCTGAACGTTGTTGGCTTGTTTTGGCTGAAAGAAGGCATCAATACATTCGGTAGCGATGGAACTAATGCCATCGTATTTCCGAAAGGAAAAATAGCTGGTCAGGCGGGTTTCTTTTTGGTTCAGAATGGTGTGGTAACGGTGCAAACATTACCCGAGGCTAACATCAGGTGTAAGGGTGAACGAGTAGAGAGACAAATAATTTTTCATCCCGATTCAGCGAAGGCTGAAGTATTGGAGACCGGACCCCTACAATGGTTTATCATCAAGCGCGATAATTTGTTGGGTGTTCGGTTGCGCGATCTGGAAAGTGAAGCACTTAAAAAGTTTACTTCTATTGAACGTTATCCGGTTGATGCTTCGTGGCGACTGAAGGCTACACTGGAGATGCCTTCCGAAAAGAAAGTTTTGTCTGTTGCTAATGTACTAGGACAACGTGTTGAACAGGTTTCTCCGGGCACATTGGTTTTTACCTGGAAAGGTAAGACGTACCGGCTTGACGCGCTGGAGGGGAATGAGGATGAATTTTTTATGATCATGGGCGATCAAACAAACGGAATTGAAACCTATGGGTCAGGCCGCTATATGTATGTTAAAAAACCTGGACCTGATGGCAAGATCATTCTGGATTTTAATAAAGCCTACAATCCACCTTGTGCCTTTACTGCACACGCTACCTGTTTGCTTCCTCCTGAGCAAAACAGATTACCGTTTGAAATTATAGCAGGCGAAAAAAATTATGGCGATCACCATTAACACTGGATACTAAATTTTCACTATGAAGAATAGAATTACAGATCTTTTCTCAACGCACTCAAAGAACATACTCTCTGTTTTTTATACAGCCGGTTTTCCACAATTGGAAGACACCGTTCGCATCGCACAGTACCTTGAAAAAGCTGGAGCGGATATTATCGAGATTGGAATTCCATTTTCAGATCCGGTGGCCGATGGTCCAACCATTCAGGCCAGCAATAAAGTAGCGCTTGATCACGGCATGAATGTTCCCTTGCTGATTCAACAAGTTAAGGAAATCAGGAAGACTGTTACGATCCCCATCGTATTAATGGGCTACCTCAACCCGGTGATGCAGTACGGAGTGGAAAAATTCGCAAAAGATGTTGCGGCAGCAGGTGTAGATGGTTTGATACTTCCCGATATGCCGGTGTATGAGTTTGAAGAAACGTATCATGATTTGTTTGCTTCCCTTAACCTGTGCAAAACATTTCTGATTTCACCCACAACATCGGAAGAGCGCATTCGCAGGATCGATGGAATTACTAATGGGTTCATATATGCTGTATCGGCATCCAGTACAACCGGTGCAAAAGGAGGTTTTGCAGATGAGCAACTGGCGTACTTTGAGCGACTGAAGAATTTGAAATTGAAAAATCCTTTTTTGATAGGCTTCGGTATTTCAAATCAGGAAACTTTTTCTATTGCATCCCAGTATAGTTCAGGTGCCATTGTAGGAAGTGCCTTCATTAACGTGTTACAGAATTCCACCGACTTCGAAACTGATATTTTCAATTTTGTAAAAGCCTTGAAGGGCAAAACGAGTCAACCATGATCATTCAACTTCAGCCCTCTATTTCAGCATCCGAAAAGGATATTATACTAACACGGATTAAAAGTCTGGAGTATAAAGCTACCCCGGTTACAACCCAACGTGGCTCTTATCTGGTGGCCATTGGCAAAAAAGAATTTGACATTCGGCAACTCGGACACTTAAAGGGTATTGCAGATATCCACCGGGTATCGGATGATTATAAACTTGTATCGCGTAAGTGGAAAGTGAATCACACGCAGATTGATTTAGGGGAGGGTGTGGTTGTAGGCAACGGATCGCTTTCCATCATGGCAGGTCCTTGTTCGATTGAGCATGAAGATCAGGTTCAAAACACGATCGATCACCTTGTCAGGAACAATGTGCGGATGATGCGTGGAGGTGTATTTAAGCCACGCAGTTCGCCCTATGCTTTTCGCGGATTGGGCGTGGAAGGTCTCAAGATGTGGTATGCACTGGCGCGAAAAGCAGGAATTAAAATTGTCTCTGAGGTTATGCAGGTGAGCCAGATTGCTGAAATGTATGATTATGTTGATGTATTCCAGGTCGGTGCACGCAACACCCAGAATTTTAATTTGCTTGATGAGTTGGGTAAAGTTGATAAGGCCGTGATGATCAAGCGCGGAATTTCCGGCACGATTGAAGAATTACTATACTCCGCTGAATACGTTTTTTCTGCCGGCAATGAAAAATTGCTCTTGTGCGAACGGGGCATCCGAACCTATGAACGCGCCAGCCGGAATACAATGGATGTGAATGCTATCCCTATTCTTAAGGAGAAAACACATTTGCCCGTTATTGCGGATCCGTCACATGGAATAGGTATCCGTGACTATGTTGAACCTGTGGCGCTTGCTGCTGTGATGGCGGGTGCCGATGGTGTGATTTATGAAACACATGAAAAGCCGGAAGAAGCTGCCAGTGACGGACAACAAACACTTGACTTTGATGAGTCAACGCAATTGATCACACGTATGCGAAAAGCTTTTGATTTACTTCAGCAATTTTAACAACTAATAACATGATTGTTTACGGTATCAAAAATTGTAACACGGTTAAGTCTGCATTGGAGTGGCTCAAGAAGAATAAGGTTGATGTTGAGTTTTATGATTATAAAACGAAAGGTATCAGCGAAGCAAAATTAAAAGACTGGAGTAAGCAAGTGGGCTGGGAGGCGTTGGTCAATAAGAAAGGAACCACCTGGCGACAGTTGGATGATGCAACGAAGGGAAAAATCAGTTCTCAAAAGGAAGCCATCGCCCTGATGATTTCAAAAACCACCGTGATCAAACGCCCGCTGCTGGAGATGGATGGTAAGGTAATAGCGCTGGGCTTTGATGAAGAGATTTACAGTACAAAGTTTTTTTAAATCAGCAGTCTCCGGTAACAGTCATTTTTTCTTTATTGATCTCGCCATATGTAAAACGTTAGATCGGTAAGTTTTATACAAGATATGAACAAGTTGTTATATTGCGATATAAAAAAAAAGATGTGGACATGCTAGTTGTTATGCTCATACTATGATAAAAGTAATTGTAGTTGGACTTCTGATCATTTCAATGGCTGTTTTTTTTGGCACGTATGAAGCATTTACATTGTCATACTATGAAGAGCAGAAGGCTGAGCGATATTCAGACTATGCGGTGGCTCCATTCATGATTTACTTTTTTATTGCATTTTTTATTGAACGATATAAATACTCATTAAAAATCAATAGACTGTTTGATGCCGTAAAGCAATCTTTACTTCTATATACTTCTGTAATCCTATTTTACCTGATTTTAATCAGATCTGTTGTTTCAGGTTTTATCATTTTTACAAATGATGTCTTTGGTTCGAAGCAAGAAATTGCAGTAAATGGAATTGTGATGGGTAAAGTTGATATCAGGGGACCAAAAGGGGGAAACTTTGAATATGATATAAAAACGGAGAATGAGATTTTTCGATTTGATACCGATGGAGTTCAAATTAATAAATACCAAATTGGAGACTCGTTTAATGAGCGTATGTCGATAGGGTTCTGGGGACTTTTGTCGAAGGATAGATAGGTTGCCTCAAATTAATTAAAGAAAACCTCATCAATAAAAACCCAGCCCTTATCACCTTTGCCGGGATGCCAGTCTGGAAGCTTTACTACCGGAAAAGCAATGACTTTGTAAAAGGAATAGTTAGTCTTTCCAATTGGAAGCGTGAAGCCATCCACACGCGAGCTTTCCATTCCTGTCGGTTGTGGTGGATTCACTTTGGAAATCAATCCCAACTTATTCTGATCGTTACCAGCCCATACTTCAATGGATGTGGGCGGCATAAGGTACGATGAAATATTGCGTGCATAGCTGATGGTGATGCTATTGATATCGGGAGCATGATCAAAATGAAAAAGTGTGATGAAGGGTTTCTCACGATAGCCCAGCCAGGCCTCGTCTCTGAAATTATCGGCTGTACCTTTTTTGAAATCAATTACAGTTTGTGATCCGATGCCGGGATAATCTTTATTGGGAGCATTCAGTAGTGTGGCTTGTGTAGGTGTAAAACCTTTTTTGAATAGTGCAAACTGTGCGACTTCACTGCAATACCATTGTTCTTTACAGGCAATGGCTTTAAGAATGGTATACTGTGAAATCGGTATGGGTTCTTTATACACCGTGCCACTAATACTATCAGGAGCAGATCCATCGAGTGTATACCGAATGGTTGTTCCCGGTAAATTATTCTTGAGACTAGCGCGATCATTGTCACCAAGTACATTGCTCTCATTCAAAAGAATGGGTTGCGTTAGCCGGAGCATTTCGCTGGAATCCGGAATAAAGCCTGCGTCCCAGTGAATGGATGGGAATTTTTTTTGAAGACGGTCGACATCAGCAGGGGTTAGTTTGGTATTCCATACAAAGACTTCCTGCAGGGACGAAATGCCGGCAATAGGTTCAACGGATTTTCCATCCACGGAAGTGCCGGTGACAGAAAGTGATTTTAGTTTTTTGAGCTCCGTGAGTTCTCTAATGGCCTGTCCGGATATGCCGGTACCCTGCAGATTCAGCTTTTCAAGATTCGTGAACTGACGAAGGACTTTTGCATCCTCATCCGTAACGGGCATGTTCGAAAGGTTCAGGATGACGACCTGTTCTTTGACCGGCAGCAATTCTTCTAACTTCGCGCGGCTGAATGTTTCGCGTAAAAAGAAGTCTACTTTCAGCGCTGGACTTTTCAAGGCAAAGGGTGCAACTGTACGGTAAGGTGTATTGAGCTTTTCAATTGTTTCAGCAGAGGCGAACGGGAAAGAATAGGAAACTTCTGCCGAAGCAGCTTGTTGTAATTTTTGAATAAATGGATTGGCAACAATTCTCACAGAATCCGCAGTATCGAATTTCGTCCACGCTTTTTTAACCTCAGCGCCTGCGCGGATCCACTGATGAAGCAATACAATTTCAGATTCGTTGAGTTGTGGCTTACCCGTGGGTGGCATGTGGTCATCATGTTCTTCCGGCAGGTTAACCCGCTTCATGAGTTCACTTTTTTCAGGTGCGCCCGCAACCCAGATCACACCATTTTCTCCGCCTTTCAAAATACTTTCGATGGAGGTCATGATCAGATCACCTTTTGCCTTTTTTTCGTTATGACAACTAAAACACTTCGCTTTGAAGATCGGCTGAATAGCAGCTTCGTATATGGATGTACTATCGGTGATAACAAGTTCTGTTTCATCTTTATCCTGAATCGGTTGGAGCACATAGTTTTCACCGTGGGTAAGCGAAGCGCCCATGTGTCCGGTGAGTACAAGTATCATCACACTGCATACCAGTGCAGCATTAAACCACCGCTTTTTTTTAGTATCCACTTGAAAGATATAGACCAACGCCCAGGCGAGCAGACTGATGGCAACACCCGTGTAGAGATGCCTGTTGAGCAGTACAGTATCATAACCTCCTTCTGACGAAAGGATAATGCCCATGAAGGCCGTCAGGGCAGCTGCAGCCGCAGCGATGTAAAGCGTGAGCAGCAGAATTGGTCGCGAGGATTTCTTTTTAAAGTGATGCTGTAGAAGGACAAGTAAACTTACCATGATCAACATACCGATCGGTAGGTGCAGGATCATCGGATGCATCCTGCCGATGACGTGCATCCAGTTCGGAAATTCCAGTTTATCGTAAACGAAAAGAAAAAAGAGGATCAGGATATTCAGAATGAAAATGAAGTTTGCCAGAATCTTGCGCAGCATAGCGAAAAGTGGTGTTAATGTTTAGGTTATGAAGGTACGAACACACACATGCTTTCAGGCAAGAATACCTGACACAACCTTTCCAGCCACATCGGTAAGCCGGTATCGTCTGCCCAGGTGTTTAAAATTTAGTTTCTCATGGTTGAGTCCCATTAAATGCAAGACGGTGGCGTGGAAGTCGTTAACATGAACTGGATCTTTCACAATGTTGTAGCCGAACGCATCGGTTTCACCATATACCGTACCGGGCTTAATACCGCCACCGGCCATAAGTATGGTGTACGCGCGTGGGTGATGATCGCGTCCATAGTTATCCTTGGTAAGTTTTCCCTGGCAGTAATTGGTGCGCCCAAACTCTCCACCCCATATCACCAGTGTTTCATCCAGTAATCCACGTTGTTTCAAATCCAAAATCAACGCTGCTGAGGCGCGATCGACATCCTTCGCCTGCAATGGCATTTCGCCTACCATGTTCCCATGCTGATCCCAACCCTGATGATACAGTTGTACAAAGCGAACACCTGACTCCGAAAGTTTTCGCGCCAGTAAACAGTTTGCGGCATATGTGCCGGGCACCAGGCATTCCGGTCCGTACATCTTAATGATATGATCCGGCTCTTTGGCTAAGTCCGTCAGCTCCGGCACGGAAGATTGCATGCGGTAGGCCATTTCATATTGCTGAATCTTTGCCTGAATTTCAGGATCACCAAATTCTTCGTGCGCCATACTGTTGAGCTGCGAAAGTTGATCCAGCATCCTGCGCCTCGCGTCCATATCAATACCTTCGGGATTGTTCAGGTACAACACGGGTTCTTCGCTGCTGCTGAATTGAACACCCTGGTGAATACTGTCTAAAAATCCGTTTGTCCAAAGTTTTGAATACACACCCTGCCCGTTTCCTTTTCCACGCGATAGCAAAACACAGAAGGCTGGTAAATTTTTATTTTCACTTCCCAGGCCATAGCTCATCCATGCTCCCATACTGGGGCGATTGCCTTGCTGTGCACCGGTTTGCATAAACGTGAGTGCCGGGTCATGGTTTATGGCTTCGGTGTGCATGCTCTTGACAATACAAAGTTCATCCACAATGTTGGCCATGTGGGGGAATAGCTCACTTACCCAGGCACCATTTTTTCCATGTTGGTTAAATTTAAAATACGAACCAATCAGTGGAAATTTTTCCTGATTCGAAGTCATGCCGGTGAGGCGTTGGCCCATGCGGATTGACTCCGGCAAATCCTGACCTGCCATGGTGTTGAGCATGGGTTTATAATCAAAGCTCTCGAGTTGTGAGGGCGCTCCGTTTTGAAAAAGATAAATGATGCGTCTGGCCTTTGGCGCAAAGTGCGGAATGCCATACACTATTTCTGACTCATCAGGTGATCCTGAAAATAAATTAGGAGCGAGTAGCGAACCAAGTGCCACGCTGCCGATACCCAGTCCGAGTTTGCCAAGGAAATGCCTGCGGTTGATGTTGAGCCGGTGTTCGAGAAATTCGTTTTTCATGGTGTCTGCATTTCGATTCTGGATCCGAACAAAAATCTTATGTTTTAGCGATGGTTTCTTCCATATTATAAATCGTAATCACCACTTCGATCAACGCTGCTAGAGAAATTTTGTCTTCAACCGTTTCATGCAGATATTCTCCGGTTGCAATTAATTTCTCGGCTGATGAAATGTTGGTTGATAAAAATTTAGATTCCTTTTCAAAATAGTCAGTGAGAATACCCAGTTCTTTCGTCTGCGCTTTCCGGCAAAGAATTAGCCGAAAGGCTTTGGCAATCTTTTCTTCTGCGCTGGAGTTTTCGTTCATCAACCGTTCGGCCAGCACGCGCGATGCCTCGACTACCATTGGGTCGTTCATCATCACCAAAGCCTGCAACGGAGTATTGGTACGCAGGCGTTTCACTTCACACTGGTCGCGACTGCTACCATCAAACATGAGTAATGATGGCGGTGGTACGGTTCGTTTGATGAACGTGTACATGCCCCTGCGGTAAAGCTTGTCGCCATGATCCTGGATGTAGCGGGAGAGAAGTCCGCGCCCGGAAGTAGATGCTTCCCAGATGCCTTTCGGCTGATACGGTTTTACACTGGGGCCTCCAATTTCTTTTACCAATAATCCGCTGCTGGCCAGCACCTGATCGCGCGTAAGTTCAGCGGATAAACGTACCCGTGGGGCACGCGATAAATAAATATTTTCAGGATCGATGCTTAATTTTTTCTTACTCACTTCCGATGATTGCCGGTACGTGGATGACATCACCAATTGTTTTACAAGTCGTTTGATGTTCCACCCGTTATTCATAAAATCCAGTGCAAGCCATTCGAGCAATTCTGGATGGGAGGGAAGTTCACCCTGCATACCGAAGTCGCCTGAAGTTTTTACGAGGCCTCTTCCAAAAAATTCCTGCCACATCCGGTTTACAAAAACGCGTGCGGTTAGCGGATTTTTTTTGTTTACAACCCATTGTGCCAGCCCAAATCTGTTCTTACTAAAAACGGTAGTATCAAAGGCAAGAATGGCACTGGGCAAGTTGAAGTCCACACGTTCCGCAGGCGCATCGTACGCACCACGCGCGAGAATGTAGGTTGGTCGCAATCGGGAGCTATCGCGCATCACCATGACATTTACATCGGTAGAATCTTTTTTGTTGATGAAGGTTAGTAGTTTTTCAACATCATCAGAAGAAATTTTTAAACGTGGCGGATCGGCAGCCGTGCCGGAAAAGATATCGCCCTGATACCCTTTTTCGGCCACCTGGTTAAAGAACGCAAAGGTGCTGAAATATTCTTTTTGAGAAATCGGATCATACTTATGATCGTGACACTTGGCGCACTCGAACGTGAGGGCAAGAAAAGATTTTCCAAATGTATTGGTTCGGTCTGTTACATATTCGATGCGGTACTCTTCATCAATTACACCACCTTCCTGGGTGATCTTGTGGTTACGGTTGAACCCGGTTGCCAATAACATTTCTTTTGTTGGATCAGGCATCAGGTCGCCTGCCAGTTGCCACATTACAAATTTGTCGTAGGGATAATTTTTGTTAAACGCATGAATTACCCAATCGCGCCAGGGCCACATGGTGCGCAAGCCATCGTCCTGATAACCGTGTGAATCTGCGTACCGCGCAACATCCAGCCAATGGATGGCCATCTTTTCGCCATAGTGCGGATTAGCCAACAGCGCATCCACAACTTTTTCGTAGGCGTTGGGCGAATCATCCTGAAGAAAGGCATCTTGTTCTGCGATGGTTGGAGGTATTCCTGTTATGTCGAGGTGGACGCGTTTCAACAGTCGCTCTTTATCTGCTTCATCGTTAGGTTTTAATTTTTTTTCTTCCAGTTTAACATAAATGAAATGATCAATCTCATTTTCAGCCCAATTCTTTCCGGTTACGGGCACAGCATAATCTTTAGGCGGTATAAATGCCCAGTGTGGCTGATAGACTGCGCCTTGTTTAATCCACTTTTGGATCAGGTCAATTTCAAAGGAAGTCAGTTTTAAATTAGAGGATGTTGGTGGCATGACGATCGCTGTATCGGTCGTGCTGATCCGCAGAAACATTTCTGATTGCTCCGCTTTACCGGGTACAATTACGTGCACTTTCGGATTGTCCCTTAAGGCTGCGTAGGCACCATCTGGTGTATCCAATCGAAGATTTGCTTTGCGCTGCTTGGCATCAGGACCGTGGCATTTAAAACACCTGTCGGATAATATTGGCCGAATGTGAAAGTTATAGCTGACTATTTCAGGAAGATCGTTGGCATTCGTTAAAGCCGGAATAGGATTCCAGACGTAAAAGGTAGTTCCAATAACCACCGCAACAAGGATTGGAAATAGTTTGCCGACCTGTTGAATTTTCATGAAGTTAAGATACAAAATTCACCTTAACCTCAAACAGCAAAACAAAGGGGTAGTAACGCAGAAAGTCCCACATTGCTGCGGGACTTTCCTTTGTGGCACCATACTAAACACTCACCGTACAGTATTGCTGCTGGTTCTTAAAGAGCCGTGAAGACAGGCGGGTTGTATAGTGCAACAACAAGCCAACCAAAGACTTCAGTTCTTAATGAACTTCAATTGCTTTCGGTTTTACTTTAACATCAACTTCCTTCGGGAGCAAAAGTCTGAGAATTCCATCTTCATATTTAGCATCAACTTTTTCGGTCTTCACATTTTCAGGTAGTGTGAAGGAACGAACGAAATTGGTGTAGCTGAATTCCTTACGCGTGAATTCTTTTTCCTTTTCTTCCTTTTCTTCAGATTTCTCAACGGTAATGGTTAACACACCTTTGTCGATGGTGATGTTAAAATCTTTCTTTGTCAATCCAGGTGCAGCCATCTGAACTTCAAATTCTTTTTCTTTTTCCATTACGTTGACGGCAGGAATACCCTGAACTTTCTTCATCCAGTCGGAGTCGAAGAAGCGTTCAGTGTCAAAAAAGTCACTCAACCACTTATCCGTAAATAAAGTGGGGAAATTGGATTTTTTTACGATTTGTGTCATATGTACCTCCCTTGTTTTAGTTGATACCCTAATATACTAGGGGCGTATACAGAAGGATATGACCCTTGTTGTCTGTAGCTGAGATTTTTATCACGAGTGTTTAGTGCATCGGCAACAAAAGATATGATCAAGCCCACTGAATACCTTTTCTTAAAAATGAAAGTGTTTTAGCTTCAGCCGTATTCTCAGCTGGCTGGTGGTTGTATTCCCAACTTGCCTGTGGTGGTAAACTCATTAAGATGGATTCTGTTCTTCCATCGGTGTCTAATCCGAATTTTGTACCGCGGTCCCATACTAAATTAAATTCCACGTATCGGCCTCTGCGTAAAAACTGCCATTGTTTTTCTTTTTCATTGTATGGATAATTGTGGTTTGACTTCATCAACTGTGTATACAGCGGAGCAAAAGCTGAGCCTACGCCTTTTACAAACTCAAACCGCGATTCTTTTGTGAAGCCATTTTCACCTTTCAGGTAATCGAAAAAAATTCCACCAACACCGCGTGTTTCATTTCTATGCCGGATAAAAAAATAATCATCAGCCCATTTTTTAAATTCGGGATAATAGGAGGAATGATGGGCTTCACAAACTGACCGTAGTGTTTGGTGAAAGTAGCGCGCATCTTCCTCGTTAACGTAATGTGGGGTGAGGTCAATACCGCCTCCAAACCACCAGGTTCCGTCTGACATTTCGAAGTACCGCACATTCATATGAATAATCGGCACCATGGGATTTATCGGGTGCATGACGATGGAAACTCCAGTGGCAAAGAAATCAGGATGATTGTCTGCTTCCAACTTCATCATTTTTAAAACGGGTTCAGGTGTTTTACCCCAGACAGCAGAAAAATTTACACCACCTTTTTCAATGATCCTGCCAGTAGTCAATACCCGGCTAAGGCCACCACCTCCTTCTTTACGGTTCCAGTTATCGTTTATAAATTTCCCCTGCCCGTCTGCCTCTTCCAGTTGGGAGCAAATGTTTTGCTGGAGTGCTTCAAACCACTCCTGTATGTCACTGCGTGTCAGCATTGTTTCTTGTTAATCGGTAAAACTCGGAAAACCCCGTGTACAACGCAATGGCAGCCGCGAATTTCAAAATTATTGATCTGGATTATGTACTTATGTGATTCTTTTGAATTTTGCGACCTTTACGTTGGTATAACCGGCCATATGCGTCTATTTACATTTTCTTTTGTTGCCGTTGTCTGGCTGATCTCAACAGCCAGCTTTAGTCAGTCTGCGAAGATTGATAGTCTGTTGTTAAAACTTGAGCAGGCTCCTCAGAATGAGGACAGGATTAAAATCACGCTTGCGCTTTCCTCAAAATTGATTAATGCTGATCTATTTAAAGCCCTCGAATATTCGGATGAAGCCATTAAGCTAGCCTCCCGTTTACATTATGATTCGTTGGAAATGGCAGCTTACCTGAATCAGGCCAACATCTATCTGCAGCTGGGTAATTATCCGCGTGCACTACAATTGTATCAGGAGGTTATTCAGCGTGCTGAGAGAAAATCAGATAACTATATGCTGGCGGCCGCACAGGGAAATATTGGTATCGTTCATTATTATAGACGCGATTTTGAGAATGCGCTTGAGTATTATTTACGAGCGTTGAAATATTTTTCAACAGACTCGTTGAATGTTGATCGTGTAAAGGGAATTCGCAAGGCCAATCTGATGAATAACACCGGGATTGTGTATGAAGAAACCAAACGCTATGATGAAGCCACCCGATATTATGTGGCCGCGCTTGACCTGGCAGAGAAACTCAAGGAAAATGAACTGATGGCCAACGTGCTCAATAATTTTGGTACGCTTTACCGCGATCAGGGTAATGCTGACCTGGCGCTGGAATATTATGAACGTGCTATGGCCATTCGGCAGAATATTAATAATAAACTCGGTATCGCCCGTTCATCGCATAACCTCGGCACATTTTATTTTGAGTTTATCAAAGACAACAAAAAAGCTGAAGGTTATTTTCAAAAGGCTATTGCCTTGGGCACTGAAATGGGTGCCTGGCAAACGGTAGGATCAGCCTCCAACTTGTTGCACCAACTTTATCAGCAGCAAGGCGATTATAAGCGGGCTTATGAATCCCTGGAACTCAGCCGCCAGGTAAATGACAGCCTCTTCAATGCTGAGAGCACCCGCAAGATGGCTCAACTGGAAATGCAATTTGAATTTGACCGGAAGCAAAGTTTGCAGGCTGCCGAGCAAAAAGAGAAGGAGCTCTATTATTTAATGAGTGGTGGCGGACTAGTGCTTTTGTTGGTGATTGTAACGCTGCTGTTTTTCCTTCAGCGGAGTAAAACCAAACGTTCACAATTAGAGCAATCTCACCTGGAGCTGGAAAAGGTTGCACTGAAAAATGATCTGGTTATGAAAGACAAGGAGTTGGCCACCAACATCATGTACCTGCTCAACAAGAATGAACTCATCAACAGTATATCAGAAAAACTGTTGGAGATTAAACAACAGGTTAATCCGGAATCTCAGTCTGCGGTACAAAAAGTTGTGCTGGATCTTCAATCGAATTTGCAGCCTGAACTTTGGCAGGAATTTGAATTCCGGTTTCAACAGGTGCACGAAAAGTTTTATAAAACACTGAATGAGAAATTCCCCGATCTTTCTCCCAGCGACCGCAGATTGTGTGCCTTCCTCAAATTGGATATGTCCACCAAAGAGATATCCGCCATTACCCACCAGAATGCCAAATCGATTGACGTGGCCAGAACGCGACTGCGCAAGAAGCTGAACCTCACAGGCACGGATCATAACCTTGTAACCTTTTTGGCCCAGTTGGACAAGGAAACAGTTGATTGAGAAAAATCAAAAAAGCCAAAGATTCAATTGGTTTTATTGTTCAAACAAGAATGTAGTTTTTGTTAAATCCTCAAAAACCATTTAAAAATCCGCTTTTCAATTTATTGTAGTGATTTTGTTAGGATGTAAAACCTGCCCATGTAGTGATTTTGTAGCAGCATTATATACTAGTATAACCCTTCTTTAGGCTGTAATTGCCCCGGAAAGTTAAGGGCTTAATATGGGTCAAAAGAAACAACCTAGCATCAATACCGAGGTACAGTCAGTCCCGGAAGATCAGCTGATTCAGGATATGATGCAGAAGCGCAAGCTGCAGCAAGAGGCCTTAATCAAAATTATGACCTCCATTGATAAGGCAGATGAAGAAACTACCATCGTTCCAAAGCCCGTCAAAATGCAAAAGCATTTAGCGCCAAAGAAGACTTTCAAGATCCGGAAAAAAACATCGAAATGAACTCAATTAACCTAAACCCTATGAAGTATACTTTACGAAAGATGACCAGGCAAAGTCTCCTTCTGCTGTTGTTTATCGTGTGCTCGGTCATGGTGCTGGCACAGGAGGCATCCTACAAGAAAGGTGTAAAACAAGGCCAGATCAAAGTGAAATTCGCAGCCGAGATGTCAAGTTCGCTTGGTGCGATGGACGTTAGATCGGGTAAGGAATTACGCACCGGTATGCGTGCGTTCGATGCTGTGGCTAAAAACACTTCGGCTAAGAATATGTATCGGTTGTTTCCCTACGATGCACAAAACGAAACCAAACTCCGCAAACATGGATTGCACCTGTGGTACGTGGTAGAGATTGATGAGAAAGTTGATCCTGTCACCGCGGCTGCGCAATTCAAACAACTCGGTGAAGTATCTGTGGCGGAAGTTGAGCACGAAAAAATTATTGCTCCGTATACCGTGCAGTCTTATACTCCGGGCATCGGCACCTACGATGTACTTCCTTTTAATGATCCTTACCTGAAAGATCAGTGGCATTATGATAACCGCTCACAAACCGGTTTTGGTGATGCAGACATTAATGTATTTGAAGCCTGGAAAAAAAATACCGGATCAAATACAATCATTGTTTCCATACACGATGAAGGTGTTGATGTGAATCACAAAGATTTGAAAGCAAACATCTGGATAAACCAGGCCGAGTTGAATGGCGTGACTGGTGTGGATGATGACGGCAATGGATTCGTAGATGACATCAACGGTTATAATTTTGAAAAGAACAGAGGAGCCGTTGATCCACAGTACCATGGTACGCACGTAGCCGGAACAATTGCTGCGGTGAATAACAACGGTATTGGAGTTTCCGGTATTGCCGGAGGTAATGGCAGTGGCAATGGTGTTAAAGTAATGTCACTGCAGATTTTAGGTGGTGCACCGATAGAACGTTCATTTGTTTATGCCGCTAACAATGGTGCGGTGATTTCGCAAAACAGCTGGGGTTATACTTCACCCGGTTATTTTGATCAATCGGTTTTAGATGCCATTAAATATTTTGTTGACGAAGCTGGTAACTATCCCGGTAGTCCGATGAAAGGCGGCCTGGTAATTTTCGCTGCCGGGAATTCTAATTACGATGGCGAATGGTATCCCGGATATTATGATAAAGCAATGGCCGTTGCCTCAATCGGACCGGAGTGGAAGCGTGCTTATTACTCCAATTATGGTGCATGGGTTGAACTGTCAGCTCCCGGTGGTGATCAGGATTACGGTACTAAGAATGGTGTATTGAGTACCATTCCCAAAGATCAGTATGCTTACTTACAGGGAACATCCATGGCGTGTCCGCACGTATCGGGTATTGCAGCATTGGCACTGTCTAACCGAACCAAGCAACTCACCAATACAGAGCTTTGGAATAAGCTGGTAACGGGTGTTGTCAACATTGATGAATACAATCCTGACTTTATTGGCAAGATGGGGTCTGGTGCTATTGATGCTGACATGGCCATCCAAAATGATCTCGGAAAAGCTCCTGCAGCCATTACAAATTTGGCTGTAACAGGTGTGGCGCAAGAATTTGCTACGCTGCGTTGGTCAGTGCCGACTGATGAAGACGATGGTAAGCCCCTTACGTTTTCCTTATATGTTCATACTCAACCTATTACTACAGCCAACCTGAATGTGGCTACTAAAACAGTAATTAAGAATACGAAGGCTGCCGGTGAAGTTATCGACTTTGAAGTGGAGGGATTACTGGGAGTAACTACTTACTACTTCGCGATTACATCAACTGATCGGTGGGGTAATTCATCCTTGCTCTCTAATGTTGCAACCGAAACAACCAATCAGGGTCCATCTATTGCCATGGATGAAAATAGCCAGGAGGTAAACCTTGAGATTGACGTAAACAACTCCTTCACCGCTTCGCAAGACCTGACTATTTTAAACCAGGCTTCCGGTATTTTGCGCTGGAACCACTTTGTGCGCCAAGGCAGTGTCTCTCTTTCGTTCAATGCGGCTAATCTGCGTTATCCGAAAGTTACAGCAAAGCCTTCGTCCACCAACACGAAAGTGGCCATGCGCAGCGCGCAGAATGAAAAAGGGAAGCTGAGAAGCAATGAACCCGTGGCGATGGCGTTTACGCCTCTTGAAAAGAGTTACACCTACTGGTCAACCAACATTATTGGCGAGACAGACCTTCGCTTAACCAACTCGGCAGCAGCACGCTTTTATGTGACTGAACCGGATGGCTTCAACCTCACACAGGTACGCATGTACATGAAGCACGATCCTGCCAAAGGTCCGGTGATTGTGGAAATTTATAAGGGTACTTCACTGCAGAAAAACAATCTGCTGTTTGCCCAGGAATATACCAACGGTGGTGACTACGAGCATACTGCTTTTGTCAATCTGGATGAGCAATTGTTTTTTGAATCAGGCGAGACGTTTTGGGTAGTCTTTCATGTACCCGCTGGAAATCTTTTTCCGTTGGGTATTGGCTATGAAGCTGATCCTGAGTATTCCAAATACTGCTTCATGTCATTTGATTTAGGAGCGAAATGGATTCCATTGGAAGAAGCCATCAACTCAAAAGATTTTGCATGGTCCGTTACAGCGGCCAGTGAAAATCAAACCCTCGGAAATTACCTGGTACTGGAGCCGGGATCCGGTGATGTGAGTGGACATGATCAAACCACGACAACATTAACTGCCGATGCCCAAACGCTTATCAATGGAAATTATAACGCCAGGCTGGTGATCACTTCCAACGATCCGCAAAATCGTGAGTTACGTGTTCCGGTAAACCTGAGTGTCACCGGTCAGCAGCCGAATATCAAGCATATCGATATTGCTGATTTTGGTGCCGTGTTTCAGGGAACAACAAAAACCTTAGACCTGGTACTTGACAATCAGGGATATGGAAACTTTAATGATCCTCAATTCTCCATCAGCGATCCGCAATTCAGCATCGTAGGTTATGCTCCTTGGCAGATTAAGGCTCGCGAAGAAGTGGTTGTGCAAATTAAATTTTCACCTGCTACCACCGGTAACATTAATGGCACATTGGAATTTACCAATGGAAATCAGTCGTACCAGATTGCGCTGTTTGGTGTTGGTACCGAAACTTCTAAGATAGCCCTGGTTCCCGAACAACAAACAATTGACAATATAACCATTGGCGATGTGGTGCAGGCACAGGTTTCGGTACAAAACACAGGCGCCTTTCCGTTAAAATATTTTATACCGGGTTTTGATACAAAAGGTGTCAGCAACAACTGGCCTTCGGATTATCATACCTATGGATATAAATTCAGAACAAATTATGCATCGGAAGTTGCTCCGCTTGACTATGCCTTTCAGGATATTGCCGCTTCCGGTATCAACATCACTGCATCACTGAAAGATGCGTTTAGCTATGTTGAGGTGGAGATGGGATTTGACTTTCCGTATTATGGAAATGTGATGAATAAAATCTATGTGGCGCAAAAGGGCTTTACAGTTTTTGATAATTCTGTCAATCCGCTTAACTCACCATCGCTCGGTAATCCGTACAACCCGCGTGGATACATTTCACCATTAGGCGGATTCTTCGATTATATTACTTCCGGCAATATCTTCTATCAATTAGAGGCCGACCGGATCATCATTCAATACGATAACGTGTGGGATGGTTATAATCCTGAAACAATAACGGCTCAAATGGTTTTGTATGCCAATGGCGATATCCGTTTCTTTTATGAGGATATGGGATTTTCTGAATACAACCAACAAGGCCTGACTATTCTTATTGAAGACCTGGATCAACAGGATGGTATTCTTGTACATAACTATAATAAGCCGATTTCGCTGTACAGCGGTCTCGCATTGGGCTTTGATTATCCCGGTCCAAATATCATTACCAATGTGGTGAATGGCTCAGGTATTGTTATGCCTGGCAGCACTGTAAACGTTGATCTGACACTCTCCACAGCATCACTGGTTGAAGGTGCCACAAAGCGCTATATCAACTTCATCAGCAACGACCCTGCACAACCACAAAAGTATGCGTTGATTCAATTGGAGATTACAGGTGGTGGAATACCCGTACCGGTTTTATCAACCGATACGCTTGACTTCGGAAATGTATTCCAGGGTGCAGTGCGTTCGAAATTTTTCACCATCAAGAATACAGGGTCATCTAATGTGGGTATTACGGCAATGAATTTGACCAATGGTTCGTTTGTATTGACGGGTGAAACAGCTACGGTTATTAATCCTGGTTTATATAAAAAGTATGATGTTAAAATTCCAACATCAACGCTGGCGTCACTCGAAGACTGGCTGACCATTCACTATTCAGATGGTTCACAGGAGGTTATTTACATTGTTGGTAATGTAGTAGAGGCTCCTGCCATTGCTGTTGATCTATCAACACTGCAGGAGACGTTAGCGTTTGGCGAAACCAGTACACATCCATTCACGATTGAAAACACTGGTGCTGGCATTTTGGAAGTTGTACCTATCGGAAAGCAATGGGTATCATTTCATTCAACAGCCGAACCGGCTGGGCAGGCACATGCCTATGAAATGTATAATGACGGACGTTTCTATCAGTGGATAGATATCCGCAAAAGCGGTGTTCATCTTTCTATGCTGGAAGACTTCAGTGATCCGGAAGATTTCTGGCGCAGGCTGGAACTTCCTTTCCCCATTGAATTCTACGGGAAAGTTTACACCGAATTTAAAATCGGGTATAATGGTTTGATATCCTTTGCTGAAGAACCGGCCATTAGTTTCTTCCCCGATCATATACCATCAACCACGTTGGATGGGCCCGCCATCATGCCGTACTGGACCTTCAGTGGGTTTGATACCATGTTCCACGATCCGGAAGATGTGGGTATTTTTTATCAGTTCTATGATGATAAATTCATTATTACCTGGAGTGTTTTTGTGAACAACTTTGGTGGTATGGGTGATCCTGTTTCCGCTCAGATTATTTTCTATAAAAATGGAACAATGAAGTTCCAGTACAAACGCGAAGAAGGTGGAGTGGACTTAACGAGCCAGGCAACTACTATAGGGTTTCAGGAGAGCGGTACGTCTGGTGTTTCGATTTCTGATTATTTACGCATCGAACATGGTAAGGGTCTTGCGTACATCATCCTTCCCGCGAAGAAATATGCGATTACTCCTGGTGAAACATTATCCGGTGCGATTCATATTGATGCCCGGAATATTTATGGCGGTACCTATATGGAATCGTTGAAACTGCAAACCAATGTGCCGGGTAGTGAAGATCTTGAAAAACCTGTTGAATTAACCGTAACCGGTGAAGCCGTATTGGGTGCACCGGAGTTGATCGATTTTGGTACCAAGATGATTACGTATCAAGTTGGTTCTCCTTATGTCAATATGATTGAACTTGAATTGACCAATGAAGGTGCAGCAGCATTGGAGATAACCTGGGCACAAATGGCCGATGCTACACAAGGCTTAAACCTGATGATGCTGGCCGATGGTTGGTTTGGTCCGGAGTGGTCGACCATCGATAATATCTATTCACCATGGTCGTGGAATCCTCCGGTCTACACCATACTCCCCGGAGATAAATTACAGGTACGCGCAATCTTTTATCCTGAAGTTGCTGGTGATTTTAATGATGAAATAATATTCACTACCAATATTGGTGAACTTCGCATACCGATGCATGGTATTGGCATTGAACCACCGACATTGGAATTAGACAAAACACCAATTGAGGTTGTAATGAACACGCCAACCGAGACCGAAAATAGAAGTATTGCTTTCAATAACCTGAACGGCCAATCGGAATTGACATATGAAGTGAGCATTGATTTTGGTCGCGCCATTACAAGTCGCACCAATGAAGCCATGGCAACTTCCGCTACTGGATCTGCTAGATTGATTTCAAGAAAAGCTGATGTACATGGTGGTGGTATTCGTACGTCCTCGGTTTACAACCGGATATTGAAATACACCAGTAAAGAGGTACCCGATACACACGTGGGTATTGGTGGAGCAGGCACATTTGTAGTAGCTACTAAATTCAATGCAGGTCCACAAGGCTTCAACCTGTCACACGTAGAAACCTGGTTCCGATCGGAGACTGTTTCTGAAGGTTTTATTTCGGTAGAGATTCGCGCTGGTGGAGGTTCGATTTCCAATGCCAAAAAGCTGGGTGAAGGACAATTGAATTTTACAGGCTCCGGCAGCGATAATGCTGGCTCATGGCGTGCAATACCGTTAAGCACGGCAGTAGGAATTTATCCGAATGAGGATTTTTATGTGATCGTTACCTATCCGTTGGGAATAGAATATCCGCAGGGTGTGGTGAACGGAGAGCCAACAACTCCCGGACGCTACTTCTACTTCAATGAAGGCGAATGGTTCAATGTTCAGGAAGTCTCAGGCTTCACTACGACCGGCTGGCTGATGTATGCAGCGGAAGAAACTGAAGGCAATACATCGTGGCTGTCCATTACCTCCGAACTTTCCGGATCATTGGCAATAGGCGAGGAGCACACCATCGATTTATTAATGGAAGGTGCCTATGCACAACGTGGCGATCAGGTGGCCAATATCGTGGTGAAAACAAACGATCCGAATAACACAACAGCAACTGTCCCGGTTAAACTTCGGGTGAATGAAGGTCCGCAGTTCTCCGGAGTACCCGAGGTTATCATGATGGCCGAAAAGGAAGTCCGCACCCTTACTATAGGTGTGGTTGATCTGGAAGGTCATACGTTCACACTGCAGCCTGCTGCTGCTTATGCTGGCGTATCGCATACGCTTGCGAACGGAATCTTAACCGTTGTACTGGCTCCTGACTATGGTGATGCGGGTAGTTTTGTTTATCAGTTCAATGCAACCGATGAGTTCAATGCCACGAGTGAATTAAAACTTCACGTTGAAATCGATCGGACCAATCAGGCACCAGCCTTTGTGGGCGTAATAACACTCGAGTACTATACCGTTGGAAATCTGATTGCCTATTCGCTTGGTGATTTCTTTACCGATGCGGATGGTGATGAGCTAACCTACACGGTAACAACAGGCGCATCCGGAATCATTGAGGTATTTACGTCAACCAGTCAGTTCCTTGTTAAACCCTTGGTTGCCGGGGAAACAACGTTACAATTTATTGTGAAGGATAGCTGGGGCGCTGAAACCCGAAAGACTGTCAACGTTATAGTGCATAATGTGCTCGCGGTGGAAGATGATATCCTCAACGGTATCCGCATATATCCAAACCCGGTGAAGGACGTTGCGCAGGTTGAACTGACCAATGAATGGAAGGGAGAAGTAACGCTTACGATCATCGATGCATTAGGCAGAAGTCACAGTACACATCAAGTAGTGGCGGGTAAGGAAGAAGTTCTTCCGATCAATGTTGCAAAACTTACGAGGGGCATTTATATCCTTCGCGTTGACTCAAAAGATAAACGTTCAGCTGTAAGGCTGGTAAAAGAATAGTGGAGCCAACCCACTAGAGTTCGTCAGCAGGTTCACTCAACGTGAATCTGCTGATCGAAACTCGAATAGGAAATTGACTTAAAAACATAAACTTAGAATATCATCATGAGGAATATTTTAACATTATCAACGCTGGTAATCGTGCTTGCCTTCAGCGGATGTAAAGACGATGAAGAATTCAGCAAGCGTCAAACCGATATAACCAAGCTCACGGCAGTAGCGTGGGGTAATCCTATCGTTCAGCATGGTACGGATGGTGACCTTTCTGATCAGTACGAGAATTTCGCCATCGTATTTGCACTGACATTCAACGATGGCTATGATGGCACGTTTGTCGTGTCGAATGGTGGATATGCTTTTCCGGAGAATGCCGGAAAGTGGAGGCTGAGCGAAGACCTGAACCGGATTATTTTTGACAACGGAAGAGAGTTTGATGTGGAGATTGAGGCAAAGACGCTTAAAATGGATTTCACCGTGGCGCCTTCCGGTGGACGCGTGGCCGGACTCAGCGGACATTTTACTTTTGATCTACAGCCGCTCTGACAATTTTTTTTAACCAATCCCTAAACCGAAAGCCTGACCGATAATACCGGCAGGCTTTTTTAGTTTCGCACATTGATCCTGCAACCGTTTGAATAAGGCCAAATTATTATCTTTACCGTCAACAACCCGGATATCACGAGCACGATGGAGGAGACCACAAAAGCACGAAAGAAAAGTAAGCTGGATGTAGATCGAGATATTTTACTAAAGGCTTATCGCCTGATGTGCACAACCAGTAGAATGGCAGCCTTGTACGATGAACAACGTGATGTGTGCAGCAAGTATGTGCACAGTACATCAAGGGGTCATGAGGCCATTCAACTTGCAGCCGCATTTCAACTTACACCTTCCGATTATGCAGCGCCCTACTACCGTGATGAAGCTATGTTGCTGGGCATGGGCATTGAGCCATACGAACTCATGCTGCAACTGATGGCTAAGCGCGATGATCCTTTTTCCGGTGGAAGAACCTATTACAGTCATCCATCCTTAAAGCGCGAAGGGTATCCTGTTATTCCGCATCAAAGTTCGGCAACAGGTATGCAAGCCATTCCGGCAACGGGCATGGCACATGGTATTGCTTACCTTGAATCGCAAGGTTTGCTTTCCGAAGAGAATCAACCTGTCGTGCTGTGTTCGTTAGGTGATGGATCCGTTACCGAAGGAGAAGTGGCTGAAGCTTTTCAAATGGCAGTGCTTAAAAAATTACCCATACTGTATTTGGTGCAGGATAATGGTTGGGGAATCTCTGCAACCGGAAGCGAAATGCGTGCGATGGATGCGTATGAATATGCCGGAGGATTTAAAGGTTTGGAACGCATGGCAGTAGATGGAGCGGACTTCATCGATTCATTTTTAGGAATGAAGAAAGCGATTGATTTTGTGCGAAAGAAACGTCACCCGATGCTGGTTCATGCCCGGTGTCCGTTACTGGGTCATCATACGTCAGGCGTGCGAAGGGAATGGTATCGCGGTGAAGATTGGAAAACGCATCAAAAGTTTGATCCGATTGATCGGCTAAAAGTTTATTTGTTAACGCATGGCGAATCGGACGAAAGTTTATTGCCCATCGAAAGAGAAGCCGTAGTACGTGTTGAACAGGATTTTCAGCGTGCGTTGCAATCTCCCGATCCGGATGTGAACGATTTTGACACTCACGAATTTGCACCTACGCCTGTTGTTGAAGAAAGTGGTAATCGTTCTCCGAAAGGAGGAGAGAAGGTTGTGATGGTTGATGCTGCGTTACATGCTGTGGATGAAATTCTGAAGAAACATCCGGAGGCATTGTTTTACGGACAGGATGTTGGCGCACGACTTGGTGGTGTTTTTCGCGAAGCTGCAACGTTGGCACAAAAGTATGGCGACCATCGCGTTTTCAATACACCCATACAAGAGGCCTATATTGTAGGATCAACTGCAGGCATGTCGACTGTAGGCACAAAGCCCATTGTTGAAATTCAGTTTGCTGATTATATCTGGCCGGCTTTGAATCAGTTGGTGGAAGAGCTTTCCAAGAGTTGTTATTTATCGAAAGGCAAGTTTCCCATCCAGGCATTAATACGCGTTCCCATTGGCGCGTATGGTGGTGGTGGCCCGTATCACTCTGGAAGCATTGAATCAACATTACTCACCATCAGAGGAATTAAAGTTGTGTATCCTTCCAATGCAGCCGACATGAAAGGATTGCTGAAGGCCTCTTTCTACGATCCGAATCCGGTGGTGATGCTCGAGCACAAAGGATTGTATTGGTCGAAGGTACCCGGAACATCGGACGCAAAAACCATTGAACCAGATGAAGACTACATCATCCCACTGGGAAAACCCAATATTGTTCAGCATGCCTCGGAAGAAAAAGTCACGCAAGGTAATTCGGCTGTGGTGATTACGTATGGCATGGGTGTGTATTGGGCGAAAGAAGCCGCTGCATCTTTTTCCGGACAAATTGAAATCATCGATTTGCGTACGCTGAATCCCATTGATTGGGAGGCGATTATAATCTCCGTTTCAAAACACAACAGGGTAATGGTCTTAACGGAAGAGCCGTTGCTGAATTCGTTTGCTGAATCGCTGGCCGGGAGAATTTCCAAATCGTGTTTTAGAAGTTTAGATGCTCCGGTATGGACAGTAGGTGCTGCTAACCTACCGGCTATTCCACTGAATGCTGAACTTGAAAAAATGATGTTGCCAAATGCGGAGAAGGTGCGGAGGGAGTTGGAAATGTTGCTTGCGTACTAGCGTGTACCGATATATTGGGCAGGTTAAGTTACTGGCTGGAGGTTTCAGGTTACAAGTTTCCAGACATCCATCAACCTGCAACTTGTAACCAGCCAACCAGCATCCGCTCAGAAAGGAAATCCCACACCAATGTTATAGATCACCGGTTCCTTATAACTCTTGTAAGTATTCTCTCCTGTTTTTGTGGCGAAAGGTTTAAAGAATTTCATTTTATTTAAGACAAATCGATTCCCTTCATCATACGCAGGGTCGTACACTTTTATTCCCATATCAAAACGAAGAATAAGGAATGAAAAATCAAAACGTACACCGAAGCCTGTACCAATAGCCAGTTCTCTAAAAAAACCATTGAGTTGAAATTTGGAATTTCCATTCGGAATAATTACTCCGGGTTCAGTAGGACTTTCTTTTACTAATTCTTTGAGCGCCCACACATTGCCGACATCAACAAAAACGGCCCCGTCAATAAACCCGACAATCTTCTTTCTTAACTCAATGCTCCCTTCTATCAGTACTTCAGCCGGTTTTTCGAAACTGTAATTAAAGTAGCCGTTGGCAACAGGATCGGCATCAATATCGGGTTTGAATGATCCGGGCCCGAGTCTTCGGGGCCGCCAGGCGCGTAGACTGTTGCTGCCTCCTGCAAAGTAAAATTTTTCGTAGGGCAGGCTTTTATCTTTCGTGTAGGAATATGCAATACCCGAGTTAAAGCGGTATGCCAGTACACCCCACTTGTTTAGGCGAATCATTCTGCGGAAATCAAAATTGAAGCGCAGGTATTGGAAGTACTGAAGGCCCCGGTCTGTTATAAAATCTGTGTTGATAAAATTCAGTAAAGTGCCACCGCTTTCGACCTGCGCCCGAATGAAGGTGGAATTCTTGGCCGCATTTCCGTATTCATTGGGATTCCAGGTAATACCGAAAAGGATACTGGAAATAAATGATGGATTAAAGGAGTTGACAAGATTAAAGTTACCAAGGCTCTCTTGTCGGTCAAGTTCAAGTTGGAATAAACTGTCAACTGTTGAATTGATAATGCTGATGTTGGGTACCGATAAAGAGAACGAAGTGGTTCTTTTGTTTTGCCAGGTGTAGGTGTTGGATATTGTTGTTCCGGCCCGTCTGTATTCGGGTCGGTCGGTATAATTGTAACCAATAGTCAGTCTTGTTTTTGGGTTATACCGGCCAAACTTGAATTGGGTTTTTTCCTTGAAGGGCCACAGAAACTGGGGGAACGTAATGGAGGCATTAACACCCGCCTCTGTACTTTTGTAGATGTTTTGATCAGACGTAGCCGAGGCCACTCCTTCGAAGCCAAATCTTCCGTTCAGGTCGAAGTTTTCAAAGCCTCCGAAAATATTCCGCTTCTTAAAGTTAACGTTCACAAAAGGTCCCGGAAATCCTTGTGTAACACTCACACCAACTTCGTTCGACCACTCGTATCGGTCAAGTGGACTGGTATAAATATTGGCGATGAATTTTCCGCCTGCCGAATCATAATTGATGTTTACAAATTTAAAAGCATCCAGGTTTGCCAATTGGCGTTGGGTGCTGAATGTTAGCGTTCGGCTATAGGGTGCCTGGGGTGTGAGGAAGATACGCTGACTTAAAATCTTCAGGCTGTAGTTGTCTTTGTAGAATAAATACTTCGTGTTCCTGTAAAACCGATGATGGCGCTGCTGATCAGTAAGATTCAACCCGGCATCGGTTGTGAATTTTACAGAGTCAACAATAAATTGCTTATGGTATCCTCTTTTGGAGGGGTCGAGGATGTTGATCATCACGGCCACTTTTCTGTTTTCCTTAAAGGTTGTGTCAACTTTGAATTCGATGTACTGTCGGCTGAAATCGAAGTAACCGTTATCTTTAAAAAGCAAGTCAAGCCGTTCACGTTCTTTGGTGAAGTTATCCTGATCATAACGCTGTCCTGCCTTAAGCAGTGAGTTCTTTTCATTTTTGTGGATCAGATCCAGTAGCGCTGAGTCCTGAACACTGTAAAAAACACTGTCCAGAAAATACGCCTGACCGGGTTCAACCTTGTAGGTAACAGAAGCCAGTTTGCCTAATAGTTTGCGGAAGAAAGTTTTCTTCACATAAACTACCTTGGAGCTGACAGTGTTGGTGAAATATCCTTTTGAAAACAGGTATTCCTGAAACCGCTCAATGGTGCGTTCTTCCGAAGCGCTGTCGTAGGTGGATACTTTCTCACCCCATTGCATGCGCATATTGCCATCTTCAATCATGGACGTTAGCTTGTCTACCTTTTTTTGCTTCCGAAACTGGTAATTATTTATTTTCTTTTGTGACGTGGCTTTGGCGATTTTGTAGTCATATTTCTTTTCAACTTTTTCTTTCTTGCGAATGTACTTATCCTGATCATAATGCTTTTCACCCCAATAGTAGACGGCAGCGAGATAGTAGAGGGGTAGGCCAAGTAATCTTCGGTTAGGTTGTTGCACATACAGTCCTTTCAGGTCATCGGTACTGATGTGCTTGGGTGCTTGTATGCGCTGACTGAAGAGGAGTTTCTCGTTTTCTTTGATGTGCTTGGTGCCCAGACATCCCGAAAGAATTAATGGAGCAACGAAGAAAATGAGATATTTGTATTTCTTTGCGATCAAGCTGCTTACTTTAAAAGACATTGGCCCGGGTTCACCACTAGAATACACATCAACCTGCAGTAAAACCGTACTATGATATCCAAGGCAAAAGTCAAATTCATGAAATCCCTGCAATTAAAAAAATACCGTAAGCAGGAGCAACGTTTTTTGGTAGAAGGAGCAAAAAGTGTGGCAGAATTACTGGCATCTGATTTTGAGGTGACCCAGGTTGTGGGCACGGCTGCCTTTCTGAATAGTCTTTCCCCAACCGTAACAGCCGAACAAATTGAAGCAACCGAAGCTGAATTGGCAGCTTTAGGAGAGTTTCAAAGCAACAATACTGCACTGGCCATTGCCCGTATGAAGCCCAATCGATTACTGGAGGTATCCGAAAAGGAATTTGCTATTGTGCTGGATGATATCCGCGATCCGGGAAACCTCGGTACGATTATCCGCACTGCGGATTGGTATGGTATTCACAAGATCATCGCGTCATCCGAGACAGCCGACTTCTATAACCCGAAGGTGATTACGGCTACCATGGGCTCGTTTACGCGTGTTGAAATATGCTATACCCAATTGCCGGAGTATCTCGCAATAGCGAAGCACACGGTATGGGGTGCTTATCTGGATGGCAGTAATGTACACACAACCGATTTCGGTGAAGGAGGATTAATTCTGATCGGGAATGAGTCGCGTGGCATTGCTCCGGAGTTGCAGCATTTTGTTACCCAAAAAGTCACCATTCCCCGTTATGGAAAAGCAGAGTCGCTGAATGCCGCCATTGCTACGGCTGTGATATGTGATAATATTCGCAGGATGTCTGGTATGTAGTTTTGCTAACGCGTTGTGAAATAGATTTTGCGCGTATAAAAATCGGGTAGGGGCTTCCCGGCTTTGTAGTCGGCTATTATTTTTTCAAATTTTTTCAGGGAATACCGGGCGAAGCGAATGTGATTGATCACCACCATGCCGGTGCCTAAAATTATACCGGATGCTCCGATGAAGAGGGGAACGATGACAAACCCGGTTAACGGTTCGGGAGCCACTTCGAGAAAGAGTAATGTTCCACCAACATAGAGCGTACCCGAAGCAACCAAAACGATATACGAAAGACGCAGATTCTTTTTTAGCTGCGTACGCTTCGTAACGAACACGTGCGCCAGCGCACGGGTAGAGTCATCGAAGGCCAGTTGTTGAATGCGAACTTCTTTTGATATTTTTTCACTCGTATCGTTAACCGATTGTGCTTTTAGATTTTGGTGCGTGAGACTTCCAGCGAAAAGAAAAATAAAAGTGAGTTGTTTTGGGATATTCATACGAAGTAATTAATAAGGGCTAACAATACGTAAGGTTGAATATACAAAACAGAATCCAACCTTTGAATACTCCGGAAAACTAAAAGAAACCCTTACTTTTTTCAGCGGCTTCTTCTGAAATCTTTAAGGCATTTTCTTTTCCTAAGTATCCATCAATCAGGTTGTGCCCAACATAAATAAGGGGTGTGAGTAAAATGGCGACCGTAAATTTGTAGAGGTAATTGGTAATGCCAATGGCAATGAGTTGCTCATTTGAAAACATACCGGCAAAGGCAATGTACAACACCACAAAGCTGTCGATGAATTGGGAAATTAACGTTGAGCCTGTTGCCCGTAACCACAGCATCTTAGAGCCGGTAAGTCTCCGGAACTGTTGAAAAACAAAAACATCAATCAACTGACCGATCAAGAAAGCAGTTAACGAACCAACAATAATACGCAAGCCCTGTCCGAAAATTTTATTGAAAGCATAGTTCATGTTGAATGTATTGCCATCAGGGTCCGTTCGGTTGGCATCCATCCACCAGTCGGCAGGGGGAAGGTTGATGGTGAAAAAGAGTACAATGAACGCGTAAACAATCAGCAGGGCTGTAAAATAGCTGATGCGTTTAACTCCTGGTTTTCCGAAATATTCATTGATTAAATCGGAGGTGATGAAAACAACCGGCCAGATCAGCGCCCCGGCTGTCAGGTTGAAGTCCATGGTAAAGCCCAGAATATTCAGGTGAGCCGGATTCAGACCTAGGGTAGCCTCACCAGAAAATATTTTTACACCAATCATTTCTGCCAACAGGGCATTGGTGATGAAGATACCACTCAAAATAATGAAGAGTCTGTTGCGTTTCTGATCGATGGATTGTTCCATAAACGAAAGTAAACAATTAATCAGCTATGGTGAATTGTTCGCCCTCTGTTGCCAGCAGTGTATTGTCAAAAATTTCTTTAGCCTCTTCCAGCAGGGGCGTCAGGTCTTTATAACGCGCAGAGAAATGACCGAGCAACAGTTTTGCAGCTCCGGCTTTTTTGGCAATCGTGGCAGCTTGTGCCGCGGTACTGTGTTTTGTTTCAATTGCTTTTTGGCTTTCATCCACCGTAAAGGTGGATTCATGATATAACAAATCCACACCTTGAATTTGAGGAATCATCTTTTCAAAATAGGCTGTGTCTGAACAATACGCATAACTGCGCGATCGCCTGGGTGAAAGGGTGAGGTCCTGATTTTTGTACAGAAGGTTTCCTTCATCGTCCACAATATCTTCTCCTTTTTTTAAACTCGCCATGTGCTGCAGTAACAAGCCCGGTGGCAATCTTGTTTTGTCGATGCGTCTTGGTTTTGGTTTTTCGCGGAAAAGAAATCCCGAGCAGGTGATCTTATGATGGAGAGGAATGGTCTCAACGGTTACTTTATCGTCTTCAAAAATGATTTCACGTTTGTCTTTTTCCAGTCGGTGAAAGATGATCTTGAAACCCGGTGCGGAATGTGAGTATTTGAATTGTGTGGTAATGATCTCATCCAGACCGCGGTGACTATACAGATGAAGGTCTGATTGCCGCTTTTGCAAGTGCATGGTAAAGATCAATCCCATCAATCCCAGGTAATGATCTCCGTGCAAGTGGCTGATAAAAATATGATTGATGCGGTGGAGATTGGCCTGATACCGCATGAGTTGTATCTGCACGGCCTCACCGCAGTCAACCAGAAAATAGCGATTTTGAATTTCGATGAGCTGTGCAGACGGATGTCTGCCATAAGCAGGTAAGGCTCCACTTGAGCCAAGAATGGTAATGCAAAAAGATGACAAAGCGTGCGTACTAACGATCAGAAAAATGATGGAATGAGACCATCACTAGTTCCCTTCGTCTTTCAGATCCTTTTCGATTTCATGCATGAACACAGCATCAATGCCTTCTTCCACTTTCGGAAGAATGTTGAGAACGCTATCCAGTTGTGAAATTTTAATCAGCTTCAGGGTATGATCGGATAGTGAAGTGAGCACAAAAATACCACCTTCTTCTTGTACGATGCGGTTTCCCACTAATAAGGCACTGAGCCCGGATGAATCGGTGTATTTTACTTCTGAAAGGTCAAGAATGATATTGCGTACACCTTCGGCATGAAGGGTAATCAGTTCTGATTTCAGGTTAGGCGCCACACTGGAATCCAACTTCTCTTCGTGTAAGCGCAGCAGCGCGTATTTCTCCTGCTTGTCAATGGTATACTTCATACGGTAGTTTTTCTGGTGCCTAAGTTAACTGAATTTATCGAATTCAAGATGCTTTGTTCAATCCTTTGGGTGATGGAAGAATAGTCGATATCGGGCAGAACTTCGCCCCGTACTTGTTGGTAAAGCTCTTTGTAGCGTGCTGAAATGGAAGCTACAATGGCATCTGTCATTTCCGGAACGCGCTGACCATCTTTTCCCTGGAAACCATTTTCAATGAGCCACTGGCGCACAAATTCTTTCGAAAGCTGTTTTTGTTCCTCACCTGCCTGCTGCCTGGCTTCGTAACCCTCAGCGTAGAAATAACGGGATGAATCAGGAGTATGCACCTCATCGATCAGGTAAATCGTACCGTCATTTTTGCCGAATTCATACTTGGTGTCGACTAAAATCAAACCCCGCTGGGCCGCCAGGGAAGTTCCGCGTTCGAAGAGTTTAAAGGTATACTCTTCAAGAATAGCATAATCGGCTGCGCTCACAATACCGCGTTTCAGAATTTCTTCTTTCGAAATATCTTCATCATGCCCCACGTGCGCCTTGGTTGTTGGGGTAATGATTGGCTGGGGGAGCTTATCGTTTTCTTTTAATCCCTCCGGAAGTGGAACACCGCAGAGCAGTCGTTTGCCTGCCCGGTACTCGCGCCAGGCATGTCCGGCCAGATAACCCCGCACGACCATTTCTACAGCAAAAGGTTCGCAGGTAAACCCGATGGTTACGTTCGGATCGGGTGTGGCGAGCACCCAGTTTGGAACAATATCTTTTGTGGCCCCCAGGTTATAGGCTGCAATTTGATTGAGTACACGTCCCTTGTCAGGAATGGCTTTCGGTAAAATCACATCGAAGGCAGAAATCCGGTCGGACGCAACCATGGCCATGACGTTTCCAAAATAATAGACATCCCGGACTTTGCCTCTGTAAAAACCGGTTTGGCCCGGAAAGGTGAAATTGGTTTCCCTGATTGCTTCCATGAATGAACTGTTAAGCGAAGTGCAAATGTGTCAAATAAATTTTGGATTGCTAAGGACTTTTGGCGGTTGTTGCAGGTTTCTGGATTGGGTTTTTCAGGGTAAGAACCTGCAACTTGTAACCTGCATCGGATTACTTATTTTCAATAGTTTCCACCAGTGTTCCAGCCCGATAGATTAGTGTTCGGAGTAAGGTGCCTTGCTCATCGAATTCTTTCCACTCTTTGTGTTTTTTGTCGGCAATATATTCTCCCTGTTCGCGAATTTTACCAGAGGGATAGAAGGCGGTATACATGCCGTGCAGACGATTGGAGCGGAATTCACCAGTAGAGTAGAGACCTCCTTCTTCAAAATAGGTTTTGAATGGTCCGGCCAGCAAATTGAATTTATAGATTTCTGCGCGTTTTAGTTTTCCGGAGGAGTAATATTCGTATTTCGGCCCATGCAGTTTCCCGCTTTCATACGACTCCTTTGTTTTGGCAATTTTACTTGCATCAAAATAGTAGGTCCACTGGCCTTGAGGTTTTTCATTTCTGAATTTCTTTTCTGCGGTGATGATTCCCTGTTCGGTAAAAGTAGTTTCCGTTTTATCAATTCCGTTTTGTGCAACTTGCTCCTTTATTTTGAGTTTGCCTGAAGGGTAGTACGTTTCATTTGTTCCGGTTTTCCTTCCCTCTTTATACTGGTAACGGTGTTGCAACGTGCCATCCGGATAGTATCCGACATTATCGCCATGCAGTTTTCCTTCCAGAAAATTTCCTTCGAGTATCAGATGCCCTTCTCGGTCATAACTTTTGTACTTGCCATTTTTTGAACCGGCCTCCATAGTAGAAACGGTTTCCAATTGCCCGTTGGTAAAATAGGTCTTATAAAAGCCTCTCAGGATACCGTTTTCATAGTTGGCTTCTGTTTCAATTTTACCGGTTTCATAAAATGTACGGGTAATACCGTTGGGCTTTCCGTTTTTGTAACTGATTTCCTTTTTGATTTTTCCAGAGGGATAAAACTCTTTTACAAGACCTTCGGGTTTTCCTTTCACAAAATAGCTTTCGCCCCGGATCATTCCGTTATCGAAGTATACCTGGATGCTGTCGGTCAGAATATCATTCTGGTAATAGGCTTTCTGAGCGGGTTTGCCTTCTTCATTAAAGACCTGTACCGGTCCATGTCGCAGTCCGTTGACATAAGTTAGTTGGCGTGCTTTTGTTCCATTTTCATGGTACTCGGTGAAAAGGCCCGACTTGATGCCATCGTCAAAATTTCCGTCTACCATGAGTTTTCCATTTTCATAGAAGCGCTGGTACTTGCCAACATATTTCTCATTGTCGTTCCGGGCAACGAAATAGACTTCCTGAATTTTAGTTTTCTGCGGATCGTAATACGTTCTGACCTCCTTCTGCGAATAGACAGAAAAGGCTGGTGGTAGTATCAGAAGGATAAGGAGCAGTAATCGAATAGCCATAATGCGAAAATAGAAATAGCCTCGACAGTAACGCAAGGCTATTCTGAATGTTGTGTTCAGTTTCTTACACGATCTCAATAACAATAGCAGAAGCACCGCCACCGCCATTGCAAATGCCGGCAACACCAATGCCTGAATTATTTTGCTTCAATACATTAATGAGTGTTGCCATAATGCGTGATCCGGACGAACCGAGCGGATGACCAAGGGCTACGCCACCACCATTCACATTCACCTGATTTACATCAATACCCAGTTTGATGTTGTTGGCCAAAGCCACCGCAGAAAATGCTTCGTTGATTTCGTAATACCCAACATCTTTTTTGTCTACTCCGGCACGCTTCATAGCGATGGGTATCGCAATGGATGGTGTAGTGGTGAACCACATCGGGTCTTGTGCGGCATCGGCAAAGCCACGAATTTTGGCTATCGGTTTTACTCCGAGTTCAGTTGCTTTTTCTTTACTCATCAGCACCAGTGCGGAAGCACCATCGTTGATGGTTGATGCATTGGCTGCGGTTACGGTGCCATCTTTCGTAAAGGCTGGCTTTAAACCGGGTACTTTTTCAAAGTTTACATTTTTGTATTCTTCATCTTCTGCAAACTGCGTGACATTTCCTTTTCGATCGGTGATTTCCACCGGAACAACTTCGTCTTTGAATTTTCCTGCTGCCCAGGCTGCGGCTGCACGTTTGTAGGAATTGATAGCAAACGTATCCTGATCCTGTCGGGTGATGTTCATTTCTTTGGCTGTATGATCGGCACAAACACCCATCGCACAATGATTGTAAATATCTGTAAGGCCATCAAACTGCAAGCCATCCAGCAACTCACCATTTCCGTATTTGTATCCGTAACGCGCCTTCATCAGGTAGTACGGTATGTTGCTCATGCTCTCCATCCCACCGGCAACCACTACATCATTTTGTCCGAGCATAATGGATTGTGCGCCAACCATCACGGCTTTCATTCCGGATGCGCAAACTTTGTTAATCAGTGTGCACGGAATTTCAAAGCCCATTCCGGCACCAGCCGCCACCTGTGTGGCAGGTGCCTGGCCGAGCCCGGCCGAAATTACATTTCCGATAAATAATTCCTGAACCAGTTTCGGATCAATGCCTACTTTCTGCAAAGCGCCTTTGACTGCAATCGATCCAAGTTGTGTTGCGCTGAGTGATGCGAGGCTGCCACCAAAACTCCCAATCGGTGTGCGCACAGCTGAAACAATGTATACTTCTTTCATGATTATAAAATTTCAAACGATTGAACGAGACAAAAATAAGAAAAGTATAAGGTTTATCTGCCTGCGGTTAAGGGAAGTGTATGAGTATGATAGATGAAGTTGGTAGTCGCACAGAAGATAGTTAACCTCCGACCGACTACTCCCTACCAATCCGGTTTTCCTTTGTCTTTGGGTTTGGTGGCTTTGCGCTTGTTCTGCTGCAGATACTGCTTCTCCTGGTTTTTCATGGCTTCCAGAATCATTCTGGCTTTTTCTTCTGTGATTTTCATTTGCTCAAGCTTTTCAGGATTGGCCTGTTGCTGATCTTTTTTTTGCTCTTCTTCTTTTTCCTGTTGCTCCTGATTTTTTTTCTCTTCCTGCTTTTTCTCGTCTTCTTTTTTCTGGTCGTCTTTTTGATCTTTATTCTGCTGATCTTTTTGCTTTTGTTCTTGCTCTTTTTTCTCCTGCTCTTTCTTTTCCTGTTCCTTTTTTTCCTCGTCTTTCTTCTGCTGGTCTTGTTGATCCTTCTTCTGTTGATCTTTATTTTGCTGATCTTTCTTCTCGTCCTTCTTCTGCTGATCCTTATTCTGATCTTTTTGCTGATCTTCCTGCTTCTTCTTTTCGTCCAGCTTTTTCTTCAACAACTCATAATTATACCGGGCATCTTCGTTAGCCGGATTGGCTTTTAGCGCCTGCTTAAAGTGACTCAGCGCTTCTTCTGATTTCCCAACACGGTTGGCCATAATACCCAGTTGCTGTTGCGCTTTAGAACGAATTTCTCCTTTTGGACTATCGGCAAGGGATTGATAATGCAGTTGAGCTTTGGCGGTGTCTTTCGCGAGGTAATAGGCGTTGGCCAGGTTCAGTGTTACTTCATCTTCAGAGACTTGTAAGGAGTCTACCAGGTAACGATAATGCTGAATTGCTTTTTTATAATCACCCGAATTAAAAGCTTTTTGAGCATCGGTTTTGGCACGGTTGATCTTGCCGATCTTTCCCGGATCGGTTAGTACACTTATGGATAACAGTATCAGGATGATGTATTTCATATTCTGATGGTGCGTACATTCAATACGATATCCAATACAAGTAACATAATGCCAGCCAGCAAAAAGTAAAAATATTTGTTTGCTGTTACATCCACAAAACGAGCATCCCGCAATTCACCTTCAATTTTTCCGATGGTATTGATCAGGCGCGATACATCATTACGGCTTTCATTGATTTCAAAATACTGGCCTCCTGTTTCATTGGCTAAAGAACGAAGGGCTTTGGAATTTAGTTTAGAGACCACCGTATTACCCTGTCGATCTTTCTTCAAACCGCTCGATGCCTGAATATTTCCACCACGCTCAGTGCCTACACCGAGTGTGAAGAGTTTAATTCCTTTGTTTTCAATTTCGCGGGCTACATCATTCGATTCTTCACCAAAATCCTCACCATCGCTGATCAAAATAATAACTTTTGATTTCGTTTGTGTGCTGGCCGCTTCTTTTTCGTCTACTTTCGCCAGGGCCATCCGCAAGGGCGGAGCAAAATCGGTTCCGGTTGCCGGCACCAACCCGGAGTTCATGGTTTCAATAAACAAGTTGAGTGCGTTTTGGTCGTATGTTAGCGGGCATTGCATAAAGGCTTCAGAAGAAAAGATGATCACGCCAATCCGATCTGAACTGAACGCACTGACCAATCGCTTCATTTCGAACTTCACTTTTTCCAGACGGGTAGGGGGAATATCATACGCATCCATGGACCTGGAGAGGTCTACGCAGATCATAATATCTTTCCCGACCGACTTCACTTCTTTTTTGGATCCACCGAAGGATGGGCCTAGCAAGGCGATGATAAATAGCGCAAAGTATACGGATCGAAAAAGAAGTTTGATGAATACCGCGCTGAACGATGTATTCAGCTGACGTGCGATGGATATGATGCGCAACGCATACAAAAGGTAAAATGCCGCGAAAGCTGCAACAAAAATCCATTCGGTTACTCCTAAGTCACGATACCAAAGCACAGTCTCCTAAATTTTTCAAGCGGCAAGTAAACAATTAATTGGCAATTTGCGAGGTAAAAATTGTCAGACGGTTTGATTACTAAAAGTTGTAAACTTTCTGTATGGAGGCATCCCGTAAGGTTGGTTAAATCAGATGGACGTTTGTTTGTACAACTGGTCTGTTACATAAATGTGATCATAAAAAGTGTTAGGTTGACTATGCACCTTTGGATTTTCTGTTCCGTATTATTTTCTCAATTTCAACAGCAAAGAAAATTATTGAGGCGGAGCCTATGCAGATTAACAGTTCTGCAAAACTCAACGGAGCCGTGTTAAATATTTCGTTTGCCGGACTCCAGTAAATTACGACTAGTTGTAATGCAAAGGTGAGCATAACTGCCCCCAGCAACGGTAAGTTAGAGAACAAACCTTGCTGAAAAAGACTTCGAAACTCGGAGCGAATAGCCATGACATGTCCCATCTGACTAAGACATAATACCGTGAACACCATTGTTTGCCAATGGGTATTTCCATCGTGTATAGCCCAGGCTTGTATGCCTAAGCAAACTGCACCTATCAATAAGCCGACCCATACAATGTGCACCCCCAGGCCATGGGCAAAAATAGATTCTGACGGATTGCGCGGAGGCCGTAACATACTATCCTGCTCGGATCGCTCTGCCGCCAGTGCGAGTCCGGGTAAACCATCTGTTACCAGGTTAACCCACAAAATATGAATCGGCAGTAGCGGAATAGGAAGACCCACGAGTGGTGCCAGCATAATGGTCCAGATTTCTCCGGCATTTCCGGTCATGATGTACCGGATAAATTTTCGGATGTTATCAAAAATTCTGCGGCCCTCTTTCACCGCCTTCACGATGGTGGCAAAGTTGTCGTCTAAGAGAATCATGTGCGCAACTTCTTTGGAAACATCTGAGCCTGTTATGCCCATGGCGATTCCAATATTGGCGCGCTTTAAGGCAGGTGCATCGTTCACACCATCGCCTGTCATGGCCACAAAATGATTTTTCTGCTGCAGGGTTTGTACAATATGTAATTTCTGCTCCGGTGAAACTCGTGCATACACGCGGATATTTTCAATCTCCATCTCAAATTCCCGCTGTGACATGCTCGCCAGTTCTACCCCGGTAATAACGCGATGCTGATCGCCATTCAACAGTTTTATTTCACGGGCAATCGCAGTTGCTGTAAGCGGATGATCACCCGTAATCATGACAACAGCAATGCCGGCCTGGTGGCATTCGCGAATGGCTTCTTGTGCTTCTTCGCGTGGAGGATCCATTAAACCGGCAATGCCGGTAAGTTGAAGATCTTTTTCGATGGTTTCAGCACTCACTTCAGCAGGAAGGACCTCGAGGTATTTTGCGCCAAAGGCCAACACCCGCTTACCATCCTTTGCCAAAACTTCATTTTGGTTCCGGGCATCAGCATGCCCTGGATCATTCACACATCTTTCGATGACCGATTCTAATGCCCCTTTGGTCAGCACCAAATATCCACCTTCTAGTTTGTGGATCGTTGTCATGCACTTACGGATGGAGTCGAAGGGAACTTCATTGATCCTGGGGAATTTTTGAATATCTTCTTTCGTGAGTTGCTCGTGTTCCAGCGCGTAATGAAGTAATGCCACTTCCGTGGAGTCTCCTCTTAATTTCTCATCACTGTCTGTTTTTACATCCTGGTTGAGGAGCATGGTGAGTGGAAGAAGTTGTTCAACGTGTATGCTTGTTTGCGAGAGATTAGCATGCTCGTTTTTCCACACTTCCTTTACCGTCATGTTGTTTTGTGTGAGCGTACCGGTTTTGTCAGAACAGATATACGTTACAGACCCCAGTGTTTCCACTGCTGGTAGTTTTCGGATGAGTGCGTTTTTGCGAACCATTCGCTTTGCCCCGAGTGCAAGAGCGATGGTAGTAAGGGCTGGCAAAGCTTCGGGTATGGCGGCCACGGCCAGTGACAATGCGGTGAGCAGCATGCGAACTGGATCTTCTCCCCGAAGAAATCCGATGCCGAAGAGAGTGATACAAATCGCCAGGACACCAAGAGAGAGTTTTTTTCCAAACTCTGTCAGTCGCTTTTGTAGTGGCGTCAGCGTATCGTCACTTTGCAGCATACTGGCAATCTGACCAAGTTGTGTTTCACTACCGGTGGCGGTTACAACACCTATCCCGTTTCCATAGGTAACGAGTGTTCCCTTGAACGCCATGTTCAGGCGATCACCGATCGATGATTTTGCATCGGTTAATTCCCCTGTTATTTTTTCTACCGCATGCGATTCCCCCGTGAGGGACGCCTCTTCCACTTTAAGCGAATGAATATCAATGAGTCGCATATCAGCCGGCACAATATTGCCCGCTTCCAGCAGTATAATATCACCGGGAACAAGGAGTTTGGATTCGATGGCTATGTCCTTGCCTTCACGCCTGACATACGCAGATGAGGCAGCCATTTTTTTTAAGGCCTCCATAGCTTTTTCAGCACGATACTCCTGGATAAATCCTACGACTGCGTTCAAAACAACAATGGCCAGAATAACAATCGTATCCTTAAGATCGCCAATCACACCCGAAATAACTGCCGCAGTTATCAGAATAAGAATCATGACTTCCTTAAATTGATTCAGGAACATGACCCAGGAGGGTCTCTTCTTTTTTTCGGGCAGTTCATTCATGCCGTACCGCAGCAATCTTTCTTCGGCATCAGCAGGAGATAGTCCCGAGAACTGACTGTTCAGAACGTTCAATGTTTCAGTAACGCTGGTAATGTGCCAGTTCATAGTATTTTATTTTAACGTGAACATCAGCAGAATGTAGATGATGAGAATGGTAAATGTATCTAAACTCAGGCGCCAGATTTTTTTCTCTGGACGTACGATCAGGCCTATGGCCACCACCGCAGTCATGACGATGGAAGCTAAAATCGAGAGCAGGTGTGTTTGGGAAATGGCAGCATAAAATGACCCACTGGTATAAAAGAGGTCACAAATGCCGAGTACAAATATGTTAAAGACATTGCTTCCCATTAAATTACCCATGGCCATATCCAGGGCTCCAATGCGCAACGCGGAAATTGAGATAACAAACTCCGGCAACGAAGTAGTGATTGCCAGGAATAATGTTCCAAAGAATGAATCACTTAAGCCTGTTTGTTGCGCAATGTTTTCACCAAAGTAGGGGAGAAAGAGGGCAGCAGAAATAACGATTAGTGCATGGAGGCAGTAAATAAAAAGAGCCTTTCGAATAGTTGATTTTGTGCCTGATGCCGGCTGTCGATCAACATCTGTTTCAGATTGACTTTTTTCATGCAAGAATATACCCCGCATGGATGCAAAATAAAGTAGTAACAAAACAGGAGTGAATGGACTAAACCATAAAACGTTGGTTGTCTGCGTAGCCAGCACAATAGCCACACCCGCTGATGCCAGTAACATAATTCCGAATGATCCGGCAACCAGATGACTAGGTTTGACCAGCGATGTGATTGGCTTTTTTACCATAACATCAAGCAAGGAAAGGATGAGAAGGTTGAAAACGCAGCTTCCTAAAATATTTCCAGCAGCGAGGTCAGGCGCCTCGACCACAATAACAGCGCTGAGTCCGGTTACAAGTTCGGGTAACGAAGTAACCGTAGCCATGAGAATCAGACCAATCCACGCTTTACTCAGGCCAGTGAGATCGGCTAACTGATTGCCATATTTTGATAGTTGGGTTCCACTGAAGGTAATCAGTGCGGCACAGAGTAGAAACCAGAGGATGTTTGTGTACATAATGGTAATAGTTATTCAATATTTACCACATGGACTTTTAAAATACAAGGATAGGCAGTTGAACATCAAATTATTTTACATCACTGGTTTACTAAACTCGCATGAAAGTGTGTATCGCTTGTGTGTAAGTATAGTATTCCCATGAGTTGAGCAATATCCAGACCATGCCCACCTGCATCGCGCAATGCAGTTTAGCAAAGTCTTGTGCGTGTGATGTGTAGAATTTTTTGCGGGATTTGTTGTAGCGGATGCACAGGGTCCAGGGAATGCAAGACTTAATTGATTTTGTTTCACCGTTGTTGTGTTCGGAGAGGCGATTATCAAAATTTTGCGTGTGTCCGGTGTAGAATTTTTTGCAGGAAATGCTGAAGATGATGTAAACCGTATAGTGCATAACAAAAAAAACCTCCGTTGGGGAGGCTTTTTTGTCGGGGTGGCCATCCCGCGTTTCGCGGGAGAACTGACGATCTTGGCGCGAAGCGCGCCACGCGATACTATTCACCATTTAACATCTAAATCAGTCAGGAATCGCGCTGCGCCACGTGATTTAATTTTCTTTTCGAACGCAATGGCTTGTGAACGTTTAGGCAATTCGGTTTTCCAAATGAGTGTCCAGGGAATACATGACTTGATTGATTTTGTTTCACCGTTGTTGTGTTCGGAGAGGCGATTATCAAAATTTTGCGTGTGTCCGGTGTAGAATTTTTTGCAGGAAATGCTGAAGATGATGTAAACCGTATAGTGCATAACAAAAAAACCTCCGTTGGGGAGGCTTTTTTGTCGGGGTGGCCAGATTCGAACTGACGATCTCTTGGTCCCAAACCAAGCGCGATACCGGGCTACGCTACACCCCGAGCTTTAAAGGGAGCGCAAAGATACATTTTATCTTTTGTCCTCCTAATCCAGAAATTCTAAATTCTGAATTATTTGTGATCCGACAGGGACTCGAACCCCGAACCGTCAGCTTAGAAGGCTGATGCTCTATCCAGTTGAGCTATCGGACCTTAATAAAAGGCAAAATTCAAAACTCAAGTTTGTCTTGCATTCCTGAGTTTTGAATTCATAAAGCGGAGAGGGGGGGATTCGAACCCCCGGTACACTTTGACATGTACGACAGTTTAGCAAACTGCTGGTTTCAGCCACTCACCCACCTCTCCAGATGGGGCTTAATATTCTCAATGAAGTCGAACAGCAACTCTGTACGACAGTTTATCTCGCCACAGGCGGATGGTTTCAGCCACTCACCCACCTCTCCAGATGGGGCTTAATATTCTCAATGAAGTCGAACAGC
>JAEUUG010000017.1 GCA_016787565.1 Cyclobacteriaceae bacterium
CCAGCAGATTAAATGCTGCTCCGAAAAGAAAGGCAATCCCATTGCCCATCCCATGATTTTGATTTATCGCTGTGTTCATGGGTCAAAGATGTAGCGACCCCAAAGCGTAGGTTAACGATTGTTAACGGTAGTGAATGACTGTGTAACTTTATTAAGCTTTGTGAAGGAATGTAAACGATTTTAAATGAATGTTCCGTGTGGAACTAGACACAGTTAATGACAATTCAAGAAGAAATTCTTAAGCTAGATTCTCACACCTTCAACATCCGAGCATTAATAGCTACTACTACCGTGCTCACACTCATTAACACGGCACCCATTGCAGGACTTAGCATGATGCCGTATTGATACAGAACACCGGCAGCCAACGGTAGGGCAATTACATTGTATCCAGTTGCCCACACAAGATTTTGAATCATTTTTCTATAGGTCGCCTTTCCGAAAAGAATGAGGTTTACAACATCTTGCGGATTGCTGTTGACCAATACAATGCCTGCTGTCTCTGCTGCAATATCGGAACCGGAGCCAACTGCAATTCCAATGTTAGCTTGCGCAAGGGCTGGAGCATCGTTTACTCCATCGCCTGTCATGGCTACAAATTCGCCATTCTCCTGGAGGTCCTTTATCTTTTCTAACTTCTGGTGTGGAAGTACTTCTGCGAAGAAACCATCCATACCCAATGTATCGCTTACCTTTTTTGCCACTTCCTTATTGTCACCGGTAAGAAGCAATGTTTTGATACCATTTGTGTGAAGTGTTTTGATTGCATCGGGAGATTCTTTCCGGATTTCATCAGCCAGGGCGATAAAGCCAGCTACCTTTTCTTCAACCAGAACATATACAACAGTTTCGGCTTCAGTCGAACCTGTAATTTGAATGTTCAGGTTATTCTCCTTTAAGTATCCAGGGCTTACTACTTTTATTTGTTTGCCTTCAATAGTTGCCTGAATCCCTTTTCCAGTGATTGCCTGAAAGTTGTTGATGGTGGGCATTTCAAGTTTTAGTTCTTTTGATTTGCCCACTATACCAGTGGCAATGGGGTGCTCAGAGTTTTGTTCTAAAGCCGAAGCCATAGAAAGTACCTGATCTGGTGTATATTTTTCCAGGAGAGATTCATACCGCACCACATTGAATTTCCCAAGCGTTAATGTGCCCGTTTTATCAAATACTAGCGTTGTGATCTTTCTGGAGTTTTCAAAGGCTGTTCTATTTTTAATAAGCAACCCACTTTTAGCAGAAATGGCAGTTGACCTTGCCACTACCAACGGCACTGCCAAACCTAATGCATGGGGGCAGCAGATAACAATTACCGTCACCATTCGTTCCATCGCAAAGGCCAGGTTTTTTCCAATTGTTAGCCATACAACAAAAGTTAAGGCACCAAATACCAGGGCAATGATGGTAAGCCAGCGTGCTGCCTGATCAGCCAGTAATTCCGTTTTGGATTGGCTCTTTTGTGCATCCTGTACTAATTTAATAACCTGCGACAGATAAGAGTCCATACTACCATGTAGCACCTCTACTTTTATTGATCCGTTTCCGTTAATCGATCCTGCTATTACTTTTTCTCCTTTCGATTTTTCGACAGGCTGTGATTCGCCCGTGAGCATGGATTCATTCAAATAGCTACTTCCATCTGAAATGATACCGTCTGCGGCAATCTTCTCACCTGGTTTGATCAGGATGATATCGCCAACGTTCAAATTTTCTGTCTTGATGTCTGTGATTTTATCACCTTGAACTAGGTGAGCTTCGGAGGGCATGAGTTGAACAAGCAATTCCAATTCACGCGAAGCACCCATAATGGATTTCATTTCGATCCAATGACCGAGTAACATAATCAGAATCAACGTGGCCAGTTCCCAGAAGAAGTCCATACCAGTTAATCCAAATACAATAGCTACACTGTAGGCATACGCCACGGTGATGGCTACCGCAACAAGCGTCATCATTCCAAGTGATTTACTCTTGACCTCATCCTTCAGGCCAATGAGAAATGGCCAACCTCCGTAGAAATAAACTACTGTGGATAAAACCATAAGCATATACGAAGAGCCTGTAAACATCCAATGGACTCCAAGCCAATGTTGAATCATGGGTGATAAGGCCATGATGGGTATTGTTAACGCCAGCACCACGTAGAACCGTCTTTTGTATTCATCGATCATTCCGGCATGGTGCGCATGGCCTGACTGATGGGAATGTTGATGCTCATGCCCTGAATGTTCTTCAGCTTTAATTCGAGTGTGCATTTGGTGGCTTTTATGTTGATTATCCAAATGCTCACCTTTTGATTTTGAAAGCGGAACCAAGTCCATTCCACACTTCGGGCATTTGCCTGGCTCATCCTTCACCACTTCGTGGTGCATAGGGCAAGTAAACTGGTTATTTAAGTGTTGATGTTCCATTATTTCTAAAGTTATGGATGGCCTATCCTTATTCTTCCTTTTTTAAATTGCACTTTATCTAGATGCCCCATCATCTGTTTATCTGAAGTGATTAGGTGCATGTGTAGATAAGTATCGTGGTGTGTAAAAATTCCTTTATGTGCCGTTGAAAAAAATCCAATTACATCAACTTGTGTATCCGTCAATACAAAGCTTTTTTGTCCTTGATGGGCATCAGCCGGGGAATTGACTGTTGTTCCTTTTGGCAAGTCTACAACGTGAATTGTACCATGTTCGATTTCTCCTGTGAACTGGAACAGAAAGGGTCGATTTACCTTTTTGGTTGTGTGCTCAAGAAATTGCTCTAACTGTTGTGCTGACTGAATGGTGTCTGGTAGTATGACTTCCGCCCAGTTAGGAATATTTGCATAGGCAAAGAATGGAGCACTTATAGCATAGGTTTCTTCGACCTTCATAGTCGAATCGGTTAGCACCGTTGATCTATAAGCCTTCCCATCAACAATCAAGATTTCCCCTGCTAAATATTCAATAGGGCCAAGCCCGAATAAATGTAGCTTATTGGATAGGGTGTCAAGATCAATGTTACCTGAAAGTTTGCCTTTCCACATTACATCTCTCATGGCCCCCACAATCTTCACGTTGCTTAAGCCTTCCTGAGCTGTCGCCTTGCTACAAGCGAAAATTGAAATGGATACCCAAAGAAATACTGAACAAATTTTCATCGTCTTACTGCCTTGTTAATACCAACTTTACACTCATATCTACATCATCGTAAACCAGCTTGTCGCCCAGGTTTTCAAAAAATGACTGCGAACCAAACTTCACATCATACTTACTTCGGTCAAATACCAGGGTGGCTTCAGCAATGGTTTGATTGCTTGTTGTATTGATCTTTGCAGTAAACGTGATAGAACTTGTTTTTTCCTTAATGGTTAGATTTCCTGTTACAGTATATTCGTTTGTTGATTTCGGTTCTACCTTGGTGATGACAAACTTTGATGTAGGAAAGCGTACTACGGAAAAAAAATCTTCCGATTTTAAATGATCTACCAGACGTCTGTTTGATTTTTCATCTGTAATATCAGCACAGGTAATGCTGGTCATGTCCATTTCAAAGGTGCCACCGGTTAGTTTATTTTTATTGAATGTTAGATGTCCTGCTGAAAGTTGTATTTGCCCGTAGTGTTCACCACCCAATTTTTTCCCCGTCCACTCCAGTGTACTTTTCTTCAGATCGATGTCAGTTTTTCTGGTGTTTCCTTGGGCAAACGAAGAAAGTGACAGTAATGCAAATAGTGTGATAGATACAAGCTTCTTCATTTTACTTTTTGCCGGTTTTCGTTTCCCATTCATTACGCAGTTTCTCGTTTGCTGCGATAACCTGATCAAGTTTTTTTGTTGTGGCCAATTCGGTGGAGGCTTTCAATGTTTTAATAGCCGCTGCATAGTCATTCATCGCGGCTTCAATCTTTGCTTGCAGTTGAAGATATGCAGCATCCTGCGCTTTGCTGTTGGCTATTTGAACCCACGCATAAGCCTGCTTCAAATCCTTATTGTTGTTGAAGTAGTAAGAACTAGATTGATAGAAAAGACTAGCGCGGTCTTCTTTCTTTACATTAATCCGATCATTGATCTCTGCCATTACTTTTTCGTCCACGTTCATTTTAATGGTGAGCTTCACCTGTGTATTCTCCCACAGTAAAAACAATCCTGCTTCTTCTTTGGTGAAGTCATTTACTTCAATGGTAAATGTTTCGTAGTACCGTGATGATTTCTCAGGCTTTACCGTAAAGCGAACCAGGTCTTGCTCTTGCGTGTAATCGGAAGTACCGTGCATTTCAGTAGCCTTGTTGATCACGATTGTCCATTCATTCTGGTTTGGAATGGTGAAGAAAGAGTATGTACCCCCTGGAATATCGTTGCCATTTAGCTTTACGGCTTCAGAAAATCTAATCGTGGTTGCATCGTGTGCACCTGTTCGCCACATCTCTCCAAAAGGAACAATACCTCCGAAAATTACTCTGCCACGGGCGCTGGGGCGAGAGTATTTTACCTCCACCTCTCCAAAGCCAATCTGCTGTTTAAATGCAGCATCTGTACTAGCTGGTGGTAAATTAAGCTGTGCCCTTACGGAAACAGAATATACGAGTGCAATGGCGATGACTATTATAATTCTTTTCATATTGGTTGGTTGAATTTATTTGGTAAAAATCTTTTTGAGGGTGCGCGATGAAATGGTATATAATACAAAGCCCGACATTACTGTGAGTAGCCCGAATACAGAGAGTATTTTCAGCAACCAGTTGTTAAAATTGTCGCGTCCGGCATAGTCCATTGTATGGAACATCCATAGAAAGTCAAATGCCCGCCATTGGTCGTGTCGAATGGATTGAAAGGTTCCGAGTTCTGCACTTATATATACAGTGCAATCGGGATTCTTAAAACTTACTGCCCAAGCAGGTAAAGGCTTCTCTCGGTATTCATGATGACCATCAGCCTGATCCAATAAGAGCACCTCACTTACCTCTGCTCCTTGCACGACTTGTTCTTTCGCTACAGCAATTCCTTCTTCTTTGGTCAATGATTGTTTCACTTCGCCTGTAACTGCATCGGCCAAAGCATAGTGCACGTGGTGATGCATTCCCTCACCGATATGACCTGAAAAATAGGCAATCTGATAAACAGGCTTGTTGAGTATGCGAATAAGGTGGACGGAGTGAATTGAATCAATAGTTTGCGTTTGCTTCAGTTTTTGAATAGCATCCGTAGGCGAAACAGTTGAAACATCAGCAGAAAGAAAAGCTGGCGATTTTCGCAGATGGTCGCCATGCACGTTATCTATGTCGCTCCAGCTAAAAAAAAGGCCACTGATAGTCCAGCCTAAGAACTGAATGCCAATGAATAGACCAAGGTAACGATGGATTCTGCGGATGAACAGATTTTTATTTTTAATCATAACTTCAGTGCGGTTTAAGGATGGTGATCCATTTCTAAATATTTACCAGGGGATTTATGCTCAACGGCATTTATCTCTCATTTTTGTGGATTTTAATAAAGGCAAGGTGATTTTCCTTTGTTTCAAAGTAGCATACCTTGCCAGACCTGTCGGGGTGCATGCAGATAAACGCTTTTGCCTTACTGATTCGATTATTGCTGACCGGATCAATTGCGTAACGTTCTACTTCGCTTAGTTGAATTGTTGATATGCAAGGCTGACTACAAGCGTAAAAGTTGCCCTCCTGATTAGGCACTAACATTTGCTCATGTCCATTCATGAATGCATTGGTGGCCATACAAACTTTGTTAGGGTCAATCAGTTTTTCAATGCCAGGATGTGATGCTTTATAGTCATTCTTCTCCTCGGCACCTTCTTTCTCGTACTTGTAAATGCCAATCACTGCCCAGGTTAGTGGGATAATCAACGCCAACACACCAAAGGAATTCAGCAGGATATTTCTCCGTTTTTCCTTTTGGTGCTTTCTGCCAGATGCACTTTGTTTCACACGTTTAATTTTCATTGGCATCTACTGTGGTTATGGTTTGCGCGAGGAGTTGTGCATGTGCACAATTTTCCATGTGCCATTTTCCTTTTTCAAAAAAGAAGACGCCACGCCTTTCCGTTTGATTTCGGAGTTGTCCTTCTTCAACACAATCGTGTAGTTGTAGGTCTCCACGGCAAAAGCATAATCACCAGTAACTGTTACTGTCACGTTGTAAGGATCAAATTTGAAAGACGCAAAGTCGCCCAACTCAGGGCCGATATGATGGGCAAGATAATCCTGATACGTGCCCTCTACTTTACCTGATTCAATAATCTGGCTGTTGGCGACAAACAACACGTCTGTCCCTTTTACATCCAATTTTTCAAGAGCGTTTTTATAAGATGATAAAACTTCTTTTACTTTTTGCTCATCGGTCTGCGCGAAGACGAATCCAGAAAACAAAAGCAAGACAAGTGATACAAATAGCTTTCTCATAGTTGATTCTTTACGGTTATTGAATCGTTTCCTTCACACTGCCGCACTTTAACATCTTATCACCGAAGTAGGGATTCTTGATCTGCTTTTCGTTTGATAGCCAGTAAGCGCCTTCGTTACCATTGGCCATTGGGCAGTATTCTAAATACAATGCACCTGTCGAGAGTTGACCGCCTTTAACCAGTGTGGCCATTTCGTTACTTACCGTACTAAATATCTGACGCTGTTCGTCTAAAGCATTTGTACTTGACAGCTTTGTGGTTGCTGCAAGTGCATCAGCAGAGCCCTTTATACCCTTTAGTGACTTCTGAAGTTCACTAGCTGCTTTTTTTGCTTCATCGGCATTGGAAGCAACCAAAGCATCTTTCAATTTTAAATACAGTGTGTATGCAGTGCCGAGTTTAGCATCTTTGAAAGTTATTGCTGTTGTTTGTGCTTTGCTCTGATCGTGACCAGCATGGTCGTGTTGTGGGAAAGCTATTGTGCAACTTAGTACAAGCGAAAGTGTGATCCATTTAGTTTTCATAGTTGTATTTGTTTAAATTGTTTTAAATAATTTCAAAATTCAGCATCATGCCATCGTCTTCATGTTCCAGGTTGTGACAATGAAAAACAAAGACTCCGGTATAAGTGGGAAAGGTCATAATTACACGAACCTTTTCGCCCGGCATTAATAGTACTGTATCTTTCCAACCCTTTTCAGTAGCGATCAGATTTCCTCTGCCACCCGTGCGTTCCAATATTTGAAATTGTACGCCATGTATGTGCATGGGGTGAATTTCATCACCCATCCGGTTATCGAATTCCCAGATCTCAGTTGTGTTGGCTTGAACGGTTTCATCAATTCTATCCATCTCAAAAGTTTTGCCTCCGATGGAGTGCCTGCCCATACCTCCATGCCCACCCATGCTACCGACCAGCGCAGCAATGTCAAATGTGCGGGTAGTAACTGCCGAGGCGGTAGGAATGATGTTTATTGTTGAAAGATTTGTAGGAAGAGTAAATGCAGGTGCAGTCGCTTGCTCCACTACAAACTTCATGATGTTGTATTGTTGTCTGCCTTGTACATTATATTGACTGAACTTTTTGCTCAGCAGGTATACCGATTGACCGAGTGCTAACCCCGAAAAATCAATCAGCACATCGGCACGTTCCCCGGGCGCGAGCATGAGACTGTTTACGCTTTCAGGAGCAGCCAGCAACCCCCCATCAGCACCAATCACATGAAATGGCATTCCATTAGAAAGGGCAAGGTTGTAGACGCGGGCAGTTGAGCCGTTTAGCAACCTTAATCGATGCCAACCCTTCGCCACACTTGCATATGGCGCATAAGTTCCATTAACAATAATTTGTTCACCCAAATACCCCGTCATGATTTCATCTTGACTTGGTGAATAGTCAAGGGAAGAACCAGAGAAACGTTTATCCTGAATAATAAGAGGAATTTCAAAATCGCCAGTTGGAAGATTAAGTGCAGCTTCTTCACTGTCTGTGACAATAAACATTCCGGCCAATCCCATGAACACTTGTCGTGCAGTAGCTTCGTGTGGATGAGGATGATACCAATAGGTTCCCGCACGTTGATTAATGGGAAGTGCATAGGTGAATGAACTACCTGCTGCAATCAGATCCTTTGGGTGGCCATCCATATCTTCAGGCACAATCAATCCATGCCAATGTATATTTGTCTCTTCTCCCAAATTGTTTTGCACCTGAACGCTCACCGTTTCGCCACGTGTAGCTTTTATGGTGTTACCCAACAAGCCATTTCGATAGGAAAGGATGGAGGAAGAAGAACCATTCAGTAGCTGTCCAGTTGTTGTCTGCACAATTAGTTGTGTATTACCTTCTACAACAACTGGTTTAAATAAGGCTTGAGTAAAACCACCTTCTACAATCCAATTGGCCTCACCCATCATATCTTCTTCGGTATGGCAGGCACTAAGTAACAATGATGAACCCGCCCATGCTGTGATGGCTGAAAGTCCGGTCTGTTTGATGAATTCTCTTCTTTTCATAGAATAGATTGATTAGGTTTTTGTGCACTGAAAATTCGTACAGTACCCACCATTGTTTTGAAAACTCCTGTTTCGTTTACTTTCAGAAAGCCTGTTTCACGAAGAGCAGCAGGCAATACATTTTTTACACTGTCTTGCGTAGTCTCGAATCCATCCAAAAGCTGAATAGTATAAAAACTCGTTCGCTGCAACACATTAGCAGGC
>JAEUUG010000008.1 GCA_016787565.1 Cyclobacteriaceae bacterium
AACCATTGAAACTATGGCGAAAGATTTACACAATCTCAGGAGAATTTACGATCGTACCGATGGCAGGTGTCACCTCTGCCATTGCAAACTCAGCTTCAAAAATCACGGCATGCGTGGTATGCGCGGGGCGTGGCACATTGAACATTCCAAAGCCCGTGCAAATGGGGGTACAGATCATGGCAACAACGTGCTTCCGGCCTGTATCGACTGCAACCTCAATAAAAGTATACTAAAGAGCCGCATTGTACGCAAACAATACGGAACAACACGTGCCCCCTACAGCAAGTCAAGGAAGGAAAAGATTCGTGAGAACAACACTACCGCGGGGGCTGTGATTGGCGGAATCATTGGTGCTGTTGGCGGCCCCGTTGGATTTTTTGTATGCGCCACGATTGGCGCGATTATCGGCAATGAAACTTCACCCCGTGTTTGATTATGGAAACGCATGAGCATTTAAAATTCTGTATTGAAAGATTCGATCACTACTATGACAGTGTTAACAACAAAAGTGCGTTGTTCCTAGCTGTCAATACATTCATAGTTGGAGGCCTTATGGCGATTTATCCAAGCATTCAGACAGCATTTGATTGTGGATTTTGGATAAATGGAAACTTCACTGCTATTGTTTTCTTGGGGCTTATTTCAATTCTATTCACATTAAGTGCAGGAATACCCTTTTTAGCAAAGCCAAGTAAGTCTCACTTGTACTTTGAGTCAATAGCCCGATTTTCTTTGGCGGATTTCAAGGCTTCCGTTTCAGCGTTGAATGCGCAAGAGTTGCAGAATGACTATACAGAGCAAATTCATCAGCTATCAATCGGGCTCCGGAACAAATTCAGAAGACTTCGGTGGGCAGGCTACTTGATCTTTTTAGAGTTTATTCTATCAATCCCCTTTATCATCCTACTAATGAATAACATAAAATCAATATGAATATTTACGACAATTATTTATCCACGATCCGCGAGGCGATTGATCGTGACAAGAAAAGTAAATCCTTCAGCAAAGGATTATCTGGATTTGAACGACCTCTCACAGAAGGAGTTGATACGCGTGCTTTTTTCGACAAGAAAATTGACATGACACCACTACCCAGTTTTCTTAATCTGGTAAACACGGCAGGTTTGAAGGCAAATGTTAATCAGAAGCTAGGAGAGCACCCTGATTTCAAGCACCTGAAAGAAACGAATCAAACGGAGAAGCACTACATCGTGTCCGTGTTCATCGATATCAAAGGCTCTACCAACCTCTTCCGGGAGTATGACCTCGAAACGATTACCGTCATTACCAATACTATTCAGCGTGCGGCCATCCACACTTGTGTAGCATTAGGCGGGTATATACACAGGCTACAGGGGGATGGAGTTTTCGTTTATTTCGGAGGGAAGGGCGTAGACAAGAAGGATGCAAATATTAAGGCGATAACCGCAACCAGTATGTTCTCTTACTTTGTGAAAAATGATTTGAAAAAAATATTTGACCAGGATGGGATTGAGGATATATCGACCCGCATTGGAATAGATTTCGGAGACGATGAGAACGTAATTTGGGCCAAAGCAGGTATTGGTGATTGTAGTGAGATTACTACATATAGTTTGCACACCAACCTCGCTAGCAAAATGCAGGGTCACGCCAAATCAAACGGTATAGTCGTTGGTGAGTACGTTAAGAGTAAGACGCAACTCAGCGAAGAGCTTTTTAGCCTTGTTACTGACTCTTATGGTAATGTAATCAAACGCTATATTTTTGAAAATCGAAAGAGCGGCTTCCTTTATACTCAATATGAATTCAATTGGCTGAAATACCTAAAGAGTTTGCCATACTTGCGAGAAGACGTTGACGGGCTTGTTCCAGTTTCTAAGGACGATGCTGAACGAGAACGCTTGAATAGACTTCGTCAGACTGCCGGAATTATCACGGGCGGAAATGCATTCACTGATTCGGAGGGAAACATTTCTTCTAGTAGTGTTGGTGTAAAAAATCAGCCACACCGCTTCCACTATGAGGGCTAAGGTTTTTCCCAAAGGAAAGCACTATCAATCAAAAAAGTATGCTTTTCTCTATCACCAGAAGTTACTGATTGAACAGACATTTAGCTATTTAAAATGTGATATAAAAAATAATGTTCTCGTTTGCATAGGGTGGCTGCAACCACAAGACTGTAAAGATCGATACAAGGTAAAGATTGAGTATGTGGTGGGCTACGAGCCGAAGACAACAATACTTAAACCATTCATTCTCCCAAGCAAGCACATTCATATGTACAAAGATCACAGCGTATGCTTGCACTATCCTCCGGACATGCGTTGGAATGAAAAGATCAAAATTTGTGAATACACCATTCCTTGGGTTAGTGAATGGATTATTTTCTATGAAATTTACCAAATTACAGGTAAATGGGAAGGCAGGGAGTCACCTGTACATATTCGCGAGTGCGACAAAAACATAGGCGTTGATATCAATGATTAAATAACTTTTAAGAGTTTGTTCACCCCTATCATTAATTGTAATAGTCTGAATGGAGTGACTCATTTCTGAGACATTACTTAGCTTTTGCTTCAACTATTTGTTATTCATCAGTGACTTACACTTACTCTTTTATTCAAAGAAAATCGGAACGTAGCAAACCCAAAAATCATAAGCCGTAGCAGGTGCCCATTCCGAGCCACACTATTGTTACTTTTCCATTTTAGTAACAACGCCAACTCTCAACTTCCGCCTGGCTGTACGTTACAAAACCGCGTCACTTAACCTGCAATCTAACATCCACCTATATAGACTATATTTCATATCCGTTTAAGGACTCAGGAGGTCGCTTTACGGATAAGAATTATAACGTCACTATGCCTTTCTAATATTTTCCACATTTCCCGATAGTGTGGCAAAAATTAGTAAATCAAAAAATGTTGCAGTTCTTACGTTTGCACAACTATACGTTTTACAAAATCGCGTCACTTAGTAAATGTAAATAACCCATAGCGCAACATTCAGGGCCGGATACTCCGGAGAGCATCCGGCTATTCTTCATATGTTTAGGTTAAGGAAAGGCGTCCGGTTCCTGTTTGTTGGCTATCACAAACGTATTGTTCTTCACCCATGACCTCATGCGAAAAGCCAACCAAACTGATCGACCGGATGCAACGGCTTGTTACGTATCTCAACGAGCGGAACAACCTGATTCTCCATCAGCAGGTAAATCAATTCTTCTACATGCAGAAGATTGAAGAGTTGAAAATGCTTTTAAGGCAATTGGAGGAAATCAACAAAAGCCTGGATGCGGTGACCTTGCGTATTCATGAGCACTACAGCCTGTGCTTTGCGCAATGGAGTAAAGATGCCCGGTGGGTCAACCTGCAACAATTCCCGGAAAGGCCTAAGTCGATACTTTGATTGGTAAGTCCAGGGCGAACTATGCCTTATCAATGTACTGGATCATTGTAACCAACATACTTCGCACTGATTCCTTTGTACCTGTTTCCACACTGTAGAATTTGGACCGGAAACTGCCATACGATATGGTTTCGGATCGTTTCGTGATTACAAATCGTACTAGAAAATGAAGTACCTGACTGAGGTTATTGTTGAGGATGATTTTTGTCTCCATAAAAATCCGTAACAAGTAGGCCAGTTGTGATACCGATGCTTCGAACTTGAGTTTAAAGCCAGGAAGGAAGGAATCGGGTGACCGGTCTGGAGCGCTGTTGCTTAACTGCTGCAATCGCTCCTGGTAATCAATTTCCTCTGTGATGTAAATATTCAATTGATCCTTAAGCGCACTTCCATTTTGGTTGTACCGTATCCCGGGCTTCACCTGCGACTGATTGATTTTCTTCAACACAAAAGAGAGCTTTTCAATTTTTTCCGCCCGCGTTTCCGATTGATCCAAAAGGGAGGAAATGTAATGTGCATGGTAGGTGAGCACTTTCACTGAATTATAGTTCAGGTAATACATGATCTGGCGCAATTCATCATCCCAATCCTGCACCCCGGATTCCCTTTCCGCCAGTCGCGACAACTCCTTCTGAACCTCTTTTGCATACATTACCTTCCGGTATGTAATCCCCTGATCCGGTTTACTCTCTACAATCTTCTTGAGAATGTGCAGTAACAAATCAACCAAACGCTGATCGGTTGCTTTCTGCGCCAAGGCCTTTTGCAGTTTTTTGATATTGGCTCGTGCGTCCTTGCGTGCAATGTCAATGTATCCCTCAGGCGCTTTGGCATCCTGATCAAAATATTTAGTGAAATGACGTTCAATAAATAAAAGGAGTTCTTCCAGGCCCGGATAGAATAGCGCATAGAATTGTTTGCGCTTTTGGTCTTCCGGATTGTCGCTGTTGATGAACAAGGCCGCTTTGTCCATCAGCCGGATCAAGGCTTGTTGATGGTATTGAATGTAGCGCTCCAGGTGACGTTCGTCTTCGAACGTGAATACCTCGTGAATAAACGTCTGCTTAATTCTTTCGACTTCCTGCCTTACCGCATCTTTGAGCGCATTACTTTGCTTCTCATCACGGATCGTTTGATCGCCTGACGAAATGAGTTTTTCCAACTCTTGCAATTCATATCTGACTCCCGGATGCATGGCCAGCGTAACCGGAATGAACCGGTATGTTTATTCATATTACGTACTGCGTAAAAAAAACTCTTGCTCCTATAAATCCAGGCACGCACTTCCTCGTAAATTATACTTGCGCTTACCTGACATGATGAACTCCACATTCAGGGCTTGCTCAATCGCTTTTAGTGTCAATTGTTCGTCATCCACCTTATAGAACGTTGCAGTAAGCCGGCACCTTTGTATCCCTGGATTACTCACGTCAATTTGTATGCTGTAATTTTTTTCAAGTTCCTTTATTATTTCGTTTAGTCCTGTTCGATTAAACTGCACACTATCCAAATCCGAAAACCACGTCCACTTGGTGACCAGTACTAGTATAAGTATGGCAACGGCCAAGGCTATCGTATATAATGCATGCTTCAGCCTTGCCTTCGCTTTTAATCGCTGCATTACCTGTTGCTTGATTTTTTCGAAACCACGATCATCCACCTGACCGTGATCGGGAGTCGTTTCAGAAAATTCCCAAAGAAGTTTGATGTCTTCAAACTCTTCGCGATTGGCTTCACTTTTGGCGATCCAATCGTCTAACTCCTTTTTCTCCGTGGGGTCAGCCTCACCGGCAAGCACCCTGTAAATGAGCGATACTCTGTCCATAGTTGTGGTCTTCTATTTATTTACTCCGAAAACGGATTCGATTTCCTACGTGAGAGGACAACTAATTTTTTAGGATTTAGCCTGCAGGCGGCTGCGGAGCCGTTTCTTGGCGCTGGTAAGGCTTTTCTCCACCGCCTTTACACCCACACCCAGGCGCAGGGCGATTTCTTCGTTGTGTAATTCTTCCTCTATTTTCATCATCAGGCACTCGCGTTCCCTTTTCGGGAATCGTGCAATGATTTGAAGTATTTCTTCCGTAATCTCAACCTGAATAATCCTGGCTTCAATAGACTGCTCGGCTAAGCCAAAAGTGTGGCCATTCATCAGTCGTATTTTTCGCTGACCGAGTGCAACGTTCTCATTGTAGTAGTTTACCGACTTGTTTCGGACGATCCTGACCAGGTAATGCTGAATAGACCGTTCGTGATGATTCCCCAGTTCGCGAGCGTTCTTCCATACATGAGCGAATGCTTCTTGCACAATGTCCTTGGATGCATCGTGGTCGTGCGTCAGTCTGTAGGCTATCTTCAAGAGGCTTTTGCAATACTGATCGTACAGAATCTTTATAGCCTTCCCAGGACAGGAAAGCAGTAACTTTCGAATCTCATGGTTATGAACATGGTCAGGCATCTCACTATACGATTTCTATCTAACGGGTGAAAAGCTATTAACTGAAGCACCCGTTGGCGTTTAAATCCACACGTAAAACCGAAAAAATACGAGCTTGCTACCAAAAACTCCTTAAAAAATACCTTGCGTTAATTTAAGGGTTCGGAGAAAAAAAATAAACCCCTTGGTTTTGGGCAACCGAGTAAAAAAAGGGGATTTACCCCCTTACCCTTGATGATTAACGGCCTCGACTCCCTTGGGGGAGTAGCCCAGTTCACGCAATTCCTCTTTAGCTTGGCTATCCCATTTGTTACAGCCTGACTCAACCTGCAACATATATTTCACGTGTGCCTGATCTTCATCGTCATAGTAAAATCGTATGTCAAGGTATGTTCCGAAATCATGCGGACAACGTACCACTTTGAAAAATGATCCTTCCGGATTATTTCCAAAAGTTCGTTTCAGTTGATCCATGTACACACGTGCCTCCATACGCGCGCGTTGCATGTAGTCATCGCTCCCCACTTGCGCGCAAGGTTCATCACAAGGTGTAGTTTGCGAAAGGAAGATGTAGTCTAACATAGTTGTAGTATTTAAGTTGAACATCATTTTTATGATCAACTCACCGGATTTTTCCGGAACTGCTTATGCGAGGGACGATGCGCAAGCCAAGAGGAATCGGAATAAATGGAACGCGGGGAGAATGGTGGGTTTATGCCGAAGTCTCTTGGCGGAGTTCCGGAATAAATCCGAACGTGGATAAAAATGATGAGGTAGTGGCTTAGCTGCAGGCATTGTTTGCATCGGCACTATATGATTTTTGATCGTAGGTCACATATATAAAGAGTTTATATGCTTTACCTAAACACCCTATGCCTGCAACAATCGTTACACCGGAGGACCTTCAAAACCTGAAAAAAGAACTCATTGAGGAGATAGAAAAGCTGCTTGCAAAACGGGCCAGTATGCCAATCAAGAAATGGCTCAAGTCTCATGAGGTAAGAAAGATGTTAAGTATTTCCCCAGGTACGCTCCAAAATTTACGCATCAATGGAATGCTGCCCTTTACTAAAATCGGAGGCGTCATCTTCTATGAATACGAAGACGTAAAAAAGATGCTGGAAGACCATAAGCACGTATCTTACTCTAATTCATTCCACCGCTAGACTACCTGCCTACCTTGCCACGCGCAATGGATCTACTCTAATTAATATTGCAAGGTATCGCCTCACCCGCGACAAGGTGTTGTAGGCGGAATTAACCTGATCGTACTCCCACGTAGCGGGTGGTAACTGGGATAATATTGAATATACCCTAAGTCTTTAAGGTCATTGATGACCCGGTGGTAGGTGGAACTTGATTTGATTTTAGCCAAAGCCATTACCTTTCTACGCGAAATAAAAAGGCATTCTTCTGATTGTCCTGAAAGCCATAGGTAGCATAATGCCAGATAGACACTGACGTGCGAAGTACCAAGGTTGGTATCAAACGCTACCCGGTTAAGGAATGTTTTGAGTTTATCAAGTGAATCCATACCCGTGATAATACCAAATCGTTTTGATGTCCGATAGTGTCTCATATCGAATGCACGTGAATGTAATTTTTTGTTACTGAGGTACACACTCCTTTCAGTTCATTTCGATCAACTGCAGTCAATTGAAAACCTGATGCTGATAGATTGAGAGTTCTATTGCGCTACCTTTCACCGGATGATAAGAGGGTTGATATTTCAAGTATCCGAAAAATTGTAGTTCGCGGATTACCTTGTGGTAGGTAGCCTTCGACCTAATGCGCGATGCGCTCATTAGCCGCCTTCGTGAAATATGGTAGGGACGCTGAAAGTTGCTGGTGATCCAGGCATGGCACAATGCCATGAACAATGAGATGTGCACTGGTTTCAAGCGATTATCCGAAGCCGCTCTGTTAAAATAGTCGGTAAGTTGCTGCAACCTATCCATCTATCGTGGAGCCATGTTCTTTTCCAGCAGGTTTACAATCTCATCGTACTTGTAGAAGACAATGCTCCCCACTTTGGAATATGAAAGGGTGCCGTTTACCCGGAGGTTCTGCAAGGTTCCGGCTGAAACACCCAACATTTTACGCACTTCCGCGGAGCGGAGCCATTCTCTGACGGGCTGTCCTTTTTGTTCGGATATAAGTATTCTGAGTTCCGCTAACAGTTCGGTCTTGAATTTTTCCAGATCTCCAACAGTGAGTAACTGGTCCCTGTGGATAGCATTTCTTTCTTCCATTGGATTTGATATTGCATAGCGAAGATGTTAGAGGTTGACGGAAGAAATTCACAAGTTGGTACCAACTTGGTATTAAAAAAGTGAGCACCCAGGTTCACTTTACACAGCATCAAAAAATATGAACACCTGTTTCGTGGTATTCGATGACAAACGATTTGAATTGTTGTTAAGGTTCAAAGTTCTTCTAGGGAAAAATTGCCCAAGTCGGACAAAGATGTTATATTTGATATGAATTTGCAGTCACCCGAGATCGTTAATTCGTTGGTGAGTCATCTGGTGAGTACCCGATTTTATCACCTTTAAAATACTGAAAATCAAGCATTGTGAGTCAGGGTTCATTTCCCTCCTCCTCTGCCAATAATAACATAAACCAGCTATAACGAACTGATAACCAGTTCTTTGTAGGTGGTTTATTTTTTTGGGAGTGACATGTAGGGGTGACAATGCCATGATTTCCCTATCGCGGAATTAATCTATAATCATCAGGTTTCAGACTTTCAACTACAGACAGCGATCTGATGTATCTACTAATGATGCGTAGTGAAGTCTGGTACATCTCAAGACTAATACAGGATGGGTTGCTAAACTTTCCATTAATAAGATCAACATAAAAACCTTTCTTCTTTTGGTCGTCAGCACTGTCCCACCACTTCTCTTCTTGATCATTTCCAAAGAACAAGTCTGCAATATCCATAATTGAGTTAGGGAGTTTCGACTTCCTGTCTTTGGCGAAGGCGGTGATCAGCAGAGAAGTGACTTTCGTCATCCCTATAACTTCTTTTCCTGTTATGTGCTTTGTTGAATGCTTTCTAAAGTATGGCTCGATTTCAAATTCAAGTTGAATATCAAAATACACAGCCAATAGAACGTAGCCTTTTACGCACTCTTCACCTGATAAAACAAGCAAGGAGTTAGCAGTACCATACCTCTTGTCAGCATCAGCAATTTTTTGTGCAGACGTGTAAAGTGAATTAGCATTTTCGAAACAGTCCCTAATGCCCTGATACGTTATCACTCTATTCATTTGATAGTATCGGGAATTCATTTCCTTAATCTTTTGAAGATCAGCAGTAGATTTTTTGTTCATTTCAGTGCAACCATAAGTGTGAGAATCTCATGAGAAGGGGCAGGAAATCGGTTTAATTACGTATTTTTCCATACCAAATTCCCTTGCCTTAATGAGTTCAGATAATCCTATTCTAAATGGCCCATACGATGAACCGCAACTTCACTATGACACCGACAGTGAAGGTAGTTTAGATTACAGTAATGTTGTTAAAGGAAGAAGAATTTTTAAACCTGATTCGGCTGTAATCCCTACAAGACAAACGGGACAAAAAGAAGTCTTTGAATGGAATGATGATGCAGCCGAGTACGTAACACACATCATAAATCTGTGCCGTAAAGAGATCGGCAAATGGAGAGAAGAGAAGTATCCTAACACTACACGAATCACCAAAGAACTTTTAAACTTTTGGTTTCTCAACCCTGAAAGGATCGTTACTAAAAAACTTTTCTTCGCACAACAGGAAGCAGTAGAAACCGCTATTTGGATTAATGAGGTAGCTGAGAAATCAAATGCAGGTCAGCATATTTTGAATCTTCTCCGACATGGTCAACAAACGGTGAGTGATTCTGCTGATGATCAGTTGCCCCGGATAGCATTTAAGATGGCAACAGGTTCAGGTAAAACCGTTGTTATGGCTTGTCTCATTCTTTATCACTATTCTAATCGTCAAGAATACAGGAACGACACAAGGTTTGCCGACTACTTTTTGATTGTTGCTCCGGGAGTAACAATTAAAGACCGTTTAGGAGTGTTGTTTGTTGACACCAAGAATAAAAATCCCAAAGACATCCAAGATTATTACCGTGTTCGAGGTCTTGTTCCTCAGAACTTGGATAGCATGTTGGAGAGTCTTAACGCAAGGCTTGTGATAACTAACTACCATACATTCGAACCTAAAATTCTCCAAGGAAATAAAAGAAGTCCCTTTGATGGAAAAGTAAATTTGAAGGGAGAGAAAATTGACACCGACAATAAGGAAGATTTCGCACAGGTAGTAAAGCGTACCATCGGTAAATTCAAATCAGGAAGTCGGATTTTGATCTTGAATGATGAAGCGCACCATTGTTACTTACCCAAATCAAAAACTAAGACAACGGACAATGAAGAAAGCGATGAGAACGTAAGAGCAGCCGTTTGGTTTTCCGGTCTTCGTGAAATAAGCAAGAAGTTTAAACTTCAAAGTGTATACGATCTTTCAGCTACACCTTATTACTTAACGGGATCGGGCTATCCTCCGTATAGTTTATTCCCTTGGGTAGTCTCTGATTTCGGTTTGATAGAAGCGATTGAAAGTGGATTAGTCAAGATTCCATTCCTTCCTGAGAGTGATAACACACAAGAATTAAGTATGCCGGTTTTGCGTAATCTCTATGATCACGTAAAAGAGGAACTTCCAAGGAAAGGTCAGCGCAAAAAGAAAAGCGAAGCAGCAGCAGAGGGAACAAAACTCAAAGAACTTCCTCCACGTCTGCCATCGATTGTTAAAGGAGCATTGGATCAATTCTACAATCACTATGTAGATTACTTCAATGGTATGCGCAAGCATAGCGAAGAAAAATCAAACATCTTTTCTGCACCACCCGTATTCATCGCAGTATGCAATAATACATCCGTTTCAAAAGAGGTTTATAAATACATTGCTGGTTATGAATACGAAACCGAAGAAGGCAATATTGTAACAGTTCAGGGTGCGAAGGAATTGTTCTCAAATTATGATATGGTTACTAAGAGGCCATTGAAGAGGCCACCGACTCTGTTGATTGATAGTGATGCTTTGGAAAATGCAGGTCAGGTCAATGAGGACTTCAAGAAAATATTCGAATCTGAGATTGAGGAATTTAAAAAAGATTACGCACGAGTTCACGGTCAGGGTAGCACTGAAAATATAACGGATGCAGAGATATTGCGTGAAGTCGTGAACACGGTTGGCAAACAAGGCAAATTAGGAGCGCATATCCGTTGCGTGGTTTCCGTTTCTATGTTAACGGAGGGTTGGGATGCTAATACGGTTACTCACATTATGGGTCTTCGTGCTTTCGGTTCCCAACTCCTGTGTGAGCAAGTAGCCGGACGTGCTTTAAGGAGAATGAATTATTTCTTGCAAGGTTATGATAAAGATGGAAGTCCGACCAACGACAAACGAAAAATAGTCATAGAAAAATTTCCACCGGAATACGCTCACATCATCGGTGTTCCTTTCAAATTGTTTAAGGGAGGTACATCCGAACCTCCACCTACTCCTGTTGATCTGACCCACATTGCAGCCTTGCCAGAAAGACAGAAAGAAATGGAGATAGAGTTTCCTAATGTCGTTGGATACCGTGTTGAGAATTATGATGGTGAGATCAAATCAGATTTCAGTAAAATTGAAAATTACGAGATTGATGGCTCTCGATTTCCTGTAGAGACTATAATGACGAGTCCAATATCTCCAAACGAAGAGAAATTGCAAGTAAAGTCGGTTCTGGAAAAACGAGATAAGGAATTGCTATTCGCAATCACCAAGGAACTAATCAAGTACCATTTCAGTGACGAAGATGGCAACCCTAATTTTCAACGATTTAACAAACTCTTAAATATTGTAGAAGAGTGGTACACCAAGAAAGTAATCCTGCTGAACATTCAAGACCAACGATACAAACGCCTTCTTTACTTTGACGATCCGAAGAAAATAGTTGACCACATTGCAAGAGGCATTAATCCTCACATTAATACAACCGAACACATACGACCTGTATTCAATTATTACAACAAGTTTAGTAGTACAAAGTATGTCAATGGGAATACTGTGAAAGACGTATATCCAACAGAAAGAAGTCATGTAAACTACGTGGTGATGGATAGCGAATGGGAAGGTATTGCAGCCAAAACTCTCGAAGAACTCAAAGTAAAAAGTTACGTCAAAAATCAATTTCTTGGTTTTGCGATTCCATATGTAAAAGATGGGAAGGAAAGAAATTATTTTCCCGACTTCATTGCACAGGTGAAAGGCAAGGACGGAAAGCAGAAAAATCTTATCATCGAAATTTCCGGGATGAGTAAGGATAAAGCAGAAAAGAAGTGGTTTGTTGAGAATCGCTGGATTCCCTCAGTCAACGCTCTCAAGGAAAAGTATGAATACCCGGAATGGCATTTCATCGAGGTAGCAAACGACATTCGAAACATAAAGAATCAATTAGCAGAAAAAATTTCCAGCATCTGATATGGCAAAAAAAATAGAATCCATAAAGCACAAATCTGATAAACGTGCTCACATTCCATCCAAAGAGGAAGCGGGGTACGAAGATGCAAACGAAAAAGTAAGTAAAGGAAAAAAGGTATTGGAATTGCCTAAGAATCCCGTTGTCCATCGTGGACAAGACCCCGAACTATTTTGGTTGAACAAATACGGCAACGATGATCGTGACAATGTTTTGAAGGTTGACATACGAAGCCTTTATAGGCATGAGCATATTGCCCCTGAAACCTTGATTAAGAATCTATATAAAGTTACAGAAGAAAAATCGGATCAATTTGATCTATTCACTGTTAATGAACTTTTTGGAAATGCACTTGACAAAGATGAATTAGAAAAAGTGAGTGAATATTATCACCATCAAGACGGCTGGACAAACAGGCTAATACAGGGAGATAGTCATCTTGTAATGACAAGTTTATTGGAGCGTGAAGGTATGGCGGGGCAAGTGCAATCTGTCTATTTTGACCCACCGTATGGAATTAAGTATGGTAGCAATTGGCAGGTTAAGTTAAACAATAGGGAAGTTAAAGACGGAAGCGATGATGCTCTTGCGGGAGAGCCAGAAGTGATAAAGGCTTTCAGAGACACATGGGAGTTAGGAATTCATTCTTACTTGTCCTATTTGCGAGATCGACTCTTAATTGCGAAAGAATTATTAACAGAAAGTGGCTCTTGCTTTATTCAGATTAGTGATGAAAATGTTCACTTAGTACGAAGCATTATGGATGAAGTATTTGGAAGCCAAAACTTTGTCAGCTTGATTGCCTTTACTACTACAAGTGGATTCCCCAGTAAGACTCTTAGTCGAGCAGGTGACTACATAATTTGGTATGCCAAGGACATAGAGAAAATAAAGTATAGACAGTTGTACAGGGAAAAGTCTGTTGGTGATGAAGGGGCTACAAAGTATCGCCCAATTAATAGTTATTCCTCTGTTGCAAAGGGAATTTTTTCGAATGACGAGTTTGCAAGTATCGATTCAGTTACCTCTCAAGGTGAAACAGGCTCGGATCAAATGTTTGAATTCAAGGGTAAAACTTTCAACCCCCCCAAAGGGATGCATTGGAAGACCTCTGTTGCAGGCCTAAAGAGACTTGCTGAAAAGAATAGATTGGTTTTAGAAGGGAATTCACTAAGATTCGTAAGACTATTAAGTGACTATCCAGTGTTTCCAATAAATAACCTTTGGACTGATGTAGGTGGAGTTCAAAACCGTGTTGATGGAAAAATATATGTTGTTCAAACAGCAGCAGAAACAATTCAACGTTGTATTCTAATGACCACTGACCCCGGTGATTTAGTTCTTGATCCGACTATGGGCAGTGCGACCACTGCATATGTCGCAGAGCAATGGGGCAGACGATGGATCACAATTGACACAAGTAGGATTGCAATGAATATTGGAAAGCAACGATTAATGACGGCTGTTTTTCCATACTATAAATTGTATGACCAAAGAGATGCCGACATTAGGCAGGGTTTTATATACAAGACCGTGCCGCATGTTACTCTAAAGTGTCTGGCAAATGATGAGCCTCCATCTACTGAGACTTTGTTTGATCAACCTGAACAGGATAGAAAACTCTTGAGGGTAAGCGGGCCATTTACAGTTGAAACGCTTCAAAACTTCGAACCGGTTAGCCCGCAGACGTTAGATGACGAAGTAAGAGTTAATGAGGAAGAAGGAGCATTTGAAGAAGTGATTAAGCAGCATCTTTTGAGTGCTGGCATCAAGAATGGTCGAAAGGATCAAATGGTTGTTTTCAGAAGTGTTGAATTGCTGAGTCACACTTACCTTCATGCGGAAGGATTCTACATGAATGGTGTGGGTGAGAAAAAGGCATACTTCCACATCGGCCCAAAATTCGGAACGGTTAGCAAGAATGCAGTTAATGAGGCCGTCAAAGAATGCCGGGCACGAGGTGACGCAGGTTGGTTAATTATTCTCGGATTCAGTTTTGAAAGCGATATTGAGGGCAGTACTCAAACCACAAGTATGGGGAAATTCGAAGTTACTAAATGCAGAATTCATGATGACCTTTTACAGGAGGGACTTAAAAAGAAGCCAGCCAAATCGGCTGCGAGTTTTGTAACCATTGGGGAACCGGACATTGAAATCGTGAAGGCCGGCAAAGAGATTAAAGTCGAAATCAAAGGACTCGATATTTATGACCCAATTAAAGACGAAGTAAAACCCCGTGATGTGCATGAGATTGCGTATTGGATGGTAGATGATGATTACGATGGAAGCAATTTCGTAGTTAAGCAGGTGCTCTTCTGTGGTGGTGATAAATCTGAATTTGATAAATGGAAGAAGGGACTGGAAAATCTTGCCAAGGATGGAACGAAATCTAAACTTGAAAAGACTTTAAAAATTGAAATTGACGATGATGCTTTTGATCGCTTGTACGGTCATATCTCTCACCCGATAGAAGTTAAGAAGAAGGGACAGAAAATTGCAGTACGGATAATTAGCCAGTTTGGGGAAGAATCGACAAAGGTGTTAATCGCATAGTTGGCTACCATAAGTTTGGTAACCGTAGGATTGCTCCAAAGTAACCCGAACGCATATGAAAACCTCAGAGTTCAAAGAACATGTAATTTTCGAGAAGTTAGGTCAACTTGAAACGCGAGTCCATGATAAGGAGAGTGCGGAAAAAGTTGATATTGAAAATTTAGACTTCTTAAAGGCTTCATGTTCATTCATCCGAAATCAACTTGACAAGTCGTTAACAATTCTTATCAATATAGTTGACCTCACTACAGTTGCAAACGAGTTGGATGGTGCACTCACAAATCTAAATGCTTTTCTTGGTGATAATAGTAATTTAGGACATCTAAATAACGCTTCAAATAATCTATACTCTGCAATATCTAAAGCAAGAAGTTTTCCCGTTCCAAATGCTGATGGAAATTTTAGCTTTTCGCAAATCATTAATGATTTCAAAAGTCTGGTTGATCAGAAGCTGAAAGAATTCAATGCTTCTGCACAGGCAATAGATTCCACGATTGGGGTCATTAATCAAAACTTGAAAGAAAGACAAGAAGGTATTGACACAGTTAATAAGATAATTGGTGAGAAGCAATTGTTAGTTGATAGTCTCAACACTACATTTCAAAGTGGCTTTGATCAAATTAAATCAACAGAGGCCACAAAGTTCGAAGAACTTAGAAATAATTTCAAGAAAGATGTGGACAACTCAATAAAGGCGATAGATGATTCCACAAAAGATTTAATAGGTCGCCTCAACACCAAAGAGACAGAAGCAAAGAAACTGGTTAATGTAATCGGCAATGTTGGAGCAACTGGTAATTACCAACAGGTAGCTGATGCCAACAGAAAAGCAGCAAATCTTTGGAGGAACATTGCTATTGGTTTCATGTCCTTGCTGGCAGGGATTCTTGTGTATACCATCTGGAAGATCGATACAAAAGAATACGACTGGCAAATGGCATTAGTCCGAATTCTTTCAGCACTGGTCTTGACTTATCCCGCCACTTATGCCGCAAGAGAATCATCAAAACACAGACAACTTGAGAGCATCAATCGAAGGGCAGAATTAGAACTTGCCTCGATCAATCCATTTATTGAAATATTGGATGATGCTAAGAAACAAGAAATAAAGGAAAAGTTAGTAGAGAAATACTTTGGAAATAATGAGAGGTCATCCGAAAAGGATAGCGATAAATCTGACGAAGTTTCGATCAACATCGTGGAGAGGATAATCAAAACTATTAGCAGTGAGTTTTTCAAAAAGTAGTTAATGTAAAGACAGATGCCTGAATCATTATTGGACATTAATGGCTACAATCTTCGTGCTCTTAATCGGGTGAATATTCTTCTTGGCAAAAATGGTTGTGGTAAGAGTACGCTACTTAGAAGTATTGAGGGCACATTGACGAGTAAAAAGGCGGAGTATGGGAGCACCGCATATATCACGCCCGAACGAGGTGGTTCGCTAATTGCCAATGTTAACGTGGAACAGAATATCGTCAACGATGCTGGTCACTTAACGGATCAGAGAAGAAGAAATCAGCATAACGAATTTAAACAACAGAGCGTAGTCAATTATAGGCTGTTGAAGGAATTAGTTCAGGATGAAATAGAAACGGTTGCAGCCATTAGGAATGACCATACGATTACATTTGACAGCTACATCGACAAGATCAACGTATTATTGGATAACATAAAGATTGTTCGGGAAAAAAATAAGCGTTCATTCGCGATTGAAAAGAAAACGGACAATTCCGCTATCAAAGCTGATCAAATAAGTAGTGGAGAATCCGAATTAATTGCTTTGGGCATTGAGTGTCTGACTTTCTTTAAGAAGATTGATAATACAAAGTTCAATATCTTGTTTTTAGACGAGCCGGATGTCCATCTCCATCCTGACCTTCAAACTCGGTTAATTATTTTTTTGAACAAGCTAATAACCGAGAACAATAATTTTCAAGTTATTATCGCAACCCACAGTACAGCGATTTTAGGTGCATGCGGTGAAGACCCTTTAGTTAGTATCTCCTTTGCGAAGTCAGGCGACAAGGACATCACATTCCAAAAAATAAGTGACTATCATAGAAATATTCTTCCAGTTTTTGGTGCTCACCCGTTGTCAGAAGTTTTTAACGCTCGTCCGGTCTTGTTAGTAGAGGGTGAGGATGACGTAAGAATTTGGCAACAAGCAATTAGAACTTCAACTGGTAAGGTTAAGGTTTATCCCGTATCAACGGATAGCATTGACAACCTTAATGCATATGAGGTAGAGGTTCAGAAGATAATTTCATCGGTTTATGATACAGCTACTGCATACTCACTTCGAGACCGGGACGATGAACCAGAAGCAATTGACGATTTGGATAAAGTAATAAGGTTTCGTCTGTCATGTCGCAATGCTGAGAACCTAATTGTAACTAATGAAGTACTTCAAATTCTTGGTGTTGATTGGCCAACAATGCAACAGAGAATAGACGAATGGGTTAATGATGCAGCAAATCAAGTCCGTCCAGACCATGCCACTTTTGTAGCTTTTCGCGATGGAGGTTTTCTGAGAAAGACATTTGACTTTAAGGACATACGAAATGTCTTGATATACTTGTCCAGAAGTCGGAAGCCTTGGGAGGTTGCGGTCGGTCAGGCAATCGGAAATCTAACATGGAGTGATCAAACCAATTTCACAATTGCGGGGAGCCTAATCAATTTTCTTGGTGAAAAGCTGGTGAAGAAGCTGATACCAAAAGTTTAAGTCACCCAAAACCTCTTACTCATGAAAATCAATTATTATCGTGCAATAGAATCTTTGATTTCCTTCAAGGAAAGAATCCCCCTTATAATGAATCGAAAGAACGAACCCGTTCTTAACTATTTAAAAACAATTGAACTGAACTACGAAAATGATGACGTAGGCGTTCCTGATATTTCAAAAATATGTGACTCGGTAAAACTTCCGAGAAATAAGGTTTACCCTATCCTCTACGAATCTTATCTGGCATTACTTGAATCCTTGACCACTAAACCACACACAATAAGTGATTGTGTTCATGCTATCTATGTTCATTCGCATGATGAGTATAGTGATTCAAAGAATAAGGAATTTAAAGAAAGAGAATCAGCAAGAGAGTTTTGGGGAGAATTTCGACTACCTGTAACCCCACGACTTGGTGAATCAATTTCTTTAGATTTCGTAGAATTCAATACGAAGTACAATAGAGGCATAGTCACCGAAGTACACCATGAAATACGAAGCGATAGCCAACGTATTGTTATCTACGTTCATCCATTCCGTAATTACTATTGGCAGTGGGACAAGCTAAAAAAAGAGCACAACCATCGTGAACAATGGATGAGACGTATTCAAGAGTCAAGGGATCAGAATTGAGTCCATGATTGCGGTTTATAATTTTTTATAAATCCGAAAATCTTACCAACGAAAAATTTTTCTGGAAAATCTTAAACGCACCACCACAGACCCCCGGAAGGGGGTAGGGTATATAGACAAGGGATGGGGGGATTTCTTAGTGAGTGCAAGGATTAAGCTACTAACCTTTCCTTTACCTTCGTGATAAAGTTAGGTGAGCATTCAAGTAGTTCGCAAATTTTACGAACGCTTAACCCCTCCTTTAGCATTAATCTAACCTTCTTGACTTTGGGCTTCTTGATAAATGACTCATACGGTTCAATTGAACCTTGCTTCCTCCCTTTGTACACACCTAATCTCTTACCCCTCGCAATACCTTCAAGAGTCTTCTCTTTAATCCTGTGATACTCAAATTCTGCAATAGATGAAAGTATGCTTATGAGCAGGTTACTCATAGGATTTTCTTTACCGTTAACCATCGTGGTGATGCCTTCATTCTTTGAAACTATCCCCACCCCGTGTAAATGAGCCATTTTTATCGTACCAAGTATATCAGAAGTATCACGTCCTAAACGATCGAGGCGGAGTACGACAATTTGATCAATGATACCTTCCCTGATGTCTTTTAACAACTTCTTAGCCATTGGTCGGTCTGCAAAGGCAACTCGTCCACTGACCCCTTCATCCTTGTAAATTTTCCACCCGTCTTCGATCTTATCAACCTGAGTGCCGATATTCTGCAAATAGTGTGAGGTGCGTAAGTAGTAGGCAATCTGTTTCATGTTTTATACCGTTATCATTTTAGAACGTTTTATTGATAACTAAGGTTACGCAGGAAACGGTGTTTTTTGTGCTTGGTACAACAGAAAAATAGAGTACACCCTAATATGATAGCAGTGTGGGTACGTGGCGAATTTGAAAATTTTTAGAAAAGCATTTCGAACAGAGAAACTTCGCGTGTACCCGCGACATTTTTAGAGGGTCATAGTCAGTTTTTGCTATTTCGATTGACTCGCCTCATGTTTTGCTGTCAGATTACGCAGAATCACACCGTAGCAATTCTTGAGGTGCTCAAGGATAAAGAATTACGGTACTTATCCGGAGTCATTTAATGGCAAAGGGTACGTAGAGTAGTTGGCTTCCTACACCGCTACGACTCTTCACATTAAGTCTGACGTACATTCTGTCTTGGTTTACTTGAAGTCCATAGACCCCACCCATGAAACTTCCTTGCTCTTTGAAAGTGCGAGTGTTTAAGTCAAATGAATAAATGGCCTCGATTCCCGTTTCGTAGGCAGACTCACTATCCCACTTTCCAATCATCAGAATGTCCTTCTCCTTTGAGTACCCATACACTCTGAAATTATGTAATTCCTCTACGAGCACCAACGTATCCCTTAGCATAACGTAGGTGTCAAGGGAGTCTGTTTTCTGAACCTGATAAATGAATCTGTCAATCACAGTGTCCTTAACGTGAATAAATTCAACAGCAGCCAGCACGCCCAAAGGGGTATCATCGTAGAATGCAAGCGTCCGTTGTACCCCTATCTCTTGCATCGGTGGTAAGAGTTTCCGTGCTCGTTCCTCAAAACTTTGTGCGTTTAGGGTAAGTGAGCCAAATGTCAGGATCAAGTAGGTGGTTAATTTCATAGCATCGTAGAGATATGAGAACGTAACAGGACAAATCAAGGTTATCACTACGCTGCCAACTGCATCGGTACCACATCAGGCAGGGCTTCGATCCTAATATTTGGAACAGACATTACGATTTTGGACAACATCGTTTGTTTGATCCTGTCAAACCAATTTCTCTTTTCATCGGGTAGCGGGTTGTTTAATACCATCATTATCATTCTTGCCTTATCCGGGTCACTTATGCCCCATGAAGCCGATTTGCCGTTGAACCAATCTAAGAGATTATTCGTGATGAGAAACCCTCGAAGTGTATAGATTTCACGATGCTGTGGATTCTCAAGTACGTATAAAAATAGATTTTTAGCCGTGCTCTTTTTCGATTTCAAGTTGTCGATTTGATTGCCGGATTTTTCGAGCAAAACAATCTCACACTCGCCATTTGGTAACTTGACCATCTGTATTTTAGGGCATTTCTTATTCCTGTTATTGTCGTAGAGCATTTTCGAAGCGTCTGTGTTCTTAAATACAATTCTCTTCTGAAACTCATATTCAAAGAGTTTGAGAAGTACATTAATCTCGCCTAATTGAGATAGCGTAACTCCTGAATAGGATTGTTTGCTAATACTCTTCACTCGAAGTTCAATCCTTTGAACTTGATCACCGAGACCATTAGCTTCATGGAACTGCTTTAGGTATGGCTTTTCAATATACTCTTTGGACTTATCGTAAAAAGTGAAGTAAACATCGCTCGATTTCGAATTGTAGTGAAATCCCTTTTTGACACTTAATTGTTTCCTTCGGTGTGTCCCACCAACTCCATCTCTTACCAGATCAAGGGACGGTATGTGGTAAAGATTTAGGAAGTCCTCTACAATTCCATCTGCATCCATTGCGATATGAAGTTCCGTAATCGATCTTAATTGAAGGTTGAGTGATTTAAGCAAATGGTCTACGATACCCGTCCACCCATTCTCATAAAGGCAACGGTTGTACACTTTCACTTTTATCTGATCGGATTGCATAGCACTCATTGTTGGATCGAATGCCAATTGAACAATTGATTTGTTCCGGTACTTCACATCTACAATGTATCGATAGCCCTTTTCTTTCGCGGTTAAATTAGGTGTAAGGACAATATCCTCACCTACTCTAAATGGAGCACGGTTACGAATTAATTGAAATAGCCGATTGCGAAAAGCATCAACTGAATAGCAGTTAAGAGAGACCTTGTCTACCGCAATGGTAGCATTCTTCGTAAAGTATGTTGGGTTACCCTCATTATCTGCCTTGGCGACAGAGATAATCAAGAAACACAGGGTTTGGCAGTTGATGGGATGCCAGCCTCAGATTATTTCAGCAATTTCTTCGTAGTCGTCACTCCCGTATAACAAGGAGGATAACAACGAAAGCAATTTTACGAAGAAAATACGAGATGAAAAAGGCGTGAGGCGGGGTGTGACGTGCGATAACTTATTTAAGGTTTGAGTCCGCGTAACGATTTGATAAGCAACTCCATGCGTGAAAAAATAAATTAGAATTTTTTTCCGTGTACGGAAGAGATAGGCTGTCATTGTTTGCCTTTAAGTCTCCGGTACTGTTGTGATATACTCTCGGAAGTTTTGTTGTTGGGGGTAATCTCCTTTTCGCTAAGAAAAACTCGTTCAAAAAGCTGCCTCTTTTTGATTGGAGATTGAGTGTCAAGATAGTTGTTGACAAGGGCACTTTTCGAGTGTTGGTTCTCAATCACGTGCCCCGTGAAGGACGAAATGTTTTCAATGGTGAAATCGTACTCGTCAAACATCAACTGCACGAAGGACTTCCGTGCAAAGAACGGATTAAACAGGTCTTTCAATTGGGTCAATTGACCCTTCACCGTAATGGATCGGTTCAATGGAATTACCTCAGCTATGGTCTTCAATAATGCGCGATAAATGTGTTCCAAAGTATTTTCCGAGTTCGGAAATCGCAGTCGCGGTAATTTGAAGCCATGTCTCTCAGCGACAATCCTCGTAAAATCATTCAATGGATTTATCATGGTAACATCGACCTTCTTCATGTGAAAAGCCAGCGCGTCATCATCTTTCAGGAACTTAACCGTCTGCAATTCACGATAGCCCCGTAGTCCACCGGCCATTACTTGGACGCAGAACATATCTCGTGCGGTTGCGAGGTCTTCTGCCGTGATCTTTTGCGTAGACTTATCGTAAAACTTCCGAAATATTTCGTTGTATACCTTAACCTCTCCTTTCTTGAAATCGAAGAAAAAGAGCGTCTTGAACTCGGTAATATCAAGGTTTTGCGATCGTCTTTTGCCCTTCTTGTCCTGCTTCTTTCCACAAATGGCAAGCAAGTCTACTTTGGTGAAGTCAATCGGTGACAGAAGACCACTCTTTTCAAACCTCCTCGATAACGTTTTTACGATTTCAAACAGCTTGTATAAATTGTCAGAGTTGTATTTCTTTCTGGCTTTGCCTTCGAATATCGCAGAGTCGAAATTCAATGGATCGAATTTTTGCGTACTAACACTTGCGTAACCTTCTACCCATAGAAATTTGAAGAAGTTGGTCACCCAATTGTGGTTGTATGCTTTAATGTGTCGTTGCGGGTTCTTGTAATGCAGATACTCATAAAGACGAATCACGATCTTGTCATACGTGTTCGGAATCTTTTCATCATAGTAGATTGATCCGAACAATTCGAAGATGTCTTCCTTGTTGTAAATATTCCTTCTGTAGCGTTCCTCTGTTCGTATCGCCTTTATTTTTATTTGCCGAGCTTCCTCTTCAAGTTGGCTTTGAAGTCTCAATGACAAATCCTCTAAATCACCGGCATCGAAATCATTTAACTCCACTTGCCCTAATGGATCGACCTTTGGTTCAGTGGGAATATCAATTTTCCCCAAGAGGTTAAGAACTCGTGGATCAACCTCGATTTCATCAATCCCTTTTTTATATCCTGTGGTTCTGATCTTAATTAAGTTTTTGTTGAGTTCTCCGGCAAAATTCAAATCGAAGTCAAAAACTACCGCGTCCCGAACTTTGTCTTTGACTAACTGTAAATTCAATGCAGCCTTTGTACTTAATTCGGACTTGATGATTGTGTCGAGGGATTTCTTGATGAAGGCAAGCAAACTGTTATAACGTATAGCATTTTCCCCCACCAAAACTCCGTTCTTGAGTTCACTTCGCCTGACGTACACAGGCGAGTACTTGTCTGTAACGTAGTAGTTGAAACGCTTTAGGACGGTGCTGTTCTTATACACCCTCACGCTTAGAATAAGTTGGCGACTATCATCCTTCTTATTCTTAGGTTGTGATTTCAGCACTGGTGATGCTGTTGTACGTATCTCAAGTTTCATGGTGCTGAATTCCCTCGAAAATACGGATGACAATTAGGAGTTGCAAGGGTTGGAGTGACAAAGTAGGGGTGACAAGATTGTTTACTTAACTTATTGGTTTTCAAACCAATAAATATCTACACGGCAAAACTCGTATTGAGTAGGACTCCCTCCTCCTCTGCCAAGTAAAAGTCAAACACAATCAAAACCTTGAAATCGTAATGATTTCGAGGTTTTTTGTTTCTATGAACTGTCAAAAAATTTCCGTTTTGCATATCTCACCTACGCATGGGAGACTTCAAATTCCTTAACTTGGCAGGCAAGTAAAAAATATAATACCCCACTAACACTATGAAAAGAAGAGCAACAGCCGTTTGGAGTGGCACGGGCAAGGAAGGCACCGGCCACCTGACCACACAAAGCACCGTCTTGAGCAAGACACAGTACTCATTCAACTCGCGATTTGCAGAGGGTATTGGAACCAATCCTGAAGAGCTTATTGCTGCAGCCCACGCTGGTTGCTTCACAATGAAATTAAGTTTTGTGCTGGGCGAAGCAGGTTTTACACCACAGCAACTAGACACTGAGTGTATCATCACTTTTGAAAATGGAGTTGTCTCCCAATCTCATCTTATTCTGAAAGCCAATGTTCAGGGAATTGATCAGGCAAAATTTGAAGCGTGTGTTAAGGATGCTGAGCTCAATTGTCCGATATCCCAACTACTAAAGACTTCCATTACTGTCGAAGCTTCGCTGGTGTAAGGTTTCCGCGGGTCAGGATATAAAATCTAGCGATTAAACGGGCTCAAGATTTTAGCATTCAGGTCAGCGTAAAGAATCGATTTAACTGTCTTTCGGGCAGACAATGAGTGACTAGCTTCTCGCATGACATATTATTTTTTCTGCCGATACATCACTCCGGCTCTTATCTCAATGTCCATAGCATTTTCTTCGGGCACAAGCGGACAGGAGTAAATGTGGTTGTAGGCGCAGTAAGGGTTATAGGCCTGGTTAAAATCAATCGTGAGTTGCTTTCCCTCTTTCGGTATACGAAAATCAAGGTAGCGGCCGCCCGCGTAAGTTTCATTCCCATTGGTCATGTCAGTAAATGGAAAAAATAGGTAATCAACATACGCTGAACGCTTAAGCAAATCTTGCGATTGATACACGGGCATATTAAATGTTTTATCGCCTAGTGAAAATTCAATCCTGCCATAAATGCGATAGTTTGGTAACCGGGATGTGGTTGTTTTCATCGGAAAGAAAGTGGACTCCGTTGTTACATACAATTTAGCCGGAACACGGTAGCTCAGGTTGATCGCAAAGAAAGGATGTCCGTTGAACTTCTTGATATCCCGGGCTTCCAGTGGTGATTTTTCAGGATCTTTATATTCAGCATTAAGTTCATTTTGAAATGTCTGAATCTCCTGTACCGCCTTGACGGAATCGGTTTGTGCTTCAGAAAGAATGCTACCGGCACACAGGATGAGCAAAAGAATTTTTTTCATACGCTGGTTAAAGCAGAAAGTTAATTCCCTGCTGTACAATGCCCTAATTTTCAGTTTTTAAATTTCTCAATCCTGCTGCCCAGAATAGCAATGCTTTTTGTTTTTCGTATTCGGCTTTGAGCTTTAGAACTTTCGTTTGCGCCTGAATTAATTTTTCTTGCTGAATGCTGATTTTAAATAAATCACTTTCACCGTTTTCGAGATTCAGCAATTCAGCCTGGAGCAACCGATCATAAAGATTGGCCATTTCACTTTGTTGTTGCACGATGGTATTGGTGTTGGTCAGTTCATTAAAGGCGCGGTTTACCTCATTGAGAATTTCACGTTGTGTTTGCTGTTGTTCAAATGTTGTGTGCTGTATTTTGAGTTTGGTAAGAGCCACCTTTGATCGCTCCTTGCGCAGGAAAATAGGAAAGGAGAAATCCAAACCAAATTTATAATTATTGGTCAGGTCCATATCCCATCCTCCTGACGGTTGGCTGAGTGCAGTGTAGTTTAAATCCAGTTGCGGCTTTAAAAATTCACTAGCAAGTCTTCGTTCAACTTCCAGTTGTTCAAGCTTTACTTTCAGTTTTAGTAACTCCGGGTGATTCTCGCGTGCTTGCATCAGAAGTTCTTCCAGGTATGATGTCCTCAATAATTGACCATCCGCTTCACCCAGAACAGGAGCAATACTATTGCTGAGCTGCAAAGGTTCACGTTGTTCACTCCACAGGTAGTTCGAAAGGATGATGCCTGCATTTTGAAAGGCAAGAATTGCTTCCTGCTGCTCTACCAGTCTGGTTTGTAGAATAATCTTGGCCTGTACAGTATCGATAACCGATGCCTCTCCCAATGCGGCATTGAGTTTTACACGCCTGAAAATCTCCTCTGCTATTTCCACACTACGATTCATCAGACGGTATTGGTAATACGTATAATACCATTGCCAGTAATCTTTGGCTGCTTGCAACAATATTTTATTAACAACCTTAACTTGTTCTGCTATAGCGATATCTTGAAAGAGCTCGGCTTGTTTTACGGCAGCACGCCTTTCATCGGTAAACAATCCTCTGCCGATTGGTATTGAAACACCTGCATAGTATTGCCTTTCACTAGTGATAAAATTCTCGGGATTTAAGTAGACACCCTCGTTTTGTTCAACACCTACTTTTGGATTTACCGGAAACCACGTAGGTATGGCGATGTAAGCATTTAGTTTGTTGTAATACGATTTATCGTCAAGCTCCTTTAGGTTCCATTGGGTATTAACTTTCGGATCAAAATTTCCACGCGCTAACCGGATTTCCTGTTGTGCCACACTATTGAGTAGACTTGCCTGTTTTACAACAGGATGATAGGCCAGAATGATACCGTAAAATTCATCGAGACTCATGGTCAATACACTGTCGGGCAACATGAAGACAGCATCCAATGCTGATTGACATCTTGCGGATGTTGAAGAAAGGGATAGCAGAAACAAAATTCCTGTAGAAAGAAGCGCCCGCATACGCCTTCCTGTGCCAGTGAGATTATTTCTTCGTATCATCGGCATCCGTATTATTTTCTTTCATAATGGTATCCAGATTTTCCTCATACAAGCTTGGAGGAAAGCCATTCAACTGACGCCAGAGTTCGTACCATACAGGCACATCATCAAGCATTACCCAGCCTTTTATACCCGAGCCAACGCGCAATTGCTGAGGCCATGTTTCTTCGGAAGTATCAGGAGTTACCAGTATTCTAAACATGCCCGGCTTAGAGTTCACATAATCAATGACAGCAACCGTTCCCCCAAAGGTACCCACACTTACACTTGGCCAGCCTGAAAACTGTAGTGCCGGCCAACCGTCAAATTCGATTCGCACTTTTCTTCCAATCGATAACAAGGGTATGTCCATCGCCTGAACGTACATCTCCACGGCAATGTCTGATGCTTGCGGCATGATGGTGCACACGGCATCACCTTCCTTAATGGTTTCACCTATACCGGCTTTCATCGCTTTAACAATTACTCCGGCCTGTGGTGCAAGAATCTGGTATTGCTCATTACGGATTTGCATGTTTGCATATTCGTTTTGGAGTTTGGCGAGGTCGCCTTGTGTTTCAAATAAGTCAGCCTGAGTATTGTTTAAGTCCGACTCCGCTTTGCTGATTTTGTCAAGGTACTCGGATTGGACCCGGTCCAGTTCGATTTGCGCATTCAGAAAGTCAGCTTGTGCTCCTTGATATTTATATTCTATTTCCTGGTATTTTGTCAGCGGAATGTTTCCAGCTTCGTACAATTTTTTATTTCGCTCAAATTGATTCTCATTGTTTAGGAAACGAATCCGTTCAGCATCAAGCTTGGCTTTCGATTGATCAATTTTGTTTTGCATAGCATCACGCAACGCCTGTATCTGTCGCTTCAATGCATTTATTTTGTCGCCTTTAGAAGCGAGACCATTTTGCTTGGCTGAAATTTGCTCACGCAGTCGTTCCAGGAATTTTGGATCAAAATATTTTTCCTTTATTTCTGTGAGCGTTAAAATGGTATCGCCTTTTTTTACAAACTGACCTTCCCGAATATGCCACCGTTGAATCCGTCCGGCAATAATGGATTCAATGGTTTGCGGCCGATGGGAAGGATCAAAGGCTGTGACAGCGCCATATCCCCGAATATTTTGTTGCCATGGCAGGAAGAGTATGATTGAAAAAACTATAATGATTCCAATCAACCACCTCGCCAGAACTTTGGCTACATGGGGAGCTTTCAACGCACGCAATGAATAAAGTTTATCTTGTGATATAACTTTATCTATTCGTTGAGGTGAGAAGTTGAGCATTTTTTTATTTTTATTTATCGCTAAATTATTTTACGCTATCGTTAGATTATTCCATGTATTTTGCGATAACACCTTGTTTCGCTAATGCATCGAATGAATCGTCCGCTTCAATGAGGCCGTCATTCAAAACAATCACCCGATCGCAAGCAGCCATGATCAATGGATCATTGGACACAGCAATGAGTGTCCATTTGCAGCTTGGATTAACGAGGCATTGAACTAACTCGAGCTTCGCAGTTTTTTTCAAACCTGCAAAAAAATCGTTTAGGATAATGAGTTCAGGGTTTTTAGCAATGCATCGGGCCAGAATAAGTTTGTGTAACATGGAACTTGAGAGCCCTTTACCTCCGCTGATGAGGTGGGTATTCATGCCTTCGGGCAGCGCATTCAGTTCATCACTTAATCCCACTTGTTGCATGGCATGAACGGCATCTTCCACGGTTTCCAATGGCTTGCCAATGGTGATGTTTTCGAGAATGGTGCCATCAAAGATATCTTCAGGAGAAATATTTTTGGCAATCTTGTCGCGTAAGTGAGTCAAGTCAAGGTCGCGCAATGAATAGTTGTTAATGGTTACGCCACCTTCGTAACCAAGGTGTAAGCCCGCAACAATGTTGGTGAGTGTTGTTTTACCACCTCCGCCTGCTCCGGCAATGCAGATGTGTTGTCCGGATTGTATTTTTAAATCGATTCCTTTCAAGACATATTCCGATGCGCCAGGATATTTGTACCGCAGGTTCTTTATTTCTACAGCATACCCTTGCTGCAATCTTCGGGGCAAGTCAATTCCTCCTACGCGTTCTAACGGCAAGTCTGTTACCTGCGCCACTTTATCGACAGCAGTGAGCAAATCATAGACTACATCCATGTACATGATGATTTTTTCAACAGCGTTTAAAATAAGGATGATGATAACTTCGGAAGCAACAAACTGACCCAGCGTAATTTCCCGGTTGACTACCAGTATGGTACCCATAATCAGCAAACCTCCTGTTACAGCCGCTTTAAACAATATGATAAAGGAAAATTGTGTGATCAGAATTCCAAAATGTGCCTTACGGTATTTTAGGTAATTGTTAACATTGTAATCTGTGCGCTTGATGGGCAGATCGGTATTGCCAGCCAGTTTAAAGGAATTAAGTGCACGCGCAAGTTCTTCCAGCCATTGAACTACTTTGTACTTGTGCTTTGATTCATTGATAGACGATGTCAACCCGCTTGGCCCGGTGAAGTAAAATATCAACCCCAGGGCTGTAATGAGAATTAAGCTGAAGAAGATAAAGAACGGGTGATAGAGCGAGAGCAGTAGTAGTCCAAATAGTATTTGGATAATACCAGAAGAGAGGTCGATCAGTAACTTGGGTAATCCCTTTTGTATGGTGATAATATCGAAAAATCGATTGACCAGTTCGGGGGCATAGTTGCCCATAATCGATTCTATTTTGATGCGCGGTATCCGGAAGGCAAATTCAAGGGAGGCCTTTGTGAAAACCCTTCGCTGAAGGTATTCCACCAGACTGATTTGCATGATTTGTAATCCTCCGGTAATCAACACACCCAAGATGATTACGGCAATCAGTACATAAACAGAACTGAAAAACACACCACCTGAAATCAGTTCAACCGTTGTTTGAATTCCCAGAGGCAAGACCAACCCGATGATACCTACAATAATGGCATAGAAAAATATATAGAGTATTTCTTTGCGCTCGGTACCCAGCAAACGAATGAGTCGTTTTACAGGGCTGAGTTTTTGGCCGCGCTGATCTTCATCGTAGCCGTATTCACTGACCAGACTCCTGTACACAAACACAACGAAGAAAACGATCTCATCCTTCTCATTTTTTAGCCAACTATTTTCCAATTGTTCCGGGGAGAGTGTTTCCTGGCTGTTGCTCGTTTCGCCAAAGCGGAGTACGTGAACGTCTCTTTTATTTTTGTTGACCAATACCGGAATAAGCCCCTTTTCTGTTTTATTGAATAGTAAAAGTTGAGCGTCTTCCTTCTTGATAAATTCCTTTAGTTCCTGAAGTTCGAGGTGATATTCCAGAAAGATCATTTTTACTTTTGATCCAGCTTCCAGCAGGTCGCGTTTGAATTCCGGAAATTCATCATCAGAATAGGTGCGATTATTCACTTCCACATAGCGCAAATCCAGGGCGTTAACATCGTGGTTTAAGGTAAGCGCGCCTTCGCGTAGAATCCGCACGATTTGGTCATTATTCATCATACGTTTTTGACTTGGTCTAATGTTTTGAATGTGATTGCTTCTAAAAACTCATACAGTTTTTTATGATGCAGTTTAGGATTGTACTTAATGTCGGTCAGGGACGGCAGGTGCTCGGCATAGTATAACTGGTGCGTCATGGCCAACATCACCGTACTAACCAGTGAATTGGGATATGGAAAATGCGGATTTATTTCTTTCAGGATGTTGCTTATTTTTTTACATACTGATTTGAACGGAAGGAATAATCCATCTTTGTTGTCAACATCTACTTGTTTTGTTAAATATGTTTTCTCAAAATCAGAGACAACAATGCGTTGCAATGCCTGCTCATCCACAAAGGCAAAGGACGAATCAAAATGCTTTTCTTCCGCCAGTAATTGCAGACAAAGGCGAAGCCTCTCGCGCGGATCTTTGATATTCTGCGTACTGAAGTCGAGCCGATACTCAAGCCACATCCAATACCAATCAATCAGGTACAAGAGCAGGCGGTGTTTATTCTCAAAGTAGCGATAAACGGAGGCTTCCGTTGATTCTATCTGATCGGCAAGTTTTCGAAAGGTGAACTGTTCAAAACCCAGTTCATCAATCATCTCAATGCTTTTTTCAATTATTTTCTGACCCAGTTCTGACGATTGGGGGTCTCGCAGGAACAGGTTGGTATTGAGTTTAAAGGATAGAATAGGCATTTCATCATGTTTAATAGCAATACTATCAAAAACGAAAGTACTATTTTTTTGTTCCCGTGGTTCTGAAAAAAATTAAAAATTCTAACTGTCTTGCCCTATTCTTCTGTATTTTTCAATAAGGAGAGCAGTTCATAAGCTCCTTTTATGACAAATACAGAGCGTTCATTTAATCCTTCGGTAGGTAGAATTTGGGTGAAATCACCTTCGCTAATCCCGGTTTTAACCTCATGAAGCCGGAATGTTTTTTTATCCTCGGTGGTGAACACATAGGTTGTTCCTTCAAAATTCAGAATCGATTCGTTGGGTAAAACCAGTACAGCGGTGGAGTCTGTTTCAATCCAGGCTTTCAGGTACATGCCGGGAATCAGATCAGGATAGTCGTGTTCCAGATGACAATGAATTCGTACGGTTCGTTCGGCACTGATCTCCTTTCCGATTAAATGTATACTGGCTACGCGCTCCCGTGATTCATTGGCCAGTGAAAAATGAACACGCTGTCCAATGCTTAGTTGAGGAAGATCTTTTTCAAAAACATATAATTCAGCATGGAGATGACTCGGATCAACAATTTTGAACAACACATCCGTTGGGTTTACAAATTTTCCGAGGTTAACATTTACTTCGGTAACAAAACCATTGATGGGCGAATACAATTTTACTGTAGGCTGAATTCCCTGTTGCTTCAAACGCTCTGGTGATATTCGCATCATGGCCAGCTTAGCTTCCAGTCCGCTTACGTTCGCCTTCATGCTTTCGTATTGTGATTTAGCCTGCTGTAACGTTTTTTGCGCATTTACATTTTCCTTTGCCAGTTCTTGCTGACGGGTATACTCCGCTTCGAGGTAGGTTAGCTGACTTTCACGTTCAAGATAATCTTGTTGCAACTGGATATAGTCCTGGTGTTCAAGTTCAACCAACGCTTCCCCCTTCCTGATATGCATGCCTTGCAGCAGATGCGTTTGCTTAACGAATCCGCCCATGGGCGCTGAGATGGTTACCAGGTTTTGAGGCGGAACATCAAGCATACCATTTACTTTAATGGTGCTGCTCAACACCCGGTTTGTCAATTCACCAGTTTCAATTCCAGCGGCCTTAAACTTTTCCGGTGAAAGGGTTACCGTGTTTTCCTGCGCAGGAACATCGGCTTCCGGTGATGGTTTGGTAGAGCAACCTTCGAGCGCAAACATTAAAATAATTGCAGTAGCGGCAATGAGGTTTCTTCCGACAAGATGTTTATAGAATAGCATGTAGTTTATAGTCAGGTTTTTCATTGTGTAATTCCGGATAAGTATTCCAGGTAAATAATGGTTTGGTTATAATCATTCAGTGTTTGCAGGTAGCTTTCCTGAATGGTAATTACATTTTTAAGATTCATTAAATAAATAGCATAATTAGTTTCTCCGTTTTTGAAGGAAAGCTGATTTTGATGCTGCAGTAATTCAGCATTGGGTAGTGCGGTATTTTTATAGTACTGGAGACTACTCTGATTCTTTACAAAGGCCTCTACGGCTTGCTGAAATTGACCGTATGTAGCAAGTTGGGCCTGTGCAAATTTGCGTTCAGAAACTTGTTGATTAATTTTCGCGGCTTGCGTTTTGGCAGAATGCGGAAAGAACCATAGCGGAATGGATAGACCGACTTCAAATCCCTGAAAGCGATCGCTGCTGCCAAAGTAGGTTTCCTGGCCGCTTACATTTTGAAATCCGATGAGCGTTTGATTGAAATATCCGATTTTCAGATCAGGCATCGCACGGGCTACCTCGGTTTTCTTCTGCTGTCGCGCAACCACTACCTGTTGTTGCCAGTATTGAAGTTGTGGATTTTGCAGCAGTGCTGAACTGTCGAAGGAAGGAAGGGGGCGTTCTGTAAGCGTTCCGGTAATACCCATAACCTGGTTTTGATTAATGAGTGTCCGAAGTTGTTGAAGGGCTATGCGTTGATTGGCTTCATTCTGCCGGATGGTATTTCCAATTTCGCTATGTTGTGTTTCGGCAGCAGTTTTCTCAAGCAAAGTGCCTTCACCTGTTTTATAACGCAGCGATGCTGACCGAACCAATTCCTGAAACAGACTATCCTGCCGAAGCAACAGGATGTGCCTGGATTTTAAATAAAGCAACTCATAGAAGGTTTGCTTGATCTGAAGAATAACTTCATTCACCGTTACAGTTTTTTGCAACTCACTCGATTTGATCTGAGCTTTGCCAAGTGCATGCTGACTCGTATAAAATGTAGGGAAGGGAATACTCTGTGCGATGGTAATGTTATTGTCGTTTTTAACATAACTGTTGTATTGCCCGTACATGAACGCCACATCTGTTTTAGGAACTTCGGCTGCAGCTCTTTTCAATGCTTGTTGACGCTCAACATCGAGTTGGGCGGATTGTACTAATGGACTGTTCTTTAATCCTGCGGCAATGGCTTCCTCCAGTGATAGTTGCTGTTGACTAAACAGACTACCCGGAAGCAGCATAAAATACAGAAGCACGTAGTTGACTTTCATCTGTTTGATAATTTTTAAAGTAGTGTTCCCGATCTGTACATCACAAGATCAATTCTCTGGTTTATTAACTTTAACCTTTCCTTTTATACCTTCAGCATAAATAAATAAGCACGGCAGTACGATCAGGGTAAGAAGAGTAGCACTGATCAGTCCACCGATGACCACCGTAGCTAATGGTTTTTGTACTTCTGCGCCACTACCATGTGAAAGGGCCATGGGCAAAAACCCAAGTGATGCTACTAAGGCTGTCATAATCACAGGGCGTAAGCGTACCTGAGTACCCTTCATCACGATAATGCGTAAATCGGTTAATCCCTCATTCTTCAGACGATTGAATTCAGCAATCAAAACAATTCCATTCAAAACGGCCACACCAAAAAGTGCAATGAAACCTACACCAGCTGAAATACTAAACGGCATATCGCGAATCCACAACGCAAAGACTCCTCCAATAGCTGAAAGCGGAATGGCTGTATAGATCAACAAGCTTTGCTTTACGGAATTGAAGGAAAAGAATAACAATAGAAAGATCAGCGCGAGGGCTACCGGTACAGCAATGATCAGTCGCGCCCGGGCTTCCTGTAAATTTTTAAATGTTCCACCATAGGTAGGAAAATACCCGGCTGCAAATTTTACCTGTTTGTCAATTTTTTGCTGAAGCTCAATCACCATACTTTCTACATCACGACCTCGTACATTAAAACCAATGATGATTCTTCGTTTGGCATCATCCCGCTGAATTTGATTGGCACCAACTTTTAGTTCTACATGAGCAAGCTGATCGAGCGGTACTTGCTGACCCGTTGGCGTTGTGATGAATAGATTCCGGACATCGTCAACCGTTTGTCTTTTTTCATCGGCAAGCCGCACCACCAGGTCGAACCTTCTTTCACTTTCAAAAACTACTCCTGCACTTTGCCCCGCCAGAGAAGTGTTTATGACGCGGTTAATATCTTCAATAGCAAGACCAAATGCTGCGGTTTTTTCACGATCAAACTGAATAACAATCTGCGGAAGTCCGGTTACTTTTTCAACAAAAAGATCTTTCGCGCCTTCAACGCTGTTTACGATTTTTCCTACCTGTTCAGCATACTGCGTAAGCATATCCAGGTCTTCGCCATAGATCTTAATCACCACATCCTGACGGGCACCTGTCATTAATTCATTGAAACGCATTTGTATAGGATGCTGAAATCCAAACCATACGCCCGGCACATTTTCTTCCAGTACGTGTTGCATTTTTTCAATCATCTCTTGTTTGGTTTTAGCGCTAACCCATTCCGATTTATCTTTCATAATCACCATCATGTCGGCACCTTCAAGAGGCATTGGGTCGGTAGGAATTTCAGATGCTCCGATTTTTCCGATCACTTTTTCAACTTCTGGAAAATTCTTAAGTAAAGCGGCTTCACCTTTAAGGGTGGCTTCAACTGTTTTTGATAAACTGCTTCCGGTAAGGGTGCGCGTCTCTACAGCGAAATCACCCTCGTCCAGTTCGGGCAAAAATTCACCACCAAGCGTTGTAAAAACAAAAATGCTAGCGATTAATAAAATAAGGGCCGAGGAAACAACGAATGCTTTCTTTTCCAGTGCATACCGAATGGTTGGGTCATACATCCGGTGAAACAAATCAATAATCCGATCGGAAATGTTTCGCTTATGCGTTGTATTCTTTGACAGGAATAATGAGGAGGCTACCGGAACGTATGTAAGGGAAAGAATAAATGCTCCGGCTATTGCCAGCATAACTGTTTCGGCCATTGGCCTGAACATTTTTCCTTCAATTCCTACTAAGGATAAAATGGGCAGGTACACAATTAAAATAATGATTTGCCCGAATGCTGCAGCACTCATCATTTTTTTAGCAGATCCACTAACCTGTTCATCCATTTGTCTTTGGGTTAGTCGTCCTTCGGAGTTGTGAGTTGTGATGTGGTGTAGCGTTGCTTCAACAATGATCACGGCACCGTCTACGATTAAGCCAAAATCAAGAGCGCCCAGGCTCATCAGGTTTCCCGAAACGCCCAGAACATTCATCATGCTGATGGCAAAGAGCATAGACAGCGGAATTACGGAAGCTACTACGAGTCCGGCACGCAGGTTTCCGAGGAGGAGAACCAAAACAAAAATCACAATCAGTGCACCTTCGGCCAGGTTACGGGTTACGGTTTCAATGGCATTATTAACAAGTTTAGTACGGTCAAGAAAAGGTTCAATAACCACTCCTTCCGGCAACGTTTTTTCGATCAGGGCAATGCGCTCTTTAACATTGCCAATTACTTGTGAAGAGTTGGCACCCTTCAGCATCATTACCACAGCGCCTACCGTTTCTCCTTCTCCGTTTTTGGTCATTGCACCGTAGCGTATGGCATGGCCCAGTTGAACTTTTCCGACATGGCGGATGAGCAAGGGCACGCCATTGGAAGTATTCTTCACTACAATATTTTCAATGTCGGCAGGTGACGTGATCAATCCCTCGCTCCGGATGAAATAGGCGCTTGGATTTTTGTCGATGTAGGCTCCACCGGTGTTCTGATTGTTTTTTTCGAGTGCACTAAAAACATCTTGAATACTGAGGTTGAAACTCCTGATCTTATCGGGGTCGAGTGCAATTTCGTATTGCTTCAAATAGCCTCCGAAGCTACTCACATCGGCAACGCCAACGGTACCCAGCAACTGTCTGCGAACAATCCAGTCTTGGATGGTACGCAACTCAGTGATGTCGTATTTTTTTTCGTAGCCGGGTTTAGTTGTTACGATGTACTGATAGATCTCACCCAACCCTGTGGTAACCGGAGCAAGTTCGGGCGTACCCACACCTTGCGGAATAATTTTCTTGGCCTCTACCAGTCGCTCACTCACTTGTTGACGCGCCCAGTACACATCCGTATGATCATTAAAGACAATGGTGACAACCGACAAGCCGAACCGGGAAAAAGACCTGATTTCAATAATACCCGGAATAGTAGCCATGGTCTGTTCTACCGGAAAGGTTACCAGTCGTTCAATATCCTGGGCAGATTGAGAAGGCGCTGACGTAATGATTTGCACCTGATTGTTGGTGATATCGGGCACAGCATCAATGGGCAGTTGCGTAACAGAGTAGCTACCCCAGACAATCAATCCCAGTATAAAAAGGCCAACAATAAATTTATTCTGTATTGAAAAGTTAATGATGGAATTCAGCATGAGTTCCTTTAATTATAAAACGGTAAAGTTTTTTTAGTGAGTACAGGGCAGTTGATCATCGCGAGGTCCGCGAACAAGGCGTTGCTATGTTCTGATCTGTGATGAATAAAATTAAATTAGTCGGGGAGGCTGCCAGATAGAAGTGGAGCGAGCAAGTTCAGCGGGCGCGTGATACGCTGCCAGATTTTTACGTGTTGTAGATTCTGCATTGAAGACAAATGCCAGATCCGGAACCGTATAAAAAAGTTGGTGAACACAACCGTTGTGCTGATGATGTGCAGTAAAGGGAAGTTCGTGGTGTTGGTGATGATCTTGCTCGTGGTGTTCGGTATTGGCATAGTGAAGATTCACAAACGCTATGAAGGATAATGCCGGATTTTCATTTTTGTGTTCCTGATAATGATCGAACAAGGCCGGTACCTTGGCCAACTCCAGTGTGCCCATAGAAGAAAGCATGGTTTCGACCAGCAATAAGGATGCAAACGCTATGGATAGGAGTCCTCTCACAACTTCAAATATAAGAGCAGAATATTTCAAATCATATGCGTTATAACGAACAGTTAAAAGTAAGTCCTAACGTTGTAGACATTTTGAATTTTTTTTTAAACCTGGGATTTTTTCGATCACTTAAATTTTGCCAATAAACTGATAATGTTTGAGGTGAGGCCCGTACTGCGGTTATAATGTCCGTACCGTACCTCAATCATGTTCCATTTTTGTATACCCGCAATACCATCCGGTGAAACAAATCGTACTCCCACACCAGCAAAATGACTGTTAAATCCGGAGAGGTCAAAATCGCTGGTATAAAATGATTGCTGTATACTATGCTGCTGATAGGGAGCAAAATAATCAACAGCGTGTTGGTTGTAATAGCGGTAGAACGGACTTGCAGAAAGAAAGGGAGTGATTTTTACCGTTGTTTCCAATTCCGCTGTATGGCCGTTAAGGCCCCAGTTGTCCTGATAATAACGGTAGAATCCACGGAGTATAACCCGGTCGCCAAGAAAGTAATTCGCACGCAATCCGATGGGAATTTTAAATCGGTTATCCGGAAGTTTTTCAACGGCCACAGAAGCATCGTTAAAATAAACCCGGTTGAACGGTAAGCTGAGATAGCCCTGTTGCTGCGCCACATCCAACAACAACATCAGGTGCAGCCTTTTGTTTATAATTTGCGACAGTGTAAATGTTGCAGCATAGGTATTTCGTGAACTATTTATATTGGAGGGAGCAGGCCGTAACTCAATGGGATAGATGATTGTAACCTGATCAATGAAGGCCTGTAGCTTAACACCTATTTCACGATTTCGATCACGCGAACTCTTTGTCATGCTGATGCCGCCTCCGGTAGACAAATAATCATATTCAGATGATACAGAACCGTTCAAGCCCCAGCTAAAATTCTTATCCGGATTGTTCACCGTCCAGGATGCAGAGGGATACACCCGAACATCAGAAGATGAAGCAGAAGAAATTGTTGATGGATCGATTTTATCCGAGGATGCTGAGGTATAAAAATCAATACCCAGGTCAACGGAAAAACTATGTTGCCGATTGCCTCTTCCGGCTTTTGTCAATTTTAATTCGAGTGTTGTGGCAGCATCGGTTAACTTTTCACTTCCGATGCCTCCGGTTACGGCTGCATTGTTACCCTCCTGATGATAATAGGAGGTAGCGAAATTGACTTCTTCTATTTTCAGCTTGCGACTTTCATAGGAAGAACTGTCTTTCTTTTCTGAGTTTTGGGCCAGCGCACCCACAATACTGAAGTAAAGGGCAATGATGATGATTGGTATGCGGATCATGGTTGATGCGAGAACATGAATTAATTACAACCGCATCCACCTCCGGATTTGCCACCATTGGCTCCGGCCGCGCCTTCGCGGTAGAGTTGAAAATTGTTTTCGAACTTGGCTGCCTTGCGTGCCGCAAGTTCCATCTCAGCATCGTTCAGATACATTTTCTGGTATTCTTTTACCGAACTGCACGAACCCAACACTGAAGTTGTCAGTATTCCAGCAAGCCATAATTTTGTTTTTTTCATGATCAATATTTGATGGAAATGTTTTTGGATGTGTAAACTGTATTGGTATCATCAATGATGATGCAGGCAATGTTGTTCATCTGGTTAATCATATCGAGGCCTACGTTCACGCCCATGACCATGACCGGTGTTGCCAGTGCATCGGAAAGCTCAGCATGTGGACTGATGATGGAAACACTTTTTATTCCGTGCATGGGATATCCTGTTTTTGGATTGATGGTGTGTGAATATTTTTTTCCGTTAATGGTGGCAAACTTTTCGTAGGTGCCCGAAGTTGCAATGGCGCTGTCAGTAATGTTCAAATAGGAAAATGGATGATTGGAAGAATTCGGGTCAGCAATCCCAACGGTCCATGGGTTGCCGTCATCAGCATGTCCCCAGGTAATTAAGTCGCCCGCAGCATTCACAATACCACTTTTAACACCGTGTTGTTTCATTACTTGTTTTGCTCTGTCAGCTGCATACCCTTTGCCGATTCCGCCAAAGCCGATACGCATTCCTTTTTCTTTTAAAAAGACTGTCAGTTTTTTTTCATCCAAAACAATATTCCGATAGTTGATCAGTCTGATCATTTTCTTTGCTGTATCCGGATCGGGCAGGGCAGTCATATGCTGATCAAAATTCCACAGAGCTTTATCGATCGATCCATAGGTAATATCAAAGGCACCTTGTGTAAGTTCGGATATTCGAATGGATCGCTTAATGATGTCGAACACTTCGCGATCTACCGCAATGGGCTGAATGCCGGCCATCTGGTTAATCCTGTTCGTCTGACTATCTTCACGGAAGGTGGTGAGGAGTTTTTCGATACGTTGAATCTCCTGAACACCTGCGTCAATACAGGCTTGGGCCCAGGCCTCGTCATTTGACAAAACGGATAATTCGAAGCGATTACCCATCAATTTTAAGGTTCGCTTTTGCAAGCCCGATGCTGTGGCAATATTATTCATGAACGGCTTTACTGATTTCGGATACAAACTCACCGGGAGTCATGTTCTTATAGCCATCCCATTCTTTGATGATGTTTCCCGCAGCATCCAGCAAAAGTGTATACGGAAATTTTCCTTGTGAATTGTATCGTTCTGCCAATGCTTCATTATGCTTTACCTGTGCAACATCGAGTTGGTTTTTCTTTAGTCGCGGGAAGTCGGCCTTTACCAGCACCAGATGCTGATCGGCATATTGTGTAAAGATTTCCTGTGAGAAGATTTCTTTTTTCATTTTGATGCAGGGGGCACACCAATCTGATCCTGAAAAGTTGAGCAGAATATGTTGCTTTTTTTCTTGTGCGATACGCTTTGCTTCCTCTATGCTGGTGAGCCATTCGGATGAAACAGATAAACACAGCAGAATCAATACAGTGAAAAGGCCTTTCATATGAAGTTACTTGTAAGGGTAAAACAACTGATCAATTCTGAATTCTTTCTGAATAAAATCTGCTGTAAAAAACAAATGGGTCCGTTATGGACCCACTGTTGTTAGGGAGATAACCCCAGACCTATTACCCTTCTCCCTGACAATTCAAAGTAACGAACCCTTTCTGAAGGCATTCTGAATTTTAAGAATAGCGCTTATTTTTTTCGTGGATCTTTAATGGTGAAAACACGTGAAATATTGAATCCAAAGTGGATGTCACCATTCCAGAAATCTCCGGTTGTTTGGTTGATAAAGGTTGGCTCCGTCATGCCGGTTGAATTGGTGAACTGAAGCTGGAAGACGTGCCCCCCCGTTTCGATGTCAACACCAAAAGCAACGGAATTGAAGGTATTTTCCCACTTAAAGCCTGGCAATTGGTAATAATATTCAGCATTGATGCTCACACGCTTGCTGATTTTTATTCTTCCGCCTACTCCAATGGAATACAAATCGTTCGGAGAAGTGCCCGGAGCGAGGTTCACATGAACCATGGTCGGCATGAGTTGGAACGAAACACCCTCACTGAATTTTCGCGCGAGCAGTAGTTGAAAAGCGTACAACATGTTTGAGGTGTAATAATTTTCGCGTGTGGGATCGTCAAAGTGAACGGATTTGTAGATCATAGAAGCCACAGCACTTACCGTAAGCGGTATTGTTTTCGAGCCGGATGATTGCCGCAGTAACTTGAACTTTGTAAAGCCATCATATTGTTTCAGGTAGGTACTTCGACCAACACCAATCATCCAGCGATTGGATAAACCATAGTCAAGACCAATTCGCGTAGTGGCGTTATCCAACCCCCAAAGTTCATAGGCCCCACTGTTAATATAACCAAACCGGTGTGAGATGCGGAAGTCCAGTACACCACCTGCTACGTTTTCCACGGATTGACCATTGATTAGCCGAGTCGATTTAAAAGTGGCAGTTGTATAATCTGGTTTGGCATCTTTGCTTGTTTCTTCATCCAGCATTTTCATCAGATCATCCTGTGCCAAAACAGTAAAAGAAGTGCACAGGAAAAATAACAAACCAACTACTTTATCGGTGCTCATGATTTGGGTTCGTATTGGCAGTTTACTTTCACCTCAATACTTTCGGCTATTTTCTCGGCAACCAACGAAGGCACCTCAATTTTGTAATCTGCCAGTTTGATGCTGAAGGTAGAGGTGATTGAAATTTTATTGCCGTTCACCACAATTGTACCCGAGGCTGTAACATGTTGTTTAATACCATGAATGGTCATATCACCTTCTACAGTTGCCGGATAACTTCCGTTCTTTTTGAAATCGATCGCTGACAGGTTTGTTAGTTTTCCACTAAAGGTTGATTTTGGAAATTTATCGGACTCCATATAGTTTTCATTGAAGTGCTCCTCCATCAGGGCTTTTTCAAAACGGAAACTTTTGACCAGAACAGCGTAAACAATTTCACCGGTACCGGTATTGATAATACTCGTTACTTCATTGTTAACCGCATCGATGTTTTCCATCGATGTTTTTGAAAAGAACGATATCTGACCATTGCGGGTCATATAGTTCGCTTGTGCAGATGCTTGCAAGTACAGCACACAAATGATCAGAGAAAGCAAAACTTTTTTCATGGCAGAACAGTATTTGTGAGTTAGTTATTGAGTGAACCAGAGGTGATCCAGTTTTGAATTTTTTGTATCTCGCACGAAGGCATTTTACCACTGTTTTTAGGCATGGGCGAATATTCACCGGTGTGGTTTATACTGCCCATCAGGCTGCCGTTGTTAACATACTTGATCACTTCCGCGTAGGAGTCAAGTTTGATATTGGCGGAAGCATAAGCTCCGCTGTGACAATTGTTGCAGCGCGTGTTTAAAAGAGGCAGAATATCGGTGTTGAATGAAGGAGAAAGTGGTGCGGTGCAATTTCCTTCAGGATAAAGAATGCCTTCCTGATCGTAATAGCATCCGCCAAGGAATACCAACACCAGGGGAGCAATAATTTTCAATAAGTTTTTCATACTGATTTAATTGTTTGGCGCTCCCGCATCAACCCAATTTTGAATTTTGGTGATATCACAATCTGGCAACTTACTACCCTGCGGCATGGGCACAAATCCCGTAGCATGTTTAATGCTGCCCATTAAGTTTCCATTGTTAACCTGAACTTTTACATTGGCGTAGCCCACCAAATTGATGTTACCACCAAGTGAACCTGTTTTATGACAGCCCACACACGCATTTTCCAGTATAGGTTTTATTGCAGTGTTATAGGCAAATAAAGACGCATCACAGTAGCAGGCGCAATCCACCGTATTTTTAGCGCCCTGGTTAATCCAGAGTTTGATGGAATCTTTCTGTGCTTGCGAAAGGGGAGCATCCGGAGGCATTTGGTCTTCACCCGTTTCAAACAAAACTTTGTACAGTTTACTACCACTGGCATTGCCTGGTGAAATTCCTTTTCTGACAATATTATTATAGCTGTCTAAAACATAACCCTCTTCGCGGGTTGTGGCATCATGGCAACCGCTTCGGGCACAGGATGAAATGAAAATTGGTAGGATGCTGCTTTCAAAACATACTTGTCCGCCATTGGTGCAGCCCGGAGTTGTAGGCTCTCCGCCATTCAACGTATCGCCATCCAGAAACGGATCATGAACACATGAGTCCAGTAACATGGTGCTGATCATGAACAGCATGATTGCACTGGCAATGGTTTGCTTTTTTCTACTCTTCAACACATCAAACTTCATAGGAATGTAATTAGGGGTTAATGATGACACAGTCGGTTAGCACAACATCCGAGAGATATCCCTTGCAAATACCTTTTACATGAATCACATCGCCTTTTGATATTTTTCTATCCGTTTTTTCAAGGGTACAACTAATACCAAAAAGCGGATCGTTACTTTGCAGTAAGATCACCTGACGATCATCCTGATTAAGACTGATCTCAGCGATTGTTCCGTTTACCTGGATAACTTTATCCAGAAAATTTTCATTAGCCTGGTTTTCATCTGCAGTAAACAAATCGTAAAGTTCGTGGGCATGAATGGAAACATAAGGTTTACCTTCCGCATGACGGTGTGGTTTGTTATAAATCTGGTAGGCTACCAATGCAGAAACAGCACCTAAGGCCAGCAGTAGAAATAGAACTTTTCGCATAACAGTTTTGATTAGATCGCCACGTATTCAGGTGGAATCCAAATCACAACATGAAATCTGAAGAAATTTTGAATAAAGCGGATTTCTGAGATAAGAATTAAAAACGGACGGTGAAATGGTGCATGGAGTCTTTATAGTGATAGGCAATAGCGTATCCGGAAACCTCACCAATTTTTCTAACGATGGCTAATCCCAGGCCACTCCCGTGATGCGTCTTTGATTCGCGATGAAAACGTTCAAAAATTTTAGTTGCGTTTTCAAAAGGTGGGCCCGCATTGGAGATTGTGAAAGCCTGAGGAGTTAATGAAATTTCTATGTTACCGGATGTAGATGTATAGCGTACAGCATTCGAAAGAAGATTGGACAACAGAATTTCAATCAGCGCGTGGTTTGCTGAAATGGAGACTTCACTTTCCTGTTCAACTTGAACCTCAATTTTACGATCTTTTAGTTGAGACTGATGGAATTCCAGAAGTTGGCGCACGAGACTATTCAGGTTAACGGTTTCTTTTTCGATGAACTGACGATTTTCAATTTTAGTCAGAAGCAGAAGATTTTTATTCAACCGTGTGAGACGTTCGGTCGCTTCGTACAAGCTTCCGATTAAGTCGGCTTGTTCGCGGGTGAGTTCTTTTGTCTGCATGAGCAATTCCAGTTTTGTCCGGGAAATGGCCAACGGAGTTTGCAATTCATGCGAAGCATTTTCTGTAAATTCTTTTTGGTTGAGATAGACCTGATGATTCCGTTCAATCAGTTGCGCAATAGCAGTATTTAAATCCTGGAATTCTGTTATACCAGAAGCGATTACCGGCAAGGTTGGATTTTTATCCAGTTCATATTGCTTCAACTGGTGAAGGGTCTGGTAAAACGGATTCCATACTTTTTTAGTGATGCTCCGGTTCACGATAATCAAACCGAGTAACAGTGCCGACAGGATGACACCTTTAATCATGACAATGACCAGAATGAGTTCGCGTGTTCCGATCAGTGATTCATGGATGAGTAATTCGTAGTGTTGATTGTTTAAAAAAACACCAGAGCGCAATATTCTGTACGGCACCATCCTCGCCCCGGCTGAGTCGTACATTTCTGCAGTGTAGAGTGAATCGGTTGAAATTTTCCGATTGGTTTTTTTCAGGATAAATTCTTCGTTGAGCAATGCATATAACTCAATATCGGCATCGGTTTTAAGCACAGGCATCGATTTATAAAAATCATTCCGGTGTTCGTGAAGCTCTTCGTCCAGCTTTTCAATAAAAAGGTGTTGTATGACAACATAAAATGCGGGGATGCTCATCAGCAGCATGATTACCGAGAGCAGAAAATAATTCCTTACCGTATGGGTTAATAACCTCATGCTTCCATTTTATAGCCCAGGCCATAGACTGTTTTAATATAATCGGTACAGCCTGCTTCGGTGAGTTTTTTCTTCAGGTTTTTCATGTGCGCATAAATGAAATCGAAGTTATCAAAAACATCAGCATCATCACCGGAGATATGCTCCGCAATGGCATTTTTGGAAATTACCCGGTTTTTGTTGGAGATGAGAAAAACCAACACATCATATTCTTTCCGTGTGAGTTCAACCAGGCGCTGATGAACACTGACCGATTTGCCCGGCAGGTTAACCGTGATCTCATGGAAGTTAATTTCGTTTGCACCACTAAATTGTTTTCTACGGATAACCGCTGCCAGCCGTGCGCTCAACTCGGCCAGGTGAAAGGGTTTTACGAGATAGTCATCGGCACCAAGATTAAGACCTTTGATCCGGTCATCGATTGAATTTTTTGCAGAAATAATGATGACACCTTCTTGTTTATTTTTTTGCTTGAGGCTTTCAAGAATCTTCAAGCCATTGCCATCCGGCAGCGTAATATCGAGGAGAATGCAATCGTACTCGTGCACCCAAAGTTTTTCGTTGGCTTCTTCGGCCGAAGTGGCAATTTCGCAAACGTAGTTTTCTTTTAGCAGGTACTGTGTTATGCTTTTAACAAGTTCGGGTTCATCTTCTATGATCAGTACTTTCATAATGCCTTACATTAAAAATAGAGCTTTAAGTGTTGGATTCATTGTTTCATTAATCCGTTTTTGAATGCATAGCTGGTGGTTTCATACCAGGCAATAGCTTCAGTTTTCAGGTTATCAGAATCAGGAACTTTTTCCAGTTCGCCCTGATCGTGAATACGAAATGTCTCACATTTTTTCCGGGGAGATAGCACCACCAGGCTGTCGTGCTTGATAAAGCCCATGGTTTGATAGGTGCTGATGAAAGCCCTTTCGCGACCGGGTTCGAGTTTGAAGATATCATAGCCAAAGAACTTGCTGGTATACGAGAAATTCAAAAGTCCTAACAAGGTAGGTCCTATATCAATCTGACTCATCAGCCTTTCAACTTTTGTCGGTTCAATATTACCAGGAGAATAAATCAAAAGCGGGATATGGTATTTCCGAACGGGAAGTTCGGTCTTTCCAGCACTCGATGCACAATGATCGGCAACGATCACGAAGATTGTATTCGTAAACCAACTTTTTCTGCTGGATTCTTTGATAAATTTTCCGATGGCGTAATCGGTATACTTAACGGCACCCGCACGACCGGTATGCGAAGGGATGTCGATTCTTCCTTCTGGATAAGTATATGGCCTGTGATTGGATGTTGTCATGATATGTGCGAATACAGGTTTATGTTCTGCGAGGCACTTTTCAATTTCGCGCGTAGCAAGCGTGAAGAGATTTTCATCGGCAACACCCCAGATGTTTTCATAGTCAATATCTTCGTCATTCAGCGCATCACGATCAATTACCGTATAGCTGTTATGACCAAAGAAGTAATTCATGTTATCAAAATAGCCGTATCCTCCATAAATGTATTTGCTTTCATAACCTTTCGAGTCAAAGACATCTCCCAAAGAAAACAGATGTTCATTGTTTGGTCTTCGCACAATGGATTGACCGGGTGTTGGCGGAACGCAGAGCGATAAGGCTTCAAGTCCGCGCACGGTGCGGGTTCCGGTTGCGTAAACATTGGTGAAGAATAAACTCTCTGTTGCGAGTGAATCAAGAAAGGGTGTGATGTGTTGGGTGTTACCAAAGGCATCCAAAAAATCGGCACTCAGACTCTCAACACTGATCATCACAACATTAAGTTTTCTTTCCGGTTCGGGGTTTGTAATTCTTCGCTCGATGCTATACGATTTTTCCCGCTCAAATTCGCTTTCTTTTGTTTTTACTAAAGCATGGATGTGATTGTTCGCCTCATCGTTACTGATGTGCTGATAAAAACGATCGTAATCCAGTTCATTGTTGCGGTAGGCAGCAAACAACTCATACATGCCGTTTCCGGAGAGTTCATTCACATAGGCATTTGCACTGAAGTGATGAAACTGACTGGTAATGGTGAAGAAGAACAAAGCAGGCAGCAATCCGATAATCAATACCCATTTTGTGCGCTCTTTAAAACGCAATGATTTTCCTTTGCACAATTGTATCCATGGATGGATAGCATAAACAATGGCTATAGTAAAGAGTAACAGGGAAGCAATGATCCAGAAAATTGGGTACGACTGCTGAATGTTGCCCACTACTTCTGTGGTATACACCAGGTAATCGACTGCAATAAAGTTATAGCGGGTGTTGAATTCATCCCAAAAGAACCATTCTGATATGGCATTAAAGCCGAGAATGAACACGAAGAAAAAGAATAGCCCGTAGAGCACAAATCGATGCCATGACCGTTGATAGATTTTCTCCGGCATCAGCCACAGGTACACAATCAGTGGAATAACAAAATAGCTTGCATTGACGAAGTCTGAAAAAAGGCCAATGAATAGTATGCCTATAATATTCGAAAGGGAAAGCTCAACTTCGTCAAAAGACTTGATGAAAAGCCCAATCCGGGTTGCGAGCGAAAAGCATACAAGCATAAATGCCAGTAAAACAATGAGTCCAAAACGATTCTGAAGTCCTGGAAGGAACAATTTTTTCATCCGGCAAATCAACTCCCGGATTCTGAATTCTTTTTGAATCTATAACAAACTCAGAATGTCATTCAGTCTTTTGCCGGATAACCTGTTTCAAAACATGCCCCGGCACAACCCCTGACTGCCGCCAGAGCACCTTGCCATCTTTAAATAATATGAGCGTAGGAACGCCCTGAATTTGATAAGCTGTAGCAGCCTTCGGGTTGCGGTCAACATCAACTTTTAAAATGCGCACATCCTGACCCAGATCTTTTGCAACATCGTCAATGATGGGCGCCATCATCTTGCAGGGGCCGCACCATTCAGCTGAAAAGTCTACGAGCACAGGCTTTTCACCATGAATAATATCATGAAAGGTTTGTTTCTTTTCCATTTTGATTTTGCTTCACACTATCCATCCAACAACTATTGGTTTGGAATTGGTTCATTCTGTTAAATGAAGGAAAAATGCTTGTGATAATTAAGGAGGAAGCTATGCCGTCAATCAGGCCAGCAGCGTTTCACGGATCAGAATCCAACATCCCATAACCAACACAAACCATCCGAATATTTTGCGCAGGCGAGCGGCCGGAATCTTGCGCGAAAAGGTATTGCCAATTAAAATTCCAATCACAGCCAGTGCTGTAACCGATAACAAGAAAGACCAATGCATGGGATAGTTCAGCAAATCACCCAGAAAACCGGTAAGCGAATTAATGGCGATAATAAAGAGGGATGTGCCAACAGCAGTTTTAAAGGGCAAACCGGTGAGTAACACCAGGGCAGGAATGATCAGGAATCCACCGCCTGCGCCAACTAATCCGGTAAGGAAGCCAATCAGTATTCCTTCCACCATCACCAGAATAGTTCGAAAACGATGATCGTCTGTCGAAATTTCCCGCTTGTTTCTGATCATGGAGATGGAAGCTAGAATCATGAGCACAGCAAAGAGTCCCAGCAATAAAATTCGCTTTGTGAGAATAAAGGAATCGAATTGAACAATAACATCGGGAATAGCAGGCACAATCCACTTGCGAGTAGCAAAAATGCTGACGATGGACGGGATGCCAAATAAAAGCCCTGTTCGGATATTGACAAGATGGTCTTTGTATTTGGGAATGGCACCCACCAGACTTGTCATACCAACAATGAAGAGGGAATAAGCGGATGCCATAACCGGTTCGATGTGGAAAAGGTAGACGAGGATAGGAATGGAGAGAATAGATCCGCCTCCACCCAGGATACCCAGAATCAGACCGATACAAATGGAGGCAATGTATCCGATGAGTTCAGACAAGGCGGTTTTGTTTTACAAGCGATTGTACTCAACAATAAAGGCATCCGGAAATTTTTTCTTCAACTCCTCTCGAAACTCTTCCGCCTTTGGGCGGGAAGAAAATTGTCCGAGAATGAGGCCGTAGTATTTCACACCGTTTACAATCTTGACTTGAACCGTTACCTGCTTTTTGTAAGAGTTCTTAAGGTTATCGGCTAATCGAATCAGGTTAACCAATTCCTGATAAATTCCAATCTGAACGCCAAAACCATGGGGTTTGAGGTGTGACACCTTAAAATCATAGAACTCTTTTTCATCGACACTGACGTGATCAATTGTTCGGGCCGGATCGCTTTTTTTACCGTCTCCGGCATCAATAACCTCTAGCGTTACGTCAGCAAGGCCTTGGTTTACAAACCCCAGCTTTTCAGCAGCAGCCTTAGAAACATCGATGATGCGTCCTTCTACATAAGGACCACGATCGTTGATGATTACCTCCACCGATTGATTGTTGGCCTGGTTTGTCACACGCACCTTCGTGCCAAAGGGAAGCGTTTTATGTGCAGCGGTAAGCTTGTTATGCCGATACTTCTCTCCGCTCGCGGTAGGCGTTCCATCAAACTTGTCGGCATAGAAGGATGCTTTTCCGGTTTGCACCTGCGCCAGGGATATGATAACGAATAACTGAAATACGAACGCAAAAAATAATTTTGTCATAACGTTGTGGGTTGTTGCGTGCAATTTAAGCTCAAATCTTCAATGTACTAAGGGGGCGGGGTTAATTCTCCGTGAGCAAATGCTCAGATGACGCTCCAAAATTATTTTATTGAAAGGATAGAATAATCCGATCTCCTGTTTGAGGCATGGATAATTGACAATTAAAGTATAGCTTTGCCCGGCAAATAATCACTCGTAAATTATTTGCCATGCCACTCGATAATTCCAAATTTCTTTTTGAAGCCCTCACCTATGATGACGTGCTTCTAGTTCCGGCCTACTCCGAAATTCTCCCCCGCGAAACAGACACTTCCAGTAAACTTACCAGCAATATCAAGCTGAATATCCCAATTGTCTCTGCCGCGATGGATACCGTGACAGAGGCTGAATTAGCAATTGCCATGGCACTGGAGGGCGGTTTGGGCTTTATTCATAAAAACATGAAGATGGAACTCCAGGCCGAACAGGTTCGTAAAGTGAAACGCTCACAAAGCGGATTGATTCTGGATCCGGTTACGCTCCCGATTAATGCTACCGTTCAGGAAGCTGAGAACATCATGCGCGAATATAAAATTGGCGGAATACCCATTGTTGATCAAAACGGAAAGTTGGTAGGCATCATCACCAACCGGGATCTCCGGTTTCAAAAAGATATGGATGTTCCCGTGGAGCGTATCATGACGAAGGAGAACCTGATCACCGCGGCTGAAGGAATTACCCTGGCACGTGCAGAGGAAACGCTCAAGAAATACAAGATTGAAAAATTGCCTATCGTTAACAAAAAAGGACAACTCATTGGCCTCATCACTTTTAAGGACATACAAAAGAAGCGCAACAAACCCACTGCGTGTCAGGATACATTTGGAAGGTTGAGAGTAGGCGCTGCTGTAGGTGTAACACCGGATATTCTGGATCGAATTGTTGCCTTAAAGGCAGCAGGTGTTGACGTGATTAGCATTGACACCGCCCATGGCCATTCAAAAGGAGTAATAGAGGCTGCCAAACGCGTCAAGAAAAAATACCCTGAACTTGACCTGATTGTCGGCAATATTGCCACGGGTGAGGCCGCCAAAGCACTGGCCAAAGTAGGAGCAGATGCCGTGAAGGTAGGTGTGGGGCCGGGTAGTATTTGTACTACCCGCATTGTTGCCGGTGTAGGATTGCCACAACTCTCGGCAGTGTATGAAGCAGCCAAGGCTTTGAAGGGATCTCCGGTTGGTGTTATTGCTGATGGTGGTGTTCGATTTTCAGGTGATATTGTTAAGGCCATTGCGGCTGGTGCCGATAGCATTATGATTGGATCATTGCTCGCAGGAACGGAAGAAGCTCCCGGTGAAGTAATTATTTATGAAGGACGGAAATTCAAGTCGTATCGCGGCATGGGTTCTTTGGAGGCGATGGATGATGGATCGAAAGACCGATACTTTCAGGATGCGGAGGACGACATCAAGAAACTTGTTCCTGAAGGTATATCAGGCCGCGTTCCGTTCAAAGGTTCGGTAGCAGAGGTGCTCTATCAACTTGTTGGTGGTTTAAAGGCCGGAATGGGTTACTGTGGAGCAAAGAATGTAGAGAAACTCAAACAGGCAAAATTTGTAAAGATTACTGCCGCGGGAGTTAATGAAAGCCATCCCCACGATGTGACGATTACAAGAGAAGCTCCGAATTATAGCCGGAAGTAGATTCCCATTTTGATACTCATCAGGTTACCAAGATTGGTAAATGTACCATCTACGGCAGGCTTTGTTTATTAGCCGCTTAAGTGGTTTCTTTATAGAATTTTAGTATCAAAATCATTCAGCATAAACATGAACTTGTCTAGTCTTTGGCCATCGGGAAAAATCAGAGTAATTTTTTCAATTATATTTTGGGGGCTTCTGATTTCTGCAAGTTCGTATGCCCAAATAAACCTTTATAGCCGAGCCAGCAATAATTATGACGCTTTACTAACCTGGTACACCAACCCTGGCAGAACCATTCCATTTGTGGGCACACCCGGTGCTACGCATATCCTTAACATTGGCCAAGGCCACACCATTACGGTTCCCTCCGGAACAACCGTAACGTTTGCAGGAGTAGTAGTCCACGATGCCGGGGCAAGTGGGACTTTTGTTATCGGAACTAACCCTAATGCAGCCGCAGCAGTAACCATTACCGGTGATATTGTCATCAACAGTTCCGGAGCTTTTCAAACCGGTGGTGATGGTACTGCAGTTCATTCATTAACGATTGGCGGGAATCTGACCAATGACAACATATTTAATATGCGAAGTGCCGCACTTGATGTTGTGGAGGTTACATTCAATGGTTCGGCCAATCGAACGCTAAGCGGTGCGGGAAATACTTTTATTTTTAATCGGTTAACATTAAACACCACAGCCTCCAGTAACCTCAATGTAAACAGCAACATTCTCATCAATTCTGTGCTGACATTTTCAGCAAATGGTCTTTTGGTTGTGGGTTCATCCAACAACATTACATTGAGCGGTGGAGCAAGTATAGCCGGAAATAATGCCAGTCGCTATATTCAATTAGATGGCAGCACAAACTCTGGAAGTCAACTGATTAAAACCAGCAATGGTGCAACTGCATCGTGGCAAATAACCTATCCCGTAGGTACTGAAACAGGAGGCTATACACCTGTGGTGTTTGGAACAGTGGGTGGAACAGCACCTACAAATGGAAGTACCATTGCTATTAAAGCTATTTACAATAGTAGCGTGCAAGGTCAATTGAGAAGAACGTTCAGAATTGCCATTGCAGGAAATGCTGCGGCAACAACCTTCTCTGGTCCGCAGTTTAATTACAATGCTACACTCGATTTATCACAAGGTGATGCCTTGGCAAATTACTCCACAATCTGGCATTTGAGTGCTGCCAGCGGATCATGGACTTCACCTGCCGGAACAGCACCAGGAGCCGGTACATTTTCGGTTACTACACCTACACACAATCTTGTTACAGGCACTTACTATTATACCATTGGTACGTCAACAGCTTATCCGAATACCTGGTATACCTACCAGAGTGGCGTGTGGAGTGACTGGCAAAACTGGACGCTCGATCCTTCGGGAACAACACTCGTGAATGGACTGAACCTGCCGCCACAGCCAGGTGATGAAATTGTTATTTTGAACGGATCAACCATTACCAATGATGGTGATGGACAGGTAGCTTCCAGTACGACCATTGAAGGAGGAGCCATATTGGATATGGTGGCTACAACCGGTAACACGTTGGGAACCGTAAGCGGTGCGGGGATTTTACGAATTCAAGGTATTAATCTTCCTTCCGGGAACTACACCGCCTTTGTTACAGCCGGAACCGGTGGCACGGTTGAATATTACAATACCGGAGGGCTGCTTCCAACCGCCCAGACAACCTACAATAAATTATTACTCACGAACACTACCGGGTCAGCCATCACCTACATCACCGCGAATAATTTAACCGTGAACAGCGACTTTGGAATTACGCAGAGCGGAGGAGGAGGAACGGTAACCTGGCAAATCAATAACGGCACTGCCAACAGGAGAACAATTATTCTCAACGGAAGTCTAACCGTTTCCACCAGTGGAAGAATACGGGCAAGTAACTCCGGGCAAACTGGTCCGCACTTACTGACAATTTTCGGAGATTTGACCAACAATGGATCTATCAAATTCTTTGATGATACGGATGCACAGTTGGAAGATGCGGATTATACATCGGGTGCTATTTACACTACAGCATTGAAAAACAATGCCGTGAACGTGACCTTCAGCGGTGTAGCCAATCAGCTTGTGACGTGTAATGGCCAAACTGATTTTTACAGGCTTATTGTTAACAAAGGTTCCGGGCAGCAGGCTATGTTAACAGTGAATTCAGCTGCCGTAGCAAATTTCAGATTATTTGGGCCAGCTAACTTATTCAGTACTGGAGGTGTTTCGAATTGTGCTCTGTCAATTGCCAATGGGACATTGCAATTGACAGGTTCAATAACAATTCCAATTCTGATAGTCAATGGTTCGGCAAATGTACCAAATGATATTTTCTCAATTCCTCAAACAGGTGCACTTTGGCTCAATGGTTCGGGAGTAAGTGTAACGCTAACAAACAATAATGCTGGTAACGATGATCAACGACTTACTGTTGATGGATTGTTCAGAGTTACGGATGGTGTATTTAACTCCGGATTCTCACGGGGTATCGGTTCTACCAATGGAGGAACCATACTCATCGAGGGGGGCACAACCAGCATTTGGCAATATCGACCCGTTTCTGGTGGCTCAGGTATTTTTTCTTATATCCAAACCGGAGGTACGGTAAATGTTGGTACAAAGGGCTACAACGGAACACCTACTTTATCGGGAGTTAATGATGGAGTGGGTGGAGTTACTGACCAATTCGCTCGGTTTTCGTTGGCTAAAGCCAGTTCTTCTTTTCAAATGTCGGGGGGTATAATTAACATAGGTACACCCACAACGCCTACTCCGGCAGGGGCTAATACGCCATTAGCAGGGGGTCTAGACATCCAGAGTGCAAACGGAAATTATAATGTAACAGGTGGCACTATCAATATGTACATCCCAACAGGTGGTACAATTAATTTTAGTATTTATTCCACTGCACCACTCTACAATGTTAATATTTATCGTGAGGGTACAACAACAGCACGAACCGCTGTACTCAATAGTCCGCTAACTGTTTTGAATGATTTAACAATTCTTACCGGAAACAGCCCAACGCTTAACTGTGCTAATAATGACCTTACCGTTGGCGGAAACCTTGTCATTCAAACAGGAACCACCCTTACTCCAGGCACAAACGATATCATCTTTAATGGCTCGGGTGCTCAAGCCTGGACACACAACGGTACCATTACAACTTTGAATGATGTAGTGGTGAATAAGAGCGCAGGTACGTTAACACTGGGTGGATCTGGAACTTTCCCTCCTATAACAGGAGCCACAACTGGATTAACGTTAACTTCCGGTACGCTCAATGATGGAGGAAAGACGATAACCGTTACGGGCGCTCTAACCAATAACGCTGTCCATACTGGAGCAGGGGCAATTGTATACAACAACGCGGGCGCTTCTACCATTGGCGGCAGTAATGGAACCTTTGGTAACCTGACCATCAATACAAACGCAACAATTGCTACTGCTGGAAAGCAGACCATTACTGGAACGCTTCGTTTGATAGGTGCAATTACAACGCTGAATATTGGATCGAATAACCTTACTGTGCTTGGAAATATTTACAGCAATGCCACCCCGGGCACTGCAGTCGCTTTTACAAACACAAAGCGAATCCAAACGAATGGCCTTCGCAACGATGGTGGCTTAACTCGTCAATCAACTTCGGGCGTTGCTTTACTTTTCCCGGTTGGGACATCAAGCATTTTGTATACCCCTGTAACCATTAACACCACAGCAACAACAGCTGGCACCGTTACTGTTAGTCCGGTCGCCAACGCGCACCCCAATGTTACCACACCGAGTGAGAGTGTTCAATATTTCTGGAGGGTAACAAGTTCGGGTTTTGCGGGTATTTCAACTGTTTCCCATAATACCTATACCTATAGTAATGCTACGCGCGATGCAGCATCAGCTACCTACCGGCCAGCACGCTATGACCCGAATACATTTACCTGGGCCTATGGACCAACGTACGATGCAACGGCTGGAGGTGGATTAACAACCATTCCTAACTTCAATACCGGAACGGGCTGGACGGGTATTGGCACTACCCAATTAGATGGAGAATATACAGCAGGCAACCTGGCGGCATTTGGAGCGGTAACAGTTTATTACAGCCGTGCCAGTGCAGCCTGGAACCTTAATACAACCTGGAGTAATACAGCAGTGGGTGGTCCAGCCGCGGGCTCTTTCCCATGTTCATCTTGTCCTGTTGTTATTGGTGATGGTGGGGCAAATAACCACACCGTTACGATCGATGCAGACGGAAGAAATGCCGGAAGTCTCTTCTTAGCACCAGGTTCAACATTAGACTGCGGTACGCGCGTCAACCTGGACTTCGGTGTAAATACTTCAGGGACAGGTACCCTTCGCATCGGTTCAGCCGTTTTCCCTGCCGGGGATTTCGTGAATTTTCTCGGTGCTGGTGGAGGAACAGTAGAGTGGTATGGTGCCACGAAGACCATTCCTTCAACAGGTTCGGCACCTCAAAACTTAAATCTAATCACCTATAGAAATTTAGTAATCAGTCCGAATGCGGCTGCCCAAATTACCCTGCCGGATAGAAACCTTACCATTTATAACAACTTTACCGTGAGTGGAGCGGCTGCGAATGGTCAGGCTGTTAACAATGTAACGGCACCATTTACTATTACTATCAATGGAAATTTAAATGTGGTTTCGGGTACCCTGACGTTTGCAAACAATACAGTACCAAATTCCACAATTTATGATATTACGGGTAATACAACTATTGATGCCGGAGCATCTATCAACACCCCCAATAACTTTGCAAGCTCTCATACTATTATAACAAGTGGTTCGATAATTAATAATGGAACATTTGATTTATTTGGGAGCGTTGCGAGAGCAACAAATTTAGTTTTTATTGGTACGAACGATGCCAGTATTACAGGTACGAATGGCTCCGCTTTAACAGAACTGAATTTTGTGACCGTTAATAAAGGTTCTTCGCAAGCATCTACACTTGCCGTTGATGTAGCCGGAACATTAAATACACTTTCGAACAACTGGCTGACCTTGCAAAATGGAACATTAAATTTCAACGTTCCTTCCGGGTCTATAACCCTAACGAATACAGCAAACAATACATTCACTATTTCTTCCACTGCGAGACTAAAAGTTCAGGGAGGTACAGTGACTATCGGAAATAATAATAGTAATGGTAGTGATTTAATTTTGGCAGGGGCAATTGAAGTTGCCGGTGGTGTGTTGAATATTGGGAATTCTGCAAATAATACTAATAACGACATTGAATACGCTGCAGCCGGTACACCCACTATTATTGTTTCATCGGGGAATCTCATTGTAAATGGGGCTATTCGGAGAGCCACTACAACCCTTTCGGGTGCTTTGGTCTACAACCAAAGTGGTGGTACTGTAACAGTGGAAGGCCGAAACTGTGCAGTTGCTCCAAACAACACCCGTGGTATTTTTGAAATTGAAAGTAATGCCGGTAGCAGCTTCACGTTTACCGGAGGTACACTGAATGTCAGAAGATCAACGGGAGGCGCTTCGTTTGCTGATCTGTATATCAATCCGGCATCCAGTTCTGTTTCGTCTTCTGGTACTATTCAATTTGGTATGAATGCCAATACGTTCGTTTCGGGTACACTCAGTATCAATGTTGTTCCGGCAGTGGGCAATTTCAGCATCCTGAATGCAGGGGGTACAGTACAGAACATTGATATGCGCTCAAGTGAACTAACCTCAACCGGTACCCTTACCATTGAAGCCAATAGCACGCTGCGCACAAATGCACTGAATGTGAACATTGGTGGTGATCTGGTTATTGCCGGAACGTACAACGGAACCATATCTGGAGGAAATACAACAACCTTCAATGGTTCAGGAGCACAGAGTGGAGCCCTCACGGCTGGAAGCACATTTCAGAACATTACTATTAATAAACCAGCCGGAACAGTAACGTTGACGGGTAACTCATCAATCAACAACCTGAACATTTTGAGTGGTATACTTTCCGTTGCCAATACGCTTGACATCAATGGTGACATTGTGAATAACAGTAGTCAGATCGGTGCCGGAACCATTCGTCTTTTTGGTGCTGCTACTACCCACACCATTACAAGTTCGGGCGGATCCTTTACAAATCTTAGTTTGGGAGGTGCTGCGGCAACCAAAAGAGTTACCGTAGTTGGCGATATGACCATCAACGGGTTGCTGGACTTCACAGCCTCCGGAACAAGTCGTTATTTATTCATTGGCTCGAATCAACTCAGCTTTGGTACAACCGGTACCATTTCCAATGCCGGAGCTAATCGTTTTATACGAACAAATGGTGTGTCCAGTGATTTGGGTGTTCTTAAAAACTGGCCAGCCAGTGCAACGAATACTTTTGTTTATGCTGTCGGAACGCGTACAAATTATACACCTGTTACCGTAACGCTTACGACCACAGCCGGAGGTGCTGGTACGATGGCCGTTGCTCCGGTTGATAGTCAACACCCAACAGCGAGCGCAACGGGTGAACAAATTTTGAATTACTACTGGATTGTAAGACGCGCCAACGGACTCGCCTATACAGCAACTGGCTCGCATGTCTATCAATTCCCAACGGGCTTTATTGGCGGATCGGGGGGAACACTCCGGGGAGCCCACCTGGATGTAATTAATTTAATTGGTTGGACACAACCAGTAGGGGCCATATCTGTTGCAGCACCAAACACCATCCTTACCATTACCAATTCACTGAATACGAATTTGCCGGGTGTAAACGGAATATTCCATTATACCCTTGGAACAGTCAACACATTACCTAATCCGATCACGCCTGTGTACAGCAGGTTTTCTGATAACGGAGGAGGAAACCCTTCTAATGTTGGCAATCTGATTGTCGGTGGGAACTGGAACCTAGCCACTAACTGGACATTAGAGTCTGATGGTACTGGTGCCGGATTAAGTCAAATACCAGTAGGCCGTCCGGTGGTGATTTTGCCTGCAGCCCGGATCAACATGAACATCCCGGGTCTATCGGCCTTCACCAGCCAGATTAATGGATTGCTGTATGTTCCAACCACTGGACACAATTTAGGCACCATCAGTGGAACAGGAACGATGCGGGCCATAACCAGCACACTTCCCGCGGGAACCTATACGGCATTTGTGTCTGCGGCAGGGGGAACGATCGAATATGTTGCGCCCATGACGATGAATAACAGAAGTACGTACAATAATGTAAGCATCATCGGCACTGGCAGTGTGATCATGACGAATACGGATCTCGTGTTAAATGGAAATATGACCATTGCCGCTGGAGCCACCCTCGATAACAGTGCGAATAACCGGAACATAACTCTTGCAAGAGATTGGATTAATAATGGAGGTTCATTTACGGCCAGTGCCGGAACGGTAATCTTCAATGGTTCGGTCGCGCAGAACATCACCGGCAGCACAACACTGAATAACTTAACTGTAGCAAAAACTGGAGGAACGGTTGTGCTCAGTGGTACAGCAACAACTACAATTAACGGTACGGCTACACTTACTACCGGTAGAGTAATTTCATCTAGCACGCACCCGTTGGTGTTGGGACCTTCAGCTGGCGTTTCAGGCGGATCGATCAACAGTTTTGTCAATGGTCCGGTACGAAAAACAATGGCGGCAGGCACAAGTGTAACGTATCCCTTAGGAAGCATATCAAAGAATGTCTATCGCCCCGCAACCATTGCCAATACAAGTGCTCCCGATACATGGACACTGGAATACATTGGCGCTGACCCTGCACTTAGCGGTTACGATTATAACACTATGAACACTGCCAATATTGGTACCGTGAGCAGGTTTGAATACTGGGACATCTCCCGCGCTGGCGCAACATCCGCTGATGTGACACTCACCTATGATGTTGGTAGTTATATTCCTCCGAATGTTGGAACTGTTGCCAATCTTCGTGTTGCACGCTGGACGGGTGCCCAGTGGGATTTGCCTCCCGGTGGCGGAACGTTTTCACAAACGGGTAACAACATTGCCGGAACAGTCACGGCCACTTCTGTAACAGCATTTAGTCCGTATACACTTGCATCAACAGATGTCGGCTCTCCGCTGCCTGTGACCTGGGTTTCTTTCGAAGGAAAGCGTGAGAGCAATACCATTGTATTGAGTTGGGTTACGGCTCAGGAGATCAACAATGATTATTTTGAAGTTGAAAAATCCATTGATGGTCAGACTTTCTATACCATTGGAACACAACCGGGTAGCGGCAACACTTCTGTCTCGAAACGATATACTTTCGTGGATGCTGAAGTGTCGCCCTTTTATAAATACTATTATCGGATACGTCAGGTGGATTTCAATGGTGACTCGGATTACAGCAACGTCATCATGCTACAGGCCGTTGGAGAAGCATCCCAGCGATGGGTAGTATTTCCGAATCCTGTAAAGGATAAATTCACCATGATGGCAACGGATCCGATTATTGATGGGTCTGTGAATGTGGTAATTTTTTCACCAAACGGAATGACAATATTTCAAGGCAGTGGAAAGTTGGAGGATCTGAGCGCCCAGATAGAAAAGACACTTCATGAGTCATCAGCCGGCATTTACCTGATACAGATTAACGAGGGAGCTTATATCGAAAATTTCCGGATTGTCCGCTACTAGCGCGCAACAAGAGGCAGGTTTTTCGCCACTAAATCTTCCTTATTTATTCCTATTATTGCAGAGCCAATCGTACGATTGGCTCATTTTTTACCTCCAAATCAAGGTTTTTAGGTGCGTACGAAGGCCATCATCCGGTTACTCTTTACAGTAGGTGTGATCACCTGGCTGGGCTTGATGTTAACGGATATATCCATCGTATTTTCTTCTAAAAACAATATTCAGGCTGAGGTACCGCTCTGGCTGCCGAACGTTATTCTCAATCTCTTTATCATTTCGCTTTATTACTATTATAAATTCAAAGTTGAACATGACGAAGTGCTCAACTTCGTGGACTTGCTGTGGCGGGTTTTTGCAACAGGCTTAATTTCTACGGTAATCTCATTATCTCTCCGATTGGTAGAATATTTATTAGGGGGAACCATACTAACTACCCATGTGGTTTTTGCCGAACTCATCTACCTCTTAAACCTGGGGTTGATGATTGGCTTTCTCATGATGGCATTTACAGCCTGGAAGCGGTTGATTCTCTACCAAAAATCAAAGTGGTTGCTGCGCTTATGGACTGTTTTTGAATATGGACTTCTGCTTACACTGGTTTACCATAGCCTGAGACTTCCAATTGTTGAGTGGCTTTATAGTGCGCTCCTTGGAATTTTTATTGTTCTGGGATTGGTGCTTTCCGGAAACATGAAGTGGGTAGCATTTTTGAACTTCCGGCAGAAGTGGACCGGCCTGTTGCTATTGCTCCTCACGATCTTTTACCTACTCTATATTTTCTACACCATTGGTTCCTATGCAACGTCCGTTGGCGAAGCAGCTACTTTAAATGGTGATAAGATTATTTTTCTTGACTATCGGGCACACATATTTATCATCTGCCTGATGTCGTTTGTAACACTCTACAGTATTTTTTCATTTCTGGTAATTCTCTTTAACCTCCCAACAACATCGGTCTTTGAGCAGAAGCTTGAAGAGGTGGTGAATTTTCAACGCATCAGTCAGTCTATTCAAACAGAGCAAAGCGAAGAAAGTGTTTACAATATTTTATTAGAGACTTCTGTCAGTACCGTATTTGCCGATGCAGCATGGCTGGAAATAAAGAGTAACGCACACGAGAATAAACTCTTCACGTATAAAATCACCGACAAGGAAGCACACGACATTATTGCGCACCTTCAGAAGCAAAATGTGAAAGGCGTTTTGGATCAGGGTACAGACAGGACAAAAAATTTATCCAAACATCTCAGCTCGCTGAAAGGCTCTCGTTTCCGTTCTATTCTGGCTTTCCCAATATATGTGAAAGGTGAAAACATCGGAACGCTAGCTTTGCTGAAAGAATTGGCGGAAGGTTTCAATAAGGAGATGACGCGAATTGTATCAACATTTGCCAATCAGGCTGGCATTTCCATTGAGAACTTTAGGTTGATGGAAGAGGCGTTGCAGAATGAGCGATATAAGGAGGAGTTGAAAATCGCCAAGACGGTACAAAAGAGTTTACTGCCTCAGGTGCTGGAGCAAGATGAAGCGTTTGATATTGCTGCTTTTTCAGAATCGGCTGATGAAGTAGGCGGTGATTACTATGATACGCTCCGGCTGAACGATCATCAGGTTTGTTTAATTGTGGCAGATGTATCCGGTAAAGGAACGACAGCAGCATTTCACATGTCGCAGATGAAGGGTATTTTTCATAGCCTCGCACAACACTGTATTGCTCCTAATGAATTTATGATTCGGGCCAACCAGGCGTTGGTTCACTGCCTTGAGCGGGGTTCATTTATTTCGGCTACATTTTTTATTGTCGATACGCAAGCCCGTACAGTAACGTATGCGCGGGCAGGCCATTGTCCGTTGTTGTACTACCGGGCCGCTCAGGATGCGACCGAGTACTTTAAGGATAGAGGAATAGCACTCGGCATGGTTCGCAATAAGAGTTATAGCAACTTCATTCAATCCAATGAATTTGAATATCAGTCGGGCGATATCATGGTATTGTATACCGATGGTATTACCGAAGCAAAGGATAACCGCAATGAGGAGTTCGGCTATGACCGGCTTGCTCACGTGGTTCAGGAAGTAAAAGATCTCCCGGCCAGGCAGATTCAGGAGTACATGATTAGCAGGCTGTATGAGTTTTCGGGCACAGAGAATATCAATGATGATTATACTACCATGATCGTCAAATTTAAATAGGGAACATTAACTAATAATAAACGTTAAAACACATGATCCACATCAAAAGATTACAGGAAGACGGAGTCGATATTGTAGCCCTGGTGGGTGAAATAGACGCCAGTTCCTCCATCGAGCTTGATCTCGCCATAGCGAGAAGTGTGGGAGAAGGTTTCATCAAAATATTGGTGGATTGTAGCGCGCTCGAATACATATCATCTGCCGGCCTCGGGGTGTTTATGTCCTATATCGAAGAATTCAAAGACAAAAACATCAGCATGGTGTTGTTTGGAATGAACGATAAGGTAGCTAACACTTTTCAGATTCTCGGCTTAAACGAGTTGCTGCAAATCACGCAAAGTAAAGATCAGGCAAAGCAGTTGATTCATGAAGTATAAGTATAAAGTTGGTTGCAGCATTGAGAATCTGAAGGGTGTCAGGGATTTTATCCGGACGTCACTCCGCCAGCACAGTGTGCCCGATTTGCAGATCGGAGAGATAGTGCTGGCACTGGATGAAATGTGTTCCAACCTCATGATTCACGCCCATCATTGCAATGCCGATGAGCTTTTTGAGATAAACATTACCATCGGCAAAGAAAGTCCCATCATTTTTGAAATCATTGATGACGGAACAGTTTTCGATATCAATCAATTCATTGAGCCGGAGTTGGGCAATATTATCCACGAAAAAAGAAAAGGCGGATTAGGCATCCGACTTGTTAAATCAATTATGGACAAAATCGAATACCACAAGCGAGACGGAAAAAATGTTTGTCGCCTGGTTAAAGCCGTCTCTTTCAACTAACCTGAATTTTTTACACGTATGATGCGAAGTGTAGTTGCCCTTCTACTCTGTTGTTTGGTGTTTGACCAGTTGACGGCACAGTCGGGAAAAACAAGACCGAATGCAGAGGCAAAAGCCATTACTGTTTTTTCGGTGAATAAGAAACCGGTTTCTGCCGATGAGTTTATCTATCTGTACAGAAAAAACCACCAGCATAAACCAGAAGATTTTACGCCAGAGAAAGTTCAGGAATACCTGGATCTCTTCATTAATTTTAAATTAAAGGTAGAGGAAGCTAAGAAGCGCGGACTGGATACCACAAAGGCTTTTCATAAAGAATTTAATTCCTACAAAGAAGAATTGCGCAAACCGTATTTACCCGATCATGCGTTGAGTGATAGTCTCACCCGATTGACTTACGAACGATTAAAAGAAGAGATCAGGGCTTCCCATATTTTGATCAACCTGAAGCCGGATGCAACGCCTCAGGACACTGCCCGTGCCTATGCCCGAATAATGGAGGTCAGGAGTAAGGCTTTGGATGGACAGGATTTTGGGTCGCTTGCAATGCAGTATTCAGAAGATCCATCGGCAAAAATGAATAAAGGTGATCTGGGGTACTTCACAGCCCTTCAAATGGTTTACCCTTTTGAGAATGCGGCTTATGAGACAAAAGTGGGCAGGGTAAGTACACCAATACGTACCCGCTTTGGTTACCACCTGGTAAAGGTTGAAGACAGAAAGCCATCACGCGGAGAGGTAGAAGTTGCGCACATCATGATTCGTACGGGGGAAGCTTCCAATGAAGAAAAGGCCAGAAATACCATTTTTGAGATACACGATCAATTGCGTGGAGGAGTGAAGTGGGATGAGCTCTGCAAACAATATTCAGAAGATCCGGGCTCGAAAGATAATGGGGGCAGGTTACGGCCCTTTGGTGTAGGGGCGATGGCATCAATTCCAGCATTCGAGCAAGTTGCCTTTTCGTTACAAGAGCCTGGTGAAATATCCGATCCCTTTCAATCGCAATATGGCTGGCATATCATGCGGTTGGAAAACAAGATCCCCCTGGCATCCTATGACGACATGGCTTCATCATTGAAAGCACGTGTGAATCGCGATGAGCGAACACAAATTTCCAGGCAGGCACTGCAAACAAAACTTCGTAAAGAATTTAACCTCACGGAGAGCACAGAAATAAAATCGAAAGTGATGTTGCTGGCCGATAGCACTCTAATTACCGGAAAATGGAAGGTGCCCTCAAATCCGGTATTGGAAAGAGAGTGGCTGGTTTCTATAGCTGAAAAAAAGGTCCTGGTAAGAGATTTCATCAAGTATGTTCAGCAGCAACAACGACCTGCTACAATGGTTCCTGAAAAGTATATGGATCAACTGTATAGCCAATTCATTGATGTTAAAATTGCGGAGGCCTTGGAAGAAAGAATTTTGACACAACATCCAGACTATGGCATGTTACTGAAAGAGTATTATGAGGGAATTCTGCTTTTTGACATCATGGAGAAGGAAGTCTGGAATAGAGCATCCGAAGATTCGGTAGGGCAATGGAAATATTTTCAGGCGAATACTTCACGTTATCAGGCAGGGGAGCGACTGCAGGGAATACTTTACTCGTCAGCATCCGCAGATTTAATTGTTCAGTTGCACGAGCTGCTGGAGACAGGATCTGACTCGGTCACAACAGAAAACTTCATAAAAACGAACAAAATCAGGGAAGAGCGAGGCTCCTATGAAAAGGAAGAGAAGCCAATTCTGTCGAAAATACCCTGGTCTGTTGGTTTGCATTCCGCTGAAAACAATGGAATGTATTACCTTGCGCGGATTACCGCAATGCGACAGCCCGGGCCAAAGTCGTTTAAAGAGGCTAGGCCAGGTCTTATTTCAGATTATCAAACTTATCTGGAAACAAATTGGCTGGCATCCCTGCGTAAAAAATACCCGGTAAAAGTGAATGAAAAGGGAAAGAAATATGTGTTGGGTCAATTGCAGCAGCCGTAGCACCAATATCAGACAAGCGTATTTTCTGATATGGGTTAGCCTTCTTTTTTCTGGCTGCGACCTGATTAAAATGAAAAGTGAGCAGCCGGATCCAGAAGAGCGGCAGCCTGTTGCCCGGGCAAACAACACGTACCTTTATCGGGATGAGTTGGTTGGCATCGTAGCACCGGGCACATCCGCAGCGGATAGCACATCCCTTACGGAAGGCTACATTAACAGTTGGATTCGAAAGCAACTCTTGATTCAGGAGGCATCAAAAAAAATAAACATCGATGAGGCCGCAGTAGAGCGAAAGATGCTCGACTACCGGTACAGTATCATTGCCTATGAATATCAGACATACTACATCAAAAACAACCTGGACACCGCTATTTCGAACACAGAAATAGAAGCATACTATAAATCCAATATTGATAATTTCATTTTGAAGCAGAACATTGTCAGAGCTACGTTTATAAAAGTGCCGAACAATGCCCCGCGGACGCAAAAGATTAAAGAAATGATATTTTCAAAGCGGGAAAAAGATGTAAAAGAACTGAAGTCCTATTGCCTGAGTTTCTCTGCCGCCTATCACATTTCTGACTCAACCTGGATGGTTTTTGATGAGTTGATTAAGAATTCACCATTGGCGGAAATCCCCAATAAGATCCAGTTTTTAAGAACTAATCCGTACTACGAGACGTCTGATGATAGCTATCTTTACTTCCTGAAGGTGCTGGAGTATCGCATATCCGATAATGTTTCTCCCCTTGAGTTTGTAAAGGATGATATAAAAACCATTATCCTTAATAAAAGAAAAGTAGAACTTGCAAAGCAATTAGAAGATGAGGTATTTAATCATGCAGTTGACCGAAATGACTTTGAAATTATTCGATAAGGAAATGAGATTTTCCTTTTTTAAAAAATGGATCATCCTAAGTGTGTTATGCCTTCAATTCGCACTGGCATCCGCACAGGAAAACCAGGGCTTTGTGATTGATGAGATCATTGCCAAAGTCGATAACTATATCGTGCTAAAGTCAGAGTTGGAGCGCGCCTATCAGGATTATGTTACCAATGGAGGTACGCCATCGCAACAAGCGCGCTGCCAATACCTCGTGTTGTTAATTCGAAATAAGCTCATGTTGGCAAAAGCCGAAATTGATTCGGTTATGGTGCTGGATTTTGAAGTAGATGCGAATACACAGCGAAGGATGGATATCATTCTGGCACAATCCGGAAGAACACCCGAAGAACTTGAAACAATGTATGGAAAAACGTTAGAGCAAATTCGGTCCGAACTTCGTGAACAGATAAAGGAGCAGATGGTGGTGGGTAAGATGGAAGATAAAATTACCGAGGGACTCGCGGTAACTCCTGCCGAAGTAAAACGATTTTTTAATAAGATACCTAAAGATAGTTTGCCTTTCTTTTCGGCTTCCGTGGAAGTAGCGCAGATTGTGAAGATTGCAAAAGTGAGCGAGAAGCAAAAAGAAAAAACAGTTAATGAATTGCTGGACATACGCACACGTATTTTGTCAGGAGAAAGTTTTGCAACGCTTGCTAAGAAGCATTCCGATGACCCAAGCGTAGTGTCGAACAATGGTGAGATGGGATGGGTTGGCCGCGGACGGATGGTGCCGGAGTTTGAGGCCATGGCATTTAAATTGAAACCAGGCGAAATTTCGATGCCCTTTGAATCTGCTTTTGGTATTCATATCATGCAATTAATCGAGCGAAGGGGAAATGAATACAACTCGCGCCACATCCTGATTTCACCAAAGCCATCGAATGAAGATCTGGCTGGCGCCACCCGCTACCTCGATAGTTTGCGAAACCGGATTGTGAGTGACAGTTTGAAGTTTCAACGGGCCGCAAAAGACTATTCTGATGATGTGGCAACGAAGGGAAATGGTGGATTCTTCTCGGATCCCGATGGTGGTTTAAAGTTAATGGTAGATGAACTTGATCCGGTTGTTTTTTTTAAAATTGATTCCATGAAAGTGGGTGATATTTCAAGACCTATTGCGTATCGTACAGATGACGGTAAGGATGCCGTTAGAATTTTTTATTATAAGTCGCGCATACCACCACACGAAGCTTCGCTGAAGGACGATTGGCATCGAATTCAGGCTGCTGCGCTGGCAGATAAGAAGAACAGGATACTGGAGAAATGGTTTGATAAGGCCCGACAAGATGTGTTTATCAATGTTGATCAGACGTATAACTTTTGCGGAATCCTAAAAGAATAATTTTTGTGTTTTCAAGCTGATCAAAAAGTTTAAGTATTAACAATGGATAAATTTTCATCGGATGTGGAGGCGGCTGATGCGCTGGCCTCAGCATACAAAACGCTAGAAGCAGAAATTTCAAAGGTTGTGATCGGGCAAGATCCGGTAGTACGACAGGTATTGACGGGAGTTTTCTGTCACGGACATTCGCTTTTGGTGGGTGTTCCGGGGCTTGCAAAAACCTTGCTTATCCAAACCATCGCCACTGCGCTGGATTTGCAATTTAAACGAATACAGTTCACTCCTGATCTTATGCCATCGGATATTCTGGGAGCTGAAACCATGGATAAGGAGCGTAATTTCAAATTCGTTAAAGGTCCTGTTTTTGCCAACATCATTCTAGCCGATGAGATAAACCGAACACCTCCAAAAACACAAGCAGCGCTGTTGGAATCTATGCAGGAATATGCAGTAACCATTGCCGGACAACGCTATGAATTACCCAGGCCATTCTTCGTTCTGGCAACTCAAAACCCAATTGAACAAGAGGGAACGTACCCTTTACCGGAAGCTCAACTTGACCGTTTTATGTTTAATATTCTTTTGACTTACCCTTCCCTGCGGGATGAGATGGAAGTGGTTCGGAGTACTACATCGGATGACCAAAAGACAGTAAATAAAATATTGACAGGCGAGCAGATAGCAGAGTTTCAGCATTTGGTCCGAAGGGTTCCCGTTGCTGAAAATGTTATTGAATATGCTGTGACATTGGTGAATAAAACAAGGCCGGGTGTTGCCGGGAGTTCGTCATCAGCAAATGATTTTCTGGAATGGGGCGCTGGTCCGCGCGCTTCTCAATTCTTGGTGCTGGGTGCAAAATGTAATGCACTGCTAAATGGTAAATACTCACCAGATATTGAAGATGTTCAAGCCATTGCCAAGCCAGTATTGCGGCATCGTATTGTCCGGAATTTTAAAGCAGAAGCTGACGGCATCAGTGTCGACAATATCATCGACAGGCTTATCGGTTAACTGAGTTGTCGGGCGACCTCATCCCAATTCACAATGTTCCACCAACTGGTGATATAGTCAGCCCGTTTGTTTTGGTATTTAAGGTAGTACGCGTGCTCCCAAACATCAAGGGCCAATATGGGCTTTCCTTTAAGTTCACTGATATCCATAAGCGGATTATCCTGATTGGGTGTTGATCCTATTTTTAGCGCTTTTCCATCGGTAACCAACCACGCCCATCCTGAGCCAAACCTTGTAATACCTGCCTGTGAAAATTGCTCCTTAAACTTTTCAAATGAGCCGAAGCTGGCGGTTATGGCTTCAAGCACTTTTCCAGAAGGTGTGCCTCCTGCATTCGGTCTCATCACTTGCCAGAAAAAATTATGATTCCAGGCACCTCCACCATTGTTCCGTGCCTTCAGAGAAAGTTTTGAGGTGTTTGCAAAAAAATCTTTCTCGCTTGAATAATTAATATTTTCCAATGTGATGGATTCATTAACATTCTTGATGTAAGCAGTGTGGTGTTTATTGTAATGGATGTCCATGGTGAGGGCATCAACATGGGGTTCCAGGGCATTGAAAGCATAGGGGAGTGAAACCTGAGCGAATTGAAATGCAGGCTTTGCACTAACTTTTTCAGCGAGATTATCAGTGGCCGCATGCAAGATCACAGGGGTACCAAGAGTTGTCAGCGCAGTTGCCTTGAGAGTAGTCTGTAGAAATTTTCTTCTGGATGATTTCATATTTTGGATGGCGTAGTGGATTCATTACTCAATGACTTACGTCAGTATAAAATTAGGCAAAAATTTTTAGCTTGCGTTGAGTCCTAAATTCTGAGCGTATGCGTGATATTTTGTACGATCAAATCCCATCTCTTGATCTGGCTGATTTCTATCAGGGAGATCAGGCGTTAAAGCAAAAATTTGTTGAAGAGTTAGGCGCTGCCTACAACAATATTGGGTTTGCGGCTATTCGGAACCACTTTCTGACTGATGACATGCAGCAAAAACTATACACGGCTATTAAAAAGTTTTTTGCGTTGCCCGATGAGATAAAGAAAAAGTACGAGCGACAGCAACTAGCCGGACAGCGCGGCTATACTGGAAAAGGGAAAGAGCATGCCAAAGGAAGAAATACAGGTGATCTTAAAGAATTTTATCATGTCGGACAGGAGCTTGAAAAATCTGAATTAATAAAAGAGGGATATCCGGCAAATGTCTGGCCTGATGAAGTTCCCGAGCTGCAAGCCATTGCAGTTGAGGTTTATAGTGCATTGGAGAAAACCGGCACATATATGCTACGGTCTATTGCCCTCTATCTCGGGTTACATGAAAATTACTTTGATGATAAAATCAAGAATGGCAATAGTATCCTGCGACCTATTCATTATTACCCGATAGAGAATCCTGCGGAAGTGCCATCTGATGCGGTGCGTGCTGCGGAACATGGTGATATTAACCTGATCACCTTATTGATGGGTGCTAGCGCAGATGGTTTACAAGTTTTAAGGAAGGATGGTAAATGGATTCCCATAACTGCGTTGCCCGATCAGTTGATCGTAAATGTTGGTGACATGCTTGAGCGATTAACAAATAAAAAGTTAAAATCCACCATTCATCGTGTGGTCAATCCACCGCAACAATTCATGAATACACCTCGTTATTCTATTCCTTTTTTTATGCACCCTCGTTCTGAGATGAGTCTTGCTGCTTTACCAGATTGTGTTGACTCGGACCATCCGAAAACGTGGGAGGATATAACTGCAGGTGAATTTCTGGATCAGCGGCTTGCGGAAATCGGTTTGAGAAAATAAAAATCCCATAAGACATTGATTCAGCGCATCCGATATTACATTTTCTTAAAAGATGTATTGATGCTTGCCCTGACAACCTTTGGTGGGCCACAAGCGCACTTGGCGCATTTTCATAAGGTTCTGGTCACCAAACGAAAATACCTCTCAGAAGATGAGTTGATGGAGTTAAACTCACTGTGTCAGATGTTGCCTGGCCCTGCATCCACGCAAACGCTAACAGCTATCGGATTTAAAATTGGAGGTCCTAATCTCGCTTACCTAACGTTGTTGGTTTGGGTCCTTCCTGCCGTCATCGTTATGACAACTGCTGCGATTTTGATGTCAAGCATCCAGTCTAAAAACCTGTCCATAGAATTCACAAGGTTTATTCAGCCAATGGCCGTTGGATTTGTGAGTTATGGAGCCTATATCATTAGCATTAAAACCGTGAGTACAAAAACAGGCATTGCGTTAATGATTGCATCCGGTGTGCTGTCATACTTCTTTCAAACACCAATAGTATTTCCCATCATACTGCTTGGTGCCGGATTGCTTACGGCATTAAAGTACAAGAAGCAGCCTAAGCAGGAGAAAAAGAAAATCAATATCCGCTGGTCGAATTTCATTTTATGGGCAAGTGTTTTGGTTTTTGCCGCTACCCTGGGGGGGATCACAAAAGCGTTGCCCGTTAAACTTTTCGAAAATTTTTACCGTAACGGTAGCCTGGTTTTCGGAGGAGGACAGGTGTTGGTGCCGTTACTCTATACTGAATTTGTAGATGCTGACCTGGAGGGAGGAGATGTGAATAAGGCTACTAAGCTTAAAACAAAGCTTAAAAAGCAATACACGCCAAAGCCCTATCACCATCCAACCTCTCACGATGAGTTTCTTTCGGGGTACGCCTTGGCCCAGGCATTACCAGGGCCGGTCTTTTCGTTCAGTTCGTACATAGGCGCGCTGTCCATGCGGGATTATGGACTCGGAGGGGAAATCCTAGGGGCGCTCATGTCTGCAGCCGGAATTTTCCTGCCGGGCACATTCATGATCTTCTTTGTTATTCGCTTTTGGGATAGTATGAAAAACTATCGTGGAGTCAGGGCTTCGCTCGAGGGAATTACGGCTGCCAGCGCGGGACTTGTTGCGGCATCAGCCATTATCCTTTTCCAGCCCCTTGAGAACACCTTCTTGAATTTTTTTGTAACCATTGCAACGTTCAGCTTGCTGGTCTTTACTAAAGTACCATCAACCGTCATTATAGTTGGAGGGTTAATCCTGGGAATAATCATTAAATAAAGCGAGGGTGCGTAAATATACCCATTACTGCGTTTAGTGTCATTGCGGGCATGAACTACGAACCTCAAAGTATTAATAAGAGATTCTGGCTTGCAGGCCGACATCTTTTTAGGTACGCTTGCGGATTATTGGGTTAAACGAAAAGCCCCTTCATTTCGGAAGGGGCTTTTATTCTTAGTTAAAGAAGTTTAGTTCAATTTAAATACGATTGGAAGCACCATCTTTTGCCTTACTGGCTTACCTCTTTGTTTGCCAGGGTTCCATTTTGGGGCCTCTTCAACAACCTTTACGGCCAATTCATCGCAACCTGCACCAATTCCTTTAATGGCTTTCACATCCTGAATAGATCCATCGCGGTTTACAACAAACTCAACGAATACCCTTCCTTCAATTCCCATTCTTCTGGCTTGGGCAGGGTATTTCCCCTGCATCTTTTTACCAACATATTCATAAAATGCAGCCATGCCTCCTTTTGGAGTCGCGGATTCCTCCACTACCAGGAAAACTTCATCTACATTCTCTTTCTCTTCTTCCTGAACAACTGTGATCTCCTCTACCTTCATATCAGCAGTAACTTCAGTATCCATATTAATATCGATTTGCTCCTCAATTTCCTTTTCATCGGGGACTTCTACGATTTGAGGTTGAATAATTTGCTGAGGAGGGGGAGGGAGCTGCTCTGTTGGAGGAACTTCCAGAATTTCATCTAATATGGCATTATTCTTTCCGAGGTCTTTTGCTGAAGTATCATCGTACACACGATATCCAAAAGCCATAACCGCAATTGCCAAACTCACCACCAGCCCAATATTGAAAAACAAAAAAGATTTGTTTGACAAGTCTGCTTTTTCTGTCTTTTTAGCTTCCATAGTTTAAGTATGTTTTAGAATGGAATGCCAAAGATAAAAAAAGGTCACAGGAATAAAACAAAAATTTAAATGTGTTATCTGCGGTTTCCGTAGAATAAGGTTATAAAAAGGGTAGGGTAAAGAGAATAGTTTTCAGTGGCTTCAGGCATCATCACTACTTTACTTGTGTATGCATCAAACAGAATTCCGGCCTCAAATCCGGTTACCTGATCTTTAACAGTTCCGAGTTCGAAATTCAAGGCGGCTTTGAAATTAGCGCCCATTTTAATAGAGGATTGTCCCAGACCCTCAAAAAGTCTTCCTGTACCAAGGATTTGATCCTGATTTTTGGGATCATATTGGGCGGTATAGGAAGTAAAGCCACCTCCATCGGAGCTGTATTCAACAAAATATGGGGCAACTATCCCAATGCTTGGCCCTACGGCAAAGATCGCCTTCACTTCTACGCCCTGCTGAGGCGCCTTTTTAAAAAGTATTAGGTCTCTTCCGTACTGTAAGCGGAGGGCATACAAATAGTTATTCTTACCGTAGATGTAATAATTACCAGTACCGGAAGTTTTACGGATTTCCTGTGGGTGTTTTACATTCATTAATTCAAGACCATAGGTTTCAAGAACCCTGTCATTCAATTTCCGCGATTTCTTGAATACAAAACCTCCAATAAGCCCTCCATACGTATTTTTGTTAATGCCCCAGATAAATTCTGATTGGTATTCATAGCTATCCTGTGTCTGGGCGGTGGCATCCAACAGGAAGGCTAGGAAGACAAAAGAGCAACAAACAATTTTCATTAAATCCCGCATGGTAATACTTTACACTAAAATTAGATTATAATTTCCTAACGCAAAACAGAAGCCGAAGTTATTCTGGCGTACAGCGTGGCGTTACAGAGTCCATATCAACCTGATGGCCCTATTTACAGCTAATCATTTAAGATGTCTTTAATAGCTGTGTAATTGATTGCCATGTGGGAACTGTCGTAAATGGCCTTTTTGTTTTTGATGACAATGATCTGGGGAGATTCATGTTCAATATCAAAAAAACGTGCAATTTCATCTGAAAGAGAACGGTATGATATCAGATCGAGATAGTATGGTTTCACTACTGCCATCTCATCGTTGTTCCAGTGGCGTTCCAGCCTGTCAAGTGCAGCTTTGCTAATGGAGCAACGTATGCTGTGTTTGAAGATAATCACTGGGTTTCTTGTCGATTCCTCCAGAAGTGTGCTTACTTGTTCTGTATGGATGAGTTCAATCCAATTCATGTGTTAAAGAATAATGTCTATTACGAATCAATCATACCATAAACCCTGTTCGCCTTTATCGTAACGAGGTTTGTGACCTTTATCTTTGAGATGATCCGGTAGGGTTTCATTTTTCTTGAATAAACGTGCCCACCACAACTTAAAGTTCGTGAGCATATCTTTTTCTTCGGCTACATTATTTTTATTGGTTTTGACGAACTGCGCATCCGGGTGAAGATTGGGTTTGCCGAACAAATCATATTTGCGCATTTTAATGTTGCCCTGATAATCGGTAGCGCGTGCAAATGCCTTACCGGGTTCTCGTACCCGGAGAGCCTCTTCTGCACTGCTGGGGTTATGGACATAATTCCATGTACGCTTAACTCCTTTTGCATATTCACTGGCCTTAACAGAAGATTTAGTCGGTTTGATTCCCGGCAATGAGCCATCTGCGGCATGAGGTTTTGTTCCCGTCTCCTTCTGTTTAATCTTAACCTGCAATTCACCAACCTGATAAGTCGATTTATTTGGCTTTAATTTCAACAAGGCCTCTTCAGCAGAGTTTGGATTTTCTACATAGCGCGGGCGTTTAACGCGAACCTGTAGGTCATCAACTTTGTAAGTCGATTTATCCGGACTTTTTTTCTTTAAAGCATCGTCACTTGCATTCGGATTTTTGGCATAGCTCCTGTTAAACTTCTTTAGCTTAATAACACCTGTAAATTCTTCTCCCTGATCCACAGTGATATGCTGCTTGGAATTTTTCAGGTTCCCGGAATATCGCACTGCTTTGGCTGTTTCACCCGATGGAGTTTTTACAGGTAACGGTGTTTCTTTGTTATTCCAGAGTTTTCCACTCATGCTACCTCCACCTTTCTGAGGTTTGCTGCTCTTCAAATTGCCAGCGAAACGAGCGGCTTTCAAAGTATTGTTTGAAGGTGCCCGGGTCGGAACAGCTGACTCGCGATTATTCCAGATCTTTCCACTTAAACTTGCACCAATATTTTTTGGCCGCTTTGAAGCCTTAAGGTGGCCAGTGTATTCTTCACCTTGATCGGAGAAAATATGCCTGGACCTGGCCAGGTTTATATTGCCGGAGAAGTTTCCTGCACGTGCAGCATTGCCCGATGGCGTTCGGACAGGTAAGGGTGTCTGTCGGTTATTCCACATTTTTCCACTTACACTACCTCCGCCTTTCAATGGTCTACCGGCTTTTAGTGTACCCTGAAAATTTCCAATCCTGTCGGCACCTCTTCCGGGTGTTCGAACAGCAAGAGGAGTTTGCCGATTATTCCAGGATTTTCCACTCACGCTGCCGCCACCTTTAAGCGGCCTTCTCCCTTTGATGTTGCCTTGAAAATTTCCAATTCCTTTTGCACCAATTCCTGGAGTTCTTACTGGCAAGGCAGCCTTACCGGGTCTGGTTTCTCCAGATCGGCTAAGGGACTTATAACCTGACCCTGGAACAGTGCCCCGGTAAACCTTATCACCTCGAGCAGGTTTTTTTCTTCTCGGTTGGGAGAGTGGCTGCCCTTCTGTAGATTTTCCTTTACTAAAGTAGTTTCTTCCCCGAATTGTTCTTCCAGCAATGTCGCCAGTCCAAGCGCGTTGGCCTGATTTTGTAGCCGAGACATAACCGCCCCCGGATGGGCCTTTATATGGACGATCCCCAACTCGTTTTCTTCCTTTGTAAGGTTCAAAAGTTGGTGCTATTATTCCTGGCCGTTGTGTTTCATAGTTTTTCGTCCGGAGTTTTCGGCCCGCTATATCTTTTGTAACGGCCACTTCGCCCTTCTTCTTAGGCCGGGGAAATTGAGCCCACGTATTCGGACTCTTTCGTGCAATGAATGAACCGGATGCCGACCGTGGTACAACCACTTTCTTTCTGTCAGGTTTTGAAGGCTCGGGACCTTGCAAGCGTTTTAGCCGATTTAGCGTTGCCCGATTAGATACAGGCCGTTGCCTGGATGCAGGCTTGCTGGATGGATTGTGAACATAAGGTCCGTTCTGCGGATAAATATTTCGGTTTGATGTGCGTGCCGATGATGAACCTTGAAGGCGTTTGAGTCTTTTAAGGGCATAGTTATTTGAAACTTGCCGCTGGGTTTCACTTGGTTTTCTGTTGGCATACGGACCTCGCTGCGGATAAACATTACTCACTTTTCCAGAAGCCGACCGAGCGCCTCCACTGGGAGCATTTACACGACCACTATTGGCAAATGATTTTCCTTTGGATTTTACCCTTTTGCCGGAAGGGCCTTTTTTCTGACTCTTTTTAAAAGGTGTCTTGAATCTGCCTTCGCGGTTTGCTGCGGGCTTATCTCCTTTTGTATTTTGCGAGAAGGCTGGTATGATCAAAGTAAAACAAAACACAACCAGGCCCACTTTCAGTGCCAGGAAAAATGTATTCGAACCGTATCGTTTATTTAAGCTCAAAAAATGGGTTCTGTAACAGGCTAAGGTAGCTAAAATTTCAGCAACTCTTCAATCTTTGCTTTTAACCTCGCTTTTGGCAGGAAATTCTGCTCTAATGTTGGGGCAAAAGGAATAGGAGTGTCCAGACTTGCTACTCGCATTACAGGTGCATCTAGGTGTTGAAAGTAGTGCTCGTTTACCCAAGCAGAAATTTCCGCGCCTATGCCTCCGGTAAGTGTATCTTCGTGAACGATCAGCACCCGGTTAGTTTTTTTAACTGTTTCGGCAACAGCTTCCTTATCCCAGGGTAACAGGGTTCGGAGATCGACAATATCAGCCTTAACATCAGGCATAGTGCTCAAAATTTCTAATGCCCAATGCACACCCATGCCATATGTAATGATTGATAAATCATTGCCCTTCTGTATCAACTTTGCTTTACCAACTTCGATGGTGTAGTAATCATCCGGGATAGTATCCTTGATAGAACGATAAAGAAGCTTGTGTTCAAAGTACAAGTATGGATTGGGGTCTTCAAGAGCAGCGCAAAGTAATCCCTTCGCATCATACGGATTGGATGGATAAACAATTTTTAATCCGGGAGTATGGAAAAACCAGGCTTCGTTGGATTGACTGTGAAAAGGTCCTGCGGCTGTGCCTGCTCCTGTGGGCATGCGCACTACTACATCGGCACATTGGCCCCAACGCCAATGTGATTTGGCCAGGTTGTTTATGATCTGATTGAATCCTTCCGTTACAAAATCAGCAAATTGCATCTCCACCATTGCTTTCATATTCTTAATGGAGAGCCCCAAACCGGCACCTACAATGGCCGATTCACATATGGGCGTATTGCGAACCCTTGCTTTACCAAACCGATTTACAAACCCTTCGGTGATTTTAAACACGCCACCATACTCGGCAATATCCTGGCCCATTAATACGAGGTTGTCAAAACGCTCCATGCTTTGATACAATCCATCACGTATGGAATCAATGAAACGTTTTTCAGTTTCTTTATCGGAGGCAGGCTTTATAGTGGTTTGCACAAACGGGGAGTAGACATCCTGAAGTTCAACTTCAGTATCGGCCACCGGATGTGTTTCCTGAAAGGCAGTCTCAAGCCCGGCTTCAATTTCTTTTTTTATTTTTTTTTGAAGTGCAACGATATCCGGTTGCTCAATCACACCATTTTCAACAAGGTATCGTTCATAGTTTTCAAGCGGATCTTTTTTAGTCCACTCTTCCATGAGTTCTTTCGGGACATATTTTGTGCCGGATGCTTCCTCATGTCCGCGCATGCGAAACGTGCGACATTCAACCAATACCGGTCGGGGATTTTTACGAATGTTTTCCGCCAGCAGGGAAATAGTGTCATACACTTCTAAAATATTATTTCCATCAATGCTTATGGCCTCAATGCCATACCCGATCCCTTTGTCGGCAAAGCTCTCGCACCGGAATTGTTCCTGACTGGGTGTTGACAATCCGTAACCATTGTTTTCAACAATGAAAATAATCGGTAGGTCCCACACCGCGGCAACATTTACAGCCTCATGGAAATCACCTTCACTGGTCCCGCCATCGCCATTAAAAACAGCGGTGACTTTATTTTCATTTTTAAGTTTAGTGGCCAGGGCAATGCCATCGGCTACACCATTTTGCGGACCGAGGTGAGAGATCATGCCAACGATGTGATGCTCATTCGTGCCAAAATGAAAGGACCGGTCTCTTCCTTTTGTATAACCATTCAGCATGCCTTGCCATTGAGCAAAGAGTCGATTAAACGGCATCTTCCGTGAAGTGAATACGCCAAGGTTTCGATGCATGGGCAGAATATATTCATCCGGCTGTAAAGCCTCCGTCACTCCAACAGCAATAGCCTCCTGACCAATGCCACTAAACCACTTGCTGATTTTGTTTTGACGCAACAGAATAAGCATCTTCTCTTCAATCATCCGCGGAAGCAGGAGGCTCTCGTACAGATTTTTCAGCGTATCATCTGAGTAATGTTTCCGATTGAAATTCATAAGGCTATAAAAACTGGGGCAAAGTTAAAGTAGTTTTTGAGTCTGCCTCCTTTTTTGTAAACCTTTGAAATCATATAAAAAAGCCTTAACATTCTTTAGTATTTGTCTTTAGCCATTACTGGAAGTATGCGCCTGATTTTCATCCTTATTTATGCGTTTTCAATCTCCTCAGTGTGTGCACAAGAGTACCGATTCAGGCTCTATCGCGTAGAGCAGGGGTTGCCGAATGATGTTGTGAAAGCTGTTGCACAGGATTCGCTTGGGTTTGTCTGGATTGCTACGGATGATGGATTGGTAAAATACGATGGTCAGCGGTTCACAACCTATAAAGCAGCATTCCGAAGCCAGTATACGAAGGCCTTTTTGAATACACGATCGGGTAGACTACTGGCTATTGGAGACCTTGACTTGATAGAAATAAGGAATCAAGTTGATACGGTTATTTTTAAAACGGTGTTGGCCGGTGCCCGCACCTTCAGTGATTCAGCCATCTGGTATCCCAAGTCAATCTATGAAGATCGTTCCGCCAATATTTGGCTGGGTGAGCCACAATCCGCAATCCGGTATGATGGAAAAAGTATGAAGCGTTTTGATTTCGGTGCAGAGAACCGATCGCCTGTTTTTATTCGCTCGTTTAGCTTTTTTGAAGACGACAATGAAAACTTATTTGCAGTTTCCTACCGTGGCAAAGTTTTCCGGCTCGATAAGAGGCGAGATGAGTTTGTTGCCCTTGAGCATGAACTTCCGGCAGATTGTGCACATGTTCTTTTTGATCAGCATAAACTTTATGTCGCCACGGGCACCGGTGTGTATGAAGCAACTATTGATGATGGAGACATTAGAAATGTCAGGCAACTATTGCCTGTGAAGCAGGCCTCCTATTTGCTGACTTCCCCCGATGGGGCATTATGGGTTGGCACTTTTGATGACGATTTATATCAGGTCAATCGTGATTCAGAAGTTACCTGGAAAGCATTAGGCTATAGTTTTAAGGGGATTAATTCCATTTACCAGAGTAATGAAGGAGACCTCTGGACTTCAACTGATAAAGGCATGGTATTGGTACAGAGCAATTTATTTGAGTTGGCAGATCCATTATCACAGGCACAGTTCATTGAGGGTATTGCAGAGGATGCTACACTCAACCGGATATACTTTTGCAATAAGGAGACGATAGTACAGCTTGAAAGTTCAAAGCCCGATGGGCCGCTAAGACGAACTGTAATTTATGATGATCGCAACGCTTACTTTCAATCGCTGCAAGTGAGTAAGCGTGGTTTGTGGGCATCCAGTATTTATGAGGTCATGCTTTTCAGCGAGGGCAAACTCTTTCGTAAATGGGATTTTTCATCGGAAGGGAATTTCGTACACGATATCTTTCTTGACTCCCGGCAACAACTCTGGGGATGCCAGGCCGGTAACGCTAACGTTATTATGATTAACGACTCGCTTAGGGTAAAGCGTTATCCTATTCCTTCGAATAAGCAGAATGAAGTTACCCTGGTGCGTGAAGGGCCAAACGGATTGTATGTAGCTGCGAGCGGACCCGATAAGTATCTTTTTTTTAAACCGCACACGGGTGATTCGTTCAGGGATATTAGTTTACCTATAAAATTTTCAATAGCGGGAGACTTTACTATCAATGATTTTGCTGTCCAACAAAATAACGTGGTGTGGATTGCTTCTACGGAGGGATTGATCCGGTTCGGTCATCAAAAAATTGAACGAATCGATCTGGGAGAAACCTTTACTGCAATTTCTGTCAGCTCCATTGAAATCCTTGACGAACGTAACATTATCTTTTCGAATTCTCATGGATTGTTTAGGTACGATCTTGTTTCAAATGAATATTGGCTTTACGATGAAAATTCCGGGCTTCCTTCAAACACCATTACAGGCCGAGGTATTTTTATTGATCACAAAAAGCAATTGTGGATCGGTACTTCGTATGGCCTCGCGCGAACTGCCCAGTCGATCATTCAAAATAAACAAACAACGAAACCACATTGTATTGAAGCGCGGGTGAATGGAGAGGGGGTTCGTTTCATCAGAGGAGTTCAGGCTTCTTATGGTGCGTTTATTCATCTGCAATTTTCATCTATAACTTTTCCGGAAAATAAAATTAACCTCCAATGGAAAATGCAGGGTGATACGCTATGGCATGCCATGCGTAATCATCAACTGAGTTTTACCGACTTGTGGCCAGGCGAGTACAACGTACTCGTGCGCGCCAAAAAAAATACCGGACTCGACTGGAGTGAACCAACGATGGTGAGCCTGCTGATTGCAAAGCCGTACTGGCTTCGCATTGAATTTATATTTTTTTTGATCACCATTATATTGATCATTGCGTGGGCTTCTTACAGTGTAACCTCACGCTTGCTCAATAAGCGCAAGGTTCAGCTTGAACGTCTGATAGAGAAAAGAACGACTGATGTACAACGGGCCAACAATGAGCTCATGCAACGCAATGCCGAACTGGATAGATTTGTTTACAGTGCTTCACATGACCTGAGTGCTCCGTTGAAATCAGTGTTGGGATTGATTGCTGTTTCCAGAATGGAAAATCCCGGTGAGCAGCATGAACAATACCTTACGATGATGGAAGGTAGTGTGCGCAAACTGGAAGACTTTATCCGTGATGTGGTGAGTTATTCACGCAACACGCGTATGCCCGTCAAAAATGAAGCGGTCGATTTCTCAGAGCTTATCCAGAGTTTGCTGAATGATCAGCAATACGCTCCTAATTTTTCGAGGATTGATTTTCAGGTTGAAGATACTACAGGATCGAAGATGGTGACCGATGTAATGCGGCTGAAAATCGTACTGAACAATCTCATCTCCAATGCTATCAAGTTTCATTGGCTTGAACGCGAAAATCCGTTTGTAAAAATTAAACTCATGCGCCAGGGCAACGCCTATAGTATTACCGTGCAGGATAATGGTCAGGGAATAGACGAAGCGCATACAGCCCATGTTTTTGAAATGTTTTACCGGGCATCCGAAAGTGCACAAGGCTCCGGCCTTGGGTTGTACATTCTTAAAGAAACAGTATTGAAAATGAGTGGCAAGGTATCTGTGAAGTCAAAAATTGGAGAAGGCACTACTTTTACAGTGATGCTTCCTGTGCCCGCTCAGGTCTGATTGGGCAACATCAAAAATATTTTAATCATTTCGGTCCTTCAGGGTAAACCACGATTACGTTTCCTTATTTTTGAGACCTATGATTGCATTTAATGAATTTACACTGAAGAATGGGTTACGGGTAATTGTGCATGAAGACCATACCGTTCAAATTGCAGTGATGAATATTTTATATGATGTCGGGTCACGCGATGAACGGACGGATAAGACCGGATTTGCACATCTTTTTGAACACCTGATGTTTGGTGGATCGGTTAACATTCCAAACTATGACGAGCCATTGCAAAAAGTAGGGGGCGAAAACAATGCCTTTACCAATACCGATATAACCAATTATTATTTAACCGTTCCAGCAACAAATATTGAAACAGGTTTTTGGTTGGAGAGTGACCGGATGCTCAGTTTATCGTTTGATCCACAGGTTCTCGAAGTACAACGCAAAGTTGTTGTGGAAGAATTTAAGCAACGTTACCTGAATCAGCCCTATGGCGATGTCTGGCTAAAGCTTCGGCCACTGGCCTATCAGCAGCACCCCTACCAATGGGCAACGATTGGAAAAGAAATCAGTCATATCGAAAATGCTACGATGGAAGATGTGAAGCATTTTTTCTTCCATCATTATGTGCCAAACAATGCAATTCTGGTGGTGGCAGGAAAAGTGACAACAGCACAAGTCAGAGAGCTTTGTGAAAAATGGTTTGGACCCATTCCATCCGGAAAAGTGCCCGCCCGAAGGTTGCCGGAAGAGCCCGCTCAACGAGCAAAGCGAAAACGTGAAGTGAAAGCTGATGTGCCGGCCAGCGCATTATACAAAACCTATCACATGCCGGGGCGGTTCCACAAAGACTATTATGCAATTGAATTGCTTAGCGATGTGTTGAGCCGGGGACAATCCAGCAGATTATATGAAAAGCTGGTGAAAGAAAAAGAAATTTTCACATCCATTTCTTCATTCACGATGTCATCGATTGATCCTGGTCTCGTGGTTGTTAATGGTCGGGTCAGAAGTGGTGTACAACTTTATGATGCTGAGAGGGAAGTCGACAGCATCATTCAAGAAGTTGTATCCGATGGGCCCACCGAGTTGGAATTAGAGAAAGTAAAAAATCAGGCGTATGCTACATTAGAATTTGGCGAGGTAGAGGTGATGAATCGCGCCATGAATCTGGCGTTTGCTAAACTTTCCGGAAATGCGAACGAAGTCAACGAAGAGAGTAAGCAAATAGAGTCGGTTACAATTTCGGATATGAAAAGAATTGGCGCGGAAATTTTCCGTGAGGAAAACTCAAGTGTGTTGTATTATCAATCGGGTAAAAATTCGTAAGTCAATGAAAATTCGTGTCGGTATGGGTTTCGATGTTCATCAATTGGTGGAGAACCGTGATTTCTTTTTGGGTGGAATTAAACTGCCTGCAACAAAGGGCGCTGTTGGTCACTCCGATGCCGATGTATTAATTCACGCCATTTGTGATGCGTTGCTCGGGGCAGCCAATCTCCGTGATATTGGTTTTCATTTTTCGAATAAAGATTCGCGCTGGAGCGGAATGGACAGTAAATTTTTTCTGAAAGAAGTTACGCATATGTTAGATGAACAGGGGTGGAAGATTGGTAATGTTGACTGTACCATTTGCCTTGAGCATCCTAAAATCAATCCCTATATTCCAGAGATGAAAAAAGTACTAGCCCCGTTAATGCATATTAGCGAAGAAGATGTTTCGATCAAGGCTACAACCAATGAAACGCTGGGGTATGTTGGCCGATTTGAAGGTGTGAATGCCTACGCTGTGGCACTCATCATAAAGGATTAAACTATTTGTCGCTTCCGCCTAATACAATAGCGAGCGTTTTTAAACCAGGCGTCCGGTCAGCAATTAGTTTCAAGATTCCGATAAATGGAATAAACAAAATCATTCCGGCTACGCCCCACAAAATTCCTCCGGTGATGATGGCCACAATGGTAACCAATGTGTTAATCTTTAACCGACTGCTCACAGCCAACGGAAAAATCAGATTAGCTTCAAGATACTGCACAACGGCAAACACAGCTATAACACCCAACGGATACCAGATTGAATTGTATGTAATCCACGCCACCGATATCGGCAACAGCGAGGCCACCAGTATGCCAACGTACGGAATAAATGTAAGGAGAGCAGCAATCAAGCCGAATAACAGGGCATGGGGTATTCCGAGTATATACAATCCGAGTGAATTTAGTACGCCAACAATCAGGTAGACCAGCAGCATGCCTTTTATGAAATTGTAGTACGAATCAATGCTCAGGTGGAGGATTTCGCGTATCCGCTCTTTTCCTTGTTTGGGAAATAGCCGAAACAAGACTTCTATCCATCGGTCGCGGTGATACAAAATCAGTACTGCATAAATGGGAATCAGAATCAGCAACACAGCCGATACCGCTGAAGCAGAAATGGTTTTTTGAATGAGTGACATGGCATCGCCACTGGATTGATTCATGATGCTGTTGACCCACGCTGTTTGTTTTTCTTTGCTGATATTAAATTCGCTACTCAGCCACTGACCAATTTCATCATACGATGTCAGTAATTTATCTTGTAAACCAGACCATTCATGTGAGAAGCTGACAATTTGTTGGATTAACAAGGCAACAATTCCACAGGTTAGAACAATAAGTAAGGATAAGCTGAGAAGAATGGCAGCCATCCTTTTTATTTTGTGTCGTTCCAGCCAGAGACAGATGGGATAGAGCACACAGCTGATCAGTAAAGCAAATGAAAGCGGCACTAAAAGGGGTCTTCCGAAATACAAGATCACCGAAGTAAAAAAAATGTATTGGAGAATTTGAAGCGATGAAATTGGTGAGGAAGGAAATCGCAGACGCATGGTTAAATATACCAGTAAAAAGAACGTACAATTGAGAAAACATGCACAAAATTCACTAGCATTGAACTGTGACACATAATACAGAAATGATTATTACCGGTGACGGTTCTCACTCGTTGCTGAACAAAGAAATGAACGAGACGTACCATTCTGTGCACGGAGCAGTTCAGGAGTCGCAACATGTATTCATTCATCACGGACTTGACCTTCTGCTAAACGATGCCGGTCGGGATGAAATAAGAATTTTTGAAGTAGGTTTTGGCACCGGACTGAATGCCCTTCTTACGTGTCAATGTCTGAGTGGAAATTCAAAAAAAGTTTTCTACTCAACCGTAGAGGCTTTTCCGCTTTCGGAAGAAATCTGGGCAAAACTGAATTATGCCAATTTGCAGACGCCTGGAGGAATCTTTTCCAGAATTCACCAATCACTGTGGGAATCGTTTCAACAGATTACGCCCGAATTTCAACTTCGTAAGTTGCACTCCACGCTGCAACAACTCATACTGCTGCCCCTTGAGTTTGATCTTGTTTATTTTGATGCATTTGCACCAAACAAGCAACCTGAAATGTGGGACCTGGCAATTTTGAAAAAAGTGGCAGATGCCATGAAACCCGGAGGCATTTTGGTCACCTATTGTGCCAAGGGGCAGTTGAAACGCGATTTGGCATCATTAGGCTTCGTGGTTGAGACACTTCCCGGACCGCCCGGAAAAAAAGAAATGGTCAGAGCCAGAAAGGCAGTTTAACCTATGTGGTATATTCAATTCACGAAAGTACGATAGAAGTCAAGAACGAATTGCCATAATCTCAATCGTTTTCGCTTAAAGTCGCAATTTTCAAAATCACTTCTTCTGCAATCGTTGACACTTTTCATATTTTAAAACATTTCGAATCATTTCTGAAAAGATTCGAAAAATTCTGCTCACAGTACTGTTTAACAGAATTTCCTGCCGTTAGTTTGATAACTTCAAAAATTAATTTGGCCTTATACGACCCAATTAATAATGCGTAACAACAACCAGAAGAATGCAGAAGACCAGTCAAAGCCTCTACACACCGGAACTCGAACACGATGCCTGCGGTATTGGGTTCGTAGCCAATATTAACGGAACCAAGACGAACCAAAACCTTCGGGACGCGCTCTCTATGTTGGAAAATATGGAGCACCGTGGAGGAAGGGGAAGCAGCCCTAAAACCGGAGATGGAGCCGGAATACTCATTCAAATTCCACACGATTTTTTTGCTGAAGAAGCAGCACGCATTGGATTTGAATTACCAGCCTGTGGAAAGTATGGTGTGGGTATGGTTTTTTTCCCCCGCGATAAGAAGGTAATGAATGCCTCGCGGGAGGTGTTGAAAAAAAACATCAAGTTACTTGGCCTGGAGCTGATTGGTTTCCGCGGAGTTCCCGTTGATCACAGCGTGCCGGGTCCAGGGGCAGCAGAAGTTGAACCGGTTATTGAGCAGGTATTTGTAAAGCCAGTTGAGGAGTCAGTTACTGCAGACGCATTGGAGCGTAAGCTTTTTGTGCTGCGAAATTTTACTTCGCATACTATTTCACGGGAAGTAAAGGGTAGCAACAAAGAGTTTTATATTACCAGCTTCTCTTGCCGTACAATTGTTTACAAAGGCCAGTTGAGAACCGAGCAGTTGCGTCAATATTATTTCGATCTTCAGGATCCGCGGCTGCGAACTGCCCTCGCCCTTGTTCACTCCCGTTTTTCAACCAATACTTTTCCTAACTGGAAACTTGCTCAGCCCTTCCGCTACATCGCCCACAATGGTGAGATCAACACCATCCGTGGTAACGTGAATAAAATGAAATCGAAAGAGGCATTGTTCAAGTCGGCTCTTTTTACAGAAGAAGAATTGAAAATGCTTTTGCCCATCACCAGTCCCGATGGCTCTGACTCTGCTAACCTGGATGCACTCGTTGAAATGTTGGTGTTGGCAGGCCGTACCATTCCGCATGTGATGATGATGCTGGTGCCGGAAGCCTGGCAGGATAATAAACTGATGGATCCACATCGTAAGGCATTTTATAAATATCACGCTTCCATGATGGAGCCGTGGGATGGGCCAGCCGCCTTGGTATTTACCGATGGAACACGTATTGGTGCTACACTTGATCGCAACGGCCTTCGTCCGCTTCGCTATTGCGTAACCCGTTCCGGAAGAATCATTGCAGCATCAGAAGCAGGGGCCTTGCCGGTAGAGCCGAAAGATATTTTAGAGAAGGGGCGCATCACTCCGGGAAAAATGCTCATGATTGATCTGGAACAAGGCAAGGTTCTAGACGATGAGAAAGTGAAGCGCACGGTGTATGAAGGCAAACCGTATTACAACTGGATTATTCAAAATCGCCTAAAGTTGCGGCTGGAGCCGGAGCAGGATTGGTTTGAAGATAATTTCGATGAAAAAACACTTATATCGCGACAGAACGCTTACGGGTATACATCAGAAGATTTAAAGACCATCATCACACCTATGGCCGAAAAAGGCTATGAGGCGATTGGCTCCATGGGTGACGATACGCCTCCTGCCATTCTCTCGCAGGAGAGCCGGCATATTTCAAATTACTTCAAACAACTTTTTGCACAAGTAAGCAATCCGCCTATCGATCCGATTCGCGAGCGGCTGGTCATGTCATTGTTTACACGGATAGGTGTAAGCTTAAACGTGCTGGAAGAAACTCCGCAGCATACCAACCAGATTCACATTTCACAACCAGTGTTATTGAATTCTGATCTGGAGAAACTGAAGCACTTACCTGAACATGGTTTTGAATATGCGGTTATCCGATCTGTTTTTTTAGCGGATGGTAAACCCGGTCGCTTGGAAGAGAGCCTCAATAGAATTTGTGCGGAAGCCGAAAAGGCTGTTCGTGCAGGCAAGAAAATTCTGGTCATCTCCGATAAGAAAATAAGTTCCGAATACGCTCCCATTCCATCAATGTTGGCCATCGGTGCTGTGCATCATTACCTTGTTGAGAGACGCATTCGAACCCTAACGGGTTTGTTGGTGGAAGCCGGTGATGTTTGGGAGGTTCATCATTTTGCTACAATCATCGGATACGGTGCCAGTGCCATCAACCCATACATGGCGTTGGAGACTATTCACTTCATGAACAAGCAGGGACTTTTCCATAAGCCCATGAAGGATGAAGAGGCATTTGCCAATTACCAGAAGGCTATTGGAAGCGGACTTTTGAAAGTAATGTCGAAGATGGGTATCAGTACGTTGCAATCATACCAGTCGTCACAGATATTTGAAGCGCTCGGCCTCAGCAGCGAGGTGATCGATAAATGCTTCAAAGGAACCATCAGCAGACTAGAAGGTTTATCATTCGATGACTTAGCGCAGGAGGTATTGGTACGTCATAAGATAGCGTTTACACAGGAGCCTACAAGCTTGCAGGTAGGTGGCATTTACCAGTGGAAGCGCAGGGGTGAAAAGCACTTGTTCAATCCTGAGACGATTCATTTACTTCAACATTCCACGAAGTCGAACAATTATCAACTGTATAAAAAATTCGCCCAGGTCATTAATGACCAAACGCGCAACCAGCTTACGTTTAGAGGTTTGATGGAGTTCAAGAAACGTACGCCTGTTCCCCTCGATGAAGTTGAACCTGTTGAAGAAATTTTCAAGCGCTTTGCTACCGGTGCCATGTCCTTCGGTTCGATATCGCATGAAGCGCATTCTACATTAGCCATCGCGATGAATCGCATCGGTGGAAAGAGTAACAGTGGTGAAGGGGGCGAAGATGAAATTCGATTTGAGCGAAAGCCCAATGGTGATTGGGAGCGTTCTGCTATAAAGCAGGTTGCTTCCGGCCGGTTTGGTGTTACCAGCTATTACCTGAGCAATGCAGATGAATTGCAGATTAAAATGGCGCAAGGCGCAAAGCCCGGTGAAGGCGGTCAACTTCCGGGTGATAAAGTAGATGAGTGGATTGGCCGTGTTCGCCACTCAACTCCAGGAGTAGGATTAATTTCTCCCCCTCCTCATCACGATATTTATTCCATCGAAGATTTAGCGCAGTTGATTTTTGATTTGAAAAATGCCAATCGTCAGGCCCGCATTAACGTGAAGTTGGTTTCACAGGCTGGTGTAGGAACGGTAGCTGCGGGAGTAGCGAAAGCCAAAGCCGATGCGATATTGATTTCAGGAGCGGATGGTGGTACAGGTGCGTCTCCGATCAGTTCGGTGCGTCATGCCGGTTTGCCGTGGGAACTTGGGCTTTCGGAAGCACACCAAACATTGGTGAAAAACAATTTGAGAAGCCGTGTGGTGTTACAAACAGACGGCCAGATACGAACCGGTCGTGACATTGCCATTGCAGCGTTACTGGGTGCCGAAGAATGGGGTGTTGCAACGGCCGCGCTGGTGGTGGAAGGGTGCATCATGATGCGGAAGTGTCATTTGAATACATGCCCCGTTGGCATTGCTACGCAGGATGCGGAGCTTCGTAAGCTCTTTACAGGCGATCCGGATCATGTTGTAAATTTCTTCCGCTTCCTGGCACAGGATTTACGGGAGGTAATGGCCGAGTTGGGTTTCAGAACCGTGAATGAAATGGTTGGTCGCACTGATCTGTTACGTGTGCGCACCGATATTGATCATTGGAAAATCAAGAAGCTTGATCTTTCTCCGATTCTTCATCGCGAGCCGGCACGCGAGCACATCGGGTTATATAAACAAATCGAACAGGATTTTGAATTAGAGAAGGTGCTCGACTGGAAACTGGTGGAGGCTGCTGCCAACGCCCTTGAAGAATGTGAGCCCGTTCGTGAGCGATTCATTATCCGGAATACAGACCGTTCAACCGGGGCATTACTTTCCAATGAAGTTTCCAAGAAATATAAGGGAGCCGGATTGCCGGAAGACACCATTCATTTTCAGTTTAAAGGATCAGCCGGTCAGAGTTTCGGAGCATTTGCTGCGCCCGGTTTAACCTTTGAACTCGAAGGCGAAGCCAATGATTATTTCGGAAAGGGTCTATCGGGCGCCAAGCTTATTGTCTATCCTGACAAGGAAGCTTCCTTTAAGCCGGAAGACAATATCATCATTGGTAACGTGGCCTTCTATGGTGCAACATCCGGGGAAGCGTATATCCGCGGACAAGCAGGTGAACGTTTTTGTGTTCGTAACTCAGGTGTAAAAGCTGTTGTAGAAGGCGTAGGTGATCATGCTTGCGAATACATGACAGGTGGAAGAGTTGTGGTGCTGGGCAAAACCGGTAGAAATTTTGCGGCTGGTATGAGTGGTGGTATTGCCTATGTATTTGATCCGGAGCATGCCCTTGAAAGACTTTCGAATAAAGACATGGTAGAACTGGAAACCATGACGGAGGATGATGCGAAAGAAGTAAGAGCCATGATTGAGAAGCACTTCAAATACACCGGCAGTGATCCTGCTGAATGGGTATTGGAGAATTGGACTTCGGCAATCGAATTGTTTGTAAAGGTTATGCCGAAAGATTACAAGGCCGTATTGATGAAACAGAAGACTGTGAAGACTTTAGCGAAGTCAAAGACTATAGCTGTAAAATAATATTTCGAAAGATAATTCATTGTGTAGCGCATAAACACGTAAAAAGGAATGGGACAAGTTGATGGATTTATGAAGTTTGATCGCCAGATGCCCAAGTCGCGCGATCCAAAAGAGCGTTTAAAAGATTACAAGGAAGTATATGCACCACTCGATAAGGAGAAGCTGAAGCAACAGGCTGCACGTTGTATGGATTGTGGTGTTCCGTTTTGTCATAATGGTTGTCCGCTTGGTAATAATATTCCGGATTTTAACGATGCTGTATACGAGGGCAAATGGGAGGAAGCAATTCATATCCTTTCCAGTACGAATAATTTTCCGGAGTTCACCGGAAGAATTTGTCCCGCTCCCTGTGAAGCCAGTTGTGTGCTGAGTATAAACAATAAGCCTGTCACCATTGAGTACATTGAAAAGACTATTGCTGAAACAGCTTTTGAAAAGGGATATATAAAGGCCAATCCACCCACAAGCAGAACAGGGAAACGGGTTGCGATAGTTGGTTCAGGTCCGGCAGGACTGGCCGCTGCGGCCCAATTGAATAAAGCCGGGCACTGGGTTACAGTATTTGAGCGAAGCGACAGAATTGGAGGATTGCTTCGGTATGGTATCCCGGACTTTAAGCTGGAAAAGAATGTGCTCGATCGCAGAATCCGGTTGATGGAACAGGAAGGGATCATCTTTCGAACAAATGCACACGTGGGTGTAAATATTTCTGCACAACATCTGCAAAAGGAATTTGATGCCGTAGTGATTTGCGGAGGTGCTTCTGCTCCACGTGATCTTCCTATTCCCGGAAGGCAGTTTAAAGGGGTTCATTTCGCAATGGAGTTCCTGACCCAGCAGAACAAGCGTGTTGCTGGTGACAGAATTTTTTCAGGCGATATTTTAGCCACTGGTAAGAATGTCCTGGTGATTGGAGGAGGAGATACCGGTTCTGATTGTGTGGGTACCTCAAACCGACATGGCGCAAAGACTGTTTCGCAGATTGAACTATTAGCCAAACCTCCCCTGCAGCGTAAGGATGATAATCCCTGGCCTTTATGGCCGATGGTGTTGATGACATCCTCTTCACATGAAGAGGGCGTTGACCGGCAATGGTCAATTTTAACGAAAGAATTTTTAGGCGACAACACCGGCAGACTAACAGGCTTGAAGGTGGTGGAGATTAAATGGGGCGTTAATGATGAGGGTAAAATGGGATTTGAGGAGATTGCAGGTACAGAGCGAATTCTAGCCTGCGAATTGGCATTTCTCGCCATTGGTTTTGTAGGCGCTGAAAAGGGTGGCATGATAGACGAACTGAAAATTGAGCTTGATGCGCGTGGGAATATCAAAACTGAAAATTACATGACAACCCAGGAGGGAATATTTGCCGCGGGGGATATTCGCAGAGGGCAGTCGTTAGTAGTTTGGGCCATTTCAGAAGGCCGGGAAGCAGCCCGGGCAGCCGATACCTGGTTGATGGGCACCTCTTCACTGGAGGCAAAAGATGAATCGTTTATTCACATTGCGCAAACCGAATAGTAAAATCAAAGACGCTCTTTATATATAAGTTTAGGTTAACTGAAAAGAGTAAGCGGGTCCCAGACGGGGATCCGCTTTTTTTATGAGGACAGAAGCGGATTTTGCTTATCAAACTTAATTTCCCATACCCGAATTACTTTCTAATTTTGCTCACTTAAATTCTAGTAGCGTGGCCACTAAACTTGTAAGAGTAGGAACGGTGCAGATGTCGTGCACCGCCCATCCGGAAGAGAACCTCAAAAAGGCTATTGCACAAATCAGAGAAGCTGCGGCTAAAGGAGCGCAGATTGTCTGCCTGCAAGAGCTCTTTACGTCCTTGTATTTTTGCGATGTGGAGGATTATGAAAACTTCAAGTTGGCCGAGCCTATTCCTGGTCCGTCTACTGATGTTCTTTCAGCCTTAGCAAAAGAACTTGGTGTGGTGATTATTGCTTCATTGTTTGAAAAGCGCACCCAGGGAATCTATCACAATACAACTGCGGTGCTGGATGCGGACGGAGTCTACCTTGGTAAGTACCGGAAGATGCACATTCCGGATGATCCAGCTTACTATGAGAAGTTTTACTTTACCCCTGGTGATTTGGGGTACAAAGTTTTTAAAACAAAATTCGCGACCATCGGAGTTCTGATTTGTTGGGACCAATGGTATCCGGAAGGCGCCCGCATTACTTCATTAATGGGAGCAGAAATATTATTTTACCCAACGGCTATCGGGTGGGCCACGGCACAAGACGAATCCACCAATTCAGAGCAGTACAATGCCTGGCAGACCATTCAGCGAAGTCACGCGGTTGCCAACGGAGTGCATGTGGTGAGTGTAAACCGGGTTGGGCTTGAACAAAATGGCGCGATGAAATTCTGGGGAGGATCATTTGTAACCAATCCCTTCGGAAGAATATTGTACTTAGCATCGCATGATAAAGAAGAAGTTAATGTGATTGAGCTGGATTTGAATAAAACAGATTCATACCGAACGCACTGGCCATTCCTGCGCGACAGAAGAATAGACTCGTACCAGCCCATTACGAAACGGTTTATTGATGATGAATAGCGTCCGAAAGTCTGGAAGTTAAAGAGACCGGAAGTCTTACTAAAGAATCCTCACGTTAGCTAAATTAAACTATTATGTCGTTTAAATTTGAGAAACTAATTGTATGGCAAAAAGCTGCAGATCTTTCAGAAAAGGTAAGTGAACTTGTAAAGAAGTTTCCAAAAGATGAAATGTATATACTGTCTTCACAATTCAAACGCGCTGCCGATTCAATTTCATTAGATATAGCAGAGGGATATACAGGTCAATCGAATGCTGAGTTTAGTAGATTTCTTGGATATGCTTTACGTTCTGATATTGAGGTAGTGGGGTGTTTGCATCTTGCCTCCGGGAGAAAGTACATCTCGGCTGAAGAATTTCAAGAGCTTTATAATTGTTGTGAGGAGTTGTTAGTGATGATTAACGCTCTTCGAAGAACACTCACCAGAGAATAAATGTAATGGATAAGAACTTAAACTTGCCTGCTTCCGGACTTCCGGACTTCCAAACTCCGAAGCAATTGGGGTATTACTTCCCTGCAGAATTCGCTAAACATACAGCAACGTGGTTAAGCTGGCCACATAAGGAAGCATCCTGGCCCGGAAAGATTGAGACGATTTTCCCGGTGTATGCGCAGTTTATTAAACTGGTGGCTGAAGGTGAATATGTGAACATCAACGTGGCAGATGAAGAAATGAAGCAAAAAGCCATTCGTTATGTTCAAGAAGCTGGGGCAGATTTAAGTAAAGTGCAATTCTTTTTACATCCCACCAATGATGCCTGGTGTCGCGATCATGGTCCAGCTTTTCTGATCAATCCAAAAGCAGAACAGAAAAAGATTATTGTTGACTGGGGCTATAACGCCTGGGGTGGAAAGTATCCGCCTTTTGATTTGGATGATAATATTCCAACCTTAATTGCAAAGCAGTATGATATTCCGGTTGTCTATCCGGGCATTGTGATGGAAGGAGGATCGGTTGAGTTTAATGGGAATGGAACATTACTGACAACAACCTCTTGTCTTTTGAATAAAAATCGTAACCCTCATTTGAACCAGGAGCAGATTGAATCATACTTGCATAATTACTATGGAGTTAATCATATTCTTTGGTTGGGGGATGGTATTGTAGGGGACGACACAGATGGTCATATTGATGACCTCACCCGTTTCGTCAATGAAGATACCATTGTAACGGTTGTTGAAAGCAATAAGCGAGATGTGAACTACAAGCCTCTTCAGGAAAATCTGAAAACGTTGCAAAGTCTCCGGCTGGAGACTGGTAAGCCACTAAATATTGTGGAATTACCAATGCCTTCATCCGTAGAATATGATGGTATGCGTTTGCCGGCATCGTATGCAAACTTTTATATCAGCAACAAATACGTTGTTGTCCCCCTCTTTCGCGATAAGCAGGATGATAAGGCACTGGAAATTTTGCAACAATGTTTCCCTGATCGTACCGTAGTAGGCTTAGACTCTACCGACATTATCTGGGGCCTTGGTTCCTTTCATTGCCTGAGCCAACAGGAGCCAGCGGTTTAGAATTGATGTTTGCCTTTTGTGTTGATGCAAAAGTTTAGTGGAGTATCATATTGATTTAGATCATCTATTCTATCTACAGGTTCAAAAAACGACAGCCCTATTTTGCGGCAGTCTTTCCGACAGGTTTTAAGAAAGGCATCATAAAAGCCTTTTCCATAACCCACGCGGTGGCCTTGCTTATCGAAGATTAGCAGGGGTACCAAGACCATATCAATTTTTTCTGATTCAGTGGGAATTCCTTGTTTCGGCTCCCAGATGTCCCATTTGCTTTTTTGGAGTTGGTGTAATCCTTCAAAATAAAAATTTTCAAGTATACCGGTTTGATTGTGAACACGGGAAATGGACAAACGGATGTGCGGAAATTCCCTTCGTATACGGTCTATGATTAACCATGTGTTGGGTTCCTTCTTTTTTTCGATTGGCAAGAAAATATGCAGCACCCTAATGAAGGAAAGATCGATGCTGGCAAAGAAAAGATCGCATAGCTGCTGACTAAGTTGGATGTATTCCACTTCCGAAAGAGCCAGTCGTTTGTGGAGATAGATTTTTCGCAGCGCTTCTTTTGTCATGCCGGAAGATGATTATGCAGAAGGATACGTAAGAATGTTAAACTGAAAATCAAACGGTTCGAGCAGCTCCAGCATCGTATGTATAAAGTGTTGATCCTGCTGATAGAAATTTAAAAAATTATCGGTACGCTCCTGCAAACTACCATTCGGAAAAAGTATATCCTTCACCATTTCAATCTGCCGGAGTTTATCGCTATGTAGTCGCTTTGCGGCACGAAGCATCTTGCGCTCAATTTTCTCAAGACTATTTAATGCACGTTTACCCTCCGCAGCGACAAAAGGAGAAAGCGTACTATCAATCGCTTCGGTACGACTTTTGAGTTTTTCAAAAATCTCAAGAACAAGTGTGCGTTCATCACCAACAGTTAGATTTTGCGGGGCGTGCTTTACTATCCAATGATTGAAGAGGTAGTTCTTCTCTTCAAAAAAGTCCTTTAGCTCCAATCCTGTTTTTTCTAATTTTCGCTGAGTTGTATGCTCTACCACTATCGCGAAATTGCGCGGAATCAGTATGGGGAATGGAATGGTATAATGATCAAAAACGCTTTTTAGCTGAAGCCAGTAAATGACTTCGGCCGGGCCACCTACATAACCCAGATTGGGCAGGATTATTTCCTGATAAAGAGGTCGAAGAATTACATTCGGACTAAATTTCTCCGGCTCACCCTCAATAAGCGAGTTAAGTTCAGCTTGTGTATAGTGTATATCCGAATCAACAACCTTAAAATGGTTCTCCGATTTTTCTATCCGGTTGCGGATTCCATCATCGAGATAGAAGAAATTAATGTCGCGACAAAATATTTGCGCTTTGTAGCCCAGCTTCTCAAGCTTTGTATTCGTCTGGTCTACTAACTTCTTTGTAGTGTTCTCTACTACATCTTCGTGGATAACTTTTTTGAACAGCGATTTCAGACTGCGATGGTCTGCATCAACAACGACAAGACCTTCGTTCCCAAATAATCTATTGACATAATCGCGCACAGCATCACTCAATTTTTGATTGTTGTGATAGGCTTCACGGAAGAGGGTTATTTCTCCCGGTACTTCACGGAGTAACGTATCCATCCCCTGCAAGGTGAATCTTCCTACAGCTCCTTTTTGATCCGTTTCCCAAGTGTATTTCTTCCCGTACAGGCGGAAGTATTTTATTTCATCGTAATCGTGATCCTCAGAGGCCATCCAATATACCGGAACAAAATTGTATTGTGGATACGCAGCCTTTAGTTGTTTGCATGCATTGATTACCGTGACAATCTTATAAATAAAATAGAGTGGACCGGTAAAGATATTCAACTGATGTCCGGTAGTGATCGTGAAGGTTTTTGAATCACGTAAGGATGTGATGTTGCTTTTTACCTCATCGGGAATTGATAAATTCTTGTATTGCTCCTGAAGCACATTAACCAGAACATTTCGATGTTCTGCCGGGAATGTTGATTTATCGTGAAGTTGAGCGTTGAAATTTTCTATACTTGGAAAACGCGAGTAGAATGGAGTGAGGGTTTCTTTCTGTTGAATATAATCCAGGAAAAAGGGAGTGAAGGCCCGGGTATCGTTAAACGGGAGCTTGGTCAGAAGCATGTCAACAGGAGGTGGTTAAGTTGAACATTGTTTAGGCCGATAACGGCAATTTGAAGGTAAGGTTTAAAGATTTACACCGGTTATGAAATTACGTCACCGGTCAGATCAAATTCAGTCGCGTCTGTTACGCGCACGGTAACAAAATCACCAATTCTCAGGTACTCAGAAGAGGCAATAATAACTTCATTATCAACTTCAGGTGAATCGAATTCCGTACGACCAATAAATTCTCCACCTTCTTTTCGATCGATTAATACCTTGTAGATTTTCCCGATTTTCTCCTGGTTTAGCTCCAGCGAGATTCCCTGTTGCAATTCCATTACAGCATCAACCCGTTCTCGTTTTATTTCATCGGGCACATCATCGGCCATGGAATACGAATGTGTATTTTCTTCGTGCGAGTACGCAAAGACACCAAGCCTGTCGAAGCGCGACTTTTCGATGAAGTTCATCATCTCATCAAACTCCTGTTCCGTTTCTCCGGGATGCCCGGCAATCATGGTCGTGCGAATGGCAATTCCCGGAACTTTTTCACGAATAGTCTGCAGCAATTCTTCTGTTTTTTCACGAGTCGTTCCCCTGCGCATGAGTTGCAGCATCCGTGTCGATCCATGCTGTAGCGGAATGTCAATGTAGTTGCAAATATTTGGTCGACTGGCCATCACGTCAAGTGCATCCAACGGGAATCCGGTTGGAAAAGCATAATGCAGTCGAATCCAGTCGATGCCTTCTACATCGGCCAGTCTGTTGAGCAACTCAGCCAGGTTTCTTTTCTTATAAATATCAAGACCGTAGTAGGTTGAATCCTGCGCAATGAGCAGCAATTCCTTTGTTCCGCTTTTCGCCAGGTTTTTGGCTTCTAATACCAACTCTTCCATGGGACGTGAGATGTGTTTGCCGCGCATCAGCGGTATGGCACAAAAAGAGCAAGGCCTGTCACAACCTTCTGAAATTTTCAGATACGCAAAGTGACTGGGATTTGTAAGAATTCGTTCGCCCACTAATTCGTGCTTGTAGTCGGCCTTAAAAACTTTTAGCAAGCGCGACAAATCACGTGTTCCAAACCAGGCATCAACTTGGGGGATTTCTTTTTCGAGGTCATCTTTATAGCGTTGCGACAAACATCCGGTAACGTAAACTTTATCGACAATGCCCTCTTCTTTAGCATCTACATACCTTAAAATTGTATCGATAGATTCCTGCTTGGCGTTGTCAATGAATCCACAGGTGTTGATGATCACAACACTTGAATTGTCATCTTTCGATTCGTGTACGGCATCAATGCCGTTGCCGCGAAGCTGGGTCAAGAGCACTTCTGAGTCTACCAGATTCTTGGAGCATCCAAGGGTAACAATGTTTACGTTGGTGTGCTTATGCTTTTTTGTTTTCATTTTCAATACAACTCAAAATGTGCCATCGCCATAAGGCGTGATAGTGGAGGAAATCCTTACCCAATAGCCTGCAAAAATACTAAAAATTAACAGGCACGGAATTTGGCCTTTGAGCCGTTAACTTATCTTTACAGCCCAATGAAAACCGTTAAAGGAGCAGGTTGGTTCGTTTTCTTTTTGATTATCGCGATTTCATGCGTTGATACGCCCGATTGCTTTCAATTGAATAATAACCTGGTTCAGGTGGCATTTAAAATATTGGGGGGAGCTTCCGATCAGGTTCCGGTAATCGGTATTGATGCTCCGGGTACGGACAGTGTCTTTTATCAATACCAGAAAGTAAGCACCGTTCAACTCCCACTGAATCCGTTTGAAAATGAAACAACCTTTAACTTCCACACCTTCTATAACGACAACCAAATGGTACTGGGCTATACGTACAAGATTCAATTTGTTTCAGAGGAATGCGGTGAGCGCTATATTTTTTCTGACCTGTCCATTAAAAGTTACGATTATGATTCGGTTCGGTTTGTTGGCAAGACCCTTACCCAGCCTCCCTCTACCAACATTGAAATTTATCGTTGCCCGCGAACCAACTTTACAGGCGTAAGTTTTAAGAAAATGAGCGGAACAGCAAAGGTGCAGGATACCGTTCTGATCAACGCTATCACACCCAATTTTACTGCAGGCATTACGTATCCTCCGGGTTATTATCGTTCGGTTGATCTTCCGCTTAATCCCAACACGGCCACTACTTCATTTACATTTGAATTTGGTGACGGCACAACCAAGGTATTGACCGTTGGCTACACAAGATCCAACTGGACGAAGTATCAACAGTTTTGCGGAAACAAAACCCTGATTTACCGGCTATCCATTAGTGAACAGGATTTTGGTCCTGACAAAGTAAAGCTTGCTTTAAAGGGAAGTACCACACAACCGGCCGATTCCATACAAGATCCACCCATAACCAACCTTGAGATATTTAAGTAGCATAGCGTTCGTGATGTTGGTTTTGCCAATCTTCGCCCAGGAGGCCGATACGATCAGGTCTAAATATTGGCCTACCGGAGTCAGGCTCGGCACTGACATTTTCGCGATCGGAAGGGGTTTTGCTGACGTTAGTTTAAACGGGTGGGAAGTTAATGCTGATGTTGATTTATATCGGTATTACCTTGCCGTGGATTATGGTTCCTGGGCCAGAGCGTTACAATCCGACACAGGCAACTACTCCAACAATGGTAACTACTGGAGGGCCGGTGTTGACGTGAACTTTTTACTCAAAGACCCGGACCGGAACATGTTTTTTATTGGGGCACGTTTTGGACACTCTACCTTTTCGGAACAGCTTGATGTTGTGACCATCGACCCCGTATGGGGTACGCAACAAGGAACGTATACCAACACCAATGTGAACGCACGCTGGCTGGAGTTGACGTCTGGTCTTCGCGTTAAAATGTGGAAGATGATCTGGATGGGGTATACCATCCGCTACAAGTTTGGATTAAGCCATGATGCAACACAAGCGATGGAGCCGCATGATGTTCCCGGTTATGGGCGAACAGATAAGGAAGCATACTGGGGGTTCAACTATGTGGTATTGGTGCGAATCCCCTTTAAGAACGAAAAATCAGTTTCGCTTAAAAAGTGAGTCAACAAATTCGGTTTTATTGAACACTTGAAGGTCATCAACCTTTTCGCCCACGCCAATATATTTCACCGGGATTTTGAATTCATCGGAGATGCCAATAACTACTCCTCCCTTGGCTGTTCCGTCCAGTTTGGTAATGGCCAGCGCGCTTACTTCGGTGGCTTTTGTAAATTCCCTTGCCTGGATAAGAGCATTTTGACCGGTGCTGCCATCCAATACGAGGAGCACTTCGTGCGGTGCATCGGGAATTACTTTTTGAATAACGCGTTTGATTTTTGTCAACTCATTCATCAGGTTCACTTTCGTGTGAAGCCGTCCGGCTGTATCGATGATGATGACATCCGCATGCTGCTCCACTCCCGCCTGAACGGCATCATAGGCAACCGCAGAGGGATCGGTATTCATGCCCTTGGCAATTACCGGCACGCCTACACGTTCGCCCCAGAGTTTTAGCTGGTCGACAGCTGCGGCACGAAACGTATCGGCAGCGCCTAGGAGAACTGATTTTCCTTTTTTCTTGAATTGTGCTGAAAGTTTTCCGATGGTTGTGGTTTTCCCTACACCATTAACGCCAACGACCATGATGACATAAGGCTTTTTTCCGGCAGGAGTATCAAAATCATCTACATCCGTTGTATTGCTCTCAGCCAGGAGGGAAGCAATTTCTTCCTTCAGAATTTTATCCAGTTCGGCTGTGCCCAGGTATTTATCTTTCGCAACACGCTGTTGAATGCGCTCAACAATTTTTAAGGTAGTGCCAACACCCACGTCTGATGAGATGAGGATCTCTTCAAGGTTATCCAACACTTCATCATCTACAGTAGACTTCCCTACGAGGGCCTTTCCCAGTTTGCTGAAAAAGTTATCCTTGGTCTTCTCTAGACCTTTGTCGAGTGATTCTTTTTTGTCCTTTGAGAAAAAACCGAACATGCGCTTTGTATGATGTGAGCTGTATAAAAAGTCAGTATACGGTAAAGATGCGAGAACAAAAAAAGTCCCTTGTGGGGACTTTTAACTTCTTTTCTTCTAGCCTGATTATTTCTTGGCAAGGACTTCCTTTACCAGATCAGCAGGAACGATTTCTTCTCTGAAGGTGTAAGCACCTGTTTTTTCAGATTTAACGGCACGGATAACTTTTGCAAAGCTCTTGCCATCAGTCTTTTTAAGGGAAGCAACTACTTTCTTTGCCATGATTACTTAATTTCTTTGTGAACTGTTACTTTCTTTAAGATAGAATTGTACTTCTTCAGTTCAATTCGCTCTGTTGTGTTTTTACGGTTCTTGGTGGTGATGTAGCGGCTCATGCCGGGCATACCGCTATTCTTGTGCTCTGTGCACTCAAGAATTACCTGAACCCTGTTACCTTTCTTTGCCATGATTCTTTCAGTTTTATATTACAACACCAGATTACCGTTTGCTTTGGCTTCTTTTAACACAGCCGAAATGCCATTCTTATTGATGGTTTTGATAGCCTTGGTGGATAATTTCAAGGTGATCCACTTATCTTCCTCCGGGATGTAAAAACGCTTCTTTTGAAGATTTGGATAGAATCTTCTTTTCGATTTGTTGTTCGCGTGCGACACGTTGTTACCAACCTGAGGTCTCTTTCCTGTTATTTGACAAACTCTAGCCATAATGAGCTTAATTTTACCCCTCTGAAAAGGGATTGCAAATATCGCTAAAAGGCTATCAATTATCCAAAGGCAACTTGAAAATAATCAGGATAGTGAAATCAAAACAGCGTTGAAATGAACTCTTTTGGATTTAATCCTCTAAAATCCTGGATAATAAAATCAGTTTCGTGAAGTTCTTCGGCAGTGTGTGTTGTGGTAATGCCCACAACCTTGCAGCCAGCATCCTTTCCGGCTTTTACACCAGATAGAGAGTCTTCGAAAACGATGCACCGTTCCGGAGCGATGCCCAGAGCAGCAGCTGTTTTCAGGTAAATTTCGGGATTAGGCTTCCCTTTCGATACAAACGACTCATCTAAAATGGTCATGAAGTATTTTTCTATATGCGTATACTGAAGGGTGAAATCCACATTTTCGCGGGGAGCTGAAGTGGCAATGGCCCTTGCAATCTGATTGGAATCGAGCTTTTCAAGAAAATCGATCAGGCCATCCACCGGTTTGATATCATTTTTATAGATATCTCTAAAAAGCGCCTCCTTCTCATCTGCATATTGCTTAACCAACTCCGGGCTCAGATTTCCGAAGAGGTTAGGAATCCAGTCTTTATTGGTGCGCCCGTAAATTTTCTCACGGAGTTGTTCCTCCGTAAGGTCAAATCCATGCTGTAAACAAAACTGCTTAAGGGCAATTTTATGAGAGGGATTGCTGTCTACCAGCACACCATCCATATCAAAAAGAAATCCTACGGTGTTACTCATCTGTAAAATTTCCGCAAAGATGACAAGTATTAATAAACTACGATCCGCCTGGTGATGGATTTATTATTGGCTGTAAAGCGGAAGAGATAAACACCTTTTGCAAGAAATGAAAACCTATACGCATTAAGTTGATTGGCCTGAAGCGTAATGGGATCAGAAATGCGCTGACCTAAGGATGAAAAGATTTCGAAGTAGCCATACCGATCAAGTTTTATGTTCAGGATTCCGCTTCCCTCTACTGGATTGGGATAGAGTGTAACCACCGGCTGCTCGGGTAGCGATTCGCCCTCATCATGTCGCAACACGTGTACTCCGCCCAGAATATTGCCCACCACAATAGCAGGCTTATTGGTATTAAAAATATTGGCTATCGTGGGCCAACTTCTTCCGCCCATATTTTGGGGTATGTAGGCCCCAACAAGATCATTAAAGATGAGATCCGTTATGGCGCCATTGGCATTTTCTGCCTCCCGATAATTTGCAATAATTTTCAATACTCCGCTTTGATCACCAATCACCAGGTCTACCTTACCATCTGCATCCAGATCACCGGTTGCGCACATGGGGCTTTGCCGTAACACAGTTATCGCCAGGTTTAAAAAGCTTTCGTCTTCCAGCACGAAAGTAAAAGAGCCTTTTGGTCCATTGTTTTTCCAATACTCAAGTGCTCCGTTGTTTTTGCCTACCAACAGATCTGGAAGTCCGTCACTGTTCACATCGGTGATGTGAATATTTTCAGATCGGGAAACTGTGAAGCCCGTTGCTTCCAGGGATGGATTTGGAAAATTAAATGTGCTGGTACTGCTGTTGGATACGTAGTACAAACTGGTAACGCCTGTCTGAAAACTAGTTGCGGTAAACACAAAATCAATGGTGTTGTCGCCATTGATATCTATCAATTGAAGTTTCAGGTTAAAGAGATTGACATTGGAAACGCCCAGGTAATCGGTGGTTTCGAGTTGGAATTCCGGTGCCTCCCGGTTTCCAATATTCTTATAGAGGTAAACCGATGCAACATAATTTTCGGTTCCGTTCTGACTGATAAACAAATCGAGGTCGCCATCACCATCATAATCTGCAAAAGCAGGAACAGCGTTGTCGCCCACATCAATCATGTGTTCTTGCAGGAAGTTTGTTTTGGTAAGTGTAAAATTTGGAGTAGTGTTGGTTCCTGTATTTTTATAGAACCAGTTAGACTGGCGAAGATTCATATTCAGAAATTCCTTTCCGTATATATTGGGCGAAGCGATGAGATCTTTCTTGCCATCAAAGTCAACGTCTTCAAAAAAAGCAGCGGGGAAAACTAAAAAGTTTACCGGGTTAACATCGGGAAAATTTGATGATGAACTTATGATAGCATTCTCCGATGTACCCGTATTGGATAATTGATATAGCCGTGTACAACTCGATTCTGAAAAGATTAAATCCTGATCCTGATCACCGTCAACATCCAGGGCCAATAGACTTTTACCACCGGCATGTTGTGTTCTTCCACCTCCGTTCGGTGGACAGTCTTCACTGTTGAAGGCAAAACTTCCGCAGTTACATTCTGTAAACCCTCCCCACTGCTGGGTTATCCGTTCAAAGGCCAGAGAGTCGCACGTGCCGTAGCGTTCCTTGCTAAAATTCTGATGAAACTCCACAGTGCCGTTACCCACAAAACGTACATTGAGAATATCGAGGTCGCCATCGCCATCAACATCAGAAATGGAAGGAAGATCATCATATTGTAATTGCAGGTTGATCATTCCACTAAATCCCTTTGTCAGCACCACCGGGCTTTTTGTTCCCGATCCACCGGGAAAAAAGAAAAACTGTTGCCAGGCAGGATTCCCACCGGCAGGAGTAACATTGGTGTACACCTTCATGCCCAACACATCACCCGTAAAGAGATCTTTTCTCCCATCGCAGTTAAAATCCCGTAACAAAACCCAATTGGTAATCTCTGATGGAAAGAAATTTTCGTACGTTGGCGTGTACCGATAGTGATTGTTAATGTTCAGGTAAGTAATGACCTTGTTCGCCATCCGGTCAAATAGAACCAAATCATCTTTGCCGTCACCATTAAGATCCATTGTATTGTACTGAGCCGCATTCAGGCCTCCTGCCCAGGGCATTGCCAGGGTATTTCCGCCGACATCACGAACCGGAATGGTTTGATCTGCAACATAGGTGAACTGTGCATGAAGTACGAGGGGAAGCACCATCAAAAGGAGTAAAACAATCCGCATGCACAATTTTTTTCCTGTCACTATAACGAAGGCCACCACCCGACTGTTATCTTGCTTGCAAGATACTTGACCAGATTTTAAATCCCGCTTCAGCGGGAAATACTTTTGTTGCTTAGCCTATGAAAATTGAAGAACTCTATGCCCGCTTCCTTGAATCCGGGAAAGTTTCTACGGATACACGGCAAATTGTGCCAGGCTCTTTGTTCTTTGCCCTTACAGGAGAAAAGTTTAACGCCAATGCATTTGCTGCGGAAGCCCTTCAAAAAGGAGCAAGTTATGCCATTGTAAATGACCCAAAGGTTGTTGCTGATAGCCGGTTCATTCTGGTTGACGATGTACTGCTTACGTTACAGAAGCTTGCCCGCTATCATCGTAGTCAATTAAAAATTCCGATCATCGGATTAACAGGTTCGAATGGAAAAACGACAAGTAAAGAATTGCTCAGTGCTGTGCTGGCCAAGAAATTCAAGACCTATGCCACCAAGGGTAATCTCAATAACCACATCGGAGTTCCGTTAACACTATTGGCTATTGATCATTCCATTGAAATAGCTGTGATTGAAATGGGGGCCAACCATGTGGGTGAAATTGCCCTGCTGTGTTCAATTGCTAATCCCACCCATGGATTCATCACCAACATCGGCAAGGCACATATTGGCACCTTCGGTGGATTTGAAAATATTATTCGCGGAAAGTCGGAACTCTATCAGCACCTGATCACCAACGATGGACAAGTATTCATCAACTCCAAGGATTTGATCCTGTCGAACATGGCAAAGCGATTTAAATCTCCGTTGTTCTATCCGTCTGCGAGCGATTATTATCACGCTGAATTAGTGCATGCTGATCCGTTTGTTGTGGTAAAAGCAGAAAATGGTGATACGATCACCACACAAATTATTGGTGCCTATAATTTTGAAAATATTGCTGCAGCACTTTGCATCGGAAAATATTTTGGCGTGGATGCTGCACACGCCCATGAGGCCATAGCGGCCTACACACCCACCAACATGCGCTCGCAGGTGGTGATGAAGGGAACGAATACGATTATACTGGATGCATACAATGCTAATCCCAGTTCCATGCGGGCGGCCATTTTAAATCTTGCTGATATGAAGGCCGATCGTAAAGTCTTGATTCTTGGTGATATGTTTGAACTGGAAGAGGAAGCTGAGAAGGAGCATCACGCTATCGGGCAACTTCTGCGCGAAAAGGATTTTACAGCGGCTTATCTGTGTGGTAGTCTGATGCAATCCGCCCAAAGGGAGTTTCCGATGGCAAAACATTTTTTCAGGAAAGAGGATTTAATTGCTGAGCTAAGTCGGGAGCCCATCCATCATTCGACTATTCTGGTGAAAGCGTCACGAGGAATCGGACTGGAAACCATTGTAGATTATTTATAACGCAAAAATAGTTATCCTATGAATCTTGAATTGGTTTTAAAGTTCCTCAAAAGTATTGCGAAGAATAATAACCGTGAATGGTTTGAAAAGAATAAGCCAGTTTACCTTGAAGCAAAAAGTAGTTTTGATGACTTTCTGGAAACTCTGCATCATGAATTACTCAAATTTGATGAGGCATTAGCCGGACTAAATCCACGCAAGTTGGCCTTCCGGATTTATCGGGATGTGCGTTTCAGTAAGGATAAGAAGCCGTATAAGATTAACATGGGCGCTGGGTTCTCACCTGGTGGAAAAATGATTCAGGAGCCCGGTTACTACATCCACCTGGAGCCGGGCAACAAAAGTTTTCTCGCGGCAGGGATGTACATGCCGGATGCTGAGCACCTGGCCAAAATCAGACAGGAAATCGATTACAATGCAAAGACATTTTTAAAAATTCTAAGTGATAAGAAATTTAAGAAGTATTTCTCTGGGTTAGATGACTTTGATAAAGTAAAGACGGCACCAAAGGGCTACCCGAAAGACCATCCACACATTGATCTATTAAAAAATAAGAGTTTCATTGTTTCGCACTACTTTACCGATGTGCAGGTGAAAGACAAGAAGTTTGTGAAGCAGGTAGCTGAGGTGTGTAAAGCAGTAAAGCCGCTCAATGATTTTTTAAAAGTTGCTATGGAATAAAATTAGCAAAGTTAAATCACGGCTAACGATTAAACCGAGTTTTTACTCCCAATCAAAGTATTCGTCTTTTTGCAGTTCCAGTTCTTTCTTTTTCTGGGTGCCTTTGTTTTTGAATGCATCTTTGAGTTCCTGCACTTCATTCTTTAAATCGTTGGCTATTTTTTTCTTCACGGCTTCCGTATCGTACGAAACTTTGTAATCATCCGTGGTGCCAATAATTTTAAAGTAGAGTTTTGTTTGCCCGGTTGCATCCTCTTCCACTGCACCCTGAGCTTCAAGGTCTGTAATCTTTCTTTTACGTAACGGGGTTACGATACGATAATCAATACGCTGATCAAAGGTATGTGTGCCGCTTATTTTCAGTTCGGTTACATTGGTGCGTACCTCCATCTGCGGAATGTATACGGTTTTCTTTTCAATGTGAATGTCATTCTTTAAATCAGAAAACCGGACATTGTTAAGCCCGTCATCGTGCAGGTATTTATCAAGTTTTTTAAGTGGTTCGAAATTATTCAGTTCACCTTGCTTGATTATGGCATTGATGTCGGCTGTGAGCGTTTCAGAATAAAGCCTGAGGTGCTGGTTGAGGGTGAGTTCCAGCGTAACATCAGCGTTGGCTTTTCCGCGGAGGTGTTTTGACTCAATGAAAGTCTGGCCAAAATTATCAAAAACATAAAACACACTGTCGAGGTGAATGCCTGTAAGTTTCGCGGTTGTCGCGATGCCAATGGCCTTGTTGTTTTTGGCATCTACAATACCCGATAGGGAGAGGTCGCCACCCATGGTTTTCAGCGCGAGGTTTCGCGAAACCGCCATTTCATTTCGCACCAGTAAATCGCCAACTACATTGCGCGCTTTAAATTTCTTGTATCGAAGTCCTTTAATATTGCAGTTGAAATTCAGGTTGATGTTGCGGGAAATTGAAAAGGTATACTGCTCAGTGGTAGAGGCATCGTTAAATCCCAGATCGAAGAGTTGATCAAGGTCTATGAAATTTGATTGAAGATCGGTTTCAATACCGATAGGCTGATCGTCAAAAAGTAAAAAGGTGATGATGTTCTTGAAAAACCCGTTGAGCAAAAAATCGCTATTCCCAAACTTTCCGGAAACATTGCTGAGCGCCAGGTCATTGTTGTTAAACTGCAGACTACCCTTCAGTTTTTGGAGGGGTATTTTATTTTTTCCATACACTAAACTGATGTTGTCCAGTTCAACCGAACCGCGTGTTGTAACGCGCTGCGCAGTGGCTTTCTTTTTTAGTTGTTGAAGTTTTCCTTCCAGCGAAATATCCGCCTGAATGGCACCTACCACGTCCTGCAAATTTTCCATGGGATAAAAGCCTTGTATTGCCGCAGCATCAATTCGACCTTTGAAATCCAGGATTACTTCCGGATCGGTAAAATTCCGTATGATGAAATTGGCGGCAAAGGGTTCGCGGTTGAGCGTACCGGTTATATTTTTCAAAATCAATACAGCCTGTGCAGGGTCGGTAATTGTGCTGCTGGCAAATGATCCCGTCAGGCTTGCATGCTCAACACGCGATTTATAATCCGGATGAAATAATGTGGCATTGGTAAAACCAAACTCCACGGAAGCTGAAGGATTTTTCTTATTGCTGATTTCACCATTTAGTCTGCCTTTAAAGTAAACTGCACCTTTGCTCTGATATTTTTGAAGGGCCGATGAAGTGGCTTCCGGCAATAGCGAAAGTAAGGTTTGAATATCCGTGTCTTTCCCTTCGATTGTAATATCAATCAGGTTTTTGTCCTTCCATCGGTACTCACCCTGCACCAGAAAAGAAGAATTTCTCAAGGCTAACGAAGAGGGCTTGATCGTAAGCAGGCGGTCAGTATCGTTATAAATCAGGTTACTGTTTATTCCGAAACTTTTACCAGTAAGCAAAGAAGTGTTACCAATGTTGAATTTTTCGGTCGTCAAATCACCCGTGGTTTCAATGGTATAGATATCATGGGATGATTGAATAGAGGCATTGAGTTTATTGCTGTTGAAAGTAAAATCGTGTTTAATGCTGAGGTCGCGGTAGTGAACAACTGTGTTTTGAAGACTCACATTCTTCAGTTCGAAACTAATCTCACCCGCGGCAGAAGATTTCTTTTCTCCGGATTCCTTAAGAATAGTGTAGTTGTTTTTCCCGTTTGCATCAATTTTCAGGTTTGTTTCGCTGTCGCGGATTTGCAATCCACGGATGGTATAAACACCTTTCCAGACCTCAATCGGACTGATTTGAAAGGAAACAATCTTGGCTGTCATGAGCGGATATTGCCCTGTGTGACTATCCTCTACATAAACATCGTGAAAAACGATGGAGAGCTGGGGAAATTTTTCAATTATGGAAACACTGATTTTGCCGATCTGAACAGGTGTATTGAGTCGCTCGTTGGCCTGCTTTACAAACTGATTTATGATCTTGTCCTTAAACAAAAAAACGGAAATCGTGAGCGAAATGATAAGCACACCACTAATCAGAGAGAGGTAAAAAAGTATTTTCCGTAGGGTTTTCAAGAGCTTAAAAAGTGTTACAAAAGTAGTTTTTTTAAAAATTATTAACGCTAAAACGGTGCCGGTTTGTACAAATCAAAATCTGTACTACATTTGCAGTCCCAAAAAGGGGAGTTTAGCTCAGCTGGTTCAGAGCATCTGCCTTACAAGCAGAGGGTCGGGGGTTCGAATCCCTCAACTCCCACAAAAGCCTCAGCCTATCGCTGGGGCTTTTTACATAATGGCTTATCTGTACATTTTGTATTCGTCCTCAGCAGACATCTATTACATCGGCCATACAACAGAGCCACTTA
>JAEUUG010000003.1 GCA_016787565.1 Cyclobacteriaceae bacterium
CTACCACTGAGCTACTCCCGCTAATTAAATTCCTTGTTTAAATTCAGTATTATTCTTCAGAATTCAAATTTTGCTCATCCTCCAACTTGTAAATGTTTGTTCACATTTGTTTAGTGGGTTCAGCGAATTGCTGTACTTTTCTGGTGCGCGCGTTGATCGTGAAAAAGACAAAATAAATCGTAGGGTATTCCGTGACTTCTCGAAAGAAAATTAATCCTCTTGAACTTAAAGAATTTCTTGAGGCTAAGGTACGCCTCTACAATCAGCCGGGATTTATAGCGCATGATCCGGTTCGCATCCCACATCAGTTCAACAAGAAGCAGGATATTGAGATAGCCGGATTTTTTGCAGCCGTGTTGGCGTGGGGACAACGCGTAACCATCATCAATAAGTGTCAGGATTTGCTTAACCGCATGGATAACGATCCGCATCAATTCATCCTGCACCATTCAGAAAAGGATTTGATACAATTGGAATCTTTCAAGCACCGAACCTTCAACGCCACCGATACACTTTATTTTATTGCCTTTCTGAAGTGGTATTATACATATCATGCATCATTGGAAGATGCCTTTCTCGTTTCCGTAAAAGATTTAACAATCGAAAAGGGCCTGATTAATTTTCACAAATTGTTTTTTAGTCTTGACGATTATCCTCAGCGAACGAAGAAACACATTGCCACGCCAGAACGAAAATCAACCTGCAAGCGACTCACGATGTATTTGCGCTGGATGGTGCGACAGGATTCCTACGGTGTTGATTTTGGAATCTGGAAAAGAATTTCACCTGCACAACTAGTCTGCCCCTGCGATGTGCACGTTGATCGCGTGGCGCGCAAGCTTAAACTCATCAAGCGAAAACAAACAGATTGGCAAACGGCTCTGGAACTCACGCAAAACCTTCGTAAGCTTGATCCTGCCGATCCGGTGAAATATGATTTTGCTTTGTTTGGTTTAGGTATTGAAGAGAAATGGTAAAAAGGTTACGGTTTTACCCGCTTTAAAACTCCCTCTTCAACATACCAACGTTCATGCTCATCCTGATCGGGCCAATGATTTAAATTAAAGGCTTCCGTACCGGCAGACGAACCCTGAAAGATGTATGCACGTATCGCGTTATTGTTCCGCTTCCATTGCAGCGGTGATCCGGGTGTGCATACTTCCGGAGCTTCACCGTTAGCGGAGATGAAGTAGGCATGGCCGAGACCTTTTACAAGGGCCATTCCATCCTGATCAATGCACACGGCTGTTTTTTCATCAACACCAATTCCTCTCGGATGTAAGATTGAAAAATCAGTTATCATTCTGGCCATGAAGGCCACGTGTCTACCCAGCCGCTCGCGGTTACTATAATGCTGGTCGGCTACGGTGTTTTGCAATAGCGCCAGCGGTATAAAACTTTTCGACAGGCTTACCATGTTAGCGAAAGGATTGCTGATGGCTTCAGCCGACACTACTGTTCCATACTTTGCATCGAACATAATTTCACTTAGAATCGCACAGCCTGCACTGGTTCCTCCGATTGGGATTTTCTTTTCCTCTACCAAGAACCGCAGTGCGGATGAAACTTCCGTATCCTTCCAGAAGTTTACATAATTCCACTGATCCCCACCGGCAATAAAAACAGCCTCTGCTTCCTTAATCCGTTGCCCCACGTCTTTCTTCATCGCTTTTTCGCGATTGTCGATCAGCAAGGTTTCTACTGAGTTGACGCTACCCAGTTCTTGAATATACTTATTGTAACCGGTAGATCCGCTGGCACGAATAATGACAAAGTCTCCTCCACCTGATCGCTCAATCATCCAGCGAAAGGCATCATCCACATCGGTCCCTCCACCCATGAGTACGATGCCCGCTTCCGTGGTCGTAACCACATCGTGTGCATCGCCCGCAATACCAATGCTTTCATAGTTGGCGGGTTTTGGGTATGTTGGAACTACAGGCTTATCTTGCCCTTCACAGGCAGTACAACATATTGTGTAAAACAAAATCAGAAAGGTGGGGCTGTGTAACTTCATTTCGCCAAACTATTAAAAAAAATCAATACTCGACAGCAACGGTTAGCGGGCTGTAAATACCAAATGTGATAACATTCAAGACCACATCCAAAAAGGTAAGTTTAACCGTAATCTTATAATCCGCAGCATTATTGCTCATGCGGTTGGGATCAGGCGGTGTGCCGATTGGAATAGTGCCCAGTAAAAGAAACTTGTTTCGCTGCGTTACGACCCGGTGTTGTTGTGGTCCTTCACCAACAACAAAATGGGTTGGATGACAGGCGGATAAAAATAACAGGACGAAAATAAGGGTGTAAAATTTTGAGCGGTGTGACTTCATTCGTTTTGTTTAAGCCGACAAGGTATAGAGTTCACGTGTAAAAAAGAGAACCATCAGCATCATGACCAATAAAATGAATGACATGATGGTGTGTATTTTTTCATTTTTAGTTTTTGACAGCAAGAATCCGGTCAAAAGTATGAGAAGGATGGCTTGTGGAAACTGATCACTGATTTTCCAATTGGAAATAGTAAGGTTATGGATAATACTGAGTATGCCCAGAATGATGGCACTGATAAATAGTTTAGGATAATTCTCGAGGTAGTATGTTTTCGAGTCCGTTTCGGCTTGACGGGAAGACGGAAAAAGAAGATGAGCAAGAATGTAGAGATTGATGGGGTACAATAGAATGAACAAGAATAACGGCAACTTCCACGCAGCTATCGACATCAATGAATAATTCTCCCACCACTCTTGCACATGAAGAACAAAAACCAACGCTATCCAGATTAAGTGGGGCGTGTAAATCTTGAAAAGACCGGAGTGCCGTATGTGTTCGGCCAGGCCGGTGAGGATGGTGGTGATACCCAATCCGAGAATGATCGAGATTAAAACCATCGTATATTCAAACGGGCTCATCCTAAACAATTTATAATGATTCTAAATTATGATTTTCTATGTCCTTCGCGTTAGTGATTGTTCATTCTAAGAAAGTACAATTTCACTATTATTTATTGCCCTGAACCTTAAATAAATTTGAAAAAATGAGTTCGGATAGTAGATTTGTGCCACTTGATTTTAAAACGGACCTAAACCTATCATGATAAAACTTTATCTCCCTTCCGCTTTCAAGTTCTACACGGTCGCCCTCATTCTCGCATTCACAAGTTTAAACTCCTTTTCTCAGGATATTCCCTCTGATCCGGCTGCGATCAGCGCGGGTGAATCTTTGTTCAATGCAAATTGTAAGGCTTGTCATCGTGTTCATCAGAAACTTGTAGGTCCTGCACTGGCCGATGTTTACAACCGCGCTCCATCCATTGACTGGATTAAAGCATTTATCAAAAATTCATCAGCTGTTATTGCCAGTGGTGATGACTATGCTGTAAAGCTTTATAACGAATACAACAAAACCCAGATGACAGCCTTTTCATCCCTCAAGGATGATCAGATCATGGAAATTCTGGCGTATGTTAAAGCCGAAACGGATAAAGGCCCGGCTCAGGCCGTTGTTAAAACCGATGCTGCTACCACGGGTACACAAGGTGCAGGTGCCTCCAATCAGTACCTGAATGTCATTCTTGTCGGAATGGTGATCATTCTTATTCTATTGATTGTAATTCTGGGATTCCTGGTTTCTGCACTGAAGCGTTTCCTCGACCAGAAGGATTTGACGGAAGAGGAAAAAGAAATTGTTCATTCACCCATTTCCGCTGGTTCGATTTTTCAAAGCAGCGGTTTTGTTTTTATAGTGGTGTTTCTGGTTGCCTCTTTAGGATTTAAAACAGTAATTAACACGCTCTTATCCATTGGTGTTCAGCAAGGTTACGCTCCAACCCAACCGATAGCGTTTTCACATAAAATTCACGCTGGACAATACGAAATCGACTGTAAATATTGTCACACCGGTGTAATGAAGGGCAAGAGTGCAACCATTCCTTCCGTGAACATTTGTATGAATTGTCACAACCAGATAAAAGTAGGAACCATTACAGGCGAAGCAGAGATAGCCAAGATATTGAGAGCTCATAGTGAGAATAAGCCTGTTGAATGGGTGAGAATTCATAACCTGCCTGATCTTGCCTATTTTAACCATGCCCAGCACGTAAACGTAGGGGGCATTGAATGCCAGACTTGCCACGGAGAAATTCAAACGATGGATGTTGTTCGTCAGCAGAATTTACTGACCATGGGTTGGTGTATCGATTGCCACCGCAAAACAGACGTGAACACCAAGGGCAACGCCTACTACGATAAACTGGTTGAACTGCACGAAACAGCTACCAAAAAGAAGACCATGAAGGTTGAAGAAATTGGTGGTTTGGAATGTGCAAAGTGTCACTACTAGAATTGGTTTGACCTTCAATACTAATAAAAACGATTAACGGATAACGGTTCATTACACAATGGAAGAATCTAAAAAGATATACTGGAAAGGCATCGAGCAACTGGCGAATAGCCCGGAGTACGTAAAGCATGCGCACGCAGAATTTGCTCAACCGGGACCAGAAGAAGATTTGGGTCATTCCCGCAGGGATTTCTTGAAAATGATGGGCTTTGGTATGTCAGCTGTTGCGCTGGCGGCCTGTGAAGCACCTATCCGAAAAGCAATTCCTTATGTTAACAAGCCGGTTGATATTGATCCAAGCATCGCCAATTATTATGCTTCTTCCTATATTAATGGAGGTGATTATTGCAGCATCGTGGTAAAAACCCGCGAAGGTCGACCCATTAAAATAGAAGGCAACGATTTATCCGGTGTTACCAAAGGTGGTACCAGTGCGCAAGTTGAAGCTTCCGTTCTTTCATTATATGATAACGCCCGACTTCGTGGTCCGAAGGCTGGTAAGGAAAAAATCAGTTGGGAAGATCTCGATAAGCAGGTTATCGCTAAACTATCGGATACGGCAGGAAAAGGCGGACAAATTCGGATTGTCAGCAATACTATCCTGAGCCCCAGCACAAATGCAGTAATTGAGAAATTCAAAGCAAAATACCCAACTACACAGCACATTCAGTACGATCAGAACTCACTGTATGGAATGCTGAAAGCCAATGAAGAATCGTTTGGCAAGGCCATGATTCCTTCTTATGATTTCAGCAAAGCCAGTGTCATTGTAAGTGTTGCTGCTGATTTTCTGGGCACCTGGATTGCACCGATTGAATTTACCAAACAATATGCGCAGACGCGCCAGGTGGATGAGAATAAAAAAGATATGTCGCGCCATTATCAGTTCGAGGCAAATCTTTCCATCTCTGGTGCCAATGCCGACTATAGAACACAAATCAAACCGTCTCAGGAAGGAGCCATAGTTGTTCAACTCTATAACTTGATTGCCGCCAAAGCGGGTAAGGCTACGGTAAGCGGTGGGGCAGAGAATGTAAACCACCTCGCCAAAGCAGCAGACGAACTTTGGGCTAATCGCGGTAAAGCACTTGTCGTTGCCGGATCAAATGATAAGGCCATTCAGGTTTTGGTAAATGGCATCAATGATATGCTGGGAAGTTATGGTGTTACGATTCTTCCCCATCTTCCGGTTAATTATCGCTTAGGTGATGACCAGGCCATGGCCAACTTTATTACTGAAGTAGAAAGCGGTAAAATTGATGTTGTATTTTTCTATAACTGTAATCCGGTTTATGATCATCCAATGGGTGGCAAATTGGGCGCAGGTCTGAAGAATGTTTCGCTATCCTTAGCGACATCCTATAAAGAAGAGGAAACAGGTTTACTTGTGAATTATCTTGCTCCGGATCATCATTATCTGGAAGCCTGGAACGATGCCGAGCCAAAGAAAAATCAATTCAGTTTAGCACAGCCTGCTATTACACCAATTTTTCCATCGCGAGCGGCACAGGAAAGTTTCCTGATTTGGTCAGGCGTAAGCGATGCAGACTATTTTGAAGTAGTAAAGAATAACTGGAAGACGTGGTTCTACAAAAACCAAACGCTTGATTTTCAAAGCTTCTGGGACAAGTGCTTATACGATGGCGTATTGGAACTTCCGGTGGAGGCATCGGCTGTGACCTTTAATGCTGATGTAGCAGCGGCTGCTTCCGCTATTGCAAGTAATTACAAAGCATCTGGGTTTGAGCTGGTTATTTATGAGAACGGAACAGTTGGTAATGGTTCGCAAGCCAATAACCCATTGCTTCAGGAGCTTCCTGATCCGATAACCAAAGCGGTTTGGGATCACTATGTAACCGTATCCCCAAAAGATGCTAAAGAAATTTCATTTGATGAGAGCAAAACCAAGTATGCATCCATCACTGTAACTGGAAAAGAGCCCATTACATTACCCGTTTTGATTCAGCCTGGTCAGGCACAAGGCACCCTTGGTATTGCCCTTGGATACGGACGCACGAAAGCCGGTAAGGTAGCCGATGGATTAGGAAAGAATGTATATCCATTGGTTGGCCTGGTAAACGGTTCATTAAACTATACGGTTAGCGATGTGAAGTTTGAGATTGTAAGCGAGAGCTATCAGATTGCACAAACACAGACGCATCAAACCTACATGGGCCGTCAAACGGTCATTCAGGAATCCTTGCTGAGTGAATTCAAGAATAAAGATTGGAAGCGCGAATTTCACCCTAAAGTTTCTACCTGGAGTGATCCGGAACATAAAGTAGATCCGGGTTCGCTTTCCTTGTGGAAGGGCCACGAATACAAGAGCCACCACTGGGGAATGGCGATAGACTTGAACAGTTGTATCGGTTGTGGCGCCTGTGTGGTGGCGTGTAATGTTGAGAATAACGTAGCCATGGTAGGCCGCGATGAAGTTATAATGCGCAGGGAAATGCATTGGCTTCGCATCGACCGATATTACAGTAGTGATGCCGATCCTGAAAACTGGAAAGAAATTGAAGACGCTGCTGATAATCCGGAAGTAGTTTTCCAACCGATGTTGTGTCAGCATTGTAATAATGCCCCTTGCGAAACAGTATGTCCGGTAGCAGCTACTACCCATAGTTCAGAAGGACTTAACCAAATGACCTATAACCGTTGCATCGGTACACGCTATTGTGCCAACAACTGTCCCTATAAAGTAAGACGTTTCAACTGGTTCAAGTATCACGATAATAGTCAATTCGAAAGTGTAAACACTGCCATGAATACCGAACTAGGTAAAATGGTATTGAACCCTGATGTTACCGTTCGTTCCCGTGGTGTAATGGAGAAATGTTCCTTCTGCGTGCAGCGGATTCAATCCGGCAAACTTACCGCCAAGAAGGAGCGTAGAGAGTTGAAGGATGGCGAAGTGATTACAGCTTGTCAGGCATCGTGCAGTACCGGAGCTATTGTCTTCGGGGATGTTAACAATCCGGAAAGCAAGATTTCGAAACTTTTGAAAATCAGACCGGCTGACGAGAAGAATCCATATCGGGTGGACAAGATTACGGACAACCCGCGTGCCTATCAGGTGCTGGAAGAGATTGGTGTGAAGCCAAACATCTGGTACTTGTCGAAGGTTAGAAACAAAGAGGCAGAGAAAGCCTGATGATGAATCAGAAAAAAAAACAGACAGTAGAGAATAACATACGCAGCAATATTTTATAACGACTACGCAACTTATGCAGGTATCTTCTTCAATTCGTGATCCTTTAATTACCGGTGGCAAAACCGTGAAAGATGTTTCGCATGACATCAGCCGTCATGTTGAGAACAAGCCAGCAAATCTTTGGTATCTCGCCATGGCGATCTCGGTTTCGTTGCTTGCCTATGGTTTGTACTGTGTGTGGATGGTACTGTGGAATGGTATCGGCATGTGGGGCTTGAACAAAACGGTGGGTTGGGCCTGGGATATCACAAACTTCGTATGGTGGGTTGGTATCGGTCACGCAGGTACATTGATTTCAGCGATTTTATTATTGTTCCGTCAGAAATGGAGAATGTCCATTAACCGTGCCGCTGAAGCCATGACAATTTTTGCCGTTATCTGCGCAGCGTCATTCCCGCTCATTCACATGGGTCGCTTGTGGTTAGGTTTTTATTGGGCGCTTCCACTTCCCAATGCTTTCGGATCACTGTGGGTAAACTTTAACTCTCCACTGTTGTGGGATGTGTTCGCGATCTCGACATACTTCACCGTATCGCTGGTGTTCTGGTACATCGGTCTGATACCTGACTTTGCCGTTATCCGCGACCGTGCCGTTGTGCAGGGTAACAACCTGCGTGCTGCCATTTATAATGCACTTAGCTTTGGATGGCAGGGTGGTGCAAAAACCTGGATGCGCTACGAATCTGTAGCGTTGATCCTGGCTGGTCTCTCAACACCACTGGTATTGTCTGTTCACACCATCGTATCCATGGACTTTGCTACTTCGGTTATTCCCGGATGGCATACAACTATTTTCCCACCCTACTTCGTTGCGGGTGCTATCTTCTCAGGCTTTGCCATGGTGCTCACGTTATTGATTGTGACCCGAAGAGTGTTTAAACTGGAAGATTACATTACCATTTATCACATCGAGTTGATGAACATCATCATCATTGTAACCGGTTCGATTGTCGGTATAGCCTACATCACTGAGTTATTTATTGCCTGGTACTCGGGAGTAGAGTATGAAGGATATGCATTTTATAACCGTGTTTCGGGTCCATATGCCTGGGCTTATTGGTCGATGATGACCTGTAACGTAATTTCTCCGCAGCTTTTCTGGGTGAAGAAAATTCGTACCAGCATAGTTGCCACGTTTGTATTGTCGATCGTGGTGAACATTGGTATGTGGTTCGAGCGCTTTGTTATTATTGTAACCTCGCTGCACCGTGACTATGTACCGTCAAGCTGGACGATGTTCCATCCGACCATGTACGACATCGGGGAGTATCTCTTTACCTTTGGGTTATTCTTTACCGCGTTCTTCCTGTTTGCGAAGTTCTTCCCGGTAATCAATATGGCCGAAGTAAAAAGTATTGTTAAATCATCTTCTGAAAAAACAAATCAGGATGCTTCACACTAGAAGCGATCGATTTTAATCGTATAAAAAATGGACGCAGACAAGAATTTTATCGTAGGTGTTTTTGATGACGAAGAGGTGCTGTTAACCGGCATCGAAAAGGTTCGTGGTAATGGTGTGAAGATTCACGAAGTGTATTCTCCATTCCCCGTTCACGGTATTGATGATGCCCTTGGTTATAAACGCTCACGTCTTCCGATTGCCGCCTTTTTATTCGGCATGACCGGAACCTCTATAGCATTGACCATGCAGATATGGATGCTGGGGTATGACTGGCCGATGATCATCGGTGGAAAGAACTTCGCATCACTTCCTCCTTTTATTCCTGTTACGTTTGAATTAACCGTGTTATTATCAGCACTCGGAATGGTAGGAACTTTCTTCATCGTCAGCGATATGAAACCCTATAAGTGGCCACGCCAGTTTGACATCCGCAGCACGGACGATAAACACATTATGGCCATCGATCTGGCAAAAAACCAGTCTATAGACAAAACTGTGCTTGGAAAAATTTTGAAAGATGCAGGTGCATCCGAAGTGAATGAAAAGAATTTTGAATAATCTCAGAGAACCTAATACTATGCGCGTGGTAAAAAGTTTGTTCATTGGTTTTTCAGCAGCGGCTTTGCTTACGGCCTGTACGGCAGGTGGAGATAATCCGGGCACCGAATATGCACCGAATATGTATCATTCGGTGGCCTATGAACCGTATTCGCAAATTGTGGATGAAGACGCAGGGCGTTGGTTAACCTCTATTGAATATCCGGATGGACATGCCGAATTCTTTAATTCCAACAAATTCAACCCACACCGCATGACCATGCGTGAACCGGCACCGAATACCGTAAGCCGAAATAAACAGGGTTGGTTGCCCTATCGATTTGGCAAAGATAGTCTGGCCTATGCTGCAGCTTCCATTAAAAATCCGTTGGATTCATCGGCCGCTGTTATTGCCGGTGGAAAATTATTGTACGAAATGTATTGCGATCATTGCCACGGTGCAAAAGGTGCCGGTGATGGTAAAGTAGCTGACAAATATGCCGGTGTTGCAAATTTGAATAGTGATGCATTGAAGAATATTTCTGAGGGTCATATCTTTCATGTTATCACGCATGGAAAGGGTTTGATGTGGGCACACGGTTCGCAAATTAATCCGGAAGACCGGTGGAAGATTGCTAAGTATGTTAAGACTTTGCAGAAATAACACGACTGAATAACTGAGTACAGAAAATTGTTAATAGATAAAAATGGCTCATCAAGTAACAGTAGCAGAAGAACAATACGTATTTAGGCCCGAAACCAAACGGAAGCTTTTCATTCTTCTGGCGGTGGGAGTTGTCTTACTAGTCCTGGGTTTGTTTATGGCCATGCGCAGCAGCGGTCATGACGAACACGGAGGAGGGCATGCCGTCAAAGCCGCTGAACAACTCGTGGCCAGCGCAGATGCTTCAGCAGCGTCTGAAGGTCATGAAGCGGGTGGACATGCTGAAACAGCAACCTGGTTGAAGCGACTTTATACAACCCTATGGATGAACAACGTTTTCTTCGCAGGTCTTGGAATTATTGGTTTATTCTTTATCACCATTCAATATGCTGCGCAGGCTGGATGGTCAGCTGGCGTAAAGCGTGTTCCCCTTGCCATGGCATCCTGGATTCCAATTGCTGGTATATTGATGTTAGTATTATGGTTTCTGACGCACCACGATATTTTCCATTGGACCCACAGTTCATTGTACGCAGAGGGTGCGGATTTCGATCCGATCATCAATAAAAAGGCTCCTTTCTTTTTCTGGCCTTTAGCAGGAGGAACCTTCCCGATTTTCTTCATCGCCAGAATGGTGATTTTCTTTGGCGTATGGTATTGGTTCTTGTTGCAGATCAGGAAGAATATGTTGGCAGAGGATATCCATGCGGGTACCTCATACTGGCATAAGAATCAGGTGTTGTCTACCGTCTTCCTTATTTTCTTTGGCGTGAGTTCTTCGGTAGCAGCCTGGGATTGGGTGATGAGCATTGATACCCATTGGTTCAGCACCATGTTCGGTTGGTATGTGTTTGCCAGCTGGTGGGTAACCGGTTTGGCGACAATAACATTGATTGTAGCCAGTTTGAAATCTGCCGGATACCTGAAGATTGTGAACTCCAATCACTTGCACGATTTGGGAAAATTTATTTTCGCCTTTTCTATTTTCTGGACCTACATCTGGTTCAGTCAGTTCATGTTGATTTACTACGCGAACATTCCGGAAGAAACGGTTTACTTTATTGAGCGAATCAAGAACAGCCCGTACAGTTGGATATTTTACACTAACCTGATCTTAAACTTTGTATTGCCATTCTTGTTATTGATGACAAGAGATGCAAAGCGTCAGTTATCAACCCTGAAGTTGGTTACACCAATTATCATTGTTGGGCACTGGTTTGATTTCTATAACATGGTTACTCCGGGTGTGATGCAACATGAAGGAGGTTTAGGTTTCATGGAAATTGGTGTTGCATTAATTTTCATGGCTGTGTTCTTGTTGGTTGTATTAACCAGTTTGTCGAAAGTACCCTTGATTGGTAAGAATCATCCGATGTTAGAAGAGAGTCTTCATCACCATATTTAATATTTGAAAGCACTATGATGAGTTTGATAATTGGTTTAGGTGTAGTTCTGGTTCTGGTAATCCTGTACTTTATTTTCAGGATCAGCAACCTGGTAAATATTGCAAAGGGAGAAAAGGAGGGTCGGGCTGATTCTGCTAATAGCATCAACGCTGCTTTGTTTGTTGTATTTATGGTTGTGAGTTTGGGCGTATTTTTCTGGTACTCGTGGGCATACATTGGTGATTACTCGTTACCGGTGGCTTCGGTTCACGGTAAGTGGACAGATTCACTATTCTGGATTACCATGGCTATTACGGTTGCGGCCTTTTCCATCATCAGTGTGATCATGTTTGTATTCATTTATCAGTATCGTTACAAAGAAGGGCGTAAGGCAAAATTCTATCCCGACAATCATTATCTCGAATTAGCGTGGACAATCATTCCGGCAATTGTATTGGCAGTATTGATCTTCACCGGCCTTCGTGCATGGAATGACATTACCAGTCCGGCTTCAAAAGAAGCGGAGGTGATTGAGTTGGTAGCGCAACAATTCGCATGGACGGCCCGGTATCCCGGAGTTAAGGATAGCCAGCTCGGTACGGTTAATTTTAAATTGATCGATAATACAGGGAATGAATTTGGATTGGATTTAACAGATAAAAATTCGTTCGATGATTTTAAATCGCTTGAACTTCATATTCCAAAAGACAAGGAAGTTTTGCTGAAGATCCGCGCGAAGGATGTATTGCACAGTGTCTTTCTTCCGCATTTTCGGGTTAAAATGGATGCTGTACCCGGTATGCCAACGCAGTTTAAATTTAAGGCTACCCTAACAACTCAGGAGATGCGTGATAAATTAAACAATCAGAATTTTAATTATGAATTAGCCTGCACGGAGATTTGTGGTCGTGGTCACTTCTCGATGAAGATGGCTGTGATTGTGGAGGATGAAGCATCATATGAGCGTTGGAAGGCTTCTCAGGAAACCTGGTTGAAGCAGAATCCGGAATACCTGAACAAAGTTCCTGTTTCCCTGAAGGAAGCAGCCATGATCAAGTCAGGTATGGAGAAAGATCCAGGATCAGCAGTAGCAGAAGTGGAAACAATTCGAGGCGTTAATTAATCAAGATTTTTCAAGACATGGCAACAACTGATATTCACATTCATCACGAAACCGAGCATCACGATGATCACGATCACGAGCATCATGAGGGCAACTTTTGGACCACCTACATTTTCAGCCAGGATCATAAAGTCATTGCTAAGCAATTTCTGATAACCGGTATTTTCTGGGCATTGTTGGGTGGAACACTTTCTGTGATTTTCCGTCTGCAGTTGGGTTTCCCGGATATGAACCTCGACTGGTTAAAACCTGTGCTGGGTGAGTGGATTACCCCGGAAGGCAAACTCGATCCGGAATTCTATCTGGCACTTGTAACCATGCATGGTACCATCATGGTTTTCTTTGTATTGACTGCCGGGTTGAGCGGAACCTTTTCAAATTTCCTAATCCCGCTTCAGATCGGTGCCCGTGATATGGCTTCGGGTTTCATGAATATGTTATCGTACTGGTTTTTCTTTTTGTCCAGTGTTATCATGTTTATTTCTCTCTTTTTGGAAACCGGTCCTGCCGGTGGAGGTTGGACTATTTATCCTCCGCTGAGTGCATTGCCGCAGGCCATCAAAGGGTCAGGAACAGGAATGACGTTGTGGCTTGTTGCCATGGCCCTGTTCATTGTGAGTACCTTACTCGGTGGTATTAACTATATCACCACAATAATTAACATGCGCACCAAAGGCATGTCCTTTACCCGAATGCCGCTTACCATTTGGGCGTTTTTCTTTACAGCGATTATTGGTTTACTTTCTTTTCCGGTATTATTTGCCGCAGCGTTGTTACTGATTTTTGATAGAAGCTTCGGTACAAGTTTTTATTTATCCGATATCTTCATAGGTGGAGAGGCTTTGCCGCACACCGGTGGAAGTCCGATTTTGTTCCAGCATTTGTTCTGGTTCCTCGGTCACCCGGAAGTGTATATTGTGTTGCTACCTGCATTGGGTATTACCTCTGAAATTATTGCTACGAACTCGCGCAAGCCAATCTTTGGATATAAAGCGATGATCGGATCTATGTTGTTCATTGCCATCCTTTCATTTATTGTTTGGGCACACCACATGTTTGTAACGGGTATGAACCCTTTCCTGGGATCCATCTTCATGTTGCTTACCTTAATTATAGCAGTTCCTTCAGCGGTAAAAATCTTCAACTATGTGACAACTCTGTGGAAAGGAAACCTGATTTTCACTCCGGCCATGTTGTTTTCGATTGGGCTAGTTTCTTTCTTTTTAACAGGAGGTATTACAGGAATTTTCCTGGGTAACTCAGCCGTTGATATTCAGTTGCACGACACCTATTTCGTGGTGGCTCACTTTCACCTGGTGATGGGTAGTGCTTCTTTCTTCGGAATGTTGGCTGGTGTGTATCATTGGTTCCCGAAAATGTTTGGTCGTATGATGGATAACCGTCTGGGATACATCCACTTCTGGGTAACATTTGTTGGTGTATACCTGGTATTCTTCCCGATGCATTACATTGGAATAGCAGGTTTCCCAAGAAGATATTACTCCTGGACAAATTTTGAGACCTTCAGCGGTTTTGCAGACTTGAACACGATGGTGAGTGTGGCGGCCATCCTAACCTTAGCAGCACAATTTATTTTCCTGTTCAATTTTTTCTACAGCATCTTCCGTGGAAAAGCAGCATCTGCAAATCCCTGGAACTCGAATACATTAGAATGGACAACTCCACGGAATCCTGGACATGGTAACTGGGTTGGAGAAATTCCATCGGTTTATCGCTGGCCATACGACTATAGTAAGCCTGGTGCGAAAGACGACTTTATTCCGCAAACTGTTCCGTATTCAGAGACTCCTGAATCCAACTTGCCTCATGAGAATGAACTCATCCGACTGGAAAGCTCCGGAGGTGATGGTTCTATCATCGTAGAAGGAAATAAACATTAGTCTTTTTATTAAGGAGCTTAATGCTCAGGATCTTGCTCTAGGCTCTGAACATTAAGCTTCTGTCTTTAAATCCACTTGCATGCGATCGTTCTACCGGTTAAGCCTTTCAACCCTGATCGCAGTCTACATCCTTGTTTTGGTCGGTGGTATTGTTCGGAGCACCGGATCTGGTATGGGTTGTCCGGATTGGCCAACGTGTTTCGGTGCCTGGGTGCCCCCAACTTCGGTTGCGCAACTTCCTGACAATTACAAAGAAATTTATGCTGCGCATCGCGAAAAGAAAAATGTCAAGTTTGCCAACTACCTTTCGGCTCTGGGATTTTCAAAAACAGCTGAGGCTATTCTTCAGGATAAATCAATTTTAGAGGAGGCCGATTTTAATCCGGTTAAAACATGGGTTGAATACATCAACCGGTTGGTAGGTGTAGTGATTGGTTTATTGATCTTTGCTGTATTCATATACGCGTTGAGGTTTTGGAAGGAAAAAAAATCAATGACCATTTTTTCTTTCCTATCGTTTTTTTTGGTTGGATTTCAAGGCTGGCTTGGCTCCTTTGTTGTTTCCACCAATCTTACACCGTGGACCATTACCATACACATGTTTTTGGCATTGGTTATTGTAGCTCTATTGATTGTGCTAGTAGATAGCTCAACGACAAAAGCTGTCAACAAGATTCAGGCACCGGGTGTGATGGTATGGTTGCTGGCTTGTGTGGCGGTGGTTCTGATTCAGATTTTATTGGGTACGCAGGTTCGGGAAGCCATTGATTCGGTTGCATCAAAACTGCCTCGTGAAAGTTGGATAGAAAATCTTGGAACGGTGTTTATCATTCACCGGTCGTTTTCATGGGTTGTATTTGTCCTCCATGTAGGATTGGTGCTCAAGTTGCGGAAAACGGACGGTCTAAAAGCTTTTCAGCTTCCGCTAATCCTGTTAATTTTGGGAACTCTTTTGAGTGGGGTGGGTATGGCGTATGGGGGTATTCCGCCATTTCTTCAACCCCTTCATTTATGGCTGGCTTCCCTTACATTTGGATTTCAGTTCTTACTCTTTCTACGCTTGAACAGAAGAACAGAAACAGTGTTAACTACGTGATATGCTAACAGGGCAAACGCAAACTATTTCCGGATTTACACTCATCCTTGCCAAGGCAAAAGCATATTGGGAATTGTTAAAGTTTCGGTTGTCATTTCTCGTTGCATTTTCCTGTGCTTTTGGTTTTGTATTGGCGTCACCCCGGGCAGACCTCATGGTGCTAAGCATGGTTTTTTTGGGCGGATTTTTACTCTCCGGTTCCTCGGTTATTGTTAACCAGATTATTGAAAAGGACTTGGATAAACTGATGACAAGGACAGTGAACAGGCCACTTCCCACGGCCCGGTTATCCATTCGTGAGGCCACCACATTCTCGATCATTTGTTTTGTGGCCGGTGTTGGAATTTTATTTTCATATACAAATCTGCTGACAACACTTCTTGCGATCCTTTCCATGGTATTGTATAGTTTTATCTATACACCCCTGAAAAGAGTTGGGCCCATAGCTGTTTTTGTGGGTGCGATTCCAGGAGCGCTTCCACCCTTGCTGGGCTGGACGGCAGCAACGGGAGTAATCTCGCACGAAGCCTTAATCATTTTTGGAATCCAGTTCATCTGGCAATTTCCACATTTCTGGGCCATCGCCTGGGTGGCAGATGATGATTATAAAAAGGCAGGATTCAAACTCCTTCCTTCCGGAGGCGAAAAAGATTTAAACACGGCTATTCAAATCATGATCTATACCATGTTTCTCATTCCAATGGGATTGTTACCAGCCTTGTTCGGAATTACTGGAATTAAATCGGCTATCGTAGTGACGATTTGCGGAGTGTTGTTCTTTGCACAGACATTTTCATTGATGAAATCAGGTGACCGAAAATCGGCATTAAAGATCATGTTTGGATCATTTTTGTATTTACCCATTGTGCAGATTGCCTATCTGCTTGATAAATTATAAAACAGAGAGAGATGACAACGGATATTAAAATTGTTGAAGAAGCGAAGAAGCCACTCTCCATGCATCCGCAAAAATTTGCGATGTGGCTTTTTATTGTAAGTGTTACGATGTTATTCATGGCCTGGACGAGCGCTTACATTGTGAAGCGTGGAGAGCCGGGATGGTCATCCTTTGAATTGCCGCAGGAATTTTGGACCAGCTCAGTCATTATTGTACTGAGCAGTATTTCCCTGATTTGGGCGCAGGTTTCTGCTAAGCGGGATAACCTGGAGATGGTAAAAGTTGCCGTGAGTATAACCACCATACTAGGATTGGCTTTTCTGGCAGCACAGTGGCTGGCATGGATTAAAATGGTAGAGATGAATTATTACTTTACCGGAATGGGCAGCAATACCTCCAGTTCCTTTATTTATGTTTTGACCGGTGTTCATGGTTTACACCTGATCGGTGGAATAGTCTTCCTATTAATTGTTTTAGTATCCACTTTCCGCTATAAAATTCATTCGAAAAACATGGTTCGAATGGAAATGTGTGCCACGTATTGGCATTTTTTGGGCGGACTTTGGCTATATTTGTTCGTCTTTTTAGTTTTAAACCGATAATAATCAGACAACAATAACACCATCACCAAACCGATAACATTTAGTATGGCAAGCACCTCAACGGCAACAATTACAGATCACGGAAAAAGCGCGTGGGATGGCGGAGTTTCACCCATGGGCGCCAGTTATGGCAAGCTCATGATGTGGTTCTTTCTGCTTTCCGATGCTTTTACATTTTCGGCATTATTGATCACCTACGGCTTAGTGCGCTCCTCGCACAATGCTTATGAGGGGGCAGTAGAGGCTTTCAAGTTTTCAACTTCTTATTGGCCAATTCCTGAAAAGGTTTTTGAGGCTGTACCTTTCCTGGAAGGAATTTCACTGCCGTTGGTTTTTGTGGGTATCATGACATTCATCCTCATCATGAGTTCTGTAACCATGGTATTGGCAGTTGAAGCGGGTCATCGAATGGATCGCGCAGCGGTTGAGAAGTGGATGCTCTGGACAATTGTTGGCGGATTAGCCTTCTTGGGTTGTCAGGCTTGGGAGTGGTCGCACTTTATTCATGGTGCACATGCTGGTGACGCAGTTGCGGAAGGAACAACTTTTTTCGGGGCAAACTTGGTGAATAACCAGTATGGGCCACCAGATTTTGCCGCCTTCTTTTTCTTCATCACAGGATTTCATGGTTTCCACGTATTCAGTGGTGTTTGTTTTAACTTTTTGATTTACTACAATGCCGTTACCGGAGTGTATGACCGAAGAGGTCATTACGAGATGGTTGAAAAAGTTGGTTTGTACTGGCACTTTGTAGACCTCGTATGGGTATTTGTATTCACATTCTTCTACCTTGTTTAAATCCGATTTGATTTCTTTAAACCTTGTAAATAGTTAATCATGGCGCATTCAGAAGAAACACATGTAACCGTTCTTCCTCCCGATAAGGAAAAAATTAAAAAACTTTGGACTGTTGCCGGCATACTGGGTGCAGTTACAGCCGTTGAGTTCGTGATTGCCTTCACCATGGCACACGGATCAATGAAGACTGCCCTCTTTGTGGGGCTGACTATTGTGAAGGCCGCCTACATCGTTGGTGAGTTCATGCACCTTCGCTATGAAGCAAAAGTGTTGCTCTGGTCCATTCTGATACCCATGATTTTTGTGGTGTGGATGCTTGTAGCTTTCGTATATGAAGGTATGGCCATAAGTGCCGTCCGGTAATCAATAATAAAAATATATGACGGAGGCTTGCGTGTTACGTGAGCCTCTTTTTTTGGATAATCAAGAAGAAAGATAGAGTTGATTGCATTTTAAATCCTGTCATGAAAAAAATTCTGTACCTCTTTGCAGCCTTGCTATTACCGGTGTTGGTTTTTGTGTTTTTGAAATTCTTCGGGAAGAATGAATTCAATGTTGATCCTTTATTTGTTCATGACCTTCCGATTAACCAAAGCGGATGTTCAGTCCCACAACTTCCGTATCACATTCCCGACTCCGTTCTCAATCAGTTTAGCGTGGGTGAGGAAGGTTTGATGTTATTCCTTTTTGCACCACAGGACGGTGAAATTAAAAGGAACCTGAATCGCGTAAGTTCAGATTTTCCTTCCTTGACTTCTTCCCTTATTCTAAAGGATGTAAGCGATGACCAAACTCAATTTTTAAAGAAGTGTATTTTCTTTCTTTCAGAACCTTTTAACCTTGTTTTGGTTGATTCTTCGGGTACGATCAGAGGGCAATATAAAGCCCACGATCGGGAGGATACCGACCGACTGGTTACCGAATTAACCATTATTTTAAAGCAGTATTGATGAACACAAGTGTTAAACAGAATCCCTATCAAAGGCTAATTGTCGCGCTATCTATAATTATTCCTTTAGCAGTAGCAATTTTATTCGGTGTAAAAATTCCGGGATATGATTTTTCCTTCTTGCCACCAATCTATGCAACCATCAATGGGATTACGGGCGTTTTGCTGATCGCTGCAGTTGTTGCCATTCGGAATAAAAAAAGAATACTGCACGAGTGGCTCATGAAGACCTGTATCCTATTATCTACTGTGTTTCTTGTCATGTACGTGGTGTATCATATGACCAGCGACTCCACTCCCTATGGAGGAGAGGGCGCGATCCGGTATGTTTATTTTTTTATTTTGATTTCGCACATTTTACTTTCGGTTGCTGTTATTCCTCTGGTTTTATTCACCTTTGTTCGCGCCTGGATGGGTGATTTTGAAAGGCACAGGGCCTTGGCTAAACTTACCTTTCCAGTGTGGTTGTATGTAGCAGTTACCGGTGTGATTGTGTATTGGATGATCAGCCCATACTATAAATGATAGCGATGAAAATCAGATTAATGCTCAGGTTTTTAAGTTTTATGGTGGTCGTGGTCCTATTGACTGCCGGAGACGCTATGGCACAATGCGCCATGTGCCGGTCAACATTGGAGAATAATTATAGCAACGGAAATCCAGGTATTGCGGCAGGTATTAATACAGGTATTCTATATCTTCTCGTCATGCCTTATCTGGCGGTCATTACGCTGGGATACTTTTGGTATAAATCAAGTAAAAATGCACGCAAGGGATTACTCAACCGCACTGCTTAAAGGTAAATGTCCGCGTTGCCGTCAGGGTGATATTTTCAAGTATCCTGTCTGGAGCAAACTCTCTCAATTCAATGTCATGAATGAGAAGTGCCCGCACTGCGGCATTCGTCTGGAACCGGAGCCCGGTTTTTATCAGGGTGCCATGTATGTAGGCTATGGATTTACAGTTGCCATCATCATCCTAGTTGGTGTAGTATTGTATTTATTGGGTGACCCTTCTGAGTGGGTTTACATCGGAGCCTCGATTGCCATTATGCTGCTTTTGGTTCCTTACAACTACCGGTATTCACGCATTGTATACCTTCATTTATTCGGAGGGATCAAATTTGATCGCAACCTGTCACAGTAAATAGTTAACTTTAACGGTCACCAATTGTGATCGGTATTGAAATCAAAGAACACAATCCTTTTTGGTCTTTCTATTCTCTTGTCGTTGGTTGGCTTCGTGCTAACCTATTTATCTTTTCGCGCTGAGTCGGCACCCTCGATTGCAGAAAAAATATCCAGCAATGTTGCCCACGAACTGACTCATTTGGAGAATGAGGCCAACATGATACTAGCGCACCTGAAAGAGCGTAAAAGGTCATCGCTAATCACAACAAGCAACTTCACTTTCCTATTATATACAAACAATAAATTAACGGCATGGTCGGATAATCATTATGTTCCTTCACTTTCATTACCAGATGATTCAACGGGCATCCGGTTTATTCGAGATGGAACCGGTGAATTCCTGATCAAGCAATGGAAGACAACGGATGAAAAAATATTAGTGGGCATTATCCCGTTGCATCGGAACTATAAAATTGTAAATGAGTACCTGAAGCCGGAGTGGAATGCAGCAATCTTCCCATCGGCAAGTATCTCCCTGTTGGAAGCCAATGCCACCATCGGTGTACCGATCTATCTTCACGGCATATGTTATTTCAGGATTAGCTTTTTATCAGATGAGTGGCCTGTGCATCCTGAAATGCGGCTGGCGGCAGTACTGCTTTTTGTTTCAGCATTGTTGGTGTTGGTAGTAGCAGTATATCAGGTGGCCATTACAAGAGGCAGCTCAGATGTTGGATTTCTATTTTTGTTCATGGTTCTTCTGCTCATCAGATTCGGAATGCTCCACTTTGACTTTCCTGGAACATTTGTGAGCACTAAGATTTTTAATCCACAATTCTTTGCATCCTCAAGATTCAATGCATCGCTGGGCGATTTGATAATCAATCTGATGGCTATTTTATTGTTGTGTTATTATTTATTTCGCTACTATCATCACAGCAGCGTGTCTCGCTGGATGATGAAAAGTACATGGAGTTCGTGGCTTCTCTCGGTATTTTCGGGACTCTGTATTTTCTTTGCTATTCTCTTTCCTTTCATTACCATTCAGACGATCTATAACAACTCTTCTATTGAATTGGATATAACCCAATCGCTAAATTTTGACTTCATCCGGGTGATGAGCATTGTTGCAGTGATTATTTCTGGCATCTGTTCTTTTTTATTTACGCACGTGTTTGTTCGCATATTGATTGGGAACAAAAAGGAATTTCGAATTTTGATTTGTTTTTTCCTGAGCATGGGAGCTTTTGTGGTTATCAATGAGTTGACCGGCCAATATTACCGTACCGCACTGGTAGTGGGTGTTTTTTACTTTCTAACAGTTTATGGCTTAAAGCTTTTTGCTCATTTAAAGCGTTTCAGCTATGCAACTTTCGGGTATTTATTTGTCGCTGTTTTTAGTATCGCGTTAGTCAGCACAACGGCTATTACTGTATTTAGTCAGCGAGAGAAACTTGAAAACCAGTTTCGTTTTGCTAATAATTTCCTGATCGATCGGGATTATTTTGGAGAATACCTGTTGCGCGAATCTTCTGTAAAAATTTCAAACGACCTTTTTATTCAAAGCCGGATTGCCAGCCCTTTTTTAGGAAAGGATGTTATCCGACAAAAAATCCGACAGGTTTTTCTACCAAGCTATTTTAACAAATATGATATTGTTATTTCCTTGTTTGATGCATCGGGTACACCCATAGACAATGCTGCCCTAAACACATTTTCGGATGTTATTTCATTTTATGATACCGATGCCTATCGTACAGTTTATCCGGGCGTTTACTTTATTAATAATCCGCAAGCTGATGTTACCCAAAAATATTTGGTGGTTGTTCCCATCAAACGTTTTGATGCCGTGACTGGTCACATCATAATTGAGTTGTTATTAAAGAAAATTATTCCTGAAAGTGTTTATCCGGAATTGCTGGTGGACAATCGCTTTCAGCAATTCTACCGGACGCAGGATTTGAGTTATGCCGTGTTTTCGGATGAAGAGATTCAGTTTACATCAGGTGACTATAACTACGAACTTTTTTTTGATCAGCAATGGCTCGGAGATCCGAATCTGTATCGGCATGGGATTCAGAAATTTGGGTTCGATCACATTGCACAAGAAGATCATACCGGGAGGGTAGCTATTGTTTCCACGCCCAGTGCAGTCGCATTGTATACGTTTGCCAATTTTTCTTTCTTATTTGTATTGGGGTTAGCAATTTTGCTTGGCGTGATTTTGATTCAGGGCGTTTTCAATTATTGGATGGGGACCAACTTGTTTTTCTCTGCCCGCATCCAGCTCATCCTTAACCTGGCATTCTTTCTCCCATTAATTGTTGTCAGCATAACCACGCTCGGTTTAACGAGTAACTCTTCACGACAACAGCTCCGATCAGAATATCAGAGCAAGGCAAAAGCCTTCGGACAACAGCTGACGACTGCTATTAATGTATCGCTCGCAGAACCGAACGGAACTGTTATTACCAGTCAATTAACAGAACTGGCAAAGCTCTCTAACCTTGATGCAAGTTTATATCGGCCCGATGGTTTTTTGGAAGCATCAACACAACCCCTCATAGTTGAAAGCGGACTGTTATCTGGATACATAAATCCTGTTGCATTTTCAAAAATCAGCGATGGCGAAAGTTTATTTATTGAACAGGAGCGCATTGGCAAGTTGGATTATTTTGTGGCCTACACATCGCTTAAGCATCCGCAAACTGGAGTTATGATGGGCATGCTTGGCATTCCATTCTATCAATCCGGCTACCTTCTTGAAAAAGTGCAGATTACTATTTTAGCGAACATACTGAATGTCTTTGCAGGGATTTTTATTGTGTTGTTGGTATTATCTTATTTTGTTTCTAAGTGGCTAATATTTCCGCTCACCTACATTACCCGATCGCTCAATCGAACATCACTTACCGGTATCAATGAGCCCATTACCTGGAATGCGAATGATGAATTGGGGCTGTTGGCAAAGGAGTACAACCAGATGTTGTATAAGCTGAGCGAAAGCAAGGCTGAGTTAGAGCAAACGCAACGTGAAAGGGCCTGGCGCGAAATCGCACAACAAGTGGCACATGAGGTGAAAAATCCGCTTACTCCTATGAAGCTGACGTTGCAACAATTGGAACGTGCAGTAAAACAGGGTACTAATACAAATGAGAAAACAGAGAAGGCCCTTTCTTCTTTACTGGTTCAAGTGGATACCTTAAATGAGATAGCATCTTCCTTTAGCAGTTTTGCCAAGATGCCGGAGCCGGTTATGCAGCGCCTGGAATTGGTCAGCTTACTGAAGCGAATCATTGACCTTCACAGCCAGTCGGGTGATTTAAATTTCGCCACAAGCAGTAAAGAATTATTTATTTTAGGTGACGAGCAATTACTGGGCAGAACATTCTCGAATCTGATTATCAATGCGCTTCAGGCAGCCCGGCCGGGTTCACCGTTGCGTGTTGATGTTGCCATTGAGAAAAGGGAAAGTAGTTATCTTATTACCGTTAAGGACAATGGAAAGGGGATTGCACCTGCAATAGCAGAGCGGATATTTTTACCGCACTTCAGCACGAAGAAATCCGGTTCTGGTTTAGGATTGGCTATCGCCAGGCAAGCCATCGAACAAATGCATGGAAAAATCTGGTTTGAGACAGCCCCACAAAAAGGGACTACTTTTTTCATCGAACTCAGGTTGACCTGAATTTCCTGACTATTTGTTTAAGCTGTCAGTTTCATAGAGCACTTTTTTTGTGTTATAAACGTGCGTCAATAAACAAAATAATTTATTTCTGTTAGAACTGAATGGGGCTGTAGCTGAAAAAGTGGGTGGGAAGAGACACATACGGATTGAAATGATTAAATTGACATCCTTATTCTAAAGCTTTTCAATGATGAAATACTTACTTTCTATATTCCTGTTAAGTTGCTCCGCCATCACCTGGATGGGTTGTGGTGATGATGAAGATCCGGCCGAAAAAATTAAGCCTTCCAATCTTAGCCTTGAGGCTATCATTAGTACCGATGGATCTGGATTGGTTTCCTTTGTTGCTGATGCTGATGATGCTGTAAAGTATAATTTTTATTTCGGGGAGAACCTATTGGCTTCTCCGATTACTTCAACGGATGGTACCGCAGAGCATACCTACTTGAACTCGGGTACTTATTCAGCTACTGTGGTAGCCTACTCCACCGATAATCTTTTTATTGATAAGACTCTTTCGGTGACAGTGGTAGTAAATGAGCCGCCAATATCCAATGTGGGATACACCACACCGGAAACGTATCCAAACTTCACACTAGTGTGGCAGGATGAATTTAATGGCACCTCCTTAAACTCCGCTGACTGGACACATGAAACCGGAAACGGTGCTAGTGGATGGGGCAATAACGAACTTCAATATTACCAGGCTCAAAATACAATCGTTGAAAATGGTTATCTCACCATAAAGGCAAAAAAAGAAACTGTAGCAGGCTTCAACTATACCTCATCGAGAATTATCACTAAAGGAAAGAAGGAATTCAAATATGGACGTATTGACATCCGGGCCATTCTGCCCAAAGGACAGGGGCTGTGGCCAGCCTTATGGATGTTGGGTTCCAATATTTCTGCTGTGGGATGGCCCAAGTGTGGTGAGATTGATATTATGGAAATAATTGGTGGTGGTGCGGGAAGGGATGATAAAGTTTATGGAACTGTACACTGGGATAATGCTGGGAGCTATGCTTCTTATGGGGGCAATACATCACTAACAGGAGGGAAGACATTTGCGGATGAATTTCATGTTTTTTCTATTGTCTGGACGGAGACTTTAATTACCTGGTATCTGGATGATGTTCAATACCATGTTATCGATATCACACCTGCTGAACTCAATGAGTTTCAACAGGACTACTTCTTCATCTTCAACGTTGCCGTAGGTGGTAATTGGCCCGGAAGCCCAAACGCCTCAACGGTTTTTCCACAACGTATGATCGTGGATTACATTCGGGTATTTCAACCAAATTAACGCGCATTGATCGCAATAAAAAAGTCAGGCATGTAACCTGACTTTTTTATTTATCAATTTCCTTGTAGGCGTTACTCGAGTGCTTTTACACCGGGCAATACTTTGCCTTCAAAGTATTCCAGTAAGGCTCCACCACCGGTAGAAACGTAACTTACTTTTTCTTCGAAACCGAACTTGGCAACAGCTGCAGCAGAGTCACCACCACCAATCAATGAAAACGCTCCTTTTTCCGTAGCACGAACTACAGCTTCAGCAATGGTTTTAGTACCCGTCTGAAATTTCTCCATTTCGAAAACACCCATTGGCCCGTTCCACAAAATGGTTCTGGAGTCTTCTACTACTTTTGAAAATACAGCACAGGCTTGTGGACCAATATCCAGTCCCATCCATCCATCGTTGATGGCGTTGTTATTGGCTATTGCTGTATTGGCAGCAGCATCAAACTTATCAGCAATGATGGAGTCGATCGGTAAGTGTAGTTCAACACCTTTCGCTTTGGCTTTTTGAATGAGTTCTTTTGCCAGGTCAAGTTTATCTTCCTCTACTAATGATTTTCCAACATTACCACCTAGTGCTTTGAAGAATGTGTAAGCCATTCCTCCTCCAATAATCAGGTTGTTCACCTTGTCGAGTAGCTTTTCGATGATGAGGATTTTATCAGAAATTTTTGCTCCACCCATTATCGCGGTAAAGGGCTTCTCTCCATTCTCTAAAACCTTTTTAGCATTATCAAGTTCAGCAGCCATCACGTAACCGGCACACTTTTCTTTGAAGAACTGTGCAACAATGGTAGTGGAGGCGTGTGCACGGTGTGCTGTTCCAAAAGCATCGTTCACATAGATATCGCCATGTTTCGAAAGTTTTTCGGAGAATTCAAGATCACCTTTTTCTTCCTGCTTGTAAAAGCGAAGGTTTTCGAGCAACAAGACTTCTCCCGGTTTTAAGGCTGCAGAAATTTTATACGCTTCGTCACCAATGCAATCACTGGCAAATTTTACTGGCCGACCGAGCAGTTCTTCTGTTTTTTTGATCGTGTGCTTTAGTGAATATTTTTCTTCCGGTCCGTCTTTTGGCCGGCCCAGGTGCGACATCAGCACGCAGCTTCCGCCATCGTTTAAAATTTTTGAAATGGTAGGAATGGTAGCTCGGATGCGGTTATCATCTGTTACAGCAAAACTCTTATCAAGCGGAACGTTAAAATCAACGCGGATCAGTGCCCGTTTTCCACTGAAGTTGATGTCGTTAATGGTTTTCATAAGTCTCTGGATTGTTTTTAACCGCAGCGAATTTAACAAAACCAGTAACGCTTCGAATGGAGTTTCTACTATTTTAAAGCAATCGATTTAAATGCCTAATTGGACACTTTTTTGATCTTAGGATCAGAAATTACTGCGCAAGAGTTCGCTGATCACAGCCTGCGCAGCCCATACGCGGTTACCAGCCTGCTGTATTACAATTGAATCAGGACCGTCAAGCACTTCATCGGCAATTACCAGATTGCGCCTTACCGGAAGGCAATGCATGATCTTAGCCTGATTGGTCGGTAAGAGCTTTTGATTGGTGATCATCCAGGATGGATCGGTGTTGATGATTTTGCCGTATTGCTGATAGGAGGACCAGTTTTTAACGTACACAAAATCAGCACCAGTTAAGGCCTCATCCTGATCATGAATAACGGAGGTTGTACCCACGAATTGTTGATCAAGTTCATAACCCTTAGGGTGGGTAATAACAAAATCAATGGCATCCCAATCTTTCATCCATTGAGCAAAAGAGTTCGGTACTGCCTGCGGAAGGGCTTTTACATGTGGGGCCCAGGTTAATACCACTTTTGGTTTACGTTTTTCAGTGAATACTTCTGAAATGGTCATTCTATCCGCAAGACTTTGCAACGGGTGTAGCGTAGCACTTTCGAGACTGATCACAGGTACACCGGCATACTTGACAAATTGCCGGATGACCTGCTCATCATAATCTTCCTCCCTGTCCAACAGCTTGGGGAAAGTCCGGATGCACAGGATACTAAAGTATTGACCTAGGACTGCGGCAGCTTCTTTTACGTGTTCAGTTTTATCACCTTTCATCACAGCGCCATCGGCAAATTCCAGTTGCCAGCCTTCTTTATCAATATTAAATACAATAACCTCCATGCCCAGGTTGCGGGCGGCTACTTGTGTGCTGATGCGCGTGCGCAGGCTTGGGTTCAGAAAAATCATTCCCAGCGTTTTTCCAACACCCAGGGCTTTATCCAGAAACGGTTGTTTTTTATAAGCAAGAGCTTTGTTTACCAACCCTGAGGGATCGGGTACATCTTCGATGGATAAAAAATTTCTCATGTTAATTCTTCCTGAAACGCGTGGATGAAAATATCAGCTTCTTTTTTTGTTACGGCAAGGGAAGGCAGAAGACGGATGGTATTCGGTTTTGCCTCTCCGGTAAAAATATGATGTTTATTCAATAAGTCTGCTCGCACCGACTTCAGATTTTCGGGTAAGTCGATACCAATCATTAAACCCCTTCCGCGAACGTCAGGTATAGTCGAAATATTTTTTACGGCAGAAAGCCAGTATGCACCAACTGTTTCAGCATTAGCAATAAGATTTTCCTGTTCGATTACCTCAAGCACGGCAAGGCATGCTGCGCAGGCGAGGTAATTTCCGCCAAAAGTAGTGCCCAGCATTCCACTCCACGGTTGTATCGAAGGATCAATCAACACACCACCCACCGGAAATCCATTACCCATTCCTTTTGCTGTGGTAATCAGATGTGGTTTTATGCCGGCATGCTGGTGGGCAAAAAATTTCCCTGTTCGGCCATAACCGGATTGGATCTCATCCAGAATAAGCAGTGAATTATTCTCCCGGCATTTCGCATCAATGAATTGTAAAAAGGAATCGTTGGGCACCTGTATTCCACCCACACCTTGTATCCCTTCAATAATTACCGAGGCTACAGTTTGGTCAAGTGCCTGAGCAAATGCAGCCTCATCGTTCATCGGTAAAAACTCGATAGCGTGTCCAGCATTAAAGGGTGCTATAATTTTAGGATTATCGGTTGCTGCAACCGCGCCCGATGTGCGACCATGAAAAGCCTTTTTGAAAGCGATAACTTTTTTTCTCCCTGTAACAAAAGAGGCCAGCTTCAATGCGTTCTCGTTGGCCTCAGCGCCTGAGTTACAAAGGAAGAGTTGATAATCGGGGTAACCGGAAAGCTGACCAAGTTTCTCAGCCAGTTTATCTTGCAATGGATTCTGAATGCTGTTAGAATAGAATGCAATTCTGGTAAGCTGTTCTGTTATGGCCTGAACATAATACGGATGCGAATGCCCTATGGAAATAACCGCGTGACCTCCGTAGAGATCCAGGTATTGTATGCCTTCTTTATCCCAGAGCCACGAACCTTTTGCTCGCACCGGAGTAATGTTGAAGAGGGGATAGACGTCAAATAATTTCATTGGTTTAAAAGGCTATACTTTTTAATCGAAGGCCGGTTGTCTCTTCGAAACCAACCATAAGGTTCATGTTTTGTACAGCTTGTCCGGATGCTCCTTTTAATAAATTGTCGATAGCAGAATGAACAACGAGTTTGTTTCCTTCACGCTCCAGAAAGATCACACACTTATTTGTGTTTACAACTTGCTTCATGTCGATCATTTCATCGGCAACAATGGTAAAGGGATGTGAAGCGTAGTACTGCTGATACAACTTTTGAATATCCGTTAAACTTAATTCAGAGGGGATGACTGAACTCACAAAAATTCCCCGAGTAAAATCACCACGCCACGGAACAAAGTTGACTGCGTCTGAGAAACCTGGTTGAAGTTGTGTCAGGGATTGCCGGATTTCTTTCAGGTGCTGATGGGTGAGTGTTTTATAGGCAGAAATATTATTGGCGCGCCAGGTAAAGTGCGTGGTGTCCTGAAGTTTTTGTCCCGCTCCGGTTGAGCCGGTAATGCCAGTAGCGTGCACTTCCTGTAATAGACCTGCACTGGCCAGCGGAAGTAAACCCAATTGTATAGCAGTGGCAAAGCAACCCGGATTGGCAATATGGGTTGCCGTTGTGATGGCCGTCAGGTTTAACTCCGGCAGGCCATAGATAAATTTTCGTTCACCTACCGTATCACCTAATCTGAAATCCTGACTGAGATCAATTATCCGGGTGGAAGGTGAGAGGGTATTTTCCTGAAGAAATTTTTTACTTTCTCCATGGCCCAGACAAAGAAACAACACATCCACATCCTGCCGAAGGGAATCGGTAAAGGTTAATTCAGTATCTCCTTTCAAATCCGCATGAACATAGAATAATGGATTACCAGCATTACTTCGACTATGCACAAAGGATAATTCCACTTGCGGATGTTGGAGTAGCAGCCGAATGGTCTCGCCACCGGTATATCCGGCACCGCCAACAATACCAACTTTAATTTTTCTGTTCTGCATCAGCTGATTTTTTTACCTGGTGATAGATCATGGTTTGATTGCCAAAAATTTTGGAGAAACCACGAACATCTTCACCTGACCATCCCAGGTTCATTTCACCATACTTGCCAAACTTCGATGACATCAAATCATGAGGTGATTGGATGCCCGTTACCTGATAGCGATAAGGATAGAGTTGAAGGTGTACCGTACCCGTAACCTGTTGTTGTGTGCTACTGAGGAATGTTTCGATATCGCGCATTACCGGATCGAGGTATTGGCCTTCGTGCAACCAGTTGCCGTAGAACTGCGCCAGTTGATCTTTCCAGCTGAGCTGCCATTTTGTGAGCACATGTTTTTCAAGGGCATGATGCGCTTTCAGTATCAGAATGGGAGCGGCTGCTTCAAAACCCACACGACCTTTTATACCAATGATGGTATCGCCCACATGAATATCCCGGCCAATGCCATAGGGTCCCGCTATTTCTTGCAAGAACTGAATAGCTTCAACGGGATGGTTAAACTTTTTTCCGTTGACAGATACCACTTCACCTTTTTGAAAGCCAAGGGTGATCTCCTCATTTTCCGTTTTTGTAACCGGAGTTGGCCAGGCTTCTTCGGGCAACATGCCCAACGAATTCAGTGTTTCTTTTCCGCCAACAGATGTACCCCAAATACCTTTGTTGATAGAGTACATAGCTTTTTCGAAATTCATTTCCACGCCCTTCGATTTCAGGTAAGCGATTTCCTGTTCGCGTGAAAGCTTAAGATCGCGTATTGGTGTAATGATTTCAACAGAAGGTATCAGCACATGAAAAATCATGTCAAATCGAACCTGATCATTTCCAGCACCGGTGCTTCCGTGTGCCACGGCATCTGCACGAAGTTCTTTTGCATAGTTAGCCGTGGCCAGTGCCTGCGACATCCGTTCAGCGCTGACGCTTAGGGGATACGTGTTATTCTTGAGCACATTTCCAAAGATGAGGTAGCGGATAACGGTTTCGTAATAATTTTTTGTTTCCTCAACATTTTTGTGTGAGGCAACACCCAGGGTAAGCGCGCGTTTCTCAATATCACTTAATTCCGCGGGTGTAAATCCACCGGTATTTACGGTGATGGTATGAACTTCATACCCCTGCTCGTCTCGTAAATACTTTACACAATAGGAGGTATCCAATCCACCACTAAAAGCCAGAACTACTTTTTTCTTCATTGTTTACCAGAAAAATATACTCAGAATTGATTTTTTGCTATCGGATGAATTGCCATCATCTTTCTTCTTGCGGGTTTTCAGCAATACCGATTGTTTAAAGCGAACCCAACGCTCGAACAGTTTAAAGTTCCCTTTAAAGTGACGGTGCCGATGTGAAATGAGTTCACCTGCTGGAGTAACTACTGTCTCAACTTTGGGAGTTTGAGAAGCCTGAACTTTGGCGGCAGCCTCAGCCGGATCGAAGAGCATGGCAGTGCACATACAATTCTTTCTTCCTTTGCTCACCAGAATCTCATAGTTGATGCAACTCTGGCATCCTTTCCAGAATTCTTCATCGTTGGTAAGTTCAGAATAGGTCACAGGTTCATACCCCAGATCAGAATTGATTTTCATCACGGCAAGGCCAGTGGTTAATCCGAAAATTTTGGCGTTCGGATATTTCAACCGGGAGAGTTCAAAGACTTTCCGTTTGATTTCCGTGGCGACTCCGGTTTTCCGAAAAGCCGGTGAAACAATCAGCCCTGAGTTTGCAACATATTTTTCATGTTCCCAGGCCTCAATATAACAGAAGCCAACCCATGTACCTTCTTCAGTTAAGGCAATCACGGCCTTGTCCTCCTCCATTTTCTTTTCCAGGTATGCGGCCGACCGTTTGGCTATACCGGTACCACGTGCTTTGGCTGATTCTTCCATTTCGAGCGTAATGGTTTCAGCGTAATGTTTGTCGTCAGACGTTGCACGTCTAACCACGATTTTATGGTTTTCCAATGTTGTAATGCATGTTAAGTAGAAATGATTGAAAAGTTGTATGCTCAACTGCATACGCAGCACACTATCCTGGATGTTGTGCTGGCTTCTTCAAACAAGTTGATAGAGGTTATATCAGATACGCGCACAGCGTGCGGGTCGCGGTCGCCTGGTCACCATGCAGGCTGCGTTAAAGAACTGAATTGTTCTGTTGGAGTGGTAAACAGCGATGCTAGCTGTTTCAAGGGTGATCAATGTTTTCAATTTCTTTTCTAATGTTTAATGTTGACGTCAGCGAAAAGGCATTCAGTTTTAAGTTTAAATTCAACTCTTCCACAAAATTAAACGATAAACAAGTTAAAACAGCAACAAATAGGGAAAGGATTTTTAAAATATTTTTCACTAACGATGGTTAGTAATGTAAGAGCCCGATTCTTGTCGGGCTCTTCTCGCGTAGAATATCTTTAAAAATTAGGACACGGTATGATCAACTTATCCTTTGGTGGCTTACGCGGATTTCGCATAGGCCAGGTGTACACGAGGCTGAATTCATGTGCACCACCGCTGCCTGGTCCAAGCTTCGAAATGGTGTAATCAAAACTGTAACCAATATTGATAGCATCTTTTGCACCCAGTTTAGTAAAGCCAAGTAGCAGCACGATTGATTCGTTGTTTACAAACCCATCAATGTTTTTGAAAGGAACGCCCCTGTACCAGGTGCCCAGCACAAGTGGCTCGAAGGTGAAGTATAAACCTAAATCCATCTGATCAAACTTTCCCTGATGGCGATATTGAATAGCGGGTGCTATGCTGCGCTCTGCATTGCGCGAATAAATTCCATTGCCCACAACGCCAGGCTTCATATAAAACTTGAACCCTCCGTGCACGGAAAGTTTAATGGGCAATGGACTGTTGCCATCGCCACTGATGCTTTGATTGGGTTGGTTGAGGTGAAAAGCCGAGAATCCCAGCCAGGCCACACGGGTAAAAAAAACACCACCGGCCGAGAGATCAACAAAGGTTTTCCGGAAACCAGTGTTAAACGTTTCGGCAGATTCTGAATCGATGATGTTTCCGGTGAGCGGATCAAACTGATCGCCAAAAGTAAGTTTATCAAAATTGATGCTTCGGTTGTAAAGTGCAGCCTGAAATCCTGGACGAAAGCCGAGTTGATCGGTAATTTTCATTTCATACGAATATTGGAGGGCAAGGCTCAACGATTGTAATCCGGCAAGCCCTTCAACATCGCGTGTGATCATAGCACCTACGCCACTGTTTTTGTCCTCAATGAAATAATCAAAATAGGCCGACATGGTGGTAAAGTTGGCATCAATTGATGGCCATTGATTACGGTAATTAATACCCGCACGGGCCTGTCCGGTTGATCCGGCAAACGCAGGGTTAAGATACAGGGGGGCTGCATAGAATTGTGAGTACTGCGGATCCTGAGCAGTTACCGAAGTATTCATCGCCAGCATTAATGTCAGCACGGTGAACACACGGATTCCTGTAACGATGCGCGAAGACTGAACCCTGCTGATTATCTGTGTCTTTAACATTAAACCTTGTGGTTTAGAATATGCAATCAAGGCAAATTAACGGTATAAATTAAATTTTTGAAACTTAATCGGTGACCGTTTAACGAAAAATGATGTAGGATGCGCCATCAGATTTTAATTCGATCAGCTACGATGAACCAGTAACGAAATTTTTAGGCAAATTGTATATTTTAGAGGAACTTGGCGTTTAACAGTTGATAAAATCAGGTGTTTGAAGAATGTTGGAAATTGAGAAGTGTAGCAATGGTTAAAAGAATGCATCCGTACTATCGTGTAGTTTTCGTCCTGCTCTTACTGGCTTGTGCTTCTTCGTTGGAAGCCCAAAATTTTGCGGGTTATAATTGGTATTTTGGAAATAGTAACCAGGGTGTGCGTTTTAGCCGTAGCGATAACGCGGCATCTCTTATCAATAATCAGGCTATACCCTTTGGAACGGGGGCAAGTGCTGTGGCTTCCGATCAAACCAATGCTAATCTCCTTTTTTATACTGATGGTAATCGGGTTGTGGATGTAACGCATGTTCCCATGCCCAATGGGGGAGGACTTTTAGCTGATGCCGCCCAGAACCAACCTGTAGTTATTACAAAAATACCCGGACAGAAAAATCAATACTATATTTTTCACCGCCAAGGCGGAACAGTGAGGTTGACAACTGTGGATATGAATCAATTTGGTAATGCTGTATTTCCCGCGCCTGCCTTGGGCGATGTAACCACAAAGAATTCGGGCGTGCTGGCATTAACCGGAAGGTCAGAAGCCATGATTGTTATTCCGCACATCAATAAGGATGATTTCTGGCTGATTACGCATGCCAGCGGGTCACCGGATTATACGGTTACGCTTGTCACTTCTGGTGGTGTGTTTACCAATACCGTATTTAGCGGACTAGGATTAATATCACAAGCAGCAAACTTTTCATATCATCCTCAATCAGGAAGAATAGCGGTATCACCGCAGGAAATTACCCGCGATGTTGAAATCGTAAACTTCGATAATGCTACTGGTATCCTAAGCTTTAACCAGACGGTGTTGAATACAGGGGTTCCGACAATTGCCAGTGGTCAGGCCATTTACGATACAGAGTGGAGTAGCAACGGACAATACCTCTATATCTCCAGGCATGGTGAACCTGCCATACAAGCAGATGTTTTGCAATATGATATCCTCAATCCGTTTGTAACGCTCACATCTGTATTACCCCAACCCAATTCTATTTTCAGAAGTTATGGATTACAAATGGGTCCCGATAGTGTGCTATATCATTTGTATCAGGCTGTTTCGGGTGGTCCTTTCTTAATGGCTTCCATCACCAATACAGATACCGTGGCCACCGAAGTTGTGTATAATCCTCAGGCCTTTGGCTCGAATATTAACTTTAATGCTACCCAATTTCCATCATTTGCGCCTTACGATACAGCGATGCTTAGTGTAACCTTTACATCCTTGGGCACCTGTTCAAACACTCCAACATCTTTTTTTCCAACTGTAGTACCCACAGCCGACAGCTTGCGGTGGAGCTTTGGCGATGGGGGAGGAACTAGTGACTGGAGTCCGGTTTACACCTATACTGCAGGAGGTTCCTATCCGGTAACGGTTACTGCTTTCCTGAATGGTGATAGCGCACAATTCACTCAAAATGTAAACATCACACAGTTCGATCTTCAAATCACGCTGGTGCAAGACACAACTGCCTGTAGTTGTGAACTACCCTTTCCGAAGGCTCCTAATCCTCCGCCTCAATGCGGACAGTTCACCGTTACCGCTCAGATTGGAGGAGGCACACCACTTTCAACACAGTGGTTCGGACCGGCTGGACTGATGCCGACCATGACGACAGCAACATTAACACCCGACTCTGCAGGATACTATTATATTGTCGTGACAGATGCTACCGGATGCACGGCTTATGCCGGAGTAAATATCAAAGAATACGGAGTACAAGACCAACGTGCCAACATCTGGCACTTTGGACAAAATGCTGGAATTGATTTTAACCCTGCTTTTGATAATCCTCCGACCGTTCCCGTGCCTATCAATGGTCCCGTTAATTCACCGGAAGGAAGTGCCACTATTTCAGATCGTAATGGACAAGTAATTTTTTCAACGGATGGACAGCATGTATATGATCGCACCGGTACGGACATCACTCCGTTACCGAATCCTCCTGGTCTTGGTGGCGAACCGGGTGCAACACAATCTTCTATCATCATTCCTGTGCCCGGAGATGAAACCTTGTATTATATTTTCACCACGCAGGAAGTTCAGGGCGCCAACACCTATGAACTCCGTTACTCACTCTTTGACCTGAAGTTAAACAACGGGCTGGGTGGAATATTGGAACATAATATTCTTCTTTTTGCCAGGAGCACCGAGCGCATTACTTCTGATGGAAATTGGCTGATCGCCCACGAATATGGAAACAACTCTTTCCGTGCGTATCAAATAACCTCATTGGGTATCAGCAATCCTGTTATTTCCAGCATAGGATCCGATCACGTTTACACATCTGCTGAAAACGGACAGGGTTATATGGAACTGGGAGGAAACAACCAGCTGGCTGTTGCGCTTTCGACACCGGGTGTTTCAAACGTGGTGGAGGTTTTTGATTTTGATCCGGCCACAGGCATTGTCTCCAATTTCCGTACGGCAAATCTCAATAATCCGAATGGTCAGGTATATGGATTGGAATTTAGCGGTAATAAGCTTTTGGCTACTTTAAAAAATGCCGTATCGTCACAGATAGTTGAATTCTTTTTTGATTCATTGAATGTTCCGTATCGCGTGAAGCAACCACCCATTACGGTGAACAATGAATTGGGTGCGATACAACGCGGACCCGATGGGCAGATTTATGTAGCCGTTAATGGTAATCAGTTTTTGGGGACTATTCAGGTTAATCCTGATACTACTCAGGTTTCTACATATACACCTAATGGTTTTCAGTTATTGGGAGGAACGTTAAGTCAACTTGGTTTACCTAACTTTATTCAGATCATTGTTGACCCTGTACAGGGGCCCGGTATTTCCGTGGCTGGTGTTTGTGAAGATGACTCGGTTTCGTTCGTGGGAACACCAACCGATCCGATTGACGTATTCTTTTGGCAGGTGCGGCAAGGTGTTACGGTATTAACAACTTCCGATCAGTCTTCCTTTAACTATTTTTTCCCTGACCCAGGGAATTATGTTGTAACCCTTCGGCTCACGAACCGCTGCGGTCTGGACACAACATTGACACAGCCGTTCACCATATTTCCCAAACCACCAACGCCTACCTTTTTGGCACCAGGAGATTTCCCCGTTATCTGTTCGTCCTCCCTGCAACTACAGGCTTTGCCGGCTGATGACCCTGATCTTTCCTATTTATGGTCAACAGGTGAGACTACACGTATAATCGCTGTTAATCAACAAGCAAATTATTCGGTTACGATAACCAGTTCGAGAGGATGTGCTTCTAGTGGATCGCTCATAATTGCCGATAACCGACCTATTGTCAACCTTCCACCCAATACGACCATTTGTCAAAATGCACCAGTCTTTCCCCTAGATGCCCAGAATCCTGTGCTTGGCACTACCTATGCCTGGACACTGAACGGAGCACCACTCGGAAATAGCCAGACACAATCGGTGAGCACTTCGCTGGCGGGATTATTTGAGTATGAAGTTACGGTTACTAGTCCGGGCGGACCTGGAATTGGCTGCGTTGGAAAAGATTCAATCATCTACACCATTAATCCTTCTCCGGTGTTTACCGCAACACCTTTCAATACTTCTGCTTGTGGTGCGAACGATGGAAGAATTGAGTTGAACATCACCGGGCCACCGGCTACGTTATTTTCTTACTTCATTGTTGGGCCTTCTCCAACTGTATCCGGAACAGATCAGGCGCTCGGTGTAATCTCAACGCCATCAACACTGCTTCCGGGTGTTTACGGAATTTCGGTTACTGATCAGGTTTCAGGTTGTCCCACAACTACAACAGCGCCTATCAGCGATAATGCCTTCACCATAACAAATGTTGTTCGTCAGAATACTTGTGATCCCGTGAATCTTATCGTAAGCCATACAGCTGTTGGAAATTTCACATACCGTGTAATCGATGCCATAACAGCGCAGGTAGTAACAACTGGAGGACCAATTTCGGGTTCGCCCTTTACCATTACCGGGGTAAATGCTGGTTCCTATCTAGTTGAAATGACAGCATCAGGCTGCACGGTTGCTACCCTGCCACAAACTGTCGTGCAAGATCCATTAGTTGTTGTGAATGGCTTTACTTCAGATGCTTGTGTGAACCCGATTACCATTACGGTAAATGGTGGAACCAGTTGGGCATGGACGGGTCCGAATATTGTAGGATCAACAACGGCTCAGACTATCTCTGCTAATCCTCCGCAAGGACCGCAAACCTATACCGTTCGTGCTTCACAACCTGGCTTATGCCCGATTGATGTTTCCGAAACGGTAAACGTGAATAATGATGTGGTAGCAGATTTTACACAAACAGATGCGTGTGCCGATCAGGTTACCCTGACAGCAACTCCGGCAGGGCCCTATACATACCGTTGGTTCAGGGCCGGTGTGCAGATACCGGGTGGCCAATTCATTACAGCTACCCTGGCAGATAATGGAATCCAGTATCGGGTAGAGGTTGTCAATGGCCTTTCAGGATGTGTTTTTCCATCAGTAGCCAAACCTGTTCTGGTAGCGGGCGATCTTCAGTTAAGCCTCACTACTACCAATCCTTGTATAGGTTCTCCTTTTACGTTAAGTACGGCTGTCAATCAGCCTGGAGCAACCTATGTGTGGCGCTTGAATGGCAACATCATCACCGGACAGACTGCATCAACCTTAACCGAAACACGAGGTGGAACCTATGAAGTAACGGCTACTGTCGGAGCGTGTAATGAGACATCAACAATAACAATTTTGTTGGCCCCGGTTACGCCCGGAAAACTTTTTGACACTGCATTGATTTGTCCTGAGCCAGCAAACCCTGATCCGAATACCCGCGAGGTTGTGCTTGATCCCGGTTCTGATTTTATCAGCTATAACTGGTTTAAAGATGGCGTCAATCTCGGCTATACCGATCCTACTTATACGGCAGACGAAGCCGGAATTTATTCGGTTGATTTGGTGAATGTTTTCTTATGTGCAAGCGCTGACCGGACTACCGTGGAGGTTGATTGTGAGCCTCGCATTGTGGCGCCTACAGCCTTTCGTCCGGCCAGTTCACTGGATACTAACCGTGAGTTTGGTGTGCTGACATTCTTCATTGATGATACAGGCTTCCAGGTGTTCATTTTTAACCGATGGGGCGAAATGGTTTATCAATCCAGTGATCGCGATTTTCGGTGGAATGGCGGCTACAAGAATAATGGAGGCCAACTCTTACCAGCGGGCACCTATACGTATGTGGTACGCTACAAGAGTTCCTATCGGCCAGAAGAAGGTACCAAGGAAAAGCGTGGCGGTGTGATGCTGGTACGGTAATGGCTAAGCGATTGGAGAACTTTTATTTACTTTCAGAAAGATTAAAACGACAGATCAAACGAATAAACTATGAAGTACCTCTTCCGATTTATTTTAGCTTCAACCTTTTTACTGGTGTTGCTTAGTTTTCAAGTTGTGAAAACGCAATTGCATATTACCATTCGCAATGAATTGGGTAATACCGAGGAAGGTGTAACCGTTCAGTTGTTTGCCAATGAGGCTGACTATAAAGCAGAACAAAATGTAGTAGCAGAAGGGAAGACTGATGCTAAAGGAATTGTAAAATTCAAAGAGTTAAAAACCATAGCCTACTACGTTATTGCCCGTAAGGATGATCGTGATAATTCGGGCGGTGGAGAACAAATCGGCAAGCTGGAGGCCAATCGCATTAATAAAGTGAACGTTATCATTCAGTAACATGGAAATTAATCCCTTAACCCGTTTGCGTTGAGGGGTATTGGATCACAAAACAAAATCGTTGATGGTTTCGCACCGTCAGCGATTTTTTTTATCCGGTTTATTCCCGGAGGTTATGATCCCCGTCATTCCTTTTTTATTTTTGATCCCCTAATATCAAAGCATGGTTGATCATGATGTAGTCGAAAAGGCATCACAAAATCTCACCGAGGTAGGATTTCTTAACATTCCCGTGGACAAGAAAATTGACCTGCACGCAGAGATTAGACGGTTGAAGAAAGAGAAGAATGTTGTTTTGCTGGCACATTACTACCAGCAACCCGAAATTCAGGACCTGGCCGATTATGTTGGCGATAGTCTTGGACTTTCGCAACAGGCCGCTCAAACGGATGCCGACATCATTGCGTTTGCCGGGGTTCATTTTATGGCAGAAACTGCCAAGATTTTAAATCCATCCAAAAAAGTAATTCTTCCTGATCTCAAAGCAGGCTGTTCTCTGGCTGAGTCTGCACCTCCCGACCTCTTCCGCAACTTTATCGAGGCGCACCCCGGTCATATTGTTGTAACCTACATTAATTGCTCTGCTGAAATCAAAGCCATGAGTGATATCATTTGTACTTCCTCAAATGCCGAGAAAATCATCAACTCCATTCCTGCGGATCGCCCAATCATCTTTGCACCGGATAAAAATCTGGGACATTACATCATCAAAAAAACTGGACGCAACCTCGTACTCTGGGACGGTGCTTGTATTGTGCATGAAGCCTTTGCGATTGATAAATTACTGGAACTTCATAAACAACATCCGCAAGCGAAGATCGTGGCGCATCCTGAATCGGAAGATCACTTGTTAAAGGTTGCACACTATGTGGGTTCCACTACCGGCATGATCAACTTTGTCAAGCGTGATCCGGCCACGGAATTTATCATTGCTACGGAAGCTGGAATCCTTCATCAGATGGCGAAGGAAGTTCCGTATAAAAGCCTGATACCCGCACCAAGTCATGAAGATAACACCTGTGCCTGCAGTGAATGTGCCTTCATGAAGATGAATACGTTAGAAAAGCTGTATCTGTGCCTGCAGTACGAAAAGCCGGAAGTTGTGGTGCCGGAAGAAATCCGTCTAAAAGCATTGATCCCCATTCAGCGCATGCTGGAAATTTCAAAGGGTTAATAGCCTGGTACTTTTCACCCGTCATTCGTACTTCTACTTCGTCCTTTGTACTTTTGTTGCATGCCTCAAACTGACGTTCTCATCATCGGATCAGGAATCGCAGGGCTTTCCTTTGCTATCAAAGTTGCCCAGCGGTTTCCCCACCGGCAGGTAACGGTAATTACCAAAGCCGATGAAGGCGAATCCAACACAAAATATGCACAAGGTGGCATTGCCGTTGTACAGGATTCTATAACCGATTCTTTTGAAAAGCATATTGACGATACGCTGCGGGCAGGCGATGGTCTTTGTGATCGGGCTGTTGTCGAAATGGTTATCAGTGAAGCTCCTGATCGCCTGCGCGAGATGATGGAGTGGGGCGTTTCATTTGATCGCAATACAAGCGGTGCCCTTAATCTTGGTCGCGAGGGCGGGCATACAGCCAGCCGCATTGTGCATTATAAAGATGTTACCGGATTGCAAATTGAAAAAGGTTTATTGAAGCGGGTGAATGCCATGCCGAACATTACCTTGCTATCGCACCACTTTGCTATCGACTTAATTACCGAACATCATTTTAAACATAAAATCATTCAGCCTGAACCTGGCATTACCTGCTATGGTGCCTATGTGATGGATCAGCATACCTGCCGGATTGAAAAATATGTTTCGCGTATCACATTACTAGCAACAGGAGGCGCAGGGCAAGTGTACCGCACAACAACTAATCCATTAATCGCTACCGGTGACGGAATTGCCATGGCCTATCGGGCGATGGCCCGCGTCAGTGATATGCAGTTTGTTCAGTTTCACCCAACAGCATTTTATGATCCGGAAGATAATCCTGCCTTTCTGATCTCAGAAGCCGTTAGGGGTGCTGGCGCTTACTTGCGCACGAAAGATGGCGAGCGTTTCATGTTTACGTATGATGACAGAGGTGAGATGGCTTCACGCGATATTGTTTCGCAGGCAATCGACAATGAACTCATTACGCGCGGAGATCAGGTGGTTTACCTGGATTGTAGTCACTTGCCAAAGAAGGATTTTGTAGAACACTTTCCGAATATTGCTGAAAAATGTTTAGCCAAAGGAATTGATATTACCAGGGAAATGATCCCGGTTGCACCGGCTGCACATTATCTTTGTGGCGGGATTGACGTTGATCCTGACAGCCGCACTTCCATTGCTAATCTGTACGCCTGTGGAGAATGTTCCCGTACCGGTCTTCATGGCGCCAACAGGCTGGCCTCCAATTCGCTTTTGGAAGCACTGGTTTATTCGCACCGGTGTTTTCTTGAAGTGGAAAATAAACTGGAGGGCATTCCGGTGAATGATGCCATTCCCGATTGGAATGCAGAAGGAACGGTGGTGCCGCAAGAACAGATTCTGATTACGCATACACGTAAAGAATTGCGTGATCTGATGAGTGATTATGTGGCCATCGTTCGTTCGAATGAACGGCTCCAACGGGCGATGAAACGACTGGACATATTGTATCATGAGACGGAAAAATTGTATGATGAAAGTGTTTTATCACCTCAGTTGTGTGAGTTGAGAAACCTGATCACCATCGGCTTTCTGATCACAAAGCAATCGCTGGAACAAAAAGAAAACAGGGGATCTTTCTATAACAAAGATTTAGTAACATCATGAACACCATACGGATTACCAAAGAGTTCAGTTTTGAAATGGCCCACGCACTGGAAGGACACGATGGAAAGTGCGCCAACATTCACGGGCATTCGTATCATTTATCAGTAACCGTGATCGGAGAACCTATTGCAGCAAGTGGAAGCCCCAAGCTTGGGATGCTGATTGATTTCTCGGATCTGAAAAAGATAATCAACGAAGAGGTGATACATCCCTACGATCATGCTTTGATGTTAAAAGATACCGATCCGCATGTTCAACAACTTAAAGGGAGTTATACCAAAGTTATTCTGACTACCTTCCAGCCTACGTGCGAAAACATGCTGGTGGAGATGGCTCCCCGTATTGCCGGGCGCATGCCTGCGCCCTTAAAACTGCATTCGCTCAAACTGCGCGAGACCGCAACAAGTTATGCGGAGTGGTATGCCGCGGATAATAGCCAAAACTCATCTTATAATTAGTACGTCATCCGTTCGAACAAGAAGTTTTTCAATCCACCTTTTTAAATACCGCTGTCGCATTATGTCCTCCGAAACCAAAGGTATTGCTCATCGCAACTGTAATTGATTTGCGATAGCTTTCCCCCAGTATAATATTCAGTCCAGCGGGAAGTGAAGGGTCAATATTTTGTGTGTTGATGGTGGGTGGAATTATTCCTTCTTGAATGGCTTTGATGCAAACTATAGATTCAATTGCGCCAGCACCACCCAGCAAATGTCCCGTAGCTGATTTTGTTGCACTGATGTGTAATTTCTCTGTGTGCGCTCCAAAAAATTTTGAAACAGCTTTCATTTCGCTTTCATCGCCAACAGGAGTGGATGTAGCGTGTGGATTTAAGTAATCGACATCTTCAGGCTTTAGCTCAGCGTCTTCGAGCGCCCATTTCATACCCAGCATGGCGCCTGCGCCTTCCGGATGGGTGGCTGTTAAATGATACGCATCGGCAGACATGCCTCCGCCAACTACCTCGGCATACATTCTGGCACCACGTTTTTTTGCATGCTCATATTCTTCCAGTATCAATGCCCCTGCACCTTCACCCATCACAAAGCCATCGCGCTCTGCATCAAAGGGTCGTGACGCAGTTGTGGGACTATCATTTCGAGTAGAGAGTGCTTTCAATGCACTGAAACCACCAATACCTGCTTCGTTGATGGCAGCTTCTGAACCACCTGTAATAATAATATCGGCTTTACCCCACCGTATATAGTTCATCGCATCAATCAACGCTGTTGTGGATGTTGCGCAAGCAGAAACGGTAGAGAAGTTCGGCCCCATGAAACCATACTTCATGGATATCCAGCCGCTGGCAATGTCAACAATTACTTTGGGAATAAAGTATGGATTGAAGCGGGGCGTTCCGTCACCTTTTGCATATTCCATAACTTCCTGCTGAAAGGTATAAAAGCCTCCATTGCCGGAACCCCAGATAACACCGACTCGTGTTTTGTCTATCTGGTCAAGATTGAGACCAGCATCCAGTATCGCTTCATGACTGCTGACCAAAGCATATTGTGAAAAGGGATCAAGTTTCCTGACTTCCGATTTTTCAAAATGATCGATTGGGTTATAGCCTTTAATCTCGCAGGCGAATTTTGTCTTGAACTTCGTGGTATCAAATTTTGTAATGGTCGCTGCGCCACTTTGTCCTTCAACAAGGTTTTTCCAAAAGGCCGATACAGTATTTCCCAACGGTGTCAGGGCACCCATTCCGGTTACGACAACTCTTTTTTGTTGCATAGTGATTTTATTTACTGATTTGATCTAAGATCGTTTTGCAATGTTTTACAATAATTTTCATGGGCTCATCCGATTTCTCTACCCGTGAAAACATCAGGGCTCCCTCTACTGCACAAAACATGGTATACGCCAGGTCACGCGGCTTGATACTCTCTTTAAATTCTCCAGCGCGCTTTCCTTTTCTGAACAATTCAGCCATGAAGTCTATCGTTCCATTCAGTTCATCGACAACTACCCTCCGCATGTTGGTGCGATGATCGTCAGCCTCCACAGCTGAATTCAATAATGGACAACCACCAGCAATCGGTGGGTCAAACACATAGTTCGCATAGAAATCCAATAACGCTTCCAGTTGTTCTTTATAACCCGGTGCATCCTGAAGTTTTTCCCGCACCATTTCCTTTACCCTTTTTATAGAATACAAAAAAGCTTCCATGGCAAGTTCATCTTTGTTTGAAAAATTTCCATAAAGCGATCCTTTCGTCAGTCCTGTAGCTTTTTCCAGATCAGATAGTGTGGTACCATCGAAACCCTTCTTATTGAAAAGTGGAGCCGTTTTCTCCAGAATGTAGTGGTGGGTTTGTGCTGACTTAGTCATTTACAAAAATATACCGATCGGTATATTTATACAAGTAAAAGGAGCATAAAGTTCAACCTCGAAACAGGGAATTAATTGACCCGGCATGACAGCCCGCCTAAAATACAGAAGCGGGTGATCCTGGCGTGAACCGTTACTGAAAAGAACTGATGACTACAAAAGAACGGCTGAAGCTTGCTTATTCAACGAAAGTTCTTCCAGGATTTTGTGTAGCATCTCCTCTGCATCGCTAAGACTTTGTCCAAATTTTTGCTGAAGGGATTCAGCATGGTCAAATAAATCTTCTTTTAATCGCTTATAGTACTGAATTCCCTCCGCCAGATTTTTGCTGAAATCTTCAAAATACTTTATCCGCTTCGCATCTGGCTTCTCGCGAAGTTCCTGAAGCTGTTCGCGAAGGTAATCAAGGTATAGACCGATTTCTTTGATGAACATGTGCGGTCGTTCGCTTACCTGGATGATGGTTTTACGTCCGTAAATATGATCAACCATATCGCGGAGGGAAACAACTTTTGAAAAGTATGCAATGTTGGGCCCGGGACAAATGTTTACGGCTTTCAAGCGTTTAAGGAATGGAACCTCATACTTTAAACTGGCTGCGTTGCTCAGGCCAACACAAAGACATTCTTTATCCAGTATAGCCTGAATTTGCTTTTCCAGATCCTGTGAAGACAGGTTAGCGGATTTTAGTTGTATAATTTTTTTCTGCTGATATTCCCGGGATGCTGTGCAAATAGGTTCTGTTGTAAACTCAGTGTTTGTTGCCAGGTGTTTTTCCGTGCACGGACTGCCAGGTCGGCCAAGTGTGATACGATTTATTTTCTCTTTTTCAGAAGTTGTGCCCTTGAGGTAATTGAAGCGCACACCCAGCGGAGAATTTTTACTGAGCATAATGGCGTTTTCATCGGCCTGACAAAGGAGTTGAAGCGTTTCATCATCTACGGTTGTTGCTTCGGGAACAAGCAGGAAGGGAGAGCCCCATCCTGTGGCATCAATGGAATAGTGCTCGCGCAGAAATAAGTCTTCTTCGTGGGTTCCAATACCTCCCTGCACAGAAATTTTAACCGGATGTGGTTTATCAAAGATTGCTTTTTGTTGTGCCGTTAACGAAGCGGTATAGAGCTGGTGCATGGTATCGGTTAATTCGGCTTTTTTATTTTTGAACTCTTCCAATATCGGCCCGAGTAAAAAACCATCTGTAGCGAATGCATGTCCTCCACAATTCAATCCGGACTCAATTCTAAATTCACTTACCCAGATTCCTTTTTTGGCGAGGTATTTTCCCTGGATGAAAGCTGAACGATAATCGCTGACTTTAATGACTACTTTTTTATCAAACTCGCCCCAGGCTTTGGCATCGAGTTCTGTGAATTTTTCCAGGTAGTTATAAAGACGTGGATTTAATCCTGCCGAAAAAATTACCGATGAATTGGTCAGGTTACTCTTCACATATCCCCGGAAAGCCGCTACAGCATCCGATCCGTCCTCGCGTAGTGTTCCGTTTTTATCTTTACTTTCCCTGTCCACTTTGGTCATGATGTTCACATCAATGCTCCCGGGTTTGATGTGATCGCGAAGCAGCTTTTCCAGTTTTTGCTTTTCATCGATATCGTTAGTGTTGGTGAAAAGCTGATAGATTTTTCGTAGCGCATGATCGGAAGGAAGCATTTCAAAATACTGAACGATCTCGGAGTCTTTTTCAAAGGCCTCGTTTTTTAACTTCTCTACCTGCTGTTGCACAATGCGGTTCACCAGGTTGAGGTAATCTGTTATGCGTTTTGCACGATAGTCAGCTTCTTTTGTGGTAATGGGAATAAAGTGCTCCTGAAGTTCTTTGTAATAATGCCTGCGCATCGATTCCACCAGCCGGTCTTCAATAATAGAGATGACGGAACTGATACCAAAGCGTGCCACTTTAATGGGTGAGTCAATGGTATAGGCTAATCCCATTACAGGGATATGGAATGTGTGTGGTGTAGGTTGCATCGTGTGGGAATTAAAGTGCAAAGGATTGTCTTTTAAACTTTAAACGATATGACGTATGTCATAAAAGCGCATTTTATTTTGGTGGAGCCTGTTCCGGAAGAAGTTAAGATCTGTAGACATGACCGGGTACAAAATAAAATTGCCATGCAATGGTTTGAAGGCCAGTGAGCATTATTCAACATGCCTGTTTTACGCTGATTTCATTTACCTTTGCGGTTTAATTTTTGAATCATGATTGCTGCAAATAATCTTTCGCTCCAGTTTGGTAAGCGGGTGCTGTTCGACCAGGTGAATATCAAATTCGTGGGTGGAAACTGCTATGGTGTAATTGGCGCAAATGGAGCCGGAAAATCAACTTTCTTGAAGATTTTGGCTGGCGATATTGATCCCAATTCAGGTCATGTCAGTATAGAGCCAGGCAAACGAATGGCCGTGCTGCGGCAGAATCACTTTGAGTTTGACGAAGTTCAAGTGCTGGATACGGTGATGATGGGCCACAGTAAGTTGTGGGGAATTATGAAAGAGAAAGATGCGATTTATGAAAAGCCTGAATTTACGGAGGAAGATGGCTTGCGTGCATCGGAGTTGGAAGCAGAGTTTGCTGAAATGGATGGCTGGAATGCATCATCTGATGCGGCAGCTTTGTTGAGTGGTTTGGGAATTGCTGAAGAGAACCACTACTTGTTGATGAAGGATTTAAGCGGTAATCAAAAAGTACGGGTGTTGTTAGCGCAGGCTATTTTTGGTAATCCGGATATTTTGATTCTGGATGAACCCACCAACGATCTGGATATTCATACCATCACCTGGCTGGAAGATTTTCTCCTTGAATTTAAGAACACCGTAATCGTTGTATCACACGATCGTCACTTTCTCGATACGGTGTGTACACATATTGTCGATATCGATTTCAAAGCCATTAAGCTTTTCACGGGAAACTATTCGTTCTGGTATGAATCGAGCCAGTTAGCGATGTCACAACGGGCATCTTCCAACAAGAAGGCAGAAGAAAAGAAAAAAGAGTTACAGGAATTTATTGCACGCTTCAGCGCGAACGCTTCAAAATCGCGGCAGGCAACCAGCAGAAGAAAATTGCTGGAGAAAATTACGGTGGATGATATTCAGCCTTCGAACAGACGATATCCGGCCATCATCTTCCAGCAGAAGCGAACTGCAGGAGACCAAATTCTTCAGGTGGATAACCTGAGTTATGCAACTGCCGAGAAGACCTTATTCAAGAATGTTGATTTCTACGTGAACAAAGGTGATAAGATCGCTTTTCTGAGTAAAGACAGCATGGCTATCACTTCGTTGTTCCGGATTTTGATGAATGAACTGAAGCCGGATACCGGTGAATTTAAGTTTGGTCAGACCATCACAACAGCTTTTCTGCCGAACGATAACGAGAAGTTTTTCCAGTCGGATGACAACCTGGTGGATTGGTTACGCCAGTTTTCCGAAGAAGAGAAAGATGAAGTATACATTCGCGGATTCTTGGGTAAAATGCTTTTCTCGGGAGAAGAGGTTTTTAAAAAGTGTAACGTGTTGTCCGGAGGAGAAAAGGTGCGCTGCATGGTTTCACGCATGATGCTGGCCGGAGCAAACCTGTTGGTATTGGATGAACCCACCAATCACCTCGATCTTGAATCCATCCAGGCGTTCAACAATGCCTTGAAAGATTTTCCGGGTACTGTCCTGTTTACTTCGCATGACCATGCGTTTACCCAGACGGTTGCCAACCGCATTATTGAGTTGACACCGAACGGTATCATCGATAAGTTGATGACGTACGATGAGTACATCACCAGCGATAAGGTGAACGAGCAGAAGGAAGCATTGTATGTATTGTAAGGTATGGTGACTTCGCGTCAGGAACTGATCTCATCAATCGAGTCGTATACCATTACCGAAGCTCTAGAGATTGAATTCAAAAGCAAATTTCTGCAATTGTTGCATCATCCCCGTGCTTATTTTAGAGATAACCTTCCGGGGCACATAACGGGCTCTGCCTGGATTGTAGATGAATCGCGAAAATTTGTATTGCTCACACATCACGCCAAGTTAAACAAATGGTTACAGCCGGGAGGACATGCCGATGGCGATGAAAATATTTATAACGTTGCGCTTCGGGAAGCAGAGGAGGAGACAGGCTTAGCTGATTTTAAACTCCTTCAACATTCCATTTTTGATTTTGATGTTCATACCATTCCGGCACGACCGGATTTTCCACAGCATTTGCACTACGATGTCCGGTTTATTTTCAAAGCTTCGCGCGACCAGGCATTAACGATTACCGAAGAGTCGCATGATCTCCAATGGGTAGCCCTTGCTGATATTGCCCAGCGCACGGAACATAATCAGTCCATGATCCGCATGGCGGAAAAAACGAAGCTACTTTGAACTGATCAGCAGCAAACCAAAGGAGACCACTACAATCCAGAATTTATACGGATTTACAGCATGGATGCTGACATAGTTCAATTGCATCAGCACCGCCAGTAATACCAGAATTACTGCGATGCCTTTTAGGATTGATCGTGTTTTATTGCTCATGGGTTTTGGGTTTGTTTTTCCTGAAGTTTCAAAACATAAATGACCGGCCAGTATTTTCCGGTAACTAAAAACGATTCGGTGCCCGGGTGCCAGGCAATGCCGTTCATGACATCAATGCTGGGATTTATTTTTTCAGCTTTTTCTGCCAGCGATGTGAGGTCCAGTCGGCCAACAACCCGGCTGGTTCCCGGATCAATTTTTACGATGGTATTGGTTTGCCAGATGTTGGCGAAGATAAAGCCGTTTACATATTCCAGTTCATTCAGGTTCGTAGCATAGCCGCGCTCATCGCGTATGCGCAATGTCTTCACCGGCTTCAGTGAAAGTGTATCGAGGTAGTAAATTTTCTCGGTCCCATCGCTCATGATTAAATGCTCATCGTTATTCGTCAGGCCCCAACCTTCTTTTGCAAAGGAGAGGGGAAACTCACCCAGTTTGGTGAACGAATAGAGATCATAAATAAAACCGGTGTTGTTCTTCCAGGTGAGTTGGTAAACTTTGTTATTCAGGATGGTGATTCCTTCACCAAAATATTTTTTATCGAGTGTAACTTTCTTATCGGGTTTGCCGGTGGCAATATCCACAATACCAATCCATGAATTTTTCTCACCGGTACTCTCGTATAATTTTCCTTGGTGTATCAGTAGCCCCTGTGTAAAGGATTGCGTATCGTGTGGCCAGGCATCGCGAACGGTGTAGGCGATGGTGAGGGTGTCACTGACGAGGCGCTTGTTTTCTTTTTCAACGGAGCACGATTGCAGAACAAAAACAGCGAGTAGGGCAGCACCCAGCGGGTGAAATGCTTTACTGTTATTTTCCCGGTAAGCGGGATTCCGGATCAGGTTACTCAAAAATCTTTTCATACAGGGTATTAATACCACTCTTCAATTTTATCGGCTGGTTTCCATTTTGAATCAGGCTCGAAATGTTGCCACAGCAAGCGTGACACCTTGCGCAACAATACATAGCCTTCATTATTGGGCGTCCAACTTTGATCGTGTTGGTTTTTAGTGATCACACAAAAAACGTAATCACCGTGCGGGGCATTCACAAGAACAACCTCCGAACGCGATTGATTGACCGCACCTTGTTTGGAAGCAGCCTGAATATAGGGCGGAATTTGTGAAAGCGCTTCGCTATCCCAATAAATACGAATCAGATTTCGGTAAATGCGTTCACTGGCTCGTGTACTGATCACTTTGCTTTCCCGAATGCGGACGAGCAACTCGGCCATTTCGCGTGGCGTAGTCTGGCCCCAGCCAAATTTTGATCGGTTAATTTCCCTTCCGGGCGTACGTGAATTAACGCGGGTTTGTGAAAAACCATTTTTATCAAGCCATGCATTAATATTTGTTCCGGTTCCGGCCATGAGTTGGCACCACAGGCTGGCGGTGTTGTCGCTGGTGGTGATCATCAGCATCAATACTTTGCTTAATGATATTTTTTCACCATCCTTAAATGATCCTAGGATATCCTCACCTTCATACAGCAAGGAATCTTTGTAGGTAATCACATCATGGTAGTCAAGTTCACCTTTTTCAATTCTATCAAAAACACCAATGGTAATGGGTACCTTGATCATGCTGGCTGTAGGAAAAAGTGTATCTGCGTTTATTGCCACTGTTTTGCCGGTTTTTAAATGGCGAACATAAATACCAACATCTCCTTTAAAATCTTTTATGGTTACTTCCAGTTGCTGCCGAAGTGCCTTGTCTTCTTTTTGTGCCACCAGGTTGGTTGTGCCTAGCATGAAGAGAAGAAGTGAGAATATTCTGTACATAATCTTACTTTTGCATTCAATATATGGCAGAAATCGGTAAAGATATAACGAAAGCGAAGCAACTTTTGGAAGCGGGAGAGCTTGTGGCCATTCCAACTGAAACGGTATACGGCCTCGCAGGCAATGCACTGGACGTTACTGCCGTCACAAAAATTTTTGTTGCGAAAAATCGCCCTGAATTTGATCCACTCATCGTACACATTGCTGATCGGGCGCAAGTGAACGTGTATGCAGAGAATATCCCTGAACTCGCCCAGCAATTGGCGGAGCGGTTCTGGCCCGGGCCATTAACGCTGGTACTGAGGCGGAAAAATAATATTCCTGATCTTGTTACCTCCGGACTGGATACAGTGGGCATTCGTTGCCCCGATCATGCCTTGACACGTGAACTGTTGCAATCTCTTTCTTTCCCGTTAGCAGCACCCAGTGCCAATCCGTTTGGATATGTGAGTCCGACTACACCCGCGCATGTGAATGATCAACTGGGTGATAAACTATCCTACATTCTGGATGGTGGTGCTTGTGAAGTGGGTATTGAGTCCACCATTATCGGATTTGAAAATGATGCTCCGGTTGTTTTTCGGATGGGCGGATTGAGTCTTGAAAAAATTGAAGCTGTTGTAGGCAAGGTACACATTGCAACGCATTCATCATCCAATCCGAAAGCACCGGGACAATTAGTAAGTCACTATGCGCCCCGGAAAAAGGTTATTTTGGGGGATGTCAAAAACTTATTGAAGGATTACGCGAAAGAGGTTTCGGCAGTTCTTTCATTTAAAACAAATTTCAATGTGCCACATCAATTTATTTTATCACCATCGGGGAATGTTGAAGAAGCTGCTCAGCGCTTTTTTACCGCATTGCGTGATCTGGACAAATTGCCGGTTGATGTTATTCTGGCGGAGCAAGTGCCTAACGTTGGTTTGGGTAGAGCCATCAACGATCGTTTGCACCGCGCCTCAGCAGCGTGAACATAAATTCTTCACGCAATTTTCATCCCCTCTACTCTGCATACTCCTTTCTTTTCATTTACTTTAACATCGATTTAATTTTTGATCATGGAAAAAACAAAAAAGGTCTTGATCCTGACAGGTGGAGGTGACTGCCCTGGCTTGAATGCCGTAATACGCGGTGTTGCCAAGCGTGCCCGAAAAGAAAAAAACTGGGAAGTGTATGGCAGTATCGAAGCCTTCAATGGTGTATTGAACGAGCCACAGGAAATTATAAAACTAACCAGCAAGCGCACGGCCGGAATACATATCAGAGGAGGAACCATTTTAAAAACAACCAATAAAGGGAATCCGATCCAGTTCCCGCAGAAGCAGGCTGATGGCACCATAAAATTTATTGACCGCTCTGATGAATTGGTGAAGAAATTAAATGACCTGCACTTTGATGCGATCATCAACATTGGCGGTGATGGATCTCAAAAAATTTCAAAGACACTTTTCGATAAAGGAGTTCCTATTATTGGCGTCCCCAAAACCATCGATAATGATCTTTCCGCTACGGACCTTACGTTTGGTTTTCAAACAGCAGTTCAAATTGCCACCGATAGTTTTGATAAATTGGTTACAACAGCCGAGAGTCATCACCGTGTCATGATCATGGAAGTGATGGGGCGCGATGCCGGATGGATTGCCCTCCATACGGCCATTGCCGGAGGTGCTGAGATATGCCTGATTCCTGAAATTCCATACGACATTGAAAAACTGGTAAAGCGTATTGAACTGCGCTATAAAAAAGGAAGAGGCTTTGTCAACATTGTGATTGCCGAAGGTGCTAAACCGAAGGATGGTACGATTACGGCTTCAGCAGGAGAAAAGGAATCAGAACATGTGCGGTTAGGAGGTGTAGCCTTTCAACTTTCCAAGCAACTAAAAGATGCCGGTGTGAAAGCTGAAATTCGTGAAACAGTATTAGGTCATGTGCAGCGCGGTGGTAGTCCGGTGGCGTTTGATCGTGTACTCGCATCACTCTTTGGCGTGAAGGCTTTTGAATTAGCGCTAGAAGGAAAATTCGGTCACATGGTGGCCTTAAAAAATAATTCTATTGTTTCGGTAACACTGAAGGAAGCAACGAAGGATTACAATTTCGTAAAGAAGGATTCCTACCTCGTGCAGGCAGCAAAGGGTCTTGGAATTTCGTTTGGCGATTAACGAAAATGAATAAGCTGTATATCATTAAGATCGGGGGGAATGTGCTGGATAACCCTTCTGTTTTAGAGAAATTTCTCTTTGATTTTGCATCCATCAAGGAACCAAAAATTCTGATTCACGGTGGTGGTAAAATTGCCACCCATATTGGTAATCAGATGGGTATCGAATCCAACTATGTTAACGGCAGAAGGATTACTGATGCGGCAACACTCGATCTGGTAACCATGGTATATGGTGGGTTAGTAAACAAACAATTGGTTGCGAAGTTGCAGCAAGGTAACTGCAATGCCATGGGGGTAACCGGTGCTGACGGCAACCTCATCAAGGCCACCAAACGTCCGGTGAAGGAAATTAATTATGGTTTTGTTGGAGACATTACCCCGCACAGTGTTAACACAGCCTTGCTCTATTTTTTACTGAAACAGAATACAGTTCCGGTATTTGCTCCGCTGACACATGCCGATGGCATGATGTTGAATACCAATGCCGATACCATTGCGTCTGTCATTGCAGTGGCCTTAAGCAAACATTTTGATGTGCGACTTATTTTTTGTTTTGAAAAGAAGGGCGTACTCCGGGATGTCAATCAATCGGAATCTGTTATCCGTCATCTGCATAGAAATTTGTATGAAGAACTTTTGGGCAAACAGGCTTTTGCCGATGGTATCCTGCCCAAACTTGAAAATGCTTATGCCGCCATACAAGCCGGTGTAAAAGAAGTATTGATTGGTGATGCCAGTGACCTAATTCATAATACCGGACACGAAACAGAAGGAACATTAATTACGATTTGACGGGACGTTGAAGACGCAATTGACATGCGCCCATCAAGTCCAATACAACATGCAAAAACTTGAAGAAATAGCGCTTATCCTGCTTATGCAATTAATTGCCATACAATCCTTCAGCAAGGAAGAAGAAGAGGTGGCTTCTGTTATAGAAGATTTTTTTGACAGGCAGGGTGTACATTCTTACAGAAGGGGTAACAATGTGTGGGTGAGGAATAAATATTTCAGCGCAGATAGACCAACCATTTTACTGAACTCACATCACGATACGGTGCGTCCAAATACCGGCTATACGCGTGATCCTTTAAAAGCGGAAATTATTGATGGAAAATTGTATGGCCTAGGTAGTAATGATGCAGGCGGTCCGTTGGTTTCGCTTATTGCTGCGTTCTTGCACTTTTATGATCGAAAGGATTTAAAATACAACATTGTTTTAGCGGCTACAGCCGAAGAGGAGATTTCCGGTACGGGTGGGATTGAAAGCATCTGGTCTTCACTCACACCGATTGACTTTGCCATTGTAGGTGAACCAACATTGTGCGACATGGCCACTGCAGAAAAGGGCCTGATGGTACTGGATTGTGTTGCCAAAGGTAAACCCGGACATGCTGCGCGCGAGGAAGGCATCAACGCTATCTATGAAGCTATGCGCGACATCGACTGGATTCGAAATTATAAATTTGAAAAGAAATCGGAAACGCTCGGTGAAATCAAAATGACAGTTACCGTGATTCATGCCGGCCGGCAGCATAATGTTGTTCCGGGAGATTGTGAGTTCACCATTGATGTTCGGGTAACAGATATGTACACATTGGAAGAAATTCTGGAAACCATCAAACAAAATATAAAAAGCCAGGTTACACCACGTTCGCTGCGCATGCGGCCATCGGGAATAGCCGAGGATCATCCGTTGGTGCAGTCCGCAAAAAAAATGGGATTGAAATTGTACGGCTCACCCACCACATCCGACCAGGCTATGATCCCGGTTTCATCTGTCAAAATTGGCCCTGGAGATTCTGCCCGTTCGCACTCTGCCGATGAGTTTATTTATGTGCACGAGATTAAACAAGGTATTGATACGTATATTCAGCTGCTGGATAATGTGGTGTAACGCACAAGTGAGGGTACAAGAAAATTTAGGATTTAGTTAAACAATCAGCGAATGAAGCTCTGGCAAAAGGATAAAGCATCGCTCCGGGAAGTGGAGAAATTCACGATTGGGAAGGATCAGGAAATGGATATGTTTCTGGCCCGTTTTGATGTATTGGGTTCACTGGCCCACATTCAAATGTTGGAGTCAATTTCTTTATTGGAAAAAAATGAACTGCTCGTTTTATCGGCTGAGTTAAAATCGATTTATAGCCGGATTGAGTCGGGCGATTTCAGCGTTGAACCAGGCGTGGAAGATATCCACTCCCAGGTGGAACTGGAGCTCACCAAAAAACTGGGCGATGTAGGAAAGAAAATTCACAGTGGCCGTTCACGCAATGACCAGGTGCTCGTGGATGTAAAGCTTTACCTGCGGTACGAAATTCAGGAAGTGGTGACGGAAGTGAAAAATCTTTTTGATTTATTGATCACCCAAAGTGAAAAATTTAAAGATCACTTGCTTCCCGGCTATACGCATTTGCAACTCGCCATGCCATCCTCTTTTGGATTATGGTTTGGGGCGTATGCCGAAAGTCTTACCGATGATCTCACTACTGTTCATGCGGCTTACCGGGTGGTAAATAAAAATCCGCTTGGTTCTGCGGCCGGATACGGATCATCGTTTCCGTTAAACCGTATGCTCACGACACAACTATTGGGATTTGAAACCCTGAATTATAATGTTGTGTATGCGCAGATGGGCCGCGGCAAGACCGAGAGAATCGTGGCCAGCGCGTTTGCCAATGTGGCTGCCACGCTTGCAAAACTTTCCATGGACGCCTGTTTGTTTCTGAATCAGAATTTTGGTTTCTTCAGTTTTCCGGATGACCTGACAACCGGATCGAGCATCATGCCGCACAAAAAAAATCCTGATGTATTTGAACTTATCCGTGCGCGGTGCAATCAATTGGTGGCGCTGCCCAATGAAATCAGTTTGATGACAGCCAATCTTCCTTCCGGATACCATCGCGACTTGCAGTTGCTGAAGGAAATACTTTTCCCGGCTATACAACATCTCAAAGATTGCCTGCGCATGGCTCACCTGATGCTTTCTAACATTCAGGTAAAAGAGAATATTCTGGCGGATGAAAAATATCAATACCTTTTCAGTGTTGAGGAGGTGAATAAACTCGTATTGTCAGGAGTGCCGTTCCGCGATGCGTATAGAAAAGTTGGGCTTGACATTGAGCAAGGTAATTACCACCCTGACAAAAAGATTCATCATACACACGAAGGAAGCATCGGCAACTTGCAAAACGAGACCATTCGTCAAATGATGGACAAAGTGATCAGTCAATTCGACTTTAAAGTTGTAGAGGAGGCTATGAAAAAGTTAGTTGGTTAATTTTGAATACGCGTGACAATCAATGTATTTGCCGAAAACCATTTTGCGACTTTTATCTTTTCGGATTACGCGGGAAGAGTTACTTCAGTTGGACAACAAACATCTGCTGGCCGGACTGATCGGTACTTGGATTGTCGGCATGGGACGGTATTGGGATGATCCTGGTGCGAAAATTCTTCAACATGCAGGGCTTGGTTCGGTTATTTATATTTTCTGTCTTTCATTTTTTATTTGGCTGGTAATAAAACCGTATTGGGTAAAGCACTGGAATTATTTCAGTGTGTTGACGTTTGTGAGCCTTACATCTTTCCCGGCCATAGTGTACGCCATTCCTGTCGAACAGATTTGGACTAAGCAGATTGCCATTCAACTGAATGTTACCTTCCTGCTGGTTGTGGCATCGTGGCGATTGGGCTTACTATACTTCTTCTTAAAAAGATTTACAAAGCTACCGCATGGCTACATCCTGGTTGGTACGTTGGTTCCGATTTGTGTGATTATCGTCACCCTTACAGCCTTAAACCTGGAGCGAGCTGTGTTTGATATCATGGGAGGTTTACGGGAAAAAACAGGAAAAGACAAAGCCTATGAAGTGCTCATTATGCTCACATTCATCTCTTCGATTATTTCTATTCCGGTGCTGCTGGGTTACGCAGGGGCCATTGTTTTGCGATGGAAGCACAGAAAGCAGATGGAAAATTCATAATATCACTATTTGTTCTCCTCCATATCTTTTAGCTCAATCTCCAGCGCACGTGTGCTGATGTAGATTTCATTCAGCGATAAACCCAGTGAAAGCAGTAATGAGAAAAGACTCAGTCCGAAAATGGCGGTAGCCCAGGCCTCATGCTGAAAGTAAATGGCGAGCATGGCCAGAACGCACAGAAAGAAACTTAAAATTCCGGAAGCTTGCATTTGCTTCACCAGTTCGAGTCGCCTTTTCAGGTTTCGGATTTGTTCGCGGATAATCTCCCGGTCTTCGTTGATTTGTTTGTACTTCGTGTGCAGGTTGCGGATGAGGGTAGCCAAAGCAAGAAAGCGATTGGTATAGGCCAGCATCATTAATGTAATGGCCGGGAATAGAAGGGCAGGTGTGTTGATCGAGATTTCCATGCTTATTTTTTAAAATCCGGGTTCCAGGTCAGGATGTCTTCAACATCAGAAATTTTTTTCAAGGGCCCACGAATAACAATTTCGTCCGCCAGCGTTATGTAAATATCTTCGGTTCCAAACCACGATTTCAGCAGCTTATAAAACCACGATGTAGGGGTAAGGTGAATGATGGTTTTTGTTTGTTCTTGTATGCGAAATCCTTTTTTCGTGATGTGAAAAAGTAATTTGTCGTGAAAGTTCAGAAGGTCGTTAAAATCGTTAATAAAAAGTGAAGCATTCCGCACACTGAATGACAGGGTGATGCTTATCATGAGCGGAAGAATAAGTCCATTCATAGCCCAGAACAAAACACGGTCAGTTGAACTGAACATGCCATCACCATCCAGGTATCCGGCCAGCAGAATAAACAGGTTATAAACTGTGCCAAAAGCAATAAACAAGATCAGCCATTTTTTCCAACGCCAGCGTTCAATCTCTTTTCGTGTTCGCATAAGAAACGGTAATTTGCAGGGAAAATAGAAAGAGTATACCATATGTCAATAACTCCTGAAACGATTCTTATTATTATCCTGTCGATTGTAGTGATCAGTTTCGTATTTGATCAAGTATTGGATTTTATTAACCTGAAAGCACAGCGAACCGATATTCCGGATGAAGTAGCTTCGTTTTATGACCGTGATAAATATATCAAGTCGTTGGTGTATCTGAAGGAGCAGACCTATTTCTCGTTTCTTTCAGGCGGATTCAGTTTTCTGCTTTCTATAGCCATGTTGTATTTTGGTGGGTTCGGCTGGCTTGATTCCCTGTTGCGTCCTGAAATTATGCATCCCATCCCATTAGCATTGGCATTTTTTGGTGTGCTTATGCTGGCTTCCGATATCGTGACGATTCCCTTTCAGTGGTATGGAACTTTCGTGCTGGAAGAAAAGTATGGTTTCAATAAAACCACGATCAAAACTTTTATTGCGGATAAACTGAAAGGCTACCTTTTGGGCGCGCTGACTGGCGGCACATTGCTTTCGGTGCTCATCTACATGGTTCAGCTAATTGGGCCAAACTTCTGGATTTGGTTTTCGCTGATTGCGGCTGCCTTCATTTTGTTTGTCAACATGTTTTATACCTCACTGATTTTGCCGCTCTTCAATAAACTGACACCGCTTCCGGATGGAGAACTGAAATCGGCCATTGAGAACTTTGCTGCGAAAATAAATTTCCCCATCACCAATATTTTTGTCATTGATGGTTCGAAGCGATCGAACAAGGCTAACGCTTTTTTTTCCGGTATTGGTAAAAAGAAAAAGATCGTACTGTATGATACGCTGATTACTAACCACACCACTGACGAACTCGTTGCTATTCTGGCGCATGAAGTAGGACATTTCAAAAAGAAGCACATCCTCTGGAGTTATTTCTTTTCTGTGGTGCAAATCACGTTCACGTTGTTTGTGTTGTCGCGTATGGTTTTCAATGAAGAGTTGTCGTTGGCATTGGGGGGAAGTCAACAGGCCATTCATTTAAACCTGCTGGCCTTTGGTATTTTGTTCTCGCCCATTTCCGGTGTCACCGGGATTTTTATGAATATGTTCAGTCGCAAGAATGAATTTGAAGCCGATGCCTATGCGCGGGAAACATTTAGTGGAAAAGCACTAACCGAAGCCTTGAAAAAATTATCGGTCGATAACCTGAGCAACTTATATCCACATCCATGGTATGTGTTCTTCCACTATTCACATCCCCCGTTGTTAAAGCGGCTTGAAGCATTGCGATAGCAACTTCCGGACTCTTTAGCTTCCCGACTTCTTAAAACTCCACCCAATACTTCCCAACAGTACCAGCAATACCATCCATGAAGAGGCCATGGTTATTTTGTTGCCTACATAGTATGCATCGGGTTCGAATTTAAATTCAATGATGTTGTTGCCTGCCGGAACAGCCAGTGCCCGTAAAACGTAATTAGCGCGCAGAATTTCAACGGGTTTATTGTTAATAAAGGCCTTCCATCCTTTCGGGAAATAAATTTCAGAGAATACAGCAAGTCCTGTTTTGGAGGACGTGCTTTCATACTTTAAGTAATTCGGATTATGCTCGATAATTTTTATGGATGCGCTGCTATCCGGCTCATCGGATGGAATTGTAAATTTCGAAGCATCCATAACGGCAACTTCGCGTGTATTGAGGGCACAAACTTTGCGCAATTCTTCATCGGGTGAATTCACCGATTCAATTTGTTGTACAAACCACGCTGCCCCGTTGGCCGCAGGGTTAGGAATGATGTTGCTGCGCTCCGATCCGTACATGATGTATTTTGTATTTAACATATTCAACACACCATATTGATTAAAATCCAACTGGCCAGCGCGGGCATCCTGGATGAATTGTGAAGTTTGCTGTGTAATACAGGAATCGTACAAATCCTGATACCGTCTCAGGCGTGCACCATGATATCCGCCCAGTGAATTGTGATAGTAGGAGGTGCGGGCTTCATACCATTGTTGCAGGTAAAAAACGCGGTAATACGATTTGTCTTTCAGAATTTCCTGATCGGCTTCTGTCAGGGCGAGAAACTTGTTTTCACGTTTCCGCTGATAGTTATCCTTTGTGAGATAGCGTTTGTCCACAACCGACAGATCAACAACGATCATGAACGTGAGGAAAATATAAAACGCAATGGGTGAAATTTTTCGTTGTACATCGAAGAAAATCACAAGGAAGGCAGCGAGGATGAATGCCAGTGAACGAATGGCATCACTTCTAAAAAAACTTTTCCGGTCATCCGCCAGCGCCTGAGCAAACCAGGTTGGAAGCTCACTTTCTTCTGCTCTAAGAAAGCTAAACATACCGGCAAACACAATCAATAAAAAACAAAGTCCACCGGTAGAGGCCAATGCTATCCATATTTTTTTGCGCGCAGCCTTATCGATTCCTTTAGCGAGAATTTTTTCCAGGCCAAGCATTCCCGCGAGCGGCATAGCGAATAGGGTAATGACCAGTGCGAAGGTTACCGAACGGAATTTATTATAACCCGGCAGATAATCGAATAGAAAATAATTGAAGGACTTGAATGAACTTCCCCATGTCAGGCCAATCGCAAAAAGGCTAATCGGTAATAACCACCAGAGTATTTTTTTATCACCGAAGGCAATACCAATAGCAAATAGAAAAACAATGATGGCCCCTGCATAATAAGGTGAAGTGAAAGGCTGCGGCCCCCAATAGGAGGAAGTATATTGTGCCAACTGATTGGCCAATTGCTGATTGCCGGAACTGGCCAATGCCTGATAGACTTTGCTGTTCTGGTCATTAACCAGGTAATTCGAACTGCTTCCACCATAAAAATTGGGAATCAATAGTGTAAAGGGTTCCAGAATTCCGTAGCTGTATTGGAAGGCATATTCTCTGTTGAGACCTGTGCCGGCAGGTTGAGTGGCTGTCGCAGTCAACTCTGATTTTCCACGTATAGTATAGGGGCTATATTCCGCCACGGCCCATAGGGGTCCGATAAACGATCCAACAGCAATACACACGGCAGCGATCAGTACACCGATAGTCTTTGCAAAGTCCACGACTTTCTTATCACGAATGGCATAGATGAGTTGAACAATGCCATACGCCACCACGAGCAACATCAGGTAATAGGTAACCTGCAAGTGATTCTCACGCAAGTGTAAGGCCATGCCAACGGTGGTTACTCCCAATCCCAGAATTCTTTTTCCGGTGAAGGCCAGTTGAATTCCAGCTACTACCAGCGGCATGAAAGCTATGGCTCCGATGCGCGCATTGTGCCCGGCTATCACACCAATGATCATGTAGGATGAGAGCCCAAATGCCAGTGCACCGGAAATGGCCAGATACGGTCGCACACGAAAAGCGAGCAGTAAAATATAATAGCACAAAAAGGAAAGGAAAATATTCGCTATCGGATGAGGCAAACCGAAGGCCATGATTTTTTTCAGAAAGCTTACAACACCGTTACTCCATTGAACATGAATCAAGTAGGCAGGCATGCCACTAAACATCGATTCGGCCCAAAGTCCTTCTTTACCAGTCTGATCACGATAATCGCGCAATGCTTTCGCAGAACCTTCCCATTGCTGAATATCCTGTTGTTCAATCACCTTGTTATCGAAGAACACAGGGTTAAAAAAGAATATCGTCACTAACAAAAAGGCAGCTATAGCCACCACATGGGGGAGAACGTTTTCAACGAAGTTGATTTTTTTCATTTCGGCATGTTAAGGACTGCAAAATAGGAAGGATTGCAGAAAGCAAAAAGTAAGATTTCCTGTACGGTAAAACAGCCCCTCTTTCAACCACCAATGGTGGACATGGATTCATGAGCGGGTTGATGATCCTTTCTTTTTTTCTCAGCTTCAAACCCGTCTTTTACGCGAGATTGAAATGACCGCATCAACGATTCTCTTACCACACTATCATCACCAGTAGACCGCAACAGTTCTTTAATATTTAAAACACCATCATCGTACAGGCATGTTTTTAAGGTGCCTTGTGCGGTAACCCGGATACGATTACAGGTGCCGCAAAACGTTCGACTGAATGCTGCGATAATGCCGATGTTTCCGGCATAGCCGGGGATAGCATACTGATACGAAGTTGAAAATTCCGGATCCGGAATTTTGGTCAGACCAGGATAGTGCGCCTGAAGATGCGCGTGTATTTTTTTGTATGTCCAGTGCAATACCGGATAGTGACTGCCTTCACCATTAAAAGGCATTTCTTCAATGAACCTGACCGACACAGCATGTTGACGTGTTAATTCTGCCAGGGGCACGATGTCGTCAATGTTTTTTTCCTCCATTACCACCGCGTTGATCTTTACAGGAATATTATGCTGTAATAGAAGATCGTACGTTTTCATCACAGCATCAAATTCATCCCTGCGTGTAATTTCTTCAAAGCGTTGGCGATTGATAGTATCGAGACTAAGGTTAACGGAAGCAATCCCAAGGTCTTTTAATTCCGGAATGTGGGGTGCTGTCAGTACACCATTCGTAGTCAGGTGTAAATCCTGAATGCCGGGAATGGTGACTATTTTTCGGATCAGTTTCATCAGGTCGGTACGCACAAAAGGTTCGCCTCCCGTTAACCGGATTTTGGTGATACCCATCTGCGCAAGCACGGTGATGAGTCGTTCTATTTCTTCGAAGCTGAGCAGTTCTTTTTTGGGAAGATACCGGATGCCTTCTTCAGGCATGCAATAAAAGCAACGCAGGTTGCACCGGTCGGTAACGGCAAGCCTCAGGTAATTTATCGGGCGACCATGGTTGTCAACTAGTGTACTCACGCTCATACTCTTTCTAACGGCACAAAGTACGAACAAATCATCAATTTCACTGGAACTATACAATCGGTAGTTCCCAGGTCTGGCAAACTATTGCTCCAGCAACTTTTTTATTTCTGCCAGAATAGGGTTCCATCCTTCACCTCCGTTTGAAGCATCCTGATACCGTTTTTCTCCACCTTCTACCAGGGTAAAATCACCTTGTGTAACGGTCAGAATTGTATGGCCATGATCCTCCTCTAAGGTGTAGGTCACCGTCAGGTAATTCTCCGGAATGTCGGCATAGATACTATGTGGATCAAAAGTGGTATAAACAAGCCTGATTGGCGGGACAATTTGAACGATGTGACCTTTAACAAAGACCATTTCTTTGCCTTCATAGTGCCCTCGCCATAAAAGAGGACTTCCTTCTTTCCAATCGGAGACAGTCTCACAACCGAACATGTACTTTTTGGTTTGTTCCGGATTGGTGAGGGCATCCCAAACCACTGCGGGAGAAGCCTGAATGGTTATAGTGTTTCTGATAAATTGAGAATTGTTCATGATGTCTTTGGTTTTTCTGTAAAGGAATACAATCCATTGACAACCTTATGTCAGCAGAAATTCTTTTGAAAAATTAATCAGCGGTAAGGTCTTATTCCAATCGTGCGTGTATTTTAGCCATTCATTGAAGTTATATTATGAATACGTTTACGATTAAGGCATTTGGCATTACCAGGGATATTCTTGGCGGAAAGGAGGTTGTGCTGACCATGAATGGACAAACGGTAGGCGATTTAAGGCAATATCTGTTAGGTCAATACCCTAATCTGAAGGGGTTACGGTCATTGTTTATTGCTGTAAATAACGCCTATGCAGAAGATGGTAAGGCTTTATTGGCCACCGATGAAATAGCCTTAATTCCACCGGTTGCTGGTGGTTAGGCCTACCGCCTCAGCGATAATCAACAATTTTGTGTTGTCATTTGGAACCTAAATCGGTACCTTCCACTACCCTTCGGATTGAAACATATTGTTCAACCAACCTTTTCAACACCATGATCAAAATAACTGCAAAACCTATCGATGTGCAAAAGGTCATCGATACTGCTTCGAGCCTGAGTGCTGGGGCGGTGAATGTATTTGTCGGCACCGTTCGTAATAATGCGAACGGGAAGAATGTAATATGGCTGGAGTATGAAGCCTATGAGGCGATGGCGGTAGCAGAAATCAAGAAAATAATTGATGAGGCTTCACACCGATGGCCATTATTGGGTTGGGCAGTAAGTCACCGTGTAGGCACACTAAAACCGGGAGAAGTTGCTGTAGTCGTAGCGGTTTCTTCACCACATCGCAGGGATTCTTTTGAGGCCTGTCAATACATTATAGACACGGTCAAAGAGAAAGTACCCATCTGGAAAAAGGAACATTTTGAAGACGGTGAAGAGTGGGTGTCCGCACACCCGGCCGCTGTGGTAGCACAGAATTAACCGATCAGAATAAAGGCTAATGTCACCAGGGCAACAGCACCCAGTAGTCCGCCAAACAAAATAAAGATAAGGTTACGGCTGATCGGGTTTAATAAAATACCCGGGATGAAGTTTCTTGAAAGCGTTTTCATTTTGACCAACTTTTTTAGACAACACTAAGGTAACACATGGGAACCGATTCGGTTCCCTTTTTTTTGTCTGGTTGGCAAATTTTTCTATACATAGGCTGTATCTTTTAAGTAATCGAGTCATTTTGATTCTAAAAAAAAGGAAAAAAGTTTTGAAGCAGGATATCGAAGAAAGGCATCAAGTTCTTCTGGAAGAGGAAGTTATCCGGAGAGCGCAAACGAATCCGAAAGATTTTCGCTTCCTCTATGAGAAATACTTCAAGCCAATTTTTCTTTTTGTGTTGCATCGCGTTGGCGATAAGGATCTGGCGGGCGATTTAACCTCGCAGGTGTTTCTGAAGGCTATGGTTAACCTGGCCAAGTATCAGTTTCGGGGCTTTCCTTTTTCTGCCTGGCTCTATCGTATAGCTGTTAATGAATGCAACGATTTTTTCAGACGAAACAAGCGGGCCCGTTTGGTGGTGCTGACAGATGAATCGGTTGAAACGTTGTACGAAGAAATGTTCGGGCACGATTTAACAGAAGAACTGAAAGTAAAGCTCCCGGTCATTTTGCAAATGCTTAAGCCCGATGAACTTCAACTAATTGAGCTCCGGTTTCTGGAAGGCAAAGCCTTTAAAGAAGTATCCGAAATTCTAGACATCTCTGAAAACTACGCGAAGGTCAGAACCTACAGAATTTTAGATAAGATGAGAAAACTCTTCACACAAGGATCAAAATGAAAAGTAAAATCATAATCATGAAAACCATACCGGAAATCACGGATGAGGAAATTCGGAGTCAGATGAATTTTGATGCCCTCTTACAACGCAGTGCTGAAGTTGTGAGGCTCCGAAAGCAAAAATCACGTTTGTTCAAAAGCATTGCAGGATTGGGTGTAGTAGCGATTGCAGTGTTGATTGCCATCATGGTTTGGAATCATGGTGAAAAGGTTCCGGTCGCAAATTACGTTGAAAAAGAAAAAGGCACAGAACAACAAAAACAGGACCCCATCGTCCAGCATCCGATTTCAGAAAATCCGAGTGAAGTTCCTGCCGATAAGGGCATCAAAAAAAGTCAGGCCAGGAAGGAATCGGTAGCACCACTACCTGAAGCTAGGAAGTCTGAAGAAAACCAGACTATCGGGGAGCAAGCCTATACACAGCCCGAACCACTGGAAGGTTATCCGTTTCTGTACGACTACCTAAATCGTGAACTGATTTATCCGCAACAGGCAATGAAAGACTCCATACAAGGGATTGTTACCGTCAAGTTTACCATCACGAAGGAAGGGGGATTTGAAAATATAAAAATTGAAAACTCGTTAGGCGAGGCATTTGATGCAGAAGCCATACGCATTATCCAGGAGATGCCAGCCTGGAAGCCAGCCACACTCAATGGTCAGCCTGTCTCAAGTAAAGTATCGTTACCGCTTACATTTCACATTAAAAAGATTCAGCGCCATGAATAACCAAATAAAACCTTTGCTCTTAGCATTTGTGTTCGCGTTTTTTGGCTTGCACGTTTACGGCCAGAAGTTCGAATCCAAATTCAACCTTACGCTGCCTGTTGATATTCTGGATGCGCAGGTAGCGTGGGCTGATCTTGATAATGATAGCCTGCTCGATGTTGTGGTGATCGGAAAGAAAATGGCTGGTGAGATTGTATTGCTCACGGCAAAGAATAATGCGGATACAACTTTTTCCTGGAAGGCTGTGAAATCTACAGGTTACACGAATGCCGTTTATCAGTTGATTGATTACAATCTTGACAATCGTATGGATGTTATTCTTTCGGGCGTATGGAACGCTTCCCCTGTTACCACTGCATTTCTCAACAATGGTGATTTCACTTTTCAAAATCCGGTACAACCCATTATACCCGTGGCAGGAAAGATGTTCAGGTTTGCTGACCTTGATCAGGACGGAAGGAGAGAACTGTTGATCAATCAAGAAGAGAATGGTGTTACATTTCTGAATCTGTACAGGCAAAGCGGTGCGGGATGGGTCAAGAAAGATAGTATTGAAGTTGAACTTTCAGCTCTTGAAGTTTTCGATTTTGATGGTGATATCGACAATGATATTTTCATCAGCGGGCATAATCAGGATTCAATATTTACTACCGTGTTGTATAACGATGGAGCTTTTAAATTTCACAAGGTTAACCTGGCGAAAGGATTTTCAGGAACGGCATCGATTGGTGATCTTAATCAGGATGGTTTCTTCGATATTGTGCTGGCCGGAAAATCGCTGGGCAATCCTTCGGTAGTGGTGTATCACAATCTCGGAAAGCGGTTTGAAGAGAAATTGAGTCTACCTGCACTAAACGATGCACATAGTTTTATAGGCGACATGAATTCAGACGGTGCAGTAGAAATTAACCTGTTGGGTACTCAAATCGATGCAATTAATTTAATACGCCATCCGAATGGTGATTACGACACCCTCCAAAGCACAGGGTTAGTTCATCAGCAGTTTGGTGATGCCGATCGGGATGGTGATTTGGATTTGATGCAGTTAATAATTTCAGATAGCCTGCGTTTAGTCTTTCTTTACAATACAACAGCAGAAAAAAACCTTGCGCCTGGCATACCTTTTAATCCGAGAGTAGCCTGGATTTTTAATCGCTTGTTTTTATATTGGTATAAACCTGGTGATGACCACACCCCTGTTTCATCCATCACCTATGACCTTATACTTGAGAAGGCAACAGCGCCCATCATGACCGGTGATTTTGATCTCAAAAATCTCAGGCGATTATTAGTTACAAATGGTAATCAGGGCACAAAGAATTTTAACCTGTTGCGAGGTGTGCCGAATGAAACTATATTTTTTGGAATTCAATCGGTAGACAATGCTTTTCATGCCGGCCCGTATCCGAATGCGGTGGGAATCTGTGAGGGTATCTGTGAACCTGGTTGGCCGTGTACCCCGCAAGCAGTTGAATACATTAATCTTTGTGAGAATGAGGAATTGGTCTTGACAGCATCCAGTTCTTCCCTGTGGTTTTCTTTTGCCAGTGGATATGTTGGCACAGCCCTGGACTTTGAAACAAAGGCTATTGCAACGGATACCCTGTTTTCCTTTGCTCCCGAAGCAGCCGATATTTGTGCGGCCATAAAGGTTTATGTGCTGTCGGTGAAAACAGACCTCGTAAAGGTCACGGAGAAAACGCAATATGTTTGCGCAGGTACTGATTTGCCTATGGAAGTTGAAGAGGGCTGGAGTACAGTAGAATGGAGCAGTTCTGTCAAGGGCTTTATATCTAATGCCAATGCCATTACCTATCGGGTTTCTACTGCGGATACGGTGCGTGTACGCATGAGTAATGCGGTTGGCTGTACGGTACAACGCAACACTATTCTGAAAATCAGTAAACCCGTAGTTACCTTGTCGGGTGAGACTTTTCAAATCCTGAAGGGATCGGAAGTTCAATTGCAGGCATCCGGAGGTGTAGCATACAGTTGGCAGCCTTTTGCGAGTCTGAACAAAAAAGATATTCCAGACCCCATTGCTTCGCCATTACTGACAACCGAGTATACCGTAACGGTTACGGATTCAATAGGCTGCACAGCATCAGCAAAAGTTCTGGTCTTAGTTGAACAAACAGCTTTTGTGCCCAATCTCTTTACACCCAATGCCGATGGTAAAAATGATGAACTCAAGGTTTATGGACTCGGTTCAGTGCGGGATTTTACGTTCACCATCTATAATCGTGAAGGGAGTTTAGTGTATGAAACCAATGACGTTTCAGAAGTTTTATCCAAAGGCTGGGATGGTTCCGTAAAGGGAATCAAACAAGGCAGTGGTGTATATTATTGGAAAGTGAAGGGGGAATATGTTAATGGCGGCAGCGTGTTATTAAATGGCAAGAAAACAGGCTCGGTAGTTTTAATACGGTAAACTTCATGCTTACATTCCGTTTTGTTTTTTTTCTGCTGACGGTAGTGGGTTCTGCAAAGGCCCAGTACTTTCAGTTTAGTCAATACAACTTTGCTTCGCAGCGTGTAAATCCGGCAATGGTGGCCTCCTCCAATTATGCCTCAGCAGGTTTTGTTTATCGAAACCAGGCAACGGGTGGAGATTTTAATTTGAACAGCACAATTATTTCAGCAGCCTATCCCTTCCTTCAGTCGCGATCTGGAAAGCGATGGTCGGGCATTGGTGTTTCTATCCTCGATGATCGATCGGGAAATGCCGGTATCTATACTACGCAAGAGGCATCCCTTTCGTATGCTGTCAATATCTTTATCTCTCGTTATCAAACGTTGAGTCTCGGTGTCAAAGGACTGTATCAACAGCAAAAGATAAATATGAACGGGCTGTTTACCGGATCACAATATATACCGGATCGTGGTTTTGATGACGCGCTGAACAGTGGCGAGAACATGGAATTGTTGCGAACAAATTTCTTCACTTTCAGCACTGGCTTGTACTGGCAACAAACAGACCGGAATCAAAACAAGCTGGCGTACCTCGGTATTTCCATTTTTGATTTTAATAAACCCCAGGATTCATTTATGGGCAGTACCAGTCAACTGAATTCTACCGGAGTGTTGGTGGGAGGATTCCGTGCGTTTTCACAAAACAGGGTGGCTGTTTTTCCCGAAGCATTGTTGACACACAGTGCATCCAATACGGTTCTGAATTTTGGAGCAATAACACGGTATACACTTCCTATGCACCCTAATCAAACAGCGGCACATGTAGATGTCATTACCAAATATGTTCCCGGACGTTCCGGGATTCTTGGCTTACAATTGCATCGTTCATCTATTTCGGTTGGCTTTAGTTATGACTTTCCGGTATTCATGGAGAACGCAGGAAACCAGGGAGCATTTGAATTTGGATTGGAGTTGAGAAGCCTGGTTGACCCTCGCATGAAAAAACGAAAGGAGGCGTTGCGAAAAGCCGCACAGAAAAAAGCTTCAACACCCGTTTCGGCAAAAGAGCGCATGGATAGCAATGATCTTCCGAAGGCTTCAGCAGTCAAAAAATCTACTTCTTCCGGAGATACAACAACAGTCAAGAAACAGTCCTCACAACTGCGTTCAACGTTACAGTCGAAGCAGGATTCAGTACAAGCACTTGCTGAAGCTGGGATCATTTCACATGAGCCTTTTGTGCTGGAAAAAGTTACCCTGTATTTCAATTTTGAATTTAATAGTGCGGCATTGGATGATGCATCGGAAGATTACCTGCAAGAATTGGGTTCAGCGTTAAAGGATAATGCGCTGTTGAAAATAAAGCTCACCGGTCATACCGACAATATCGGTTCCGATCGGTTTAATCTGCGCTTGTCACTGTATCGGGCTGAAGCCATTAAGGAACATCTCGTCAAGCAGGGTATTGACCCGTCTCGCGTTGAAACGGAGGGTAAAGGTATGCGGGAACCTATCGTAGAAAATGATACGGAAGAAAAGCGTGCTAAAAATCGCAGGGTGGAACTGATTATCTTTTACGCGAACGACTAATGCGCTGCCAAAGCTTTACCTCATCCGGAGTGTTGGCGTTGAGTAAGTAATCGGGGTGCGGAACGGTGATCAGCTTGATATCCGATTGGTTTAAAAAATCCCGTGGACTGAAATTTCCGGCTTCATAAAATTTCAGCAGGGGCTTTGCAGCATGCGCTTCCCACAACGCAAAAAGTGGTTCCGGATTTTTTCCATCGGAATCGAAATAGCAGGTAGCTATTTTTTCAGGATCACGGTGTTGCAAAAGAAATTGAATAACGATTCGATCGATCATGGGCATATCCACCGGAACGGTGAGCCACGCATGTGATGAATCGTGATGAAAAGCGGAGAGAATGCCGTTCAGCGGACTATCCACTTCAAAGTGGTCAGGCAGGGGATTAAGTTCAGTTGGTATCTCTTGATTGAGTTTGCATGACGTGTAAACATGATTGCAAAATTCTGTCAGCAGTGTAAAGAGGTACTCCTGCTGTGGCAGTTGATGATAAACGATAAGGCGTTTTTCTTTACCCATACGACTGCTTCTACCGCCCGCGAGAATTAATCCATTAATTGGAAATTGATTTGTTTGCTGTGCAGGAACAGTATCCGTTTTTTCTGAGCTACTCATGAATCTCCTTTCCGCAATGCGGGCATGTTTTTATATCAACCTCTTTGGCGTGTAGCATTTCATAAAATCCGGATGATAAAATACCGGCTGGTAGTGCGAGTAATCCCACTCCGGCAATTGCAAATATTCCACCCATGAATTTGCCCAATGCAGTTATGGGTACAATATCGCCATACCCAACGGTAGTGATGGTGGCAACGCCCCACCACATGGTGGCAGGTATGCTTGTGAATTTATCGGGTTGGGCATCATGTTCTACATAAAACATAATGAACGAAATGATTACCAGAATAAACAGGATAAATAAAAAACTTAAAACAAGTTGTTCTTTTCGGTCGATGAGTACGCGTTTAAAAATTTTCAGCGCGTGCAGGTACCGTGCAATCTTGAATAATCGGAATAAGGCCATCAACCTGAAAATTCGCAGGAAGCGAAAGTCCAATGGTAAGAATACAAAATAGAAGGGAAGGAAGGACAGAATATCAATAATGGCCATAGGCGATTTTATGAATCGCAACCGGCCCTTTACCGGATGTTGAAACTCCGGATTTTCAACGATCGAATAAATTCTGGCAATGTATTCAATGGTAAAAAAAATAATAGTGAAGAGTTCAAATTTTCGAAAGACAGATTGGTAAGTAAGATGAATTTCAGCCACCGAGTCGAGCAGAATGGCGAGAATATTCAGGATGATGATCGACACCAGAAAGAATTCGAATATTCGTTCCAGTAGTCCGCCTTTCTCGGTGGGTTCCAGCGTCAGGTAAAGTCGTCTGCGAAGGGTCATGTTTAGTTTCGTTTGAAATCTTTTTTGCCTCCGGTCTTCGCCATCAGCTTAATTTCTTCAATGATAATGTTGTGGGAAAGGGCTTTGCACATATCGTATACCGTCAGTGCAGCAATGGTTACAGCGGTGAGCGCCTCCATTTCTACACCTGTTTTCCCGGTTACGGTGGTCAGACTATCAATAATGATTTTGTCTTTTTTAACATGAATCTTGATCTGGCAATCTTCCAAACCGAGGGGGTGACAAAATGGAATAAGGTCAGCCGTTTTTTTCGCACCCATCACCCCGGCAATAATCGCTGTTTGAAACACGGGTCCTTTTTTGGTGATAATTTCATTGTGTTGAAGCCGGCCTACAATATCGTCACCAACATCTACGATGGCTTGCGCTCTGGCTGATCGTTTGGTTACTCGCTTGCCGGATACATCCACCATTTGAGGATTGCCCGATTGATCAATGTGGGTAAACTCTTTTTTTCTTTTCATTTGAATTCGTGGAAACTTCAGGAAGTTTTGTTTTAATGTCCGAACTTTCCGAAAGTATCGAGGTAGTCAAAGTTATAAATTATTTAACATGGTAAGTGTATCCGAAGCAACCGTCAATATCCTTTCGCAATTGTACAAGCCTTCCATTGAAACGGTTACCATCACCGATGCTCCCGGTCGGGTCTTAGCAGAGAACGTGCTTGCCGATCGGGATTTTCCTCCGTTTGATCGTGTATCGATGGATGGTGTTGCCATTCGTTTTAATGAATGGAAACGCGGGCAGCGTTCGTTCGGTATTGAGGATGTTCAAGCTGCTGGCAGTCCTGCCGGGCAATTACGCCATGCCCAATGTGCTGTGGAGGTGATGACGGGTGCCGTGTTGCCGGAAGGCACCGATACGGTAATTCGCTATGAAGATCTGACCATTCACGAAGATCAGGCTACAATTCAAACAATGGATGTGAAGCAAGGACAAAGTATTCATCGCCAGGGACAAGATGCCTTGCAAGGTGATGTGTTGCTGGAGCCGGGAATAATTTTATCGCCTGCGGAGATAGCATTGCTGGCTTCCGTTGGAAAGAGTGAGGTGAAAGTCTATGCCTTTCCCAAGACCGCCATAGTAGCGAGTGGAGATGAACTCGTGGAAATTGACACCGAACCGGAGCCTCACCAAATCAGGCGATCGAACACCTATGCCATCCAGGCAGCCATGAAAGTGATGGGTTGGGAGGGAACCCAGTTTCACCTGATGGATGATAAAAATGTATTGGTTGATTCATTGCGCATGATTACGGCATCGCACGATGTGGTGATTTTATCCGGAGGCATATCCAAGGGAAAATTCGATTTCATACCAGATGTGTTGGAGGAAATCGGTGTAAAAAAAGTTTTTCAATTTGTCCGGCAACGCCCGGGAAAACCGTTTTGGTTTGGTGTTTCGGATAGCGGAAAAATTGTTTTTGCCTTGCCGGGAAATCCTGTTTCAACGTATCTGTGTTTTTACCGGTATGTTCGTCCCTGGTTGCTATCGAGCTTACACGTTGCTTTGAAATCCATGCATGCCATACTGGCTCGCGATTTTGAATTTGAACCAGACCTTACCTATTTTTTGCAGGTGAGTGTTCGCAACGAGATGGGTAAGCTCATGGCCTACCCGGATAGCGGAGGAGGATCGGGTGATTTTGCGAACCTCAAAAAAGTAGATGGCTTCCTCGAACTTCCTTCCGATCGGTCAACCTTTAAAGCTGGTGAAGCATTTCCGTTTATTCCTTTTCGACTGGCCAATTAAAAATATAATGTGAGCACTGAAGCTTTACGAATCTGTATCGGACTAAGCATTGCTATTGGGAGCATGATCATGCTTTCGCGATGGTGGAAAGTGCATGCCTTTATTTCCTTGCTTCTTGCTTCGTTACTCTATGGGATCATCACTGGTCAGGCTTTACCAACCATCATCGCATCGATGCAAACAGGTTTTGGTTCATTGCTATCGCAGATTGGATTGCTGGTTGTTCTCGGTTCAATTCTTGGAATGTTGCTGGAGAAAAGCGGTGGTATGGAAGTGATCAGCCTGAGCGTACTTCGATTTCTTGGTCCTCGAAAATCAGTATCGGGCATGACGGTGATCGGTGCGCTGGTTGGTATTCCGGTTTTTTGTGATTCCGGTTTTATTATTCTATCGAAACTGATTCCATCTATTGCAGCAAAAGCTTCTGTTCCACCCGCATCGCTAACACTGGGTTTGTCGTCAGGTTTGTACACCACGCACACACTTGTTCCGCCCACGCCTGGGCCATTGGCGGCAGCGGCTAACTTCAGTGCTACCAACGACATTGGAATAATTATGATCATGGGGTTTCTTGTTTCAATTCCTGTTGTTATCGTTTCATTTTTACTTGCACAGCGACTGGGCAGTAAAATTTCTTCCGCTTTTACTCAAGAATCAATTTCAGCTTCAGCAAAATTTTCCTCCGGGAAAGCGTTCCTTCCTTTAGTGTTACCGATTGTACTCATCGCCTGCTCATCTTTGTTCCAGGTGTTGCAGGTAAACAATATGCTAACTACCGTAATAACAACATTGGGTATACCGGTGCTCGCCCTTACCATTGGTATACTGGCTGCGCTGCCCTTGCTCACGGCTGATCAGCGAAAGCCTTTACCTTTATGGATGGTCGATGCTATGAAGGATGCAGGAATAATTTTATTAGTGACGGGTGCCGGTGGCGCGTTCGGTGCAGTTATTAAAGGAAGTCAGCTTGATCTCATCCTGAAAGATTTTTTAGCCAACTCCAGTACATATGGTATTTCTTTTCTGATTGTTGGTTTTGTCTTGGCTGCCCTGTTGAAGACAGCGCAGGGCTCATCTACATCTTCAATCATTATTACCAGTTCGTTATTGGCTCCGTTGGCTCACCTTGCAGGAGTACAATCGCCCATGCAAGTTGCTTTGTTGATCATCACCATTGGTGGTGGAGCCATGACGGTGTCGCATGTCAATGATTCGTATTTCTGGGTAGTTTCACAATTCGGAAAAATCAACAGTGATGATGCCTTACGTTCGCACACGCTGCTTACGTTCTTTCAGGGAATAACGGTATTGCTGGTTTCTGTTCTGCTGTTTCTACTCTTGTAAAATGAAAATCCTTATTGCGCCCGATAAATTTAAAGGATCACTTACCTCGATTCAGGTATGTCAGGCAATACACGATGGGCTGATGGCGATAAATCCATCATTTGATATTCAAGCCTTTCCATTAGCAGATGGCGGAGAAGGAACAAGTGATTTGTTAACACACTATTGCGATGGAAAAATTATTTCACTCCAGGTACATGATCCACTCTTCCGGCTGATCGATTCATCGTATGGAATTTCAAAAGACGGCAGCACTGCGTTTATCGAAATGGCGAAAGCATCCGGGCTGGTATTATTGAAACCAGAAGAACGCAATCCCATGCTTGCATCAACCATTGGAACCGGTGAAGTGATTCGCGATGCGCTGGAGCGTGGCGTAACAAAAATTATTTTAGGTGTTGGCGGGAGTGCAACCAATGACGCGGGCATAGGTGTAACAGCAGCACTGGGTATGGAATTCTATTCATCCACCAACGAGCAACTAAAACCTATCGGAGAGAACCTGATCAGGATTGCCTCCATGAATACGGCCAATGTCCATCCGCGAGTGAAAGATGTTGCATTCACATTGCTCTGCGATGTTGATAATCCATTACATGGACCGCACGGAGCTGCGCATATTTTTGCTTCACAGAAAGGTGCGGATGAAAAAAGCATAGCATGGTTGGATGATGGCCTGCGGCACTTTGGCGATGTTGTAAAAAGGAAACTCCACCGCAATGTTGATTTTCAGGGTGCTGGTGCGGCCGGAGGATTACCGGCTGGGCTGATGGCACTAACGGATGTGACCATAACTTCCGGCATCGACTACGTGATTGGCTTTACCGGATTGGCCGAACAAGTACAGCAAGCCGATCTTGTCATTACAGGTGAAGGAAAAATTGATGCACAGACGTTGTCGGGTAAAGTAGTAAAGGGAGTGGCTGATCTGGCGAAAAAATATCGAAAACCTGTCGTGGCTTTTGCCGGTAAATCCTCAGTTAGTGATCAGGAAAAAAGTATGTTGGGTTTGCACAGTATCATTACCCTTGAAGGGTCGGATGTTCCGGAGGAAGAAGCTTTTAGAAATGCTTTTTCTGTGCTTCGGATGCGGGTAGAAAGCAGTCTTCCGGGCATTCTTTGCACCTTATAAATTTCATTTGGAAGGGCTGATCCAGCCCCTTAACTTTGCCGGCTCACAAAGCTGAGCAATCAGGAAATCACAAAACTCTGCCATCATGTTCGATAGTTTAAGTCTTAAGTTGGAAAAAGCCTTTCAAACGCTGAAAGGACAGGGAAGGATAACCGAAATCAACGTTGCTGCCACCATCAAGGAAATCCGTAAGGCCCTGATTGATGCTGACGTTAATTATAAAGTTGCCAAAGAAGTCACAGACGATATTAAAGAAAAGGCCATGGGGCAGGATGTGCTCACCGCCATTTCTCCAGGGCAGTTGCTGGTGAAGATCACCAACGATGAGCTTACAGCCCTGATGGGTGGCGAGAGTAAGGATATTAATCTGGACGGTAATCCTGCTGTCATTCTGATTGCCGGTTTACAGGGTTCTGGTAAAACAACATTCTCCGGAAAGCTTGCCAGTTATTTAAAACGTCAGGGCCGGCAAGTGATGCTGACGGCATGTGATATTTACCGTCCTGCAGCCATCGATCAGTTAAAAGTATTGGGCGAACAAGTAGGCGTTGAAGTATATGCCGAACCTGAGAATAAGGACGCAGTAAAAATCGCAAAAGCCGCCATTGAACATGCGAAGAAAAATAATTTCCGGGTAGTGATTGTCGATACGGCTGGTCGCCTTGCTGTGGATGAGGAGATGATGGATGAAATTGCTCGCTTGAAAGAGGCGCTAAAACCATCGGAGACGTTGTTTGTGGTAGACGCGATGACGGGCCAGGATGCGGTGAACACGGCCAAAGTATTTAATGAACGCCTGAATTTTGACGGTGTCGTGCTCACCAAACTCGATGGTGATACGCGTGGTGGTGCTGCATTATCCATTCGCAGGGTAGTGGAAAAGCCCATCAAGTTCATGAGTTTGGGCGAGAAGATGGAGGCGATCGATCGGTTTTACCCCGACCGTATGGCGAGTCGGATCCTCGGCATGGGCGATGTAGTATCGCTTGTAGAAAAAGCACAACAGGCTTTTGATGAAGATGAAGCCAAAAGACTCAACCAGAAGATCCGTAAGAATCAATTTGACTTCAATGATTTTCTTTCCCAGTTGGAGCAGGTGAAGAAGATGGGTAACATGAAAGATTTATTGGGTATGATTCCCGGTATGGGCAAAGCATTGAAGGGCGTTGATATTGATGATAATTCGTTCAAGCCGGTAGAGGCCATCATTCGCTCGATGACATTAGAAGAGCGGGAGAATCCTGATCTGATTAATGGAAGCCGCAAGAACAGAATTGCAAAAGGCAGTGGGCGCACCATTCAGGAAGTGAACCAGTTACTCAAACAATTTGGTGACATGCGCAAGATGATGAAAACGATGAATAAAATGGGTGGAGGGAAGCGTGCCCTTTCGGCATTGAATCCGTTTGGTCGGTAATTTTCGGAGAGTTGTGCGGAAGCCATAAAACTCTTATTTTAATCGTATCATTTTGTTGTTGTTATGATGAAATTTATAGGGATGGCATTCCTGATGTCATTTTCGTTGTGCGTAATGGCACAAAGCATCCAGATCAAGGATATATATTTTAAGGAAGGTTATCATTTTGATCATACCGATCCGAATAATTTCAGACTTATTTATAAGATTGCTTCGCGCAATCCGAATACTTCTCTCTTTCGAAAGATTGATTTTGATACGTTGTTGTCGATTACCGACACCACATTGATCAATATGGGTGGCAGCTATCGACTGATCACATCTGCCAGCAATCACCGCTACACAGCAACCTTGTTTGCGTCAACGTCACCTGCGCATATGGTGCTGCATATTTTGGGCGAGCATAACTATAAACGATCCATCATATTCCAGACTAAAGTTCCCTGGAAGAAGAAAATGACGTTTTATTTGATAAGTTCTGCTGATCCTGGAGTTTTTTATATTCTGTATCCTTTTGATAAAAAGAACTGGGAAATTCAATGTGTATCCGTTGATGATAAAGTGCTTTGGAAGAAAGAGATATCGGGTGGGAATGAAAAACTTACACTCTCATATCCGTTTATTGTTGACCAGCGCCTTGTTGTTCTGGCTTCTTTGTCCCCACTGAAAAATAAAGAGTCGCATGCACTTCATGTCATTGATCCGCAAAGCGGAAATATAATTTCAACACTCCCTATAGCTGGGCAATACGAAAGAAATACAGTGGACAATGTTTTCTTTCAGGACAGTACCATGTTCATCACTGGTCGGAAGTTTTTTACGCGTGGTACCAGCGACAAAGCGAACGGAATGCCATATGTAAAATTCATAAGGGTACGCGGTTATGGGATATAGAAACGATATAGAGATTCTGCTTTTAGTGGATTGGGCAAATGGAAAGGTTGACGGAGGTTCTAACAACACTGCCATCCGTACACTTAACTTTTCAGGACCTTCATTAGGGTTTCGAATAATCTTATAAACTCTTAATAAACTCTCCTAAACAAGCCATTTGCCGTTGAAAACATTTCATCAAAATAGTGGGATGTTGAGCAAACTAATTATCCTGTAAAACGTTGGAGCTTGTACAGGTTTTTAAAATTGAAAAGTGCCTCGATTATTCGGGGCATTTTTTTGGACGAAAAAAGTAATCAAACTAAACGCAAACAACATGAAAAGATTGGCACTCATTGCATTGGCAGTTGTCAGCATTGTATCGGCTGCAACAGCGCAAGACAAACCCGTTAGTCCTAAAGCAGAAGCATCGGGCACTATCGGCACTACAAAAGTTAACATCGTATATCATCAGCCTTCAGCTCGCGGCCGGAAGATGCTGGGTGGCAATGAACCATATGGAAAAGTATGGAGAACCGGGGCCAACGATGCTACAACCATCGAGTTTGATAAAGCGGTAAAAATTGAAGGAAAAGATCTGCCGGCTGGCAAATACGCCCTCTTTACCATTCCCGGTGAAAAGGAATGGGTTATTATTTTTAACAAAGAGCACAAACAATGGGGCGCGTATAGCTATAAAGAGAAGGATGATGCACTTCGTGTTACAGTAAAGGCCGGAAAAACGCCTTCCTTCGTGGAAACTTTCACGATTGGTGTAGGTAAGGATCAAATTGAACTAAGCTGGGAAAATACAGCAGTAGCTTTCAAAGTGAAATAGTTGCGGTTATCCGCTGAACGATAAATAGAAGCCCTGCTCTGGTGGGGCTTTCTTATTTTCAGCATATTGTAGTATTGTTTGTTGTGTTATGAAGGTTTTAGGCCGCTACGATCGTGTTGACCTTCCCGAGCTCGGGTTGTATAACATTCATGCAAAAATTGATACAGGCGCCTACACCAGTAGCCTGCACTGTCACCGTGCTGAAGTTGTAAACGGACTACTGGAATTTATTCTGTTGGATGAAGAGCATCCCGAATTTACGGGTATGAAATTTACCTTCGCTGAATTTGAGGAGCGCGATATTAAGAATTCTTTTGGTGAAGTGGAACGCAGGTATGTGATTACCACAACGCTGAAAATTTTTAATGAAGAAATAACTACTGAATTTTCGCTTGGTAACCGGGGTTCACTTAAATTTCCAATTCTGATCGGGCGAAAGATACTACGCGATCGGTTTCTCATTGACGTGAAGAGAATTAATCTATCGTACAAGGAGAAGAAAAATGAAGATAAGATCAACCGGAATCGGAAGCAAAAGACCAGACCCTAATTTTTCCTTATGAACATTGCCATTCTTTCGCGGAATCCCAAATTGTACTCCACCAAACGGTTGAAGCAAGCGGGAGAGGCACACGGACATCGTGTGGAGATTATCGACCACATGAAGTGTGTGCTGTTCATTGAAAAGAAAAATCCTATGGTATTATACCAGGGCAGACGCCTCGATTATTTTGATGCCATTATCCCGCGCATTGGTGCTTCGGTTACCTTTTATGGTGCGGCTGTAGTCCGGCAGTTTGAGATGATGAAAGTTTTTACTGCAGTAGAATCGCAGGCCTTGATTCGCTCACGCGATAAACTTCGAAGCCTGCAGATTTTGTCGCGCGCAGGATTGGACTTACCGAAAACTATTTTCATGGATTACACCCGCGAAACGGAAGGCATTGTGGAAGCTGTTGGTGGTGCTCCGGTAGTGATCAAGTTATTGGAAGGAACACAGGGACTCGGTGTTGTGCTGGCTGAAAATAAAAAGGCCGCACAATCGGTTATTGAAGCCTTTCATGGTTTGCATGCGCGAATCATTGTGCAGGAATTTATTAAAGAGGCTAAAGGTGCGGATATCCGGGCATTCGTGGTTGATGGAGAAGTGGTGGGGGCCATGCGAAGACAGGCCCGTGAAGGTGAGTTTCGCTCTAACCTGCATCGGGGCGGAACGGCTACCGTGGTGAAGTTAAGTCGGGCCGAAAAACACGCAGCCATTTTAGCCGCAAAAAAAATGGGTCTGGGTGTGGCCGGTGTGGACATGCTGCCATCGAAGCGCGGGCCACTCATTGTAGAAGTAAATTCTTCTCCCGGTTTGGAAGGAATTGAGGGTGCTACGAAAGTAGATATAGCCGGGAAAATTTTCCGCTACCTCGAGAAAAATGCATCGAAGAAGAAAATTCAAAAAGATAAAGTGAATGCATAAAAGTGTTCAGTTCAGTCCGCAGTCGACTGTGAGCTGTTGACATTAAATCAGAATAATGAGAGTAATCCGAATTGCTGGTCACGAAATCCGACCGGGAGAGTTTAAGGAAATTGATATCAACATTGCACGGCTTCCATCGCATACCGTGATCGACACACCGATTTATGTTTCGCGTGGATTGGAGGATGGACCGGTGTTAGCGTTGACGGCCGGTATGCACGGTGATGAAATTAATGGAATGGAAATCGTGCGCAGGTTGCTTGATAGCGGTCTTCACCAGCCAAAGCGGGGTGTAACAGTATGCATGCCCATTGTAAATGTGTATGGATTTTTAAATTATTCGCGTGACGTACCCGATGGCAAAGATATTAACCGTTCTTTTCCTGGGCATAAAAATGGATCGCTGGCCAGTCGTGTTGCGTATCACCTGATGCACGAAGTAGTTCCATTTATTGATGTGGGAATTGATTTTCATACAGGAGGTGCCATGCGGGCAAATTATCCGCAGGTGCGCGCTGTGTTGCAAGACCAAATTAATGTTGAACTGGCGAATGCTTTTGCTGCACCCTTTACCATTGACTCTCCCTTCCGTCCAAACTCACTGCGCAAAGAAGCATCCCGCAAAGGAAAAAATATTATTGTTTATGAAGGTGGCGAATCCCTTCGATTCGATCAGCAGGCTATTGAAGAAGGCATGGCAGGTACACTTCGTTTGATGAAACATTTAAACATGATTGATTGGGCACCCGATCCAAATGAAGTGAATAAATTGATTTGGAGTACTACCTGGATCCGCGCCAAGCATGCCGGATTATTTCAGTCGACTGTAAAGTGTGGCCAACTGGTACAAAAGGGTGAATGGGTGGGAACTATTACCGATCCGTTTGGTGAATTTAAAGAGCAGGTCAAAGCAACTGAGACCGGTTATGTGTTAGGCCTGAATAATATACCGGTGATCAATGCAGGTGATGCCCTGATGCACATCGGACTGGATAACGTATGCAAGATTGATAGTGAGGGATTGGATTGATCAAACCTGTCCAGCGAATTCAAATCGGAAATCGCTATCCGATGAAGATGAACAGCCGAAATGAAACATTACTTTTTTGTTTTTTCGGATGGTATAACCAGGCTCTTAATATCTTCATCACCTTCCAGGTTATTCATTTGACGTAATACCCAGGGGTAGTGGTTGTTGACGTAGCTGGATGCTGGATTGACCTTGTATTTTTTTGGATTGGGAAGACATGCCGCAATCTTTGCTGACTCTGTTCGTGTTAATTTTTTTGCAGATTTTTTAAAGTGATGATGTGCTGCAGCTTCTATACCAAAAACACCTTTACCCATTTCGGCTATGTTCAGGTAAACTTCTAATATCCGTTGCTTGCCCCAAATCCATTCGATCATGAACGTAAAATAAACCTCTAAACCTTTGCGTATCCAACTTCGTCCCTGCCAGAGAAAAACATTTTTTGCAGTCTGCTGACTAAGCGTAGAGGCTCCCCGTACACGGCCCGGTTTTTTCGTGTTGTACTCCAGCGCTTTTTCTATACTCTTCCAATCAAACCCATTGTGATCCGGAAAAAGCTGATCTTCCGCGGCAATGATGGCCAACCTGGCATTTGGTGATATTTCATCCCATGTAACGTAATCACGCTTTAACCCATCTCCGTTTATCCAGGTAAACAATTGGGTGAGGGTTAATGGCGGATCAATCCATTTCAGGGCAACGATGTAAATCAGTTGCGCGAAGAAGAGATAAAGAAGGAGTCGCTTTATTTTTCGTATCAAACGCGCAAGCAGGCTATTGGATTTCATCAGATTAAAGGTGTAAAAATACTTTTTTTCATATAGTCAGCATCCAATATTTTCCTAAATCAAATTTCAACCTTTCCCCCAAAGGCAGTTGTAATCACTATTCGTAAACAGTAGCTTTCGATAGTATAAAATGAAGAATAATGAATATACAGGGTGACGCTAAAAGCAAAAATACATTCGATGCTATAGTAATTGGTTCAGGGATTAGCGGGGGCTGGGCCGCCAAGGAACTTTGTGAAAAAGGATTAAAGACACTTGTGGTGGAGCGCGGCCGTGCATTGAAACATGGCGATTATCCAACGGCCATGAAAAACCCATGGGATTTTGAACATCGCGGCACCATGCCGTTAGCAATACGCGAAGATAATCCGGTTCTCAGTCGATGCTATGCATTTGATGAAGGCACACAGCATCATTTTGTAAAGGATACCGCTCATCCGTATGTACAGGAAAAACCATTTGATTGGATTCGCGGATATCAGGAAGGCGGAAAGTCGTTAATATGGGCAAGGCAAACGCAGCGTTGGAGCCGTTTTGATTTTGAAGCGCCCGCGCGCGATGGTTTTGCTGTCGATTGGCCCATACGGTATGATGATCTGGCTCCCTGGTATTCGCATGTCGAAAAGTTTGTTGGTATCAGCGGTAACCGTGATGGCCTTGAAACTCTGCCGGATTCTGAAGTGCTCCCGGCATTTGAAATGAATTGTGTGGAGACGCATATAAAGGAAAGCATTCGCAAACATTACAACGATCGTTTCCCGGTGATCGGGCGATGTGCACATCTCACCAAACCACAAGATGTTCATCTACAACAAGGGCGTGGGCAATGCCAGGCGCGTCATTTGTGTTACCGGGGTTGTCCGTATGGAGGATATTTCAGTTCGAACGCTGCTACCTTGCCGTGGGCTATGAAGACAGGAAACCTAACGATGCGCACCGATGCTGTGGTACATTCCATTCTCTACGATGAAAAGAAGGGCAAGGCAATCGGTGTCCGTGTTATTGATGCCCATACGTTGGAAGAAGCGGAGTTTTATGCACGCATCATTTTTGTGAATGCTGCTTGCCTGAATACCAATCTTGTTTTGTTAAACTCAACATCGAACCGGTTTCCCGCAGGATTAGGAAATGATAATGGCTTGCTCGGTAAGTACATTGCTTTTCATAACTACCGTGGTAATATTTTTGCAGACATCGAGGGCTTTGAAGATCAATATTATTATGGGCGCAGACCAACCTCTGTCATGATGCCTTCCTTTCGCAATGTGCACAAACAGGAAACTGATTTTCTGCGCGGCTACATGGTGCACTATGATGCTGTAAGAGCGTGGAGTACAAAACTTGACGAAGCACTTGGATCGGATATTAAACAGGAGGCAGCCAAACCTGGACCATGGACTGTATTCATGATGATGCAAGGCGAGACCATTCCAAAAAAAGAAAATCACGTTCGCCTCAGCCCGGATTTAAAAGATGCGTGGGGCATACCGCAGTTGATTACTGCTGTTGACTATGATGAGAACGATGAAAAGATTTTGCAGGATTTTTTTGAGCAGGGAAAGGAAATGCTCGAGAAATCCGGCTGTACAAACATCCGGCTCAACGACAGCAAACAAGCTCCTGGTTTAGACATCCACGAGATGGGTGGAGTGCGCATGGGCAAAGATCCAAAAACATCTATGTTAAATAAGTGGAATCAAGTGCATAGCTGCCAGAATGTTTTTGTAACCGATGGTGCCTGCATGACATCAACGGGTAATCAAAATCCATCTCTTACCTTTATGGCGATTACAGCACGGGCAGCGAATCATGCTGTTGAAGAATTGAAGAAGGGAAATCTCTGAGTATGGATGAAGGCTTAAAATTTTATCCGAATTTGTTAAACCGAGTGTATCTTTCGAGGTATGAAAAAACCAATACTTACTGAAGACTGGCTTTCGCTGGTTGTGGGTTTTGTCCTGATCGGATTCGCCATTGTATTTCAATTTGCTCTTCCAAAATTCGGGTGGAACGACAGCAGTACAATGGTAAAAATTTTGAGCAGTCAGAATGTAATGGCAATGACACTTCTTTTTGTTGTTGTACTCTGCGTTGGTTTGACGATTCATTTTTTAGGAGGTAAAAGAACCGGTGAACTTGCCGGAGGAATACTCTTTCTTTTCCTGATCAGCGTTATTGCCCAATTTTTTGCAGGTTATAAACCGTTGAAAGATGTGGGTTTGGAGTATGTAATTTTTGCACTCGTTCTGGGCATTGCTATCCGGAGTGTTGTGGGTGTACCGGGTTGGCTGAAGGAAAGTCTTCAATCGGAATTTTTTATTAAAACAGGATTGGTATTGCTGGGTGCCAGCATCATTTTTAACGATGTAGTAAAGGCCGGGTCTCTTGGACTCATACAGGCGTTGGTGGTGGTATTGGTGGTTTGGTATTTCGCGTATTGGCTGGCTAAGAAGCTGAAGATCGATGATGAATTGGGGATTATGATATCCAGTGCCGTTTCGATTTGTGGTGTCTCTGCGGCTATTGCAACCTGTGGTGCTATTCAGGGTGATAGTAAGAAATTATCCTATGTAGTCAGCCTGGTACTGCTGGTGGCATTACCGATGATGATTTTTATGCCGCCCCTGGCAAAACTTCTACACCTTGATCCTGCAGTAGCCGGTGCTTGGATTGGTGGCACCATCGATACAACAGGGGCCGTGGTGGCAACAGGGGCGCAGCTTGGTGAAGAGGCGCTAAACGTCAGTACCATTGTAAAACTTTCACAAAATGTTTTGTTGGGCATAGCGGCAGTAGCCATTTCATTTTTCTGGATGATGAAAGAAAAAAAGACAGAAAGGAATAAACCCAATTGGAGGCTGATCTGGGAGCGATTCCCCAAATTTGTGTTAGGCTTTATTGGTGCTTCCCTGCTTTTTTCGTTTGTGTTATCATCTGAGCAGGTAGCTGCCTCAAAGGATTTTATCAAGGGAATTCAGACGGCACTTTTTGCGTTGGCATTTGTGAGCATTGGCCTGGAGACTGATTTATCGGCACTCATGAAAACCGGAAATGGTCGACCAGCGCTGGTGTTTATTCTCGCTCAGGTTTTTAATGTATTGATTACGTTGGCAATCGCCTACCTACTTTTTTCCCGCGTTTAAGTGCCTTCGATATAAATGCGGTTGATCGGAGCCGCATAAGCCTTCTTGACCCATCCTTTTACGAGAATGATAGACAAAGGCGTTTAAAACGCTGTTATGAAAGTAAAATCCGAATTGGCAACGATTTAGGTAGGGCTAGTTTTGCAAACGATTGAATTAAACTGTACTTTTAACACTATAAGGCCATAATTTGGTAACTGGCCGATTCGACAAGTTGGCTTTGCTCTAATCTATTCACCTTTATACTATACTATTTATGAGTATGGAACTAACACGTATCAACCTGTACAAAGCCCTTGGGATTCTGATCATTTTTGTGAGTTCAATCGGATCGCTGACCTTAATTGCAGCGATTATTTTTTAGTTCACAAAGGTTCTGACCTATTGACGCACGTACCCGTATCAAGCGGGTTTGATGGATTTGTTTTCTCCAGCCTTATCTTGACAAAAAATACCTCCAAGTTTTTTACAATCTTTCCCACACCTGATATTTCATTGTCGTTAAAGAGGAATCTATTCCGTCATGGAGAAATAGTATAAAAAGCGCACTGCAATTGGATTGTAGTGCGCCTTAAATCGATAACTATTGGTTTGCTTTTTACGGCTTCACAGCGACTACGCCTGCTGATACTAGTTTCTTTCGATCAGCATCTGGAATTCTCCAAGCCTGATCAAAATATCCATCGGCAATAATGTTTGTAGTGCCTTCTTTGAAAATCAGGAAATCTTTGAAGTCCTGAATCCGAATGGCGGGTGATGACATAAACCGAAAGCCCTGAACCTGCTGGCCTGTCCACCACGGTAAACCTGAACTCACTGCTATATAATGTCCATCCATTGGGAAGACGTAAAAGAGTCCATGATCCTTTGTTGCGGATGGATTGAGATGTAGGGGGAGTCGGTCACTGTATTTCTCAAGTATTGCGTTTGTTTCTTTAGTGCCAAATAAAATCAGGTTGGAACTTTCCAGATCGCTGGGCCGTACTTCTTTGTCGCTCACGATGCGTGGAAAGAACATCACCCTTCCCAGAAAGGCACCACGATAAACAGCCCAATTCGCGGCTTCTTCGGCCAGTGATCTGCGTGCATCTAATTCCTCAGGCGATGGATTTCCTGACGTTCCATAAACATAAATATGGCGACTATTGAAGGCGGCACGGATAGGACCTTCAGCATTTTGCTTTTTGGAGACAAGCGATGGTTCGAATTTTCCAATCATCCATTTTCTGTCTGCTTGCTTCATGGAAAAATCTGTGGTAGCAGGCACTTTCATTTTCTTTCCACCGTTGATGACCATCGTTAAGGGCTGATCAGATCTAAATTGCGGATGGTTGGTAAGCTTTAAGGTAAACGCATCCAGGTTGGTCGTGGTAATGTCAAGTTGGTTGGTGGCTGTAAATTTTACATCAATGCTTGCTAACGTCCCCGGTGTTAGCTGATCCAGCGTAACCCAATAGGCGTTGTTGTATTTATAATTTGCAGAAGAGAATCGGACGCGATCTGGAAACTGATTTCTTTTAAACTGACTAAACCACGAAAAGATGGATCCATCGTTGTAGGCATTTTCCCAGCTGTTGTGGTTTACACCCGGGTATTCCTTATACTCAACCTGTGTTCCTGAATCCTTTAATCGTTTTACCCAATCACGCGAAACTGAAACCGGTACGGCCTGATCCTGGTCACCATGGAAGAAATGCATGGGTACATTGAATGCATTCGGAGCCAATACATCGGTACCGTTCGGTGGGGCAGGGCAAACAGGCGCAAGGGCAGCCCAGATATCCGGTCTGCTTAAACCAATCCACAATGTTCCCCCTCCGCCCATCGATAATCCCGTCAGGTAGGTTCTGTCTTCATCAATAGTAAATCGCTTCTTAACATCCGCAAGCATATCATATACATCCTTTTCAGGAATACCCTGATAGCCGGCTGTTCCCCTTGCATACGTAGCGGCTACGATATATTCCACATCTTTCCATTCCGGAAAGTAGCGGGTAGCTTCCACATCCGTTTCACCGGGCGCGTTGCTTTTGCCGAAAACCCTGCGCAATGCTAACCGGTGGTTGGAGCCTGCGCCATGTAGCATGACGACCAACGGGTATTTCTTTTGCGGATCATAATTTTTTGGAATATAAAGCGCGTATGGCTGTTCCGTATCGTCTGCGTCTGAAAAGAAGGTAAGTACCTGCGGTCCGGCCGGAAGTTGCTGCGCAACTAAAGGAGCGATACTGATCAATAAGGTTACCAGTACAGCGAGGGGTTTGTGGGAAGTCTTCATTGTGCTCTACATTTAACATGTGTGGTGTGTACACAATGATACATATTTTTTGCTACACGGTAACGGTGAAGAAGTAAGATTGGGATGTAAAACAGGCGTCTCAAAAGTCATCCGGTCATCGCGGGCATTGACCCGCGATCCCAGATTTAATAGAAAGAATGGGATTCCGGCTTACAGGCCGGAATGACATTTCCACTATAAGTGACTTTTGAGACAGCCTCTGATAGGGATGTTTATTTTTCTCTTCCTAGTTCGTGTAGTTTCTCTACATCGTTGTTGACAGAGAGAATTAGCAAGCAGGTAGCGGTGCAAAAAACAGGACTGGTAATGCAATGATGTCCGCTCCAGCTTCCATCATTATTTTGGATTTTAAGTATGCGTCCGCTCGTATTGTCGTACCAGGTTTTCCAGGTGTTGTCATTGCCAATAATCATTGACTCGCCTGTTTGTAAATAGCTAAGAAATTCTTCACCGCCATTACTTCCGAAGCCATCGATAATGTCTTCACGTTGTGCCTGAATTTTAGCAGATTGGTAAACCTCATACGCAGTGGAGTATTTCATCGCATCATCCTGATCAAAGCCAATTTTCCTGAGATTATCGGCTGATGCAGGCGCATTTTGTGCCAATCGTCCATCGCGTTTTGCGCGTTCCATTTCTTCTTCCACTTTACGCGCTTCTTTTGCGCTGGCACGGGTTGATCCCGACACTGAATACAACATGATGCCGGCACCCATTTCGGTTTTAACATCTCCGGTTTTTGCATCATAATTTTTCTTCTGGAAGTCTTTTGCTTTTTGGAGGGCATTTTCATCGACAGACGCACCAACACTTTGTGCCGATTCTAACGCATTACTGGCAAATGAAGATTGCAGTACGCCAGCCCAGCCGGATCCAACGGTGCTGCCATCACGATCTTGTGCGCGCTGAATTTTGGCTACGCAGGTGTTGAGTGATTTTTTTACCCGAGACTTTAATGCGCCATCGTGCTGCGTATAATCGACCACATTCGATAAAAATTGAGCCGTTAGGATAACATCAATGTTAGCCCCGAGTTTGGTTTGAATTTGTGTACCGGTTAATTCCGTGATGTTGTAGCTGGCCGCAGGTGAACCTTCCACAGCCGCTAGTAAATAGTGTAATGCTTTTTTGAGCTGTTGTGAATATTGACCCGTTGTCAGCGTACTTCCGCTTCTCAGTAATGCCATCGAAACCATTGCCGTTGTGGCCGGATCGGTCTGCACAGCATGTGGATTTGTAATATCCTGTCGGTAGTGCGAGCCGGCACCCCATCCTCCATTTTCATTTTGCGATTTTGCAATCCACGAAAGTCCGCGGGTAATGGAGAGCTGAACCGATTCAGGAGTTTTGAAAGCGGCATGCTGATCGGATGACTCTTCACCCATCACCGTTCGGAATACACATCCTTTCGGAGGAACAAACGGTTTATATTGTTTTTTTGGTTCGACAGCCCGTCTGAAAGAAAAGGCGAGCAGGATACATGAACTGACCACTACCAAGGTGATCATGCTGATTTTTAAATTTTTCATAAGCCAAGTATTTGTTTACTGGACTTATGATGCACAGCGTTTATTTTTCCATACGCACGTGAGCCTTTTATTTTATATACCTATTCGTTGCGCAGGGAATTTACCGGGTTATCATTTGCAACTTTCAGAGTCTGGTAGCCAACCGTAACCAGTGCTATCACTACTGCAATAACAGCGGTTAGAGCAAAGAGCCATAATTTTATTTCAACCTGGTAAGGATATTTACTGAGCCACATATTTCCCACTATCCAGGCAATAGGCGCTGCCAGCAGAAACGCCACAAGTACTAACAGAATAAAATCTCTGGAAAGTAATAGCACAATGTTTTGTGCCGTGGCACCTAAAACTTTGCGAATGCCAATCTCTTTTGTGCGTTGTGCAGAGGTATAGGTGGCTAAACCAAACAATCCAAGACAGGAAATAAGGATGGCAAGCATAGCGGCAGTTCGAGCCAGTTTTGAGGTACTTTGCTCTCTTTTATAAAAGTGCTTGATGGTTTCATCTAGAAACTCAAAATGTATCTTATCATTGGGATAAACTTTTTTCCATGCTGTTTCAATTTTTTCAAGAGCATTTGGTAGGGAGCCGACTTGCGTATTTTCCAGTTGGATATTGAAGCATGTGAAGTTCTTACTTTCATCGGCTATGATCACCGGCTCTACTTTGTTGTGCAAAGATTGTATGTGAAAGTCGCTGACTACCCCAACAATAGGGAGTGTCTTTTTATTGTAGTCAATCTGCTGTCCAATGGCATCATGTGGAGTGGCAAATCCCAATTGCTTTAACAGCGTTTCATTGATAAGTACTTCTTTCACTGTATCGCTTGGGGAAAGATTTCTGCCACTCAATAATTTGATGCCGTAAAAATTCAAGAAGTTTGAATCGCCAAATTTGCGAAAGGCGTTTACTTTGATTTCATCTGCTTCTTTATAAGAAATAGTTGAGGAACTCCATCCATTGTATGAAGGAGGCTGGCTACTCAGACTTATCTTGGAGATGCCGGTTGTCTTCTCCAATTCATTTTTTAAGGCAATTTTTTTTTCGTGACTTTCATGCCACGGAGTGTTGAAATAAACAATTGCATCTTTTTTAAAACCAAGATCTTTGGAAAGCAGATAGCGTATCTGCAAGCCTACGATCAGCGTTACAATAATCAACACCTGTGCAAACGTAAACTGAAATACAATAAGTGATTTTCTTAGAAAAGCTGATCCTGAATTTTTAGTTCCGAAAGACAATCGATTTTTTAGTACGGCTGCAGGTAGAAATGATGATAAAGCAAAGGCTGGATAAAAACCAGCCAGAAAACTAACGATGAAGATCAAGCTTATCAGGAATGGGATAAGCTCAAATAGGCGAATTTCAACACCCTGCGGAACAAATTCATTAAAAAAGGTTAATGCTATTTCTGAGATTGGAAGTGCGAAAACTACTGCAAAAATAGTAATAATCAGACTTTCTGTGAGAAACTGAGCTATTAGCTTTGTTTGACTGCTTCCCATCACTTTCCGAATCCCAACCTCGCGGGCTCTCCGAAAGGACTGTGCGGTTTCCAGGTTGATAAAGTTGATAGAAGCAATGAGCAAAAGTAATATGGCTACGACCAGAAGTGCCCCCAAGGTAGGTAGATGAGCTGGTGACTGGCTGTGGTCGAAAATTCCGGACTCGCTATTGAAGTGTAAATCTGAAAGGGACTGAAGTTTGAAGTCGTTGTCTACATCCCAATCACTTTTAGCTTTGTAGAGCGATGACAGGATGGGCATCTGGGATTGAATTTTTTCAATTGCTGTTTGCTCATCTAGGCGGATAAATAATTGTGAGCTGCTGTTTACATTCGACCAATCATCTATTTGAATTTCATTTTTCAACCAGCTTTTTTCAATAGTGCTGATGCTGATGAAATCCTGAAAATCGATATCTGTATTAAATGGCAAATCTTTTACAATACCAGCTACAGTAGTCGGTAAGGAATCACGGTAAATAATTTCTTTTCCTATTACAGCTTCTGGTGCAGCAGTTCCAAAATAGCGTTTAGCCCGACTTTCGGTGAGGATGGTTTGAAAAGGTTTTTCCAGAAGTTGAGGAGATCCTACAATCCATTCGTAATTTTGAAATACATCAAAGAAGGCTGGATCTGCCAGTATCATACCTTCTTGTCGTTCGAGATTATTTTTTTCGCTGAGCGATGGTATGACAACAGTTCCGGAGAAGCCATGAAATGAAGCTATACTGGCAATACCGGTAAACTGTTCTTTCATTGCCGTACCTGTTGCAGCGGGCACACCCCGGTTTAACCCTGAGAAGACACCCTTAAAAACAGAGTGAACGCGGTAGATTTGATCATATCCTTCAAAACCTCTATTGAATGATAATTCGTGCGTTACAATAAGATATATGACAAGGCAGGCACTTACACCAATAGCCAGTCCGATCACATTGATCAAACTGTAAAGTTTGTTTTGAAGCAGATTTCGCCAGGCAACAGTTAGGATATTTTTGATCATATCATTTAATCATTCGAGGAGTGCGTAGTATTTTCATAGGTGGAGAAGTTATTCATTTCGCAATGATTTCACAGGATTGCTCACAGCGGCCTGCAAGGCTTGTGACAAGATTGTTAACAGCGCAATGGTGAAGGCAATGATACCGGCAAGAGATGCTGCACCAACGTTAAATTGAATGCGGTAAGCAAAATCTTGCAACCATAGTCTTTCAATAGAAAACCACGTAATGGGTATAGCCAGAACAAATGCGATGAATACCAGCCGGGCAAAATCTTTGGTGAGCAGCAGCACAACCTGTGCGATGTTGGCACCCATTATTTTGCGAATGCTTATTTCTTTTGCACGTTGCTCGGCTGAGAAGGTGGCGAGTCCGAATAGTCCAAGGCAAGCAATGATAATGGCCAGACTAGTGAAGATAATGAACACTTGGCCCATGCGTTGTTCAGCATCAAATTTGGCTTTGAAGTTATCGTCTACAAAAGTGTATTCGAAAGGCGATTCGGGTGCGTACTTTTTCCATATTTTTTCAATGAGCGTTACACTCTCCAGAACATTGTTGCCCGCAATGCGAATACCCATTTCGGCATTGGGTTCCTCCCCCAATACAAAAACCATTGGTCGAATGTTATTCTTCAACGATTCAAAATTGAAGTTCTTGACAATGCCTATCAATTGAAGTTCGCGACCCTCGATGGTATTGAAGCGTGATAAAAGTTTCTGACCTTCTGCTTTTTCCCAACCCAGTTGTTTGGCAGCAGCTTCATTGAGCAGAAACGCAGCTGTATCTGTTGGAAAGTCGCGTGAAAAGAAACGACCCTCTTGAATTTCATATCCCATGGTTTTGGCCGCATCGTGGTCGATCACATGAATAGAGAGAAGTTGTTCTTCACTGCTTTCCACTGCTTTGAATACCGAACTCCAGTCAATGTTCGGGGGCAGACGGTTCGCATAGGTTGCAGCAATAATCTCCGGATGTTGCAGTAACTCATTTTTGAAAGCCTTGGCATCTTTACTTAATGACCAGGTGTGATAGAGGTTCAAAATATTTTCTTTATTGAATCCCAGGTTTTGTTGCTGAACAAACTTCAATTGCTGGTATACCATCAAGGTAGCCACTATCAATCCGATCGAAATAAAAAATTGAAAAACCACCAGCGCATTCCGTATACCGGAGCTCTTCATGCCGGAGCGAACTTTTCCTTTTAATACTTCAACCGGATTAAATGAAGTCAGGTAGAATGCAGGATAGCTCCCGGCCACCAAACCCACTACCAGAGCGAAAGTCAATATTCCTACCATAAATACCGGATTAACCAGTGCATTGAAAGCGATATCTTTTCCGGTAATAACATTAAAGGAATTGAGTGCCAGCGAAACAAATGCCAGGCCCAGCACCACGGCCACCACGGTATAGATGTAAGACTCCAGTAAGAATTGACCCACCAGCCGCGAGCGCATACCACCGATCGTTTTACGAACACCAACTTCTTTGGCACGGTTTGCTGCGCGGGCAGTGCTCAGGTTCATAAAGTTGATGCAAGCTAACAGAATAATAAAGGCGGCAATCATACCGAATAAATAAAGATAGCGAATGTTGCCGTTGGGTTCCAGTTCATCCTGAATCTGTGAGTGCAGGTGAATGTCAGTAAAGGCCTGTGTTTGAAAACCTATTTTACCACCACCTTCTTCAAACTTTTTCAGGTCCATGTTCATGAACTGCTGTATTTCGCGGGCACAATAGGTCTCGATAAAATGTCGATACGCATTGTTCACCGTTTCAATTTTTGCCTGGGGATGAATTTTGAAATACGTAACAACTGAACTATTTAACCATATTGCATATTGAAGCTGATCCCAGGAAGAAAGGGAATACAGAAAATCAAATTGAATGTGTGAGCTATGTGGAGGGTCAGCTGCAATACCGGTTACTTCCGCTTTCATTTCACCACGGCTTCCAATGGAAAGTTGTTTTCCGAGGGGTGACAAATCACCGCTGCCGGTGTAACCAAAGTATTTTTTTGCAGCACGTTCAGAGATAACAACTTTATGCGGTCCGTTCAGAACTTCTTTTGGATTTCCTACCAGCAGTTTGAAGCCTTTGAAAAAATCAAAAAAATTAGAGTCGGCAAGCAGGAAATGTTTTTCAGTAAAGATGTTTGTTTCGTAGCGCACCGGAATAGTATTCCATTTTGATATCCGAACGGTAGACTCTACAGCGGGTACATCTTTCATCAAGGCTTCGGCCATTGGTATGCCGGTTTGAATGGTAGTGAATTCATTGCCCTGAATGCTTCCGGTGAAAGTACTTCTGTATATGCGATCTGCATCGGGATGAAAGCGATCGTACCGCAATTCATCTGAAATGTATAAGATCAGCAATAGCGAGCTTGTAATACCCAGTGTTAAACCAAAGATGTTAATCGCTGAATATGCCTTTTGCCGGAGCATGATGCGCAGTGCGGTTTTGAAATAGTTTGATAGCATAGCGTAGCGTATTATTTTTTTACTTATTCGTTGCGTAAAGAATTTACGGGATTGGCAAGGGCGGCCTTGATTGACTCAAAGCTGACAGTCATGAGGGCAACAACCAGAGCTGCACCTCCGGCATACAGAAATACAATTGGGTTAATTGCTGTCCGGTAAGCAAATCCCTCCAGCCATTGCGCGGATGAATACCATGCCACGGGCACAGCGATTACGATAGCAATGGTTATCAGTTTGATAAATTCTCCTGACATCATGCGCACTACCTGGTTTACGCTTGCCCCCATTACTTTACGAATGCCGATTTCTTTGATTCGCCTCTCGGCCATATACATAGAGAGGCCATACAATCCCAATGAACAAATTACCAAGGCAATTCCCGTGTACATCGAAATCATCTTGGCCATTTTTTGGTCTTCCGTATATTGCTTTTGAACATTTTCATCCAGGAATGAATATTCAAAAGGTGTGTCATTGATGAGGGTATTCCACGTTTTTTCAATGGCTGCAATAGTTGACTGAAAGTTATCGGCCTTTACACTGGCTACCATAAATGCGAAATTATCAGGAGTCGATAATTCGAATAGAATGGGATTGATCTCGCTCTTTAGTGATACCTGATGAAAATCCTCCATTACGCCAATAACTTCAAAGTCGTATTGCTGACCTTGCCATTCGAAGTGAAGTTTTTGCCCTACCATTTTTTCAGGCTCTATTCCAAACCGTTTAGCAGAGGTGCGATTAACAATCAGCTTACCGCGTTCCATTTCTGTGTTGTCGGTAAACTGACGGCCCGCTATCATTTTAATGCCCATTAGGTTGATGTAATCTTTATCAATCTGATTTCGCCTGTGCAGGATGGCCTTATCCATATTGCCACCTTCGGTATAAAAGGCCATGTCGCTCCAGATTTGTGAGCCCGGCACATAGGCCGTACCCGCAACACCTTGCACGAGGTTAGTTCGCTCCAATTCACTTTTCAGTGTTGCAAATTGTTTCGATGCCTCCATCGTTCGGATAGGAAGTACAAGCTTCGCTTTAGCATCAAACCCCAGGTCTTTCTCCTGCATAAACCGGAGTTGTTGCGAAATAATGAACATGCCGCTGACGAGGATGATGGCGATCATGAATTGAAAAACAACCAATGTCTGGCGAAGCAATCCCGCAGAATTGTTCAATGCAAACTTTCCCTTTAAGACTCGAGCAGGTTGAAAAGAAGATAAATAAAACGCAGGATAACTTCCCGCCAATAGTCCGGTCAGAAGGATCAGAAATAGCAGTGCTCCTGCAAACAGAAATACGTTATCGCTGCCAAGGGTAATGGATTTATCGGTAACCAAATTTAAAAAGGGCAGGGCCAACTGCACCAGCACGATGCTGATAATCACCGCCATGAAAACTGTAACCATAGCCTCACCAATAATCTGATTGATCAGTGAAATCCGAAACGCTCCCAGCACTTTACGGATACCAATTTCCATAGATCGTTTCGTGGCTTTCGCGGTGGATAAGTTCATGAAATTGATGCAAGCCAGCAACAGAATGAATCCTGCAATGGAACCAATAATGTAGATGTATTTAATGCGTGGTGATTGTCCTACTTCAGACCGGAGGTAAATGTCTTTTATAGGTTCAAGCGAAATTGTTTTGTTCATGCCCAGCGCTTTCATATCCTCCGTACCGTACTTCCGAAGTACTTCATTCATCTTTTTTTCCACCGCTTGCTTATCATGACCCTTTACTAAGCGCAGAAACGAGGGAACAAAATTTTGCCCAGCCCATTCGTCTGTGGCGCTGGGACTTGTACGCAAGTATTCAGCAATACCCCCGGAGCTCATCATGGAGATAAAGAAATTGGCTTGCAGAAAACTTTTTGAGTTAGATTTAAAAACTCCAGTAACCTTGTATTGACCAACTGCTCCATCCTGATCAATGCTAATGATTTTATTTAGTGCTGATGCTCGGCCAAACAACTTGACCGCTAAATTGTCGGAAATAACAACGGTGTTTCCATCCGTCAACGCTTGTTCGGGGTTACCCTCAATGAAGGTGTACGATAGGATATCAAAAATCGAGGAGTCGGCTACCAGACCATTCGTTTCATAAAAGGTATTGTCTTCATACTTGATGAGATTTTGTGCAACCCCGGGTGGATTTACAGCTCTTGCTGCCTCTTCAATTTCAGGTATCTCGTCCTTCATGGCCATGGCAATAGGAGGTGAGACTGTTCCCAGTTTGTCAAACCCAAGGCCCTTATCGCTTTCAAAGGTTGTAACAATTCGATAGAGATTATCCAAATCCTGATGCTGTGTATCGTAGCTCAATTCATCAGCGATGTACAGCGATAGTGTAAGGCAACACGCGATACCCAAGGCCAAACCTGTAATGTTGATAAAAGAAAATACTTTGTTCTTCAGCAGGTTGCGCAGTGCAATTTTGATGTAATTTTTCAGCATAGCCAAATCTTTGGTCGAGGTGGTGTTTCCAAGATCAATGCCATTTCGAATTTTGCTCGTGGTTGGCTAAAACCGGGCTTTTCTTTTATAGATCTGCGTTATTGCCGATCACATATGAACAGGAGTGTCCGCATGCGGTCGATTTCAACGGAATGTTTAATGAAGAAAATTAATTGTGATAGCGGGCTTCTTTTTCGCGCTCAACATCTTCGCGCTCACGCTTGATTTTAACTTTGGCCATCGGGCCAACCTGGATAGGTACTTTTTCTATTTCGAGATTGGCAGCCTCCAATCCATACATTTCTTCTGTATCCAGGCTGATGGATTTAATGCCGCGATAGCCTTGTATGATCAATCGATCGAAACTTGAAATTTCACTATCTGCGGAGGCCCATGAATGAAGGATGACAAATTTAAAGTCTGCCGACATGCTGTACTTGTGTAACGATGGATACGGACTGATCACATCAATTTCTCCGGAGTCGGCCATCTCGTGGATGATCTTTGTAAAGAGCAGGTTAATACGATGATCTGATTTGAATCCTAATTTTATCCGGATGAAGAAACACTTTTTCGGAATGATGGTATCCACTGAATATTTACTCGTGAAGGGACTGTCCACGGTATCGACATGAACAAACCAATAGACATCGGCACGCTTGGGTCTTTTCTTGAAAATCGAGTAGATGATATTTGAATCGATATAACGCTTGCTATCGGCTACGGCCAGGTAAACCAGGTTAGTAGCTTCTTTTGTAACCGCTGTATCCGCCTGCAAATCCTGAATCATGCCAACATAGTGTTTCAAGTCAACAAACTCTGTATGTCGGTCGCGAAGTTTCCGTGCGCGAAGCAACACATACATCATCAGGAAGAAAGTTCCGGCAATGGTAAACGAAAACCATCCACCATGACTGAATTTACTCAGGTTTGAAACCAGAAATGCTCCTTCAATGGTAAAGAACAACAACGCCAATCCGGCTGAACGGATGGTCGATTTTTTTGATGTAGAAAAATAGAAGACGAGCAAAGAGGTTGTCATCAGCATATCGAATGTGATGGCTAACCCATAAGCGCCTTCCATTGCTGTCGATTCCTGAAACTTCAACACCACTCCGATGCATCCCAGCATCAATATCCAGTTAATGGCGGGAATGTAAATCTGACCTTTAATCTGACTTGGATACTGCACCCGCGTAGCCGGCCAGAGTTTAAGTTTCATGGCTTCGTTTACCAGCGTAAATGTTCCCGATATCAATGCCTGGCTGGCAATGATGGTAGCCATAGTGGCAATGATAATTCCGAAAATCAAAAACCATTCGGGCATAATGGCGAAGAATGGAATTGTTTCACCAAGCGTTGTTCCCTGATGTTCGAGTAACCAGGCACCCTGGCCAAAGTAACTTAAGAGGAGAGAAACCTTCACAAACCCCCAGCCTACACGAATGTTTGATTTTCCGCAATGACCCAGATCCGAATACATTGCCTCCGCTCCCGTGGTACAGAGAAAAACAGCTCCCAGAATCCAGAATCCACCCGGATATTTGGTTAAGAGGTTAATGGCATAGACAGGGTTAACAGCTTTGAGAATGCCGAAGTTATCGCTGAGGTGATAGGCACCAATGAGCCCGATCATCAGAAACCAAAGGCTCATCACCGGACCAAATGTTTTTCCTACTACTCCGGTACCGAATTGCTGAAAAAGAAAAAGCCCTACCAGAATCACAATAACGATCGTAATGATGGTTTGATTGGTGATAGTCGGATCCAGCATGCGCAGACCTTCGATGGCAGATGTAACACTAATGGCGGGTGTAATAAATCCATCTGAAATAAGTGTACAGCAACCGATGATGGCCGGGTAAATAACCCACCCCGCTTTGTAGCGCCTAACGAGCGCATAGAGTGCAAAAATTCCTCCTTCACCTTTGTTATCGGCATTCAGGGCGAGGTAAACATATTTGATTGATGTGATGAGTGTGAGCGTCCAGAAAACACACGAGAGTCCACCGAGGATGAGATCTTCAGTAATGATATGTGATCCGACTATGAAACGAAAGGTATAAATAGGTGATGTTCCAATATCACCATAGATAATGCCGAGGGAAACGAGTACACCGGCTGCGGAAAGAGTATGATGCTTATGACTGGAATCCATTATCCGTACTAATGTAATAACTTTTTATTGTCATTGTACCCCATCCTTCGGACGGGCAATGATCAGGCGATTACTCTTATCGTAAGAGAAGTAACTCCAGAACCAGCTGAACATAACAAAAATCTTATTCCGAAAACCAATGATGGAAATAAGGTGAACGAACATCCACACGAGCCAGGCAAAAAATCCCTGAAAGCGCAAACCTTTTAAATCAACAACGGCCTGGTTACGTCCAATCGTTGCCATTGAACCTTTGTCGGTATACCGAAAAGGCTTCATTTCTTTTTTCTGAATGAGCCGTTTAATGTTTTTGGCAACCAGTCGCCCTTGTTGTATGGCCGGGGGTGCCATCATAGGATGTCCATTCGGATAATTGGGATCGCCCGACATTATTGCGGCATCGCCAATAGCAAAAATATTGGTGTAACCTTTAACCCGATTAAATTCATCGACCTGAATTCTTCCGGCACGACCAAGTGATTCTGCAGGTATTCCACCAATGGGTGTGCCCTTAACACCTGCCGCCCAAATCATGGTACGGGTAATTAATTTTTCACCTGTATTAAAAAGTACTTCATAACCATCATATGATTTTACGGCACAATTAAGATGAACTTTTACGCCCATGCGCTGAAGGTATTCCAATGATTTCTGCGAGGATTTATCCGACATACCATTCAATAATCTCGGTGTTGCTTCCACCAGGTGAATATCCATGTGGCTAAGTTCCAATTCCGGGTAGTCTTTCGGGAAGACGTGTGTTTTCAGTTCAGCCAGGGCGCCAGCCAGTTCAACTCCGGTTGGACCACCACCAACTATCACAAAATCCATCAGGCTGTTCATCAGTTCCGGGTCATCGGTGAGGAGTGCCGTTTCAAAATTTCGGATGATGATGTTACGGAGTTTGATCGCATCAATGATGGTTTTCATGGCCACAGCATTGTCTTCTACGTCCTTCAATCCATAATAATTTGTAGAGGCTCCGTTGGCAATCACCAGGTAATCGTATTTCACACCACCAATAGAGGTTTCGATGTAATTTTCTTCCGGTTTGATTTGTGTTACTTCACCGAGTCGAAAGAAAAAATCCGGCTGGCTGCCGAAGCGTTTCCGGAAGGGGAAAACAATGGAATTGGATTCTAAACCCGAGGTTGCCACCTGGTACAACAGGGGCTGGAAACAGTGGTGATTGTAACGGTCAAAAAGGACAGTTTGCGCCTTAAGCCCGTTTAATCCTTTGGCCACTTCAAGGCCGCCAAAGCCGCCTCCTATTACAATAATTCTGGGTTTGCCCAGATCTGCAATACGCGTTCGCGTGGATATTAGTTTGGGCATCGATACTGCGTAATCGTTACTTTAAGCGGGTGCAAATTTAAACCCCTTTGCAGAACAGCAAAAGAAAAAGCTAAAATGGTTTACGATCTTCAATAAACGCGTGTAAAGACGCTTCAACCCCCTTAAAAAATTAATTTACCGAGGTCAGCCTTTTACCATCAAATTCAACCGTATTTTTACCTTAAATAACCTTTAAATCAACCTTTTATGATGTTTAAGAAATTAATTTTTGCGCTTCCGGTCATTGCACTTCTTGCCGGATGTGACACCAAAGAAAAAGAGAGACTTCAATCACAAGTAGACTCGATGCGTGTTGAACTGGAAGTAAGCCAGAAGATGGCCCAAACACTAACGGAAGTTGGTACGCTAATGGATTCTATTGATGCCAGCCGTCAGTTGTTGCGCGTAAACATGGTGGAGGGGACATCGTATAACAATTACACTTCGCGCATGCGCGACCTGAATTCGTATGTGAAGGACACGCAAAGTAAGATAGATGATCTGGAGAAATCGCTGAAGTCATCGAAATCGACATCAAATGCCTACGCTAAAACCATTAAAAAGCTGAAGGCTGATCTGGAATCCAAAACGCAGGAGATTGCACAATTGCAGGAAACTGTAGAGAAGTACAGGAATGAAAATCAGAATCTCATTTCAACGGTTGGTATGCAGGAAGCTGAGTTGGCAGACAAGAATACGATGATTGAAACAAAGAACCAGGAACTGGCCTTGATTGAAGCCCGCATCCAGGAACTTATGGTTCAGTCAAAAATGAGTGAGGCTGATGCTTATTATGCAAGAGGCCAGGCTGTGGAAGAAGCCGCTAACCGGACCAAACTTGCACCAAAGAAGAAAAAGGAAACCTACAAGGAGGCTATCGAGCTTTACAAGAAAGCACAGTCGCTCGGAAATACACAGGCCGAAGCAAAAATCACCGAGCTTTCAAAAAAGATATAGTACATCTTTTAGTATAAACAAAAATGCCACTCTAATCGGGTGGCATTTTTTATTTAAGTGCATGTGGATTTACGATTTTCTAAGCGGAAGCACCCTGATCATTGGCAATCAGGAAGATGGTATACGCAATGTATCCCATCAACAACATGAAAGCCTCCCAGCGATCAAGTTTGCGCTGGTTAATGGTAAACATGAAAATCATTAAGATGATGGTGGCGGTTCCGAAAACTTCGATATCAAAATTTAAAGCTGTGTTAAACGGTATGGGTTTGATGAACCCCGTTACTGACAGAATGAAAAAGATGTTAAAAATGTTTGACCCCACCACATTCCCGATGGCGATGTCGGTATTCTTTTTATACGCAGCCACAGCTGAGGTTGCAAGTTCAGGGAGGGAAGTTCCCGCTGCCAGTATGGTTAACCCAATGAATTTGTCGCTAAGGTTGTAAGCAAGCGCAATGGATACGGCACTGTCTACCACTAATTTTCCTCCGCCTACCAACATGGCAATGCCTAATACAATCATGCCAATGGCCATGGGTGTACTGTAAATTTTTATTGACTCCTGATCCAGGTCACTGGATTTCTTCATGGTTCGGTAGATGTAAAGCATGAAGAGCGCAAAAAAAACCATCAGAATAAGCGCATCAATACGGGAAAGAATATTGACTTCACTTTGCCATAGAATTTCATCATTAACCAACAGGTACAGGACCAATGCAGCCAGAAGTGAAAGGGGCACTTCATACTTCACGGTGTTGCGCTGAACAACCAGGGGATAGATTAAGCCGGCAACACCCAGAATCATCAACACGTTGAAATTATTGCTCCCGATAACATTGCCAAAGGTAGTATCGGTTTTACCATTCAAAGCCGACAAGACACTCACCATCAGTTCGGGAGCAGAGGTACCAAAGGAGACAATGGTGAGGCCGATAGCGATGTTGGAGATGTTGAATTTTTTTGCTGCGGAAGAAGCTCCGCTTACCAGGAAGTCCGCGCCTTTAATGAGGATGGCGAATCCTACCAAGAGCAAAACGATTGTTAAAAACATGGGCTTTCAGGATTATGATATTGGATAAAGATAAAATCAAATTGGATGATTTCAAGTGTTCACTAAAACCATTTTTTACGTTTAAAGTATGCCACCATGCCCCCAACGATCAGGAGCATCACACCCCAGGTTCCGTAATACCCATACTGCCATTCTAATTCAGGTAAATTTTCAAAGTTCATTCCGTACACACCGACAATAAAAGTTAAGGGCATAAAAATCGTGGAGATTACGGCCAGTACTTTCATCACCTCATTCAGCTTGGTGTTTAATGTATTGATATGGAGATCAAGCAGTCCGGAGGTGAGATCTTTATAAATGTCCAATGAATCCTGCAGGTGAATTACATGATCATAAATATCTGCGTAGTAGCGAATATTTTCATCGTTTATAAATTCTGATTCTCCCTTTATTATTTTGTTCAACGCATCCCGAAGTGGATATACAGTTCGTCTGAGGTAAATGAGTTCTTTTTTGATCTTCTGAATCCGGTTGAAGCTTCGGTTCGCGGGGTTGGCTTGAATATCGTCTTCAATGGATTCAATCTCTTCTCCGATCTTATCCAACACATTGTAATAATTATCGATAATGATATCGGTAAGCCGGTACAGCAGATAATCGGCTTGCTTTTTACGAACCTTTCCCTGATCAAGCCGGATGCGCTCCCGGAATCCGTCAAATAAGTCGCCCTCTTTTTCCTGAAAGGAAATTAAATAATCGCGGCCCAGCACAAAACTGATTTGTTCATAATCAATGCCGCTTTCATCAATTCGGTACAACATTTTGAGGGTGAAGAACAGGTATTCGTCATACTCTTCTGCTTTGGGCCGCTGGTCATTCAACACATCATCAATCAACAGGGCATGCAGTTGAAAATGGGCCTGCAATTTTTCAATGATCGTTTGATTGTTCAAACCATCAAGATTGATCCAGTTTACTTCACCTGGGTTGATCTGAAGTAACAGGTCATCAACGGATAGATCGGTGTACTTCGCGTAAGCTGACCGATCATACCGGATAAGTTCAAGAATGACTTGCGGTTCGGCTATCGGATTTTGGTGATGGTGTTCGGACATGGTTGGTGATTACCAAGGTTTGGATGAAATTCATTCTAAAGTATAAAGAAATTTTAATAGAATGCTTTAAGACGGAGAGTGAAATTGGTTTGAGTACTTTACGGAAAACCTGTAAAAAACTTCTTACCCATAAAATCCTTGCGTATTATTGCGCACCATGCCTTTGCTCCTGGAAAACATTAAAGCTCCTATTGCCCGTGAGATGGACGAGTTCGAACAGAAATTTCGGGCCTCCATGAAAACCAAAGTACTGTTGCTGGATAAAATCATGGGCTACATTGTGAAGCGCAAGGGTAAGCAGATGCGCCCCATGTTTGTTTTTCTCAGTGCTGGTACCTGCGGACAAATTAATGAATCAACCTTTCGTGGTGCTTCGCTCATTGAGTTGTTGCATACGGCCACGCTCGTACACGATGATGTGGTGGATGAGGCCAATTACAGAAGGGGTTTCTTTTCTGTCAATGCGCTGTGGAAAAACAAGGTGGCCGTGTTGGTGGGTGATTTTTTACTTTCACGAGGACTATTACTTTCAGTTGAAAATAAAGACTTCAATCTGCTTAGTATCGTGACCAATGCTGTGCGTGAAATGAGTGAGGGTGAGTTATTGCAGATTGAAAAGTCCAGGCGGCTGGATATTACTGAAGATATTTATTTTGAAATCATCCGTCAGAAAACCGCATCGTTAATCGCTTCCTGCTGTGCTGTAGGCGCCAGTTCGTCTGGTGCCAGTGATGAGGTTGTAAAGAAGATGCATCAGTTTGGAGAGAAGATCGGCATGGCTTTTCAGATCAAGGATGATTTGTTTGATTACGGAGAACTGGAGATTGGCAAACCAGTGGGGATAGATATCAAAGAAAAGAAAATGACGCTTCCGCTCATTTATGCCTTATCTAAATCCGGCTGGCTGGAGAAACGTAAGATCATCAGCATCATCAAAAATGAAAGTGACAAACCCCGAAAAGTGAAGGAGGTTATCGAGTACGTGAAACAATCAGGGGGTATTGAATACGCGAGTAAAGCCATGAATAAATTTCACAGCGATGCGATTGCCTTATTACAGGAACTGCCGGATTCTGTACACAAAAATTCACTGGAACAGTTGGTACAATTTACGATTGACCGCAACAACTGATTTTGCCGATGGCTATTCAATTACCGGAATGGCTTCAACTAACTTTTTCATGGCGGGATAGACGGCCAGTGTAGTCCCTGCCCGATTGGTGCCTGCTCCGTGTAATGCCCGCAACATAGCTTCTCTGTCAGCAAACCGCAAGGTTCGTTTTCCGGCAATAGCCTCAATTGCCTGCAGCGCAAAGTTCGTCACCATGCTCAGTTCCTGGCTGGTGAGCAAAACTTTCTCCAATCGTGCATTACCTTTGGCAACTTGTTCGAAGTCCTTGTGATTGTTTCTCCACAGCACCAGTAGTTCTCGTATAGCCGGTTCATGTTTCTGGTGTTGTGGGTCTTCCAGAAATTCATCAACCATCCATTGAAATTTCAGTGCTGCCATACTTTCTGGTTGCACGGCATCAACAACTTCGTTCATGGGTGTTAATGTTGTTACGCCCAGTGTTAACCGTTCATAGTATTTTACTTCTTCCAGTACATCAAGTAGAATCTGAATGGGTTTCTCATTTTTTCCTGCTGCCAGATCATGGATGAGTGCGTACTGGTCTTGCAGGTGACGAACACCCAATCTGTCAAGCTGAAGGGATACAACCTCAAGCCTGCGGTACATATCACGAACATCCTTTGTCAGTTCTTGTGGACTCCATAATTTTTCCGCTATCGCGGCAGCACGAGGCCAAATCCGCGAATCAATGTTGAGTTCCGATGCCACCTCTGTCCACATCGCTGCTTCACCTCCCAGAATGTTGGCTTTCTGCTCAGGGGTAAGGGGTTTCATTTGTTCAACCCTGGGAGGCGTTGTTCCCGGCCAGGTGTTGCCGCCTACTTTTTTCCCATTGAATGGGAAGGAGAGGAGGCCTAACGACATTTTACCAATCAGGCTATCGCCAACAAAGGTTGCCTGCAAATCAATTTCTCCGAAATCAGATGTAAAGGAAAATTTCAGATCATTACCGGTGCGTAAAGCATTTTCAAAACCTGTAGCATTATCCAACAGGTAGAACAAACCCCGCAGATTATCCGACTCACCGTATAGCACCAGTTGAGTTTTCATCGGGCTCTCTGAAACATAGATCGATAAAGCGTATTCTTCCCAATGCAGCGAGTCTGGCTGAATGGTAACGGCACCCGGTAGTATCTCCGGGTCAACACCGTAATGCTTTCCGGCTGGTAGTTTATGATCCAGGTAATATCCTGCCGACAGAATTGCTTTGCTTCCTTGTTGAACTGCTTCAAAAAGAGATTTGTGGGTACGCCAACTTTGAACTACAATAGTATTACCAAGGTCAGGATTCAAAATCTCATCCCACCCAATCATTTTCTTATTGTGTTTACTAAGTATTTTTTCCAGGCGTTGGTTAAAGTACGCTTGCAGTGCATGGCTGTTCCCCAGCTTATTTACTTTCATAAAATCCTGTATAGCCGGATTATTATCCCAATCTGTTGTGTTCACTTCATCGCCACCGATGTGAAAATAGGGATCGGGAAAGAGTGTGACCATTTCACCAATGAACGTGTCAATAAAAGTATAGACTTCTTCGCGAGTCGGGTCCATCACCGGAGTAAGAACCCCAAAGTTAGTTTCCAGTTGATACGGTCCGGGAGCGGAAGCCAACTCAGGATATCCAACAAAAAAACTCGTGGTATGTCCGGGCATATCAAATTCTGGAACAACACGAATTCCGCGATCAGCAGCAAAGGATACGATCTCACGAATATCTTCGTGTGAATAATATTTTCCTCCGGAACCCAGCTCGTGGAGTTTGGGATATACTTTCGATTCTACCCGAAAGCCCTGATACTCGCTCAGGTGCCAATGCAGTACATTCATTTTTACTGCAGCCATGGCCTCAATATTCCGCAGCATAGCTTCCTTAGGAATCCAATGCCGGCAGGCATCTATCATGATACCACGCCAGGAATAGCGGGGTGCATCGGTTAGCTGAAGGTGAGGCCAGGAAAATGTTCCATTATTTTCTTTCAATAATTGTTTTAAAGATTCCAGTCCGCGTAAGATCCCGTACGCAGTGGATGCTGTAAGTTGTACGCCCTCAGTATAAATGGTTATGGTATAGGATTCATCTGCCGCTACCGGTTGTACCGGTAACATGGCGTCATGGTATGATATCATTAACCCTTTTCCGGATTTTTTCAGTGTAACTCCGGTTTGATTGGCAATGTGTGAGGTGAAGCGTTTCACTGCCCGGTCGAGAATATCATCATTCGGACCTTGAATAGTTATACCCATACCGGGATTGAGTATAAATTCTCCCGAATGGATTTTTACTGTTGAGGGCAGGGGCATCATGGTGATGGCTGCACGATCTTCGTTGGAAATCAATAGTGGTTTTGGCCTAAGGTACTTGAAGTAGACGAACGTAGCCGCTCCAAGAACTAGCAATAGAAATATTGCTGTGATTTTTAAAATGCGTCTGATCATGCTGAATTGCCTGGTTGTGAGTCAACCATGAAATGTAGTAAAATATCAGTAGGCTATAAAAAAAACCGCCCTGAAGAGAGTCAGAGCGGTCTTACCTAACCTAAACCTACGAGAAAATTTTAGTGCAAAACGATACGTGATCGGCCGGCTTCGAGTACAGCATAGTTTTTCAAATTTTTAAATGTTTCAGCATCTAATGCTTCGGAAGCGGTTCCTGAATTTTCAGGGGAGAAGTTGCCGTGCTGTAGCCACCACTTTTTAGCATTCTCACGTGCGGTTTGCTTATCGATGTTTTCAAAGAGATTAATGCATGAATCGGAAATCATCCAGGGCTTGCCAACATTGCTGTATTTTTCAAAGATCATGCTGCGCATCTGTGTGCCACTGGATTGGTTTTTAAAATGCGACACGGTGTAAGAAACGGTTTCAGGCTCTGTCATGATCATATCCCAATACTTTTTTGATGCAATAATTTGCGCTGTCGTTAACAGATAGCCATAACCGGATTCAATGGGTTCCCTCGTAATCGGGCAGCGTGCTTTAAGTTCCGGTTTCTTTTTGCCGAAGAGGTTTTCAAGGAAGGCCATAGTACTGAATTTTTAGTTTTGCGTTTCGATTCACCTCATTAGATACTCGCCAACGGGTGAATAGTTGCATATAAGACTAAAAAAAGTAATAAAAAGTTACAGATGGTCCCAAACACGATATAAACGCGCATGGAGGTATGGAGCAAAAGTAAACTGTACGTTTCTGTACAGCACACTGTTCAGAAATTAAGCGCCATGTTAAAGTTTCTGCGGGCTAGTTGATTTTTTTAACTTCTCGTAGTTAGTAAAAAACTCATCCAGTTTTTCAATAGGTATTTTCTTGGCGATAATTTTCTTTTTGTCGTCTAGCACATACAAGGTTGGTGTTGTTATAGCATCATATAAATCCTGATAAGGGCCTACGTATGTTCTCGGGCCATTAACGGTAATCCATTTCATGTTCATTTCTTTTATATAATCCTTCATTTTTGCCATCGAGCTATCAGCGTTTACGGCATACACTTCTACATTGTGCTTTGTTTTGTATTTCGTGTAGAAATCAACCAGTTTGGGTGTTTCTTTTTTGCAGTGGCCGCAGTCAGGATCATAAATGAACAAGATGGTATACTTGCTTTTAATATCATACATCGATCGGGGTTTCAGGTTGCTATCCTGCATGATCAGGTTAGCACCGGTCTGGCCGATCAAACTTTTACGCAGCCTGTCGGCATGCTCTTTCAGATTTTTCTTCAAACTCGCGTTAGCCCAGAAATCCATCTGTCCCGAACCAAAGTAGGTATCATAAAGTCTTACGAATACTTCGTCTAATCCCATGATCTCCGGATTCTGGTACTTCAGCATATTAACCCATACAGAATACTTATAAGTCTCCTGATTCTTCTTTGATTTTTCAACGATGCGATGGATGGCTTTCATGGCCGAGTCGGCCTGTGGGGCATAGAGTTTATCGATATACTCATTTATTTTTTCGCTGTAGATGGGACGGGGCATCCGGATGAGTGCGTCATCACTTAAATCGAAATTGTCAAAAAAGTGTTCGCGGAAATACCGTAGCTGAAAAGCTGAATCAATGGAGCCGTCTGCTTTTTTGGGTGGATCAGGTACGATGATGGATTTGTTAGCCTTAAAAATTTTCGCAGTCAGCGTGTTCGGATAGCGTGCAATGATATCGTCCTGGTAAGCTTTTACTTTTTCATCGATTTTGGTAAAACCTTCTCGCGCATCTTTCTTCTGATCATCCTTCAGGGTGCTGTCCTGAATATTTTTCAGGAATGGCTCGGCTTCTTTATGGCGCTCCATATTGAAGATCATGTTTTCAAAAAACAGTTTATTGTCAACATCACCCGTTACTTTCATGTTTTTAACATAATCGCTGGTGTTGGTTTCCAATGAAAAACGTTGCACATCGCTCACGACCAGTTCAACAATGCGGGTACGATTCAAAACTAAAAAGTAAACACCCTTGGGCAGGGCCTGTTTGCCATCGAATACAAAATCGCCTTTACTGTTAACCTTAGCCGTGTCCTTTACAAAGGTGCTTTCCCCATAATAATAGCCCAGGTACGCTGTGGTATCACGAAGACCTTCAACATGAAAGCGGATGCTGTAGCCGGATTGAGCCAGCATGCTGATGGCAGAAAATAGCAATACAATAAAAAACAGGTGACGCATGATTAGAATAATTTCAGGTGCGAATTTCGGAATTTAAGCGTTCTTGTCAACGGCAATTAATGGGCCGTGTTTTCGTTTGGTAACAGTACTTTACCTTGACGCGCAAAGATAACGACAAAAATTCTACCGGCTCAGGGTATTGCACTGGGCACTTTACCTTACTTTTGTCGGCTTACTATGTCGCTAAATATTCATCATTTAACCCGGATTTACGGACTGCAAAAGGCAGTAGATGATATTTCGTTCTCCGTTGACGAAGGTGAGATTGTTGGTTTTCTGGGGCCAAACGGGGCAGGAAAATCAACTACCATGAAGATTGCAACTACCTATCTGCCACCGACATCAGGAACCGTTACCGTAGGCGGATTTGATGTGGCTACACAGGCCATGCAAGTGAAACAGATAACCGGTTACCTTCCGGAGCACAACCCGCTTTATCTCGATCTATTTGTGCATGAATACCTTCGGTTTGTCGGCAAACTTTATGGCATTCGGGGTGACAGGCTGAAGAAACGTGTTGGGGAAATGATTGAACTTTGTGGTTTATCGCGTGAGCAAAACAAACGGATAGAGGAGCTCTCGAAGGGCTATCGGCAGCGCGTAGGGCTGGCCCAGGCTTTACTTCACGACCCCCAGGTTTTGATTCTCGATGAACCCACCACAGGGCTTGATCCAAATCAGATTTTAGAAATACGGAAACTCATCAAAGCGATCAGCGTAAACAAGACCGTGATTTTTTCCACACACATTATGCAGGAGGTTCAGGCGTTGTGCGATCGTGTGGTGATCATTAACCGCGGTAAGATTGCAGCCGATGACAAATTGGAAAACATTTTGAAAGGAAGCGGGGCAGAAGTTGTTGTTCTTGTTGAGTTTGAAGGTAACGTCACGGTTGATGACCTTCAGGCATTGAAAGGAGCTAAAGCTGTGAGCGCCACAGGCGATAAAACGTTTCGTGTGGTAGCAGAATCAGGAGTAGATTTGCGACCTGAAATTTTTCGATTTGCGGCCGATAAGCAGTTGTCGTTAGTCGGTTTAAGGCAGGAAGAGTATACTATGGAAAAGATTTTCAGAGAACTGACCAGCCAGGAGGGCGTTGTATGATTCAGGTTCTAAAAAAAGAATTCAACAGTTTTCTAAATTCGCTGATTGCATACATCGTGATTGGTGTTTTTCTTACTGGCATCGGGTTGCTGATGTGGGTGTTTCCGGAAACTTCCGTTTTGGAATATGGGTATGCCGATATGGACACACTTTTCTCGTTGGGTCCTTATGTTTTCATTTTCCTGATACCAGCCATTACCATGCGCAGTTTTTCAGAAGAGAAGAAAGCGGGTACGCTGGAACTTCTTTTCACCAAACCCCTCACTGACTGGGATATTCTTTTAGGAAAATACTTCGCCAGTTTTTTTCTTGTACTGGTGGCACTTTTTCCAACCGTCATCTACTATTATGCCGTCTATTCCCTGGGCAATCCTGTTGGTAATATCGACACGCCTGGTGTTATCGGCTCGTATCTGGGATTGATTTTATTGGGCGGTGTTTTTTGTTCAATTGGTATTCTGGCTTCTTCCATTACACCCAACCAAATTATTGCGTTTATTGTAGCAGCCTTTCTTTGTTTTATCCTGTTTACAGGGTTCAATGAGATAGCTTCCCTGAATGTCTGGTCATCGAATGTCTTACTGGTTAAACAACTGGGCATTGACTATCACTACACATCCCTGAGCAAAGGATTAGTTGATAGTAGGGATGTGGTTTATTTCTTCAGTGTAGCATTTGTGATGTTACTGATCACACGCATCATCATGGGGTCGCGGTCATGGTAAACTGGAAGAGTAAAAAAACTGGCGATCTGCTGCTGTTTGCGAATGGCCTGGTATTCGTGATGCTTGTGAATCTGCTGTCTTCTTTATTTTTTTTCCGACTTGACCTGACCGAGGAGAAGCGATACTCCATTAAAAAACCAACACAGGATATTCTCAATCAACTGGATGATGATGTTTACATGGAAGTGTACCTCGATGGTGAGTTGAATGCACCCTTCCGCAGGTTTCAAAAGTCCATTCGCGAAACACTGGAAGAGTTCAGAATTTACACTAATAATAAAATTCATTACACCTTCATTGATCCATCGTTGGCGAAGAGTCAGAAAGCACAATCTGAATTCATGTCTGAGTTGGCATCCAAAGGCATTCAACCTACCAATGTGATTGGCAATAAAGACGGACAGCGGATAGAAAAAATTGTTTTTCCGGGTGTACTGATATCGTATTCCGGATTGGAAAGCGGGGTGATGTTATTAAAGGGCAGTTCAGCCAGTTCATCGGAAGAAAAAATTAATCAATCCATTGAGGGAATTGAATTTGAGCTGGCGAATGCCTTGTACAAGATGGTGAACACCGATCCCAAGCGCATCGGACTGTTGACTGGACATGGTGAGTTGAGTAACCTGGAAGTGGCAGCCTTCACGAGTGCCCTTGCGGAAGTTTATGATGTTGCGCCTGTTTCATTACAAGATGATCATCTCGATCGCTTTGCTGCCTTACTTATTGCAAAACCGAAAACAACATTTTCGCCACTTGATAAATATCAGCTCGATCAGTTCATCATGCGGGGAGGACGCGTTATGTTTTTGCTCGATAAACTGGATGCCAGCATGGACAGCGCATCGCGTGAGGATTATTTTGCCTTTCCGTATAACCTTGGGTTGGACGATCTGCTTTATAAATATGGTGTGCGAATAAACGTTGATCTGATTCAGGACAGAAATTCGGCCATGTACCCGGTTATCACCGGAGAGGTGGGTGGCAAACCACAGATGCAACTGATGCCATGGCCTTACTTCCCACTCATCAATCGCTACGCTGATCATCCGATCACCCGCAATCTTGATGCTGTAACAACAAAATTTGTAAGCAGTATTGACTCGGTGAAAGCACCGGGAATAAAAAAGACACCATTGCTATTTACTTCGGAGGTTTCCCGCACCCTGGTGGCACCGGTAAAGGTGAGCATCAACGAACTCAGGAGAACTGTAAAAGAAAGTGATTTTGCTTCGCCCTTTATTCCTGTCGGTTATTTACTGGAAGGTAAATTCTCTTCACTTTTTAAGAATCGGTTTTTGCCGGAAGGGGCAGCATCGTCAACTTTTCGGGAAGCGGGTGTGGATTCAAAAATTATTGTGTTTGCTGATGGTGATCTGGCGGCAAATGTTGTTAATCCGCGCAGCGGGCAGCCTCAGGCAATGGGCTTCGATCCTTTTGTTAAGTATACATTTGCCAATAAAGATTTATTGATGAACGCAGTGGCTTATCTGACAGAGGATAACGGATTGATTCACACCCGAAACAAAGAGGTGAAAATCAGACCCCTCAATAAGCAGAAACTTACGGATGAACGCTTCATCTGGCAGGTGGTGAACCTCGCGTTACCCATTATCGCATTGATTGCCTTTGGTGTGATTCGGTCCATTCTTCGCAACAGGAGATTTGCTAAATTCTGAACATGCAGGAGAAAAGAAATTTACGCCTACTTATTACGCTTATCACGCTGCTGCTGATCACGACAGGTGTGTTTTTTATCAGCGGAAGAAAGCAAACGCCTGTTGTTGATAAAAAACTTTTTGCGGTAGATGATTTAAAATCCATTGATCGGGTTCTGCTGGAATCGAAGTCAGGCAACGTTGAGTTACAGTACAATGGTTCACGCTGGCGTGTGAATAATCAATACGATGCTGATCGCGATATGATTGATGTCTTATTTGCAACACTTGAGCAAGCCGAACCTAAACGTCCTGTAGCATCAGCACTCGCTGACTCGGTTGGAAAAGCGCTGCAAACTGACGGTGTCAACGTTTCTCTCTTTATTGGTGACAAGCTTCAGCAAAACTTTTTAGCCGGAGGCAATGACGTGAAAACACAAGCTTTTTTCAGAAGAGCGGATGAGCCCACTTCATACCTGATGGTCATTCCGGGATACCGGGTATATGTTTCGGGCATATTTGAATTGAATGAAGGCGGTTGGCGCGATAAGTATGTGTTCGGGTTTAACTGGCGGAATTTTCAAGGAATGGAAATTACTTTCCCGGCATATCCCAAGGATGATTTTCGTATCGCTCAAGATAAAGACTATTTTGGCATTCCAGGAATTACCCAGGTTGATACGACCCGGCTGAATAATTTCATCGATGCCATCTCACTCCTGACCGTGGATGAGTATGTTATTTCTAATCCAGTAACCGACAGTCTTAAAAAGCTTCCGCCCACCATGACCATCCGTGTGAAGGACATCGCGAACCGCGAATATGCGTTGCATCTCTTTTTGGCACCGGGTCAAAAAACCTCGGTAACCGGACTTTTGAATGACCGTGATGGCGTTCGCTTTGATTCGCGTAAAATTGAACCAATTTTAAAACCCAGGGAATTTTTTAAGCAGAAATAGCACCGATTTTCCCTGATTTTAGATTAAAAAGCCAGATTTTATTATTCGGTTTTCTTTATAACTTTACCCCGCTATACAAACCACTATTCACGAATGAAGTTCATTGTTAATTCTGCTTATCTGCTTAAGCAACTCTCGAATATTAATGGTGTTATCACCACCAATCCTGTCGTACCCATTTTAGAAAACTTTTTGTTTGAACTCGAAAAGGGAGGCCTGACGGTAACAGCATCCGATCTTCAAACCTCTATGATTACAGAGTTGCAGGTTGAATCAAAAGAAAAGGGAAGCATTGCGGTGCCTGCCCGTATTTTACTCGATACCCTTAAAAATCTTCCCGAGCAACCCGTTACATTTTCAATTGATGACTCGACTTATAGCATCGAGATTATTTCGGACAATGGACGGTATAAGTTGGCGGGGGAGAATGCGACCGATTTCCCCAAGGTGCCGGTTGTCTCCAACGATTATACGGCTGAGATTTCATCTGAAGTTTTAGCGCGTGCTATCAATAATACCATTTTTGCCACCAGCAATGATGAGCTTCGTCCGGCCATGACCGGGGTGTACGTGAACCTTGGAGACAAGAACACAACGTTTGTAGCCACCGATGGACATCGGTTAGTACGGTACCGTAGAACAGATGTGAAGTCTGACAACGGAACGTCCATCATTATCCCGCGCAAGGCGTTAAACCTGTTGAAGGCAACACTTCCCACTGAAAATACCGAGGTTAGTTTGAACTTCAACTTGTCGAACGCCTACTTTAAGTTCGGAAACATCAAAATGATTTGCCGCCTTATTGATGAGCGTTTCCCTGATTATGATAACGTTATTCCTTCTGGTAATAACATTAAGATGACCATTGAACGTGGCGACTTCCTGGGAGCCCTGAAACGGATATCCATCTATGCCAATAAAACAACGCATCAGGTACGCTTAAAAATAACCGGCAGTGAACTACAGATATCTGCTGAGGACCTTGATTTCTCCAACGAAGCGAATGAGCGCTTATCCTGTGAACATGAGGGTGAGGATATTGAGATTGGCTTTAATGCGAAGTTCCTGGTGGAAATGCTCACCAACATGGATTCCGATCAGATTAAGTTAACCATGTCGGCACCCAATAAAGCAGGGGTACTGTTGCCTGCCGAAAAAGATAAGAGCGAGGATATTCTGATGCTGGTGATGCCGGTAATGTTGAATCAGTACGTTTAACAGATTCTTCAAATCTCGTAACTCATATGAAGTCGTTAGTATTAGGTTTTATGCTCCTTCTCGGAGGATTGGTTGTTCATGGACAACAGGCTGAATATTTTTTGGCGTATCATCAATCGACCGCACGGACAACAATCAGTCCGATGCTTTTAAAAAGTGAGTCCGTGTTTCAGGACGGCTTCAAAATTCCCGGGGAGCGGATGAAGAGAACCGGGTCAACGCTCACGGTTATCGGTGGAGCACTTTTTATTGGCGGCATTATTTTAACTTCTCAAGGCAGTACGGAATATGATCCATACACTGGATATGAAGTAGCTGATGAAAAACTTGCGCTTGGTGTAACCATGTTAGTAGTTGGTACTGGTATGTTGGTACCCGGAATTATTTTCTGGTCGAAAGGAGCTAAAAAATACAATCGATATATGGAACAGCAGCAAAGCTTGTCGTTCAAAGTTCGGGGACCAGCCCTGTCATTAGCCTATCGGTTTTAAATTAGAGCGCCTCGCTTACCCAGTTCAATTACCTCCATGTTTTTTATCTCAGAAGATTCTATGTCAAATCGTACGAGGGTTTTGATGTGGTGAAATCCCTGGTTTCCGGCTGCTCCCGGATTGAGGTAAAGCATGTTGTTGCATTGTGGATCGCGTTTGATGCGCAAGATGTGCGAGTGACCGCAGATTAAAAGATCGGGAATCTTATTTTTCAGCAGTTTCTTTACACGCGGATTGTAGTTTGGGGGAGTTCCCCCGATATGCGTCATCCAGACCGAAATACCTTCCATTGAAAACCAAAGGTCTTCGGGAAAAACGTTCCGTATTTCAACATCATCAATATTGCCATACACAGCACGGAAAGGTTTGAAAGCTTGTAATTGGTTCACCACATCTATGTTTCCAATATCTCCGGCATGCCAGATTTCATCGCAATTTTTAAAATGCTCAAAAACAGCAGGGTCAAGGTGGCTGTGTGTATCAGAAAGTAAGCCGATTTTCATACTTGCGTCCTAGGCTGGATGATGCGTATTACAAAACATTTTTGAATATGTATTTTTTTATTCTAATTGCCGAAGCTTACTCCGTTAGCATATGAAAAAGTTTACCTATTTATTTTTCTCATTCATTCTCTCCACCACTTTTATTCAGGCTCAGGATCACGGTTTTCCATTTGGCAGGATCACATACACTGAGCTGAATATGAACACATACGCCCTTGACACTGCGGCAGCTGCGGTTGTACTCGAGGAATTTGGTGAGGCGTATATTGACAACGGTGGTAATCATAACCTTATTTTTGAGCGCCATCTTAAAATAAAAATTCTCAAGCAAGCCGGAACCAGTCAGGCTGATTTCGCCATATTTCTTTATAAGCAGGATAACTCCGATACTAACCGGGAGCGCATACGATCAGTCGTAGCATCTTCCTTTAATATTGAAAACAATACCATTCGGGAAGTTAAACTGGATGCTAAAAGTATTTTCAAAGAGAATGTAAACAAGTATTATGATGCTACGAAGTTTGCCATTCCCAATGTGCGGGTGGGTAGTGTGATTGAAGTTCACTATGTACTTGAATCGCCCTTCATTTTTAATTTCAGAACATGGGAATTCCAATCTGATATTCCTAAAGTGAGCAGTGAATACTGGGCAACCATACCGGGAAACTATGTTTATAACATGTCCTTAAAGGGATTTTTAAAACTCTCCAAGAATGAAAACGAACTGGTAAAAAATTGCTTCGAGCCAGGTGGGGGCAATAAAGCTGATTGTGCACGCTATAAATTCGGCATGAAGAATATACCTGCTTTTACGGAGGAAGATTTCATGACGGCAAAATCGAATTTCATTTCGGCCATCAATTTTGAGTTATCGGAAGTTAAGATGTTCTCAGGAGGAACAAATAAAGTTACAAAGGAATGGAAAGATGCTGAGGATGAGTTGCGCAAGAATGATAAATTCGGAGTTCAGTTGAAGCGGGGTAAGGATATCGTTGAGGGCCATGTTTCATCTGTTATTGAAGGGGAATCTGATCCATTGCGTAAGGCAAGCAAAATATATGATTTCATCAAGTTTTGGTACCAGTGGGATGAAGTCTACGGCAAGTACAGTGAGTTCGGAATTAAGAAAGCATTTGCCGAAAAAAAGGGTAATGTCGGGGATATTAACCTGTCCCTGATAGCGGCTCTACGGTATGCCGGGTTTAAGGTTGATCCGGTTATTCTTTCCACGCGCGAAAACGGTTTGCCAATAGAACTCCACCCCGTTATTAGTGATTTCAATTATGTTATTGCAAAACTGAACCTGGAAGACAAATCCTATCTGCTGGATGCAACCGATGATTTTCTTCCCTTTGGCATGTTGCCAGAGCGATGTATCAATGGCAATGGAAGGGTATTAGGCGAAAAAGAATCTTCCTGGGTAGAACTGAAACCAACCGACAAGGCTAAAGAATTATCACAACTCAATCTAAAGTTAGATAAGGAAGGGAAAATATCAGGAACCATTCTACGCACCTACATGGGGTATAGTGCAGTAAAAAAACGGAAACGTATCCATGGCTTCAGTAATGAGCAGGCTTATGTGGATGATTTAAATAATAACTGGCACGACATCGATATTAAAAAGTTTGAACTGAAGAATCTCGATGATTTGAGCAAACCATTGGCTGAATCTTTTGAGGTGGTTATGGATGCCTATGATGGCTTACCTAACCAGGCTTTGTTCAACCCCTTTATTCTGGGTAAATGGAACAAAGGTCAGAATCCTTTCCGCTCACCTGAGCGGTTGTATCCTGTAGATTTTGGAGTTCCTCTGGAAGAGACACTGATCCTGAACCTGGAATTACCGGAGGGTATTGAGGTTACGGAATTGCCCGAAAATTTAGCGTTGGGTTTACCAAACTCCGGTGGCCGGTACATTTATCAGGTGACCGTTGCCGGTAATAAACTCATGGCCAACAATTCGTTGGTCATCGCCCGAACCGTGTACTCTTCCGCTGAATATCACTATTTGAAAGAACTTTTTAACCGAATTGTTTATGCCCAGAATATCGATCTGGTTTTCAAACGAAAGTGAATTATAAATTCACTCCTTCGCATATAACATGAGTGTTGTCAGATACCTTTCAATTTTAGTCTATTCCTTTATCGGCTTCTTGTAACACTAGACGGAATATTTGCCTCTTCAAATAGAATGGTTAGGCGATGGTGGATGGATGACGTATGTTTACGCAGCTCATTTGTTAACCTGGCTCATATGCGAAACATTCTTTTTTTAATCGCCATCATGGCGTCTCTTTCTGGCATGGCTCAAATTCCTGCGGATGCATTGACAAAAGACAACAAATCCCTTCCGGAACGATACTACATCTTAAAATCGAAATCACAATCCTACAATGATTATAAAGTAATCAAGGAGGTACTGTTAGATGGTATGTGGCGCCTTATTATGGATTCGGTAGCGGCTCAGAAAGCATCCATCCATCAAGCTGAGACAAACATTGCAGCACTGCAAGCGGATATTGAAGGTTTAAAAACCAACTTATCGGAAAAAGATAAAGTAATGGAGGATATGGAACACGACAGTACGCATATTGACGTAGTTGGTATCCCTTTTCATAAGGCCACTTTTGTAAGTTTGGCGGGGATCATCATAGCTGGATTGATCATTGGAATTTTGGTAGTGGTCGCGCGTCTGAAATTGCAACATAAATCACTCAGCGAAAAGAGCCTTGCATTGAATGCGCTGACGCATGAATTTGATGATTACCGTCATCGTGCGATGGAAAAACAAACCAAGCTCTCGCGTGAGCTTCAGGATGAACGTAACAAACTATACGGTTTACGCAGTTCGTAATTTATTGGTAGACCCGAACATACTCTACTTCCATTCGCTGCGGCCAGATGGAATCATCAATACCTTCTTTGCCTCCCCAGTTTCCGCCCACAGCAATATTCATGATCAGGTGAAAACGCTGATCGAAGGGCCATCCTTCAAAATTATCTTTCGGGTCACGGATTACGGTGTGGTACAGATTTTCATCTACAAAGAAATCAATCTTGTCTTTTTGCCAGTCGATGGCATACACATGAAATTCATCCTGGCAATCCGGTATGCTGATCTTTCCTTCTTTTTGTGTTTGCTTCATATGATTGTATGCTTCAGTATGAATAGTTCCATGTATTACTCCTGGATCGTAGCCAACATGTTCCATAATATCAATTTCACCACTGGCCGGCCAGCCACCATATTTCCAATCGGTGGAAAGCATCCAGATGGCCGGCCAGGTTCCCTTACCGGAAGGAAGCTTAGCCTTAACTTCTATTCGGCCATAAAGCCAATCACCTTTTAGCTTTGATACGATTCGTGTTGATGTGTAGGGTTTTCCTCCCAATGAATCCCGATGCGCTTCAATAATCAATCTTCCATTTTCAGCTCGAACATTTTTCAATGCACGGGTATAGTATTGCTGTTCATTGTTGCCCCATCCGCAATTATTCGGACAGCCATCACCCAGATCGTAATTCCATTTGGTGGAATCCGGACTTCCTGCATAATCGAATTCATCTGACCAAACGAGTTTTGATTTTGGTGTACAGGAAAGAAGTACTAGTCCTGCAAGGCAGGTGAACAACATATTTTTCATGATGTAACTTTTGGTCTGTGAAAATAGGCAGGATTTTTACAGCATTGTTATGAATGGTTTAAAAAGTGTGTAAGCGCAGGTTCAATTGTAATAGCGCATGAAAAGTTTTACTTTATTCGTAACCTTCATCAAAAGATGAAGTTACCCCCTTTGAAACCTTCATATCCGGATTTGGAATCAATTTCAGACAATACCTTAATGCTTAAGGTAAAAGATGGCGACCTTGATAAGCTGGGCTTACTTTTCGAGCGCTATAAGAAGCCGTTGTATGGTTTCTTTTATGGCCTAAACAAGAATGGTGAGATCAGCGAAGACCTGGTTCAAAATGTATTTTACAGAATTTTGAAGTATCGGTATCTCTTCCGAGGAGAGGGTGATTTCAGAACCTGGATGTTTCACATTGCGCGGAATGTGAACCATGATCACTACCGGAAAAACAAAATGCAGGGAAAGGACTCGTTGGAAAACTGGCAGGACAGGTTGAGCACGCACGAAAACCGGTCTACCGAAATGCAGCAGGATGAAGCGATGCAGCTTCTCAACATGGCCATGGCCAGGTTGCCGATGGATGTCCGGGAGGTTCTTCTGCTCAGTAAATTTCAGGAGCTCAAGTACAAGGAAATTGGTACCCTGCTGGGCTGTTCGGAAGGTGCGGTGAAAGTAAAAGTATTTCGCGCATTGCGCGACCTGAAAGAAGTGTACCTCCATTTGGAAAAAAATTCGTGAGCTGTAAAAAATGAGTTTATGAAAAAGGAAAGAATTGATGCGTTGGTTTACAAGTATAATGGAGGCATTGCTTCTCCGCAGGAGTTGGCTGAGATTGAATCACTGCTGGAGGATGGACTTCTGGAAATTAATGCGCTTCAAGATGTTCAGGCCTTGGACGCGCAACTGGGTTCGGGTACAAGGCCATCACCCACTTCGCGGCTGGATAAAAACTTTTATGCGATGTTGCGAAAGGAAAGTAGAAGGAAACAATCTTTTTCATGGAAATTATTTTTTGCCTGGCCTGAAGTTGCACCGAAGCTGGCTTTTGGATCGGCTACATTAATCCTGGGATTAGCGATTGGTTTTTATTTCCGACCCGTCACAAAGGATCGTGATCAGATTCAATTGCTAAGTCAGCAGGTAAATGATCTCAAAGAAATCATAATGTTGACACTGTTAGAAAAGGAATCAGCTACGGATCGATTAAAGGCTGTTAGTCTTTCACAAGAAATGAAGCAGGCAAGTCAGCACGTGACAAGTGCTTTGCTTAAAACCCTGAATGAAGACGACAATGTAAATGTGCGGTTAGCTGCACTGGATGCGCTTCGCCAGTATGCCTTCGATAGCCAAGTCCGTGCTGAGCTTGTGCGTTCCATTTCCAGGCAGGATTCACCCCTTGTGCAAGTGGCCCTGGCTGAACTGATGACAGCTCTTCAAGAAAAATCATCGGTGAAGGAACTGGAAAGAATTCTTCATAATGAACGAACGCCATCGGATGTGAAAAATAAAATCAAAAAAAGTATTGACGTTTTAACTTAATGATGATGAAACTTAAAATAGTATTGATAGCATTTGGTTTACTCCCACTCATAGGCGTTGCTCAAGAGCATACTGAAAAAATAAGCCGCGAGTTTACATTTGAAAATATGAGTACAACCAATACGCTGATGATCGCCAACATCAATGGTAAGATAAAGGTGGAGGGTTATGATGGGGAAAGGATTATCCTGGAACTTACCCGGACGATCAAGGCTAAAACTGAAACCAGACTTGAAAAAGGAAAGAAGGAAATTCAACTAGGAATTATTGACCGTGCCGATAGTATCATTTTGTTTGTCCACGGGCCATGTAACGATTTTGGCAGGGTGCGCAACAAAGTTGGTGACAACGCAGCAACATGGGGCTATAACGGCAACAACGCGAGCAAGCACTGTGAGCAGGGATATGATTACACAACGGATTTTGTTGTGAAAGTGCCCCGGTCAGTTCATCTAAACCTGAGTACCATTAACGAAGGAAATGTGGTAGCTGAACGCACCACTGGGATTGTACACGCAGACAATATTAATGGAAGCATCTCGCTTAAAAACCTGACACAGGAATCAACTGCCAGCACCATTAATGGTGATATTGACATTGAATATGATCGGAATCCGGAAAAAGACTGCAGGTTTTATTCACTCAATGGTAACATCAACGCCTGGTTTCAAAAAGGCCTGGCTGTTAACCTGAGTTTTGAGAGTTTTAATGGCGGTTTTTTTACAAACCTAGATAAAATTGAATCGCTGCCAGTGAAAGTAGAAAAATTCTCCGGTGGTGAGGGAATTAAATTCAAAGTAGCGGGTAATCGTTACAAGGTTGGTTCGGGTGGTCCGTTGCTCGACTTTGAGACCTTTAATGGAAATGTTTACCTGAAAGAAAGATCAAACTAGTCCCTATAAGTATAAAGCCAATGAAAAAAAATTGTTCAATACTAGTACTTGTGCTGGTGGCCATGATGGTAACTATCGCCAGTTTGAAAGCTCAAGGTACAAATGAGTTTACTGTTCCCTTAAGCGATCCGGCCAAACGGGGGCGCTTAAAGGCGCAACTGAATTACGGTTCGATTACAGTTAAGGGTACCGGACGAAAGGATGTGTTGGTCAAGTATTCAGCCATGAAAGAAGGAAGTGATTCAAAATCAGAATCCAAAGATGGATTAAAACGAATTGGTGGAGGAGGAATTGATCTTGAGGCCAGTGAAAACAGTAACACCATTCGGATAAAGTCCGATTCATGGAATACGAAAATGATGCTGGAAATTGAAGTGCCATCCGGTTTTGATTTGGAGGTAAGTACGTATAATGATGGTGATCTTACCATAACCAATATTCAGGGCGACTTGGAATTAAAAAACTACAATGGCGAAATCAAAGCATTGAATATATCCGGTTCGGTGGTGGCCACTACATTTAATGGGGATGTTAAGGTTTCTTTTGATAAGGTAAAGGAAAACACCCCAATGTCTTTCTCTACCTTTAATGGTGATGTTGACCTGTCGCTCCCATCAACGGTGAAGACTTCATTAAAGATGAAGACTGAACAAGGCGATATCTATACAGGCTTTGATGTTACGATTGTATCATCCAATCCGGTGCAACAAAAGGATACAAAATCAGGAACATTTAAACTCGTGGTAGATGAATGGAAGCGTGCTGAGGTAAATGGCGGTGGACCAGAATTTACCATGCAGAATTATAATGGTAATATTTATGTGCGAAAGAAATAGCACCTTTGCTTGATTCTTAAAAAAGTGAGCATGTTTTCGGTATGCTCACTTTTTGTTTGTGTCAATTTGGTTACAACAGAGTCCCGAAGCCGAGACACCTCTAAGCCATTATTATTTTCTGTTACGAGGAAGATTTTTTCGTGCTTAACAATATTTCAGGAATACTTAAAAAGCATGCAAAACACCCTGCTTATCGATGTTTTTATGAAGTTCCTATATTCCTAAAACGATTGAGGTAAAAAAAACGGTAATCCGGGTTGGATTATGATTGATGCCTGTAACTTTGTCAACCATTTATTTTACACCATAAACCTTTAAGTCAATGTCAAAATATAGCGCTGGCGTACTCTTCGGAGATGAATTACAATCTTTGTATGATGATGCCAAGAAAAACAAATTCGCATTACCGGCAGTCAATGTGGTCGGTACCAATTCAATAAACTTTGTTCTCGAAACAGCCCGTAAAGTAAACTCTCCTGTTATTATTCAATTCAGTAACGGAGGAGCTCAATTTATTGCCGGTAAGGGCATGCCGAATGATGCTTTGCAAGCCAATATTTCCGGAGCCATTAGTGGTGCCTTACACGTTCATAATGTTGCCAAATATTATGGTGTTCCGGTGGTGCTTCATACCGATCACGCAGCAAAAAAATGGTTGCCCTGGATTGACGGACTCATCACCGCTGGTGAAGAATATAAAGCTAAAAATGGTAAGCCCCTGTTCAGTTCGCATATGCTGGATTTGAGTGAAGAACCGTTGCATGAGAATGTTGAAATATCCGTTGAGTTTTTTAAGCGGATGAACGCACTCGGCATGAGCATTGAAATCGAGCTTGGTGTTACCGGAGGTGAAGAAGATGGTGTTGATAATTCCGGGGTGGAAAATTCTAAACTGTATACCCAGCCTGAAGAAGTCTATACCGCCTATCAGGAATTGAGTAAAGTTGGAAGCCGTTTTACCATTGCTGCATCGTTTGGTAATGTGCACGGTGTATATAGTCCGGGTAATGTTGAGTTGCGTCCTGATATCCTCAAGAATAGTCAGGAGTTCATAGCCGGAAAGCTTGGATTAGCGTCCAGCGATAAGCCCGTTTATTTTGTTTTCCACGGAGGAAGCGGGTCACCTAAAAATCAAATCAGCGAAACGCTGAATTATGGTGTGATCAAAATGAATATCGATACCGATATGCAATGGTCATTCTGGGAAGGCGTATTGAATTACTACAAGAAAAATCAGGATTTCCTTCAGGGTCAGTTGGGTAATCCAGAAGGAGCTGAGAAGCCTAATAAAAAATACTACGATCCACGGGTTTGGTTACGAAAGGGCGAAGAGCAATCCATCAAGCGATTGGAAGAAGCGTTTACCGACCTGAACTGCATCGGCAAAAATGCCTGATACGGTATACAAGGTCGTTAGGTGACCTGAACCTGATCAGCGTTATTGTTGAGTAAAGAAGCCGGCCCTTGAGCATTGCTCAAGGGCCGGCTTCTTTTTTTATAGGATAGTGGTATAATGAAGCAAATATTTATATTTCGTAAATAATATTTCCGTAAACCATCAACCACACCGGCCTATGAGTTTAGAATTTTGGGACATCGTAGTATTTGTTGCCTATTGTGCCTTAATACTCGGTATTGGACTTTACGTATCGCGCGATAAGGGAAAAGAGAAAACAGCTGAAGATTACTTTCTGGCTGGTAAGTCATTGCCGTGGTGGGCCATTGGAGCATCGTTAATTGCAGCCAATATTTCGGCTGAGCAATTCATTGGCATGTCAGGGTCAGGTTTCGCTATTGGGTTGGCAATTGCTTCCTATGAATGGATGGCCGCCATTACACTTTTACTGGTTGGGAAGTTTTTCCTACCCATTTTCATCAACAAGGGAATTTATACGATTCCTGAATTTGTCGAGAAGCGCTACAGCACCAACCTGAAAACCATACTCGCAGTATTCTGGATAGCCTTGTTTGTGTTTGTGAACTTAACCACAGTAATGTATCTCGGTGCACGGGCCATGGATACGGTTATAGGTAATGGCGATGGGAGTTTGATGATGATCAGCATTATTTGCCTCGGGTTGTTTGCAGCGGCCTATTCTCTTTATGGTGGCTTGTCAGCTGTTGCCTGGACAGATGTGGTGCAGGTTGTTTTACTCGTGGCGGGTGGATTGATCACCACGTTTATTGCACTAGGTAAGGTATCCCCAACCGGAAATGTTATTGATGGATTTGTTCATGTATTTAATACTGTTCCGGGAAAGTTTTCAATGATTCTTTCAAAAGGGGAAATCATCACACCGGATGGAAAGGATGCCTGGTGGGATCTTCCCGGTTTATCCGTTCTTATCGGTGGTATGTGGGTAGCCAATATTTATTACTGGGGTTTTAATCAATACATCATTCAGCGAACATTAGCGGCTAAGAGTCTGCAGGAAGCACAAAAAGGAATTGTTTTCGCAGCCTTTTTGAAGCTGATCATTCCGCTAATTGTTGTTGTTCCCGGCATTGTAGCCTTTGTGATGAATGCGGATGCATCCGGACAACTTACTACTGGAACCTTGGATCCGAGCTTTCTCAATAAAGATGGTGGCGTAATTAATGATAATGCAGCACCGTGGCTGATTCGCAGTTTTGTGCCGATGGGTTTAAAAGGTCTGGTGCTGGCTGCGCTAGCCGCTGCCATTGTTTCTTCCTTGGCATCGATGCTTAACTCTACGTCCACCATTTTTACTATGGATATCTACCGCCCGTATATCAACAAGAATGCAACAAACAAACAGATCGTAACGGTGGGTCGCTTAAGCGGTTTGGTAGCCTTGATCATCGCTATTTTTATTGCCCCATCGTTGGGAAATCTGGGTCAGGCTTTTCAGTTTATTCAGGAGTACACCGGTGTGGTAAGCCCGGGTATTCTCGCTGTTTTCCTTACTGGTTTGTTCTGGAAACGTGCCACCAACAGTGCCGCCATCTGGGGTGTACTGGCATCTATTCCCATTGCGCTTTATTTCAAGGTAGCACCTAATGGATGGTCTGATTCGGCTATTTTTGTTACGATTCCTTTTATGAATCAAATGATGATCACAGCAGTATTATCAATCGTCATCATTCTTATTCTTAGCTATATTGAGGGCAAAGGGAAAGTCAATGAAAAGGGAATTACGTTTACATCTGAATTCTTCAAAACCAGTCCTGCCTTTAACATTGGCGCTTTTGTCATTATGATTATCTGTGCAGTATTGTATGCTGTATTCTGGTAGGTAGCGTCCGGTCATGAACCGCATTGATCGACTCACGGCTATCTTAATTCAGCTTCAAACCAAGCGCGTGGTGAAGGCAGAAGAAATTGCCAGGCGTTTTGAGATCAGTCTGCGAACGGTTTACCGCGATGTAAAATCCCTTATGGAAGCCGGTGTCCCGATTGGTTCGGAAGCAGGCAAGGGTTATTTTATTGTCGATGGATTTCATCTTCCGCCTGTTATGTTTACGCAGGAGGAAGCCAGTGCCATGCTAATGGCCGGAAAGCTGGTAGAGAAAATGACCGATCGGTCTGTTAGGAATTCATTCGAGTCCGCCCTCCACAAAATCAAATCAGTATTAAAAGATTCCGAGAAAGATCATCTCGAAAGTCTCGAAGCGTATGTTCAGGTTTTTCAATTCCCGCATCAACAACAGGAGTCATTTCCCAACCATTTTTTAACAGACATTCAGAAAGCGTTGGTTCAGCGCGAGGTTTTGAGCATCGAATATTTTTCCAATCAGAACCAACTGACAACACGTGAAGTAGAGCCCATCGGAATTTCGTATTACAGTGCAGGCTGGCACCTCATTGCATGGTGCAGACTTCGGCAAGACTACCGTGATTTTCGCGCAGATCGGATACAATCTCTGGCAAATACGGGGAAGACGTTTGACCATCGCAACCTGCTGACGCTGCAAGAATATATGAAGTCGTTAGTGGAATCGCATTACGGATTGCAAAAGGCGGTTGTGATCTTTGATAAGGCGATATTCAAATACCGCAGGTACGTATATGGATTTATTGCGGAAGTTGACCTGGGCGATAAAGTTCAGATGACCTTTCTGGTGGACAATCTTCAATCCCTTGGTCGATGGCTTTTGGCATACGGGAGTGGGGTGGAAGTGGTGGAGCCCGATGAGCTAAAGACGATCCTGGTAGAACTGGTCGACCGCCTGCAGCAGCACTATCTCTCAAAATCTGTCGTGTAATAATTTTTGTTGAGCCTGCTGATTCTGTTGACACAGGGTTGTCACCAGGCGTATGTTGATTAGCATAAAAAACCTATGCTTTCAATCTCTGAATCGCCAGCATACCGGGGTACTTCCTACGAAGATTTATCCCACCGTAAAATTTCCGTTTCTGTATTTTCTACTTCCGTTGTCACCGTACAACAGGTTGAAATGCTGGCGCCCTTCTTAGATGATTGGTTTGGTAAAGCAAACTGGAATTTTGCACTGGATGATTGTGATCACATTTTCCGCATTGTTTCAGACGGTAGTTGCCTTGACAATGCCATCCAGCTGCTGCGCGATTATGGCTTTATATGCGAGGAACTGAACGATTAAAAAACAGTAATCATATGAGAAAAGTAATATTGGGTGTGGCTGTCAGTCTTGATAATTTTATTGAAGGACCGAACGGAGAATACGACTGGTGTTTCATGGATCAGGATTATGGTTTAACAGCATTCATGAGCCGTATTGATTCTATTTTCATGGGAAGGAAGTCATTCGAATTGGCCAGTACAACAGGAGATCAAAATCCATGGAAGGGCATACACACATATGTATTTTCCAATACACTGAAGTGCGCTCCGGATGGAACAACGCTCCTCCAAGGTGATGTTCTTGAGCGTGTTCGTGAAATTAAAAAAGAAGATGGTAAAGATATCTGGCTTTTTGGAGGTGCCTCACTTACGTCAAGCTTGATGAATGCCGGATTAGTGGATGAACTCTGGCTGGCAGTACATCCTATTTTATTGGGGCAGGGTAAACCCTTGTTCTCCGACATTCAGCAACGAATAAAAACAAGATTGCTGGAAACGAAGACTTATACTACCGGATTGGTTTCGTTGCGGTATGGCGTAGCCCGTGAATGATTGCTAACTGTACCGGATTTCAACGGCAGTTTTTTATCTTCGGGTAAATTCATGCCATGCATACCCACGAAGAATTAATTCGCAAGTTTTACACAGCTTTTCAACAACTGGATTATCGTGGTATGCAATCGTGTTACCACGATGAGGTTACTTTCTCCGATCCTGTATTTCAATCCTTGAAAGGAAACGAAGCCAGGGCCATGTGGCAAATGCTGATAATCGCATCCACAGACCTCATCATTCAATTTGATTCTGTAGAAGCAAATAATGAAAATGGCCAATGTCATTGGGAAGCCTTTTATACGTTTTCCCGAACAGGCAGAAAAGTACATAACCGGATAGAGGCTTCATTCAAATTTAAGGATGGGAAAATCATTGAGCACATCGATCAATTTGATCTCTGGCGCTGGAGCCGGATGGCACTTGGGATTTCAGGTGTACTACTTGGATGGACTCCCATTGTTCGGAACAAAATCAGGAAAATGGCCCGTTACAACCTGGACAAATTTATTTCGAGTGCGGGTATTTGACTAGTATTGCATCATCATCCGTGTAACGCAAGTCCAGTGAAAGAAAAAGTACAGGCCGTAGAAGAGGTGTTGAAGAAGCTGGATCAGGAGATACTTCAGTTCCAGTCCTGGTCGGGATTACAGTGTAAGTTTGGCTGCGGCAAGTGTTGTTTCAAGGCTGATATAGAAGCCACAATACTCGAATTTCTTCCGTTTGCCTATTACCTTTACAACGATGGAAAAGCTATGGCATGGCTTGAAAGAATGCAGGAGTCTGACAACCCGGTTTGTCTGATTCTTAATCCTACTCAAGCAGGTGCAGGACTGTGTTCTGAGTACGCCTATCGGGGTTTAATTTGCCGGTTGTTTGGATACTCGGCACGAACGAATAAATATGGAGAGGCTGAGTTGGTTACCTGCCAGATTATAAAAACGGAGCAAGAAGTTTCGTATACAAATGCAGCAGTAGGTGTAAAGCAAGGTAAAAATATTCCGATCATGAATCAGTATTATATGCAACTTCATGCTATTGATCCAGACTTAACACACGAATTTTACCCAATTAATAAAGCTATCCAAAAAGCCATTGAAACTGTATTGCATTATTATGCTTATCGTGAAGAATAGATTTTTGTTAGCAGTATGGTTTACCTGCTTTAGCATGTTGGCAGCTGCCCAAAGTGTTGATACGCTACGCTCAAAACCTTTCGAACAGTATTGGACCAAGCCCCGCTTTGTTCCTAAAGTTGGTGTGGGCGTTCAGGATGCTGCTTTTGCGGAAGTTGGAATACAATACCACCAGATTTTTGTGCATCCCCTCAGTCTCGCCTCTGCCGGACCATACCTTACTTTTGATGGCATTGTGCTGGACGATGATTTTATTCTGGGCCCCAAGCTGGGTTATGAATTTACAGCAGGATTGGTGGGCGTGGCAGCCGATTTTACGTACTATACTGATTTTGACCGTGAGTCCGTTGTATTTACCCCGAAAGTGGGCATTAGCATTCTGGGATTTGTGAATCTTTTTTACGGACGAAACTTCGTCTTGTCAGAAGATGCCTTTAAGTCAATCTCGCAGAGCCGCTTCTCACTCGTCTTCAATATCAATCGCGATTATTTTGATTTGCGCGAAGCCAAACGAAAGTAAAAAAGCGAGTTATTTTGAACCCACAATATTGATATGGCCAACATGGTGTTGACCGTGCCAGGCATATAAAGCAATCATTTGGTGCAATGAAATATGCTTTCTTGTTTCGGGATGAATGAATTCTCGTTTTAAGTCTTCAGGGGTTAAGCTCCGTAACAACAAAACCCATTTTGCATGGAGTGCCTTCAATAAGGTCACAGACAATAATGAATCTGCATTTGTTTCAGGTGTATTCGCCCATAACTTTTCATCATACGCTTTAATGACGGGAGTACTTTCCGTGAGCGTCCATTTAAAACGGATGTAGGCGTTCATGTGACTATCGGCCAGATGATGAATAACCTGGCGTATTGTCCAACCACCCTCGCGGTACGGTGTATCAAATTGTAGCGTTGAGAATCCTGCAATACTTTCTTCTACTTTTTGAGGAAGCATGCCAATTTGGTCAATCAGGCTATTTAATTCTTCCGCGCTGTATACCTCTTTAGGAGAGAACTTTCCAATGGGGTATCGTAAGTGATCATCAAGCATCACAGGGATTTTTAACAGGTATGAATGGATTTACTCTTTGGCCTCCTCTTTCGCTTTTTTGCGCCTGCCCCGAACCCGTATGTTCACCATTTCGATAATCATGGAAAACACAATGGCGAAATAGATATAACCTTTTGGAACTTCTTTATGCAATCCTTCAAGAAACAACATGAAGCCAATCAAAATCAGGAAACCAAGGGCAAGTACTTCCATAGAGGGATGCTTGTGGATAAAATTGCTGATGCTTCCCGAAAAAATGATCATGATGCCAATGGAAAGAATTACTGCGATGATCATAATGATGACCTTGTCCGTCAACCCTACCGCAGTTAAGATGGAGTCAAAGGAGAAGATAATGTCCAACAAAATGATCTGAATAATAATGCCGGTAACATTGACTTTCCCACTTCCGGAAACACCTGTTTCTTCGTCTTTTTCACCGTCCATTTCATGGTTGATTTCGCGCGTACTTTTAGCGATTAGAAACAAACCTCCAAAAATAAGGATCAGGTCGCGTCCGCTGATTTCCATGGCATCCCCAAAAATGACTGTCCCCGGAATGGTAAAAAGAGGTTCTTTAAACTTCATTACCCAGGTAATGGTAAGCAAGAGCAGGATACGCACGAGCATGGCCAGCAAAAGTCCCATATTGCGAGTCCTTGCCCTGATTTCGATTGGAAGGCGGTTCGATACGATAGAAATAAAAATGATATTATCGATCCCCAAAACAACTTCAAAGAATGTGAGTGTTAGCAGAGCGAGCCAGGTCTCTGCATGCAGGAAAATCTCCATGGTGGGGTGTAAGGGTTTTAGGGATTAAAAATATGATAAGTAGACCTATCCTCCAAGAGGGCAGATTCAATACCCCTTTTATTTTCACGTTCGGTCATAGAAAGTTGTGTTCTTTTACTAGTTATGCACGACCACCAATTTTCTGATAACATTTTTTCCTTCCCTATTCCGTAATTGTATAAAATACACTCCTGAAGGCAAATCGCCCGTGGGTATACTTTTCTCTACCACACCCGGTACGAAAGTCGTGCGGTGTACACTTCGACCTATGGCATCCGTCATGTTAAGGTCAATTGTTTCGGGTGTTTTCTGAGTAAGTGAAACGCGCACTTCCTGATTGGCAGGATTAGGATAAACCCTTACCTGATCAAGGATAGATGGCTCCACTCCGGTGATGATCGTAGCCGGTGGTATGTAGCTCGGTGTCGAAAGGAATTTGGTCTGGTAAATTTCCTTTGTATTCTCATTTTGAAAGAAAGCAATCACAGCCAGTTGATTCAAATCATACGCATTCGGACTCCAGGAATACTGAACCGCATCGGTGAAATTTTTAGGAAGGGGATTTGTGTATTTTGTTCCTGCGGCATCGGGTAACATTTTCTTCATTACTTGTGTGAAAACCGTTTCTCCATTGGCACCGGTTACAGATGTTATATTCTTTTCGACAACAGCAATGTGCAACACGGTGTTGGCGGGAATATCCTGAAGTACGGTAAAGCGAACTTCTACATTGAATTTTTCGGCTGGAGTATTCGCTGTAATAATGGTGTCAATGCTGATCTTAGAAGTAAAAAGGGATTGCTGATCAAATCGTTTTTCACCCCAGGAACTGAAAGCACTATTTTCGAATTCAGCATCCATCCGTACAGATGGGGTAGAGGTTATGCCATAAAAGGCTGCGCGTGAATTTGCATCGGCCTCATTGTTGTGAAACAGGGGGTCAGGTGCGGGACCAGGAAAACCAAGGTGATACTCAAGCTTTACAATTTCGTTTGTCGTTTTTGGTAAACCAATAAACTGATTGACTGCTGCATTCGATGCTTTATTGGCTTCAGCCGGTGTGTTAGGTCCTCCATTGTTGGTAAATTGCTCCAGCAATACTATGCGATTGCGCTGATCGATACTGAAATTATCGAAAGCGAAACCTTCGAGGGAAGCATCGGCCAATACGTTTAGCTGTGTACCGAATGCAACACGAAAACGAACGGCATTTCGTTGTGCAGATCCGAGAGGAGGCAAATCGTCATCAAGCGGAATGAGGGCTGTTCTCCAGGAATTGGGATCCAGGAATCCTGACCAGCCAACCAAAGCCTGCCCTCCGGGAGCGCCTTCAATACCGAGTGTATTGTACCAGTCTATCCCTTGTTGCGGTCCACCAATGGTTTGCCAGCCGATATCGCCTTCCGTATTGTTGGTAGTATTTACCTGAAGCACAGCGCCATCTCGTTTCAAATCGGTCAGTACACGCAGATCCATTCGAAGCACTGGCCTTTCAAGCTCGGTCAGGTCAAAGCATGGGCTGTGTACCCACGAGTGTTCATTGGAGTTATACGTTCCGGTGGCATTGGTAATCCATGCTTTACCGGTTCCGGTATCTGATGAGTCGCGATTGATAATGGCACCTTGTGGTACATCCCATTGCCAGGAACTATTTATTCCGCTGCTTATCCAGCTATCTGCTGAAGCATCGAAGTTTTGGATGTAGGGATTGTTGCCGGTAATCTTGTTACCGTTTTTATAATGCTTGACATTGTAAACTTCTCTGGTTTTTTGAATAGTACAACCTGTGGAACTCGTAATTGAGAGGCTTGAATTATATTTTCCGGGTGCTGTATAAACGTGTTGTGCCGTAGCTGAGAAACTACCGGTGTTGAAGGGCAATCCTTCACCGAAGTTCCAGTTCATAGATTGAACTTCGGGTGCGTTGAAATTACCTTCAAGGGCGGCTGTAAATTGGGTGGTTTGTCCTTCGCAAACATTGGCCCACCCATACCTGAATTTCGGGTTCTTACCAACCAGCAGATTTTTAGGAATAGTATCGGCACAACCATTGGTGAACAACGCACCCAGTTTTACCTGATAACTTTGCGGGTCAAGGTATTGATGGAAAATATCTTTCGGTGTTCCGGAAAGGACTTCCTCACTCTTTCCATCGCCAAAGGAAAATGCATATTGTTTTGTTTGTGCAGGATCGGATATAGTTGGTATGAATTGTACTGTATCGCCCTCGCAGGCATTCACAAAACTAAAATCAATGGTGGGTATTCTGCGTATGGTGGAGACCTGAGTATAATCACTACTGCAACCAGACTGGGTGTCGGTATAGGTGTACTTAATGCTTACAGAATTGGGTAAACCTCCCGTTCCTGGATTAAAAAACACTTTACCGCCACTTGATGAAAGTCCGTTGGATGTGTTGTCGATTTTAAATTTTGATATATCACCAGCAACAATAGGTGGAGGATCAACAATCAATTCTACCGCACCATCATTTTCGCAAAATTGGAGTGGAATTTTGGATAGTATGTTTGGTTTTGGAACTACCTCAAAATAGATATTAATCGGGAAGCTGTAGGTATACAAAACCGTTGGCGTTGCCGGTGCCAGTGGATTGTACAAGAGTTGCTGGTATTGATACGTGGCGACAAAATACTTGTAGTAGGTACCAAAGTAAAAAGGATTGATGGTCATTAAACGGTTGTTAAAATTATTCACATCAAATCCAGGACTGCCTTCCGGTATTTCCTGATTGGTTAAATAATCATACAAGCGAATATCGTTTTGATAGGTATAGCGATATCCATAAATGTAGGTAGCGGTAGGCAGAAATTCAGGATCGCTGATGACCAGGTTATCCGTAATACTTTCTTCACAGTACGTGTAGTCAAGTCCGGAAATGAATAATCCGGGATTTGTTACTACGACATCTTTTGTAATAGAGGTGATACATCCGGCAGGGTTTTGATAGTAGAGGGTTATGATATTCAAACCCAGGTTCGCGGCTTGTGGGTAAAACAAACGAGCAGCAGCGTTTACACCAGTTCCTTCAAATCGCGTTGCTCCTGAATAGGTGCCATCTATACCGCTGATGGTATACTTGAGTTGAACGGGTGCATCATCGGTCTGGTACGTATTGGTCGGGTTACTGGGTGTTAACACAATGGCCAGGTTACCGGCTGGTTCTGGTGTGTTAACCGTGATGGTAACATCCGAGGTTACCGGAGGATTTCCGCTGTTATCATCAACCGTGACACGGTAGGTCGTTGTTGTTGCCGGACTTACTGAAGGATTAGTGGATGTGCTGAAGTTACCGGTAGGTGGCACGGTATTCCAGGTTACCTGATAAAATCCAGATCCGCCCTGGGCTGTGGGGTTTCCGCCCAAGGTATGGCTTTGACCTGCGCAGATGGTTGCAGGATTACCAGCATTGGCACTTAAACTTGAAACATTTACCGATATAGTATTGGTTAGTGTGGCATTCGTACAACCTGGTGAGGTTGCGCGTATTTCATATACATAAGTTCCGGGTGTAGCATACGTACCACTAGGGAAACTCAATTGCGCACCATTACCGGGTTGTGATGCCCCCACATTGCCGGCCGGAGCTGGTGAATTTTTTCGCAGTTGATACGTGACACCATTTTGTGAGTTATCGAGTCTGATACTGGTGGAACTACCCACGAAGGATGATGGGGGTAAGGCAAACGTATTCAAACTTGTATTGATAGCCGGATTTACCGTGAGGCTTGCTCCGGTACCGGAAAGGGAGTTACTATTGTTGGTAACGGAAACTGTTCCGGTAGTAGTGGCAGGAACTGTTATGGTGATGGTGGTAGAGGTGTGTGCTGTGACGGTTGCAGAGACACCATTCACAGTCACGGAAGGAACACTGGCACCAAAACCGGTACCATTGATAACGATCGATTCGCCAATACATGTAGGGCTGGAGGAATAACCCGAAATGACAGGCGCTGCTTCGGATTGAAAATTCCAGGTTGTATTGTCGTCTGTTCCGGCAAAGGCAGCACCTCCTGTATCCTGAAATACCGCATTGCCGATTCGGACAGCATAATTTTTGTTTGGGCTGAGCGCTACTGTTAAGCTGATGGTAGCAATGTTATTGCCGCCTCCCGAAATCGTAACCCTACCGGGTGACGTGGGATCAATAGTTTCAATATCCGCTGCTGCGGCTACATCGCGAATGCGGATGGTGTTGTTAGCGTTTGCACCTGTTCCGACATTGACTACGGCCTCATCAAATGTAATGACCACCTGACTGAGATTGATGGAAACTCCTGTTGCTCCGTCTGCCGGATTTAATGCTGAAATGGATGGAGGCGTATTCACCGTTGTGAAGTCCCAATCATCTTTTGTTGAAAGTCCTGCAAATGTATTTCCGGCAGCATCAACAAACGCTGTTGATGGAATGATGACATAATACTGCGTGCTCGAAAGTAAATTAGAACTTGGGTTGATCCGTGCCTGGCTACCACCACCAATAATGGTGACTTGTGCTGCAGCTGGTAAAACAAAGCTTTCTACTAATCCATCATCAGCGTATCTCCTCAGTTCTATGGTTCCAGATCCTTTAATAATGTCTTCATTAAAGGTTATATCCAGGTTTGTATTCAGGGTTACACCTGTTGCATTATCAGCAGGTGAATAGAGGGTGGCGGTCGGGGCTGCGCCATCGTAAGTAACCTGATTGTCCGTGCTGGTACTGGCTGCAGTAGTAGTTGTTCCATCGCTCACCAGTGTTGCCGCACCAGCATTCACGGAAACGACTACGAGTCCGTTTCCAGTCATACCGGTTACCGTTACGCGGTAACGTGTTCCATCATTGGGCGCAATTTCAGTTACGGCACCAACAAGTGTTCCCGATGCCGTTGACCCTGTAAAGTTTAAATCACTACCATCAAACCCGGTAACCGCTTCGTTGAACTGAACGGTAAACAAAATGGAGGATGAATTTGTAGGATCAACTTGTGCACCTGCCTGATTAATGGTTACTGTATTATTTGCAAAAAGATGGTGAGCACCCATTGCGAATACAGAAATAAAAATGGTCAGCGCCTTATTGATAATATATCCTTTCATAAATCTCAATCGTACCAGTTTCAATAATTTAAATCGAAGCTTAATTCTTAAGCTCTCCGTTTCTGTCTAGTTTAATCAGGAAGGCTGATGAGAGCCCCCCCAGGTTATTGGTGCCGCACAAAACCAGGTCACCTTCCGAAGTTTCACGCACTGTATTGACAGTTTCATTTCCGATACCGCCCATAGTTTTATTCCACACGATGTCACCCAGGGCATCAACTTTAATCAACACAATATCTTGTCCGCCATTTCCCCTGTTTGGTGTTGTTTCCATCGAGCCGGCTAACAAATAACCGCCATCCTGCGTAGCGATTAATGCACTACCGATGTCTTCACTGAATGATTCAGTACGCGTGATGTTAGTATTTTCGGCTAATCGTTCGCCATCAAAAAATCGCTCACTGCCGGAAAGTATATTGCCATCGCGTGTTACGCGCATAAAAAAAATATTGGATTTTGTTCCGTCAGGTTGCGCATAGGTACCGATAATACCGTACCCAAGCGCTTCTGATTCAGCGGACTGAATATCGTTCGGAATGATTTGCTGATCCGTGGTTTCTCCGAAGAGATCGTTGTTAATGAAAACAGATTCTGTTTTGACATACGGAATAGAAAGATAGGTTCGGGTAAGATCTCCTGTTTCACGCAGCAGGGCACTGGCCCAGATGATATTTCCGGAAGAGGTGACATGTACAGATTTTGAATTGACATAATCGCGTTCGAGTGCATCATAGCGTTTGGTCCATACCGTATCCAGCGTAGTCGGATTTAGTGCTGTTATAAAGGGCCGTTCAAATGCGTTGGAACGTGCCTGCTTAAATGTCCCTAATAAAATCACATTTCCACTAGCATCCATGGTTACGGAACTTCCGTGAAGATCAGTTTTACCAATGCGGGTAGTATCTCCGGCAAGATATCGGGTTGTATCACCCTGTGGGGAAACGCGGTACAATAACGCGGCAGTAACACTCAAGTCAAAAAGGTTTTCAGAAGAAGGATTCAGTTGAATCCGATCACCTGCGATATAATATCCATTGGCGCCAACGACCAACGCTTTTGCCTGCAAGCGTGGGAGGATAATCCGTTCGCTGGTGATTTCGTTGCCAAACTTGTCGATGCGCATGAGGCGGGCCTGAAGTTGACCGGATACCAATTCATTAGCCAACAGCAGGTAGCCATCATCAAGAGGCTCTACTGCTATACCATAAAGGTTGTTTGCGGATTCAAAAAAGCGAACAAATGTATTGCGTGCTGCAGGGTCAGCATTCTCAATGTTGGTGCACGACCAGGAACACACAATACATCCGATTACGAAACTATACCCTGCCTTCATTTTTTATTTCTCAATTTTTTTGGACTAAACACATTGTATACATACCCAAAAGTGATGGATATGGAATTCAGCTTGAAATAATTATCCGCATACCCATAGTCGAACAGCACATTGTTGTCGATGGTGAATGCAGTACTTTCATCATTTACCGCTGTTAAGCCATAGAGAAACCGAAGTTCACCTGTTATGTAACCGCCACCCACTTTTACTTTAGAACCGGCACTTGCTACTAAGCCCAGGTTAAAGGCATTGCGCTGGGGTGACAGGGTGAAGGTTTGCTGCTGAACAGAGGTTGCGTTCTCGCGTGTTCGGTTTAATGTAATTTCAGCATTCATAAGGTAGTCGGCTGAAACACCAAGGGCTACATAGGGATGGAATCTTTTTTCATTCAGTAGATATTGAACGGATACCGGCACTGAAATCCATGTTCCTTTTTCTCTGCCTTCAGTAGTATTCTCAACATCATTTTGCAAAGCAACATTGTTGGTATACAAGAAGGAGCGGAGCTGAAAATATAATTCGGGATTAAGAATGATTTTCTTACCCAACGGAATTTCAAAAGCCACACCACTTTGAAAATTAATATTGGGTGAATACTCGGCCTGTGACCCATCTACGGCATTAACACGTGAGATGGTATTGGGAAGTGATGCATTGACACCAATTTTCGCTCCTACCCGATAAATTGGCCAGGTACGGAATGTCTTGTACAAGGAGATAAATTCAGCCGGATCTGTCGTATTGTTGATTTCAAAATAACTATCCGTCTGGAGCAGGTTCAGCATAGCTTCGTCTGCTTTGGTAGGTTCCTCCAGGTAGATATAGGCCAGCGCCAAAAGCTTGTACGCTTCAACTTTTTCCTGATCGGAGAAACCATTGACAAGACATGCTTGCAGCAGAACGGGCAACTCATGCAGCCGACCCTGATCATAGGTTGATCGGGCCGTGCGCAACGTCTGGGCACACGTTGATTGTGCCTGGAGGTGGTGCGTGATGATACTGCTGAAAATTAACAGTGGTAAAAGTCTTTTCATGCTGTTAGCGTATTTGACACCTCGCGTTTTGTTTTAGTTGTTATTGGCTGGCAGATTATCACACGTTGACTCATACCGTAAGTCTTCCGATACAAAAATATCCCACTCATCTCGGGTCATGTTTCGGGTGAGTTTGCTACAAAGTTTATCCGACATGGTTTCAACTTTTGTTGGCCACGAGCGGATAACCTGTTCCTGTGTTCCTGCCAGCAATTGTTCATCATCGGGCGTGAACGTAATAGACCAGACCCATGTTGGATGATCTTTCAGCACGATGGGTTGTTCTTTTAAATTTTTAAGATTCCATAACCGAACTGTCTTATCACGGCTTGCAGTTGCCATGAAACTACCACCATGGTTTATTTCAATTGCCTGGATTGTTGACGTGTGACCTGCCAGTTCGCGAACAACCAGTCCGCCCATTATAATTTTTAAAAGTCCATTCGCATCACCGATAATTAATTGGTTTCCATCGGGGTGAAAATTCACTGCATACAAACCGGCCCGGGGATTTTGGTAGACCAGGTGGGAACTGAAATTCTGCGTATCCCAGGTGTACAGTGCTCCTTGTCTGCCGTTGTCAACTGCACCGGCCAGTTGTTTGCCATCAGGGCTCAATGCGATATCGCGAATCTTTTCTTTACTGGTGATAATCTCTTTCACGGTAGTTAGATCGGAATACCGCACACTATACCCCTCATTATCGCGGGCGTAGAATCCGCTATTGTTTGGAGCGAAGCGAAGGTCACCAACTTCTCCGATAAAGCCATTGATGATTTTTGGTCCGCTGCTCATGTTTTGTAGATTGTATAATTCAACAAAATTCGATTTTGGATTACCGGAGTTAAAATTTCCACCAACCACCATCCAGTTACCGTCTGCGCTGACATCAATAGTGGATATCAACCGGTTGGCACGTTCACCCACCAGCACTTCTGCCACCCACTGTTTATTCTGGTATGTCCAGCGGAGAATGCTTCCTTCGCCACCCGCAGAATAAATCTCTTTGCCACTCCTTCGTGTAACCATTGCCCGGATATTATTTTTATGACCGGCCAGATTTCGGGTTAACGGGTCATCATATTTCCGAAGAGCCCAGTACAGGCCGTCATAAATATCATTGTCGTATTTGTATCCTTTAAAGGCTGTATTGAAATTGAATGCCTGTTGTGCCAATAAACCCTCCTGAACGGTGTCACTAAGCTGGGTGCTCTTGATGGCCATGGCCTTGGCAATAGCGCGGTAGCGAAGTTCGCGGGCACGCTGCTCTTCGGCCTTTGCCCGATCTTCATTTTCTTTTGCGATGCGGGCATTGTTTTCAGCGCGGTCTTTTTCGCTGTTGGCTCTGGATTCATTGTCCTTCGCCAACTTTTCATTTCGCAAGGCGATGCTTCGCTGCGTCAACGCGATGGCTTGTTGTTGCTCGGCAAACACCCTGGCATCTTCCGCCAATTGTCGTTCATGCACGGCCTCGTTCCGCGCACTATCGGCAGCAATTTTTTCGCGTTCAGCCCGCTCTGCGTTAGTTTTTGCAATGGCTTCCTGATTTTTTGCCTCCAGGGTTTGCGCTCTGGCTATATCACTTTGTTTCTCTGCTTCAGCCTGCTGAACAAACGCATACATGAGGAAGAGAAGACAAATGATTACAGCGCCACCCATCAATATGGCGATGATTCGCGCGGTGCGAAGTTTTTGTTTTTGTTCCTGTTCCTTAATACGCTGTTCTGTTTCCCATTGTTTCTTCGAATACTCGAGGAAGACCATGGTGCGCTCGAAGGCAGGGTTGTAGCGTTGCCCCCATACCAGTGTTGGTTTGTGCTTGGCTTGCCAGTTCAACGCCAATTGTAAATCTGGCGGACGCCACAATCCGGCTTTGCCAACCTGATGCATAGCGGCAGCTTCAGCAAGGCGTGTATACATTTGCACGGCTTCTGCTTCATCGTCTACCCAATTTTTCAGGCGCACCCAAATCCGCATCAAGCTTTCATGCGAGATGTCGATCATGGATTTTGAGGAAAGGGGAATGCCATGTGCCGGAGTTAACAGCGAACGTCCTGGCTCCCTGAACTTGTCGACAACCGCGATTATTTCTTCTTCGGAGACATCGGTGATGGCGGCAATTTCATTCAGCCGTGTAGGCCTGCGAATACCAAAATTCTCACCGCGTTTTTCGGTGATGGCCTTGAACAGTGTTTCGCAAATTCGTTTTTGATCTTCTGTCAATTCATCATAGGCTTCGTTAGCATGCATCGAAAGTGCCTCTGACATGGTACCGATGGCCTCATAATGTTTCAGGTCAAGGGGTTCATTTTCGACATCGCGGTAGCGTGTCCAGTATCGCCAGGTGCGCATCAGCGCATGCTGAAGAATGGGCAACTGATCCGGGTTATCACCCAGGTCGTTCAACAGTTGTTGAGTTAATCGTGGTGCAATAGCTGCACCACCAACGGCTACTGGTCCTTCAATGGCTTTTCGCTTTTGTTCGCGTGTTAGTTGCGGAATAAGGTAGTGGCTGTCGTTAATTTTTCGGGTGAGTTCCGGAAATTGCGCGCAATCGCCAATGAAATCAGACCGCATGGTGAGGGCAACATAGATTGGAGCATCCGGATAGTGAGCTGCTTCCATCAATAAATTGATAAAAGCGAGTGTTTCGTTAACGGAATTTGGATCGGTGCTGTCTTTGAACCGGAAGAGTTCTTCAAACTGATCGACCAGTATCAGATAATTAACATCATCATTCTTACGTGTTTGCTCGATAGCCTCCACTAATCCCAGCGAACTGCTTCTTAATAAGGTGGAAAATATGGTACGCTTGATTTTTTTCTCTTCGGCAATGGCTTTGGTGTATTCCGGATTCTCTTTTAGTAAAGCCTCAGCCAGATTATCGATCGGTCCTGCGCCCGGCCGTGTTACAATCACCTGCCAGTTCGGACTGACATCCGTCATGAATCCCCCATATAAAATGGGCAATACACCGCAATAAATGAAAGAGGACTTACCGGCACCAGAAGGACCTATTACACCGACAAATCTGCTCTTTGAGAGTTTCAACAGAACCTCATCGCTTTGTCCTTCACGACCAAAAAAGAGGTGACTCTCTTCAATATTAAAGGGTCGTAAGCCGGGAAAGGGGTTAGACACTACACGTTGCTCTTCAACAAACTGGCTCATGGGTTATTCATTACATTCTTGGAGGAACGTTTTCAAAGACTCAAGTGAGCGTTGCGGATCATTGTCGATCATCCGCAGATTCTGACTTTTAAAAATGTCAACATCAAGTGTTGATCCGGGTGACGTGAGCAGCGCTTTGCCGATAATCGGTTTTTTTCTACCAAAGCCCGGAGCCTTCAAGATATCGAGTGCTTTCATGCGCACCCACTGCTCATTGACTTTTCCTTTATAGATTAAAGCAGCATCAAAATTTTTGAGGTTTTCGATATGCTTTTTGCGCAACTCCAATAGTTCACCTTCAAATTCGGGTACCAATACTTTAAAACCGGATTTCTCAATCACGTCAACAAGGGGCTTAACATCCTGCTGGTCTATCCGATCATGCATCAGGTATAAAACAGGACTGCCGGAATGATCGAAATTTTTACGTTCACCGGCTTCCAGCAGTTCTTCGCGCATAATGTTTTTGAAATCTTCCAGCGGTGTTTGCATGATCTCGGCACTCTCCTGGGTCTCAACATCGCGCTTGATGTTTTCGATAAATCCTTTTTGTTTTTCGCTGGCATTGCTCAGGTTGGGCGAAATCCAGATGAGTCTCGAAAACTCCTGATTCTTTTCTTTAGCGGCCATGCTTTTCTCCGCTGCCAGTTTATGCTGGATATCAATGATGGAGCGGTCTGATCCTTCGGGAATCTCTCCATACGCATTACCAATTAAATGAATGGACAAATTACTTTCCTCCAGGTCTTTTCGTGCAACACGTTCCAGGTCGTTCAGGTTTCCGGGCAGCATTTGGCTGGGGAGTACTACATAACCGTGTCTTTGTAGTTCGCGCTTGATGATGTTACGCTGTACGGTGAGGTCATGTCCCGTTTCTGCGAGGTAAATTGTTTTACGTTTGTAAATATTTTTTACCTCTGTTTTTACAGCGGTGTTTTTCAGGTACACCAGTGTATCATAAATATCGTAGGCGAGATCTACGATCTTCATCCAGTATTGTCGTTCAGCTTCGGTGCTGAAGTAATCAGTATACTCCCCAATTTCACCGGAATCCGGATCAACCTGATACATTTCGTAGCCAATCAGGTCACGCAGCCGAGGAGGTTGCTCCTGCAGGGTAAGTGGAGTTTTAAAAACTTTGAAAATTCTGTTTCTGTTTTTCGATGAGGATTCGATTGCCTTAGTGAAAGCTTCCACATGATCCAGGCATGCACCTGACTGAATAAAATCCTTTGTAAGAATAGGAACAATTACGCCCACATTATCCAACCGGGGCGAGGTGATGGTATCATACTCCGACTTCAGGAGAATATTCGGTTTCTCGCCCAGCACCTGGGTGAGCATCGACTCGAGGAATTTCTTAAACTGTGATACCCAGCCCAGTTCTTTCTTATTTGTTTCATTATCCTTATCGGCAAAAAGTATCAGAATATCAATGTCAAATGCCATAGCACGTTAGGGGGTTGATGGTGAATGTTGTGGTTTAATTTGTCCGGTTATATTTTTAATAAGGCCCTGCACCAATTCATGGTGATTGGCCATTACCAAATAGAAATCCATCAGGTTGATTTTAAATACGATGGAGCGTTCTGTTGCTGTGAGTTTATTTGCTCTTATTGGAGGACCATCCTGAAAAAGATCGCCATAAATACTTCCTTTTTTTAATTGGTCAATGAGCAGATCATCATTCCAGAGTTGAACTCCGCCATGCGCCACAATAAAAATCGGACTATTTTGATCTTCGTAGTTGAAGTTGAATTTTTCCGAAAACGATAATTCTATAGGCGTTATCTTATCTGCGAGGTCGCTCAATAGTGAACCATGAATGTGATGGAACACCGGAACTTGCTTCAGGAACATAATCATTTCAATGCCCAGATAAAAACCATCCTCAAGGCCATCGAGTAGTTGGTTGTTTTCGATGGAGGCATCAATAAAATTTTTATCACGCTGTGGCAACCGGCTGTGAAGGGCCTCATAGGCTTTCGGGTCTTTATTGTAGATAACCCATGAAGCTGTTTCCTGCAGGAGCTTATCCTTGTTAAACATATGCGCGGCTAATCCGCGGCTCACGCGGAAATCGGACAGGTAGGCACAGGCATGAAGGGCACAAGCTTTTGTCCAGCGGTTGTTTAAATTGTAGTCGCGGTTTAAAATGTAATTGATGACCTGAATGGGTGTATAATTTTCGCGCGGAAAATAAATCTGGAGCTGACGTAACTTTTCTTCAGTCGGGCTATCGTCAAACAATGGAAATAGTTTTGGCTTTAACTCCTGATCGATGAAGATGTCCATCAATTCCATAGCAAACGCTATGTTATCCGGGTCGCCTGACTCAATATTTTCACGCACGAGTTGAACCGATTGTGGATCGTATACTATGGAGAGGAGAATTGTTATCTGATCATAGTTCTCAGCAACTTCTTCGCGCAAGGCTTCTTGTAAATATTTAAAGTGTTGGTTGTCGCGCAATTCATGAATAGCCGCCAGGTTCCAGATGGCCTTGCTGATTTCAGTTTCCAGTACAGTGATGACTTCACGCACTTCACGCCCCTGTGCCCGGTAGTTGATATAGCGCAGTGAGAACAGTATTTGTTTTACAATTCGCTTATCGGGGTAGTCTGCTTTTCGCCACAATAACTGCAGCGCATATTTACCACCTATTCTACCCATGATCTGCACAATGCGCAGCATCACCATATCCAGTTGTCCGGATTTATGAAAGGCAGCTTCGAGTGTGGGTAATACGGATTCTCCTGCTTCTTTCAGGGCTGCTGCTGCCTGGTGTCCATACGTTGGTGAGGCCAGCATCTCAATGAGAACAGGCCATGTTTCGGCCCGCTTAACTTTCCGAGCTGTGAGCAGCGCTTCCATCCTGACTTTCGGATCAACATCGCGGAGCAATTCCAATAAAATAAAAATTGTTTTCGTGCTGGTAAGTTTACGCAACAGTTTGGCCGCCAACAGCCGGTCATTTTGTTTTACTGATTTGCTGAGCCGCATCAGGTTATCCGGTGAAATGGATAGCTGATCGCTGTCTTCCACATCGCTGGCCGCCTGTCGTGCCAGACTTCGAATGGTTTTTTCTTCGGACTTCTCCACGCCAAGAGCCTGAATCTTAGTTTCGGCAAAGAGTTTAATTTTTTTGTTTTCGCTTTCCGATAACCGGATTACCGCGTTTTCAAAAAGTGCCGGCTCCAGTTTCTCCATGAGCTTAAGTCCATAGATTACCTTTTCTTCAGTGCCGCTATTGATTTCCTTTTCAAGGATTCGATTCAATGTAAATTCTTTTTCGTTTTGCTCGGTGGTTTTCTGCTTGTTTCGCAAGAGCGTATCCTGTAAGGTGTGCAGATAACTTGAATTCATTCGATTGGCTACAAAATACCAAATGGCGAGGAGTGGAAGGGTGAAGATGGTGATGGAGATTAAATCAAAGACCTTTACCTGGTTTATCAGAATGATCAGTCCACCCGCAATGAAGCTTGCCAGTGCGGTTATTAATCCTTCAATTTTTGTCTGCACATCGATGCGGATGTTGCTTTCGATGGGAAGGAGATAAAGCTTAAATGTTGGATTGTCCAGCGCATCCTTCAGCGAACCGATTAATAGTTTACTGAGGGCGATGATTAAGAAGAACACAACAAACAGATTGTCTTGTGGGGTGTAGCCAAAAATATACCCGAGTGCAAGGGCAGCAATGGTAAATAAACCGATCAGGATCGGATTGATGAGCAGCGGCACACGCATACCATACTGATGGATAATCCGGTCAGTAGCGAAGGTTTCAAAGAGGATGCTAAAAATTACTACTGTACCTTCGAACGATGCAATAAAGCTGGCGAGCTTAATGGTGTCATTCTGGTAAAAGAGCGTGGTAACGTTAAGGAAAGAATAATCCACGAAGTTGATGGCCATCATGGAGACAATTACAAACAACGACATGTAAAGAATGTATCGGTTCTGAATGAAATCACCGAAGCGAAGTTTCTTGTACATCGTTCGCTCTTGCTGAAAGGTCAAGGTTTTATTTAAATACCGGAAAGACAGGTAGAGGTACGATAGAAGAAAGAAGAAGATACTCACCAAACTGATGGAGTACAGATTTTCAGTGCTGATGTATTCTGATTTCAGAATTTGCGGAATGGAGAAGAATGCCAGAAAGGAAGCTATCATGGCTCCTACATCCACCGTGCCCACCAGGCGCTTGGCTTGACGCAAGTTGAAAAGCCGGCCAAAGGCTCCCCAGAAAACGAGGTATATAATAAAGGAGAACGGTACAATCTGCGTGAATCCAAAAAAGAAAAGGGTGTTCGGGTCTTCAAAGAAGCCTTCACCATACTCGATAAATGCAGTAAGACCAAAAATAACCATCAGGCTTAAGGAAGCCAATAGTGGAAAAGGTATTCTGTTTTGAAGAAAGTTATAAATGATGGTTGCACCAAGACCAAATGCACCTGAAATAAGCAGGGCCAGTGGCAGGTCAGTGGTCTCATCAAAATGCTCAAGAAAAAGTGATTGAGAGGCAACGCTAATGGTAGCCAGAAACATACCCATAAAAAAGCCCATGACAAATAACAGAGCAACCCTGCCCGCTTCACCGTGTTCAACATCCAGAAACCTCAGGAGTTTAGCTTTCATATTCTTTGGCCACTAAACTTAAAATTCGGTATATTCAACGGAATTTCCTACGTATTAGAGTTTCAAAAATGGTTTACTAAGCTCTTGCGTTTGGTTGGATTCCCCGGACCCGACAGATAATCCAAGGTATCCTCAAGGGTGGCTACAGGTTACTTGTAAGGTTGTGGTGTAAACTGCAAAATGAGTCCAGCATAATCTTTGTAGTATTGTCCGAAAATTTGAATAACCATGATGCGAAAATCACTTTCCTTACTTCTGATTATCTTTTTCCTTATTCCGGCTTTTGGGCAGGATGCAAAGAAGAACCTGGCAGACGCTGAAAAGTTCTTTGCCATCAAGTCGTATGATCAAGCACGTCCGCTTTTTGAAGCAGCCATCACTGGGGGCGAGAAAGATCCACAGGTTTATTATAAAGCAGGGGTTTGTTACCAGAAGTCAACCGAGATTATGGAGCAAATTAAGGCTATTCCTTATTTTGAATATGCCCTGAAAAATGGAAAGGGCATTTCACCTTCGTTGCCCTACGACCTCGGCCAGATTTATCTTAAAAATGAAAATGTTTCGTTGGCCTTAGAAAGTTTTAACCGCTATCGCGAAGCCAATAAAGCAGACAAAAAAGCTACAGCACTTGCCGATGAAGCCATCGGTACATGCCACAATGCACTGGCATTGATGTCGGTTCCGCGGAATGTTAAGGTCAATAATTTCGGATCGATCATCAATACCAAATACACCGAGTATAATCCGGTAGTATCTGCCGATGAAAGTGTGATGGCCTTCACAGCCCTTCGACCAAACACCGGTAAGACCCGCACAGGGGATAAGTTCATTGAAGAGATTTACATTTCGTATAACAACTCCGGATCGTGGTCAGAACCAAAAGTAGTTCCTGTTGCATCTGACTACAATGTTGGTACAGCGGGTATTTCACCAGACGGACAAAAGATGCTGATCTTCATGGGTGGAGTAACAGATCCTGGAAGTTTATTTCAGATTCAAAAGAGCGGAGAAACCTGGTCGAAACCCAGTTTAATCAATCCCGTCATAAACCATCCCAAATACCTGGAGTCAACGGCCAGTATTACCCCGGATGGAAAAACAATTTACTTTGCCAGTGATCGCATCGGAGGACTGGGTGGTATGGACATTTACAAAACTACCCTTCAGGCCAACGGAACCTGGAGCCAGCCCGTAAACCTTGGTCCTGAAGTCAATTCAAAAGCCAATGAAGATGCGCCCTTTATTCACCCCGATCAAAAAACACTTTTCTTCACATCCGATGGTCACCGCTCAATGGGTGGCCGCGATATTTTTGTAACACGGCTGGTGAAAGACAAATGGACGTCACCCGAAAACATGGGGTATCCGGTAAACACTACGGCCAACGATAATTATTTCACGCTGATAGCGGATGGAACACGTGGTTATTTTTCTTCCGATCGGAAAGGTGGTGCAGGCGGACAAGATATTTACTTCATTGATATGCCGGATGCAACCAACATTCCGCTGACCATGATCAAAGGAAAAATTCTTAATGCCGAAACGGGCAAACCGATTCCTACCAAGATTTATTTGATCGACAACAACACCAGCAAGAAACTCGATTTTGTTTACAACCCTGATCCTGAAACCGGCAACTACCTGGTAATTCTTCCGCCAAACAAAAACTACGATATGATTATTGAGTCGGAAGGTTTTCTTCCGTACACCCTGAATATCAATATCCCCAACCAAACCTACTTCTACGAACTGTATCAGCTCATCAACCTGAGAACCATCAAACAATTTGATGTGGTGGTGGGTCAGGAAGTTCAAATCAAAAATGCCTTTTACGATACCGATCAGGACGTGAAGGCCGATTTGAGGAAAACGCACGAAGCCAAGTTGGTGAAAGCCGGTAACCTGGATGTATATGATATGATGCTGGATCTGATGGCCGCACAGGATAAGGAAGGCATTGAATACCTGGTGGAACTGATCAGCATGAAAGATCCGATAGAGGAAGTGAATTTTAATGAAAAGGAGAACTCCCGAATAGAAGTTGCCACCCGTACGTATTACTACGATGAAAGTGACGAAAGCAAGTTCGAACAAAAAAATGTTGATGGTAAGACAATCTTTTCACTCCCCACCATGCGGGTTGAAGAAGAAGTGAAGAAGCAGAAAGATCAACCGGTAAAAAAATCTTCAAACTACGATAAAACCTTGCTCACAAAGTATGCGAAAATATATTTTGATGCCGGCAAGAGCGATTTGAAAGCACAATACAATGCCGAGTTGGACAAGCTTCTCGCGATTCTGGAAAAGCATCCTGATCTGGGTATAGAAATTCTTGGCTTTGCTTCTGCAGAAGGTTCGGAAGACCTTAATCGTGAGCTCTCGAATAAACGCGCTATAGCGGTGTTGGATTATCTGAATCATCGCGGAGTGGTGAGAAGGCGAATTGTGGCGCGTGGGTACGGTGCCACCAAAGATCAATCAGCAACAAAGGAAGAAGGAAGAAGGGTAGAAGTGAGAGTAGTTGATCTCAACGAACTCAGCATTCCAAAATAGATTTCTTGTTACTATCAACTATTCCAATACTAAAAGAGGTTGCCGGTGAGCAACTTCTTTTGTTTAGGGCAATAGCAGTGAGCTATCACCGTAACTGAGAAAACGGTAGTGTTGAGTGAGTGCCTCCTGGTATATTTTTCTCCATTCGTTACCCACAAAAGCGGCCACCAACAGCATAAGCGTGGAGCCGGGTTGATGAAAGTTGGTTACTAATCCTTTACATATTTTAAAAGAATAGCCCGGCATAATGTAGATGGATGTTTCACCCGTCAGCATTTCTATCTGATGGTTGTCCATGTACGAGGCTACTGCTTGGAGGGCTTCTTCAGCCGCAGGTACGGAATGTTGTGCATGCTTGTAAGCCTCCTGTTGATTAATCACGAAAGGTGCTTCCGGATCATGTAAGAGTTTAACGCCAAACCAGTATAAGCTTTCCAGCGTGCGCATGGAGGTAGTGCCCACAGCAACAATGGAACGGTTGGGTTTCATTAAATTTTCCAGATTCCTTCTGTTCACCACAACCTGTTCGCGGTGCATCACATGCTCTGTAGCATTTTCAACTTTTACCGGTTGAAAAGTTCCTGCACTCACGTGGAGCGTGAGGTAATCATATTCAATATTTCTCTTTTGCAGTGATTGAAAAATGGTATCGGTAAAGTGTAACCCGGCAGTTGGCGCAGCCACGGCACCTTCATGGTGCGAATAAATGGTTTGGTACCGTTCGCGATCATCAGTTTCTGCTGGTCTGTTTAAATACGGTGGCAGTGGGGTTTCTCCCGACAAGTTTATAATCTCTGCAAAAGGCTGATCAGTGTTCCATTGGAATTGAACCAGTCCTTCTTCGCGACTGGTCATTGTTGCCTGAAGTACACCAGAATGAATTGTTTTTTCCAGTACCATACCATCCGTCCATCGTTTCATGTTGCCAATGGTGCATTTCCACGTTACACTTTTTCTGGCTTCCATAGCTTCTATCACCAGTGGAGAGGGCTTCACAGGACTGAGTAGAAATATTTCTATGTCGGCACCGGTTTGCTTTTTAAAATGCAACCGTGCAGGAATAACCTTTGTATCGTTAAAAAACAGAAATGCATTTTTTGGAAGAAAATCAGTCAGTGAAAGAAATGTGGAGTGCCTGATTTCTCCGTTTTGATAGACCAGCAATTTTGATTCATCCCTTTTCTCCAGCGGATACAACGCTATTTTTTCAGCTGGAAGGTTGTATGTGTAATCGTGAATAGGAAGATACATCGCGTTGCAAAAGCGTAAAGTTAGGCGTAAAGTTTTATTTTCGCTTTTTAATCATGGCATTACGGGCATCCTTCACCAAAAAAGTTTTTACGTTCGGGTTTAACGCCAGAACCTCACGTGGTTTGATGCCCGACAAAACTTCCTGGTTTATAAAAGTTTATAAGGACGATGATCCGCACGTGGTGGGGATTGGAGAATGTGGCCCGTTACCCGGCTTAAGTGTTGATGATCGCCCTGATTTTGAAGCGGTTCTTGAAGCGGTTTTATGTACCATAAACAAGATTCAGTCTGTCGACAATAAGCTGGTCGACCGGGTAAAAGAAATTGTGCCACCGGGTTTTCCATCACTTGTATTTGGACTTGAAACAGCTTTGCTGGATTTACTACAAGGTGGGCAGCGCGTGATCTACCAAAATGGTTTTGTTCAGGGAAAACGAATTCCCATTAACGGACTGATATGGATGGGTGATTTTGATTTTATGATCGAGCAAATCGACAGAAAAATCACCCAAGGATTCCGCTGTATTAAACTAAAAGTTGGTGGATTGGATTTCGATCGCGAGTGTGAAGTACTTCGTTACATCCGCGATCGGTATACCCATGAAGAAGTTACAATTCGATTAGATGCCAACGGTGCATTCACACCAGATAACGTTCTTTCAAGACTGGAACAATTGGCAATGTTTGCTATTCATTCGATCGAACAACCGCTTAAACCAGGCTTAGACGCGATGGAAACATTGTGCCAAACATCACCCATTCCGGTAGCGCTGGATGAAGAGTTAATTGGCATTGAACATCAAGCAGATAAAATTGAGTTACTGGAACGAATTCGTCCATCATATATCATCCTTAAACCTTCGCTCCATGGTGGATTTGCGGGTTGTTCAGAATGGATTGTGGTAGCAGAGAAATATAGAATAGGCTGGTGGATCACTTCCGCCCTGGAATCGAATATCGGTTTGAATGCCATTTGTCAGTTTACATCTAATTATGCTGTAAGTATTCCGCAGGGACTTGGTACGGGGGGTATTTATGAGAATAATATTCCTTCGCCCTTGGTGGTGGAGGCTGGTGAGATTTTTTATGCTTCGGAGAATAGTTGGAACGTAAATTTGTGAGTACATGGAAAATATATTGCCCGCTAAAATTTGTATAAACTGTAGTGCTGAAATTGCAGGTAAATACTGTAACCAGTGCGGCCAGCGTGCCGATGTAAAACGCATTACCTGGAAAGAAGGATGGTATGATTTCTGGGCACGCATTTATGGATTTGATGGAATGTTTCCTCGTACCCTTCGCGATTTAACCATTTGCCCGGGCAAAGCAGCGCGCGTCTTCATCAGCGGGAACCGAAGTGCGTACTATGGTCCCGTAGGTTATTTCTTCCTGATGGGTACTCTTTTCCTCTTAGTACTAAGCTTTTTAAATCTCGATTTCATCGATTTTATGAAAGGCATGCAAAAGGCTATCCCAATCCAACAAACTGAAAGCCAGGCACAGGTCTTGATTCAGCGGTTCGCGGCAGATAATCTGAAATTGATTTCGTTTCTGCTGATTCCCTTTCAGGCATTTGCTGCCCGCTACATTTTCTTCCGCAAAAGCGGATTTAACTTTTTAGAAAATTGGGTTTTGCCACTCTATGTGACCGGTCACGTATATTGGTTTACCTTGGTTACTGCCGTTTATTACAAAGTTACGGGTGTACTATTTAGCAGTGTGGCGACTGTAGTTATCTCGCTGGCTTATTTCGGGTTTGCCTATACCAGTTTTATACCCTATCAGCCGAAGCTAAAAGTGTTCTTGAAAGGTGCCCTCCTCTATATAGTCAGCCAGTTGCTCATGATGATCGTGGCAATGGTTGTTATGGTGATTTGGATATTATTACTCGCCTGGCTTGATCCGGACGCGCTAAAAATGTTTAAACCTGGGGCTTAAGTCTGGCGTGCAAATTCCCGCAGTGTTGTAGCGGGCTTGCCAAGTTCCTGCCATGTTTTTTCGGACACAAATTTTTCGGGGTAATTATTCAAGGCATTAACAATGTGATAGCCGTAGTTAATCTTCTGACTAAATTTCCCCAGAAACTTTAATAACCCAAGCGGAGCTTTGCTGATGGAAAGTTTTTCGTATGGGTAATGGCTTACATATTCTGTAGCCGCTTCTTCTGCTGTGAAAGCTTCGGGTCCCTGTATGCTGTATTCACGGTTCTCATCATTAAATATTTCAAATGATTTTACAACCTGCTTGGCAAAATCATTCGCAGCAATAAACCACATTTTATGTTTTGATTCCCCTGCCAGCAATATCCGGTTGCCTTGCCGGTATGTATGGCGAAAATTTTCCATGAAGGTTGAGGGATAAAAAATGGTGAAGGGCATACCGGATTCCTTTACCATTTCCACTGCGTTTTTTTTCACTCTAAAAACCCACCATTCGAAATTGTTCATGCCCTGGTAAAACATAACCAATGAACTGATCATAGCAATTCGTTTCACGGGGTATTTTCGGGCGATGGATAAAATATTTTGTAAGCCCTCACGTTCGGCATGCCATTCACCCGGTTTCTCTTCTTGTTTCAGATTAAGATTAAGGTATACGGCATCCTGATCTTGAATAAATTTTTCCAGCGCTTGCAGATCCTTCAAGTCCCCTACTACAAGCTTAATGGAAGGCGGTAGTTTTTTTCTGGCCATTGTTTCACTTCGCACCAAGGCTGTCGTTCTGAAACCTGAAGTTGCCAATGCTTTTGCAACGGGTTGGCCTAACATGCCGGTTGCTCCGATTACACCAATCTTCATTTCTATTTGTGGTTGTACTTATTTCATAAATTCTGCAATCAACTGATGGAAATGATGCGTACCGGTTTCGCGTGTAACCGAGTAGCGCCCGTGTTTGTAAAAGCGTGAGCGTATTCCTTTTTGTACCTGTTGCACTACGTCTTCATCTTCCATTTCAACCTGGTGAAGGTTAGCGCCTGCACCCTGACGTAATTTGCTCTCATCCCAAACGTACGACAGAAAGGATACTTTTGTCTTGTCAACAGTTATCGGTTTTACAATATTGATGGAAAGTCCCCAGGGATAGAAATTAAACATCATGTTGGGGAATACCCAGAAGTAGTATCCGGCAACTGACTTTCCAAAATCGGGTGATGATGGCGGTAAATCAAAAGCCAATTCACCTTCTTTGGCTATTCCCAGTTGAAGATTAGAATACGGAAATATTTCGGTAGTATAATTCCCATAGTCGATTACAGCATTTAATCCGGCATGGACAAACGGAATATGAAAACCTTCCAAATAGTTTTCGCAATACAAAGCCCAGTGTGCATCAACGAAATAGTCTTTCGATAAATCCGGTCGATAATTGAAATCCTGAAAAGGCATCCAGCCAATGCGATCAAGCATTTCCCTGAAAAATAATTCCGGTGCATGTTCTTGCTTCAACGCGGTGAATATCCATTTACCAAGGGTAAACAGAGGCAAGTTGGTAAGGTTGTCTTCCTCAGAAGGAAAATTTTCAACCTCTTTGAATTCAGGCATCGACAGAAATTTTCCATCAAGTTGAAATCTGCGGCCGTGGTATTTGCAGCGAACGTCATGCAATTTACAGGGGCGCTCCACCAGGAGGTTGCCACGGTGTGTACAAACATTCGAAAGGCAATGGACTTTGCCTTGCTTGTCTCGGGAAAGGAGCAGGGGTTCAGTCAGGAATTGATCGAGCAGATTGACAGGTGTTACCCATCCCTGTTCTTTCACATGGTCGGTATCTCCGATGAATTGCCAACTGTGAGCAAATATTTTTTCTTTAGAGGCTTCGAAATACTGAGGTTCCAGGTAAAAGTCTGTTGCCAGGGTTCTGGCCTTTGCAATGTTGGGATCAATGTGGAAGTCAGGCATAGGACACAATTGGTGTCTACCAAAATAAGAAATCCTGATGGGTTAAAAGAATGATTCCTGAAATACCGTTAGAGTTCCAGTTGGAGGCCATCATACGCCAGCATCATACCCGGTGACAGTTCTTTATCCACTTTAGCATGGAGCCCGAGTTTATGGCTGATGTGCGTAAAGTAGGTTCGCTTCGGCTTGATTTTTTCCACCATGGTGATGGCTTCTTGCAAATTAAAATGGGAGATGTGCCGTTCGCGTTGCAAGGCATTTAGCACCAATACTTCAGTACCCTGTAGTTTTTCCAGTGTTTCATCAAAAATAAAATTGGCATCGGTGATGTAGCTGAATCTACCAAGACGAAAACCCAGTACTGGCATATTCAGGTGCTTAACCGGTAGCGGGATGAAGGAAAGCCCATCAATCTGAAAGGTTTGATCATCGATTTCATGTAAATCTAACCGTGGAATTCCGGGATAGCTTTCTTTTGAGAATGCATAGGCATACTCCATCTTCAACTGATCAAGCGTTGCCTTGGTGCCGTATACAGGCATGTTCTGCTGCTGCATGAAATTATACGCACGAACATCATCAAGCCCTGCTGTATGATCGCGGTGTGCGTGGGTAAAGATTACTGCATCCAAGCGGTTGATTTGTTCACGAAGCATTTGCTGGCGAAAATCCGGACCTGTATCGATAACGATACTTTTTTTGCTATGCTCGATGTGAATGGAAGTACGAAATCGCTTATCGCGAAAGTCGAGCGATTGGCACACTGCGCACGGGCAGCCAATAACGGGCACGCCTTGCGATGTACCGGTGCCCAGAAATGTAACTTTCAAGCAGCGGCCTGGTGTTGTGAAAGCTCTTCGTACAACTTCTGCGTTTTTTCGCTGAACCGGGAGGTGTCAAACGTTACATTTTTAACAATGTCCAGCAAGGCATTAATCTTGCCTTCGGTTGTGTAAAACTTATTAACAATAATAATTTTTTGTTCTTTCAGTAAGCAGTAACCCGATTTAAAATTGCCTTTTTCGTAGCGCAAAATGTAGTCGGATTCGGCAATGAGATCCTCAAGCTTCGTCAAGAACTGTGTGGTATATTTAATCATAGTGGTTGTAACAATTCTTAGGGGCGAAGATAGTTTATATTTGTGATTTACGATTTAGGTTTGGCTATTTTGTTCTGGATGTTTTCGGAGTGAAATCGCACATTGTGCTTAATGAATACCCTTTGGAATCAAAACTTCAGCGATTGGTGGTTATTGTTGGTCCTACGGCCGTAGGAAAAACAGCCCTATCCATTAACCTTGCCCGGCATTTTCAAACAGAAATTATTTCTGCTGATTCGCGGCAGATTTTCAGGGAGTTAACCATCGGTACCGCCAAACCGAGTGAGGCGGAATTGGCGCTAGTAAAGCATCATTTTATCAATAGCCACTCCATCCTGCAAGAATATGATGCGGCCCGGTTTGGCCATGAGGCACTCACCACTATTCATAATCTGTTTGCTCACTATAATGTAGTAGTGATGTGTGGAGGATCAGGACTGTATGTGAAGGCCGTTTGTGAGGGTTTTGATACTATTCCTGAAATTGCCGGTGAGATTCGGGATGAACTCGTGGCTTCTTATGAAAAACACGGTATCAGTTGGCTACAGGATAAAATGAAGGAACTTGATCCGGAACTTTTGCTATCCATCGATCAGCAAAATCCACAGCGCCTCATGCGTGCTCTTGAGGTAAGGATCGGCACGGGCTCATCCATCGCTTCCTTTCGGAAGAAAGAAAGAATCAACCATCCATTTACCATCGTAAAAGTCGGACTCGATGTGGATCGTGATCTGCTCTACCATCGGATCGATGAACGGATGGATGAAATGATTGCAGGCGGTCTTTTTGAAGAAGCTGAAGCACTCCATCCATACAGAAATCACAATGCCTTGCAAACGGTGGGGTATCAGGAGATTTTTGATTTCATGGAAGGGAAGTACGATCGGCAAGAAGCCATCCGGCTGTTGAAAAGAAACTCAAGACGATATGCCAAGCGCCAGCTAACCTGGTTCAAACGCGATGAAACCATTCGATGGTTTAAGCCCGATCAGCTGGCGGAAATTGTGGCCTATATAAACTTAGCCTAAATTCGAACTTTTGTAAGAGCCTGATGCGCGATAAAAAAGTGTTGATCATAACGTATTACTGGCCTCCAAGTGGTGGCAGTGGTGTACAGCGCTGGCTTAAATTTGTTAAGTACCTGCCACAATTCGGATGGGAGCCGTATGTGTTCACGCCTGAAAAACCATTCTTCCACATTAAAGATGATTCCCTGTTGAAGGATGTTCCGCCTGAGGCAGAGGTTATACACTTTCCGATATGGGAACCGTATGCAGCATTTCATAAACTATCCAAACTGTCTGGCTCGGAAGTTCAGGTTGCCTCTCCTCAATCCAATAAAAGTTTCTTTGCGAAAGTCAGCACCTGGATCCGGGGGAATTTTTTTATTCCCGACCCGCGGGTTTTTTGGGTACGTCCATCCGTCAGGTTTCTGGAGGATTTTATTCGCGACAATAAAATCAGAATCATCATCACAACTGGTCCTCCGCATAGTGTTCATCTCATTGGTCTTCGTCTGAAACAAAAAGACAGTACGTTGCGCTGGCTGGCCGACTTTCGTGATCCGTGGTCGGAGTGGGGATTGCTGGATAGCTTACGTGTGGGTTCGTTCGCACGGTGGATGCACAAACGACTGGAGGGTAAAGTATTGCGATCGGCTGATCGCATCCTGACCATCACACCGTTTTATGTTAAGCAATTTCAAAAATTGAGCGGAAGGAAAGTTCAGTTGCTGACAAACGGTTTTGATGCCGATGATTTTAGAGATTTGGTTTATAAGCCTTCTGAGAAATTCATGATCCGGCATGTCGGCATTGTCAATGAGAAATGCAATCCGCGTCCGTTCATGAATGCTTTGGGTCAGCTCATGCTGGCAGATTCAGATTTTGCGCAACATGTTGCCGTAGAATTTATTGGCGAGGTTCATCCTGATTTCAAAGCATTTTTAAGAGCATCAGAAATTTTACAAACCGTTACACGCTTTACAGGCAACATTCCGCATCAACAACTCATCGCCACATATGGCGAGTCGTCACTTCTGTTGTTGATCCTTACCGGATACAAGGATGCCGAAGGCTATATGCCCGGAAAATTGTTCGAATACCTCGCCACCGGTTTACCGGTTTTGGGAGTTGGCCCTGTGAGGGGTGACGCAGCCCTCCTGATGAAGGAATCAGGAGTGGGGGAGATGGTGGCAGAGGATGACTCATTCCGGCTAAAAGAAATTGTATTGCGTCATTTTAGCAACTGGAAGCAACACAATGGACTACGGGCTGAAAAAAATCTATCATCTCCATATTCCAGAGAATCCCTGACCAATCAGTTGGCAGGTATATTGGAGGAGCTCAGATGAGCCCACGTTCGAAGGCCTTCATCAGCAATTCAGCTGAATTTTTTGCCTTCAGTTTTTGAATCATATTCTTCCGATGCGATTTAACAGTAAGGGGAGATATCTTCAGTTCTTGCGAAATCGATTCATTGGTAAGCCCTCTTGATACCAGTTTTAGTATCATAATTTCTCTCTCCGATAAGGGAGAGTCAGGTTGCGCATGTTGACTAATTATGGGGAAAACTTTTTTACCCTGACTAACCTGAAGCAGTGATTCGATCAATAATAAACTGTCCATCGATTTGTTCAAAAAACCACAAGCACCCTGTGCAAGCGCTTCGCGTGCGTAAATATTTTCATCGTGCATGCTGAGCAACACCACCTTAACCGATGGCTTCGACAACGTGATGCGCTTCACAACATCCAAACCGTTTAATCCGGGCATTTCAATATCCAGAATTACAAGGTCCGGAGTTTCAGTCGTCAGGTATTCAAGAAGATTTTTTCCGTTGTGAAATTTTTTTAAAATGTTGAATTGATTGGATTCTGTCAGGAGGCGTTCCAGTCCCTCACAAAAGAGAATGTGGTCATCCACTAATATTGTTTTGATTACTTCCATTTGAGAACTGGAAATTAATTAGGTGTTTAGACTTCAAAGTATAAAAAATTGCTACATTTATTCACTCGAATGGATTTGTTTCACGAGCACTCGCTCTCAGGAAAACGACATAATCCAACAATTCAAAATACTTAATGATCTGATTTTCAAGGAAGTGAAATTTCATCATCCTCCTTTAGGAGTACCGTTTGAAGTGTACAGTAAAGTGATACATTGGCTTTTTTGTTTTGGTAGTAAGTATGACTTTCGTTTACCGTTAGCGTTTTACCCAATCCGGGCTTCTAAAAGAATTTTCGTAGTATGGCTACTCCGTTATGTGTCAAAACCGTTCACTACGTTAATTTGAAGTTTGAATCATGTTGAATAGGAATATCGATGTTATAGGAGATTCCAAAATCGCCTGATTCAAACTTAAGTTGCCCCTGAAGTGATTCTATTCGGGAATCAATGTTGTGCAGTCCCAGTCCCTTACTGTTGCTCCGGTAAGAAAAACCTTTTCCATCATCTTCATAAATAATGTTAATCCGATCGTCAAATGCATTGATTTCCATCAGAATATTTTTGGCTTGCGCATGCTTGAGGGAGTTGGTCATGAGTTCCTGCAGAATGCGAAGAATCATGATGTTGAGCGGATTTTTCCGGGGCTCCTCACCGAAGGTCTCCAGGGTTATATTCACCTGCGTGGAATACTGGATTTTTTCAACCTGATTTTTGATCAGTGTAAAAAGTCCATAGCGTTCAATGCCGGGAGGTGACAGGTCATAGATGATCTCTTTCGTTTCAAGGATGATCGTTTGTAGTTGGTTTTCTACCTGCTCGGTCAGGGGCTCATGATGTTTGCGCAGCAACTGACCGATGATGATTTTAGCTGCCACCATATTTGTTCCGATACTATCGTGGAGATCTTTGGCAATACGGCTTCGTTCGCGTTCAGTTGTTTCAATTTCTGTTTGGAGGAGCTTTTTCTGGTTTTCGTTGATGATTTCCAAAAAATGTTGATTTTGTTTTACGAGTGCTATCCGATTTTTGAAATAGATAAAACCAAAAAATAGAAAAAGTACAGCACCAGCAACCTGGTAGTACCAGACTTTCCACCAAGGTGAGTTAATCTTGAATATTAATTGCCTTATACCGGAATGCCAGACAGTATTGTCTGTAGAGAATTCGAGATCTAACGAGTATAATCCAGGAGCTAAGGAGTATAGTTCTATTGTTCTGTTTGCAGGGTATATCCAGGGTTCGGTTGGTGCGAGCCTGAATCTCGAGAGTATATTTTGATTTCCACTAAAGGCAATAAATCCATACGTCAATTGAATATTATTCTGATCAAAACTTAAGCGCTTATATTGGTTTGAATCAAGGTGATGTTGATTGATAGTCAGGTCTTTAATATAAAAAATAGGTTTCTCTTTTTTTGTGACAAATTCTATTTTTGGTATTATAGAAACTCCTTCATCGGACACCGCCAGAACTGAATTCTTATAACGCATTAAAAAATTCACTCGCTCTCCCAATAGCCCATTTTCGAAATGCAATATCCTGAAGTTCGGTTGGCCATTGAGAAGAGAGTTTATATCGGCCTCTATTATACCCTTTTCTGTTCCCATTAAAAGGGTTGAGTCATACTTCAAATAAGAGTAAATGGTGTTTGCAATGAAACTATTTTTAGTATCAAATTGGGAATGCTTCCACGTATTCTTATTCAACAAAATAAAGCCACTGCCTTGCGTTGCAAGAAATAGGATGGAATCATTTAATGGAGCAATAGTGGTTATTTTGTAATCTGGAAATTCGTTTGGAGTTTTTAAGATATTAGCATTCTTATCCCGAATGGAAAGGCCTGTTCTGCCTGTTAGAAATAGCAGACTGTCGTCAGCGAAAAGTGAGCGGTAGATAACATTAGCTGGTAAATCCTTAATTGGTTCTCCATTTAGATTGTATTGTCGTAATCGATTTCCTCCTTGTGACCATATAATTCCAAATTTATCTTCTGAGAATGATAGTGTGACCTTATCCGGAAATGCTTTTACTCTTTTTAGATGTTGATCAAAAAGAATTGTATTCGTCCTGGTTCCCATCCAATATTTATTTCGGGAATCCTGAAAAATCGTGAGAATGCCTATGCCTATGTTTTGAACCAGCTCACTTTTTTTCTCAATTAGATCAAATGAATATAAATTTCCTGACTGGTCGCCCAGTAGAGCTTTATCATTGAACATACTAGCGCTTCTTATTTTCGCTTTGGTTTCAATGTTGTAGTTTTCAATCGAAGTATTGGGAATATGATAAATCCCGCTTTCAAGCGTTGAAATCCACAATCCATTTTCTGAATCATGCAATACTTTTGTGACAGACTTTTCATTCAAAAATGGAAGGTAACCTAAATCCTCAAAATTTTCATTAAATCGTTGTACACCTTTATTCAGGTAGCCCACCCAAATATTTTCTTCCTTGTCCTTCGATAGGCTAATAATTAAGTGAGGACTAGAAAATACTTTATCTAGAGATTTGCCACTATATCTAAAGATATCATTGTTGATGCCGATTAACAGATCTGTTTTATATTTTAGAATACGGAAACTGTAGTCGTAGAAATTGTTATTAATAAGAGAAATGGAAAATGTTGTGTTATCAATGATGAGGTATTTAATACTACCTGAATTATAATGGCCCAGGATATGGTTTTGATCAACACTTTTAATGACGAGTGCGCCATCTTGAGTAGGATACTCCTTAAGCAGACCATCGATTGTTATTTTACCAATAAAATGTTTGCCTCCTATCCATAGGGCGCTATCTCCCATATGAATTGAGTAGATGAAGGAATATGGTTTAGATTCTGATTGGACGACTTTGTTGGATTCGTATGGAAGGATTTTACCGTTGTTAAAATAGGAGAGCTTACCGGAGTATGTTCTGAACCAAAGTCTTCCTTTTTGATCCTCATGGAAGCCAAAAACAACGGGATCGGTAAGCCCCTGGTTAATATGAAAGATTTCAAATTTATCCCCATCGTACTTAGCTACACCATTATCGGTAGCAAACCACAGGAATCCTTTTTCATCCTGATGGATATCGTATACTTCAGAGCTGGGTAATCCATTGCTGATAGAATAATTGTAATAACTAAAGGCCTGCCCTGTCACGTCATACTGAACAAAAAAAATGTACAGGGTCAACCAAATTTTTTTCAGAATTTGCCTAATAGTATCAATTATGCGGCTCTTTACTACCGACTGTCTAATCATAGATTCAATTGTTTCAGTAGGGCCCTAAAAATTTTTTCGTTTTTTTCCGCATTCAATTCAAGTGCTGCTTGCTTAGATTTCGATTTAAAGTAGCCAAGCCGATCTGGGTCCAGTGTCGAAAGTTTTTCGGCCAAACTTTTTGGAGTAAAATCTTCACTGACAACTCCGAGGTCAAAACGGTTAACAATGTCGGCCATTTCAGGGGTTGGGCCTATAGCTACAGCCAACCTCGCCTGTATGAAATCAAAAAGCTTATTTGGCAAGGTGTTAGCATAATTAAAATTAACGGGTGGAAGTAAGAAAACGCCAATATCATAGGCATTGATAGTGGGCACGACCTCAGAACTTTTTACGGGAGGTAGAATATTGATCCTCGGATTTTTTCCGATTCGGTTCTTGATCGCCTCAATATAAGTCTTGGTTTGTGGTGATGCATAGTCGGATGTCATCAGAATCATATCAAGGGTAAAACGTTCATCCAGGTGATCCATCATGTCAATCATTAATTCAAGTCTTCGTGATGTATTGGCAATGCCGTGATGAATAAGTCTGATCTTATTATAGTGAACCACCGATGGTTCGATTTCAAAATATCGGGTAGCGTTTGTTATAATAACTGGTTTTCTGCCAAAGTTTTTTTCATACTCGTTTGCAAGTCCCTTACCAACTGTGAGCATAGCATCAACTTGCGGAATATACTTTCGGCAGAAGTTAATGTAGAAGGGTTGAAAAAATATCTTCCAGATTCTGTTGTTCTCAAAATGACGTGGAGCATATTCGTGGGCATCAAAAATAATTTTCGAGTTAGCTTTCAACTGAAATGCGAGAGGAAGAGTATCGATGTCATTTGAAATGATGAGGTCATAAGAAGTGGAACCTAGCTCATGAATAAGGAAGCTATAATCATGAAAGAGTTTATAAGCCCAGTTGAATTGACGCAACAGAAGGCAAATGCTCATAAAAGCTTTACGGAGTAGTGTTAATTTTGTTTGCTGAATTTTGATAAACGTGATTCCTTCTGCCTCATCAGCATCAAAGCAAACTACTGTAAGGTGGTAATCTTTCTTTAGCCACTGGATTTGACGCATGACGCGTGCATCATGTTTCAGGTTGCTGAAGACAAGAATTAAAACGTTTTTCATTTCAAGTTTTCATAATCGGTTGGCACGAAACTACGAAGTTATTTTTAAGAGTTTTACTGGATTTCACGCAAAGCATGCTAACTTTCTGCGTTTCGATATGCGCATTAGTAAGGAGTTCATCAAGAGTTCATTAATCTACACGCTGGCGGGCATACTCCCCATGGCAAGTGCCATATTGCTACTGCCATTTTACATTGCCGGGCTAGACACATCAGATTATGGAGCTTTATCCATTTACCTCGCATTTTCCCTACTTATTCAAATTCTTGTAACGTATAGTTTTGACACCTCTCTTTATATTCATTTTCATGAATATAAAGGTGACAAAAACAAACTTGCTGCGTTCATAAGTTCAGCCTTTATCCTGATGCTCTTTATTGGTATAGGCATAACTGTTATCCTTTTTACAATTGGCGATATATTCTTCCGGCACATCTTTTCAGAAAAGCCCATTTCATTTTATCCCTACGGATTGATGGCTGCCGGTGCCGGCATATTTCAGGCTCTTTTTAAAGTGCACAGCAATTTGCTCCAGAGTAGGGAAAAACCAGCGTTATTTTTTTGGTCTAATCTGATTTCATTTTTGATGATTGCCGCCTTTACAATTCTTGGTTTGATCTGGTATCCCAACACCCTTGTTGGTCCGGTGGGCGGACGATTGCTGGCAGCTTTTATATCCGGACTGTGGGCGATAGGAAGAATTGCCTGGGAATTTGGATGGCATTTCAACTTTCCACTACTTCGATCTTCCTTTAGTTTTAACTTTTATGCCTTTATTTATCAGCTACAACAATGGGTTATCAATTATTTCGATCGTTTCGTTATGCTTTTCTTTTTGCCACTTTCTTCTATTGGAGTTTATGATTTTGCTATTAAATGTTTATTGATCATTGAGTTTATTCTCAACGGATTGCATAATTCCTTTTATCCAAAGGTCGTAAAGGTTATGATGGCTCAAGATGAAAAAAAGTCCACTCTCGAAATCAATCGGTATTATAATGTTTTTAGTGCCGCGATCATGCTGTTAACATGCTTTTGTATTCTGGTAATTCCGGTGGCGATTGACTGGTTTGTCACATCGGGGTATGTTAGGGCAAAGTCAGATTATATACTATCAGTTGAGTACCTGCCCTTTATTGCAGTGCTTTATCTGATTCGTCCGATTCGATTGTATTTTGCTGTTCCATATAATATTTTAAAGTATACGAAACCGTTGCCTTGGATATACATCATTGTTTCGGTAACTAAAATTATCCTAATGATTGTACTCATTAGCTCCATGAAAATTTATGGTGTTATACTGTCAACTGCCATAAGTGCAGTGTTGGAATTTGTTTTACTTCGGTATTATATGCGCCAAAAATTCACGTACCAGTATAACATTTTTAAAATACTGGTCGCACCACTGGTACTGTTGGCCATTATTGTTAGTGGTGAATTGTTCCTGCTTCAGAATTCTGTTATCCTACATTCTGTATATCTCTTGGTATGCATTTCACTGCTTTATTGGGCCTATCGAAAGGAAATTAAATATGTAGACGGAAGGAACATGCTAAAGTGATATGATCTTGCACATAGAAAAGTCTTATTTTTGAAAAAAAATGATTCCTGTTACGAAGCCCTTTTTGCCACCCATTGAAGAATATGAGCAGTTTGTCCGGGATATCTGGAAACGTAACTGGCTTACGAATAATGGTCCTCTTGTTAACGAGCTGGAGTTAAATCTTAAAGATTATCTAGATGTTAAGCATCTTCTTTATGTAACAAACGGCACGATTGCTATTCAGTTGGCAATAAAAGCACTGGGCCTGAAAGGTCAAATTATCACCACACCGTTTTCATACGTAGCCACCACAAGCAGTATTGTTTGGGAGGGATGTGAGCCAGTGTTTGTTGATATCGACCCGCTAACATGTAATCTTGATCCAAACCGCATCGAAGAAGCAATATCCCCAAATACTACCGCCATTCTCGCCACACACGTATACGGTAATCCATGTATGGTTGAGGAGATTGAATACATAGCAAAGAGAAGGAATTTAAAGGTCATCTATGATGGTGCGCACGCTTTTGGTGTGAAGTACAATGGTCAGTCTATACAAAATTACGGAGATATTACAACCTGCAGTTTTCACTCTACAAAGTTGTTTCACACTGTCGAAGGTGGTTCGGTAGTTACAAAGGATCCTGATTTACTTAAGCGAATGGCATACCTGCGCAATTTTGGGCATGATGGTCCGGATCGTTTTGCTTCGCTGGGTATTAATGGTAAAAACTCTGAATTCCATGCAGCGATGGGATTGGTGAATCTTAAGTATGTGGATCAGATTATCGAAAACCGAAAGGAGCTTTGTCAGCACTATGATGAATTTCTTCAACAGGTTAATGGAGTAAGACCCATGGTTCGCGAGTATGTTCGATATAATTATGCTTATTATCCTGTAATTTTTGATACCGAACAGCTCGCTATGAAAGTTTTTGATTCTCTCAATAAAAACTGGATTTATCCCAGGAGGTACTTTTATCCTACTTTAGAAACTCTACCTTATATTAACACAAAAGGTCATTGTAAAAATGCATCGTCAATTGCCAGTCGAGTGTTATGCCTGCCTTTATTTGATACCTTGACGAAAGAAGAAATCGATATGATTTGCAGAATAGTGCTTCGGGTTCAAAATAACTGAGATATGATTATTGTTGGAGCTAAGGGTTTTGCCAAAGAGTTGTTGGAAGTTTTTTTTCAAAACAATGAAGTGAATAATCTTTTTTTCTTTGACAATATTTCAGTCGATTTACCAGAAAAACTATTTGATCGATTTCCTGTTCTCAGGTCAATCGAAGAGGTGAAAGATATATTTCAGCGCAGTGGAGATTTTTCTTTTGCTTTAGGTGTCGGGTCGCCCTCCATCCGGTACGCCTTAACCCGCTATTTTGAAACGGTAGGAGGAGTGCTGGTCTCAGTCATAAGCCCTCAAGCAGCTATTGGGCATTTTGGCAACACTATTGGTCCGGGATGCAGCATACTGGGTGGTGCTAGTATCACGAACGGAGTAGCATTGGGAAAGGGATGTCTCCTTAATCCGCATTGTAGTATTGCTCATGATGCGGAGTTGGGAGATTTTGTCGAAATGTCTCCGGGCTCACGCGTTACAGGTTCAGCAATGGTTGGTGATTTTAGTGTCTTGGGCACTAACTCGATCGTGCTGCCGAAAGTTCGGATTGGCATCAATGTTATTGTTGGTGCAGGAGCTGTAGTAACCAGAGATGTTCCAGATAACTCCCTTGTTGTTGGTGTACCTGCTAAAGTTAAAAGGAAATTGGAACCTTTGAATTTACAATAGAGCATGAATCTACATGTGGTTCCGGACAGTCCCTTCAGTAATAAGTTTTATAGCAATCTTGTTGAACTAAGTTTATCGGACAATAATAGGGTCATTGTTCGATCAAATCAAACTAATTTAAAATACATTCGTCAGAATTTACCAATTGCTCCACTTTATTCGTCTCAGTTCTCAGCGCTCGTAGGAGATACACGGCAATATGAAAAAGTTTTTATTCATCAATTATCCCCGTTAATGTATCGGTGGATTGCTCGACATGAATTTCGTGAGTTAAATTGGATGGTATGGGGAACAGATGTTTACAATCTTCCTGATCTGGATTATAATTTTTATGAAGACATAACCAGGGAATGGGTGAGGCAAGATTTTTCCCTTGAAACCTGGTTGTTTAAAGCGAAGGTTCTCCTTACCAATTCCTATTTCAAGAACCAGGCATATGCTAAAATCGATAATGCCCTGACTTGGATGGTAAGTGAATATGATTTTATTAAGTCAAACATCCCATCATTCAAGGGTGCACATCAGTTTTTCTTTTACGAGAATGAAGTTCCCTACAACACTTTGGATGACCTGATCAAAACAGGAAGTAAAAGAAGTGAAATTCCAGTCTACATCATTGGAAATTCAGGCACTCCCACCAACAACCATTTAGATGCTGTAAAAGTTGTCGTGGAAAGTGGGATAAAAGCAGATTTGGTAATTCCGGTTTCGTATGGAGATAAAAAGTATATCCAATTTTTAAAAAGGAACCTGGCTCATTATCAGTATGGCAAGATCGAATTCATCGATCGTTACATGCCTTTTGAAGAGTATCTTAATTTTCTTTACCGGGTAGATGGACTGATCATGAATACAATTCGTCCGCAGGGATATGGAAATATTTTTATCATGTTGTATTTAGGCAAACCAGTATTCTTAAATAAAAAGAATATCTCGCTCCGCGACATCGAAGACAACGGCATTGTTTGCTCCAAACTAACGGCAGAAGATTTAAACAGATTGCATCAAAAATGTGATAAAAATGTGATAAGTCAGTTCTTATCGCATGAGAAATTGGGTGGGATATATTCCAAGCTGTTCTCCTAACTCATTTTGTTACCCGCTTCGGATTTTCCTTCACAAAGCCTTCCCACGTTTTGCTTTTGCTTTTCATTTCTCCTTTTTGAAAGTGGTGGCAAAGTGCTACGGCCAGCGCATCGGTAGCATCAAGTAGTTTGGGAAGTTCTTTTATCCCCAACAACGTCATCAGCATTTTGGCAACTTGCTCCTTGCTTGCATTTCCGTTTCCGGTTACGGATTGTTTTACTTTCTTGGGGGCATATTCGATAATCGGAATTCCGCGGTACAGCGCTGCAGCCATCGATACACCCTGTGCGCGGCCAAGCTTTAGCATCGATTGAACATTCTTCCCAAAGAAAGGTGCCTCCAGGGCCACCTCATCGGGATGATACTCGTCCAGCAGGCTGAGTACCCGCTCAAAAATCTTTTTCAATTTCAGTTCGTGGCCTTCGTATTTGCTTAAATGGATGACGCCAAATTGAATCAAATCCAGTTTGGAGCCTTTGATGGCGATGATGCCATAGCCCATCACATTGGTTCCGGGATCGAGACCGAGAATGATTTTTTCGTTGATAACTTTTGCCACCTTGAAAGGTATAGAAATTGAACTTGTTGAATAACTTAATCCGTAAATAAAATTAGTATTGCATACCTGTACTATATGATTTTTGTTCTAACCGGTATTTTAGTTTCGTATAGCGCGCTCGTGCTCATCCTGATCGCGGGATGGCACAGGGCTATTCAAGCCAGACCGATTATTCAGCAGTCAGCTATTATCCAATGGATTACTATCATTATTCCTTTTCGCAATGAAGCACAACATATCCATTTGTTGCTTCAGGATTTAATCGTGCAAGCGCATCCTCCGGATGAGATTATTCTTGTCGATGATCATTCTACTGACCAGTCTGTTGAAGTGATAACAGGATTTTTGGAAAGCCTTGGCAAGCCTGCTATTTCTATTCGTGTCCATAAAAATTCAGGAGAGGGTAAGAAGCAAGCGTTGACTACCGGCATTCGCATGGCATCAGGCTCAATTATAGTTACAGTAGATGCTGATTGCAGGGTAGGGCCAGATTGGTTAAAATCCATTCAAAACCATTTCGGTGAGGAGAAAATAAAGTTACTGTTCGGTCCGGTAGCAATTGAGCAGCGATCATCTTTTTTCAGCATAGTGCAATCCATGGAATTTTCCAGCCTGATTGGTTCAGGTGCCGCCACGGCAGCCTTGGGTTTTCCCACGATGTGTAACGGTTCTAACCTTGCCTTTCGGAAGGTGGTATTCGAAGCAGTAGGTGGTTATACGGGTAACCTTCATATTGCTTCGGGTGATGATGAATTTCTCATGCGCAAAATCGAACAAGACTTCCCGGGATCGGTCCATTTCAATGCTGATCCGGCTTCAATCGTTGTTACACGACCGGCAGAAAAATTCTCATCGTTTTTTCAACAACGCCTTCGGTGGGCCAGTAAATGGAAGCACAATTCATCGGCCACGGCCTCGTTACTGGCAGCATGGATTTTTCTTGTTCAGGCCAGCATTATTGTGTCATTCTTTTTGTTCAAGATACCACTTGTTTTGATGTTGATTCTTCGCGCGATGGTGGAGTACATTTTTTTGCGGAAGGTTCAATCATTTTTAAGTCAGGCCTGGAGCTGGCGTGCTTTTATATTTCTTCAGTTGTTTTATCCGGTATATGTTATAACAATAGGTTTTGCCTCACAATTTTTTTCTTTCCTTTGGAAAGACAGGCGCGGGTGAAATAGTTTTAAGTGTATCTTGGCACCGAAATCAATCCACCTTTTATGAGAACTACTATTGTCTGCCTTTTATTTATTATTAGTATTCAGGTAAATGCTCAAATCGCGGCAAAGGCCATAGCGTATGCTGTTGAAGTTGATTTGGAGAAATTTAATCCCAATGTGAAGGGAGAGGATTTCGATAAGATATGCCGCTATGAAATTGATGCGTACTATACAACGGATAAGTTGCGGACGCAGGTTCGGAATATTTTTCGTCCGGAGGAGTTTGAATTAACCATTCGTCAGCGCTTGTATACACTGGCTTCAAACGATGAATATAATATTGATCATGAGAATGAGGCCGTTCTTTTTAAGAAGGGACATGTCTACAATCCCAAGGCAACGGGCAAGGAGAAGAAGATTTTAAATTATGTTTGCAAAGAATACACATTCAAGGACTTCCGCAATGTTCAAATTTCAGTGTGGGTGACCGACAAACTGCCTAAGAATATTTGTCCTGCCGGAAACTTTAATCTGAAAGGAGCGGCCCTTGAAATCCTGACATCGAATGGAATGCATTTTGTCGCCACCGATTTTGAAGCCGGTGAACTTCCTGACGATTTTTTTAATCTTCCCACCGGTTATGCCGTAGAAGAAATTCCTGCACCGTCTTCACAAAAGAAAAAGTAGTCCGTTACCGATTGCGGACTATTAAAATGGATTGATGCTGTACGAAAAAGAGTTCTCAGTCGTTTTTCTGCACGTCACCACATTTTAATATCTTTACCAGCGGAGAAGATTATGCCTGAACTGGATATCAAAAAAAAGTACGAGATCAAGGAGTTGGAGCTCAATGCGTTGCTGGAGATCACACAGGCCATTAACAGTAACCTTCCGGAGGAATCACTCTATAAGATTTATAATTTCACGCTGCGTTCTAATCTGAACATTAAGAAACTGGCCCTTTTTGTACTGGATGATGAGTGGAGTTGTAAAGTTAACTTCGGTACGAAGCATCAATTTACAAAAGCTAAACTACTTACACCATTTAAAACCGTTCAGGACATAACCCACCTGAAGGAATTCGAAGCCTGCGAGTTTACTGAATTCGATATTGTTATTCCGGTAACGCACAAAACAACAACACTCGCGTTGGTTTTTGTTGGTGGATTGAATAACGATGCCCGTTATGAAAATGAAGATGGTATTCGCTTTATTCAGGCGCTCAGCAATATTATTATTGTGGCGATCGAAAATAAAAAACTTGTTCGCAAGCAATTAGAGCAGGAGTCTTTCCGCAAGGAATTAGAGATTGCCAGCGATGTGCAGCAGTTTCTCTTTCCGGAGACGTTACCCAACACGGAATTTTTAAAAGTTGAAGCCAGTTACCTGCCACACGATATGGTGGGTGGTGATTACTATGATTACATACCCATCAATAAAAATCAGTTTTTGATCTGTGTGGCCGATGTGAGCGGAAAAGGAATTCCGGCAGCATTGATGATGTCTAATTTCCAGGCCTCACTTCGAACACTTCTTCGGCAAACACCCAACCTGACGGATATTATTGAAGCGTTAAACTACCAGGTACTCGAAAATACCAAAGGAGAAAAGTTTATCACCTTCTTTGCTGCTATCTATGACATCCGTCTGAAAACGATGGTATATGTTAATGCCGGGCATAATCCACCAATCCTGTGGAACAGAAAAACAGGTGTACGCCTGCTCGAGGATGGCTCGACCGTATTGGGTGCCATGCATCCGTTACCTTTTCTGAATGAAGGTTTTGTTACCGACCTGGATGAATTTCTCTTGTTCTGTTATACTGATGGATTAACGGAGACCCTCAACGAAGACGGTAAGGAGTTTGGCACCGAACTGTTGATGGATTACTTTCATCAGGATCATTCTTTCACCAAGGAATTGCGCACCATTCATCACGACATCATTGTAGCATTGGATGAATTCAAAGGAAGAAATGGTTATCACGATGATATCACCATATTGTCGTGTCGTGTTGGTTAATATTCCACATCGTACCCCTTTCTTTTTACCGTGGTTATACCCCTCGCTAATCTGGCGAATGCCAACAGATGCAAAAGAAATATTCCTGACCTTCGATGATGGACCTGTGCCGGGACCTACGGAATTTGTTTTGGATACACTGCGATCATTTTCGGCCTACGCAACTTTTTTTTGTATTGGCGACAATGTTCAAAAGCATCCGGATGTATTCTTGAAAATTGTGGGAGCCGGCCATAGTATTGGCAATCATACTTTTCATCATATGAATGGATGGAAATTCAATACTGAACCGTACCTTCAAAATGTTGTGCGATGTGAAGAAGTTATGGAAGACAGCGGAATTACCAGACTTCATGAGAAACCACTATTTCGGCCACCTTACGGACGAATTACAAGAAGCCAGATTAATGCGCTGAATCACTATCGCATCATCATGTGGGATGTACTTTCAATAGATTATAATAAAAATCTTTCTGCTGAAGTTTGTTTGCGCAATACGGTACGCGCCACACGGAATGGATCCGTTGTTGTTTTTCACGATAGTGTCAAGGCCGAGAAAAATATGAGATTTGCCTTGCCACGCTTTCTCGACCATTTTTCTACTCAGGGTTATTCCTTCAAGGCCATCGTATAATGAAACGCATTTTGATTGCTCCGCTGGATTGGGGACTTGGTCATGCCACCCGTTGTATTCCTGTTATTCGGGAATTGCTTCGCCATTCTTGTGACGTGGTGCTGGCAGGTAGCGGGAATTCACTTCACTTGTTGAAGGAAGAATTTCCACAACTCACAACTGTTGAACTTCCAGCCTACAATCCGGTGTATCCGCGAACCGGATCAATGGTTTGGGCGATGGCCCGGCAACTTTTCAAATTTCGTACGGCCATTCAAAAGGAACATCACGTGCTCGAACACTTGATTCGGGAACATCGTATTGATGTAGTTATTGCCGATAATCGATATGGTTGTTGGTCGAAAAGCGTACCGAGTATTTTTATTACACACCAGAGTAACATTCTCATGCCGAAACGATTTGGATGGCTTGCGCCTCTCGTCAGGTTTGCGAATAACAGAATGATGTCAAAATTTTCGGCCTGCTGGATACCCGATAGTCCGGGGAGTCAAAGTCTGGCCGGAGATTTAATTTCTTTCGGATCAAAACCCAACGTTCAGGTTGAATTCATTGGGAATTTGAGTCGGTTTACCTACACCGGACTACCCACAAAAAAGTATGATGTTGCGGCTGTATTTTCGGGACCGGAACCCCAGCGCTCTATACTGGATGATATTGTTACCAAACAACTTCGTGCATCAAATTTCCGGTATTGCATTGTTCGCGGATTGCCGTGTGCACCGGATAGTGATATGCAAACTAAAACTTCACGTGAAGTGAACTTTCTTTCTGGAAGTAAACTTCAGGAAGTATTGGAACAGGCAACTGTAGTCATCGCGCGCAGCGGTTACAGTACTATTATGGACTTGGCAGCATTGAAATGTAAAGCTATTTTTATTCCTACCCCCGGACAAACGGAACAAGAGTATCTTGCGCATCGCTTAAAAGAAAAGGGTATTGTTTTTTATATGACTCAGGCTGAATTTGATTTAAACAAGGGCATCAGCGAAGCGCAGCACTATAGTGGATTTACAGGTGTGCATTCAGGGAATCATTTATTATTGAAGGCCATTAGTAAACTACTTACACCTGTCTAGATATGAAGAAGTTTCTGAAAAGTTTTGGCTATGCCCTCGAGGGTATCCGCTCAGCCATTCGCGAGCAACAAAATCTGCGCATTCAACTATTGGTGGCGTTAGGAATGATTGGTCTGGGATTATACTTTTCAATCACAGCCGTGGAGTGGTGTGTTTTACTATTGTGCATTGCTCTTGTATTGTCGCTTGAACTCATGAACTCCTCCATCGAAAACCTGGTAGACCTGATTTCGAAAGAAAGGAATCCGCTTGCCGGAAAGATTAAGGACATGGCAGCTGGTGCCGTTTTGGTTGCATCTGTTGTTGCTGCCATAATCGGCATCATCCTCTTTTTAAAATATATTGTGTAGAAAGGTCTTCAGCCAAACCTGTGAATGAGTCTGTAGGTTGATCGTATATTTGCGCTATGAATTACTGGATTGACACGCATGCCCACATTTATCATGAAGATTTTGATGCCGATCGTCTGGATATGCTGAAGCGCTGCGAGCAAGCTCACGTAAAAAAGATTTTTATGCCGAATGTGGATCATACGTCCATTGATGGAATGCTGGAGTTGGAAAGTCGCCATGAAAATTGTTTTGCCATGATGGGCCTGCATCCCTGTTCGGTGAAAAAGGATTTTGAACGTGAGCTGTATCGGGTTGAAGATTGGTTGAGTAAAAGAAAGTTTGTTGCAGTTGGCGAAATCGGAACGGATTTATATTGGGATGATACCTTCTGGCTGCAGCAGCAGGAAGCTTTTACCATTCAGGTGAACTGGGCGAAAAAATATAGTTTACCGGTAGTTATACACTGTCGTAACAGTGTAGATCAAACTATTGAAATGGTGGAAAGCTTGCAGGATGGAAAACTTACAGGTGTATTTCATTGCTTCTCCGGAACGTCACAACAGGCAGAGCGCATTACCAAGCTTAATTTTTTTTTAGGAATCGGTGGTGTAGCCACTTTTAAGAAAGGTGGTCTTGATACTGTTTTGCCCGATATATCCCTCAAGCATATTGTGTTAGAAACCGACAGTCCGTATCTGGCACCGGTCCCACATCGCGGTAAACGGAATGAACCTTCGTATATTCCATTAGTGGCGCAGCAGCTAGCAGCGTATAAAAAAGTATCGATGGATGAGGTACAAAAGCATTCAACCGCTAACGCCTTAACCTTATTTCAGCAGAAGCATTAACTTCGGACCGTCCAGTATGCATAATACTGATTTCAATCTTTTATGAATCTGAAACGCATTAGTATCAATACGGCATTGCCGCTGCAACCCAAAGGCAGAATTCTCATTGTTTACACGGGTGGAACTTTTGGAATGACCTATGATGCAGAAGGTGTGCTGATTCCTTTCGATTTCAGTTTAATATTGGAACACCTGCCGACCCTAAAGAATTTTGGTCTTGAACTCACAGTGGTTTCGTTTGAGACTCCAATTGATTCCTCGAACATTAGTCCTGCGCACTGGCAGGTACTTGGCAGAATTATAGAAGACCACCATGAAACACATGACGGCTTTGTAGTCCTTCATGGGACCGATACGATGGCCTATACGGCTTCTGCGCTCAGTTTTATGCTGGATGGGCTGCGAAAACCCGTCATCTTTACAGGAGCTCAGTTGCCCATTAGCGAACCCCGGTCGGATGCCCGCGAAAATCTGATTACAGCCTTAGAGATTGCATCCGCCAAAAAGAACGGTGTACCGCTCGTTCCCGAGGTTTGTATCTATTTTGATTACGAATTATTGCGTGGTAACCGATCAAAAAAAGTGGAGAGCATGCAGTTTGATGCGTTCGATTCAGGCAATTACCCGCCTCTGGCCAAAGCGGGAGTTAAAATAGATTACAATTTTTCGGTCATTCGCGCTGCAATGCCACAGACTAAACTCAAGCTTCGCTCGAAATTTGACACCAACATCGCAATACTTAAACTCTTCCCGGGAATTGGCCTGCACACCATTCAGGCAATACTGCAAACTCCGAGGATCCGAGCCGTGATACTGGAAACATACGGGTCAGGTAATGCGCCAACCGATACGGTGCTGATTAGTGCAATTCGAGATGCAGTGAACAACGGTGTAATTGTGATGAATATCTCCCAGTGTCCCGGTGGCATGGTAATTCAGGGTCGGTATGAAACCAGTAAAGAGTTACTTCGTGCAGGTGTTTTGAGTGGCGCTGATATGACAACCGAAGCTGCCGTTACAAAACTTATGTTGCTATTGGGTGAATATGATTCACACCAGGCGAAGGAATTGGTGGTGAAATCATTGGCAGGTGAATTAACAGCATAGATAATGCTTGGAAAGGGTGTATTTTATCCATTTATTTGTGCCCTTTTGTGCGAAACCGATAGGAGAGGTGTCCGAGTGGTTGAAGGAGCACGCCTGGAAAGTGTGTATGCGCGAAAGTGTATCGCGGGTTCGAATCCCGCCCTCTCCGCCAAAGTCCCGCCATCGCGCGGGACTTTTTATTTCTGGGAAGATTACCTGATTTTTATCTATATTAATTTTTAAAGTGGTTGCAGGCTGTGACTTTATTTGGTTTGGGCTATTAAAAAGCCAAAGAAGATTGAAGTTAAGGCCGTTAATAGAAAAATTTTGTAAAAAGTATTTAGAAATCGACAAAACGTTTAATTTTGGCCACTTCAAAGCTTACTTAAACCTTTAACTATGAAAAAACTATTTGCAATTTTTGCACTTGTGGGGGTTCTGGCATCCTCTACGCTTTTAGCTCAGGATTCCCTCTCATCTCAATCTTCCTCTACGGCTGCACAGGTCACTTCTACAGATGATGTGACTGTGGATGAAGAAAAATCTTTCCATGAAGTAGTCAAAGACCTTTATATCGATGGGAACTGGAAGTTCATGACCCCATTATTGATCTGTTTGATTCTGGGTCTGGCAATCTCAATTGAGCGAATTATCACTTTAAATCTGGCTACTACGAATACTAAAAAGCTCTTGGGTCAAATCGAGGATGCACTCGCTAAAGGCGGTGTAAATGCTGCGTTGGATGTAACCCGCGATACACGTGGTCCAGTGGCATCTATTTTCACACAAGGTTTGATGCGTTATCCGGAAGGACTGGATATGGTTGAAAAATCAATTGTATCCTACGGTGGAGTGGAAATGGGTCGTTTGGAAAGAGGTTTGATCTGGATTTCATTGCTGATCTCACTGGGTCCCATGCTTGGATTCTTTGGAACTGTAATCGGGATGGTGTTTGCATTTGAAGACATTGAAAAGGCTGGTGATATCTCCCCGAACATCGTTGCAGGTGGTATGAAAGTCGCCCTTTTAACAACCGTTGGAGGTTTGATTGTGGGTATGGTTCTTCAGGTGTTCTACAACTATCTGGTTTCTAAAATTGATTCATTGGTAAATACCATGGAAGATGCATCGATATCGCTTGTGGATATCCTTGTAAAGCATAAACTGGTTAAATAAACCGCTACCACTATGTTAGATATAGGTCTATATATTCTTTATGCACTATTTGTGGTGGCAGTAGTTCTGGCTATTGTATTCCCCATAATTATTGCAATAAAAACTCCTCGAGCACTGGTTAGGGCTCTTGTGGGAATTGGTTTTTTTGTTGTTCTTTTTGGTATTTCCTACGCGCTATCGGGCTCTTACGTGAGTGTTGATAATGCTGCGCGAGGTGTTACCGGAACAATGTCAAAATTAATTGGTGCAGGTTTTATCATGCTCTACATCTCGTTAGCGCTGTCATTCCTTGCGATAATTTATTCTGAAATCAGTAAAGCCTTGAAATAAAATGGCACGATCAACACCAGACATCCCGAATGCTTCGATGGCGGATATCGCCTTCCTGTTGTTAACGTTTTTCTTGATGACAACTACGGTACCGAACGACAAGGGGTTATTACTCTTTTTACCACCTCCTCCAGAGGCCGTGAAGGAAGAGAATGTGGAGATCCCGGAGAAGAATCTTTTCAAAATTCAGATTAACTCCTTCGATAATCTTCTGGTGGAGAATGAGATTTGGAATCGATCAGATCGGGAACTCACGGACAAGATTAAAGAGTTTATATTGAACTACGGACAGAATCCCCAATCTTCTGATAACCCGGAAAAAGCAATTGTTTCATTTAAAACGGACCGAGGTACTACGCATAAGAAGTTTATTCAGATTCTCGATGCTGCGGAAGCTGCATACAACGAGATATATGCTGAGAACGCAGGTATACCTGTTGATAAATGGAGGGAAGTTTCGTCAGAGCCAAATGCTTCTCCCGAAAACAGACAACTGTACGACAGGGGTCGTAAGCTCAAGCCAGATGGTAAACCAGAAATACCCAAGAATCTTTCAATCGCAGAACCAACTAAAGTTGGTGGATAATTTTAACAGGAGGAATTGAACTATGTCAAAGTTTAAAAAGAAGACAAAGACCAAACAGGAGATACCCACTTCTTCCATGCCTGATGTGGTATTCATGTTGTTGTTCTTCTTCATGGTGACAACCAAAATGAGGGAGTCTTCCATTGAAGTTCAGCAACGTATTCCGCAGGCGACTCAACTTCGTAAACTGGCGAAGAAGTCATTAATCTCGTATCTCTACATCGGTGAACCTCGTAAGATTGAGCAGTTTGGAAAGGAACCTAAAATTCAGGCTAATGATGTTTTTATTGAACCCAAAGACATTATTCAATGGGTGAATATGGAAAAATCTGAATTGGATGAAGTCGAACGCGATGCTATTACTATTTCGTTAAAGGTTGATAGTGAAGCAAAGCGCGGTATCATTGCCGATGTTGAGACTGAGTTGCGTAAAGCGAACGCTCGTAAAATTCTGTATTCATCGAATGCCAAAGTGCAAGATAAAAAGTAGTCGAAAAGTTTTTTCATAAGAAAATAAAATGGCCCTGTTCTGAATTTCCGGAGCAGGGCTTTTTAATAGTTCATGAGCGTCATTAGTATTCGCGGTGAGTTAAATAATCCCAAAACAGTTCGTGCCTGGTACATGTACGATTGGGCCAATTCTGTTTACTCCCTGGTTATAACAACCGCCATTTTTCCAATTTACTACAAGTCAGTCGCGGTTAATAACGGCAGCGATCAAATACCCTTTCTGGGGTTTACTATCCAAAATTCAGTTTTATATTCCTATGCGCTCTCATTTTCATTCCTGATCGTTGCAGCGATTCTACCACTTTTGTCCGGAGCGGCAGATTATACCGGGAACAAGAAAGCATTTATGAAATTTTTTGTTTGGATGGGTAGCCTGGCCTGCATGGGTCTTTATTTCTTTGATAGCCTTAATACCTTATGGTGGGGACTTTTCTGTTCTGTTATTGCCAGTATTGGTTATTCGGGTAGCCTGGTTTTTTATGATGCCTTCCTGCCTGAGATTGTAACAGAAGACAGGTATGATAAAACCAGTGCCCGGGGATATTCCATGGGGTATTATGGCAGTGTACTGCTCATGATTGTATCCTTGATTTTAATTTTGAATTACAGCGCGTTCGGATTCGCCAATGAAGGGTTGGCCACACGCTTCATCTTTTTACTGGTGGGTATTTGGTGGATTGGCTTTTCTTTTATTCCATTTAATTTCCTCCCGGATAATCCGTTCAATCGTAAGCCTACCGGGAATATTTGGTCGAAGGGCTATGATGAACTCATTAAAGTATGGCGCAGCCTGAAAGATCAACCCGATCTGAAGCGCTACCTCTTGGCATTCTTCTTTTATAACATGGGTGTACAGACGGTCATGTATCTGTCAACACTATTCGGTACAGATGTGTTAAAGATGAAAGATGACAGTCTTATCCAGATTCTGCTGATTATACAACTGGTGGGTGCTGTAGGTGCATGGTTGTTTGCACGACTTTCTGGCAAACTGGGCAATCGATTTGCGCTGCTTATCATGCTGGTTGTCTGGATTGGTATTTGTATTTCCGCCTATTTTATTACTACCGAGTATCAGTTCTATGCCCTGGCCTTTGTTGTCGGCATGGTGATGGGAGGAATTCAGTCGTTATCACGCGCTACCTATTCAAAATTGATTCCGAGGCAAACGGAAGATCACGCATCGTATTTCAGTTTTTACGATGTCACGTACAACATTTCGATTGTTATGGGCACGTTCTCATTTGGATTGATCAATCAACTGACCAGTACTGCCAATGACAGTGGGATGCGCAACAGCGCATTGGCGTTAGCGCTATTTTTTATCATCGGATTAGTGATCTTGATTACAGTTAAATCAAAAGTAATCCGAACACCATTATCGTAAGTAGCGCTTGCTAGTACCGAAGGTGTTTAACCGTCATACCGTTATTGATCAATTGTTTTAGCGATTCAATACCGATCCGAAGATGCAGTTCAACAAAGTTTTTGGTTACTGAAGAATCGCTCACGTCTGTTTTCACGCCTTCTGGAATCATGGGTTGATCAGAAACCAGGAGTAATGCACCTGCCGGAATCTTATTGGAGAAAGCTGTTGAAAAAATTGTTGCCGTCTCCATGTCGATTGCCTGTGCCCTGATCTTCCTCAGGTAATCTTTAAACTCCTCATCCCACTCCCAAACCCTTCTGTTTGTAGTATAGACAGTGCCTGTCCAGTAATCTTGTGTGAAGTCGCGGATAGTAGTGGAAATAGCTTTCTGCAGGGCGAAGGAGGGCAAGGCTGGTACTTCGGGTGGGAAGTAATCATTAGATGTTCCTTCACCGCGGATGGCGGCAATCGGTAAAATCAAATCACCGATGTCATTCTTTTTTTTCAACCCGCCACATTTACCAAGAAACAGCGCAGCCTTTGGTTTAATGGCGCTGAGGCAATCCATCACCATGGCAGCATTCGGACTGCCCATTCCAAAATTAATAATCGTTATACCTTCTGCCGTTGCATTGCGCATGGGCTTTTCTATTCCGTTGACGGGAACATTATGCCATTCAGCAAAGAGTTTAACATAGTTATCAAAGTTTGTCAGCAAGATGTAATCTCCAAATTTATCAAGTGGCTGCCCGGTATAGCGGGGAAGCCAGTTTTCAACTATTTCCTGTTTGGTCTTCATTGTTTTGCTATTTTACTTCCGAAATGATTTCACTCAATCTTCCGGCTGTTGATTTCAAGCTAAAGAAAGCTGATGGAAAAGTATGGATTTTTGATGTTATCCGGAAGAAGTTTGTTGTGCTCACCCCAGAAGAGTGGGTACGCCAGCACTTCACTCACTATTTAATTAGCAATTTGAGCTATCCCAGATCGCTGATAAAAGTCGAGGGTGGACTTTCATTCAACACCCTGCCTAAGCGTTCTGATATAGTTGTTTTTGATCGTGAAGGGAAACCGTGGATGGTGATTGAGTGTAAATCACCAGAGGTTAAGGTAGACCAGCAGGCAGTTTTGCAGGCCTCGGTATACAACGCAACGCTGAAGGCAACCTATGTTACGCTCACGAATGGATTGATTCATTTTTGCGCACAGATCAATTGGCAGGAGGGTACATCAAGGCTCCTGGATAGTTTGCCAGCATACAAATAGAAAATGCCATACCCGTGGGCATGGCATTTTCTTTTACTAAATCCTGAACGAGGTTATAAAAACTTTTTAACCTCTGTATAGCCGAGATTGAACGCATCCGCAACAGCCTTGTAAACCACTTCACCGTTAATCACATTCAAGCCATTGCGCAATTCAGAACTTTCCTGACAGGCTTTTTTCCACCCTTGATTGGCCAGACGAATGGCATATGGAAGGGTTGCATTCGTCAACGCCAGGGTTGATGTGTAGGGTACTGCACCGGGCATGTTGGCCACACAATAATGGACAACATCATCAATAATATAGGTAGGATCTTCGTGTGTGGTTGGCGTACACGTTTCAATACACCCACCCTGATCAACAGCAACATCAACCAGTACTGTACCGGGACGCATGGTTTTAAGCATGTCGCGGGTAATAAGTTTCGGAGCTTTGGCACCTGGAATTAAAACACCTCCAACAATCAGATCGTGATCTTTTACCATCTCCCGAAGTGAGTATTCATTGGATACCATTGTATGGACATTCTTTGGCATCACATCATCCAAGTAACGAAGACGGTTCAGGTTAACATCCATGATGGTTACATCGGCACCCATTCCAGCGGCAATCTTGGCAGCATTTGTGCCCACAACACCACCTCCTAATATGAGTACTTTCGCAGGCTTAACACCTGGTACGCCACCCAATAAAATACCGCGGCCCTTCAATGGCTTCTCCAGGTATTTCGCACCTTCCTGAATAGACATTCTGCCCGCCACTTCCGACATGGGAATCAACAAGGGAAGACTACCATCAATGCGCTCAACAGTTTCATAAGCAAGACACACCGCACCGCTGGCAACCATTGCTTTTGCAAGCGGCTCATATGAGGCAAAATGAAAATAGGTAAATACAAGTTGATCTCTCTTTATTAGTTTATACTCCTGTTCAATAGGCTCCTTCACTTTCATGATCATTTCAGCTAGGCTGAAAACTTCAGCAGCATCCTGAATGATCTTGCCACCAGCTTTAACATATTCATCATCACTGAAGCCACTGCCCACACCGGCAGTTTGCTGAACGTAAACGGTGTGACCGCGCTTCACTAATTCCTGCGTTCCGGCAGGTGTCAGCGCCACACGGTTTTCATTGTTTTTAATTTCCTTGGGAACACCTATTATCATATTGCAATCGTTTTAAATGGCATGCAAATATAGTATTCGTGACGCGTTAATTTACCCGATTTCATTTTTTTGATGCATCCAAATAAATGCCTGTAATTATGGATTATGCTCATGAATTATTCTGATGCTGTATCGAATGCAGAATAAAATTTGTGAAATTATGAAGGCTATTTATTCATTGTGTAAGCCGGAGGCTGTGTAAGGACCTTTCAGCTTTTGAAAGGTAACATGTATTCTCTATTTTTGACCTAACAGTTGTTTAACCCATCAACCCACGAACCTTGAGTGTAACGAGAGAAGCTAAAGTAAAATACTCGCAGGCGAAGGTGAAAGAGATTCTCGCTGACTATCGCCTTGCAATAGAAAGTCGTGAAACCAGTCTTATCGGACGCAAAGAGGTGTTCATGGGTAAGGCCAAGTTTGGGATTTTTGGTGACGGTAAAGAGCTCGCACAGATTGCGATGGCTAAAGTGTTCAGGCCGGGCGACTTCCGTTCAGGGTATTATCGCGATCAGACATTTATGTTCGCCATTGGCGAACTCACGGTGCAGCAATTTTTCGCTCAACTTTATGCGCATACTGATGTGGAGGCAGATCCTTCCACAGCAGGTCGATTAATGACTGGACATTTCGGTACACGCCTGCTTGATGAACACGGGAAATTCAAAAATCTTACTACGCTCAAAAACAGCAGTGCAGATATTTCTCCAACAGCAGGACAAATGCCTCGGTTGTTAGGTTTAGCCTATGCATCCAAACTCTTTCGGGAGAATCCACAACTTCATTCGTTCAATACATTATCTGTTAACGGGAATGAGATTGCATTCGGAACAATTGGAAATGCTTCAACTTCTGAAGGAATGTTCTTTGAGGCAATCAATGCAGCAGGCGTATTGCAGGTTCCGATGTTAACTTCCGTTTGGGATGATGGCTATGGCATCTCTGTTCCGCAGGAGTTTCATACCACTAAGAAAAGCATATCAAAAGCGCTGGATGGTTTTAAACGAACAGCGCACGAAAAAGGAATTGAAATATTAACCGTAGTAGGGTGGGATTATTCTGCCTTGTTGGCGACTTATCAAAAAGCTGAACGGATTTGCAGAGAAGAGCATGTTCCTGTGCTTGTTCATGTCGAGGAGATGACGCAACCTCAAGGGCACTCCACTTCGGGTTCACACGAGCGTTATAAATCGAAGGACCGGCTCACGTGGGAAGCTGATTTTGATCCGATCCGGAAAATGCGTGAGTGGATCCTTGATGAAGTTCTGATTCTTCCAGAGGAAGTTGATGCTATTGAGAGAGAAGCGAAAAAAGCCGCCAAAGAGGCCCGTGATCGTGCATGGAAAGCTTTCATGGATGACGTCCGTAATGACCAGACTATTGTCTTGCAAATTTTGGATAACGCTTTGCGCCAGAGCCGCCATGCGCAGGATATTGTTGCTGTGAAAGAAGAACTTACAAAAGCAATTAATCCTACACGCCTGGAAACCATGCGCGCTGCGAAGAAGGCACTTCGGATCATGCGGGAAGAAAACACAACGTGTCGAAGCGAATTAATTCAGTGGATAACGGAAGCGGAGAAAGATGATTTTGGCAGATACAGTTCTCACCTCCATAGCCAGTCGGATGAGGCGGCCTTAAAGGTTGAGCATGTTGAACCAATATACACCGAGTCATCAGCAATTGTTGACGGTCGTGAAGTTTTGCGCGCCTGCTTTGACGCAGCTTTGGAGCGTGATCCACGGGTGCTTGCTTTTGGCGAAGATGTTGGTAAAATTGGTGATGTCAATCAGGGCTTTGCAGGATTGCAGCAAAAGCATGGTGAGTTGCGCGTAACAGACACGGGAATTCGGGAGTGTACCATTGTCGGACAAGGTATAGGATTAGCGCTGCGCGGGCTGAGACCCATCGCTGAGATTCAATATCTTGATTATTTTATTTATGCGTTGCAAACCCTCTCTGATGACTTGGCCTGTTTACATTACCGGACAAAGGGTGGGCAAAAAGCTCCGTTGATTGTTCGTACCCGTGGGCACAGACTGGAAGGTGTTTGGCATGCAGGTTCTCCCATTGGTATGATGCTGCATAGCCTGCGGGGTATTTATATTCTTGTTCCCCGCAATATGACACAGGCTGCTGGTTTCTATAATACCATGCTTCGCTCAGACGACCCTGCCATTATCATTGAATGTTTAAATGGCTACCGTCTTAAGGAAAAATTGCCGGAAAATATTGGAGAATTCACTGTTCCGCTGGGTGTTCCGGAAATTTTAAAGCATGGAAACGATGTAACCGTTGTTACATATGGTTCGATGTGCCGTGTGATTATGGAGGCTGCCATAGAGTTAGATAAAATAGGTATTTCATGCGAAGTCATCGATGTACAAACACTACTGCCTTTTGATATTCACCATTCGATTGTGGCATCTGTAAAAAAGACCAACCGGATTGTTTTTGCAGATGAAGATGTTCCGGGCGGTGCAACTTCTTTTATGATGCAACAGGTACTGGAAGAACAACATGCATATCAGCATTTAGACTCCACACCAGTTACGATAACAGCAAAAGAACATAGGCCTGCGTATGCTTCTGATGGCGATTATTTCACGAAGCCCAATGCGGAGTATATCTTTGAAAAAGTTTATGCGCTGATGCACGAGGTAGACCCGGCTCAGTTTCCAGCGCTTTACTAAGAGAATATCTTTTACCTTCGGATTTTATCCAGCGTAAACTCTGGGGTTTCAATGATGTTACTTGAGTTTAAGGCACGGTCTTTAATCTGTATTCGTAACTTCATGGTCTTTCCACCAAAGAGCGAAGTAAATCCAGTTCCAATCATCCGATAAGCCAGGCTGCCCTCCAGCGGGACTTTGGTATTTTCAGATAGCACAGGAAAGCGCTGATCAAAAGCTGAGATACAGCCCCAGTCATATTTAGTGAAACTCCCATTGTTATTTTTAATCATGAAATCTACAGTGATGTTATTGTAATTTGGATTAGGTGTAAAGTACAGCGTGTCCAATAACTGATAAAACTTACTGGTGGAAGATGTTAACGTGTCTGTGAATTTTACGAATGAATCGAGTGCAGCTAAATCAGTTTCTTCAATCAATAAATTTCGACCGGCTAAGTAGGTGTAGTTTCGGCAAGTGTATTCCGGTAGGGTATCGTAATTGATTTTTTTCTTTGTTCGGGGAAAGATCAGTTTACCCAACGAAGGATTGGGTATATCCAATATTTCATATTGAATATTGGTTGTTGATCTGACAGTAAAAGTACTGAGCTTTTGCGTGTTGTTTTCCTGATAGAAGTACAACTGATGGTACGGATCGCTCCTATATTGGGGGTCATCCTGGCTAAGACCTAGATCACCATCACCATCTTTAAAGGTTATCACAATTACGAGGGTGTCCGGTATAACCACATCGGGTGTAACTTTGAAATAAATGTCTTCATATCCAATTTCTGGCTGATTGGGAAATTCAGGAGGGTCAAAGCAGGAACTGAATCCAACTGCCAAAAAAAAGAAAACGCTTAAGCCCTTAATTACTTTCATGCTCGTATCTTAACCTTGTCAAATTACGTAAACGCTTGGAAACTTTTAAAAGTTTTGATTTATACCACCTTAACGAGCGCGCTTTCGCAGATATTGCCCTTTCCGTATTTCAATTTCAAGTTAGGAATAACCCTGTTTATAAGGCTTTTGTTGAAAATCTGAATATTGAGAAAGAATCAATCAGCAGGGTGGAGGATATCCCTTTTTTGCCTATTTCTTTTTTTAAGCAGCATGCTCTAAAAACGGGAAATTGGCCTTCAGATACATTTTTTGAAAGCAGCGGAACAATGGGTACTTTAACAAGCCGCCACGAAATTCAAAGTCTTGATTTTTATCTTCAGCATGCCGAACGAAACTTTACTTATTTCTTTGGCGATCTTACACAGTACAACGTACTGGCCTTGTTACCTTCTTACCTCGAGCGACAAAATTCTTCGTTGGTAGCCATGATTGACCATTTTATAAAGCGAACAGGTTCGGCTTATTCAGGTTTCTATTTGTACGATCAAGAAAAGTTGCTGAGTGATCTTCAGTCGCTAAAAAATAGTAAACGCAAAACAATACTATGGGGCGTTACCTATGCCTTGTTGGATGTAGCGGAACAACATCAACCTGATCTCAGTCATTGTTTGATTTTTGAGACAGGTGGTATGAAGGGAAGAAGAAGGGAATTGACCCGTGAAGAATTGCATCAGTTCCTGCGAGATCGGTTTAACGTCACCGCCATTTATTCAGAATACGGTATGACGGAACTCCTTTCGCAGGCTTATATGGATGGAGGAGTCGGTTTTCATTGTCCGCCTTGGATGAAAATTACAGGGAGAGATATTACAGATCCCTTCAGAAAGGGGTTACTTGGAGAAACATCAGGGATTAATGTTATCGATTTAGCCAACTTGCATTCTATCGCCTTTCTGGAGACAGAAGATTTGGGGCGGGTATATACTGACGGCACATTTGAAGTATTGGGAAGAATGGATAATAGTGATCTGCGTGGCTGCAATTTGATGGTTGGGTAGTCAAAAGCTGCGATGAACTGGATTATTTGACAGGTGAATTTGTTTTTTAAAGAAAGAACTATATTTTTGTTACAACCAAAATCATTTCAATGAAAAAGTTAGTCGCTTTTGTTATTCTTGCAGGTCTTTTTGCTTCATGCAGCCAGTACACTTGCCCTACCTATGCAAAAAAGGAAGCTCTTAAAAAGACTGCAGAAAGCCGCATTTAATTCTCTACAGGTATTTTTCCACGTCCTGAGCTGATATTTCTTCTCCGCTCATAATAACCAGTCGCTCAACAACATTTCGCAACTCCCGGATATTTCCCGTCCAGTTGTGTTTTTTTAACTGATCAATAGCCTTAGCATTCAGTTCTTTTTTTCTGGCTCCATACTCGTCTGCAATATCTTCCAGGAATTTATTAGCCAGAATTTTGATGTCCTCTTTGCGTTCATTCAAGGAAGGAACTTTTATAACAATTACACTAAGCCGGTGATACAGATCTTCACGAAAACGGTTTTCTTCAATCTCTTTTTTAAGGTCTTTATTGGTGGCGGCCAAAACTCTGACATTTACTGTAATTTCTTTATCGCCACCAACGCGGGCGATCTTATTCTCCTGAAGAGCCCGCAATACTTTGGCCTGCGCTGAAAGACTCATGTCGCCAATCTCATCCAGAAAGATTGTGCCTCCTTCAGCCAATTCAAATTTTCCAAGCCGCTGTTTGATCGCAGAAGTGAAGGATCCCTTTTCATGGCCGAACAATTCACTCTCAATCAATTCTGATGGAATGGCTGCACAGTTAACTTCCACTAATGGGCCTGACGCTCGCTTACTTTTTTCGTGGAGCCATCGGGCAACTAATTCTTTACCCGATCCATTCGGGCCGGTGATGAGTACACGTGCATCAGTAGGCGCGACCTTTTCAATCATTTCTTTAACCTGAAGAATAGGTTCGCTCTCACCGGCCATTTCAAATTTTTTAGAAATCTTTTTTCGAAGGGTTTTAGTCTCTTTTATCAGGCTTGTTTTATCCAATGCGTTGCGCAGTGTGATTTCCAGACGACCAAGATCAAAAGGTTTCTGAAGAAAATCGAACGCACCTTTCTTCACCGCATCAACGGCAATATCAATGTTGCCATGTGCTGATATGATGATAAAGTTAGTGGGTATGCCGGCTTCTTTTGATTTCTCCAGTACTTCAATGCCATCCATTTTAGGCATTTTTATATCGCATATACATAAGTCAAAACTTCCAGATTCAAGTTTGCGGAATCCCTCCTGGCCATCGGCAGCTTCATCAACTTCATGATCTTTTTCCTGAAGAATTTCTTTAAGGATTGCGCGAATTTTGGAGTCGTCTTCAATGACTAAAATTTTTGACATGGAATTTTTGCGATATGGTGTGGAACAGAATTAAAAAAATGCAAGCCTGTAAGCCGGGTTCTGTTCCCCGGTGTGAACCGGGGCTCTTATCATTTATCTAGCCCTGACCTCACGATCAGGGTCGTGCAGTCTACCCGTTCCGCCTGCTCTGATTCACCAGAACAATTAACGAGCCGCTAACCCACTCCACCCAGGAATGAAACGGAACCTATTTGACCTTTCAACGCGTAAGGTTTGCCATGCGCCCTCCATCACTGTTGGGCCGGTGAGCTCTTACCTCGCCTTTTCACCTTTTCCCCGACAAGTCGGGGTAGTTTGTTTTCTGTGGCACTATCTGTCCCCGACTAGTCGGGGCCTTCCTGTTAGGAAGTACGCTGCTCTATGTTGCCCGGACTTTCCTTCCCGACTAGGTCGGGACGATAAGACGGCTTGCGTCACAAAAATACAGATAAGAAACAGAATGGAACTAGTGAATGTCTTTTCCGGTGAGTTTTAATTCGTAATGATCGGCTAGTTGTGCAACTTCCTGGATCATTTCTTTTACCTGATCCTCGGTAGCAGAGGAAACCAGGCAGGATGCTTCAACTTTAAGGTATCCATCTTCCAGTACAAACTTGCTGAAATCAAAATTCGCACTTTGTTCAAGCAGCGATTTTAAATCAAGTGATGAACTAAATTCACACACCTTCGAACTGAATACAGCTTGTTCGCGACCAGAAACCGGGCTCTTTTGTGTTAGTGCTAAAATGGTTTGAAACCGGTAGGAGTCGATCGGTACAACCACAATGGATTTTGTATGATCGTAATCTGTGAATTGGCCTCCAATCTGATCAGCGTATTGCTTTACGGTAGAAGTTAAGTTCATATGGGTTGGTTTAAGAAATGGAAGTTAGGAAAATTGACGTGTAAAAATGGTATGCTGGTTTAATTTTTTTCCCGCTAGAAATAGAAGGCATAGAACTTTGTTCCCTTCTTTGAGAATTCCAGTGTAGGCGATGGTAATTTGATCATGTTCGCCAGGAATATTAATGCTTTAAGGGCCTTTGATCGTGTTTTGATTGCGGTGAGATCAAAGTCGATTGATACGTAGTATTGCCTGTACGGATTATATCCAGCAGCAAGATTTTGGTCATCACGCGCGTAGATCATGTCTTCAGCGCCATATCCCACAGCCAGGTTAAGCCACCTCGGAAACCTGATAAATTTATCCATGTCAGCAGAAAGCCAATAGGTTTGTCCGTTATAATCTTTGAATAGTTCTTGAATGGGCCCATCACCCAGAACATCCGGACGAACAGGAGCGTATGCTGTTCGGTGGAAAGAAAACTTCGGATAGATGCGTATTTCCTTCCAGCCTAGGGATTGCGCCAGAAAAAAGGAAGATCCTGCAGCATTTGCCAGTAAGTCGCCCGCAGAAGCACCATAGGCTTCTGAATAACCATCTAAAATCTCTATGGGTAAAAGAACCATAAAACCTGTGAGTGATCCAATCAGGTCTGATTTCGTTGATGGCACGTTGCACCATCGGAGTGCGCGTGATGTACCGTAACTCAGATAAAATGAAGAATAGAAATGGCCAAGTTTGTCGACTTGTTTCCATTCAGCATTGTCGTTAAACCAATGGAAGGGTTCTTTCCCGGAATCACTATACCACAATTCGTTAAGGCCTACTAAGGTAGCCCCATAAACAAGACTGGCACTCAACGCAAAGGTGCGCAACCTTTTTTTGTTTACACCTGACGAATCGCTTACCTGTGCATCAACACTATTTAACAAGGCAAGCCAGAGTGCAAGCAGCAATATCGTGGTCTTATTCCGCACCGTCTTCTTCTTTTATGGCCTCTCCGTTAGTGCCTGTGGAAACGGGTTTCGATTTGCGTTGCTTATCGCGTGCTTTTTTTAACAGATCTTTAAATTCGTTAAAACTCTGGGTATACATCAGGCTGGCACCTGTGGTTAATGAGTTTTGCGAGTTGATGGTGTTGAGAATGGGATTAACATTGGTTCGGCTATACATTTTAGCGCGAAATTTTCCATCTGCGGTTAGCATGTAGTCCACAGACCAATCGCCTGCCAGGCTGGAGGCATTTGTTGTGCTTGTATTGTTACTGCCCTGACCATAGTACGTTCCATCGCTTGTTACCCGCAAGCGGCCATTAAAAAATGAATACGATAATCGCAATTGAAAAGTATTAAAGGCTTCCTGATCCATTTGCCCGAGATCAACATCAACCTCCAGGTTTTCATCTACTTGCGTAGCCCAGTTGCTAAGCTGATTTGAGAAGAGCTCGCTCACACTGTTTACCAATGACCCGCTCGCATTGAAAGCATCCGGAGGTGAAAATTTGCGCAATACAATGAGGCTAAAGACCTGGCGTTTAAGTTCCTGTTCGTCCATTTTATTTTTGAATGCCTGAAATTGAAAAGCCAGGTCTACAACAGCACCCTCCACGATAATGGTCTTCGGAATCTGATCGGCAAGGATATCGAAATTTATTTGGGGTGCGAGCATTGGCCCTTCGAGTTTCAGTAGCACTTCCACCGGGTATTTTCTCCTCATCTGCGGGGTGGCAGCAAGTTCCTGATTGGTGATGATGGGACCGAATGATGCCAACTGGTTATAGGCTGCGTTAATATTCAGGATGGCAGCATACGGATCTCCATACCAGGTTATGGTGCTTCCTTTTTTAATTTCAAATTCTTTATTGATGATATCATACAACGTAAAGTTGTACCATCCTTCTGTAAACACAAACGGACCGAACATGGAAAAATCTCCATTGGTGTCAATTTGTAGTTGGATATCGCCATTGCCGCGTCCACGAATGATGTCTCCCGCTTTCATATCAATCAGGATTTCGCAGTAGGCATCTGGTGTAATGTCCAGGTTAAAGTCAAGCGATAAGCCGGTTAAGGCAAGTTTCTTGGAGATGGATTGCTGGAGGTTGGATTGAAAGGTTGAATCACTGAAATTGACAAAGTTGATAAAGTCTTTTTTCTCTGACGATGAAGATCCGCTTATCGGGATATAGATGCGCGTATTTTTTTCTGATTTCGCATGCGCTGATATTTTCAGATTCGACAACGGCCCGAAAATTGTCAGATCGCCCGAGGCGTAGGCTTGTCCGTAGAACAAACTGTTATCCTTAGCGGTGGTATTCATAACCTGAAAGTTTTGATAGTTGGCGTCCAGGTTGATGCGCATATCGCGAAAGCCTTCATGGGTAATCGTTCCGTTAAGCTTTGCATTATTCCGTAATGCATCGGTGAGCTCAATATTGCGGAAGAATATGGAGTTGGGTGAGAGCCCGACAGTTCCGGTAAAACGATACAGCGTCTTCAAGTAATTAATCATCATTTGTCCGTCCTTCACTTCGCCTTCACCATTTATCAATGGCGATTTCAAACTTCCTGTGATGTGGTAGTTTCCGGAAAGCGTTCCATCCCATCGGCTGAAGAGGTCGTCAAAGAAAGGCTCAATAATTTTCAGGTTTGCATTCGTAAACTCGGCATCTACATTGATCGGACTAACTTGTTGTGATGGATTATAAGAGCCCATAGCATTGATGATGCGGGTTTCATTCCGATCTACCGTCAGGTTGATATTAAAACGATTCACGACCGTATCCCATTGATTATTTCCGCGTACATCCCCAATGAGAAAGTCATTCAGGGTCATGGCCTTTATGAAGAGATTATTTTGAATAAAGGGTTCGTGATAGTAATTGCTCACATCCAAACTGGCATTTAAAACACCGGAAATTTTTTCAGTGAGGAAGGTGTTCAGAAAAGAGAGATCGAATGCACTGATTTTGGCAGTAAGAATTTTTTCCGGATTCTCAGATAGATTTCCGTCTACCAGCATGTACTGATTTTCATATTGTAGTTTTAAATCCCGTACAGTGATTTCTTTTTTGATAAAGGTGATGCTATTCGAGGGATCGAAGGCCCAGTCTTTTTCAAGTAAGTGAATGATGGAGGGCTGAAAGGTAAGTTGTGTACTATCTTTCAGGAAGTTGACAGCGCCACCCAATCGAATAAAGTTTTTCGTTTCGGCTTGATCAACATCGAGAAGAAAGTCAATGTGGTTGTTGTTCCAGATACCTTCTGCTGTCAGGTTTTTAGTGTTAAGGCTTCCGAAGTCTTGGTGCGCAGAAGTAATCAGTGCGTTTGCCAGCACACTGGTGCTATCGGAAATTTTGGAAGCCGTGAGGTCTATTTCAGTATTGCTAAACTTTTTCTGCTGATAGGTGACAGATTCGATGCGTGTGTATGCCTGGAAAATACTGGTGTATCCACTGGTGAAGCGTCCTTCAATTTTTGTATTGTTAGCCAGTTGCATGTCGAGTTTAAACAGTTCTATCAAAGGCTTAATATTTTTCAGGTTTACCTCAAAACGGGCTTCGTATTTCTTAGGCGATGTTTTTTTGTTTGCGTAGTATTCGTGAATGGCATACTTATCATTGCTAATATTTAAAAGTATTTCTCTTTGCAGTGTTTGCGCATCGAGCAATACATCCGAAAAGTTAAAATCACCAGTGGCCATGGCGTCAATCAAGGTAGATTGAAAGTTGACCGTTCGACTGGTTTTCGTGCGTTCGGCAGTGAGGTGTATTTTGTCCAACACAAGCCACTGGTCATTGAAGTTGATACGAAAATCTTCCAGGTCAGCCTCTCCGGCAAGACTATCCAACTGAAGTCCGCTGGTATTGATGTTCAGTTTGGAGTGAAGAAAGATGCGGTCTTTCGACAAGTTAAGGTTATGGAGAAGCGCAGTATCTAATTGTGCCTGAATCTTTAAAATGTCGCTTCCATTTCGCAGGTCGACAGACCCCTCTGCTGTAAGCTTGAGGTTAGGATCATCAACCGTAACGATACCGCTAAAAAATTCAGATGCGAAGCGCGCATTGGTTGCAATATTGGTGTAGTTATATTTTTTAATTCCAAGCGAACTTACTTTTCCATTCAATGTAAAATCAGCAGTCTGAACAGTCAATCCTGATCCTTTTAATTTACCATCGAGATTAACCAGTTGAAATGTGACTGTATCACTCAGGTACAGACCAAGATCAAAATTCTCCAACGTGAGATTTCCACTGTAATTGGATTTGTCGAAATTACCTTCGTTTACCTTAAAGTTAATATCGGACTTGATCTTGCCTATGTTGCTGAAAAAAGAACCGTTGGCAACAAAGTCATTTGTGTACCCGACAAATTGACCATTCATGTTAATTTTTCCAAGCGGATTCAACCGTGTCAGGGTATTTTCATTGAAAACAAATTGCAGGTCGTTAAAATCAAGCAGCGAATTTTGAAGATTCAGGTTAATAAAAGTTTCTGTTATGTCCGGCAGACCCTCCATCTCCAGTGATCCGAGTAATTCGGTATTGCCCATACCTACTTCCATATTTTTCAAGACGAACCGGTTCACTCTCCCGTTAAAAATGCCATTGATTTTTAAGGGCTTGTTAAGTTGCTCGGCACCGGGTACAAAGAGGGCAAGATCGCGGGGGTATAGTACTATATCTTTCAGATTGGCATGTATCTTAACCTTGCTGTTAAAGTCATCCAGGTCGAGTTGACTTTTGTAGGTGAAGATGATTGTATCGGATACCGTGCTTTCACCGGCTTTCAGATTGAGCCCGATAAACTCCATTGCTTGTTGTGATATGCGGAAAAATGTAGATAGCTGACGAATGCTAAAATTCGTTTCCTGATCTGTTGCTATCAGGGTAGTTACATTAAACTCGGTGGTGTCGCCCAGAATCAAGAAATTCTGAAGTTGACCTTCGTCAATATCCAGGGTAAACTGATTGTAATTGAATCCATTCTCAATCGGTTCTTTGTCCTGATCAATCAATGAAAATTTACTTTGTGATATGAAAGCCTCCCCAATTTTAATTCGTTGTGTCCGGCTTCCGGGATTTTTTGATGCAGCATAATGTTCATTTATTTCATTAATAAACACATTGATGTTCAGATTGCGGGAGGTATCCGATTCATGGATTTTGGTGAGGTAAACGGCTGCACTGTCCAGAATAATTCCGTCAATATGGACATCGGGTCCTCCCAGCAGTTGCGCTATAGTATAGTTGATCCGGATACTTTTGGCGGCAATCATTTTATTTCCTTCTTTGTCCAGCACCAGAACGCCCTCCAGTTCCAGCCGGTCGAACCACAATAGTCTGAACTTTTTGATGGACGTTTTAAAACCGACAATGCTATTAAAGTCCGTGAGGTAATGGCTGATCAAGCGTTGCTGAACCGGAGGAATCTGAAGAATGAGGAACGCTGACGCGAGCAGGAAGATGATACTTGCCAGAAAATAGGCCAGTATTTTTCGAGTTCTATTTTTGATAACTTGCAGGTTCATTAATCAACACATGGGTCCCGTTATACTTGCCATTGAATCTTCGTGCGATGAAACATCTGCCTCAGTTATACGAAACGGCAAGGTACTTAATAATATTATTGCCTCACAGGCGGTACACCGGAAATACGGTGGTGTTGTGCCTGAACTTGCATCGCGTGCCCATCAGCAAAATATTGTTACGGTAGTAGATGAAGCAATGGAGAAGTCCGGCTTATCCAAAACCGATTTAAATGCCATTGCGTTCACGCGGGGGCCCGGCTTAATGGGTTCGCTGCTGGTGGGTGTATCGTTTGCCAAGGGTATGTCACTGGCATTGGGTATTCCCCTGATCGAGATCAATCACATGGAAGCCCATGTATTGGCTCATTTTATTGATGATCCTGTGCCGGAGTTTCCTTTCTTGTGTTTAACGGTTAGTGGCGGTCATACCCAGATTGTGCTGGTAGAGGATTACACAACTATGCAGGTTATTGGTCAGACGCAAGATGATGCTGTGGGAGAGGCTTTTGATAAAGCCGCAAAAATTATGGGACTACCATACCCAGGTGGGCCATTAATTGACGAATATGCCAATGTGGGAAATCCGAAGGCATTTCACTTTCCGGTAACAAGCATGCCGGGTCTCGATTTTTCTTTCAGCGGAATCAAAACGGCTTTTATGTATTTTCTGCGCGATGAGAAACTAAAAAATCCAGCTTTTGTTGAAGAAAACCTGTACGATATCTGTGCAAGCCTGCAGCGCCATTTGGTAACGATGTTGCTTACCCGCCTAGAGCAGGCAAGTGTGCAAACGGGTATCCGGAACATTGCTATTGCCGGTGGAGTATCAGCCAATTCGGGGTTGCGCTCGGCACTAAAAAACATGGCCGAAAAGAGAGAATGGAACGTCTTTATACCAGAATTTGAATATTGTACCGACAATGCTGCAATGATTGCCATGGCCGCTCATTTCAAGTATTTGAGGAAAGAGTTTTGTAGCTTGGATGTAACACCATTGGCAAGAATGCCAATCGGTTTGGCCTAAAAGAGAATGAAAAATACCGTTCAGGTTGGAGATAAAAGGGAGTATCGCAGGGTGGTGGTTGTGAATGATGTAGCAGCTTTTCATGGAGAAGTTGTTCATGAGGTTTGTGCTACATTTTCGTTGGCACGCGATATCGAATGGACGTCCCGTCAGTTTGTATTGGATATGTGTGAGCCTGACGAAGAGGGAATCGGAACATTTCTCAGCATTGATCATAAAAGTCCGGCATTTGTCGGAGATGAGATATGCTATATTGCTGTAGTTGAGCACATCAAGGGAAACGAACTTATTTGTTCCTTCGAAGCAAATGTCAGCGATCGGATGGTGGCGACCGGCAAAACCGGTCAGAAGATTTTAAAGAAGGAAAAGATAGCAAGGTTATTTAAACACTAGCGTAAGCGTACAGAAAGAGGGATGCGGTATGGCCAAACAGCGATTTTCAAACGATATTAATATACGAAACCGTCAGGCTGGATTTGAGTTTGAATTGCTCGATAAATATGTTGCCGGCATGGTATTGACGGGTACAGAAATTAAATCCATTCGCGAAGGCAAAGTGAACCTGCAGGATGGATATTGCTATTTCAACAATGGTGAGCTTTTCGTAAAGGGTATAAATATTTCGGCCTATGCGCAGGGCACGCACTACAATCACGATGCTGTGCGCGACAGGAAGTTGCTGCTGAAGCGATCGGAAATAAAAAAGATGGAGGGGAAAATTGAAGAACGTGGTTTAACCCTTGTGCCTACACGTCTTTTTATCAACGAACGTGGCTTGGCTAAATTGGAGATCGCTATCGCCCGGGGTAAGAAAACGCACGATAAACGTGATAGTATAAAAGAACGTGATGCCAAGCGTGAACTTCATCGACTTAAACTTAAGTAGAAAGAAAAATGGAAATAGTGGATTACGGAGTTTGTCGTCTCAGTGTCGTGCCTGTTCGGTTAGCGCCAACGCATCAGGCTGAGCAGATAACACAACTCTTGTTTGGTGATCACTATGCCGTAACGGAGACTGTAAAGGAAAAACGTTGGATCAGGGTCAAAATAAACTACGATCAATATGAAGGATGGATCGATGAAAGTCAACACCATTCCGTTACGCAGGAATATTTTGAGTACCTGAATCGGGCAGAATTTAAAATTGCCACGGATCTGACATCCAGTATTCTGTACAATAAAAGTCCGCAGATTATTTTAATGGGCAGCATCATCCCGATTTCCAGTTCAGAGCTTTTTAAAATGGAAGAGCAGTTCGCCTTCAATGGCGAAACCAAAAACATGGGCCAGAAGCGGGAATTTGAATTCGTAAAAACTATTGCGCTAAAGTATCTTAACTCTCCTTACCTATGGGGAGGTAAAAGTCCGTTTGGCATTGATTGCTCGGGATTTACACAAATGGTGTATAAAATATGTGGATATAAGTTGTTCCGCGACAGCAGACAACAGGCTAGTCAGGGCAGAGCGGTGCAATCGTTAGAGGTTGCCCGTCCAGGTGATTTAGCTTTTTTTGATAGTGCTGAAGGAAAAATAGTCCATGTCGGTATGCTGTTGGAAGAAAATAAGATCATCCATGCTTCGGGTCGTGTTCGTATCGATTATATCAACGAAGAGGGCATTCTCAACATGGATACAAAAATTTACTCCCATCACTTAGCGAGCATTAGGCGCATGCTTGCCGAGTAGAAAGTCCGAATTCAAATTCGATCTGGCTTTTCCGCCTGATCAATTTTCCAGTTCTCTTTTCCCATCATGCCGTCATTCATTTTCGGCTTTGCTTCGTAACCAGATTGCTACTATCTTTCATTTATGAACAACCGAGTATTGGTACTGAACCAGGATAACAGCCCGTTGATGGTCTGCTCGGTTGAACGTGCCTTCATTCTGGTTTTCCTGAACAAAAGTGAGCTGGTGCGACCGGCCAATGGCTATAAGTTGCACTCCGTTACGCGGAGCTATCCTATGCCGTCTGTGATTCGACTCAACCGATATGTTAACGCCCCGTACAAGGGCGTTAATCTTACCCGGCAGAATATATTTAAGCGGGATAATCACGAATGCCAGTATTGTGGAACACGTAAAGACCTGACCATCGATCACGTTGTTCCCCGTTCCCTAGGCGGAAAAGATACGTGGACAAACCTGGTAACAGCCTGTAAGCGATGCAATGCAAAAAAAGGTGACTATACACCCGATGAAGCAAACATGCCGCTACGTAAAAAACCATATAAGCCTTCGTATTCAATTTTTTTGAAAGATCATATGAGTGGTGAGGCGGGCGATTGGGATGTTTTTTTAAATGGTCATCAGACGTTGTAGTGTTTTATCATGTTCAGTCTACATAACAAAACAGCAATCATTACCGGTGGTGGAAGCGGGATTGGTAAAGCCATTGCCGAGTGTTTTGCCTTCCAGGGGGCTTCTATTTTCATATTGGAACTCAATGCCTCCTCGGTCGAAGAGACGGTAAAGAAAATAGTATCGGCCGGTGGCAGTGTACAGGCATTTACATGTAATGTAGCGGATCAGCATCAGGTCGGTGAGGTTGTGCGCAACATCATTGAACAAACAGGCCGAGTTGATATGCTGGTGAACTGTGCGGGCATTGCGCACATCGGAAAACTGGAAAGTACAACTGAAACTGATTTTGAACGAGTTTTTCAAGTAAATGTAAAAGGCGTTTACAACACCATGCATGCTGTTATTGCGCAGATGAAAAAACAAGGAGGAGGCGTGATCCTTAACCTTGCATCGGTAGCTTCCAGTGTGGGTATTGCCGACCGTTTTGCTTATTCGATGAGTAAGGGTGCTGTGCTCACCATGACATTATCAGTTGCAAAGGATTACATCAAAGAAAATATCAGGTGCAATTGTATTTCTCCAGCTCGTGTGCATACTTCTTTTGTGGATGGTTTCCTGAAAACAAATTATCCCGGAAAGGAAGAAGAGATGTTTGAGAAACTATCCCAAACACAGCCGATTGGCAGAATGGGAAGACCGGACGAAATTGCTATGCTGGCCTTGTATCTCTGTTCAGATGAGGCTTCTTTCGTAACCGGTACGGATTACCCGATTGACGGTGGATTTATCAGGTTGAACAACTAATCTATTTATATATAACCAAACCATTTCCGAAAATCGAATTGGATGTAATGAACCTATGAAACTACTGCGCTATGGTGCTCCGGGCACTGAAAAACCGGGGGTCTTAATCGATGGGGCAATCGTTGATGTTTCCGCTTTTGGTGAAGACTTTGGTGAGAAGTTCTTCGAAACAGATGGCATTAAACGCCTGGAAAATTGGTTGAAGCAAAACGCCAATCTGCCAATCATTAATAAACCTGTAAGAATTGCTTCACCGTTTACCCGACCCTCTAAAATTATTTGTGTCGGACTCAACTACACCAAACATGCGTTGGAATCGAAAATGGATATTCCCAAAGAGCCCATTATCTTTTTCAAATCCACAACAGCCTTATCAGGACCAAACGATGATCTGGTTATTCCCCGCAACAGCACCAAAACAGATTGGGAAGTTGAGTTGGCGGTGGTGATCGGAAAAAAGGCATCCTATGTTGAGGAGAAAGATTCCCTGGACTATGTTGCAGGGTTTTGCCTGCACAACGATTACAGTGAGCGTGAATTTCAGTTAGAGCGCAACGGTCAGTGGGTAAAAGGAAAAAGTTGTGATACGTTTGCCCCAATGGGTCCATACCTGGTAACAAAAGATGAAATTGCCAACTTCAATAACCTTCACATGTGGTTGAAAGTCAATGAAAAAATGATGCAGGACAACAACACCGATGATATGATCTTTGAGGTGCCTTTTCTAGTCAGCTACATCAGTCAGTTCATGACCTTGCTGCCCGGTGATGTTATTTCAACCGGAACGCCAGCCGGTGTCGGACTTGGATTTAAACCACCGCTATACCTTAAGCCGGGTGATGTTATTGAGCTGGGAATTGAGGGATTGGGTGAGCAACGTCAAAGGGCAATAGCATACGCATAATGATTGCATCGTAATGCGTACCGTTCTATGATCGATTCACATCAACATTTCTGGAAGTACAATCCGGTACGTGATGCCTGGATCAATGATGATATGAAGGTGATTCAGCATGATTTTCTTCCGCTTGATTTGAAACCCATGTATGATCAATTTGGAATAGAGGGGTGTGTGGCCGTGCAAGCGGATCAATCAGAAGATGAAACAAGTTTTCTGCTTTCATTGGCCGATCAATTTGATTTTATAAAGGGAGTAGTGGGTTGGATAGACCTCCGATCAAATAACCTAACGGAAAGATTAATTCATTATACGCAATTTAAAAAGCTAAAAGGTTTTCGGCATGTCGTTCAGGGGGAGCCAAAAGGTTTTCTTATGAATCCGGAATTTATCAACGGAGTACGGAAGTTGCGAGAATTTAATCTCACTTACGATCTGTTGATCTACCATCATCAGTTGGAAGAAGCTTTATCCTTTGTGCATCAGGTTCGGGATGTAAAAATTGTGATTGATCATTTGGCTAAGCCGTCCATTAAGACAAAAGAAAAGACCAGGTGGGAATTGAATATGGCAGCGATGTCAACATTTGAAAATGTTTCCTGCAAAATTTCAGGTATGGTCACTGAAGCGGATTGGAAAAAATGGAAACCGGAAGATTTCACACCATACCTGGATGAGCTTTTTGAAATGTTTGGCGCTGAAAGACTGATGTACGGTTCGGACTGGCCTGTATGCCTGCTGGCAGCATCCTATGAACAGCAGCTTTCAATTGTTACGCACTACATGGCCTCCTTTTCGGCTCGCGAAAAGCAATTGGTCAATGGTGAGAATGCCAGGAAGTTTTATAATCTTTAATCATGGATTTACAACTCACCAACAAAGTTATTATTGTCACCGGTGGAGCCAAGGGAATCGGAGAGGGCATCGTGGAGGTATTGGCAAGAGAAGGTGCAATACCAGTTATCATCGGCAGAAGCCAAACCGATAACCAAAAGGTATTGGCAAAAATTTCAACAGGATTTCAGGTTGAAGCCGAGCTTACGAAGCCGGAAGAAAGTGAACGAGCTGTTCGAGAAGTCTTAGCAAAGTTTGGTCGGATTGACGGGCTTGTCAACAATGCCGGAGTCAATGACGGTGTCAGTCTGGAGCATGGCAGTTATGAGGGCTTCATGTCATCACTTCATAAAAACCTGGTGCATTATTATCTGATGGCGCACTATGCCTTGCCGGCATTGATAAAATCGAAAGGTTCGATTGTGAACATTGGTTCGAAAACTGCCGAGACGGGTCAGGGCGGAACCTCAGCATATGCCGCATCCAATGGCGGACGCAACGCTTTGACACGTGAATGGGCAGTTGAATTGCTGAAGTATGGCATTCGGGTGAATGCCGTTATTGTTGCCGAGTGTTATACACCCTTATATGAAAAGTGGGTGCAGACCTTGCCCAATCCTAAAGAAGCCTTGCAACGAATCACAGCGAAAATTCCATTGGGAAAGCGTATGACAACAGCTGAAGAGATTGCCGACATGGTTGCGTTTTTACTTTCAGAAAAATCAAGTCATACTACCGGGCAACTGGTGTATGTTGATGGCGGTTATGTACACCTGGATCGTGCGCTTTTATAAGAATTGAATTTAACAGGCTGTAGTGAGTGCTGTTGAAATTAATATTTTCTTTAACCTGAAACCAAACCTATGCCCATTCCCGGTTCTTCAACGATATCTTCTGATCAACAGTTCGATCCCAATAAATCTTATCTGGTACCTTTTATACTGGTAACCAGTTTATTTTTTCTTTGGGGATTGGCGAATATTCTAAACTCTGCTTTAATCGCGCACTTTCAGCCGGTTTTTACTATCGGTAGAGCAGAAGCGATGCTGGTGGAAACAGCCTTTTACTTTGGATATTTTACAATTGCCATACCTGCCGGACTTTTTATGGAGAAGCAAGGATACAAGAAGGGCATATTGTTAGGGTTATTGTTGTATGCCTGCGGAGCCTTCATGTTCATACCGGCAGCTAAATTTTTGACCTTCGGATTTTTTTTGGTGGCACTGTATATCATTGCCAGTGGGCTGGCTTTTTTAGAGACAGCCGCAAATCCGTATGTCACAATCTTGGGCAAGCCGGAGTCATCCGTTCAACGCTTAAACTTTTCACAATCGTTCAATGGGTTGGCATTGGTAGTTGGCCCCTGGCTTGCAGGTCAGTTTATTTTTTCTGGCAACGAAGGAGCGATGGAATTACTAAGTGAAAAGCAACAGGCGGCTGATGCCGTGATTTTTCCATACACACTCATTGCCATTGTGGTTTTAGTGGTGGCATTTCTATTTTTCTTAACCAAAATGCCTGAACCTGTAAGCAGTGGCAAATTGAAATTTGATAAGTCAATTTTCAAGCATAAGCATTTGATGCAAGCGGTTATTGCACAACTTTTTTACGTAGGAGCACAAGCCGGAATTTGGGGCATCACAATAAACTATATCACTGAATTGATTCCCGGAACAAGTAAGGAAGTGGCTTCTAAAAGTTACATGGCTATTGGGATGTTTTTGTTTGTTGGCGGACGATTTCTAGGAACCTGGCTCATGACATTCATTAAAGATCATAAGCTTCTGACAACCTATGCTGCAATAGCAGCCGCGTTGTGTTTGTGCGGAGTTTTTGCGGATGGAAAAATAGCTGTCTTTTCAATTCTGGGGATAAACTTCTTTATGTCCATTATGTTCCCAACCATTTTTGCTTTAGGTGTTCGGGATTTGGGGGAGGATACAAAAGTTGCTTCATCGTTGATTATTATGGCCATTGTAGGTGGTGCCATTCTTCCACCCGTTATGGGATTGATAGCTGAGCATGTAGGTATTCAGACTTCCTTCATTCTTCCATTTTTTTGTTTTCTGATTGTGTTGCTGTATGGATGGCGAGGCTATAAAATTAAATCCGTATGAGGCGATTTTGTTTGGCTTTGGATCTGAAGGATGATCCAAAACTGATTGCAGAATACGAAGCTTATCATCACCAGGTATGGCCTGATGTTTTGCGGAGTATTCACGATTCTGGTATTTCAAGAATGGAAATCTATCGGGCTGGTAATCGACTCTTTATGATCATAGAAGTTTCAGATGATTTTTCTTTCGAACGAAAATCACAAGCCGATGCTATCAACCCTGCTGTGCAACAGTGGGAAAGATTGATGTGGGAGTATCAGCAGGCATTGCCCTTTGCAAAACCGGGCGAGAAGTGGGTAGTACTGGAGAAGATTTTTGAAACAGAAAATTGAATTATCGGAAAGCACACACGGTTAGTGTAACTTCGCAAAAAAAAATCAAAATGTCAACAGTATTAATCTTAGGAGCTGCCAGTGATGTAGCAATGGCCTGTGCCAATGAATATGCAAAAAAAGGGAATAATCTTTTTTTGGGTGGTCGGAACATGGATCAGTTAGCTATCAATGCCAACGACCTGCAGATTCGGTATCAGGTAAAAGCCAAAGCGGTATTCTTTGATGCCCTGGCATTCGATACACATGCAGCGTTTTATCAGCAGCTTGGTGAACGACCTGACATTACAATCTGTGTTTTTGGTCTTTTGGGCGATCAGAAAGTTTCAGCCACCAATTGGGAAGAATGCAAACGTGTTATTGAATCCAACTATGTTGGAGCCGTTTCTATTCTGAATGTCGTGGCCAACGATTATGAAAGGGTTAAGCAGGGAACGATTGTAGGTATCAGTTCGGTGGCTGGCGAGCGAGGCCGGCAAAGCAACTACATTTATGGTAGTGCCAAAGCAGGGTTTACGGCTTACTTGTCGGGGCTCCGAAACCGGTTGACTACCTCGGGTGTAACGGTACTTACCGTTAAACCGGGTTTCATCTACACCAAAATGACAGAGGGACTAAAACTTCCTAAACCACTTACGGCTAAACCGGAAGATTTAGGGAGAGCCATTGCAAAGGCAGTAGAAAAGAAAAAGAATGTTATCTACGTGCTCCCCATCTGGAGATTGATCATGTTGATCATCCGCACTATACCCGAAGGAATTTTTAAGAAGCTTAAACTTTAACGGTATACCTTAACGCAGCATCATACTGAAGCTGCGTACGTTCAGGCAAGGTTATGATAAACAGTTTGAACATCGTCATCAGCCTCCAGGGCGTCAACACATTTCAGTACTTCGTCTTGTTGATCTTCAGAGAGTTCTTTTGTTGTTGTGGGGATGTACTGCAGTTCCGAACTTTTGGCTTCTAATCCTTTTGTCTCCAAAAACTTCAGCATGTGACCGAAGTCATTGAAGGTGGTATAGATGATCACCTCTTCCTCTCCGCGCTCAATATCGGATGCGCCTGCATCGATCAGATCCAGTTCCAGCTCATCGAGATTAATTTTTGAAGGATCAAATTTGAAGAGGCCTTTGCGTTCGAACATAAATGCAACGGAGCCGGAGTTACCCATGCTGCCACCATTCTTGGAAAAATGAAGTCGGATGTTGGCCACGGTTCGGGTAGGATTGTCTGTTGCGCATTCTACCATGATGGGAACACCATGTGGGCCATACCCCTCGTAGGTTACTTCCTGAAAATCTTTTTCTTCTTTGGATGAAGCACGCTTGATGGCAGCTTCAACCCGATCTTTCGGCATATTGGCTCCCTTGGCATTTTGCATGGCCATACGGAGCTTTGGATTGTTTTCGGGTAGGGGTCCCGCATGCTTTACAGCAATGGCAATGTCCTTTCCAATGCGGGTAAACGTCTTTGCCATCTTGTCAAAGCGCGCAAACATTTTGTGTTTCCGTTTTTCAAATATGCGTCCCATACAATCGATTTAATCTTTCGGCAAAATTAACCTTGATTCAGGATTCTCCAAACCCAACTGCGGTTTGCTCAGGCTTCAGCTCGTTTGGATTTTTCCCAGACAACACTTTGATTTCCCCGGATAAACCGGATGAATCCCGCATAGACGGAAATATTCATGACGAGAAAATAGTAAGGAACAAAGAAACCTTTAATAGATATGTTTTTATCGCGCAAGAGATATCCAAATCCTGCGAAAGCATAAAAGATTAACTGAAAACAAAGTGTCATGAAATAGAACCAGTGCCCGGTTGTGATGAGAATAATATTACTACCGAGTACAATTGGAAGCGATAGAGGGGCGAGTGTCCAGCGCAGCACCCGGTGCGAAATGTACTGGAAACTCAGCACGCCATAGCGGATCGGATTCAATAGTTCTTTGAGCCGAAGCATAGATTGAAAACCTCCTGCGCAAATACGCACCTTTCGTTTCCATTCCTCTTCTACAGATGCTGAAGCTGTTTCAATAGCATAAGCTTCCGGCTCATAGATAAAGCGGTATCCTTTGGATACAATTCTCATCGACATATAAAAGTCTTCAATGATGGAGTCGCCTGGCGGTTCTTCGAACAAGGCTGTGCGAATGGAAAAGAGTTCACCGGCCGCACCAACAACTGAATATACTTCGGAGTCTTTTCTTTTGAGGAAAGATTCGTATTTCCAGTACAATCCTTCGCCTGCACCAGAGGCATTATCTTCTGATTTTTTTAGAATGCGTTTTTCGCCTGCCACACCTCCAACTTTCTTATCCGTATAGTGCCGGACAATATTTTTGATGGCTTTGGGATTCAGAAAAGTATTGGCATCACAATAAATGACGATTGGCGTTTTGACAAACTTCATGATCCTGTTGACAGCATGAATTTTACCCTTCCGTTGCGGCTCATGGAACAATTGAATGGCACTAAATTGACGGGCGATTTCAGGGGTTTGATCGGTTGACCCATCAGTGACGATGAAAATGCTGATTTTTTCTTTCGGATAATCCAGTGAAAGGGTGTCCAATATCTTCTTTTCGATAAACCCCGCTTCATTGTAGGCAGCAATGATGAGGGTTACTTCAGGGATTTCCAGAGGAAATTTGGGTGTTTCTAACCGTCCTTTGAGTTTGGCTAAAAAGTAAATAACCGCCCCATAACCTACATACGTGTACAGAATAATGGTTGAACCGACCCAAAAGAGGTAAAAAGCTGCCTGAATCATTAAAAAATGCTGAAATTAAATCGTGAAACTACGAGTTACAATGGACATTTATAAGGCATACAGTCAGGAAATTCCGTAAGTTTGCGGGTCTATCGTTGGAAATCATGCGTTTTTTACGCTTAACATTACTTTCAATAAGTTTTGCCATTTCGGCTTTTTCTGCTTTTGGGCAGAATATTAAGCCTATTATATCGGGTCAAAACCCCCTAAGTGTCAATGAAGACAATCCTATTTCTATCGATGTTGGAGACCTGGTGATTGATGATCCCGATGTTGGCGATACTTTTACGGTAAGCATAAAAGATGGAACAAACTACACGCATAGTGGAACTACGGTAACTCCTGATCTGGATTTCAATGGATCGCTTCATGTCAATATTACTGTTTTTGACGGAACAGATGAGAGCGATCTGTTCGACTTAGTTATAACGGTTAATCCGGTGAATGACGCTCCTGTGATTACCGGTCAGACTCCGAATCCGATCAATGCCACCGAGGATACGAACTTTTCGATTGCCTTAGCAAACCTGATCATAGTCGATCCGGATAACAGTGTCTTTACCCTGGAGATTTTGGCGGGCACGAACTATACATTCAGCGGTACAACCGTAACGCCCGCGTCAGACTACAGCGGATCATTAACAGTGAATGTTCGCGTGAGCGATGGCGCAGTCAATAGCAATACTTTTGGCGTAGCCGCACAGGTAGCAGCGGTCAATGACCCTCCTGTAATTACAGGTCAGACACCCAACCCGATCAATGCTACGGAGGACACTAACTTTGCAATTGCTGTAACAAACCTGACCGTCAGCGATCCGGACAACAGTGTCTTTACCCTTGAGATTTTAGCAGGCACGAACTATACATTCAGCGGCACAACCGTAACGCCCGCGTCAGACTACAGCGGACCATTAACAGTGAATGTTCGCGTAAGCGATGGAGCAGTTAATAGCAATATTTTTGGTGTAGCTGTACAGGTAGCGGCAGTAAATGATATGCCAACGATTACAGGTCAGACACCCAACCCGATCAATGCTACGGAGGACACCAACTTTGCAATTGCTGTAACAAACCTGATCATCAGCGATCCGGACAACAGCGTATTTACCCTTGAGATTTTAGCGGGCACGAACTATACATTCAGCGGCACAACCGTAACGCCAGCAGCAAATTACAGCGGATCATTAACAGTGAATGTTCGCGTAAGCGATGGAGTAGCCAATAGCAATACTTTTGGTGTGGCGGTACAAGTTGCTGCAGTAAATGATTCACCAGTCATTACTGGTCAGACTCCTAATCCAATCAACGCCATCGAGGATACCAACTTTACGATTACGACATCCAACCTTGTTATTTCTGATCCGGATAACAGTGTATTTACGCTGACGATTTTAGCAGGTGCCAATTACACCTTCAGCGGGACAACCATAACCCCGGCTGCAAATTACAGCGGACCATTAACGGTGAATGTTAGTGTGAGTGATGGAACTGCCAACAGCAATACCTTTGGGGTAGCGGTACAGGTAGCAGCAGTGAACGATTCTCCAACGATCACGGGTCAGACTCCTAATCCGATCAACGCCACCGAGGATACGAACTTTACGATTACGACATCCAATCTGGTTATTTCTGATCCGGATAACAGCGTATTTACGCTAACGATTTTAGCAGGTGCGAACTACACATTTAGTGGCACAACCATTACGCCAGCATCAAACTATAGTGGACCCTTAACGGTAAACGTAAAAGTAAGTGATGGTACTACGGATAGTCCGACTTTTGGTGTAGCGGTACAGGTAGCAGCAGTAAATGATGCACCATCGATTACTGGACAGACTCCAAACCCGATAATTGCCACCGAGGATACACCATTTGTAATTGGTGTTTCAAATCTCATCATCGCTGATCCCGATAACAGCGTCTTTACACTAACAGTTTTAGCGGGTACGAATTACACCTTTAGCGGAAGCACGATTACACCTTCTCTTAATTTTAATGGCAGCCTGACTGTAAATGTGCGGGTTAGTGATGGAACAGCCAACAGTGCGACTTTTGGCTTGGCTGTACAGGTAGCTGCCGTAAATGATGCACCCGTGATTACCGCGCAGACACCCAACCCGATCAATGCAACCGAGGATACTCCCTTTACCTTATCCGTGTCTAATTTATCAATAACCGACCCGGACAATTCAAGTTTTACCCTGACTATTCTTCCGGGAACGAACTATACATTTAGTGGAACAACAATAACACCTAACCTGAATTACTTTGGCGCGTTAACCGTAAATGTGCAGGTGAGCGATGGTCAGACAAACAGTAATACTTTTGGTGTAAATGTTCAGGTGGCAGCTGTGAATGATGCGCCCGTTATTACAGGTCAGGATCCATTGAGTACAGGTGATGGGCAACCCATCACGTTAAAGTTTAATGATCTTAATGTTTTCGATCCGGACAATAACTATCCTGCTGGTTTTGAAATATTTATTTTATCGGGTCCCAATTACTCAGTCTCCGGGATGGTTATTACACCTTCTGTAGGATACAGCGGAAACCTTCCGGTCAGGATTTTTGTGAGCGATGGAAATGCCAATAGTGCCATCTTCAACCTCATCATACAGGTGAATTATACGAATAAAGCGCCAACCATCACCGGCCAGGTTGCTTTAAGTGTTAATGAAGATACTCCACTTGTAATTAAGTTGACTGATTTGGTTGTGAATGATCCGGATAATGTTTTCCCGGATGATTTTGCCTTGACGATTTTAGCGGGTACAAACTATACGTTCTCCGGAACAATCATAACACCTTCCTTAAATTTTAATGGTGTGCTCTCTGTTAATGTTCGGGTTAGTGACGGCAGTTTGAGTAGTCCAACTTTCCCGTTGCAAGTGACAGTCAACCCGGTGAATGATGCGCCAACAATAACTGCACAAACACCTAATCCGATAGTGGCCACCGAGGATACTCCGTTTACCATTCAGCTTTCCAATCTTGTTATAACCGATCCGGATAATACAGTCTTTACACTGACGGTACTGGCAGGTACTAATTATACATTCGTTGGAAATACGATTACACCGGCACTTAACTATAATGGTCCGCTTAGTGTGAATGTGCGGGTAAATGATGGTGCGGCCGACAGCCCCACCTTCGGAGTAAATGTTTCAGTTACAGCCGTGAACGATCCCCCTGTGATTACCGGACAAACACCAAATCCAATTGTGGGAACGCAGAACGTTGCATTTACCCTTCAGGTTTCTAACCTGATTATTACGGATCCGGATAATTCAACATTCACGCTTACGGTTTTAGCAGGAACGAATTATACTTTTAGCGGTAATACCGTTACTCCTGCGCTTAACTTTAACGGTGTTTTAACCGTTAATGTACGGGTAAGTGATGGCGCTGCTAACAGTGCAACGTTTGGCGTAGTGGTTAATCTTGGTGCTGTGAACGTGCCTCCACAAATCACCGGGCAAACACCCAATCCATTGCCGGCAACAGAAGATCAGCCCGTAACAATTTCGGTGTCTAACCTCATAATCAATGATCCAGATAACACAACACATACCCTTACTGTACTCGCGGGTACTAACTATACGGTAAGTGGTAACACCATTACACCCACCTCCAATTATTTTGGACCATTAACGGTAAATGTCCGTGTTAGCGATGGAGTTGCCAATAGCGCCACTTATGGCTTGCTGGTTCAGGTTGCACCCGTTAATGACGCACCTACTATCACGGGTCAGGTGGCGTTGAGTGTAAATGAAGATACTCCCCTGGTACTCAAACTTGCAGATCTTACCGTAACAGATCCTGATAACACCTATCCAACGGGATTTACATTAGAGGTGCAAGCGGGTACGAACTACACCTTTGCAGGTTCAACCATAACGCCTGCTTTAAACTTCAATGGGGTACTTTCGGTAAATGTCAGGGTGAGAGACCTTCAGGATTTTAGTCCGGTATTCTCCTTACAGGTCACGGTAAATCCTGTGAATGATGCTCCTGTTTCGAAAGGACTACCGGCATCCACCATTAGTGAAGATACTTCCGGTGAAATTGTGGTTAATCTGTTAAATGGTTTCAGCGATGTTGAGAATACCCCCAACCAACTTACGTATTTGATTGTCGCCAACGACAACTCCTCGTTCTTTCAAACCATCGGGATTAATCAGGCATTAGGTGAACTGCGGTATTCGATAAAGCCCAATGTTTTTGGAGTGGCAAAAATCACCATACGTGCTACCGATACAGGAGGACTTTTCGTTCAGGATGTTTTGACAATTACTATTAATCCGATTAACGATCCACCAAGCTTTGATCCGATCGCTAATCAAACGGTGCTGAAAAATTCTTCTGCCCAAACCATCACGCTAACGAATGTTTCGAAAGGGCCTTTTGAAGGTGCTCAGAATCTTAACTTGTTTGCAACATCTGGAAACACAAGTGTTGTTCCGGATCCCGTGATTACCTACGATGGTGTTTCCTCACAGGCACAATTGGTGTTTACGCCACAACCAAATAAAGCAGGACTGGTAACCATTACTGTTTTTGCAATAGATGATGGCTCCAATACACTGCCCAACCGGAATTCGTTCTCAACTACTTTTCAGATTGATGTAGTGGACATAAATAATCCTCCAACTCTGGATGCGCTTGCTAACCTTACCATCCCAGAGGATGCGCCTTTACAAACTGTAAACCTGACAGGTATCTCAGCAGGATCAGGGGAGACCCAAGCGCTCACGGTAACGGTTTCAACCAACAGGCCGACCTGGTTTGATCAATTGGAAGTAGTGTATACAAGCCCCGCTGCAGTTGGCAGTTTGAGGATCACCCCTAAAGCAAACATAAACGGCACGGCTCAAATTACGGTAACCGTAACGGATAACGGACCTAATGCTCCAGCACCGAATGTTAATAATGTGAGCCGTTCTTTTAATTTGATCATTCAAGCGGTTAATGATTTACCTGTTTTTGTTTCGACTCCTGTTACCAATGCTACGGTCGGTACACTTTATGAGTACTTCATTGAAGCCACGGATGTAGACAATGAAATTATTACACTGACAGTTGTTCAAAAACCCGCATGGGCTTCATTTACTGTACAAAGTTCAGTGGCAGGAAATGCCAAGGCCAAACTCAGTGGAATTCCTCCGTCAGGTGGCAACTCGGTAGTCAGAATTCAGGCTAAAGATCCTACAGGGGCTCCGGTTCTTCAAGAGTATACCTTGGTAGTTAATACCCGTCCTGTTGTTACGTCATTTGCCTTGTCGACCAACGAAGATGTTCCGCTTCCCTTTTTGCAACAACATTTTTCAAACGCATTTACAGATGCTGACGGAAACACCATTAGCCAAGTTGAAATTAAAGTGCTTCCGAATCATGGTCAGCTTAAAATTGGGGGCACACCCGTTACGGCTGGTCAGCGTATAGCGTTTGCGGCAATCCCAACTCTCGTATACGAGCCTGAGGCAAATTATTTTGGAAAAGACACGGTGTACTGGAATGCCAGTGATGGAATTTTATTTGCGACTACAGATGCTTTTATCAGTTTGGTGATCAATCCGGTTAACGATGCGCCCATTATAACAAAGCTTGAGTTAACAGCCCTTCGTTATGAAATTGGTGATGGCCCACAACTCCTGACGCCTGAATTTGAAGTGGTTGATGTGGATGGGGATAGTATTTCCAGTGCAGAAATCGGCTTCCGAATTAAGAATTATCAAGTTGGGTTGGATGAATTGATCTTTGTTAGTTCAGGTAAGATTACCGGGTCCTTTAATAGCCAGACAGGTACAATATCCCTTTCGGGAAAGGCACCTGCAGCAGATTACAGTACAGCGATACGTTCAATACAATATAATTATACGAAAGAGACACTCCCTTCCGATACCGTTAAGATTGTTTACTTTACCCTAAGCGATGGCCAATTATTAAGTGAAACCCGTGATCGGTTTATCCACCTTCGGTATTCTTTTGAAGACCTGGTTATTGTCAATGCCTTTACGCCAAATGGAGATGCAACCAATAATACCTGGGTACCCATTGATCCCGAAGAAGCTATTAACTATCCGGATGCTCAAATTAAGGTGTACAACAAAACCGGTAAGCAGGTTTTTGAAGCCACTGGTTTTGAAAAAGAGTGGGATGGAACCTACAACGGAGAACTGCTTCCGGCAGGGAGCTATTTCTATACCATTGATCTGAAATTGAATTTCCTGACGAAAGTTTATAAAGGTGTTGTTACTCTGTTACGATAGCACGCGATGAAAAATGCAGCACGATTATTTTTGGGATTGTTTATGGGCATAGCCGGGAATCTCTATGCCCAGTTTATCCCCAATAATAACCAGGCGTTTCAATTTATGTCGTTGTATAATCCAGGTTTTACAGGTGTTGAAAGTTTTGGCGATTTAAAACTAAGCTATCGTTATCAGTGGACAGGCTTTGGAGCGGATGCACCCAAATTTATAAATCTTGCCTACAACATGAGGTTGCGTCAACCGTTAGACCTGACACAGAATGCACTTCGCACCAGTAATGCGATAAGTATGCGGCCTGAAAATCTTCCTAAATCTAAAGGAACGATACACGGATTTGGAGCAAATGTATTCAATGAATCCGTTGGCCAGGTTGAACGAATCGGGGGAGGAGTGAATTATTCGTTGAATTATAGTCTTTCTAAAAAGATACGAATGGCTGGGGGTATTGCTGTGTTGATTGAGAATACACGCATCGATTTGAATAAACTTGTTTTTCGAGAACCCGATAGCTACTACCAGAGTTTGGTGGACAACGGATCGAGTCAAACAACTTTAAGTTTACGAGCGGGTCTGCTCCTCTATAGCCCGGGATTCTATTTTGGTGTTTCGTATTTGCCGGTTTGGACCAACACCCTTCAATCTGCTAACACTGCTGTGAACGACCCCTTTTATGTAGCTTCTGCACAGGTGGGTGTTGCCATACCATTCAGCCCAACATTCAGTGTCAAGCCAAGCATTCTTGCCTTGATGGATAAGAGTAATGAATTTCAAATCGACTATAGTGTGAAGGCCTATATTCAGGAGAAAGTATGGTTTGGATTTTCGTATCGCGATATTCAGTCAGGCGTTGTGATGCTGGGATTTACCATTTCCGATACTTTTTGTTTTTCCTATTCGTTTGAATTCTCTACCAGCGGGTATAAGCAATTTAGCGATGGAAGTCATGAGGTCACTACGGCTATCCGGTTGAATAATGTTAAACGGAAGGGTCAATACATATGGTAACGAAAAATTCTCTACACCTGCTTTTGGTTTTGATCTCCACTATAGGATATACCCAGGTGCTGGAATTTAGTGAGCTTGAAAAATTACCATTGGCCGTCAATAGTGAAGATGAAGAAAGTCTGCCGATTTTTTCACCTGATGGAAAGACATTGTTTTTCACCCGGTCTATGCATGCCGGTAACAAGGGTGGCAAATATGCTGGACAGGATATCTGGGTGAGTAAATATGAGGAGGGAGTCTGGCGGAAGGCAGATAATAGTATTTTTCCGTTTAACAACAACTACAATAATGCCGTTGTGGGAGTCAGTGCAGATGGCAAAACAATATACATGCTTAATGTGTCGCCATCAAAAAAAATGAGAGGAATATCTTTCTCGAAAAAAATCAACGGTCAGTGGACAGCACCGGAAGATATTCTGATTAATGGTATCGAGAATGACGGTTCAATAGCTTTCTATGTTTCTCCTGACTTTGATGTGATTTTTCTATCCATGAAGGGAAAAGATTCACTCGGTGAAGAAGATATCTATGTTACAACAAAATCAGCATCCGGTGAATGGACGAAACCTAAAAATCTTGGGCCAACCATTAATACTTCCGGTTTCGAGATATCTCCCTTTCTATCACCCGATAAAAAAAGATTATACTTTTCCAGTAACGGGCACCCAGGAATGGGTGATGCCGATATTTTTTATAGCGAACGATTGTATGATTCATGGGAGACCTGGACAACACCAAGGAACTTAGGTAAACCGGTAAATTCTGAAAAGTTTGATGCGTACTTTTCGATTATTGGTGATACTCTTATACTGCTTACAAGTACACGCGCAAGTAAGTTGGCGGATATCCATAAAGCGAAAGTTGTTAAGTCGAATCAGGAAAAGGAGAATAAACAAGTAGAAGATATCTTGAAAGAGACACAAGAACTTTTAGAGAACATCAAAAATGCTCCTGATTATGTTGCAGAAAATTCATCCGATGTATTGTTGTTTTTTCAAGACAACTCAATCTCGCTTTATAAAAATTCTGAGGAAGATTTAAGGAAATATCTTGACTTTATGAAGCGTAATCCCTCCAAGAAGTTACGGGTTGAATACGCTGGAAAAATTATGGAATCGACCAAGGTCGGACAATTACTCATACGTGACAGGCTAAATTTTATTAAAAGAAGTTTGAAGGATTCAAGTATTGCAGAGGATCGGGTAGAAGTTTCATCTAATTTTACCGGTGCATACCCATCGGATGTATTAATGAACGCTCTACAGCTTAAGATTAAGTAGCAGAAAATGAATAGGCTTCGAGAGGTTAGATTGATTGTGTTGAAAAATAATTAACTTTAATAATGGATATCATTTTTTTTATTAAAATTCTTTGGAGAAGGAAGTGGTATTTAATCCTAATACCTATCATCACCGGAGTAGCGAGTTATTTCTTCACGTCAGGGGTAAAGCCTGTGTACAAATCGGTTGCACGACTTGCGACCGGATTTACCACAAATGAAGATCAGATCAAGGTTATTGAGGAACGACTTAACTTACGAGATTCAGAAGTCAAATTTAATAACCTTATCCAAACAATTAATTCTGAGTCTGTATTAACACTTTTGTCGTATCGACTTGCAATTCATGATCTGACTTCGGAAATACCCTTTCGAAAGGGCAATCCTGAGATGAATGAAAAAAGCATCTTAGATAATGTTGGCATTGATTCAGCTTTGAATGTTTTGAATGTAAAACTTAAATCCAAAGAATTACTTTCAAGTTATGATCCGTTTGAGGCAAAGCTATTGAAACTTATCGGAAGTAAGGGCTATCTGAGTTGGCAGATAAAAGGGGCTTTGGAGATATCAAGAGTCAGAGGTACCGATTTTATTACCATTCAATGTTTAACGGAGAGTCCATTGTTGTCGGCCTTCATGGCAAACACATTAGGGGAGGAGTTCATACGATATGATAATTCTCTTAAAGATTTCAGTTCAGACCAGTCAGTTACTTTTTTCGAGAAATTAGCAAATGAAAAGAAGCTGGCTTTAGAGGAAAAGTCTAAGTTACTAACTCAGATGAAGAGTTCTGGTAGTGGAGTTGATTTTCAGATGGAGAGTGCTGCTACCATAACGCAGATTGGTGAATATGAGCTACGAAAGGAGCAACTTTTGCGGGATATTCAGCGGCTCAACATTTTGTTAGCAAATGTTAATAAAAAACTGAATCAATCTTCGCAAAATAATCCATTGGGAAACCAAGCTGAGATTAATTCAAATATTATCAGAATCAAAGATAAAATTGCTGAGTTGAATGATCAATACACTAAATCGGGTTCAACCAATAAAGAGTTATACGCTGTAATCACAGAACTACGGTATCAACTTCAGGTGGAAATGAATAAGTTGGAGCAATCGTCAGGCTCTTCTCCTCAAGTTACATCTCGGCAGGAACTGGTTAATCAAAAGGAGGCCTATGAATTAGAATTACAAATCGCCAATGTCAACCTGGAAAGTGTTAACTCAATGATTTATGGACTACGGGGAGGTATTGCAGGGAAGGCTTCTAAGGAAACTGCTATTTTGGAATTGGAAAAAGATGTAGAAAAAGCAACACTGGAGTATCACAAAGCGCTTGATCGGTTTGATACTGAACGGAGCAAATCAATGGCAGCATCTTCTTCCATTCGAATTATTGTTAAAGCTCAACCCAATGGGAATCCTGAGTTCTCGAAGCGACTGGTGATGATAGTATTTTCCATTGTTGTCTCCTTAGTCCTATGTGTTTTTGTTATAATTTTTGTTGAGTACCTGGATGTCCGAGTTAAAAACCCACAACAGTTTAAGAAATTTATCAAAATCCCATTAATCGGAACGATCAATCTAATTAATTCTAAGGATTTGAATCTGGCGGCCTTGTTCTCTAATCCTAGTAAGGATCACGACTTAGAAGTATTTAAACATTTTCTTCGAAAACTAAGGTTTGAGGTGGAAACGAGTAAGGGTCAGGTAATTCTTATCACGAGTCCTAAAGAAGGTGAGGGTAAGAGTTTCATTATTTTGTGCCTGTCGTATCTTCTCAGTATGATCCAGAAGCGTATTTTGATAATCGATACAAATTTCAAGCATAATTCATTGACTAAGATTTTATTGAAGAAAAACTCGGGTGTCGCTAAACTTGAGCAAGGACTGTTTATGCGCACACAGATTGGACAGGGTGGAGCTCATAGCGTTGGTGAAGAAGATTTCGTAAGCAGTATTATTTACCCAACAGGACATCATGGGATAAGTATTATTGGAAATAATGGAGGGAATGAATCACCATCTGAAATTTTTGCGGGACGGGATTTTGGTGTGATGTTGGATACATTAAAATCTACTTATGATTATATTATTTTGGAGGGCCCTGCACTAAATAATTATTCTGATACAAAAGAATTGGTAGGGTTCACAGATAAGGTTATTGCAATATTTTCTGCTGACTCAAGTATAAAGGAATTAGATCGGGAGTCCATTGATTATCTATCTTCTCTAAAGGGTAAATTCTTGGGTGCGACTTTAAATAAGGTGATCACAAAGGAGCTCACGCTATAAACATGGACATGAAGGAAGATTATGATCCCTTGCGGGAGCGATTCAATGAAAAGATTATACTTAGGAACATTTTAATCGCTGTTGTAATTTTAATTTATGTTTTTCTTTTCTTCAAAACTTTGTTTGATGTTTAGTTGATTAAGAAAATTTGAACAAATGCAAAGAAGAGATTATCTGATTTTTGGGCTGTTGGTGATTATTTCTTTGATAGTTTCTTATTTCACCGCCACTGTAGGTTACTTTTTTGGTATTGTGCTTATTTTTATTCTGGCTGCACTAGCTGTATTCGTTGTGATAATCAATAATTTCAGAATAGGGTTTTACATTCTTCTTACGTATTCTTTCTTTCTCTTTTACATAGGTAGAATCTTAGGAGTTGTTCTGCCGTATGGCATTCTGGTTGATGTATTTTATTTACTTATCTTTTTATCAATCCTTGTTCATAAGTATCGTAATCCTGACGAGTTGGAGGGCAATGTGTTCAAAAACCCAATAGGTTTTGGGATTCTTCTATTTATCTGTTTTGGTTTTTTGGAATTGCTTAATCCTAACAGCGCTTCAATTTCGGGGAAATTAACTGGGTTTAGGGAGTCACTTTCAATTTTGATATCCTTTTACGTTGTGATGAACGTATTCACCTCCAAAAATGATGTTCGCTTTTTTACTAAGTTCTGGCTCGCTATTGCCCTGCTGGCCGCACTCTATGGAATGCATCAGGAGCATGTTGGATTTACAAGTTTTGAAATACGATCGGCTAGTGCCAACGGTGGACTAAAGCCAATATGGGGTAGGATAAGAAAGTGGTCGTTTCTCTCGGATGTAAGCGCCTTTGGGCTTTTTATGTCGTACAGTGCTACAATTTGCTTTATTCTTTCACTGGGTCCATTTAAAATTAGAGACAGAATTATTTTGGTAGTTAGCGGGATTTTAATGTACGTTTCCATGACCTATTCAGGTACAAGGACAGCATTTGCAACACTTTTTTTAGGACTAGCCTTTTATGTTTTCTTATCATTAAACAACAGGAAAACCCTCATTTTCGCATCGCTTTTTGCGTTTGTTTTTGTTGCCTTGGTTTATGGTCCTTTTTACGGTCCAACATTTAGCAGGATGCGTTCTCTTTTTAATTACGAGGAAGATGCTTCGATGGGCGTGCGTGATGGTAAGCGAGTGAGGCTTCAACCATATGCACGGGAAAACCCATTCGGAGGGGGATTGAATACTGCTGGGAATGTAGGCCTCCGCTATGAGCCAAACCATCCAATGGCTGGTCAGTTTGATCCGGATAGTGGATATCTTCGGATGGCGCTGGAAAGAGGGTGGATTGGATTGATTATTAACTTCACCTTGTATACTTTGGTACTAATCTATGGTATCCATAATTATCACCGATCAAATGATAAGGAAGTGAAGATATACTACGCTGCCTATATGGCGGCCTATTTTGCTTTAACCATAGCGCATTTCACACAAGACGCCATGGATCAAAAACCAGTGGTAGTAGTAATCATGTCTTCGTATGCCATCTTTGTGCGATTGATTGAAATCGAGAAAATTAAACAGAAAAAAATACCTTCAATATGAGAAAATTAATGTTAATTTTTATGATGTTCCCTATGTTAATAGAAGCGGAATGTCAGGTGGTAAATTATAGTGTAGTTATACCACCTAAAAGTGCAGCCGGTTTAAGCATTGAAGAAAGGCTTGTTCAGTTGGCGTGGAATAACAATCCGGAAAATAGCATAGCCGAGAAGAAAGTTGAGCTTAGTCGCCTAGATCTCAAAGCAGCAAATTTCAGATTTTTAGATATTGTAAGGATTTCAAGCAACATAAATGAATTTGTTCTTAATCCTTCTCAGGATGTAAATAACCGGGCCGATTTTTATCCTTTATATAATATTGGTCTTTCGTTACCGCTAAGCATGTTCTCTGATAACCCAATTAATGTAAAGAAGAGCAAAGTATCGCTTTCTATAGCACAGGATCAAGTGAAGGCTCAAATGTTGCGGGTTCGGTCTGAAACGTTACGACTTTATACACTTTATGTATTGGCAGAGGAAAAACTTAGGGTGCAGCAAGATGCTGAACAGAATTCTTATGCTAACGTAAGGCTTGTAGAAGAAAATTTTAAGAAGGGTGTAGAAAGTTTGCTGTCGTATAACAGCACGTTAGAGCGATATACAAATCACAAATTAAGAAGAATGGATGCAGAAGTAGAAGTTAGGTTAGCAAAGATTAGAATAGAAGAAGTGATTGGTGTGCCACTGGAAACTGTGATTTCAAGATAGTAGGGGTTAGGAATTACTCTGAATGTTCATCTAAGGCATCGTTTATGACCACAAAACTTACTACCCGGGTTTATTTTTTTTATTTTTTAAGCTTCGTAGGAATTGCCTTTGTAGCGTTGGAGTGGTTGGTAATAGTGCGTTCAGATAAGGTACCAGGTATTGACTTTTTAATCTACTTTGATTCTGCGAAAAATTTCCTGGCTTCTCCCCACAGTCTTTACCAACTGGAGAATTCCGGGTTTGCTCAATACCTCTATCCTCCTCCTAGCATTTTAGTTTTCATTCCCCTTACAGTACTACCTGCAAAAGTAGCGTTTTTCTTATTTGTAATCTTGATGTATTTGTGTTTGCTCTTATCATTATATCTGTGGAGAAAAGTATTGGTGCGTAACGACATATTTCTGTCAACATCAGGATTTATTGGGATAACAGCAATATTGACAGCTTCATGCGCGATGTATCACAATGCTACACTGGGCCAAATTAATTGCCTGGTTCTTTTACTATCCATGTTGTTTATTTTTTTTCTCAGCGATAAACCTATACTGGCTGGATGTTTTCTTGCCTTGGCTATCTGGATAAAGGTTTATCCTTTGGTGCTACTACTTCCCGCACTATTTTCTAAGGAAGGAAGAAAAAGTATAGTATCCTGTTTTATGTTAGGTATTTTAATTCCGCTTATACTTTGGCCTTGGATCCCGTTGGAACAGTACGGTACATTCGTTAATAAACTTAACGTGATGTCAGATTTCTCCTCAGGGCATATTATTAATCAATCTGTTATTGGATTTCTGTTACGACTTTCACTTTCGTATGGAGAGATGATAAGCTGGCCTAATATTTTTTCAATACCATTATTTTGTAAGATAATTAACCTTTTGCTTTTTGGTGTTTTAGTTGGCATGGCAATTTACCGAGTTGCCAAAGTTGCAAAAAAGAGTGGTAAAACTTATGTTGCTCAATTCGGCTTGACATTGGCTTCTATTGCAATTTTTGCACCGTTAGGATGGGGGCATGTTTATATTTTTACTTTACCGTTATTAATGCTAGGGTTTTTCCTGTTCTTGGAAAAGAATAATGACTTACTTTTGTTTTCTTCAGTAGGATTGGTCGCACTTCTACTTGTGATTCCAATTTACAATACACCTGGCTTTATGCGATCATCTCCCCTTATTTTGGCGCATCTATACTACGCCAGATTAACGATTGTGAACCTTGGTGTTTTTGTAATGGTCTTGCTTTTACTTAAACCTCAAGGGTTAGCGGATTTAACACCCAAGAAGGAACTTTGAATATTTACCTAGTATCTTTTTGGATATCAGTAGAAACAAAACATTTAGTATGAGAATGATAGTAGGGCTGAGTATCATAAGCGCTAATGCGGAGAGGTGTAAGTCTTTGTCCTTGAATAAGTATTGAATAAGCATGAGAAAGTAGAAATGAAAGAAGAATATTCCAAAACTAAGGTCAGCAAGTATATTGGTTATTTTTTTTGGCACATAGTTATCAAATTTTCGCAGAAAGAAGATAAGTGGCCAACACAATAGCATTTTTTGAATATACATCCACGATCCGTAGTGCGATGGTTTAAAAAAAGTAATACCTAGGAACAAAAAGTACAAACCCGTTAACAAAACAGCAGCCCATGTGGGCTGGTTTAATATTCGTTCATTATAGTGGCTGAAAAACATTCCAAAAAGGTATACTGAAAGAAAATGGATAAAACTGATATGTATATAGATAGCTGCCTGACGTTCAACAAGAATAGAAACAACTACGAGTAGTGGGAGAATCAGGTACGCTTTGGGATTGCGGTCAAGTTTTAGCAGTAACGGTGCAATTGCGTAAAAAATGGTAATCATAGGAATAAACCATAGCGGAAGCAGGTGGCCTCCGGTAATGTAGTAGAATAATACTTTACTAACTGTTGACCACGTGCCAAAGTCGGGTATATTTTCAACTACTGCTTTAAAAGGAAATGACGTAGGACGTAATGCTAAAACGATTGCAGGAATGGAAATAATCAGGTATGGGAATATAACATTTTGAAATTTCTTCTTACAGTAATCACGAAATTCAAATTTTGAAGATAGGTACTGAAAGAGATAACCAGCAATAAAAACAAAAAGAACTGTTCCATTATGGAATATCGAAAATATGATAGTCTGCAGTCGATTGCTATCCGGACTAATGACAATGGTATGACCAATCACCACGAATAAAATGGCGACACCCCTGAAACTATGAATGTAACTAAGGAACTTTTTTTCTGCCATATCTCAGAAGTAAGCGATTTGATGACCCTGTAAATGTACTATATTTGAATCTCTGCAAAACAGAGATTAAACTACACCAATTTGCTCACATGTTCAAATTCCTTAAAGGCCTTAGGAATAAAATTAATAGTTCGTATTGGTTAAGAGCAGGTTCTTATTCCCTCCTGAATAAAATTCTTACAACGCTTTTTGCATTTGTTAATTTCTACATTCTTGTCCGACTCCTCCCCAAAAGTGATTTTGGTGCTTATGTTTTATTTTTCTCTGTAGCCAACTTCTTGGAGCTGATTAAACACGGCTTTATTCGAAATCCACTCATTCATTTTTTGGCCAATACTCAAAACGATTCACGACAAGTACAAACAGCTTCGGTTTATCTCAATACGATTATTGGTCTTTTGGAAGTTGGATTGTTGCTTCTTTGCTCACTCTACTTAGGTAATTTTTGGTCTGTTCCAATTATTAATCAGCTGTTCCTTATCTATATATTATCTACCCTTGCTTTGGTACCGGTAAATCATTTGGACGTTGTACAGCAGGCGCGAATGGAATTTAAAGGGACATTCATGAGTAATGTGACAAGACATGGATCATTCTTCTTATACATACTTGTTTACTTTATTTCTGATCGGAAAATCCATCTTACTTCTTTAATTTACGCGAATTTCTTTTCTATCGTATTATCAGGATTTGTTTCCTATTTCTTTGCCCGAAAATTTCTGCTACTGTCAAGGGTTGTTGATCGGGAATGGATCGTGAAATTGTTTCATTACGGAAAATTCACGTTCGGCACTAATATCAGTTCCACCATCATGAAGAATATTGATAGTTGGATGCTGGGTAAATTGATCTCTCCGGTAGCCGTTGCCATTTTTAATCCAGCGATTCGTATTTCGAATCTGGTGGAGGTGCCAACGGATACCCTGACAACAATCCTTTTCCCCAAATTGTCAAAGAAGGCTGCTGAAGAAGGTACAGGTGCTGCACGGTATCTCTATGAGAAATCTGTCGGTACAATCACGGCCATTATGTTTCCCATGATAATTCTTGTAATACTACTGGCTGATCCTATCGTTCGAATTATTGTAGGTGATGGCTTTTCAGAGACTGTACCCATTTTGAGGGTAACGATGTTGTATGGCTTGATTATCCCCTTTAACAGGTTTCTGGGTATAGTGCTGGATGCAACGGGTAATGCCAGGACAAATTTTCGGTTTGTTCTACGGAACGCCCTGATTAATATTGTTTCAAATTATATATTCATACATCAGTTTGGAATTATTGGGGCTGCTTATGGAACCCTCACTACGTACACGATTGCACTAATCTATAATCAGGTTTATCTGCATAAAAAATTTGGAGTGAAAATTTCGGGTGTCTTTGAGCAGGTTTTCATGTTCTATAAGGATATCTTTGCAATAGGAAAACAGATCATTCAGAAGAGAATAAAATGACGGACAGCCACCTGAAGGATAACATTGACATAATCATGTTGGCTTTACCACGGTGGGATGGACCGTACTCCTCAACGGCATTTTCATTAGCAAAGGAATTTTCGAAGCGAAACAGGGTTTTCTATATTGATAATCCGTTTACCCTGAAAGATTTTCTGCTCGGATTTAATTCTAAGCAGATTAGATCCCGCATGAGCGCACTCCTTTTCAGGAGGAAGTTCTGCTGGAAAATTGGCGGCAATGACAAACTAATAGCCGTTACACCCGGGCTGACGATCCCAACTAACTTTCTTTCAAAAGGAAGGATTTACGACTGGTTATCAGAGCGGAATGATCGGATTATTTCCTCCACCTTGCAGAAGATAATGTCGGATTATGCAATTATGGATTTTGTGTTCATTAATGTATTTAATCCTTTTTATTTGCGTGAATTTCCCTCCTTTTTTAGACCTAAAATATTTGTTTACTATACAGTAGATAATATTCAACATTCTAAATATATCCATAAGCATGGGACGCGTTTGGAGACAGAAATAATAGAAAGGGCTGATGTTGTTTTTGCGACTTCACGTGAATTAACGCGACTACGTTCAACAGCTCATAAGAAGGTTAACTATCTTCCCAATGCAGCAGAAGTATCTCTTTTTAAAGTGGCTTCTGATTTTGTTCCTCAGGAGCTAAAGGAAATCTCCAGACCCATTATCATTTATACAGGCCATCTTGATCAACGATTGGATTATAACCTCATTTTGGCGTTATTGAAACAACATCCGGATAAGGTTTTTGTAATGGTGGGCCCTGTTTCCATAGATGAGGAAACTTTAAAGAGTTTAAATCGATTTGATAATCTATTACTCTTGGGAAAGAAGGATATTACGGAGTTACCCGACTATGTTCATGCTGCACAATGTGCCATTATCCCTTTCCGTTGCAACACACTGACGCGCAGTATTTATCCACTGAAATTGAATGAATATTTGGCCACCGGAGTTCCTGTCGTTTCAACAGCATTTTCGGAGGATGTTTTAGACTTTAGCGATGTAATAGACATAGCTGCCAATCTTGAAGAATTCTCTGCAAAAATTGATGCTTCCATAGCCGATAATTCTACAGAGAAAAGAATAAAAAGAATTCTGGCAACTGAAGGAAATACCTGGGAGGCAAGAGTTGCTACTTTTTGGAAGACAGTTATTGAAAAGGACTAGCCGTACTTTTTTTTGATACGATCGAGTTTATCCATCAAAAGTTCAATTTTCTCATCAAGTAGTCGCTCATTACTTAAATAGCTTTCATTTTTTTTTACTTTTTCCAGAAGGCTTAACGTATTGTATTCCAGAATGCTTTGCCCTATTTCATACATCTTTAAACCTGCTCCATAAAACGAAGAAGGGATGTGTTTACTGATTTTCTTGCCGCATAAATCTCTTACAAAGGCAGTGTCCTGAAACAAGGATGGTAGTTTTTCGGGCTGATAGTGCATATCTACTGATACAGTCCAGTCTTTCCACTTAAAATCATTTATGCCTGTATAGGCTTTTATGGGTATCCATGGCACCCGTAGTGCATCGGCCACGATGGCAGCATGCATCGCTTCAGCAAGCATGACGTTAGTTTTTTGTATCTCGTTTATGGTAAGAAGATAGTCTTGTAGCGGACTGATATAGTGTATGCCAGACTTTTCACACAAGGATTTCCAGTCATATTTTAGCTCACTTTCCCAATGCGGCATGAATGAATACTGAAATTCTTTTTTGGGACTTTTCATTGGCAACTTTCGCAATAGTACTGCTCCATCGATTATGCCCAATTCTGGTGACAGCGATAAAGATTGTGCCGTCAATGGGCCCCGTACACAGTAAATATCATACGACTCATCAACCTGTGGCTTTGTTCCGTAGGCAAATCCGCTGCTAAATACCACTTTACGCTTTGCCTTGCTCACCATATCAAACCCCAAGATTGAGCCTATTCCAAAAAAGTCGATTTCGGGATCATCATTGAAGAAACCTGGAAGAAGAGCGCTAAAAATGTAAGGATTCAGTGCATCACCAAAATTTTTAGATTCAAAATATCGGAGACGCATACTGATTAATTTAAGCTGATTTAGGGTGTTAATTTATTAAACTTACCTAAATTTAACAGTAATAATTAGGTGCGAAATTTCTGTAGTAATGCATTTTTTTAAAAACCCTCGTTGGATTGATGATCAGTTGTTTCTCAGCAAAAAGTTGGAAGAAGTTCCACCGCCCACGCTGGAAAGTATAAGGCTCCGCTTGAAGAGTAAAATGAGTGATCAGCCTGTGGTGACAATTGTGATTGCAGCATGGAATGAGGAGGTTAATATTATTCGTTGTCTGGATACTCTTTCCCGGAACGAAACGGAAATCCCGTTTGATATAATTGTCATCAATAACAATTCTTCGGATCGGACTCAAGACGTTCTTGATCAACTGGGTGTACAATCTTATTTTCAACCTGTTCAAGGTTGTGGCCCAGCGCGGGATTTAGGACAACGGATGGCTAAAGGAGAATATATTCTGATTGCTGATGCGGATTGCTTTTATCCGCCTCACTGGATCGATATCATGTCAAAGGGACTTCGCTCAAAAAATGTCGTGTTTGTTTACGGTCGCTTTTCGTTTTTAGGAAACGAAGTAAATCCACGCTGGCAATTTTCCTTGTATGATATTTTCCGGGATTTGATGGTTGAAGTCAGGCATATTAAGAGGCCCTATCTTTCAGCCTACGGAATATCAATGGGGTATGTCAAGAAGTTTGGTTTACAGGAAGGATACCTCGAAAGAAATATCCGGGGTGATGACGGCAGACTTTGTTTTGATTTAATGAAGTATGGAGAAATAAGAATCATCCGCTCGTCAAAGGCCAGGGTATGGACAAGCAACCGTACACTTCAACGCGATGGTAGTTTATTTATCTCAATGAAACGGAGAATATTTCGTGAAATAGCACGCTTTGATAAGTATGTAACCAAACCTGAGCCGCACAATACCAAGACCTCCAGCAACGAAGATTATACGATTGAAGAAAGCATTAAGATTATCAAACAAAAGTATAATCCGTTTAATGTCTTTTTAAAAATTAAAAATAAAAAGTAAGGACATGTCGCGCATAGGCACCTTTGTACATGGAATTTTTCCGGAGCAATGGGAAAGAAGATTACGCGATTTTCGTGATGAATACCTGCGTACTTACCATCATGAAAAGTTGCCTCAGGCGATCTATGATACGGGTCTGAAACAACACTCCATATCATTTTGTACAACCTGTATGAATCGTTTTTTTCACCTGAGAAAAACAATTATCAGGAATATGGAATCGAACATACGATACAAAAGGGCAGAGTTTGTATTGGTGAATTATAACTCACAAGATGGGTTACATGAATGGGCAAAGAAGAACTTGCGTAAGTATATTGATGCAGGAATTTTAAATTACTACTATACGCCAGAGCCTAAATTTTTCCATGTCAGTATCGCAAAAAATATTGCACACCGGATGGCAAAAGGAGAGTTTGTTTGTAATGTGGATGGCGATAACTTTACAGGGAAAGACTTCGCGTTTTATCTTAATTACCTGATCAATCAGTTTGGAATTGATTCACTTTTTCATTTCCGGAAAAAACCTTTTTGGGGAACAGAAGGTCGTGTTGCTTTGTCCAAGGCAAAATTCCTGGCGTTAGGAGGTTATGATGAGTCATTTTTTCCAACCGGACATGAAGACCATGATCTGATTAATCGTGCGCGGGCTTATGGAATGCCCTATCATGTAATTGAAATCGAAAACTTTCTTCATTACCTGAGCAATTCTACACGCGAGAAATCCAAGAACTTTGAAGACCCTAATGCCTATTACTATAATTATGAGTCGGCAAACCGGGAAACGTCCAATCGGAACATTGCACGTGGAGAACTTGTTGCGAATGGTGGCATTCTGCCTGCTGTAGCCGTATATAAAAACTTTACAGATGAATTAGTTTGAGTATTCTTTTTGTGTCAGTAATTTGGTTTTCAAGTAATGTGTTTCAATAAAACTAAAATCTATGAACTCACCAGCCTACGATAAGGAGTTAAAGAAGAGCGGATTGATCTTTCTGGAAGATCCTTATGGCGTTGATATCATCGAACGATGGAATTTGCTTTTGGATCCGTTATTTAATCAACGGGACGGGAAGCGTTCTTATGTTAATGCAAAGGAATTACTTGATTTGGGTATTCTGAATGATATTTTTAGTCCTGCTTTTCGCAATGTGTTACGTGCAATTATGCCTGATGCTGTACTTTACCATTGCCATGTTTATGAGATTGATGCGCACCAGACAACCTCTCATATCCACCAAGGTTCTAATTTGGGCTGGCATCGCGATGAGGAATGTATGGTGAAATACGAACCAGATAACTATCACTTCCTAAGTTATTTTGTATATCTGACGGATGTCAAGGAGGAGAGTGGTCCTTTTGAACTAGCTCCCTTTAAACCCTCCCAAGCAGCAAAACGGAATATGCCTACTATAAAAGTACTCGGAAAGAGGGGGACAGCTTTTATTTGGAATCGTGCTTACCGACACCGTGCATGCCCGAACACCAGTGATACCCGGAGAAGATTGTTGAAGTTATCGTTTCAACACAATAGTTTAACGAATGACCGGATTCATCTGCCAGAATTTAAAGAAGTATTGAATCAAGTTAACAATCAAGATGAATATTTAGCATTTCTTTTTGGAGCCAAGTACCCGGATAATGGAAGTCAGCACGCTTTGCCTGAAGAAAAGCCATCCGCCATAATTCCGATGCGTTCGTTGGTAACCAATTCGATGATGGATGTTACGAGGGTTGGATTAATTAAGATGAACTATCTAAAGCCACTCTACAATCGGATCAAAGAGAGATTAGGTAAGGGCGCCATGGAACCGCAGTAGCCAATGAACAAAGTTCTGCTTATTGGTTCGGGAAGGCGTATTCAAAAAAACTTTATTCCGGCTATTGCATGTCTTCCAGAGTTATTTGAGGTCGCTGGAATTTATTCACGAACATTAGCTCATGCGAAGCAGCTAGCGGAGGAAAAAAATTTTCCTCTAATAGAGAATCTTTCTGTAGTAGATTTTAAGACTATTGATATCGTAGCCATTTCCATTACAACCTCTGCAGTACCTGGCATCTTGCGCATACTCCAATCGGTAGCGAGTAAACTCACTGTTATAGTTGATACACCTGTTTTTGAAAAGTCAACTCATTTCTTTTCACTCCACTTGTTTCGAAAATTCAAGAAGGTTATGGTAGCGGAAGACTACATGAATTTTCCAGCCTTTGAATTAATTCGAAATGCAGTGGCCGATGGCGCTATTGGTAAGGTTCGGTGTGTAAGTCTATTTCACAATGCCTACCTGCATCATGGTACGGCCCTGATACGATCTTTCGCAGGTTTTAGGGGAGTTTTTTTTTCGCAGTCCATACGACATTGCAGGTATGGAAAGTTAACACGCTATTACCTTCAGGGAGGTCTTCGGGGAATAGTTGCTGAACCCTACTCTCCATTGGAAGGAAGACTGATCATTTCAGGAGCCAGTGGAATCATTACTGACTTTAATTATGAATTAACGAAAGGAAATGTAGAACAGCTTCAGTTACAGCCCATTGTTAGTGATGGACTTTTGATGGGGTACGAAATTAAATCGGTAAATTATAATCGATCCTACTATCCACCTTATCTAAACAAACTCCGATCGCTGGATATTTCAGATAAGAGTGATTTTAACCTCTTGAAGACCTGCGGTCTCATCCGGATTTTCGAATCAATAGATAAACCAAATAGTAATACAGCCTATACGTTGGTGGAGGGGGTATATGATAGCCTGATTTCCAGAATTGCAAGGAAGTTACAGTTTTATGGTGATCCCTTTGGCATACTTTTTAAGAGCGCGCTTATGCTTATGCGTAAAATTCGATAGTTTTTTAGTGGGAATGATCATTTGAAGGGTTATTACCAGGGGCGTATTCAAATGCTCCAATGTCCCAAATCTTATTGTAGGGACGTGGAAATCCGTTAAAATCAAAGAGGATATTAAATTCAGAAACATCCCGTCCCTGATCAACTGCCGGTGATTTTTTGGTAATTGAAAAATCCATGCTGTCGGGATTAGAAAAATGAACCTCATTCAATTCCTGGATAAAGAGGTTATGTGATAGGTTAATTTTTACGTTGTCGCTGAGTTTATTAACATACGCGTCATCGGCAGACTTAAAAAAGTTACTTTTGTATTCAGCATACGTTCCGGGATTAACAATGATATTGTTAACGATAACGTTCATCTCGACTAAATCCGCATAGATTTTAATGCCATCCATTTTAGGTGAAATAATGGTGTTGTTAATGAATTTGAATCCGGGACCGATTATAGAACGTTCGTCACAAAAAACTCCATTGCGACCAGCGTTGACAATCATATTATTGAAAATGACATTATCACCAATGCCTAATACAGTCATTCCATTGCCATTTCCATTAATAATTTTATTGTTATAGCATAAGCCCCCTGTTCCTTCGCCCAATTGTATACCACCCCGCTGATTGGCTTTGTCTCGCACACCATAATTTTCAATTATATTGTTGAATATTTCTGCGCCTTCAATGACGGAGCCCACTTGAATAGCTTCCCAGCCTGCATTTTTTACTGTATTGTTATAGATTCTCGCACCAAGTATACTATGCGGCAGGCGTATTCCACATTCTTTCTTATTCATGCCTTTTGCATAAAAGGAGTTACCAATATAGAATCCTTCACCGCCCGTATCATGGATGAAGTTGTCATGCAATGAAATGTTTTTCATGGTGAAGTTTTCACGTATGGTTTCATCGTTGCAACTCGGATCCGTTTTTGCCATGATACCCGCAAAGCCAATATTGTATACTTCGAGGTGATCTACCTCAAAATTTGTACTGAGCAGATCAAGCGTCAGACCGATTCCACGTGATCCGGAAAGTCGAATTCCATAGCGGTTATTTTTATCACCTGTTCCTGTGATTCTAAAATGACTACTCCGCTCAGTTTTTAGTGCAAACCGTTTGTCCGGTACATTGATGTTCACAACGCCACCACAATTGGTAATGATAATAGGGTTCTCTTCTGTTCCATGAATATTGATAAATTTCAGGGGGCCATATTTAAGACTCGCCTGGAGACAGATAATATCACCCGGTTTAATGCCCAAAATTTTTCCATCAGTGATATGCTGCCTTAGGGGCACTACATAAGTACAAGCAGAACAAGAATTCGATTGGCTGGATGTGGATATGGCTAAAGCGTTTGTCTGATAGGTGGCAGTCTCTTTTTTTTGCTCTTGACGTACTACAGAATAGCAACGAGAAAATAGCACAGCAGCAATAAACAATGCACTGATGCGGAGGGACTTAATTGCGATTGTATGCAGCATACTTTAATCATTCAACCAATGTGAGAGATCTTTTTTCAATAGAAGTTGAACGTGTTCAATATCAGTTTGAAAATATTTCTTTAACATCGTTCGGGTTTCAGAATTCAGTTTCATCTTGACGAGGTTTTTCTCCTGAACTTTGAGAGAAATTCTTTTTCTGGTTTCGTGCGACAGGAATAATCGTACAACCGGTCGCATCAGGTTTCGCAGGGGATGACCCTCAAACAAGAATTGATGGAGCCATTGTGAACGTGGTTTACCGGAAACATTATAGCGGATTTCGCTGCTGATGGTAAACGATGTCTCTATATTTAAAAAATTAAAAATATCAGCCATTGTTTGCTGTGGGTTTTTTTCCAACTCTTCTGTCAGCACAACTTTTACATTTTTAAAATTTTCCAGAAAGGCTTTCACACCTGCAGCGTAAAGGCTTACCGCTTTGTAGTGATAGATAAGTTCCCAATTGTTTTTGATTCGTTCATCTTCATGTGCCAGGCCTTCTTCAAACGTCAGGTTTTCACGTTGATCGCGAACCAAATGCTGGTATGCCGAAAATGAACGCTTCACTGGATTTCGCAGCAGGATGATTATTTTAGGATCTCCCAGATATTGTTTAATTACGGGTATACTTTTCTCATAAAAATAGAAAGTATCCGCGCTTGACTCTCCTCTAACAGGATAGCCATCTGAATTTTCAAAAAGCTTTTTATAGTCACTGAATTTTTTAACATACCATTTTTCAACTTTGTGATCACCGGGTCCCTGCAATGGGGGCATGAACTGACTGCTGATAAAACGTGGCTCCTTTACTTTGCTCATGAAGACTTGTGGATGCTGTTCCAGGTAATTGTGCAAAGACGATGTGCCACATTTTGCAGCGCCAACAATAATCAGGTTTGGTAGTATTGTATTCATGAAGTGAAAGGAACTTATTTTTTTCGAATATAAACTTCAATATAGTCGCTACGGTAGCCGGTGGGTGCCAGAAAGGAATTCACCAACTGATAGTGTTGTTGGATGCACGTGCGTACTTCAAAGGGAAAAAAGCTGTCAACATCTGGCATAACTTCAAACAGAATTAAATCGAATTCTGATTGTTCTACCTTATTGCACAACAGATCTCGCTCCCGATCAAAAAAAGCCACACCCTTGTGAAACCATAATGGAAAAGTTTTGCCGGATTGTGGTGCGTAGCTCCACTCATACGCCAATGGTGTCAGGTTTGATAAGTTAAGGCATGTTAATTTTTTGGCATGATTGAACACATCCAACGACTCCACTGCTTCTAATCCATTTATGGTTTCAACAGGCAGTTTGATGCCCCGCATGGTTTTATATTTTGAAAGTGCCCACTGGACAGGAACCCCACGAACTGAATCTGCTTTTGATGACCACGTGTTTTTAGAGACAACAGATGGTGGTGGAGGGCTGAGAAATGCAGGAAGGTGTTTTCCGATAATTCGCATGGAATATTTAAAGTAGCTATCGGATTGCCAGATCAGTGCGAAAAGAACAAATGCAATGGCTATCCATATTTTTTCGAAGGCAATAACACTATTGAGGTTATACAGTAAAAAGGCGATCGCAAAGCTGTGATAATAGTAGCTGGTTGTAGGCGGGCTAAAGCTCGTAACCTGAATAATCAAGGCCTGAACTAATATACCAAGCGTAAAAAGTGTAAAAATGAAATAGACTTTGTCTTCAACTATTGCTTTGAGAGATTTAAAGCGGATAATGCAAACAACCAGCACGGCTATGATATAGAACTTAAGCCAGCCGGAGTCTTCAAAGAAAGTGGTTAGAAAATCGTACCCGTTTAGCCGTGTAAAATGAGGTGATTGTCCATAATTGAACCAATAGGTAAAATCATATTGAAGACAGGGAACAATAAAAAGCAAGAGGGAACAGACATAGGCACCACCAAAAATCAGTAGTGGCCTGATTCGCTTTTCGATGAGGGCATCTGCCAATAGAAGTACCAATACGAGCATGATGGCCAGACCACCGGCATCTTGTTTGGTAAAAAATGTGAGGGCAATAAAAAAGCCACTGAGCAACAGGAGATAGGTCTTTTGCCCTTTCAACAGATAGGATAACAGGAAGTATAACCCAATCAGTTCAAACACAAAGACTGTATGATTATACCAGGGCCAGAAATGCACCATGGTGTAGGTAAGCCCCATGACCACAATACTCACGAGCAAGGGAACAGCGGTTACACCAAATAATTTTAGAATTCCACGGAAAGTAGCAAGGCAAACGATGTTGATGGCAGCCTGAGCCAGGAGCAATGCATATAATGTAGGTCCAAACAGCTTAAAAAATAAAGCAGGCACCAACCAAAACCCATAGCCCAGCGGCATACCAAAATCACGGAACGGGAGTTGCCCAATTGATAGCCGATACGCTCCTTCCCAGGTGAGGAAGATGTTCACTCGATACGGCAGGGACGTGAATAACGGCAGACAAGCAAAGAACAAGATGAAGAAAATCTGAACCAGTAAAAAGTACTTTTCTCTCCCAGCGTGTGGTGCAATCATGATTTGATTTTTTCTTTCAACAAAGTGCATAAAATTACCTTATTATCGCCAATTTTAAAGCCAAATTCGAAGTTAACTACTACGCTATGAAGCCGTTATTATCGCTTATTCGTGTAAAGCAATGGGTAAAGAATCTTTTCTTGTTTATCCCTGCTTTTTTTGCAGGAATTCTCTTTGACAGCAATACCTTAATGTTACTCGTACCGGGATTTTTCTCGTTTTCTTTTGTGGCCAGTGCCATCTATATTCTGAACGATTTCCGTGACATTGAGGCAGACCGCAACCATCCTAAAAAGAAATCTCGCCCGTTAGCAGCCGGTACGGTTTCAATACCAGTAGCCTTTGTAGTTCTTGGTATCTTACTGGTAACTGGGTTTTCCATTGGATATCTTCTGAGTCTGAATTATTTCTTTGTATTGTGCATTTACTTCAGTTTGAATCTGGGATACTCCCTTGGCCTGAAGAATATCTCTATTCTGGACATTCTCATTGTGGCCTCTGGATTTTTATTGCGAACGATTGCAGGCGGTTTAATCTTGAATGTGCCCATGACCAACTGGTTATTAATCATGGTTTTTCTGCTGGCTTTATTTATGGCGCTTGCCAAGCGATTGGATGATTTCATTGTCAATGAGCAGGACGGAGTTATTAGCCGGAAAACCGTTAAGCATTATAACCTGAATTTCATCCACAGCGGTATCACGATGTTGGCAGGAATTATAACGGTTTCCTACATCATGTATACCATCTCTGACGATGTGAAGGCCCGTATGCACAGTGAGCATTTGTACTTTACTTCCATCTTCGTTGTGGCGGGTATTTTGCGCTACCTGCAAATAACCCTTGTTGAAATGAACAGTGGTTCTCCAACAAAAATTTTGTTAACGGACAAGTTCATTCTTATTACACTGGCTGGATGGGTGTTGAGTTTTTTCATTATCATTTATAGTAATACTGTGTTATGACAAGGACGCTTGCCTTGTTTGACTTTGACGGAACCATTACCCGTAAAGACAGTTTTCTTGAAGTCATTAAGCACTGCAAAGGTTCTTTGCATTTTTATTTCGGTCTGTTGGTGATGTCACCGGTTTTAGTGCTGTATAAATTCCGTATCATTCCTAACTGGCGTGCAAAGGAGTTATTCTTTTCTTTTTACTTTAAGGAGGATTCGTACATGGAGTTTCAGCAGCAATGCCGTTCGTATGCTATTGAAAAAATTCCATCACAAATTCGGCCATCAGCCTTACAGGCAATTCGTGATCACCAAGCAAAGCAAGATCATGTTATTGTGGTGACTGCCTCTGGTGAGGAATGGGTTAAACCCTGGACAGATTCCCTTGGTATAGAAGTCATTGCTACACGGTGGGCCTCGCAGAATAATAAGCTGACCGGAAAAATCGAAGGCCGGAATTGCTATGGCGAAGATAAAAAAGTCCGAATCCTGGAAAAAGTCAATCCTGCTGACTACTCTGCTGTAATGGCTTATGGTGATACACGAGGTGATCTGGCCATGCTTTCACTGGCGGATCAAAAATTTTACAAGTACTTCAACGACTAAGTAGGCGATTCATTCCTCGCTAGGACGTTTCTGATTACGTCATGGGCAAGGAGCGGGCAAAGGCATGCGCACTGGCGTGACGAAGCAATCTTGTAAAATATACTTCATGGCTGTTCATCGGGATGGCTTCGTCATCCTACTGCAAAGCCATTGCTTCATTCCTCGCCATGACGTTTCTGAGGTAAGGCAAAAAAAGTGGCAACCGCCATTCAGCCGGTTGCCACCATTTGTAACTTTTCAATTATGTTATAGTTTCAAAAACTTCCGGTGAACAAGTTTGCCCTTCACTTCAATGTAGAGTACGTAGTACCCGGAGCCTAGTGCGGAAGCATCCAGTTCAATACCACTTGGCGTATTGTTGCGTGATACCTTCCTGATGAATCGTCCTTCGCTGTCGTAGAATTGAATAGTAACCTTTTGATTGTTCTTTATCGATTCCGGTAATTTCAATTTGATATAATCGACAACCGGGTTCGGGTATAGGGTAACACCATCCTGGTGTGCAGATCCTTCTGTGCCCGTCACCATAAATTCGATCGATTCCGAAATTTTTGTGCAACCTCCGCTGGTGGCAGCAACCGAATACAGTCCGGATTCCACCGGTTCAAAAGTATGGCCAGTGGCATTTTCAATGGGAACACCATTGATTAACCACTGAATGTTAGTTTCAACACTGGATACCAAATTGGCACCGGAGACATTGATAACCGGTTTTTCAACCACATTGACATCAACCAAAACTTTTTTGCGTACACCTTCACAACCATCGTACTGGATGCCTACAAAATAGGCTGTTGAATTTTTAAGCGTTGGTGTAATGAAAAATCCGGAAGCATCCGATGCCAGTGGTGATTCATCACCTTCCTGCTTGTACCAGTTATACATACCTCCATTGGGGGCGCCCGATGCCGAAAGTGTTGCCACTTCACTTTGACAAACCGAAGCATCCGGAACCTGTGGTGTATGTGTGGCTTTGTACGTCAGCATAGCCGTTGTCGACAGTGGTGTAGGTGAGCAACCATCGTACGCAGCGCGCAACGAAAGTTGATTTTCCCCATAAACGAATCCGGAAGAAGGCAAGGAAATTTCAGCGGTACTACCGGTTCCCTGGAAGCTGGTCAGTAGCAGGTTATTGGCCAGTACATCATACATTACACCGGCTTGTGTTTCCTGTAACGTTAATGAAGCGGACTGACCGGCTTCACACGCCACAGCATCGCGAAGCAATACCGGGATGGTGGTGCGAATAGCAGGTTTGGCAATACGTAGCATGAACCGGTTGTTGCCATAGGTTTGCGCATCTTCGGTTACCATGAAGGTATAGGTCTTACCTTCAGTGATGGTTGTTTCCGATCCGGTGAACTGATCAAACAACGTAACTTCTACTGGGTAATCAAAGCTGCTCAAATCATCAAAGCGTAAGGTATAATTTCCGGGCAGTGCTTTGGTGATGCTGAGGTTAATATCCTTTTCGCAGAAACTCATTCCGAATGTATTCAATGCCATCTTCGTGTTACCGATAAGGGTGGCGAGGTTAAACTCATCTTCCATGAATTTGGAAGCATCTACTTTTGGATCAATTCCATCGGTACCGTGTTCATTAAAGTGTACATAAGCATAGTCTTTCCGCGTACCTTTTTGTAGGGTCATCAACACATAATTGCGCGGGGATGTTTCCCGGTACACGGTAGCATTGTTCGTAATGAACTTGGCGTCTTCTGTCAGGCGAAGCGCTGGATCAGGACCAGAAGCCTGTACCCAGAACGCCTGTCCCTGGGCAATCACTCCGGTAAAACCGGGTGAGCCCAAAGCGGTTTCTTTATTATACCACTCAAATGTTCCGGTTTCCCAGGTTACGTTATTGCGAATGTATATGGTTTGTGCAATGTCTTGGGATGTCCATCCTGCGTCAGTCCAACGGATAGGAGCAGGGTAGGGGTTACCCAATAAATTCCAGCCGACATCGCCATAGCGATCTTTTTCGGTTGGTGCACCGGGGTTATCAATACCCGAATAGTTGCCTGTTAACGTGAAATCGTGATTGCCCTGTTTAACATTTCCGGTAAGCCTTAGTTTGCTCGAGGTGGTAGCAAAATCTACCAGGGAGTATCCTCGACCAACCGTCAGGGTTTCCTGATTCGTTGCCACCGGGAAGGGTTGCCAGCCTCCATTTTCTTCATCGTAGAAGTAGAACGAATGCGAAGGTGAATTAATGTTGTTGCTGCCGGTGAATGGTCCGACAATCTTCATCCCTTTCTGCCAGTCGGCAACTTTAATATTGAACACAGGTGTACTCAGGTAGCGGTAAATCTGTCCCTTTGAAAGCACATACCGTTGGAACTCCAGTTTACCAACAATAGTCCCCTGGTTGCGGATAGGCGCAACATAGGCGGTACCGGCAGCATTTGAAACCAACACAAGTTTCTCGTTTGCATTAAGACGCCCGTTGGTTATTTCGAGCTTTTCGCGAATGTTCAATTTCGACTGAATGGTAACCTGGCCGGAAGGGTTTGAATTGAGCGTGAGTGAGCGAAGAGTATCGCGTACGCCCGTACTGTTAAAATACAGGTTCGAGAATATGGCCCCCGTTGAGTTAATGGTAAGCGTACCGTTGCGCGTCCAGATTTCCCCGGTTTCTTCGTTGGTGTTGATACCGGCCGCTCCTGTGACCACAAGGGAGTTCCCTTTCAGATCCAGGTATGACCCATTGGCGATGACAAGTCCGCCACCTGCCGCTGTTGAACCAAGCGTTATTTCAACCGGAGTTACACCATTGTTATTAATGTTAAGACTTGAGTTATTGGATACTTCCATTTTATAGAAGCTTATGGCACTTTCATTGGCTGTCAGGTTCTGGGAAGTACCGCTGTTAAAGTTCAAGGTGAGTAACCTATCGGGAGAAGCGAGTGCCGGGTTACCATTCACCGTGAGGTTACCGGCAATAGACAACGTTGTATTGTTACTGGTGGCACCGTTCAGTTCCACACCATCGTTTATGCTCAGGTTCTGCACCAGGTATGTACCCGCACTAAAGGTTTTAATGGAGGCATTACCTGTAAATTCGATGTTGCCATAGTTAGCGCCCGGTATGTTGTTGGGGTTACCGCTAAACGTTATCGTTGAGGTAGGCGCCAGCGTACCAAACTGTGGCGCTTCGGTTGCATTTACATAGAGGTGGGCATTGTTACGCACTTCTACAAAACCATCCAGAATTTCATCGATGGTCAATTCAACGTTATCCATTACAACTACACGCGAGTTCGATCCGCTCACCGTCCACGGTGACGATACGGCTGCATTGCGGGTTAAAATATATTGCTGATCGTTTTCCACAAAATTAAGCGGATTGCTTCCTGTACCATCGGGATTCGTACCCCAGGTAGTAACATCCGTAATATCCCCTGTTGCTTTGGAGTAATAATCCGTAGGTACTACAGTAGAAGGCAAGGTAGTAACCTGTAACGCCTGGCTGTATCCGGAGACATTCCCCTTCAAATCTACGGCCCGTACACTGACGATGTAAGTCGTAGCCGGCTGCAGACCTGTAATACTGGTAGTGGTTAATGGAACCGTGGCAATGAGTGTTGAGCCTCTGTATACTTCATAAGAGCCAACGCCAACGTTATCGGTGGAGGCATCCCAACTCAGGGTAAACGAAACATCGGTGATGTTGGAAGCAACCAGGTTAAGCGGCACAGAGGGTGGTTCTGTATCGAAGGTAGCGGCCAGCGGAGTATAGGACTGAATCTCCAGCGAGTTCCAGATACCGTATCGCCCACCATCATTATCCGCTGCCTTGATCGAGAAAGTAATGGTACCATCCGGACCGGGACGAATGCCACGAATGGCATCCTTGCGGTCAATATTCTTACCGTTGTACTGCCCAATCGTTTGCCCGTTGGCCGAATATTCCGTAGCATAAATCATCCCGGCTTGTGTGTTACCCGACCACTGGTTACCCAAAAAGAGTAAGTCATAATCTTTCGTAGGATCAAGGTCTTTCAGCACATATTCTGTCGCATCATCATACGCTTCGTAGTAGTAGTAATTTTGCAAGACTTCATCCGGGTAGTTAGGATAAGTACGCACGGTGCCGGTTACATATCCATTGACGTTGTTACCGCCCAGTCCCCACTTGGTAATTTCCAGGTCAACCGTAGTAGCGGCCCCGTCAAAGTTTGTGAAGTTTAAGAACTCAAGTCCCTCCTGTGCCGGTAAAGCCAGGTTGTTCCAGGGTGCAGCGGCCTGAGCATGGCCGGCACCGGCTGCTGAATTCACGTTGATCAGAATGATCTGGTCAAGTGAAGTGGCAAGGGCATCGTTGGAGTAATCAGAAAACTGACCGCCCTTTTTGGCGCGCACTCGGTAAATGTAAGCCTTGTTCTGGGGTAACCCGGTGTTCGTGTACGTTTCCACATTTTGGTTCACGGAGGCAATCAGGGAAAACGGACCGGTTTGTGATTCCGATCTCCAGATTTCAAAACCTCCGGAAGCATCTTCATCCGATGAATTATCCCACCAGCTTAACTGGATGGAGTTTTTGGTAATGCCGCGTGCCGTTAAGTTGGAGGGCCTGCGGGGTTTAGCTCCGGGCGTGTACGCCTCTACCACCATACCACTCAATACAGCATCGCGGTGTGGAACGCTCAGGGCAGGAGTAACGGTTACTTCGTTTGCTGCCTTTTTCACATTAATTGTAATGGCACCGCCTGTTGGCGCAATACCAGTAAACCGGACAATGTTATTCTGGTTTTTAGATGTGTAAAGTGTTTTGCTCACCCCACCAACGGTGTATATGGTATTGGTAAACCAGTATTCATTGCGGCTTCCTACCAGCGCAATGTTGTAGCGTTTGGAGTTATCCAGGTTGGCCAATGTAATCGTAACTCCTGTTGTAGAACTGGTTGTTGTCCAGCCACTTTGAAGGACATTATCCGGATAAATACCGGAGTTGTTACCAGTATTAACACCAAGGGTGTTGCTGTTGCCAGTCCAAATGTTTACGTTCAATTGCATACTGGAAAATCCCGGGCCTGAATTGGAGGTTTCACCTATTGAGTTTAGCACGGAACCCATATTGTTGTATGGCAGTACAGTATTGTACCAGGGTGCACTTGCCGCTGATTCATTGGTGGATGCAAAGTTAAAGTACACTGCTTCATCAATCTCCTCATCCAGCACCAGCAGGGTGAAATTCTGAATGATTTCACCGCCAAAATTATCTGCCGCTTTTACGGCAATGGAGTAGGTGCCAATGTTGGCCACCTGGGGTGAGAATATAAAGAAACCTGTACCATTGCCGTTATCCACAAAAGAGGCAAAAGCAGGAATGTTCTGCCCGCTCAGGGTAATGGCATCATTTTCCGGATCGGTAGCCGAAATATTGGTGTTAACCGTTTGCCCGGCCCGCACGGTAATGGTGCCCGGGTTCGTCAGTACAGGTAAGCCATTTGGTGTGGTAATCACCCCCACGGCAGTCTCGGTGGGTGGAGGAAAAGCATTATAAGCCTCTACTTTATAGTAATACGTTGTACGTCCAGTAAGCCCGGTATTGGTAAATGTGTGGATATCTGCACCAACATTACCCACCTCCACAAACGGGCCAGCGGCTGCTGCACTGCGAAAAATTCTAAAACCTGTTTCATTCGAACTATTGTCCTGCCAGTCAACTTTAACCGAAGTATTCGAAAGGGCTGTTAATTGCAGGTTCGTTGGCGCTGTAGGGGGTTCAGGGGCATCGGTAAATGAACCGGTGAGTATTATGGCACTTACATAATAGTATTCACCTGTCGTAGTAGGCTTTGTTACATTTACGGTTAGGTTTCCTGCGGCTGTTGGACTCATATAATTACTGGTCCATGTATTCGATGTGTTATTAGTGGTCAATTGATCAGTGGTCTGGTTCGTTCCTGGCGCACCTAACCCCGAAATTGTAAATCTGGAAGTAAGTGGCGTTCCCGATGGGGAGGCACCATAAACAGTTACTCTATACTTGAGTTTTGTGTTAAGATTGGCAAAAGTCATGGTAGTATTTGTATTACCATTTCTTCTGTAGAATGATTCCCTTACTTTTTTAGTGAATACAGCATTTGCATCAGCCGGGAGAGTTGTGGTGTATGTACCGGAGGTATTGTTCCATGAGTTAGTTGTATTAAACGTAATATATGGGACAATTTTACTTTGATCATCAAGCAACCCTGTTCTAGCAGTTCCAACAGGTGCCCCCATATTATTCCAGGGAGGGGCTTCATAAAAAGCAGGTACATTGTTTGAGACGAAGTTTACTGCGATCGTAAAAAACCGATCCACCGGAGTAACAATGAGCGAGAAGGTTCGTGTAGTTAAACCACCCGCATTGTCGCGGAAGTTAATGGTGATGTTTTCGTAAACACCCGCTTGCCCAACTTGTGGGCTGATGGTCAACGTAAAGATTCGCGGGTTGGAAGTGGTTCCGGTCCATGCTGTGCTGACGAAAGATGGGAGATTAATAAGATCACTTCCGGTAGGTTGATTCAATGTGTTATTGCCTTCTGGGTCTGTTACGGTAATAACAAGTGATAATGATCTGCCTTCTTCCACTACCTGGTTTGTGATAACAGCCGGGCTGGTAACCGGATTGGTGTTTGCACCAAAAATTATTGTAAAGGTAGTATTGGTTGTGGCCAGGCCATCCGAAGCATTGATGCTCATCGTAAAATTAGGTTGGGCCGGTACGTTAACGAAGGTCAGCACCAATCTGCCGTAGCCATCATCAGATGCTGTGGCCCCGGTAGGTAAACCGTTGGGGAAGGTAAAGGCAATCGGGTCACCGTCAGCATCGGTGGCTGTTACGGCAATAGTTTGTGGAGCATTCAGCGCAAAGGGTGGCTGGGTTGTAATGTACTGGTTAGCCACTGTGGGTAACAATGGTGCGCGGTTAAGGGTAGTGGCCGAAACAATGTTGGAGTAGGCTGATGCTGTACCCCCGCTGCCGAGCGATCGCACCCGGTAATAGTAGGTACTGTGCCCGTTTACCTGCGTATCGCTGAAGGTAACAACATTGGTAGCCGTGGTGGCAATGGTGGTAAAAGTAGCCGGATTATTAGAAGTAGACCGCTGCAATTCGTAGCCTGTTTCGTTTGAAACATTGCTCCACGAAAGATTCAATTGGGTAGCTGAAACTACCGTAGGAACATTCAGTGTAGGCACCAGTGGTGCTGTGGGCGCATTAGCCGTACGGACAAAAAGTGCTGAGTTAAACGAAGAGGCAACGATGTTTACCCACGAGGATGCGTTGGTGGCGTTGATGGCGCGTATTCTGTAATAGTAGTTGGTAGCCGGAGTAAGACCGGTATCGGTATACGTACGGGTTGATCCGGTGCCCGGTCCGGCTGGTGCAACGGCAATATTGGTATAGGTACCGTTTTGTGTTAGTGAGCGCGAAATCTCAAAGCCGGTTTCGTTATTGGCATTGTCGGTCCAGCGCAGTTGTATAGAATTGAACGTAGGCGCACTGTTGGCTGTGAAATTACTCGGAGCACTTACAGATGCCGGATTGGTGGCGGCATCGCGCAAGCGGCTGTCGGGTATGGTTTGCTTGCTGATGCCAGGACCTTGCCAGCGCACGGTAAGGCAGGAGCCTCCTGCGTTTTGAAAATACCTGACTTTAATGGGGTAGATACCGGCCGTGAGGCTTACACTACCGCTCTTTTCGCTACAGCCGTGGTTGCCATCGTAATTGATAACCTGGTTGTTGTTGATGTAGAGGCGGCTGCCATCATCGGAAGAGATATAAAAGGTATAGTTTCCGGTTGTCGGAATGGTGATGAAACCATCATAAATGAAGGCATAGCTGATGGTTTGGGTACGCGGGCTCATATCGAAGTTCGCCACAACTCCGCTCTTCACGTATGTAAAGTTTTCAATATTATCGGTGGTGGTGATGCTACCATCGGTGGTATAATAGTCGTACAACAACCCGGTGTTAATAGCCTGCACACTGAGCTGGTTGCTGACCGGTGAAAGGTTTCCGGCAGCGTCTTTGGCGCGTACAGTGAAAGTGTACCATTGAAATGCCACCACATTGGTGGATTTGTACGTGAGGTTGGTTGTGGAGGCCACCAAAACACCATCCTGGTAAATATTATATTCCGTTACACCTACGTTGTCCGTTGCAGCGGGCCAACTGAAGTTCACCTGGTTACGCATGACAATACCCAGGCTAATGACCGGGGCGGTGGGTGGAGTTGTGTCCAGGCCTGTATTGGCTGAAACAACGGGTGTATAGGCTGACCCGCCTTCACAACTATAGGCGCGCATGCGATAATAGTAGGTGGTTCCCGGTGTCAGGTTCGTATCGGTGTACGCTTGCGGATTGTTGGCACTGTTTGTTGCAGGAATAATGGTAACCAAGACATACCCGCTGCCGGCCGAAGTGGAGCGGTATAGTTCAAAACCTGTTTCGTTGGCAGAACGATCGTCCCAGTTAATTCGGATGCTGGTTTGCGAAAGTGTATTGGCTGCAAAATTTGTGGGCGGGGCAGGCGTGTTGAGAGTGCTTTGCGTGGTAACACAAACCGGTTGCGAATAGATACTTAAGCAGCCCACGGGTGTGGCCCTGAATTCGGAGGGGGTAATTCCATTCGCGGCAAAGCCGGTACCCGGATTATCGCGCACAGCTACTGTATAATTTCCGGCTGTACTGGCTACAAAATTTTGGGTTTGGGCAACATTTGAGCCATTGAGTTGCCACTGATAGAAAAATTTGTTGGCAGGACCGAGCAAGGTAACATCCGGGCTACCATCCAAAGCCGGAAGTGTGGTGCTTTTACCTCCTGTTGAAATGGTGGGTGTTGGAGATGGGCCTTTGTTGTTATCAATCACTACCGGATCAGACCACTCTGACCAGCCGAGGCTGGGATCTTGCCGCCTGAAGCGCACGCGGTAGCTTCCGGTTTGTGTTACAGTGATTTCGTTGGTGTTCCCACCAAATGGGCTACCGTCTTTCTCCCACTGCCATTCTACAATACGCATAATGGAGTTATTGCCGATTGGGTTATTGGCGGTTACGCCAAGTTTGATATTTATCGCATCTCCTGCACAGAAAGAGGTTTGCTGATTCTCAACCCAGATCATGTTTTTCTTCTTGCTGAGAAACCAGGAGAAGAAATCTGCTTTGGCATATTCCGAGTTCCAGGTGCCATGCCCAAGTGTTGGGTAATAGGCATAGCGAACATCACCGCCAATAGCACGAATAGCTTGAACTTGGTCGTTTCCTTCATCTGGTCTTGGGTTATTATCGAGTGCACCCTGCGATGTACGTAACGGAATATGCTTGTAATATTCCCGTATCCCATAATCATTTGGATCTGCACCTCCTTGTTGCCAGTAGTTGTTACCGGCCGCAGACATGGGGTGCGCAGCCGCAAAGTATTCGGGGTATGCAGTAATCAACCTGTAAACACCCTCACCACCACCAGAAAGTCCATGGATGTAAATCCTGTCAGGATCTACCTTATAGTCTGTGATCATTTTATCGATCAGTATCCTGACGGAATTTAATCTGGTTTTGTTCCATGTGCGATCGGAATCCCTGATCTGCGGGTAGAGTAATAGTCCGTTAAACTTGATATTTTGGCCAAAGGGAACACCACGCACTGCATTCATGTGCGTCTGGCCACCATGCAGCAATTGTTTTTCATTGTCCTGGGCATCGCGGTTATCCTGCGTTGAGGAGCCTTCCCCTGAGCCGTGCAGGAAGACAATTAGCGGGAATTTTGTTCCGACAGGTGCAGAGTCGAAATTATTGGGCTTTAAAATCCGGAACCGCCAGATATTTGTATTTGGGTCTGCTCCTCCATAGTTGTCGCTGCCCAAAATATTGTATTGATAAGATTCAAACGGATCGCTCCAATTATAAAGTTTGATGCGGGTATAGGGCACAAAAGACTGTGCTTCAGCAAAATTCGCTAACAAGGTAAAGGCAAGCAGAGCAAGCGCCACTACCGGGGTGTAATGTTTTTTCATTTCAGCCAATTAAAAGAACTAGATTAAAGACCACCACTAATTGAAACTTTAATGCCGCCAACCGGCCCAAAGTAACCGTTTGCAAGTTCTTCGTGTATTCTGTAATGAACTGATTATCAGCATCATTTTGAGAAACTTGCAATTCCGATGAAAGTTAGGAAATCAGGCGTAACAAAGCTTGCCCGGGCCAACAATTTTATTGCATATTTCTCACTTTGGCACCGCAACGCCATGTATGAAATGAGGGCTTTTTCAATGGTATGCCGATTTCGGTAGACTTCAGGCGTAAGCGCTTTATGTGCTTGTATTTGGTGCCAGTTTGTCTTTTAACTTTAAAAACCGCTTTTCAAGCACAATCCAACTCAACAGACTTACTCCGATGGTTAGCAGGAGAATCAGGAAAGAGGAAATTAAATAAGCTCCTAAATCGTACGGGATGTATTTCTCCACTTCGGTGTACAGCAGCTTATGCAGCAATACATACACAGGCCAGTGAAATACATACAGGCCATAGCTGTATTTTCCAAAGAAAACCAGCATCGGGCTTCGGAACGGTCTTGTAAGAGGCCTGAGGGCTCCTGAACTATCGATTACAAGCAGTAAGAGGCAACCAAAGAGGAAAGCAATAAGAGAATAGCCAACTACTTGTACGGATGGGGCTAATGGATTAATTGTTTTGAATGTTAGAATGAAAATGGCGAAAAGTACTAGTGATACAATAAAGTACGCCAAACCATATTTTTCCAGATGAGTTCGTAAAAAGGGTATCCTGATTATAACCGAGATGAGGGAACCAACCAGAATCGGATCTAGTCGTGAAGCGGTGAACACATAAATGCTTATAGGCTCAAATCCCAGGAAGAAAAATGATATGCGAATAACAACAACAAGTACCATTAACCCCGCGATGACTATGTGTAGCTTTTTATCTTTAAAAAAAAGTAGGAAGAAAGGCCAAATCAAATAGAATTGTTCTTCAATTGACAATGACCACAGAGGATTGAAAATAACAACGGGTAACCATTCGCCTTCCAAAAAAACTTTGAAGTTTGATGCGTACAGCCAATACCACCATTGATTTTCAACAAAGTAGGAATAGCTCACCGCAGGGATCGATGCAAAGGTCGGGCTCCAAAACGCAATGGCATTATAAAGTAGTAATGAGCTGAAGTAAAGCGGAAAAATGCGCAGTGATCGTCTGACTATGAAGTTTCTCCAGAAATGCGGCTTGTCTATAGAATCGAGCAGGATTCCGGTAATCAAAAATCCAGATAGAACAAAAAAGAGGTCAACACCGATCCAACCGATTTTTGATATAATGAGATACGGGAACAAATGAAACAAAAGAACCAGCGTAATGGCCAGCCCTCTTAGTCCATCTAATTCTATTCTGTGCTGACCACTAAGGGGATGTAAATCTAAAGATTTGATTTTCACTAACTTGTTTTTAACCGTATTGGATTTCAATCAGGCGAATATCAATTAATCCAACGACCTGTTATTTGTCTTTTAATTCCATAATTCTCTTTTCGTAAAAATTGTAGCTGATAAAAGCAATCATGGTAGTTAATATAATACCGACCACAAACCAAAGGTACGGGTTGGTATACACCCGCATGTTTAACCGGGTCATGGCAAATAATACGGCAAAATGAAAAACATAAATACCGTAAACCGTTCTGCCAATGGAGTTGAAGAATGGCGTGCTGAAAATTCCTTTGATGTTTTCTTTTACCAGGTAAAGAATGGCAAACATAAACAGCATATTTACCAGCGTATACGACCACACGTGCTGGAAATTTTGTATCCACGATGTGGGAAAACCAAAGCTCGTTATACTGATATCAACACCCGCTGCAGAGAGCCGGAAATAATTGGCTAGACCAAAGGCCAGAAGCAGGGTTAGAGAAACCAGTACCCATCTGCCCGGTTTGCGAAGGGTTTCCTGTAAATTGAAAACGGGTATGGCCGCACCCCAGGCAAACGCATCAAACTGACTTAGCGTAAAGGCATAGGTAATCTCACCGCTCATTTCAGTGGAGTAGCCGTGGTTAAGCAGGTATCCCGCCAGCCAATACCGGAATATCGGGGCAAGTATGATAATTCCACCCAGCACATATTTTAATTGTTGCTGCGAAAGAAAGTAAATGACCAGCGGCCAAATCAGGTAAAATTGTCCTTCAATGGACAGCGACCACAGGTGTACGAACCATACACTGCCGTAGTCCATAGTGGGTATGAGGCGTGTGAAATTAAACGTAAAAGAAAAAAGGTACGGAGCACGGTCGCCAAAATCATCGGGCTTTCCCCAGATCATGTAGGCTACCGCAAAAATCAGCAAATAGGCAAAGTATAGAGGTACAATACGAAGAAACCTCCGCAGGTAAAAATCACTGATGTACTCTTTGAAGGGCTGGCCTTTGTCATTTAGCAAGATAGTGGTTATCAGAAATGAAGATTGAACAAAAAACATTTGTACCCAAATCCAGGTAAACCCTAAAACAGTCCAGTTCACATCGTTCATCATCAGGTAATGATGGCACATGATGAAAAAGATTCCGATGATGCGAATGCCTTGCAGCGACTTGATGTATTTCCCCATGTCAGCGATTAGATTTTTGCAACGAAACATTTGCTGACAGCGCTAAGCGGCAAACGTAACCGGTATATTTTTTTATTTCTTGCATACAGTAATTCGTTCAAGATATCAGGAAGAATTAATATTGCAAAAGCCGGAGGTCAATCCCGCAGGGAAACCGGGTGCACTATGGTAAAAACGAAGCGTATTTATTTTGTTGACTTTGCCAGGAGTTTTGCAATTGTGCTGGCCCTGACGGATCATTCCATGAATGATTTTGGTGTATGGAAGAATTATCCAGAATCAGTGTATGTAATATTGAAAACCCTGACCACTTCGGCTACACCAACCTTTTTGTTGTTGTTCGGAATGATGCTGGAAATCATTTACCTGAAGCGGTACCGCAAAGAAGGGGTACATAAGATTTCTTATGCGCTGGTAAAACGTAGTTTTCAATGTTATGTCGGTTATTTCCTTACCGTTCTGGCGGGGATTGCCGGTGGTTTACTTTCATGGAAACAAGGTTTTGCTGCCGCAGTTTTTTTTGGGAATTGCCATTTTGGAAATATCCTGAAGCTTTATACAATCATGTTGCTACTGGCAATACCGCTGGTGTGGTACCGTAACCGTTATGGTGTAGTGGCAACGTTGATTTTGTGTGTTTCGCCCTGGTTATTATATCCGGTTATTCAGCAACTACCCGTACTGCAAAACAATCTGGCTATTTTCACCTCATCCATTTTCGGGTTTGGCAATAGTGGAGGGCCAAGCATCCTCAACAGCTTGACACTGGTCGGCATTGGGATGTTATCAGCCTCCTTTATTTCGCTAGAATCACGGTATGCATTTCAGATCAAGACGCTTGTGGTCATTGCCTTGTTGGCCATCGTGCTTATCGCTGTGGTTGTTCTCCTTCCGGTCGACCAACTGGTGTATAACCATACCCACAATATTTTCCGTAACCAGAATCATCCAGTGTACTACCTTTTCAGTTCGATGCTGGGCTTATTGGTGGCTATTCTCAGTTCTCTGCTGATACCCATTGGGAAAAAGGTATCGGCTTCCACGGATAACTTTTTAGTTTTTGGTCGATCTTCACTAACAGCATTTACAGCCGGGAACATCATCCTCAACCTGATTGCCGGAAGAATTGCAACGTATTCCTGGACTTTTTGGGCTCCGTTGTCTTTTGTGGTTATCGTCTTTTCTATCCTGGTATTTTATGAAAAAATATTCCCACGACTTACACTGGTGAAATCTATGGAGCGGTCATTTCGGGGTATCGTGGTACGCTTTCAGTGGTTTTACGTTCGAAGGATAGCCAACAGCATAAGCCGTGTTATTCCCCGATAACTGTTCTGAACTCCGGCACTAAAAAATCTTGGCGTACGTGTTAAAGGAAAGAAACCCTAGCGTCATGCCGATAATAATCCGGATCCATTTCCAGGAATCTTTTTCGTGGATATCAACAAAGATGTAAACTAAAAAGGGGGCTGCCTGAGCAACATAACGGCTGCTGAACTGGTGGCTGATTTTCATGGATGAGGCCAGTATGGCCAGCGCGAAAATCAATGCGAAAAGGTAAACATAATCGGTGATGTGCTCCTTGGCTTTGTAAAAACAAGATAGCATAAACCAGCATCCGATGGCTGCTAGGAGTGGTGATACGGAGAGCACATAAACATCAATGAATTGAAGACCGATGATTTTAACAACTGTCTGGCTCATGGGCGCATAAATAAAACCATAGCCCAGCATGTTCAGGATCAAAAAGATTACAAACACAGAGGCGACCAGCAGGATGGTTAGTCGGCTATAGTTAAACCAGCGTGGCCGGATAATCAATCCGATGATCGCAGTATACGCCATAGCCAGCATTCCGTGCCAGGGTTGAAGCGCTCCATCAACACGTGGTTGCAGGGGAGGAACCAGTCCCTTCCAAATGATAAAGACGGGTAAAACCATAGCAAAGGCAACAAGGAAATAGGGTGTAAGCATCCAGATCGATTGTTGAATTCGCTTCTCTTTATAGTGCATAAAGAGTACAACAACAGCAAAGGAGGGAAGGATGAGAAGGTAAGGGGTTCGCCCCAGTACAGCTAGTCCACCACTTATACCCATAAGGGCACTCACTACTACAAGATGAGTCCGTGATAGTGTTTGCCTGTTGTTAATGAGATATGCTCCAAAATAAAAAGAAACCATAACCATGCACATGGCTGGTACTTCTGTTAGCGCCAGCCCGGCCACCTGCCATAATGTGATAATGGCCATGATGTGTAAGGCGAAATAGGCAGATTCCCCCCATGAAAAATTGCGTGACTGATGAACGGTTAGCGTAAGTATCAGGATGGTGATATAGAAAAAAAACAGATTAACCGATCGTAGTCCTTGTGGTTCCAGATGGGTTAGGCTTTTTAAAGGCAAGTGAACAAATTCATATAATGGCCCAGGTGCCTGATCTTTCATCTCCAATAGAAATTGTTTCCCAAAGCCATACTTCTCCATCAATTCAATATTAGGAGGGAACAGGGGCTCGTCAAAAACAAAGGGCTGTGTGTTAAATATTGCGCATGCAGATAGTAATACTAGTCCGGCAATGAGGAGAACGAAATTATACTTCATGAACGGTGAATGATTTATTCCATCGTGAATAACCAGGCCTCTTTAAAAGGTCGCTTTACCCGATTTTGATTGCGTACTTTACGGGCCTCATCTAAGTCATACGAGGAGTAGATGTAAACGTAATAAAGCTGATTTTTCGGATTCAAGGCCACCGTTGGAATAGCCAGTCCTTTTTGCTGCAAATCAAGGGCATAGTGCATGGCATTCTCCATTATTTTAAACGCGCCAATGACAACATAATGACCCTTACCAAGGGTGAAAGAGAGTGGCGGTTTAGCGGCTGGCTTCGGTTCTGCTTCAGATTCTTCAGCGACAGATTGTGGTTGACTGATTTCGGGTTGCTTCTGTATAGTTTCAGTGACGAATCTTTCTTGTTCAACGGGTTCAATGAATTTCTCCGGTTGTGCTTCAACCGGAGTTGGCTCTACCTGAACGATTTCTTCTGGTTGAGGATTAGTAGCGACCACGGGTTTTAATTTTTCTTTTCTTGCTTTTGCCTGCGGTTGCCGTTTTTCTCCAAACAAAAGACTGATTTGCATTTCATGGGAGTTGGTGTTTCCGAAGGACCCATCTATCGGAGGTAATTCGTAGCTGTATCCAAACCTGAACATGTCTTTTATAGTGGCACCCAGAAAGAAGCCATAGCCTTTGGTCTCGTGATACGAGGCGCCCAACCAAAGTTTGTCTTTGATGTACAGTAGGGAAGCAGCTTCCCAGGAATTTTGACTGTCAGGGGTTTCCCTGTATAGGAAATAAGGTTCAAGATCGAACAAATCCTGTACGATAGAAAATCGATAACTAACTGAGTAAAGCCGGTTTTTTAGGCGCGAAAGATTAACCTCATTAAACGACTCTTCATTTACGATATTGGAATCAAAAATTCGCGTAAGGGCAAATCCCAATCGAAATCCCTGGTTGGTATAGGCTACTCCAAAGTTCCCATCCATGTAAAAATTATTCTGCGATGCATTAATGATTACAGGGTCATTAGGGTCGTATTCTCCTTCTTTCAGATTTAGGTCATTAATCCCCAGCCCTGCGGATAATCCAAACCGAAGGGATTGTGTTGACGTTATGGGTATCGCATAAGCAAAGGTGGCCATGGCAACGGAGTTTCGCAGTGCTACAATTTCCTGGGTTGAAAAATTGAACCCTAACGAAACCCTTCTCTGTGTTGGGTATTGAAATGAAAAACCACCACTAGTTGGTGCATCATTAATGTTTAACCACTGCCTGCGGTACATCAGGCTGAGTTCTGAATAACCATTTACTGCATTGAAAGCAGGATTAAAGAGATATGGGTTGAAATAAAATTGTCTGTACGGCAAAGGGGATTGACCGGAAGCCCAGAATGAAAGTAGGAAACAGGAGAAAATCAGTAAACGTCTCTTCATAGAAATTTAGCGAACAATTCGAACCCCCCCTGTTGTTTTATTTCCATCGCTGCAAGTGATGATATAATAGTAGGCATCTTCTTCCAACGGTTTTCCATTTGATGTTCCGTCCCATGTGTTTTGATAGGAGACTGTTTCAAATACTTTCTTTCCCAGCTGATTATAAATTTTTAAAGCGCAGCCATCCAGTAAGGAAGGGTATTCCCATGTCCAGAAGTCGTTACTATTGTCTCCGTTGGGAGAGAATATTTTCGGGAACTTCATGGAGGCAAGATTAAACTCAATAACGTCAACCTTAACCGTATCCGCATCGGTAAGCCCCCCATTGTCGGATACCGTAAGCTTAAATGAATAGGCTCCTTTTTGAAGTTCGTGAACTTCTGTATGTGCATCTGCAGGAGAAAGAATGAGTGCCGGTGCAGGTCCGGTAATCTGTTCCCATAAGTAGCTAATAATAATGCCATCACTATCTTCGCCAGAACCCATTAGCTGAGTGCTGGTTTCAGGAATCGAAATGACGTTGTCATCACCCGCAAAAGCAATCGGTGCTTGATTACCATCAGGTGATACTACAGTAATCGAAACAGATGCCTTGTCTTCCGCTCCGTTATTATCGACAACAGTAAGTTCAAAGACGTAGAATCCAATAGCTAAGCTTGTTACATCAATTTCTCCTGAAGCAATTGGCGTCACCTGGGCGACAGTAGGGCCTGAAATCTGATTCCAGTTTATGTTCTCAATGATTCCATCGGGATCTACACCCCCACCTGTTAAGCGCGTACTGTTCTCCGGAAATACCAGACTGACAGGCTCTCCTGTAAAAGCAGTGGGAGGTATATTGTCCTTAACAGTAATGGTTGCTTCGTCAAACGAAATTCCTCCCAGGTTATCCGTGGCTGTGAGGCGGAAATTATATACGCCAGGCGTGAGGTTCGTCACCGTAACGGTGAGTGCAGCAACATCACTAAAAGTTGCAACACTTGGTCCGGATACTTGAGTCCATACCGTGGATGCAATTGTGCCATCCGCATCCGTTGCTGTTCCTGATAACACCACCGTAGCAGGCGGAATGAGCACATCCTTATCCGGTCCTGCATTTACCGTAGGAGTCAGGTTGGCAGGAACAGGTTTAACCGTAACACTGACTTCATCAAATGATACCCCGCCATTGTTGTCGGTAGCTGTAATACGGAAGAGATAAATACCTTCTACTAGATTTTGAGCAGACAGGATAGGTGTAGTAGTACCAGAGAGCGTAGCATTTGCAGGTCCTGAAACCTGGCTCCATAGAATAGAACTGATAGTTCCATCACTATCCGTGACCGTTGCTGTAATAGTGAGGGAGTTAGTGGGCAGCGTTATAATCGTATTAATTCCGGCAGAAACAATTGGTGGAACATTGGGTAATGGCGGATTGACACGAACATTTACCTCATCATAGCCCTCTTCATTTTTGTCATCGGTTACCGTAAGTCTGAAGATGTAAGTACCTTCAATAAGGTTGGTAGCAATCAAATCTGTCTGCGTTGGGCCTGAAAGATTGGCGGTAGATGGACCTGATTGTTGTGTCCATTGAAAACTGGCAATGCTGCCATCGGGATCAGAACCACTTCCATTGAAAGTAACCTGATTTATGGGTAGGGTAATAACTTTGTTACCACCACCATTTGCTGTCGGAGGTTGATTGGCAGGTAAAGGTTGTACACGGATATTAACTTCATCAAATCCTGTTGATCCCTTATCGTCTGTTACCGTTAGTCTGAACAAATAAATTCCTTCAGCCAGGCCGCTGATTGTTAATATCGGATTAGTTAAAGAAGATGTTGTAGCTGTTGAAGGACCAGCTAGCTGACTCCAGGTATAAATGGAGATAACTCCGTCTTCATCAGTGCCAGAGCCAGAAAGCGTTGTATTATTTTGTGGTAATGTAAGCACTTTGTTACCACCCGCGTTTGCTATTGGTGGTAAGTTGTAAGGTATTGGTTTTACCGTAACGATCACCTCATCCACAGAGGTCGCTGCACTATTGTCGGTCACGGATAACCGGAAAACGTAAATTCCTTCTACCAGATTTGTAGCATTGGTGTTGTAGTTGTTAGCGCCCGTAAAAAAAGCGATAGAGGGACCACTCATTTGTGACCATTGAATCAACGTAATGGTTCCGTCCGGGTCAGAGCCGGACCCATTTAGCGATACAATGTTAACTGGAAGGGTTATGGTTTTATCAACTCCAGCGTTTACAACAGGAGGGATGTTGATGGGTTGCGGATTTACCTTTATCTGAATATCTTTTTGTCCCTTTGCCCCACCATTGTCTGTAACTATCAACCTGAAAACATAAGTTCCTGCCTGCAGATTGGAAAAGGTAATGGAAGCAAGAGAAGAAGAGGTAGAGGCTGGTGTACTCGGACCACTAATTTGTGTCCAAGCGTACGCCACAATTGTTCCGTCAGCATCTGTTCCACCCCCATTGATAATTACTGAATTCTGGGGAAGGGTAATAGTTTGGTTAGGCCCGGTAATGGCAACAGGCGGGGAGTTTGGTGGAAGAGGATTAACAACAATTCTGATCTGATCCGAATCTGTAATTCCATCATTATCAGTCACAGTTAGGGTAAAAATATAAATACCTTCTAGTAGATTTGAAACCGTTATCTGTGCAGTGTTAGTACCTGAAAAAGTTGCCGCATCAGGGCCCGATGATTGCGTCCAATCATAGGAAACAATTGTTCCGTCAGCATCTGTGCCACTGCCGGATAGGATCACAGAATTTGTTGGTAATGTTATTGATTTATCTGCTTCTGTTGAGGCAACAGGAGCTTGCAATGCAGCATTCACCAGTATTCTTACCTCATCCGTGTCGGTTGCACCCTGATTGTCTGCAACTACAAGTTCAAAAACATAAATTCCCTGAAGCAAATCAGATACCGTCAAGACAGGAACATCCACATCACTAAGTGTAATAGTAGCAGGTCCACTTAGAAAATTCCAGTGGTAGCTTACAATAGTGCCATCAGCATCCGTACCAGTTCCGGTAAGCACAGCACTGTTAACGGGAAGGGTAACGGTTACGTCACTTCCTGCATTTGCGTTGGGTGGCTGATTGGGAGGTGCGGGTAGAACGGTGACACTAGCTTGTGCGGATGCAGATGCTCCGTTATTATCTTTAACTGTCAGCGAAAAAACGTAAATACCACTGATCGTTAAGGCAGAAATATTGGTTGATGCGGCTGCCGGAGAAATTAAGGTTGCAATTTTGGGCCCGCTAACCTGCTCCCATAAATACGATGCAATTGTTCCGTCCGGATCACTGGCTGTACCACTCAACGAACTTGAACTTGTTGGCAGTGTTATTGATGTATTGGTTCCGGCATTTACAACCGGTGGTTGATTGGCAGGCGGAAAGACAGAAACCGTAACCTGATCGAAGCCTGTTGCACCTTTATCATCAGTCACGCTTAACTGGAACGTGTAAATTCCAGCTACAAGACCACTCACTTGTGTGTCCTTTTGACCAGCAGTTAGAATGGTTGCGCTGGAGGGTCCGTTAACTTGAGTCCATTGGTAGGCAGCAATAGTTCCATCACTATCTGTGCCATTACCTGTTAGTTGAGCTGAATTTGACGGTAAGGTTATAGACTGATTCGTTCCGGCATCGGCAACCGGAGGCTGATTGGGAGGCATTGGTAGTACCTTCACAATTACCTGTGAAGAGCCTTGTCCGGCATCGTTATCCGTAACCGTTAATGTAAAGACGTAATTGCCTTCCACTAAACCATTAATCACAGTTGAAGGTTGTCCGGGTGAAACGATGGTAGCAGTTCCAGGTCCACTCGTTTGGATCCAGGCATATGAACTTATAGACCCGTCCGCATCTGTACCTGACCCGTTAAGTGTACTTGTGTTAACTGGTAGTGTTATCGTAATTGCGGATCCTGCATTAGCTACTGGTAAAGCATTGGGAGGTTTAGGCAATACTGTTACTGTTACTTGCCTGCTGGTTGAACTCCCGAGGTTGTCCGTTGCTGAGAGTGTAAATTGATAAACGCCTTCTATGAGATTCGTTATTGATGTACTGAGTTGCCCAGGTGTTGTGATGGTGGCCGAGGAGGGCCCACTGTTTTGAGTCCATAAAATTGACGCAATGGATCCATCAGAATCCGTTGCAGTACCTGTCACTGTTAGAGAGTTTACAGGCAGTGTAATGGTCCTATCTGATCCCGCACTTACTGTGGGAGGATTATTCGGTGGAGGCGAAAGGACTGAAACAACAGCCACTGCAGAGCCAGTTAGCCCACTATTATCGGTTACGGTGAGTGAGAACGTATAGGAGCCTACGATTAAGTTTGAGGTTGTAAGTGTTGTTGTGGTTATACCCGATAAAGTAGCAGTATTGGGCCCACTTTCCTGTTTCCATAAGTAAGCTATTATTGTTCCATCGGCATCAGTACCAGATCCGCTAAGGATTACTGAACTGACCGGAGCTGTAATGCTTTTATTCCCTCCGGCATTGGCTACTGGAGGAATTGGAGCTGGGAGGGGATTGACTGTTACGTTTACCTGAGCGGTCTTTGTTAATCCATCATTATCTGTGGCTGTTATGCTGAATGTGTAGCTTCCGGCTATCAGACCTGTAATTTGAGTGGAGAGTGTATTTGGTGTAACAAGAGTAGGGTTATTGGGTCCACTAACCTTTACCCATACTGTTGAAGTAATGGTTCCATCCGGATCAGATGCTGTACCTGTTACAGTAACACTGTTGGTTGGTAAGGTTATAATTTTATTGGATCCCGCACTCACCACAGGCGGCTGTTTAACTGGAGTGCCTAATTTTTGTGTTAAGAACCATTCGTACAAATTCGGTGTGTGATAGAGGTTATTTGTACGATATGCTCTATCCCATGCGCCCCCATGTCCAACCCCGGGGTAAATAGTAAAAATAGGTACCGGGTTTGCCCCACACACAATCATTCTATCAATTGGTCGTTGTCCACCGCTAATTGGAATCGCAGTATCCGCATCACCATGAAAAGCCCAAACTGGAATTTTTCTATTTGCAACCGTACAGCCAATGGCTGTAGAAGCTTGACCTGCAATAGGAGAAATGGCCGCAAATCTGTTAGGATCATTATCTTCAAGTCCCGCTGAAAACCATGTTCCTTCCCCACCCATGCTTAGTCCAGTCAAGTAAACTCTAGCCGGGTCAATGCGATAATTGGCCAACGCGTAGTCAACAAAGGGAATTACATCATACTTGAATGACCATTTATTTGTTTGAGGTGAAAGGACAATAAAACATTCTGTTTTACCGCCTACGGTAAAGCACATCGTATGACCATTTTTGATATGCTTTGGGGGGCCATTGGCAGTAACCTTCTGAAGATCTGTTGGAGTACCTGCTCCTCTTTCACCGGAACCATGAAGAAAAATAATACATGGGTATAAGTCAGTTGTGGTACTGTAGCCAGGCGGCAGATACTCTAAATACCCCCTTCCAAAGCTCGTCATTTTAGGAACTTGTTGGGCCATCACAAAGCTAATCCCTACTGCATTGGCAATGGAAAATAGGCAGAAGACCAAGATAGCAAGATTTAATCTTTTCACGGTGAGATGAAATTAGAGAATTATAAAGTTACCCTTTCTTAATAAATATTAGAAGAAAATCGTAACCTGCTTGCCGAAAATGGTCTTCGAATCCCCAAATACGCAGTTATTACTCTTTATTTTGACGATTACCAGCCTTCTGGCATATGCTTTCGAATCTCGATTTCTTTGAACTCCTGACTTTTTCGTGCCCCCACACGCATGGCCCAACTAGCCATTTTTTGTATCCCATCTTGAAGCGATACGGAACCAGCCAGCTTAAAAATGCGATGTGCTTTGGAGTGATCTGAATAGGCATGCATAACCTCTTTTCTGGCTTTCAGGTATTGTATATTGGGTTCAACCTGAAAATGCTTTGAGACAACTTCTATTAGTTCATTGATGGTATACGGTTTGTCCGCACCGATGTTAAAGGTTTCATTCAGTGCTTCAGGAATGTTTACACATTTGGCAATCGGTATGGCGACATCATCAATATAGCTGAAGGCCCGGGTTTGGGTCCCATCACCAAAAACAGTAAGGGATTTTTTCTGCATAATTTGATTCATGAAAATACCGATTACGTTTCTGTATTTGTCACCAATATTCTGATTCTCTCCATAAACATTGTGTGGTCTGAAGATCACGTAATTCAGTCCAAACATTTCATGTGCAGCCTTTAGGTCTAGTTCTACGGCATACTTGGAAACGCCATATGGATCTTCAGGAATTGGAGTCATAGATTCCGTCATAGGAAGTTGCCCGGGACCATAAACTGCAATAGAAGATGTAAACACAAAGCATTTACATTCATGTTTTACAGCTTCATTAATAAGGTTTACACTACCAATCAGGTTATTGGTATAATTAAATCTTCTGATAAAGTGCGAAAGACCCTCTGCTGCATAAGCAGCGAGGTGGTAGACATAATCGAAATGATATTGATCAAACAACTTTGATACTAAATTTACATCGGTTATAGAGCCCTGAATGAATGTTACATTTTCCGGCACGTGATCAACGAATCCACCACTCAAATCATCCAGAACAACAACATGGTGACCCAAATCAAGGCAATGCTTTGCTACATGTGATCCGATAAATCCTGCTCCACCGGTTACTAATGAGTTAATTCTTGTCATGAGGATGATTGTTAATTTGAGGTACTAAAGTATCGAGGTGATTTCAAGTTCCAGAGTAAGCCTCGGAAAAAATTTTTTAGATGGGTCATCTGGTTGCTCATCACATATTTTATAGTACTTTTTGGGATAATAAAGAAAATCACGAAGAATGTAAAACATAGAAATTGAAAAGAAGAAGTATTTCTTCTCATGAAGAGAATTCTATTGCGGGTGTGATAGTACGCTTTTAAGGCACTTTCTTTCCCCATGGTGATTGACTCTTTGTGATAAATAAGGGCAGTAGGCTGGTAATAAATTTTATAGCCCGCCCGTCTGATATGAGCAGACCAATCCAGCTCCTCATAGTAGATAAAAAATTCATCCGGCAGCATTCCTACCATATCGACCACTTCCCTCTTTACAAGCATGGCTGCACCATGAGCATAAGAGGTGTACCCGGGTTTGTCATGCTGTCCAACATCTATTTCCTTTCCGCCAATGGCTCTGTTTCTTCCCGTAAAGGGGTTTACTTCTGTAAAACCGGCATATTGAATTATTTGAGGGTTGTGAAAATACCGAATCTTCGGACTTACAACGCCAATACTTGAGTCATTTTGGAAGGGTTCAAGTAGTTTCTCCAAAAGATTGTCCGTGACTTCTGTGTCATTGTTAACAATAAAGAAATAATCACCTTTTCCCGCCTTGATTCCGACATTGTTTCCGCCTGTGAATCCCAAATTTGTTTCATTCACAATTAATCTAACATCCGGAAAATTGGTCGCTACGAAATTTGAAGGATTCTCTTTCGAAGCGTTATCTACAAAAATAATTTCATAATTTTTGTACGAGAGTTTTTTAGCGGACTCCAAAAACTCAACACTCACTTCAAGCTGGTTATAATTTAAGATAATAATGGAGATCAGTGGGTTATTATTCTCACGCATGGATACTATTTTATTTTATTTTCGGTATCGATTTTTGTTTCGAAATGGGGTGTGTGGATGAATTTCTTATTAGCATCTCTCAACCTGAAAAGAATAAGCAGCATTTTAAAGAAAATACCCGGAATTTTGAAGATAGACTTCATTAAATCAATGGTATAGTATTCATCGGGAATGGATAGCAATAAGGCAGCAATTAGACCACAACCTAGCATCAGCCAAGTGACAGGTGGAATAACTAAATCAATCGGGAGTAAGGTGAAAAATAGGGTGAAAAGAAACAATAACCCTATATTGATAAGTCTGGGCAACTGAATGTTCCGAAGAATGGCGCTGTTGAAGTACGTAAAGTCTCCTTTCAGAAGCATGAGCATACCGGGTTTAAAATATTTCGCTAAGTAAATATATTGACTTGATATCCAGCGCTTACGTTGATTTTCAAAAACACTATCAACCTGCACTTTCTCATCAAATACTTTAGCAGATTTCAGATAAAATACTTTTTGACCTTGAGCGAGCAGAAGTAATTCAAGTTCCCGATCAAAGCCACCCACTGAATTCATACCTGAAAGGATTGTTTTGAGCATATGAAAATCAATCGATATTCCGGATCCGTTAATAGAAGCTGAGAGTCCCAATGCTGTTGTGCCTTGTCTGTATATATGGTTGTTGATTGCTTCACTCAGACCATCTAAAAAGGCAAGCGAATTCTGTTTATTTTTAGGAACTCTTTGTCCCTGAATAGCCTGCCGATTAGCATAATGGTGATCGTTTAACCTTTCAATAAAGTCGCTATACATGACATTGTCGGCATCAAGAATAATGGCGTAGTCGTACTCTTTGGTAATTTGTCCTATTGCAAAATTTAATGATTTGACTTTGGTGCTTTTATCGAAATGTACTTCGATAACGGTGAGCGGGAGTTGACGAAGTTCGCTAATTGTTTCCGGCTGAAGCGAGTCGGCTATTATGACCACATCATAAAGTTCCTGCGGGTATGATTGTGTAAGAGCCTTTTTACCGACAGAAATAATGACTGCGTCTTCTTTATAAGCAGGGATTAAAACAACAAATTTTTTTTTACTTCCTTGTTTAAGAGCGGGCTCTTTATAAAGCCTTCCGGCAAGCGCAAATACAAAAAAATATCCTACGAAGTAGATGAAATAGACGATAACAAGAATTTCGAAAAGGGATAATAGGAGCACCGTGGTAGAATTCAGACTTTCTCTTTTTGAAGTAATGCTGGAAATGTGGAGAATAGAATCTTCATATCCAGCAGAAATGAATTCTTCATGGCGTATTCCATATCCAGAGCGATTCTTTCTTCAGGAGACATGTTTTCCTTACCTCTTTTGGTTACTTGCCATAAACCTGTTATTCCAGCAGGGGCTAGAAACCTCCAGGCAATCTGATCGGTTGTTAACTTCTCTGCTTCATAAAGCGGTAATGGTCTGTTTCCAACTAATGACATATCTCCCTTTAGAACGTTTATCAGCTGAGGGATTTCATCGAGGCTTGTGTTTCGCAGAAAATCGCCAAACCGTGTGATCCGTGGATCATTTTTGATTTTAAAAAAAACTACATCTGATGAATTTTCGGTGTACTGATTTAAATGCGAAAGATTTTTTAGTTCAGCATCGGCACCTACGCGCATGGACCTGAATTTGTAAAAATCAAATATTTTATAGCCACTTCCTGCCCGTTTGGATATGTAGAAAACAGGACCTCTGGATTCAATTTTAATAATTGCGGCAAGCAACAGTAAAAGAGGGGAGAGTACAATCAGTAACGACAAAGAAACCGTGATATCAAAAGCCCGCTTTAAACTCCACATTTTAATGGTGGGTTTTTCCAGATAGGTATTGATCGCATACGGTTTAGAACCGCGTTCATTTTTATAGTCCTTTAATCGTTTGATGAAATCCAGACGTTTCATGAAAGCATCGTTCAGACTTCCTGGATGATAATCATCGAATCCAAATTCTGAAGCTATGTTTTTAGCTATTGAATTGAATTTGTTTGAGTGCAATATGAAAGGGATGGCATTTTTGCTGGCGTATTCCCGTAAACTTTTAAGGTACTTATCGGTGTAGTTCTCCAGATCGGATGAAACCAAAATCACATCGGGATTTATTTTCCTAGAGTCCACGAAAGCGTTTCCAATCGTTGTGTAGGTCGCGTAAAACTTCTCTTGAGAGAAATCAGGTTTGATCTTGGAGTAGTCCTCTACAACAATCAGCATCTGCTTCAGGTCGGTATTCAAAACTTTTGCATTGCTATACTCCACTTTCAGATCAACAAAGGTTGAAAGTTTTGACATATCATCCAGCGTAATTTGGGGTTGACTAAGCATGGATATTTTGATTAGATGAAGTTAATGATTTCTCAACGGTTTCCAACAGCAATTGCGGCTCAAAGGGCTTCACGAGATATGCGTAAGCTCCTAACTCCAGACATTTCTTGCGTTTTGTGGAGTCTTCAAAGGCAGAAAGCATTATTACCGGAATATCCCTAAAAAGTCCACTGGAACTGAGATTTTCCAGTAACTCGAGACCATCCAAGGAGGGCATCTTGATATCCGAGATTATGAGATCAGGATAGTTACCTTCTGTTAACCAGCACCATGCTTCCAATCCATTGTTCATGATGTTTACCTGGTATTGTTTGCCCAGAATTTTTTCGAGAAGCCAACACAAAGGAGTGTCGTCTTCAATGACCAAGACCTTCTTCATAGGTAAAAAATTTAAATACTCAACCTAGCTTTAAAGACCTGAAGCGGTAATGGCGGGATCTTTAAAACCAACTATTTTAGACAAACCAAAGTTACTTAAAATTCAGTCTCATGAAATAAATCATTGACTATTTTGTTAAATGATCGAGTCGTTTCTTTCTTTTTAGAATTGAATCGATAATGGATAACTTGTTTTCTCTAAAACTAATCTCCAAACCTGATGTAAGAATTATGCCACTTTAGAAGATTTCCGAATCCTTAATATTGCTCAAGGTATAGTTGCGGTCAATTTTACCGGTTTTTGTTGTATGGAATTCCGGTATGAAATGCATGAATTTTGGCATCTCAAACCTCGATAGTATTGATTCTGACTCAATTTTAAGCCTTTCTTTAAGGCTCTCTTCAAGGGAATTCTCAATGATCAATACCACGTGTTCACCGAGTTTTTTATCGGGTAACCCAGCAATAAAGAATCGATTATGAATGTTTAAACGAGCAAATATTTTCTCAATTTGGGCCTCAACTTTCTCAGAATGAATCTTAACACCTCCTGAGTTGATAACATTATCCCACCGCCCAACCCATTTAAAGGTTCTTGTGTCGATCAGTTCGACTATATCATTTGTTTTAATTCTTTCTGATAAATGGTTTGCTTCGATGATCAGGCAGCCACGGTAATCCTGACTGATGTTAATTTCTGGGAGGACAGTAAAGCAATTTTCCGCACACTTTCCGATATGGTGCAACGCTATATGCGAAATGGTTTCGGTCATGCCATAGGTAATGTAGCTTTGACAAGAGTACCTTTTTAATTCTTGTTCTGCTGTGTCTCTAAGTGAGGCGCCTCCAATAATTACAGTTTGAATGGAGTTAAGCCGTCTCGTGAAGTCTGAATCAAGAATTTCATAAACTTGATAAGGCACCAGTGCGACAAAATCAAAATCTAACGAGGATGGGATCTTTTCAAAGGGGTTTGCAACAGGGTCAATTACAATGATTTTCATTCCGGTAACGAAACATCGGGTCAACATCATTTTACCCGCAATGTAACGTGTATCCAGGCAGGTCAGCGCTATCATTCCCGGCTTTAGCTGCAGCGCATGTTCTGTGAGCTTAGCGCTGGCTATCATTTGCTGGCGAGTGATTTGGATTTCCTTCGGTGAACCTGTTGATCCACTGGTTTGGATATGGAAAGAAGATTTACCAGAAAACCATTCGCTTATAAAACGGAATGTACCGTCTTCGAAATCGGTTAAGGGCTCTGTTGTATGCGTGATAATTTCATGGAGGGGTATTTCTCTTCCGTTTATCCAGATTGAATCAAACAGATAATCTCTCATTCCTGAGATGCCTTTTTGGGTACAATGACTAACTCTTTAAAGCCATAGATTTCATCTGCTTCACGGAGAAATTCAAGCTGAATTAGTTCAACCAGCACGAGTTCGACAGTAGTGTAGATGAAATTGTGATCCAGCAAATGGCCACCAATGGTATTGCCATGCTTGTCGGATACAGCCATATGAAGATGCAGGGATGAATCCGAAAACGTACCGGTTAAGGATACGATTTCAAAATGCCCTTTTTTGACAACTCCGTTTGGCTGATTGGCAAAACGAAGATTGAGTTGCTCAAGACTCCCGACACAGGTTACAATTACTCCTGCTTTGATGCTATGCTTTATTGCAAAACTCTGAATTTCTTTTTTTAAGTCTTGATGAGGCAAAAGCCGTACTGCGTAACTTTTTACGTTGCTCATGTTTACTGTATCATGTTGACTGAAGGCAGGAATTGCAGTGTGTATCAGAAATACAAAAAATACGAATTGCTTTGATCCGTGCATTAAAGTTGCTGAAGATCTTTCTTTACACGATCAATAATCAATGCTTCCTGATCACTCAGGCCGCTGCAAGCCTCAGCAACTTTCTGCATGACAGTAATAATTTTACGTTTTAATTCATCCGTGAGATGGTCTTTGTATTTTCGGAAATCGTGCATGGCTTCGTTGTAAGCTTTATCAATCGAGGGCTGGGTCACTTCATCCAACAATTCAAAGCGACTTTGTGCTGCCCATGACTCATAGTCTAATTCTTCTTCAACAATTTTATGGAAGGCCATTCGCTCTTCTGAGCTTAGTCCTTTATCCGCCTTAGCAATGACATAAGCCATCTCAGCGATGGCCCTGAAAATTTCCCGCTTTTCGATGTGCATGATCTCGCTTTTGATTAAGGGAATTTAGGGAATTTTGACCAATCAGGTTCCCTTTTCTCCAGGAAAGCATTTTTACCCTCCTTGGCCTCATCAGTGAGATAATACAATAGAGTTGCGTTCCCGGCAAGTTCTTGTATACCGGCCTGTCCATCGAGTTCAGCATTGAAAGCGCATTTGAGCATGCGAAGGGCCAATGGACTTTTGCTGATTATTTTTTTGCACCAGGTTACATACGTTTCTTCGAGCAGTTCAAGTGGAACCACTTTGTTAACCAATCCCATATCAAGGGCTTCCTGTGCGTTGTATTGATCGCATAAGAACCAGATTTCTCTGGCTTTTTTCTGTCCAACTATTCGTGCCAGGTAGGACGCACCAAATCCACCGTCAAAGCTGCCCACCTTCGGTCCGGTTTGTCCGAATTTCGCGTTTTCAGCAGCGATGGTTAGATCGCAGACAACATGCAGTACATGACCACCTCCAATGGCCCATCCCGCGACAGCAGCAACTACTGGTTTGGGGATGGATCGTATCATTTTTTGAAGATCTAATACATTTAACCGCGGCATAGCATCTTCACCAACGTACCCGCCATGACCTCTTACGCTTTGGTCACCACCACTGCAAAATGCTTTTCCACCTTCACCGGTTAACACAATTACCCGAATGTCTGCATCCTCCCGGCAAATGCTCATAGCATCAATCATTTCTTTCACCGTGAGGGGCGTAAAAGCATTGTGTACGTGTGGGCGGTTGATGCTGATGCGTGCTATTCCTTCATGCCGGTGGAAGAGAATTTCCTTATATTCTTTAATGGGTTCCCAAGGATATTTAAAGCTCATAACTCTGTTTTATTTTCTGTTTCAAATGATCTACTATATTTTTATTCAAGTCTGTGCCGGATTCAAATTCAAGAATTTTCGTACGGCCATCAAATTCCATAAAATCTTTTAGGAGGTTCTTCAGTTTTCGTTTACTGTCCAGACGAAGGTGATCATACCCAAATTCATCGCAGAGATGCTTAGCATGTAAGTTCTGTTTAGTAACAAAAAAATCCTCTGTTTCTGGAAGAGAACCGGGGCCATCTATCATTTTAAAAATTACCCCACCGTGATTGTTCAAGAGTACGATACGCAAATTTGGAAGCGGGTAATTATGCCAAAAAGCATTACGGTCATAAAAAAAGGCAACATCGCCTGTAATTAAAAATTGAGGCGAGTCCGAGTTCAGACTTTGACCAACCGCGGTACTGGTGCAACCATCAATACCACTGGTTCCCCGGTTTGCCATAACGCGAATGCCTTTTTGGGCCGCCTTCAGTCCAATGAAATTGGCATATCGAACACTCATGCTGTTAGCCAGATGAAGGGTAGCGTTGACAGGTAAATTTTCTAATACTTGTCCTACTAATTCTAATTCACTCAACTCGGGTTGCGGAAAGAACTCCCGCAGTGTTCTGGTTGCTCTTCGCTCTTCTACTTCCCACAACTTCTTGTAATTGGCTTGTTTCTGTCGTTCGAATGTCTCATCATTTCCGAATAAGCTGAGTTGACTAAAGAAAGTGAATGGTGAGACCTGGAAAATTTCAGATATGCTTTGAAAAGGATCGGATACTGCGCCCGATGCCTGAAGATGCCAATGAATCCTTGGAGCGTATTGGCGTAGGAAGATTTTTACATTTTTAGAGATCACAGACTTACCATACGTAATGAGTAAATCTGGCCGGAGACTCTTCTTTACATCATCTGAAGCTTGCCCTAAAAATACATCAGCATGTCTTACCACATCTTCCAATGGATGAAGGTTGGAAATGACATCGCCAACAACAGCAATGGGGTGCTCATGGATTAAATGCTGCAACGCTCCAAGTATATCGTGCTGGTAGTCGTGCTGGCCCGCTACAATAAGTACGTTGTGAAAACTCTTCCACTGATCCTGAATTCTTTTTTTCTGATAGTCGGATAGTACAACCTCAGGTCGACTGTCATGAATGATTCTGACAGACTCGCGAAACGTTATCGTCTCATCCTTTCCGGGATATAGCGGCTCACGAAACGGAGCATTGATGTGTACGGGTCCTTTTGGTTCTTGCTGGGAGATATTTAGGGCTTCATTTACAATACGATTAATGGCCCATTGCGCATCGGCATGGTCATATTCCTGCGGAAGCTGATATGATTTCTTGACATGCCTGCCGAAAATATCAGTTTGATAAATGGTTTGACCATCGTGTTGTGCAATCCATTCTGCCGGACGATCGGCTGTAAAAACGATAAGTGGTATTTGGCTAAAAAAAGCTTCAGCTACTGCGGGTGCAAAATTGAAGGCCGCAGAGCCGGAGGTGCAGAGCAACACGGTTGGCTTATGTGATTGTTGCGTCATTCCCAAGGCTATAAAGCCCGCGCTCCGTTCATCACTGAAAGTCTTTACCTCCAATTGTGGATGTCTTGAAAATGCAATAACGAGCGGTGCGCAACGCGAACCCGGACAAAGAACAGCCTGTTTTATGTCTTTTTGAGCACAAATCTCTGCAATATCATAAATGGGTTGATATCGATTCATGAATGTGCCAAGTTAACGGAATTCATTTCGATTGTTGTATCGCCATCAACATTGTTTGAAACTTCATTTCCGTTTCTTCCCATTCCTGTTCGGGAATAGAATCGATGGTAACACCTGCACCGGCATACAATATTGCCTGCTGATGGAATAATTGCATGCAGCGTAAATTTACGAAGAGATTGGTGTTGTTATGGAAGTTCACGGGGCCAAGGTAGCCCGAATAGAATTCGCGGTCATAACCCTCGTGTTTTTTCAAAAAATCCATAGCTGCATTCAGGGGCATTCCGCAGACAGCGGAAGTGGGATGGAGCAGTTGAAGCATCACTGATCCAAGTTGAGGAAAATTAGTCGCTTGCATATCGACTGTGAAATCTGAGCGAAGGTGCATCAGGTTTCCAGCCACTACAGTTTTCGGACCATGCTCTTCGTACTCCCGCAATCTTATTTTTTTAAAACAACTGATGATGTAGCGTTCAACCAGCGCCTGCTCTTCAATTTCCTTTTGCGTCCAGGCAACATTTTTAAGTGGCGTTCGCTCGTCATATGGTTTTGTTCCGGCCAGGGCAACGGTTTTGAACACAGTTTTGTCTTCCACGCTCACCAAGACCTCAGGGCTGGCTCCCAACCAATGACCAATTCCAGGAATCGAAACAAATGAAACAAGCGCATTTGGGTAAAGTTTACATAGGCGTTGGAAAGTATCGACAACGTTAAATCCTTCCGTCAGCGCAACATGCTGCGTTCGTGAGGGAACAATTTTTTCGAACGTTCCATTTTCGATTTCTGCAATTCCTCGTTGAACTAATTCGAGGAATGCGGCCTTATCTTTTTCAATTGTAAATTTCTGAGATGGACTATGCCGGATAGGCAATGGCCCGGGCTTGGCTTTCATTTTTTCGATCAGCCAGTTTAGGGAGGATGCCTCTTCTGGTTTTTCGGTAGGACTCAGATTATTGTTTTCAAATGAAAAGGAGTAATCGGCCGGTAAAAAAAATCGTGTTTGCTGCTCGAAAGGTGCGAAGATAAAACCGGGCGGAAGTTCTTCAATAGCTGACGCTGACGGAATTCGCTGATATTGATTGGCTAATATGGCGTGAACCGCGGAGTTATTGGGTAATCGCCAAAGCGCAGCAGAAGAGTCGTTTTCCTGTGCATGCCCCACTATAAAAGAAAGAAGTTCACTTTCGGATGTTTGCTGAACTGAAACTGACGTGAATGAATCCATGAAACTGATGCTCTTGCCTAGTTCTTTTTGTCTAATACCGCCAAGGTAATCCTGCTGATGCATACCAGTTCTTGTTCTACGTTAGAGATCCGGATTTCCCAAACCTGCGTTTTCTTGCCGATATGAATTGGCCGGGCAACTCCGGTTACAAAGCCATCCTGCACACTGCGGATGTGGTTAGCATTTATCTCTAAACCTACGCAGAAGTGTTTTGTTATATCGATGCAGCAGGTGGCAGCAACGCTTCCCATGGTTTCAGCCAGGGCTACAGAAGCACCACCGTGTAGCATACCAAGAGGTTGATGTGTACGGTGATCAACTGGCATGCGCGCCTCCAGGTAGTCAGATGCAATGGTGACAAACTCAATTCCGATCTGCTCAGCTAAAGTCCGTTGGGACCATGCGTTGAGTTTATCCAGTGTGACGTCTTCTCTGAAAATTTTCATTCGGATGGGGGAAGAAATCAAAACACCATCAAGTGTCAATCATTTCCCTATTTTTGCGCCCAAAATAACTCAAAATTGAGCAGCAAAAAAATATACCTGATCCGCCATGGGCAAACTGATTTTAATCTTAGGAATATTGTTCAGGGTAGCGGGGTGGACAGTAGTCTGAATGAACGGGGTAGGGCCCAAGCCGCAGCTTTTTATGCTGCTTATCAGGATGTTCCTTTTGCTAAAATTTACACCTCCGCGTTGAAGCGTAGTCAGGAATCTGTTCATCAATTTCTTCGAAAGAATATTCCACATGAAGCACTGGCAGGCCTGAATGAAATCAGTTGGGGAGCAAAAGAAGGCCACCGTATTACGCCAGATGAGGATGCGTACTATCATTATATGCTTCAGCAATGGCAGTTGGGTAACACGACTTTGCGCATTGAAGGTGGTGAGAGTCCTGAGGATGTTGTCAGGCGGATGCAGCCTGCATTAGATCATATTATGAGCCAATCGGATGAGGAAACCATTCTGATTTGTATGCATGGAAGAGCGATTCGTATTTTGTTATGCATGATGTTGCATTATCCATTGAAATCCATGGATATGTTTGAGCACGAGAATTTGTGTTTATATCAATTGCACCACACCGGTTCGATGTTTACGATAGAAAAACACAACGATACCAGTCATTTGCGCTTGAGTTGAGCCAGCGCAGTTTTAGCTTTACTGTCAATACTATTTTTGTATTCGTGCTTTTTATACTCCAATGCCTTTTGAAAATATAGTGTTGCTGTTGCCTTCTCTTTCTCCGCTACGGCAATGTAACCAAGCTGGAGGCAGGCATTGGGGGCAAAGTACCAGTTCTCTTCACCATTACGTTGGATGGTTTGCTTATAAAAAAATTTAGCGGAGTCGAGTTGATTTGTTTTGTGTGCAAGTCTCGCTTTGCGGTATTGAAATTCAACCTGGTCACGTTTGGTTGGCAGGTCTGCAGGTGTTATTCGATTGATTACTTGATTGGCTTCTGATGTGTAACCTCCGTCAGTATAATACCGGACTTTAGAAAGTTTTACATGCGGCAATTCAGTTTCAGCCAGGCTGCGGGCCGCGTATTTATCGGCTTCGCTTTCCTCTTTGCCCTTCATTCTGGCTTCTTTGAACATTGCCTGTGCATCACTTGTATTTCCGTTGAGCCAATAACATAATCCTATTTTATAGTAGGCATCTTTGATGTAATTCTGACCCGTATAGTGATTGATAAACCAACGATAGGAGGTTATCGCGTTCAGGTAATCTGCCTTATGTAAATAGATTTCTCCTTTCAGGTAGTCTGCATAATAAAGTGGGAAACTTTGATTACCTTCCGATAAATGACTCAGCATTTTTAGCGCTTCTTCACTTTGACTGTTTTTGATAGCGAGGGCTCCTCCCAGGAACAGGGTAAGGTGGCTTTCGGGTCTTTCTTCTATTAGTTTTTTAAGTTCTTGTACCGCTATTTCAGGTTGCTGAAAAACAAAGCCCTGCACCAAAGAAAAGAGCAGATCGGCTTCAAACCTGAGCGCACTGTTGGATTTTCGAACTGCGTCCAGTTCATCTAATCCGGTTTGAATAGATCCTTCAATACCCAACAGGCCCAATACCCAGTTGTATTTTTCGGGTACAGAGCCAATGATTATTTGTAATAGTCCGGATGTTTTTTTGATGGCAAGGTATGCGGGAAATTTTTTCTTGCACTCTTCGGTGATGCTGTATGCTTGCTTGAGGTTAAGGGCAGCATCAAACTCGTGCCCGTATTTCAAATAGACAAAAGCCCATTGCAGTCTAAGTTCGGCCTGCATGAACAAATGATCAGCATCAGATCCTTTCGCTCGCTTTTCAATTCGGGTTTCATAAATATCTTCGTATGCTGAAAACTTTTCGGCATCTTCTGTAATCAGAAGTTCAATCGCTTCGGCCAATCCGAAAATATAAAGTTCCTGCGCTGTACGCGGTTCAGGAATTGCCTGCAACGCTTCTTCCGGTTGAAGATTCAGCACGAGCTCATAAGCTTTCGCGGTGTTATCAGTGAATTTCCATTCCTGTCCAAGGCATTGGAGGGAGACTACAGTTGACAAAAAAAGGCAGACCAACCGGACTGCCTTTTTGTATGTGCTATTTGGAATGATGCTATTCAACTTTTTTTCTTCGTGTTGTTGGGGGTGCAACAGTTTTCGCTGATTTTGGCTTATCGCCTTCATCGAGTGAGTCCATGTCTACATCTGCTAAGATACGACCAGAATGTTCATCAATTACAATTTTTTTCTTCTCCCGAATCTCGGCTATTTTTTGTGGCGGGATAACAATATTACAACCCTCGGCAGCACCACGAACTACGCGTACCACCGCCAGACCATTGGATAAACTTGAGCGTAAACGCTCGTAATATTTCAGAATTTTATCTTCAATTTTCTTGGTAGCCTTTTCGCGTTCGCCCAATAGTTTGCGCTCTTCTTCATCGCTTTCGGCCATAATATCATTAAGTTCTTTCTTCTTGTTATCAAGATGATCGCCCCGTTCAGCAACCAAAGCCGAAGTCTTTTCTATTTCTTCTTTCTTAGCTTGTATTTGCTCCTTACCCTCTTTGATTTTCTTTTCGCAGATCTGAATTTCCAGTTCCTGAAGTTCTACTTCCTTTGTGATGGCATCAAACTCGCGGTTGTTACGAACGTTTTTCTGCTGCTCTGCGTACTTTTTGATTAATTTTTCAGCTTCCTTTATTCCTTCTTTATACTTCTTAATTCCCTCTTCCAGCTCCTTTTGTTCGGTTTCGTACCGTTGCAAGCGGGTCTTGTAACCAACCATCTCATCTTCGAGATCCTGAACCTCATCGGGCAAATCACCACGAAGTTTCTTGAGTTCGTCTATTTTGGTGTCTATGGACTGGAGTTTTACGAGTGCTTCGAGTTTCTGTGCAATTGATTGATTTTCCATTCTCTAGAAGTAACTTATAGGATTAGTGACCGTTTTTGAAAAATTGATCGCAAAAGTATGGAATTTTTTATTCAATTCCTCACATAATAGTTCAATGGTGAAAACCTCGCTTTCATAGTGCCCAATGTCTGCAATTATGATCCTTCCATCGGCATCAAAAAACTCATGGTATTTGAAATCAGCTGTTATAAACACTTGAGCACCAGACTGAATGGCTTTTTGTAGGAGGAAGCTTCCCGACCCACCGCACACGGCTACCTTTTTAATATTTTCATGAACTAAACGGGTATGCCGCAGCGTATGGAGGTTCATTTTCGATTTCAGGTGCGTTAAAAAATCAATTCCCGACATAGGTTGCTCCAGTTCTCCTACCATACCCGCACCAACTTCCTGGTTTTCATTCGCAAGGGAAGTCAGGTAGTAGGCTACCTCTTCGTAAGGATGTGAGTTTCTTAAAGCATGCATCACAGTACTCTCCAAATGGCTTGGAAAAATGACCTCTGCCCGAACTTCAGCAACAGATTCCTGTTTGTTAATTTCACCCAAATAGGGTTTTGCACCCTCATTTGCCATAAACGACCCAGTTCCTTCAACCCTGAAACTGCAATTTTTGTATTTACCGATTTGGCCTGCTCCTGCCTGATGAAGCGCTGCCAGAACAGTTTCGGCATGAGCCTTTGGAATGAACACTACCAGTTTGGTGAGGGTGTCTTTCCGGGGGGATAATAGCCGGAGGTTCGACAGCCCCAGCTTTTCGCAGATTTTGCGGTTAACTCCTGTATAAACATGGTCAAGGTTGGTATGAATAGCATAAATGGCAATATTATTTTTGATAGCCTGGATTACGGTGCGCTCGATATAGGTTGAGCCAGTAAGCTTTTTAAGGCCTTTGAATATGATCGGATGATGGGAAACAATCAGGTTACAGCGGAGGTTAACGGCCTCCTGAACCGTTTCTTCCAGGCAATCCAATGACACCAGTATCCCGGTTACTTCCAATTCGGCCTGACCGGTAAGTAAGCCTACGTTATCATAGGATTCCTGATAGTCACGAGGAGCAAGCGTTTCCAGGTATTCAGTTACATCTTTAATCTTCACGGTGGTCATGAACCTTCATCGTTAGGCTTGAAAGTTAATTGTATTTTTGCTTTCGATGATAGTGTTGCGAGTTTTACTCTTTCCCTTCGCGGTTTTATACGATCTGGTTACCCGGGTTCGTAATAAACTTTATGACCTCGGCCTCAAGCCTACGGCTCGCTTTGAAGTGCCGGTGATCAGTGTGGGTAACCTGGCTATTGGTGGCACTGGAAAGACGCCTGTAGTGGAGCACCTTATTCGGTTGCTTCATGCCGATTATGAAGTAGCAACATTGAGCAGAGGTTACGGCAGAAATACCAAAGGTTTCCGGATTGGAAATGACGAAGATAGTGCGTTGACCCTCGGTGACGAGCCGTTTCAATTGTACAGGAAATTCAACGATAAAGCGTTGATTACGGTAGGTGAGGAGCGTGCATTTGCCATCCCAAATATTATGGATCAATTTCCGAACACCGGAGTTGTTGTGATGGACGATGCCTTTCAGCATCGTAAAGTAACACCCTTGATTAATTTACTACTGACTGATTTCAATCGACCCTTTTATCATGACGTATTGTTGCCTGCCGGCAGGTTACGTGAATCACGAAAGGGTGCCAACCGAGCCGATGCAGTTGTCGTAACTAAATGCCCGGTGGAAATCTCGGACGATACTATGATGGATATTGAGAAGGCCATTCGTAAGTACTGCGACAAGCCTGTATTCTTTTCGAAGATACATTACGGCAATCCCTTACCTTTTCGTCAAACCGCACAAGGCATGGGCGAAAAAGTGATTTTGGTATCCGGACTTGCCAATGCTTCGCCATTGGTTACGTATATGAAGAAGAATTTTGCAGTAATACATCACCTTGATTTTCCTGATCACCATATCTACACCAGGAATGATCTAAACAAGATAAGGAAGTTAGCAGAAGCTGTACCCGATTGTAGTATTGTAACCACTGAGAAAGATGCAGCGAAACTGGATGTTGCTTCATTTGAAGTACTAACCGCTGGCCTTCCTTTCTTTTATCTTCCCATTGAAATTGAGTTCATCAAAAGTGGTCAGGATTTTGATGAGATGGTGCTAAATGCAATTCAGCGTGTTCAGTAGAAAAAATACAATCGAATGGTTTGAACATCGACAGCCCCGTTTAATTTTGCGCGTGGTTTTTCGGAGCTTTATTTTATCAGCCATTTTTTTATTGTCCGTTCAGTCTGTGCAGGCTCAGGATGATGAGCCTGTAAAGCGCAGGGGTTCACGCATTATTGACGATACTACCAAGCAGGTTTATGGACCGAATACATCAACGTATTACTTTGAAGAAGATGTATTTTTTAACCGCGAAATACTTTATTCCATCGACACAGCCATTCACAATTTTCATCGGTTCACATACGTACAGCAACATGAAAATTTCCATCAGGATTTGGGTAATATGGGTACTGCGATTCGTCCACTCTATTATCAATCCCCTGCGTTTATTGGTGTTAGTTCTGGATTTCAAGCCTACGATCTTTACTGGGATACCGAACGGGTGAAGTATTATGATACCAAATCACCTTATTCGAATATGCTCGTTGATCTCGGTGGAAAGGGCCGCTCCTTAACCCGTGCTACGTTTAGTCGAAACATTAATCCCCGCTGGAACTTTGGATTTACCTACCGTGCTTTATTGGTAGATAAGCAAATTCAACGTTCAGGAAAAGGGGACCGTAACGTGAGAAGTACGTACTACGATATTTACACAGCATACCAAACAAAAGATAGTACCTATCGATTATTCCTGAATTTCCGAAGGAACTTTCATGAGGTTGCTGAGTATGGTGGCGTCAAAACAGCCAGCACTGATCTCTCGGCCTATTTTCTGGACAATGCCCAGCCCTGGCTTACGGAAGCAAGCAGTAATGACTTTCGGTTGAATACGCACCTTTTTCATCAGTATAAGGTAGGGCGTGCATTACAGGTATATCACAAATTTGACCGGTATCGACAGCAAAATAAATTCATCGATGACCTCTCCCGTGAAGCGAATGGCAAAACTTATTTTGACTTTATTGAAGTAGATAGTATACAAGCAAACGATGATGCCAAGTTTAAGACGGTGCGCAATGAAGTTGGCATAAAAGGAAATCTGTTAAAGTTATTTTATAACGGTTACTACGCCATTCGCCACTACGATATGAGTTATCAATACATTCAGGAGGATTCGTTAAAAGTGAAAACAAACGGAGACGAAAGTTACCTCGGTGGTCGCATAGCTCTTCGGCTGGATTCAATAGGCGAGATTACCGGGTGGGGAGAAATAATCCAGGATGGAAATTACCGGATTGAAGGAGAGATAAAAAGCAAGTGGTTCGAGGCCAGTGTTAAACAGTTGAAATATGCTCCCGGTTTTTTAACGCAAGCGTATCGCGGCAGCCACGATGTATGGAACAATGGCTTCACCGACACCGAACTTTCACAAGTTAATGGGTACCTGCATTATTTTTCTTCCTGGCTCAAGGTATCACCCGGACTTACCTTAACACGGCTGAAGAACTATGTTTTCTTCCGCGAGGATAAGGCAGCTATTGGTCAGAAGGTATTGCCGTATCAATCGGGTGGTAATCAAATCATGGCGCTGCCCGAGATCAAACTGTCGCTGACTTTTCTCAAGCATATTAACCTAAGCGCCCAAGGTGTTTACACTAAAATGATCGAGAACTCCGATGGTGCGATACAATTGCCCAAGTTGTTTGTGAATGCCCAACTTTCATACGCGAATATTTTCTTCAACAATAACCTGGACATGCATGCTGGTGTTGATGTACACTGGAAGTCGGCTTATAATGCCTTAGGTTATGATGTTGCCGTACAACAGTTCTATAACCAAAATACGTTTCAGGTTCCGGATTTTCCTATTGTGGATGTGTTCTTCAATGGAAAAATAAAACGCGCCAGAATATTTGTGAAATACCATAATCTGATACAGCTTTTTACGGGCAGTGGTTCGTTTCCTACACCCTATTACCCCGGCCAGCGAAACGTGATCGACTTTGGTTTTGATTGGTCATTTTATGATTAGCGTCATGGAGGCAAGAGACAAATTTACATTGGGGCTTGAGTTGCCCACCGATCCGCGATGGATCAACATTGCCGAAAAGAACATTGAAGATATACTGGTTGATCATGCGTATTGCGAACAGAAGGCAGCATCATCCTGCATATCCCTCATTATTCAATATCCCGAGAAGGAAAATTTAGTGGAAGAACTTACCCCGATTGTAGCGGAAGAGTGGAGCCACTTTGAGCGTGTTCTGGAGGAGTTGAAGAAGCGAGGCTACAAGCTGGGCTTTCAGCGAAAAGATGAATATGTTGAAGCGCTGATTAAGGTTGTCCGGCCAGGCGGAAGTAGAAACCACCAACTGATGGAAAAGTTGTTGATGAATGCCTTAATTGAGGCTCGCAGTTGCGAACGCTTTAAACTTCTTTGGCAGCATATTCCGGATCAGGAGCTTTCCGTATTTTATTATGAACTGATGATTTCGGAAGCGGGTCACTACAAGAATTTTTTACGGTTGGCTAAATCATTTATGCCAGAAGAAATTGTGCAGGCACGTTGGTGCGAATTACTGGAAGAAGAGGCTGCGATCATGAAAAGCCTAGAGGTTCGTGGTGATAGGATGCATTAAATAAAACCTGTTCAGGTTTTCTGCTTTTTCTTTTTCGCTGCTGGAAAAAGTATATTGTTGAGTATCAGCCGATAACCTGGAGAATTGGGGTGCTGATTCAGATCGGTAGGCTCTTCGCCAACCTGATGTTGGTAATCTTCAGGATCATGTCCTCCATAAAAAGTCCAGAAGCCTTTGCCTTGCACTCCGTGAAGATATTTCACTTCGCTGATCTCTTTATTTTCGGCCATGATCACCGCATCTGGTTTTACAAGATTCTTTTTGAATCCTGTAGTCTGCCCGAAAAATCCTTTGATCACCCGTGTATGATTTTGCGTGAGCATACTGGGTATAGGATCCCATTTTGCGGAAAATTCAAAAAGTTGGAAGTAGTCATTATCCTGGCGCAGGCCGCGTTCATTGGGTTGATTATCGATGTTCGAGAATTCATACTGATTCGGTTCACGCACCAGGCGGAAATCGGTGAAGGCAAACGTGTTTTCAAAGTTTAATTTTTCCTGGGCTTTCGGATCGGCAGGGTCGCCATCAAACATCCGTTCACAAATATCCAGTCCTTCTGCCGCAAGGGCAATATCATACGTATCGGTTGCCGAGCACATGGCAAATAAAAAGCCACCACCGGTAACAAACTCTTTTATCTTTTTTGCTACTGCCAGTTTTAGTTGCGATACTTTGTGGAACCCATGCTTACGCGCGAGGTCTTCGGCCTCCTTCACTTGTTCGATATACCAGGGCGCATTGCTGAATTGTGCGAAGAACTTTCCGTATTGCCCGGTGAAATCTTCGTGGTGCAGGTGGAGCCAATCATATTTTGGCAATACACCAACCATAATCTCATCGTCAAAGATTACATCGTAGGGAATTTCAGCATAGGTGAGTACCAGTGTAACGGCATCATCCCATGGTTGCTTTGTTTTAGGTGAGTAGACGGCAATCCGGGGATATTTCTCCAGTTTCATGATATCATAATTCAAGGCCGGGCTGGCAATCTCAGAAATGATTTGGTTGGCCTGAGCATCGGAAATAACCTCAAAACTGACGCCCCGTATTACCAATTCATTTTGAATAGCGGGATTATACTGACACATAAAACTACCTCCCCGATAGTTCAACAGCCAGTCTACCTCGACCTCAGCCTTTAAAATCCAGTAGGCAATACCATACGCTTTTAAGTGATTGGTTTGCTTTCCATCCATAGGTATAAGGATGGAATTCGCCATTGAAATTTTAAAGGCCAGAATAAAAAGGAACAAAATCACGCTTCTCATCGTAGACATCCTCGTTGTCAATCGGTTAAAGTTACCGAGAAGTTGTCTTATCTGCTTACCGTTTAAGAGAATTTTAGATTTTTTGATAAAAAAAGGAATCATCGGTGTAACATTGCGGATAGCTGAACAACGTATAGAAGCAAAACGTCATTATATAAGAGATGAATTATATTGAAAATATACGAGAAGGTCTTCGATCGGTGCAGGCTAATCTTCTGCGTTCTGTACTCACAGCACTGATTGTGGCTATAGGTATCACGTCTCTTGTGGGTATTTTAACGGCCGTTGACGGGATTGAGCAATCGGTAAACAGCAGTCTGTCTTCACTGGGTGCAAATACATTTGATATCCGATCAAAGGAAAATCGTGGTTCCCGAAACGAAGGTATTGCGGAGAAACGCTTTAAACAGGTAACCATGAAGGAGATGTTTAGCTTTACCGACCAATATTCAGTTTCCTCTGCGATGAGCCTTTCTGCTATGGTTACACAGATTGCAGAGGTTAAACGTCTTTCCAATAAGACCAATCCGAACATATTTGTGTTGGGCACCAACGATGACTTCTTTGCCATTAAGGCGCTTGATTTTCAATTCGGTCGTCAGTTTTCCAGAACAGAATTACAATATGGTACACCCGTAGTGATACTGGGTTATAAAGTTTATAAAAAGCTCTTCTCGGCAAATGAAGACCCTACCGGGAAGGAAGTGTCATTCATGGGCGGGCAATTCAGAGTGGTTGGCTCTTTAAAAGAGAAGGGTGGAGTTAATGATCCCAACTCCAATTTCGACAATATGGTTTTCGTTCCGCTTGTGAAAGCTAACCAGATGTCAAAAGGAAGAGGGTTATGGTATACGCTCACGGTGAGTATTGCTGACCCTTCGAAAATGGATTTTGCCATGGGAGAAGCTACCGGACTGATGCGACAAATTCGCGGTGACGATGTTGGGAAGCCCAGTTCTTTCGAACTCGAGAAAAGCGAAACCCTGGGTCAGCAATTGCAAGAGATTACCGGTGTACTTCGCCTTGGCGGATTTGGTGTTGGATTTATTACCCTGTTGGGTGCTTCTATTGCATTGATGAATATCATGCTTGTTTCTGTTACCGAGCGAACCCGCGAGGTAGGTGTACGCAAGGCACTGGGAGCAACACCTTTGCGCATCCGGCAGCAGTTTGTGATTGAGGCTATCGTGGTGTGTCTGCTGGGGGGAATTGCCGGTGTCATACTGGGTATTCTGATAGGCAACGTGCTGGCACGCGCTATGGGCATTACTACTTTCGTAGTGCCCTGGTTGTGGATATTTGTCGGGTTGATTGTTTGTGTGTTGGTGGGCTTAATTTCAGGTTACTATCCTGCCCGCAAAGCCTCACGTCTTGACCCGATTGAATCGCTTCGGTTCGAGTAAAATATATTTTACGAACAAGACGTAAAAACTCCTGCACACAGCATAGGAGTTTTTATTTTTGCAGTCTTTCGGAGAGATGCCAGAGTGGTTGAATGGGACGGTCTCGAAAACCGTTTACCGACTTGTCGGTACCAGGGTTCGAATCCCTGTCTCTCCGCTCTGAACTATATCAGTATTCATTAAGGCTTGCAAATCGTATGGTTTCGAGCTTTTGTTTTTTGGAGGCCCCCAAAACATTCATCAAAACTCAAAATTTAGGTGAGTATTCTGGTGAGTCATTTGATGACTTGAAAAATACTCACCAGATTTCTTACACCTGATAATACTATAGAATACAGACATAGATATTATGGGGTCTAATTCGAGTGAGTTCGCAACCAATTTTGAGTTTTGCTTAAAATCTGTACAAAAGTGCAACCGCATACATCACACTATATGTAACGGCAATCATTCGAAGTCTCATGATAACCAATAAATAAGAAATATTAATAGTAATAAAACACCTGAAGTAAAGATAATTGTAAGCCCAAGGTGGCCAACAGATTTTAGTTCCATTTCTGTTGCTTCATTTTCCTCCTGCCAACAAGAATAGTCATCAATCTTCTCATTATACATAGCTAGTTTTTAAATTGAAAATCCAATATGAGATTTGACAAATGCTAATTTGAACAAGGTATTTGAAGGATTGCAAAAAGAGTGGGAATAACTCCTATAAAAAGCTGAGTATCTCGATATCCTCCGGTTTTTTTGCTTAAACTCCCTGGAATGGAAATATTGTTTCACTAAGGTTTTATAAAAGTATCTTTCTTTTCATGATGATAAATTGGAAAACCTCGGCTGGAGTATTCCTGTTCACAGTATCAATGGTTGGTATCAACTATATCAACCAGTTTTACCGAACGGGAATTCTAAATGTATCTAATACCGTAATTTGTACGGTTATCCTTTTTCTGGCTATTGTTATAGGGCTCCTCTTGGTAGTAAAAGGATTTCGCGAAAACTAAATACAAAGTTCAATATGTGGTGTGTTACTGGTTTTTGCTGAGAGTATCTTTGTCATGAGTGCTTTGTAGTATTATCGTACAAGAAACCTAACCATTTGTCTGGTGGCCAATGTGAAAGTAACTCCATCTGCGCTTTTTAATTAGCTTTCTGTATTATTCTCCGGATAGTTCACAAAACTAAATAAGGTCTGAGCGAAGCAGGAATAAATTCCAGGAGGGTCAGAAAGATAAAGCTTACCAGAAGGGCGTTGATCGCACGTTCTTTTACTCGAATGTCTAGAGTAATGACATGGCATTGGCTATTTCAACCAGATGCTGCGTATTCTCATTGGTATTCACTAACTTTTTTTCGAATACTTTTTGTTGCGTTACATCCCGAATGAACACAAGTACTTGTGATACCATGCCAGAATTCTCAAGTATCGGATTAAACGAAAACTCAAAGTATGACGTAGCGTTGCCTTCAAGTGAATATTCTGCAAATGATCGTTCAGGCCTTTTTTTTTCGTTAATATTCCAATAAATCTCACGTACCAAATCGTTGCGAGGATTACGCAAGAAAAAGTCAATTTGCTCACCTTCTTTTATAGGACCAAGTAGGTGTTGACTAAATAAAAATGCCTGTTTATTAAAAAGTACAATACTTCCCTTATTATCTGTAATAACCAGGGCATCTTCCAAATGATCAAATACTTGCGTCAGGAAGTTCATATTTACTGACGGTTCAATAACCTATTCGGAATTGTTATGCGCACAAGGGTTTCGGTTCCGAGTTGTGATTGTATAACAATGCTGCCACTAAGTTTATCAACAGCCTCTTTTACAATATACAGGCCCAGGCCTGCTCCCATACTTTTTTCAGTTGCCCGATAGAACATTCCGAATACACGGCTTATATGTTCCTTCGGTATGCCTATTCCATTATCCCTCACAATCATTACAAGGTGGGCAGGGGTAACGGTAGCTTCTATTTGCACAACGGAACGTTCCTTGCGTTGGTCTGCATACTTAATAGCATTCGAAATCAGGTTTGTCAGGATAACGGAGAGTCTGTACTCATCAGTGAATAATGCCGTGTGGCCGTTGACATTGACCTGGAATGAAATTTTATCCATACCTTCTATATATCGAAGTTCGTCAATAACCTTCCTTATCTGATCACGCACATTGACTTCAGAAATCAGAAGGTCACCCCGCGCATTTCTGGAATAGTTCAGTATCCCCTGAAGGGTTTCATCTAATTTTAATACACTTTTTTCGATCATGCGCACATACTCAAAAATAGGTTCCGGAGGAATATTTGTATCCAATTTCAGAATATTGATCACACCCAGAATGGAGGATAAGGGGGACCGGAGGTCGTGCGAAACGCTATACACAAAGGCATCCAGTTCATGATTGATCTTGATGAGTTCTTCATTCTGTTTGCGCAGCATTTCTTCCTGGATTTGCCGGTTGCTTTCATTCCGATGCTGACGGAGCGCATAACGGATGGCCAAGGGCAAACGTGACAGGTTTGATTTCAGGACGTAGTCATCCGCTCCACGCTTCAGGCAATAAACGGCAAATTCTTCGGATACTGTCCCGGTAACGAGAATAAAAGGGATGTTCAATTTTTTTGAAGTATACAGACGAAGTGCCTCAATGGAATTAAATTGTGGTAAAGCGTGATCAGACAGAATCACATCAGGTTTAAATTCATCAAGGGCCTTTTCAAATTCATCACGAGTATCTACCCGCCTTCTGACAAATGATATACGTTCCTTTTGAAGAGCCCGATCAATTAAACCGGCATCATCTTCCTGATCTTCCAGCATTAATATTTTTAGTTTTTGTTCCATTATCGATGCAGGGGGGATTGGTTTAGAATCAACCAAAATAATCCCATGTCGGTCACTGCCTTAACAAACTGATCAAATTCAACAGGCTTAACAACATAAGCATTAACCCCCAGATTGTAGGATTCAACAATATCACGGTCTTCCCGGGATGAAGTAAGGATAACAACAGGGATGGTCCTTTTTACAGGGTCACTTTTAATTTTTCGAAGTACTTCAATACCATCTACTCGGGGCATCTTTAGATCAAGTAAGATGAGCCGGGGTATAGGGTTGATTTCATCATAGAGAAAATCAAGGGCTTCTTGCCCATCTTCAAGGTGCCGCAAATTATTGGCTAGATTGTGCTTCTTTAATGTGCGGATTGTAAGAGCCGCGTCATCCGGGTTGTCTTCAACTAACAGGATTTCTACTTTTTGTTTTTCAAGTTCGTTCATGATTGAGGTAGTTTAAAATAGAACGTGGCTCCTTTATTTACTTCTGCTTCTGCCCATACCTTTCCGTTGTGACGATCGATAATCCGTTTCACAAGAGCAAGACCCACTCCTGTGCCTTCGTAATCATGCATTTTGTGCAAGCGTTGAAAAACACCAAAGAGTTTCCCGGCATACTTCATATCAAATCCGGCACCGTTATCCCGAACATAGTAGGTTACCCAGCTTGGATCGGATGTGCACCCTATCTCAATCATGGGATTCTCTTGCTTTCCCGAATATTTAATGGCATTATCAATAAGGTTAAACCAGACCTGGCGTAGCATGTTGTTGTCTCCAATTGTAGCATCCAGCTTTGTGCACTTGAATTCAATTTTCGTATTTTCTGATGCCCGTTCTTCTATTACATTGTCAACCATTGCTTGTACGTTCACTTTATCCTGGAGCACTTCTCTTCTGCTCATTCTGGAAAATTCAAGCAGATCATCTATGAGTGTTCCCATCTTGTTGGCGTTTCGGATAATAGAGTCCAATGGGAGAAGGGCCTCCTGACTTAGCTCCGAAGCAAAATCTTCTTTCAATATTTGCCCATACCCGTTAATGGATCGTAACGGGGCGCGAAGATCGTGAGACACTGAATAAGTGAACGATTCAAGCTCTTTGTTCAGGTTCATAATTTTCTCATTGGCCTCCCGATTTGCGGTAACATCCCTGATTGCCGCAATGACCAGTAATTCGTCATCAAGTTTCAGGGGGCTTAAACTGATCTCTACTGCAAAGGAACTTCCATTGGCTCGAAGCGCCATCAGATTTATACCCTCACCCATAGCTCTTCTTTGGGGTGAATTAAAAAATGAATTTCTGTGTTCGATGTGAGCGCTCTGAAGTTCCTTGGGGACAAGAATTTCAACAGACCTGCCAATCAAGCTGGCTCGGTTATATCCGAATATTTTTTCAGTCTGATGATTGGCTAACTGAATTTCACCTTGCTGCCCTACGATGAGCATTGCATCAGGGGATGATTCCAGTACACTTCTGAATTTTGTTTCACTTTTTACCCGTTCTGTGTTATCGAAGACGGTAGTACGGGATTGAAGGAATTGCCCCTGCGAATCAAAGACAGCCATGGAGTTAATTATCACTGGAAATTCACTTCCATCCTTTCTGAGAAAATTAAATTCAAGGCCATTAACAACTCCATCACGCTTATATTTTTCAAAGTCCTTCTCAAAGGATTCAAGAAAACTTTTTCTGCTTAAAGGTGTGAGCAGGTCTTCAAATTTTAGTTTACCTATGACCTCATCCCGTTGATATCCCATCCAATTGAGAAGCGTTTGATTGATGGCACTCAGGTAAATATCTTGTTTAACTGAAAGATATCCACATGGGGCTTCATCATAAAGTTCCTGTACTTCCACGATCTTCTCGCGTAATTTTGCTTCTGTATGAATCCTGAATTTCAATTGTGTATTGATGGTATAAAAAAGTATAACAATGATGGACACCACACTAAAGGCCATAGCGGTGAGCGTGTATTGCATCGTAGCAAGTCGTCTGTCGCTAAGGTTCTGCAAGTATTTGATCTCCGTGTCTGAGTAATGCTGAATTCCTTTTATAGTATAGCGAATAGAATCGGTGATCTCTTTTCCTTTACCTGTGGCAATGAGTAGGCGCGCATCTTCGAAGCTTTGTATTCTTGCACCAATGACACGTTCTGTGTATTTAATCCTCTCTTCAGTCAAAGCGCTCAACCGCTTGACTTTTGAAACCATCTTGGGTGAATTTTGAAGTTGGGTTTCTAACAAAGCGACCTGCTCACGTAATGGCCTGAGTGCATCCTGATACGGTTGAAGGTACTGTGCGTCAAAGGTTAGAACATAACCACGTTGCGCTGTCTCAATGTCAACAACCTCCTTGAGTATTTGTTCGGAAGTTTGCTGGAGCGCAGTAGCCATCACCCTTTTATTGGTAACCTCTACGAGTTGTCTGATGCTGAAATAGGAAAATAATCCCAGCAAAATCAGCAGTAAAAAGGCAAATAGAAATCCAATCGTAATGCGATCTTTTGTATGGATTTGCACGTTTGGGTATCCATTTTGGTGATTCTGGAATTTAGGCAGTTTGAATGTTGTGAGGGAATACCTATGGGAGAAAGTCCTATTGAACTAGGCTTTCCCTGACATATGATTATCCGTTTTCGAAAATGCATCAGGAATCAACCCAAAGGGCAATATCCATACTGCACGGCATACCTGAACAGTCCAACATTTGACTTGGTTCGGGTTTTGGCCAGAATGTTTGCCCTGTGATTGAAAAATGTCTTTTCACTGATGTGAAGCTGGGCGCTTATTTCATTCGGAGAAAGTTCCCGGCAAATCAGTATAAGTACTTCCAATTCTCTTTCGGTCAACTTCGATGACTGACTATTCAGCACTAACAAATTCTTTCCTTTCATTTCATTGATTACAATGTTCATGGGAACAAAGCTACCAATGGGGCATTGCCCTATTCAACCACCTAGGAATAATTCCTATACGATTTATGGCTGTCAATAAGGACAGGGCACTCAACTCAATTCATACAACCCGCGTTGCACAGCAAAACGGAGTAACCCAACATTAGACCGGCTTCGGGTTTTGGTAAGGATATTAGCCCGGTGATTGAAGAAAGTCTTTTCACTGATTTGAAGGCGCTCACTGATTTCAGCAGGGCTTAGTTCCTGGCAAATAAGCAGGAGGACTTCAAGTTCACGGCTAGATAATTTTGATGTAGTTTCAGGTGTTACTAATGAAATATTCTTCCGCATCGCATTTTCTACGATTTCGTTCTTATAAAAATCCTTATCAATAATGGAATAGAGTGCCCGTTCAACTTCATCGGGTTCTGCCGATTTGCTAAGGAATCCGTGAATACCAATATCCATTAACGTATGAATGAATACAGCTTCGGTATGCATGGTTAGAATTAGAATCTTGACGTTTGGAAAATTATTCACAAGGTGTTTTGAGGTTTCAACACCACCCATTACTGGCATTTCTAAATCCAGGATGACAGCATCAGGAGGTGTTATCTCGGTGATCCGGATAAGTTCTTTGCCATTGGCCGCATCCATCACAACACCAACACGTTGAAAAGTTTTTAACAAGCGCACCATTCCCTTTCTGACAATGGTATGGTCATCAGCAAGGTACACCGTTAACTTTTCATGGTTCATGCCTCAGGGGGATAACCATTATAATTTTTAAACCATGATAATCAGGATCGTTGCCCAACTGGAACGTTGCCCTGAGTTGCTTTATTCGTTGTTCAATGTTCCAAAGACCAACCCCCTTTCGTGTATCCAACAACGAGAGGCCTTTTCCATCATCAGAAAAATGAATTTCAATCTTATCCTCCTGCCAATCCATTGAAATAACTAGGTTAGCGGCCCCGGAGTGTTTAAAAGTATTACTGATTAATTCTTGGAGGATTCTGAATACCTGTAGGGCACGGTTATCGCTCCAATGCCGGTGTGTGTTTTCCAACAGGGAGATTTGTATTGGCTTTCCATCAAGCTGCTGGCTCAACTTTTTTAATGATCCTGACAATCCGGTATAGTGAAAGGCATCAGGGGTAAGTTCCCACGCAATTTTACGAATGGTCTCCACACTATCATCAAGTATGCCGACAAGTTCATTGTACGACTCCAGCGCTTCACCATGAAGATTTCCCGATCGGTGCACCAAGGACGCGTTGACTTTTGCCCCCCAGAGCAGCGACCCAAGCGAGTCGTGCAAATCGGCACCGATACGTTTGCGTTCCTGCTCCTGGCTTTCCAACTGGAGTTGAATCATCTGGTTTTGGTGTTCAAGTTCTAATGCAGCCTTTAACTCCCGCTCTTTGAGCATTCGCTTTTGATAGAGAAGAATGAATAAACCCATAAACCCAACGAGTAATAACATACCCAGTGTACCCAACAGAATTATCCATGTGATCTGATCTGTTTGTAGTGCTTCCATAAAGCGATGGATAAAAATACATTTTTCATCACATTAAGCATATTATGGAGGATCCAATTCGCACGGTGGATATCAAGATTGCTCTCCAATAACAGGTTGTTAGTCAAAAAAACGAAAAGTGTGCCTCCATAGTAAAACAGAAAGGCAAAGACAATCCATAGCATTGGGATATCCTGAATTCGCTCTGTTGGCAAGTCATGTAAAAGATCATAGAGATAGATAAGTGAATAAAATAACATCACTAAAGCTCCCGTATAGGAAGTGTAAGAATTAAAGCGATAGGGAGTTTGATAGAAAAAATAATTACCAACGGAGAAACTGAATAGTAAGAGAAATAGAAATTTCCTCATTCTGGTTTTGCTCTCTATATAAAAGATTACAGACAAAAGAGAAAACTGTACAATGAAGTAAAAATTTACTATTGGCCAGGAATTAATTCGATTAATCGTAAATAAAAATGAAATAATATCTGTCAACCCACCGATCACCAATAATATAAAGAGAATATTAAATGTTTTATCAAGTCGTTTCCTGTAAATAATCCCCAACACCAGTGGGATCAAAACCGATGTTGAGGAAAGGTGAGCTAAGTAAATTGGATCCACATCAATGTTTAATTTAGTAAGCCATGACTATAATGGATTTCCACCCCCTGAGCAATACGATGGACACGGATAAGAAGCATCTACAACAACACCCTCACCTGCCTTTCTGCCATTTTCACTGGGGGTGATGTTTTCACCGTTTTCATCAACGCCCACTAAAATGATCTGACGTTGACCCTGATCATCGAGAGCGTAATACATACGGATACCCATACTTCCTTCCAGTGCCAAAATATCTTTAATAATTTCATATCCAAAAAAATGGGCCACATTTCCTCCGTTTTCCTTTGCCTGGTAATTAGCAACCCATTTGCGTGCTACTTGATAGTCGATAGGATCGCCCTCGTTACCGGTAAACTTGTAATTTTTATAATTTGAAGCAAGTCGCTGAGGCCTGGCTTCACTTTTGGCCTTCATAACAATTGGCTTTTCTTCATCCATGCTTTCTTCGCATGAAGCTAAGAGTGCAAACACAATAATAGAAAATTGAAGGAGGATTTTAGAATTCGTTCTCATGAGTATTGGGATAAATTTTACAAGAGAAAAGGGACCTTCCCTTTCTTTGTAAAGCTGATCAGTCAATAAACTTTGGAACGCTCCAAAATAGGAGTTTCTCCTATATGACCTTTTAGGTGAGAAATGCTTTTGCTAGTAAATACCTAAATCAAACCAATAGCACAAAGGAAAATTAACAGGCTTTGCAAGTAACAAAGTGTAACTCGGGAAATCACAAGTCTGTCAGAATAGGGTCGATATTATTTTTGTTACTATATTAATAATTAAGAGTATCCTGAAACAGGAAGGAAAGGAAATCAAGTTTGTGGAGAAACAGACTTCAATTTATTTTATTTGGGGTCAAAAAAGCTTTGGATACTAGAATTGCAGCATGTAATCTAATATTTATTTTAGTGAGTCAACTTTTGAGTAGATTAACCCCCAATTAGTAAAATGCTGATAGTCAGTGCCTGAAAAGGTGGTTCGATCCCTGTCTCTCCGCAAAAGAATACGGTCCCAATCGGTTAGAGGTATCTAGCTGTGCCTAGTTGGTGGCAGGTCACGAAACGTAGACTCTGCTCGAAATAAAGGTGAACTTTTAAACAAACCGACTTTAGCATGAAAACATTTTCTTCTGTAGTGCTAGCTCTTCTCTTCACCGCGTGTACAAACACCAGGGGCAAGGAAGAAAGTGCAGGTGAGATATTTCAAACGGAGAAGGCCTTCGAAAAAATGGCACTTGAAAAAGGAATCTCCGAAGCCTTTTATTTTTTCGCTGATGATAATGCTGTAATAAAAAGAGAGAACGATACGCTTATTATCGGTAAGGATAACATTAGAATTTATTATGACACGGAAAGCATTAAAAGAGCAACCGTAAATTGGACTCCGGATTTTATTGAGGTGTCGGATGGTGGTGATTTCGGATATACCTATGGTAAGTATCTGTGGAAGATAAAAAACAGCCAGGGTGATGTGGTTGAACATAATGGCGTTTTTCATACCGTGTGGAAAAGGCAGAAGGATAATAGTTGGAAGTATGTTTGGGATTAGCCCAACGGACAAACACGTTTGCTTTTACACCTACGCATGTTGCAATGATGCCAATGCTCAATTCTAAAATTTTTGTGGTGACTACGCCATAAGGCTGGTAAGTCTTCTTAATCTTCTCTCTACTGTAAGGAAAGGATATCTCCTGACCCTTCTTGCTTTCTCACCCTCCAGAATAACTCCTGTGCTACACTAATCAGCTCAAAGCCCTTTTTCCGCAAACGATACCCCGAGCCTTGCAAACGTGTGCAAAAATCAACGGTGTAGGTTATTGGAAGTCTTACAGAGAAAACACGCATAGCTTCGTTTTATGGTGATAATTGTTAATCGTACACTTTCAAGTCAGCATTTGTCTTGGCCTCGGTAAGATTTCCACACCTGTTTAGAGTGTATTCTATAACCCTTAACCCCCAATAACTATGAGAAAACGCTACTTTCTATTTCCAACCTGCATACTGCTTTTATTGGTGGTATGCCAGCCTGCCTTTGCCTCCGGAGGAGGTGGTGCAGGTGATGCACCATTTCTCCTCCAGCAGCAAACGATCAGTGGTCGGGTAACCGATGAAAAAGGAGTTGCCTTTCCAGGTGTCAATGTGGTTGTAAAAGGCACCAGTAATGGTACCGTTACCAACGCTGATGGTGCCTACACGGTAAGTGTACCGTCAAGTGCAAATATTCTTGTATTTTCTTTTGTCGGATACCTGTTGCAGGAAGTCTCCATTGACGGAAGAACAACCATTGATGTTTCGCTGGTACAAGATGTTAAATCGTTAGACGAAATTGTTGTCACCGCATTGGGCATTGAGAAGTCTGCTAAAAGTCTTGGCTATGCAACATCAAAAGTTGACGGCAAAGAACTGCTTGAAAACAGAACACCCAATATGATGAATACGCTTCAGGGAAAAATAGCTGGAGTTAACATTAGTTCTTTAGGAACAGGACCTGGTGGGACATCCAAAGTACGAATAAGAGGACAGTCCTCCATAGGAGGTCAGAATAATCCGCTTATTGTTGTAAACGGAGTACCGATTGATAATACAAATTTTGGAACCAATCAGGGCAACCTGGGTTCAGATGGTTCGATCGGAAGTAGGGGAGGTGGAGCTTCTACCGATGGTGGCGATGGACTAACCAGTTTTAATCCGGATGATATTGAGAGCATGCAAGTCTTAAAAGGTGCAACAGCCGCTGCGTTGTATGGTTCAAGAGCAAAGGATGGTGTCATCATGATCACCACAAAATCAAGAGGAATTTCGCAAGGTCTTGGTATCACGTATAACCTCAATTATACAAATGAGAAAATTCTGGATTTTACCGATTACCAATATGAATATGGCCAGGGAGAATACGGAGCAGGTCCTGCGGCACCGAATGCTGCCCCCAATCCAAACAGTGGTCAATGGTCTTTCGGACGTAAAATTGAACCAGGCATGACCCAACTGCTTTTTGCTGATGTTGTTGTTCCCTATGTAGCGCAACGGGGAATACTCGACAAATTTTATAGGAATGGACAAAATTTAACGAACAGTATTTCAATTTCAGCGGGCGGTGACAAAGGTGGAATGAACTTTTCATTCTCCAATCTGGAGAGCAAGGGTATAACACCAAATAATACCTATAACCGAAAGACAATCAATTTAGGATTTGGTTATGACCTTTCTTCCAAACTCAGTATTCGTGGAAACATCAATTACAGTAATGAGTATAATAAGAATCCTCCGGTTGTTTCTGACCAGGACAATTCCATTCCAACCTCATTATTAGCAATGGCTAATACCATGCCTCTGGAGGTATTGGATGCCAATAAATATAATCCGGGAGGTGGTGAGTACAACTATTCAAGATTTACGAACCGAACGAATCCATATTGGACACTGGCAGAAGTGAAACAAAATATCCGAAGAGATCGCCTCTTTGGTAACTTCAGTATTAAGTACGACTTAACCGATTGGTTGTCTGTTCAGGCAAGAGGGGGTCAGGATTATTGGACGCGGGACAATGATTATATAAATCTGCCTACGGGAAAAGCCTCACTCAACAGCAGTTCCGTTTTTTCTGCGGCAGCACCTGGTTTCTATAACGGGGTGTTCACGCAGGAAAGCAGGAGATTCAGAGAAACCAACTATGATTTCCTGATTACCGCGGCCAAGAACTTCAATGATTTTGGTATCAATATCAATGCGGGCGGTAACCAGATGCGCAGGCGCATGGATGTGAACAATGTACAGGTGACGGACTTTGTTGTTAAAGATTTATACACCGTACAAAATGGCCGTGCAAAAGATCCTCTCTATGACCTGATTGAAAGAGGTGTGAATTCGCTCTATGCGATGGCCGAAGTAAATTACAAGGAGATCATCTACCTGAATGCTACATTTCGTCAGGATTGGTTCTCGACATTATCGAAAAATGACAGAACTATTCCCTACCCCTCAGTTTCTGCGAGTTATATATTTTCAGAATCATTTAATTCAAAGCCGGCTTGGCTGAATTTCGGTAAGTTCAGAGCAGCCTATGCAATTGCAGGTAGCGACTCAGATGTTTCTCCATACTCGAATACACTTTACTATGGTGTGAACGGTCAGCAATTCCTTGGCCAGGCCGTTGGAAATTTCGGACTCACTGTTCCCAATGCCAACCTCAGACCAATGTCGGTTCAGGAAACAGAATTTGGACTTGATTTGAAAATGTTTGACAACCGTGTGAATGTTGATGTTGCTGTTTACCGCAAGCTAACCACCGATCAAATTGTTAGTGCAACCATTTCGGATGCATCCGGATTTACGAACACACAGATTAACAGTGGAAAGAGTGAGAACAAAGGTATTGAGTTGATGCTAAATCTTGTGCCGGTTAAGACCGATAACTTTCAGTGGGACTTCACCTTTACTGGGGCTTACAACAAAACTGAAGTCCTGAGTTTGCTTACCGATGAGCCGGGTTCCAACATTACCGTTGGCCAGCACGTGTTTAATGGATGGGTACAACAAGTTGTTGGTGAGGAAATGGGACAAATTGTTGGCTACGGTTACCGTAGAAATGATGCGGGTCAAAAGATTTTTGGTGCCAACGGACTTCCTTTACCAACCACACAACCCATCATGTTTGGGAGTGCATTGCCTAAATGGACGGGGGGCTTCCTGAATACATTTAATATATACGGTATCTCAGCTTCTTTCTTAATAGACTTTAAGCTAGGTGGTAAGATGTTATCGGGTACCAACTTTAATGCTTACCGACATGGCCTGCACAAGGATACGCTTTTCGGCCGCGAAGGGGGCGTGTTGGATGCTAATGGAAACGACCCCGGTTTAGTGGTAGGCGTTGGTGTAAATCAGGCGGGTGAAGTGAATACTGCCGGAGCCAAGGCTGAAGACTACTATTCTGTTGTGCGTGGGGCGGGATTGGTTGAGCCCGTTGTATACGATGCAGGATACTGGAAACTGCGTCAGATTAACATCGGTTACGATTTTACCAGATTTCTTCCAAATGATTTTCCGGTTAAGAATGTACGGCTGAGTTTGGTTGCGAATAACGTATTGATGCTGAAAAAGTGGGTACCTAACATTGATCCGGAGAGTTTTAGCTATAGCTCCGATAATGTTGCTGGATTAGAATCTCCGGGAGTACCAACCACGCGAAGCATCGGTTTCAATTTGAATGTTAAATTTTAATTCGATCCAGTCATGAAAAATATAATAAGTAAAATCGTAGTAGGCCTGGCCTTGGTAGCGGTTTCCGCTTGTGATAGTGGTTTCGATGAACTCAATACCAGTAAAACAGGTGCTATTTCACTGGAGCCTGCGCTGATCTTGAATAACGCCATTATCAGCTCATCACCGAATGCCGCACAATTAAACTATGAGCTAGCCATTGTTCAGCAGTTAACTTCTCCCAACACCGGTGTGCTGGAAGGTGGTAATTTTAATAAGAATAATCCTAACAGTTCAATCGGCAACTGGCGCGATTATTACAGGAATGTTATACGCTATACTGTGGATGTAATTGCCAGAACATCGGGAGATCCTGCTTTAAGTAATCTGACAAACAAGGCCCGAATCATCCAGGCAAATGCATTTATGGTCATATCAGATACCTATGGAAGTATTCCGTATGATGACGGAGGAGAAGGATATGTTGGTCAAGTTTTTTTTCCAGCGTATCAGAGCCAACAAGCTATTTATCAGAACATCATTCAGGAATTGAAGAATGCTGCCGATGGACTTGATGCAGCGAAGGCTACCAACACCGATGTGCTGTACAATGGGGATATTGCCAAATGGAAAAAGTTTGGTTACTCGTTGTTACTTCGGGCAGGCATGCGCTTGAGCAAGGTTGATGCTGCAACAGCCCAAACTACGGTGGCTGCTGCTTTTGCCGGAGGTGTAATTCTGCTCAATGCAGATAACGCGGCAATTCGTCACGATGGGAACTACAGTAATGCTACAGCCAACGTTCTTAATTCAACGGAGGCTGCTAACTTTTATCTGGCTAAGCCATTTGTCGATGCACTGAAAAATAATGCTGATCCACGCCTGTCAGCAATAGCCATTCGGTATGTCGGTGCTACTTCTGGCTCAGCACAACTTCCAGCTGTTGGAACGTTTGATCCCGCTGATCAATTTGGATTACCAATGGGAAGTACCGATGGTGAAGCGGATATTTCAGGAGCAACCTTGCCAGGTGGTGGAACACGGTATGCCTACAGTCAGCTTGATCGCAGACGCATGGCAAAACCTACTTCACCTTTGTTTATTGTAACCGCTGCGCAAACAAACCTGTTACTGGCGGAGGCAAGATTCCGTGGATGGATTACTACCGGAAATGCACAAGATTATTTTGCTGAAGGGATTAGGGCGCACATGAATCAACTGGCATCATTTGATCCTGCATCGACAGTTGCAGGCAGTGATCGTGACGACTATGTCTCGGCTAGGGTACCACTTTTTGCAGGAAATGAACTGGAGCAGATTAACTATGAGTATTGGATCGCTTCATTGCTGAATGGGCAGGAAGCATGGGCAAACTTCAGAAGAAGTGGATTTCCGCAATTGGCCATCAATCCTTTTTCGGGAAGAGCAGTAGATTTCATTACCCGCTTGCCTTATCCACCGAATGAAATTTTGGTGAATAGTGACAATGTTCAGGCCGCTATAGCAGCACAAGGTCCGGATGAATTAGACACACGGGTATGGTGGGATAAACCATAATAACCCATGGTATAGAGGAGGACAACCAATACGGTTGTCCTCTTTGTATTATTTCTCGAACGGCTATTCCCGGTTTCAGATGGCAAGTATATTACCTGAATCGTGTGTAGCTTTTCATTACTAAACCCGACCAGCTATGCCAAGATTATTACTTATTTTTTTTCTATTTATCAGTGTCATACACGCGCATGCTCAACAAGTAACCTACTCAAAAGAACAAATCATTGCCATCACTCCGGAATGGAAAGGTGATCGCCTGCCCGATGGAAGACCACATGTTCCCGATGCCTTATTGAAACGCCTGAGCAATATTTCACTTGAAGAAGCGTGGGGTATATTGCGGGGTAAAGGATATAACAATCAATTTGAAGGTGATTGGATGTTGCTGCGACCGGAACAAACCATAACCGGTCGTGCACTTACCGTACAATATTTACCGAAGCGTCCGGATTATGATAATCTTATTCGTGAAAAAGGTAAGTCCGAAAAACGTATCGGCAATTTTAACTCCTGGCCAATTGACATGCTTAAACCAGGGGATATTTATGTTGCTGACAGCTATGGGAAAATTGTTGACGGCACACTCATCGGTGACAACCTGGGGAATTCAATCTATTCGAAATCAAAAAACGGTGTGATCTTCTATGGTTCCGTGCGCGATATAGAAGGGCTTGAAAAAATTGAAGGGTTTACTGCCTGGATGAAAGGCTATGATCCTTCTTATATACAGGAGATGATGTTAGGCGGAATCAATATCCCCATCCGGATTGGTCGTGCCACCGTGTTACCGGGCGATGCGGTGCTCGCCAAGAAGGGTGGCGTTGTATTTATTCCCGCTCCCCTCGTTGAAGAAGTTGTGTTAAATGCCGAGTTCATTGCACTTCGCGATCAGTTCGGACATCAACGCCTTCGAGAAGGAAAATATACACCGGGCGAGATTGATCAGCAGTGGACGGACGTTATTAAGAATGATTTTTTGAAATGGCTAAACCAAAATCCGGATAAGCTTCCGATGTCGCGACAGGAACTCGATGAATTTATGAAGAAGCGAACCTGGTAAGTTAAGATTTTTAGAAGTCGAATTAACCTATCACCTAATATCTACCGTATGAAGACACCATCACAAAAATTTTTGGATCGGCTGGGTTTAAAAGACCCGGAACAAGATCCGATTGAAATACACCATGCTCAAAATGAAAATGGTCGCAGAGCGTTTTTTAAGAAAGCCGGACTGGGAGGTGTGATGCTTGGCAGTTTTATGTTCAGCCCGATAGAAGATACACTGGCTCAGGCCACCTCAAAGGTGAATAAGAATTCTTCACCTGCTGATCTTAAAATCACCGACATGCGCTATGCTGTCGTCATGAATGGACATGGTCGTTGTCCGATCATTCGCATTGATACCAACCAGGGAATTTCAGGTTATGGCGAAGTGCGTGATGGCGCATCATGGCGGTATGCCATGTTTTTAAAAAGCCGGATACTGGGAATGAATCCCTGTAACGTGGATTTAATTTTTAAACGCATTAAGCAATTTGGTTTTCATGCACGACAGGGTGGAGGAGTTTGTGCAGTGGAAATGGCCTTGTGGGATTTGGCCGGCAAAGCTTACAACGTTCCGGCCTACCAGTTGCTTGGTGGTAAGTTTAGAGACAAGGTAAGATTGTATGCCGATACACCGGAAGGTAAAGACGAAGCGGATTTTACTGCCAAGGTTAACAGGCGCATGGATGTAGAGGGGTATACATTTTTGAAAATGGATTTTGGAATTGAGTTGTTGAAAGGTATTCCGGGAACAACCGTAAACAGTAACTTCTGGGACATTGGCCGCCAATGGACGAATGAACCGATGACCTACGGAGGAACAGAACATCCCTTCACACAAGTTCAGATAACCGATAAAGGCCTGGATATTCTTGTGCAACGAATTGCTAAGGTCAGAGAAAAGATCGGGTATGAAGTTCCGCTGGCGTCTGATCACTACGGACACTTCGATCACAACAATGCTATTCGCTTAGGCCGGGCAGTTGAAAAATACAGACTCGCCTGGCTGGAGGATTTAATCCCCTGGAAATTTACAGACCACTGGAAAATGATATCCGATGCCATCGAAACACCGACATTAACCGGTGAGGATATTTACCTGAAAGAAGAATTCATCAAGTTGATTGATGCACGCGCGGTTGATATGGTGCATCCGGATCTGGCAACATCGGGTGGCCTGCTGGAAACAAAAAAGATTGGCGACTATGCGGAAGAAAAAGGCGTGGCCATGGCGCTACACTTTGCGGGTACGCCCATTTCGTTTTTGGCCAATGTTCATTGTGCAGCCGCCACACAAAACTTTGTGGCACTTGAACATCATTCGGTTGATGTTGATTACTGGACCAGCCTCGTGAAAACCAAAGTGCCCATGATTGAAAAAGGATTTGCTATTGTTCCGGAAGCTCCGGGATTGGGCTTTGAACTTAACGAAGATGTCGTAAAGAAACACCTTGATCCGGAAAACAAAACATACTTCGCGCCCTCCTCCGAATGGGATGTAGACCGTTCGTGGGACAGGCTATGGAGTTAGCTTGTCTCTTATCAGTGATTGAAAATTAATAATATGTTCACGTAGTTAACGAGCCTTACTGACGCATGGCAAGATTCTATCCGAAGTTATTGATCATTCTGGCCGGACTGTTTCTCGCAGGCTACATTTTTACAACTACACAGCAGGCCCATAGTTATGCCGGTTGGATGCTCATGGCATTTTTTGGTTTGGTCGCACTTGCATTTCGGCAGTATGAAGTGCTGAAGGGATACGCTTTCACCATTACCATTTTTGCAGCCGTAAGCCTGGCCATGTATTATCCGCAGTATTTTGTTTATGCAGGAGATTTTAAACTTTCCAAATTAATTGTCCCACTGATGCAGTTGTTAATGTTTGGTATGGGCACTGCACTGAGTCTTCAGGATTTTTCGCGTGTATTGAAAATGCCGAAAGGCGTTTTGGTAGGTATCGCCTGCCAGTTTAGCATCATGCCATTTGTGGGGTGGACACTTACAAAAGTATTTTCATTTCCTCCTGAAATAGCTGCGGGCGTAATTCTGATTGGCAGTTGCCCCAGTGGGCTTGCATCGAATGTCATGTCTTATCTCGCGAAGGCTAATCTTGCACTTTCTGTTACGCTCACCGCAGTAGCAACACTGATGGCGCCCCTCATGACTCCGCTGCTCATGAAATTGCTGGCAGGACAATATGTGTCCATTGATTTCTGGTCGATGGTATGGGATATCACGAAGATTATCATTCTGCCCATTGGGGCAGGGCTCATCTTCCATCATTTTCTGCGCGATAAATTCAAAATGCTTGATACGCCTATGCCCATCATTTCCATGGCCTCCATTGCGTTGATCATTACCATCATTACAGCAGCCGGGCGCAATGACCTTTTAGTAGTAGGACCTCTTCTGATTCTCGCAGCATTAATCCATAATCTGAGTGGCTACTTTTTAGGATATTGGTCAGCACGCGTAGTGCGCATGTCCGAGCAAGATTGCAGAACCGTTGCCCTTGAGGTAGGACTTCAGAATGGCGGGCTTGCCTCGAGCTTGGCCTTGTCGATGGGTAAGCTGGCTACCGTTGGGCTTGCCTCTGCTGTGTTTGCGCCCATCATGAATATTACCGGTTCTTCGCTGGCGCTCTGGTGGCGCTCGAAAACCGATCGTCAACTACCTTCAGAAAATACGTGACGTAACGAAAATCAACAGCACATGAAAAATGTACACAGCATGATCATCCTAGTGTTCTTTCTCCTAAGCGGGTATTCACTTTCGGCTCAGCAAATAGCGAAGGAGGAACTGATTTTTCTTACACCCCAGTGGAAGGGTGAACGCTTTGCAGATGGTCGCCCAAAAGTTTCAGATCAACTGCTGGACAGAATGAAACGTGTAACGCTGGAAGAAGCTTGGGCTGTTTTGCGGAATGAGAACTATAAATATCAGTATGAAGATGGTTGGATGATGATCAATCCGGATAGTGTTTTAGTGGGCAGAGCCTTAACGGCAACATTTGTTCCCGGTCGGCCGGATATTCATCGGGTGATTGATGAAAAGGGTCACACAAAAGATAAGCGCGTAAAATCGCAAAACTCGTGGCCCATTGATATGTTGGTGAAACGTGATGTCTATGTTGTTGATCAGTTCGGTGCACACGAGGATGGCCCAACCGTTGGCGACAACCTTGGAAATTCAATTTATACTAAAACCGGAAACGGTATTGTGTATAATGGTGCTATTCGCGATATCAACGGGTTGAAGGAAATCGGTTCGTTCACTTCTTTTTTCAGAACATATCATCCATCTCATCATCTCAACAATCCGGATGGACAGTTGAATACAACACTTATCGGAATCAATCAACCTACGCGTATTGGTAAAGCAACGGTTATGCCCGGAGATGTTGTACTCGGTCGGGATGGTGGCGTCATTTTTATCCCACCTCATTTAGCCGAGAAGGTCGTCAAAACATCAGAGGTTGTTCGTCTTCGCGATATGTTCGGGCATCAGCGTTTGCGCGAGCAAAAATATACCCCCGGACAAATTGATTCAAAATGGTCGGATGAGATTGAGAAAGATTTTTCAAAATGGCTCAACGATCACATCAACGAATTGCCGGTACCGAAAGAACAAATTCAGGAATTATTAAAATCCCGCACGTGGTGACCTAAAACTATTCAACCATGAATTCATCATCCAGAAGATCATTTTTCAAAAAAGCATTGGCATCGAGCGCGTCTCTCATGCCACTTGCAACATTTGGTACAGCTTACGAAGCATCCATTCAGCAAGCGCCTAAATTATCGGCACCTTCTGATCTAAAGATTACTTCTATTAAGTGTGGCTACATTCGGAATGGACATAGTCTATTTGTAAAAGTTTATACCAACCAGGATATCTGGGGTTGTGGTGAAGGAGTGGATGCAACACCAGGTACATACCACTTGGTAAAAATGTTTGAGGCGCGCATTAAGGGAAAAAATCCATTGAATGTTAATCGGCTGTTTGAGGATATTAGAAGGTCGGGTTTTTTTGAAGGTGCACAATCAGGAATGTTTGTAGCTGTTCTCACAGCAGTAGAAACTGCCTTATGGGATATTGCAGGAAAAGCACTTGGTGTACCCGTGTACCAATTGCTGGGCGGAAAGTTTCGGGACAAGATCAGGGTTTATTGTGATACGGCTTTGTACCAGGCCAACCTCCCTACGCCAAAGGATTTTGCCAATAGCGCGCTCGAGGTAAAAAAAATGGGATTTAATGCAATCAAGTTTGATCTCGATCAGCGCAATGATCCGAACAAATATGATTTGTACAATTGGACGGCTAGTCCGGGCGAATTACAACGCATGGTCGATCAGATTGCAGCAGCCCGCGAGGCTGTCGGGCCAAACATTGATCTCTGCGTTGACATGCATGGCCGTTACGATGCACCTACTGCGCAGGCAATTGCCAAGCGGTTAGAGCCTTTCAACCTGATGTGGCTGGAGGAACCTATTCCGGCAGAAAATCCGGAGGCCTATAAGGCCATAACAGAATCAACCAGCACTCCGATTTGTGCCGGTGAGAATCACTATCTCGCGTATGGCTTCAGGCGATTGCTGGAACTGAATGCTGTGGATATTATTATGCCCGATCTGCAAAAGGCTGGTGGGTTGGGCGAAGGGCAACGCATTGCCAATCTTGCCAATCTATACTATGTTCCATTTGCTCCGCACATGGTTGCTTCTTACTTAGGCGCCATGGCTTCCTGTCATGTGTGTGCCTCCGTGCCAAATTTTATGATACTGGAGTGGCAGATATACTTTCATAAGGATCCCATGTTTAAAGAGATTGTGAAGTTTGATGGTCCTATGGTGGAGAACGGATTTATCGCCCTTTCTGAAAAGCCTGGTATTGGTGTGGAAATTAACGAAGAAGGAATGCGGAAGTATGCCACTCCCGGGGTTCCGTTCTTCGAATAGGTGATACTCCTTCGATTAGCATTACTCATCTGAATTTCAATTACCGCTCGTAACCTTATTTCAAACGTTATCACAAACGTTGTTTTTCCACTTGTCTTTTTTGTATAATTGTATAAACAACACTTAAAACGATGATCAGATTAGCTGCCTTTGTTCTTGCTATAACATGTTTTTTAGCAACCACTTGTGTGGATGCCCAATCCACTACGTTGATTAACCCAATCCTGACCGGTTTCTATCCCGATCCCAGTGTGGTGAAGGTAGGTACTGATTACTACCTGATTACTTCAACGTTCGCTTACTTTCCTGGTCTTCCGGTTTTCCACTCGAAGGATTTGAAGAACTGGAAGCAGGTTGGTAATGTGATCAGCCGACCCTCGCAGATGAACTTCATGGGCCATCGTATGACGAGAGGATTGTTTGCGCCTGCTATTAGTTACAACAATGGCCTATACTATGTAGTATGTACACTGATTGATACCGGAGGAAATTTTGTAGTGACAGCAAAAGATCCTGCCGGACCGTGGAGTGATCCTACCTTTATACCGGAGGTACGAGGAATTGATCCTTCTATCTACTTTGATGCGGGTAAAGCCTATATCGTTTATAATAGTGATCCTCCGGAAAATAAGTCGCTGTATCCCGGGCACAGAACCATCAGGATGTATGAATTCGATTACGCAAAACTCAAGGTTGTTGGTGAAGAAAAAATATTGGTGAATGGTGGTGTTGATATTACTAAGAAGCCGGTATGGATTGAAGCTCCGCATTTCCTCAAGAAGGATAGTTGGTATTATCTATATGCCGCAGAAGGCGGAACATCAGTCAATCACTCCGAAGTTATTTTACGCAGCAAAGATATTTGGGGTCCATTCGTTCCGTATGAAAAAAACCCGATACTCACCCAACGACATCTTCCCGCTGATCGCAAAGATCCGATAACATCAACCGGTCACGCGCAATTTGTAGAAGGACCGGATGGAAAAACCTATGCTGTTTTTCTTGCCGTAAGACCCTATCGGGATAACTACTACAATACTGGTCGCGAGACATTTATTGCTCCGGTAGAATGGAAAGACGGCTGGCCGGTTGTTGATCCGGATCACCTGGAAGTACAATATAGCTACACGGCTAACTACAAAGAGATCAAGCCAAAAGATGTCCGCCCTCAAAGTGGAAATTTCCAATACACCATAAATTTTGACAAAGAACTTGATCCTGCGTTGCTGTTCTTGCGCACAGTGGATAGTAGTTCCTATACACTGAGCAAAGCAAATGGCTTAACCATGAACCTTAAGCCCGAAACCATCATGGAGCTGGGTAATCCATCTTTCATTGGTAAACGTCAGCAGCATTTGTATTGTACGGCCGAGACTGCAGTTACTTTCAAGGCAAAATCAGAAAAAGAAAAAGCAGGACTGGTCATCTTTCAGGATGAGAACCACTTCTACTACTTGTGCACATCCGTAGATCAGGGAAAAGTAGTAGTACAACTCTATAAAAGTACGGATGACAGCAAGACAATGGAGTTGATGACCCAGGCTGCAGTAACAACCGATAAGGTTCTGTTGCGCATACATGCAGAAGGCGAGCAATACAGTTTTTCATATTCCGAGAAGCCGAACAACTGGATTCTGCTGAAAGATAAAGTTGATGGTACATTCTTAAGCACGCAGGTAGCTAACAGCTTTATCGGTTGTGTTTTCGGGATGTATGCAACTTCATCTGGCGAGGCCACTTCGAGCAAGGCATCGTTCAAGTATTTGAAATATGTCGGCAATGATTCGATCTATAATAAATAATCATAGCACCTCCATTATAAGGATTATCCTGGTTTGGGTAATACAAGTTTTCTATTTTTCTATATCGGCACAAGATAAACAGGCACACAATCCCATCATTTTTGCTGACGTTCCGGATATGTCGATTGTACGTGTGGGTGACACCTATTACATGAGTAGTACCACCATGCACATGAGTCCGGGTGTACCCATTATGAAATCAACCGATCTGGTAAACTGGAAGTTGGTGAGTTATGCCTACGATACTCTTGTCGACAATGATGCGATGAATCTTGATAACGGTAGAAGTACCTATGGCAGAGGTTCATGGGCCAGTTGCCTGCGTTATCATAATGGAATATTCTACGTCACTACGTTTGCTCAAACTTCAGGTAGAACACACATCTACACAACAAAGGATATTGAAAAAGGTCAGTGGAAAAAATCTTCCTTCAAGCCAAGTCATCATGACCATACTATTTTCTTTGATGATGATGGTCGTGTGTACATGATCTACAGCGCGGGTAAACTGAAGATGCTGGAACTCAATGCCGATCTTTCGGGGATAAAGCCAGGAACAACAGAGCAAGTCATAATTGAAAACGCGAGCGCTCCGGCAGGAACAAACATTATGCTGAATGCCGAAGGTTCTCAACTTTTTAAAGTGAACGGCAAGTATTACCTCTTTAATATCGTGTGGCCACGGGGCGGCATGCGTACCGTTCTTATTCATCGTGCCGACAAAATTACAGGACCGTGGGAGGGACGCGTAGCGCTTCAGGATTTAGGCGTAGCACAAGGCGGACTGATTGATACACCTGATGGTAAATGGTATTCTTATTTGTTTCGTGACTACGGATCGGTTGGCCGCATTCCTTATTTAGTTCCTGTTAAATGGGAAGATGGTTGGCCCGTGCTGGGTGTGGATGGCAAAGTTCCTGAAACACTGGATCTTCCTTCGAGTAAAGGATTGATTCCAGGTATTGTGGAGTCGGATGAGTTCACACGCAAGAAAGGCGATCGACCGTTACCGCTCGTATGGCAGTGGAACCACAACCCCGATAACAAGCATTGGTCATTAGAAGAAAGGAAAGGATATTTCCGAATTACAACGGGTAGGGTGGATACGTCATTCTACCTGGTAAAGAATGTATTGACACAACGAACCATTGGTCCGGAATGCACCGGCTCAACATTAATCGATGTATCCAAAATGAAAGAAGGCGATTTTGCCGGTCTTGCCTTGCTGCAAAAAAAATATGGTCAGGTAGGTGTTCAGTTTGAGAATGGAGTAAAGTCAATCGTGATGGTCAGTGCTGAATCAGAGAAGCCAGTGGAGATGCAGCGCATTACACTTTCGCAGAATACGGTGTATCTCAAGGCTGAGTGCAACTTCAGGGATAAAGTAGATATCGCGACTTTCTTTTACAGTCTCGATGGTAAGAATTGGAAGTCGATTGGAACTCCACTTCACATGTCCTACACATTACCTCATTTTATCGGGTATCGTTTTGGACTATTCAACAGCGCCACCAAAACAGCCGGTGGAATTGTTGACTTTGATTTCTTTCGCATTCAAGATAGTCTAACTGTACAAAGTACTGTGAAATAGTGGATTCAAATCAATCTAAATACTCCAGGATCATGAAAAAAAATAATGTAGTAGTCTTCATCTTCCTTGCCTTTGCACTCGCTGTTCAAGCGCAGGAAAACAACAAACTCGCGCCTCAGGGCTTCGATGTGTTGCAACCAGCAATTGCCCACGGAAAAATTGATACTGTTTCCTATCCTTCAAAAACTGTTGGTGTTAGCCGCAGAGCCTTGATTTATACACCACCCGGCTATTCAAAAAAAATAAAGTATCCTGTCCTTTATCTGTTGCACGGTATCGGAGGCGATGAAAAGGAGTGGCTGAAAGGAGGAAGCCCGCAGGTGATTCTGGATAATCTGTATCAAGACAAAAAGATTCAGCCTATGATCGTGGTGATGCCCAATGGCAGAGCGATGGAAGACGATCGGGCAACCGGAAATATTTTTGACAGTCTCAAAGTTCAGGCCTTCGCTACATTCGAAAAAGATTTACTTAACGATTTAATTCCTTTCATTGAAAAGAAATATCCGGTGTATAAAGATCGTGAACATCGGGCGATTGCAGGCTTATCAATGGGTGGCGGACAATCACTGAACTTCGGTCTTGGTAATCTGAACACATTTGCGTGGGTAGGTGGCTTCTCTTCTGCACCCAACACAAAATTGCCGGAAGTATTAGTACCCAATCCTACAGACGCTAAAAATAAATTAAAGCTACTTTGGATTTCATGTGGTGCTGACGATGGTTTGATATTATTCAGCCAGCGCACAAGCTATTACCTGAAGAAAAATAGTGTGCCGCACATTTACTACGTAGAGCCGGGAGGGCATGATTTCAAAGTCTGGAAGAATGATCTTTACATGTTTTCTCAATTATTGTTTAAGCCGGTAGATGTTAGCAGTTTTCCTCAATACGATGTACTCGGTTCGGCAGCAACATCGAATGTACGATCAGCGAAGTATCCGCGTATTCTGCAGGACGGTCGCGTCATCTTTCGCATTAAAGCACCCGATGCACAGAAGATGCAAATCGACTTGGGTAAAAAGTACGACATGATCAAAGGCGCTGATGGTTTCTGGGAAGTAACCACCGAACCACAAAGTGAAGGCTTTCACTACTACTCTTTATTAATAGATGGCGTGGCCGTTTCAGATCCTGCCAGCGAATCGTATTACGGAATGGGCCGGATGGCAAGCGGTATAGAAATTCCATTTGCCGGTGATGATTATTATGCTGTAAATGATGTGCCGCATGGCGATGTGCGAATGGAACGCTATTTTTCTTCCGTTACCAATTCATGGCGCAGAATGTACGTCTACACTCCACCCGGCTATGATGTGAGCCTGAATGAAAAATTTCCGGTGTTATACATTCTTCATGGCGGTGGTGAAGATGAGCGCGGTTGGTCAACACAGGGAAAGACAGATTTGATTATGGATAATCTGATTGCCGAAAAGAAAGCCAAGCCGATGCTGGTGGTGATGATGGATGGAAACTTTGGAAGTGGTGGTATCGCGGGATTTGGTGAGCAGTCGCTGCGCATGTTCGAGAATGAATTGAAGCAAGTTGTGATTCCATTTGTTGAAAAGAAGTACCGTTCAAAAACAGATGCTAACAACACAGCCCTGGCAGGTCTTTCCATGGGAGGATTACAAACATTGTATGCCGGTTTAAAAAATACAGACAAGTTCGCTTACCTCGGTGTGTTCAGTTCAGGATGGTGGGCGAATCAACCCAACCTTTCCAATCCGCAGTACGAGTTCATGAAGAACAATGCAAAGACTATAAATAGTAATGTAAAAAGTTTCTGGGTGGCTATGGGTGGTAAAGAAGACATTGCTCATGATAACTGTAAGATCATGCTTGAAAAATTCGATGAGATAGGAGTGAAGTATACCTACAGTGAATATGCTGGCGGACATACATGGCCAGTATGGAGAAACAATCTTTACAACTTTGCGCAGGTACTATTTAAGTAAAGTATAGGAAATCTCAATATAAGTATTGGCAGAGTGAGTGAGACTCCTTTACAACGGTTGCTTCATATTTTTGAGATGGGTTTTTTAGGGTGTCTGACACTTCTGAAGTCTTGACTCCTACCTAGTGCTTCTGTTGCAAGTTTGCAATGGCTTCAAATTCATCAGCAAGCTTATTGGTTAGTCGCTCGAAGACATCGAAGTACTTTTGATAGGTCTGGTGATGCCCAGGGTCGGCAGTATAGGTGTCTGTCAATGCCACCGTGCGCGATGCTTCTTCCAGAGTAGCATACTTGCCCATGTCTGTTGCACTCATTAAAAACGAACCGCGTGATGCACTGTCAGAATGCTTGTTGACCGTAACCGGTTTATTATACATGTCAGCAATCATTTGCGTGCAAAATGGAATGGAAGCAAAACTTCCGTTGACGGAGAGAGTTTTGATGGAGCGATGCTCTTCGAGGGTTTTTCCAATACTGTAAATCTCGTAGAGTATGCCTTCAATGGTGGCCCGAATAAAATGTTGTCGCTCATGTTTGATGTTTAATCCGAAATAGGAGCCCCTGGCGTTTGCATTCCAAATAGGTGCGCGTTCTCCTAATAAATAAGGAAGAAATAACAGCCCATCAGAACCAACCGCGACTTTTGAAGCCTCGTTAACAAGATTATCCATCGTGTATTCGATCTCATAGGGAATTCTAAAATCACCGAATTGCTTTGCAAACCAATCAAAGACTACACCACCGTTGTTAGTGGGGCCTCCTGATACATAGCAGTTCTCTGTGAGGAGGTAATTAAAGAAACGTTGTTTTTCATCACGCAATACTTCTTTACCGACAACCCGGACAGCCCCACTATCTTCAATCGTAATAGTAGCTTTTCCATCACTCCACACACCTGCTCCAAGAGTGGCCATGCATCCATCGCTTGAACCAAGAATTAGCTTGGTGGAAGATGATAGTTTGAGCGATTTTTGGTATTCCTTGCGCAGCTTTCCTGGCGAGTGGAAGACAGGAGCCAGTTCCGGAAGTTTGTCAGCGGTAATACCAGCATACGCTAGTGCTTCCGGTTCCCATTGTATGGTTTGAATATTGAGTAAGCCTGTTGCGGAAGCCAGGCTGTAATCAATAAAATATTCTCCTGTAAGTTGTTGTATGATATAACTTTTGATGGAAAGAAATTTATAAGTTTGGTTGAACCTTTCCTGATCGTGATTTTTCATCCATGTAATCTTTACAAGTGGAGACATAGGATGGATAGGTGTTCCTGTGTTATCATATAATATTTTCCCAAGTCCTGATTTTTTTAGTTCCTGTGCCTCAACTTTTCCCCGGTTATCTGCCCAGGTAATTACATTTCCCAGGGGTACTCCATGATCATCAATGGCAAGGACGCTGTGCATGCTGGCACTGAAGCAAATGCTAACCACTTTATACTTCTGCGGATGAATTTTTTCTGTTAACAGGTTCTTCAGGACATACAACATCGTGATGAAAATCTGCTCAGGATCTTGTTCACTGTAGTCAGGTTCAGTGTGAAAAGTTGGGTAGGATCCTTTCATGGAACCAATAATGTTTCCACTCAAGTCAAATGCAAATATCCTTACGGCATTTGTTCCAAGTTCAATCGTGATGATACATTCCATTATTCAAGACTTTATTTCGATGGTAAATTTCTTTTTCTGAATTCACTGGGCGTGTAACCGGTAAGTTTTTTAAACGTGGTTGAAAAATGTTGTGACGAATAGAACCCCGTGCCCAGGGCAATGTCCGTTACATTTTCATCCTGCCGGTTTAACAATTTAATCGCTTCGGAAATCCGGATGTTGATCAGGTAATTCAAGGGAGAGAAACCTGTGTAATTTTTTACTTTCTCCGTGAATGTTGTGGTGCCAAGTCCGATAAGCGCAGCCATTTCCTCCACGGTCCACTGGTGCGCCAGGTTTTGCCGGAGGGTTTGCTCAAGTTTCATAAAGGTTTGGGGGAAGTCGCGCTGCGAATTATTTTGACGTGTGGATTGCCTTGCTATACTGATAAACAATTCATCAATCAGTTGGTTTACACGGGTTGTGAAACCTATTTCCTGATTCATGAGTTCCTGCCGAAGTGTAGTGAGTATACCCTGGCACTCTTTAAGTTTTAAAACAGTGGTCAGGTTAAGCAATAGGATTTTACCGATGGTGAGGCATTCGGTTCTGGATAAATAGCTCCATTTTCCGAGCGACATTCCGGTGGCATCAATTTTCTCCAGGCGAAGGTGTATCCAGGAAAGTGTCCCAATATTCAAAATATCCTTTTCGCCACGGAAGGTTTGCCCGGGAAGAATTACAGCCAGGTCACCCGGATAGAGAATATGGTTTTGTTCACCGATTACCCACTCAAACTTTCCGTCTACGATAGAATAAATCCGCACGCTGTCGGTGGAAGTAGCGTGGAGCGAGTTTAACTGTATGCTGTTGTTTTTTTTGAGGGCAAATTCAAGAATATGTGGAAAAGCATGAAGTTCCCTGGCGTGACCCTGTTGTAGTATAAACTGGTTCATGCAATCAAACGGAAATGTAAATTATCAAGGATTACCACGTGTTGTGAATTATTGCCTGATTACAGAACTGTACGGTAGCAAATCTCACTAAATCTGAGGTCTCTGCAAAGAACTTTCAATTCTCAATTCGGATATTACTGAAACCGCAAGCACGTGTTCAATATCCATCGCTGGAGTATATTGGAAGTTCTGGAATTCAAAATTCAAAAGGTTTGTGATGGTGTATTTTATTCTCTTAAAGTGTGCATTCAACCGAAGAGATAAGGTAATCTTACTTCCTGGAATAAGCTTAACTGAGCTATATTGGATTCATCATGAATGAAATGAACGTGAGTAACTATAGGGCATCTGCGTCACTAACCCTGATCATTGCATTACTCCTCTTGACTGCGAGTTGTTCGGAAAAGGAAAAGGGTAAAGATTTTCCTTTTTTAAACACAGAACTTGCTATTGAAGAGCGTGTGAATGATTTGGTGGAAAGGATGACGTTGGAAGAAAAAATCAGTCAGATGGTGAATGACGCTCCCGCCATTGAGCGTCTGGGTATTCCAAAATATAATTGGTGGTCAGAAGGATTGCATGGTGTAGCCCGTGCAGGACTGGCTACAGTATTTCCACAGGCAATTGGTCTCGGTGCTACATGGGATGAAAGCTTACTTCATGAGGTGTCCACAGCTATAGCCGATGAGGCACGGGCGAAACATTCTAACTTCATCAAAAAAGACAAGCGCTTTATTTACCAGGGCCTCACCTTGTGGTCGCCCAACATCAACATCTTTCGTGATCCACGTTGGGGCCGTGGACAGGAAACGTATGGTGAAGATCCGTATCTCACTGGAAAGTTAGCCGTACAATTTATCAAAGGCCTTCAAGGTGATGACACGACCTACTACAAAACCATCGCGACAGCCAAACACTTTGCGGTACATAGCGGACCAGAAGAAGGCAGACATTCTTTTAATTCTGTAGCGGAAGAAAATGATTTACGCGAAACGTATTTACCGCAATTTGAAATGGCCATTAAGGAAGGTAAACCGTATTCGGTGATGTGCGCTTATAACCGGTATAACGGTGAGGCATGTTGCGGAAGTGAAAGACTTTTACAGGATGTACTTCGGAATGAATGGGGATTTACGGGATACATCGTTTCCGACTGTGATGCTATTGTTGATATATATAAGTTTCATCAGCTTGTTCAGACCCCGGAAGAGGCAGCGGCCCTGGCGGTGAAATCAGGAACTGATCTGGAATGCGGAAATGTTTACCTTCATTTAAAGGAAGCTGTCAATAAGAAACTCATTACCGAAGCTGAAATTGATGTTGCCGTCAAGCGTCTTTTTGTTGCGCGATTTAAGCTGGGCATGTTTGATCCTCCTGAAAAAGTTAACTATGCTCAAATACCATATTCGGTGGTAGACAGTAAGGAACATCAGGCATTGGCCCTTGACGCAGCGCGAAAATCCATTGTGCTACTAAAAAATAAAGGCAATATTTTACCGCTAAAGAAAGATATTGGTACGCTCGCGGTGATTGGTCCAAATGCCGATCAGTGGTTAATGCTGCTGGGAAATTATAATGGTGTTCCGTCTGACCCCGTTACACCGTTGAGAGGTATTCAGGAAAAGCTGGGTACAAAATCAAAAGTTTTATTTTCTCAGGGATGTGAGTTGGCGGACGGTATGCCGATGTTCTACACGATACCAGGTGAATACTTGTTTAATGGTGATCATCCAGGGATAAACGTTTCTTATTATAATAATAAAGAGTTTGGTGGTGAACCCCTTTTTTCATCTATCGATAAAAATCTGGACGCCAACTGGTATGATAAAGCTCCTCGCGAGGATATGGACGATGATAGCTTTAGTGTTCGGTGGAGTGGAGAGCTTAAACCTGATCGTTCGGGATATTATCAACTTGGTATTATCAGTACATGTAACACAAAACTTTTTCTGAACGACAGCCTGGTTGCCAAAACAACCTATGCCTTCAGGGATGAGTTTGGAGATCCACGGCTACGGAAATCGAATACGGTAAAGCTGGATGCAGGCAAACGATACAAGATTGAGGTGCAAGCCATAGAGTCATTTGCGGATGCACAGGTGCAATTGGTTTGGGCTACTCCAAAGCCTGAATTGAAAAAGCAGGCGCTTGCAATTGCGCGACAGGCCGATGTTGTTGTACTGTGTATGGGCATCACACCCCGTATGGAAGGGGAAGAGATGGATGTGAAGATTGACGGATTTAATGGCGGTGATCGAACGCGATTGGACTTACCAGAACTTCAACAACAATTGATAAAAGAAATTCAGGCCTTGGGCAAACCCGTTATACTCGTTTTATTGAACGGCAGTGCCCTGGCCATTAACTGGGAAGATAAAAATGTGAATGCTATTATCGAAGCCTGGTATCCCGGTCAGGCAGCCGGACAAGCCATTGCTGATGTACTTTTTGGCGACTATAATCCAGGCGGAAAATTACCGGTTACATTTTACAAATCCGTCAACGATCTTCCTGCTTTTGACGAATATAAAGTAAGCTCACAAACCTATCGTTATTTTAAGGGAGAACCCCTTTATCCTTTCGGATTTGGATTGAGCTATACTACTTTCGCCTACGAAAACCTTAAGTTGGACAGTGAAATAAAAATGGGCGATTCTGCTCGTATTTCAGTAACAGTAAAAAATACAGGGAAAGTAGCCGGTGATGAAGTTGCTCAGGTGTATTTGTCTAATCAGGACAAATCTCTTTCGCGCGCTATTCACTCCCTCAAGGGATTTAAAAGGATTCATCTCACGCCTGGCGAATCTTCAACCCTTCACTTTACCCTTTCTCCAAATGACTTTTCAATTTTCCTTGACGGAGAGAAAAAAATACTTCCCGGAAAATTTGAAATTTTTGTTGGAGGTGGACAACCTCAGTATAATACTCACCAATCATTGAAATCAACTATTGTTATTCAGTAATTTGTCAGCGGCAGAAATTAAAAAGCTAATCGATGAAGATTTTTAAAACAACAGAAGGCATTGTTATTCAGCATCTGGATGATTTTTTTCTTTCAAGGGAATCGAACTGGGATAAATTCATAAACCGATCCAAGCTGCATCAGCAGGTGTTAGCGGAACTATCAGTTTTGAAGCCCGATACTGGGCTGTCCACGCTGGTGGATAAAAGTCTGAAGGCGCCCATTGGAAATCAGGAGGTGTGGGCATCGGGTGTTACCTATATGCGCAGCCGTGAGGCGCGGATGGAAGAATCGAAAGATGCTGGTGGCGGTGATTTCTATGCACGCGTTTACGCAGCCGACCGTCCAGAACTTTTCTTTAAGGCTCCGGCTTATCGAACGGTGGGTTCGGGCGATCCGGTTCGCATCCGAAAGGATTCAAAATGGAATGTTCCCGAGCCTGAACTAACCTTATTCATTTGTTCGGCTGGAACAATTGAAGGTTATACGATCGGTAACGACATGTCATCGCGGGATATTGAAGGTGAGAATCCCCTCTATCTTCCACAGGCAAAATCGTACGATGGTTCTTCGGCTGTTGGCCCATGCTTATATGTTCCGGGTGAACCGATTAAGGAAGATGCGCAAATCAGTATTGAGATTCTTCGAAATGGAAAACAAGTTTTTTCAGGGGCAATATCGATCAATCGAATGAAGCGAAAGCATACGGAGTTGGTGGAATATCTGTTTCGTGAAATTACATTCCCATTCGGAACGTTTTTAATGACCGGAACGGGTATTGTTCCACCGGATACTTTTACCTTACAGGTAGAGGATGTCGTGCAAATTTCTATTGAGGGGATCGGCACACTTGTTAATCGGGTGACGCAATAGTAGTGACGTGAATTTTTAAAGCATAAGACAATGATAGAAGGAAAACAGATTATCGGTTTTGAGATGGTAGCAGAAGGCTCGGCAAGTTTTCATTCTTTTAATCCGGCTACCGGTGAAAAATTACACTATCAGTTTACGAAAGCAACTCCCGGTGAGGTGAACAAGGCTGCGGAAAAAGCAGCAGGTGCTTTTCAGGTATACAGAAAAAAATCTGGTGCAGAGAAAGCGATTTTCCTGGAAACAATTGCTAACGAGATAAATGCACTGGGTGATGAACTGGTGGATTTATGTTGCCAGGAAACCGCTTTGCCAAAAGGAAGAATTGAAGGTGAACGCGCACGCACCGTCAATCAGTTAAAATTATTTGCTTCACTATTGCGCGAAGGCTCGTGGGTTGATGCGCGCATTGAAACCGCAGACGCAACGCGCACGCCACTTCCCAAGCCCGATATTCGCTATATGGAAATTGGTCTGGGCCCGGTAGTCGTATTTGGTGCCAGCAATTTTCCATTAGCCTTTTCGGTTGCCGGTGGCGACACAGCATCAGCATTGGCCGCTGGTTGTCCGGTGATTGTGAAAGTCCATTCTGCCCATCCGGCAACGGGAGAGCTCGTGGGCAGAGCCATTCTTAAGGCAGCACAAGTATGCAACATGCCCGATGGTGTTTTCTCTTTACTTCACGGTGACGGTAAAGATGTCGGTATTCAATTGGTGAAACATCCCGCAGTAAAAGCCGTGGGGTTAACAGGTTCCTTCACGGCAGGCAAGGCCCTGTTTGATGCGGCTGTGAGTCGTGAAGTTCCCATTCCGGTGTATGCCGAGATGGGCAGTACGAATCCGGTTTTTATTCTCCCGGAAGCTATGCGCGAACGCGCGGCAACAATAGCGGCAGGATTCTCAGCTTCTGTTACGCTTGGTGTAGGACAATTCTGTACAAACCCCGGAATTCTTATTCATGAAAAGAATGATGGTGCAAAAGAATTTACAAAAAGCCTGGAAGAGGAGTTTAAGAAAACTTCCGGTGGCGTAATGCTCACGGAAACAATTTTTAAATCGTATGCCAATGGACTTGCACATCATACCAACGTTGCTGGCATGGATGTTCTTGCTCTTGGTGCGGAAGTAACCCAAAATTTTGGGGCCAGACCAATCTTGTTCAAGACAACAGCCGAAACTTTTGAAAATGTGACAGCGCTGTCGGAAGAAATATTCGGACCAACCAGTTTGGTCGTTGAGGCAGAGTCGAAGGAGGGAATATTATCCATTGCCAGAAACCTTGGCGGTCATCTTACGGCCACCGTTCATGGGACGGAGAATGACCTGATAGGTTTTAAAGATTTAATAGACATCTTAGAGCAGAAAGTCGGACGCGTAGTCATCAACGGATTTCCCACGGGTGTTGAAGTCTGTCATGCCATGGTGCATGGCGGTCCGTATCCTGCTACAACGGATGGGCGAAGTACTTCGGTTGGTACTGCAGCCATTCATCGGTTTACGCGACCGGTTTGTTACCAGGGCATGCCGGATGATTTGTTACCGGCAGAACTGCAAAACAAAAACCCGCTGAACATTTGGCGTTTGGTAAATGGTCAGCACACGCAAAAATAAGTTGATGGGGGTAGTGTCAGGAGATTAAGTAAGTTTTCAAAGCATAAATAAAATTACAATGGCTACGTATCGCAGTTCGGAGTGGTTCGGAAAAAAAGATAAGATGGGGTTCATCTACAGAAGTTGGATGAAGAACCAGGGATTTCCAGAAGATTTATTTGATGGCAGGCCCGTTATCGGGATATGTAATACATGGTCTGAGCTCACACCGTGCAACGCACACTTTCGTGATCTTGCTGAAGCTGTAAAGCGCGGTGTTTATGAAGCCGGAGGATTTCCCGTTGAGTTTCCCATCATGTCGTTGGGTGAAACATTAATGAAGCCAACTGCGATGTTGTTCAGAAATCTGGCGAGTATGGATGCGGAAGAATCCATTCGCGGAAATCCGATTGATGGTGTTGTGCTCTTAACGGGTTGTGATAAAACCACGCCCTCTACTTTAATGGGTGCTTCGAGTGTGGACTTACCCACTATTGTTGTTCCCGGTGGGCCGATGCTCAACGGAAAGTATAAGGGTGAGAACATTGGTTCCGGTACGCACGTTTGGAAATTTTCCGATGATCTGAAAACCGGAAAGATGACGCAAGATGAATACGAACATGCCGAGAGTTGCATGTCGCGCAGTCCTGGGCATTGTATGACGATGGGCACCGCATCCACCATGGCATGTATGGTGGAGTCGTTGGGTATGTGTTTGTCTGGTGCTGCTGCCATTCCTGCTGTTGACTCCCGAAAGAAGAGGTTAGCACAGATGTCGGGAAGAAGAATTGTTGAAATGGTGAAAGAAGATTTGCGCATTTCTAAAATCCTAACGCGAAAAGCTTTTGAAAACGCCATCAAAGTGAATGCTGCGGTTGGTGGCTCTTCCAATTTTATTATTCACCTCACCGCTATTGCGGGAAGAATTGGTGTTGAATTAAACCTTGCAGACTTTGATACGATAGGAAGTAAAGTTCCGCTTTTGCTGAACCTGATGCCCTCTGGAAAATTCCTGATGGAAGATTTTTATTACGCGGGTGGTTTGCCGGTAATCATCAATGAACTGAAGTCCGTTCTGCACATGGATACCATCACGGTTACCGGAAAGACCCATCGCGAGAATGTTGAAGGCTCCGCCACCTGTTACAATAAAGAGGTGATTGCCGAATATGAAAATCCTTTAATCAATGAGGCGGGTATTGTGGTGGTGAAAGGTAACCTGGCGATGAATGGCGCTGTTGTTAAGCCTTCTGCCGCTACCCCTGCGTTGATGAAGCATCGTGGACGTGCGGTGGTTTTTGAAAACATCGAAGACTACCACGAACGTATTGATGATCCAAATCTGGATATTGATGAAACCTGTGTGATGGTGTTGAAGAGTGTCGGACCGGTTGGCTATCCCGGTATGCCGGAGGTAGGAAACATGGCGCTGCCAAAGAAGTTGTTGGATAAAGGGGTTACGGACATGGTTCGGATTTCCGATGGAAGAATGAGCGGCACAGCGTATGGAACTGTTGTCCTTCACGTTTCGCCTGAAGCTGCCATTGGCGGAAATTTAGCACTTGTTCAAAATGGAGATATCATTGAATTGGATGTTCACAACAGAAAATTGCACCTCGAAGTATCGGATGAAGAGCTTGCCAAACGGAGAAGTCAGTGGCAAAAGCCCAAACCAATTTCTGATCGCGGTTATGTGAATCTTTATGTAAGGCATGTGCAACAAGCCGATAAAGGTGCTGACCTTGATTTTCTGGTTGGTAAGTCTGGATCGAAGGTCAGTCGTGATTCACATTGATGTGATACTATAGCATGACCTTTTTCATTATCGCCTGTTGTATTATTGGCCTGGTTGTTTTAATTACATGGGCGAAGGTTAATCCGTTCCTTGCATTCTTACTAATTTCTACTTTGGCAGGACTGCTGTTGGGAATTCCTTTCAGCGGTATCATGCAGTCTGTAACCAAAGGACTTGGTGATACGCTTGGTTCACTGGTAATTGTGATTGTACTCGGAGCCATGTTGGGTAAGCTGGTGGCTGATAGTGGAGCAGCAAAGCGAATTGCTACAGTCTTTCAAAATCTTTTTGGTTCCAGGTACATTGTGTGGGCCATGACCTTCACAGGTTTTATTGTGGGCATACCACTTTATTACAATGTGGGGTTTGTGTTATTGATACCCATTATTTTTTCGGTGTCCTACCACAATAAACTTCCCCTGGTGTATGTGGGGTTGCCCATGCTGGCATCACTTTCGGTCATGCATGGATTCCTGCCTCCACACCCTTCACCCATGGCGTTGGTCATGCAGTTCGAGGCGAATATGGCCACAACTTTTTTTTATGGATTGTGCATCGCCTTTCCGGCCATTATCATTGCAGGGCCGCTCTTCTCCCGAACATTAAAAAATATAAAATCTGCTGAAGGGAAAATACATCTGGTTAGTGTTGTTCCCGATGCTAATCTTCCCGGAATAGCCAATAGTCTGATTTCATCCTTGTTGCCGGTGCTGATTATTGCATTCACAGCCTTACTGACAAGTGTAATTACGGACAAGAATTCAACAGAAATATTGATTTTTCTGAGTGAGCCAAATGTGGTCATGGGCCTTACCATCATTATCGCAACGTACTCACTGGGTATCAGAAGAGGAAAACGACTGAGCGAAATTATGCTGGTGTATACCGAAGCCGTGAAAGACATTTCTATGATTTTACTGATCATTGGAAGTGCCGGAATATTAAAACAAATCTTTATCGATAGCGGGGCCAGCAAAGAAATAGCCGCAGCACTAAGCAGTTGGCAACTTCCTCCATTGCTGTTAGCCTGGGTGGTTACGGCAATTTTGCGATTGTGCCTCGGTTCGGCTACCATTGCCGGACTTACGGCTGCCGGAATTATTTATCCACTTACAGTGCAGACGAAAGTCGACCCTAATTTGATGGTACTCTCGATAGGGGCAGGCAGTCTTTTTTTCTCGCATGTTAATGACACTGCGTTCTGGATGTTCAAAGAATACTTTGGCTTATCCATGAAGGATACCTTCCGGTCATGGACGTTTATGGAGACTATCGTTTCCGTGATAGGGCTTGCTGGTGTTTTGGTTCTTGATCAGTTTATTTAGGGCCTCCTCTTCAGAACTTAAGTGTCTCACGCTACTTCAGCAATAGCAACAATGTAATTGTGTCCATATTTCTTGGAACACTTCGGACAGTAAGCATAGTAGAAATAATATTTCTTTGCTTTCATTTTAAGTCTGGTCAAATATTCATTCATCTCTTTCATGAATGTTGGTACGCTACTATATGGTCCATCAAATACCTTGCTCATGAAAGTGCCAGAGAGCCTAATGTGATCTCCTCCTGGTATTTCATGCGTAACAAACAGCAGCAATTCTCCCCTGAATGGAGTTGGATCATGTGCCAGCATCAGGAAATCACGCACTTCCGGAACAGCTCCGGCATCGGTAGCTTTTTCCCACATCCGGGAAATTACTTTTCCAAAGACATTTGGCAAGGGAATATGAAAAAACTCTGGAACAGAATCTTTTAGAAAAAGCTTATTGTTCCAGACATGTTTCTTGTCATTCCACAGTGCCGGATTGAATTCTGGGCAACACACTTCGGTGTCACGCACCTGATTTTCCAAGGTTTCTGTTTTCATGGTTTCATGGTTATGGCGGAAAACTAATCGAAGGGCTTCCAATTATCCATGATGAGTATCTCAATTCCTCAGGATTTTTGTCTTGAAATAGTATAAATCAAATTTGAAATGTGTAAATATTGAGCCCCAAACGGATGTATACTTGCAAATAATTGAAAATGAACTTGGTGGAAATATTCCATGTTTGTCAGTAGAATGAAATTAGAAGGCGGTAAACGAGAATTATTGATGCGAGAATCCTTTCCTGTTCTTGAAATGAGCTGCGCTGCTTGCGCAGTCAGTGTCGAATCGATGTTACGAACCGTGCCAGGGGTTAAGAATGCTATCGTTAATTATGCCAATCAGACCGCTTCTGTCGAGTATGATAATACGCTTACGAGTCCAGCAGCTTTACAGCATGCAGTTCGTTCCATTGGGTATGATCTTGTGGTTGATGTGGAAGACCCGCAAGCCGTGCAGGAAGAATCGCAGCAGAAGCATTATGATGAAGTAAAGAGCCGTACAATCTGGTCTTCTGTCTTGTCTGTTCCGCTGGTTATCATCGGTATGTTCTTTATGGATATGCCACATGGAAATTACATTTCATTGGTGCTGGCAGCCCCGGTTGTTTTCTGGTTTGGACAAAATTTTTTTATCAATGCCTGGAAGCAGGCCAAGCATGGCAAGGCGAATATGGATACGCTGGTTGCGCTGTCCACCGGAATAGCTTTTCTGTTCAGTACCTTCAATACGTTTTTCCCCGAGTTCTGGCACTCAAGAGGAATTCATCCGCATGTTTATTTTGAAGCAGCTGCTGTTGTGATTACGTTCATTTTACTTGGGAAATTGCTGGAAGAAAAAGCAAAGACCAGCACGTCATCGGCTATTAAGAAATTAATGGGCTTACAACCTAAAACGGTGAAAGCAATGATCGATGGAGTAGAGCAGGAAGTTCCCATTGCTTCGGTGAAAGTTGGATACCTCATACACGTTCGCCCTGGTGAAAAAATAGCCGTGGATGGAGTCGTTAAGAATGGTTCATCGTATGTGGATGAGAGTATGATTTCGGGCGAGCCTATTCCTATCGAGAAGATAGTAGGTGAAAAAGTTTTTGCCGGAACGGTAAATCAAAAAGGAAGTTTTCAATTTGAAGCGCTGAAAGTAGGTGGTGATACTATCCTTGCGCAGATCATTAAGATGGTGCAACAAGCCCAGGGTAGTAAAGCTCCCGTTCAAAAACTTGTCGATACAATAGCCGGCATATTTGTTCCGGTCGTGATGGGGATTTCTATTCTTACATTCATCACGTGGATGATTGTAGGTGGCGACAATGCCTTCACACATGCACTGCTTACTTCTATTACCGTGTTAGTCATTGCTTGTCCCTGCGCCTTAGGGCTCGCCACACCCACCGCGATTATGGTAGGTGTTGGTAAAGGAGCTGAGAATAATATTCTGATTAAAGATGCTGAGAGCCTTGAACTGGCTCATCAGGTGAACGCCATGATTTTGGATAAAACCGGAACCATTACAGAGGGTAAGCCTGTAGTAACTGATTTTGTCTGGCAGTCAAAAAAAGAAGGAGTAGGACAATTCAAAAACATTCTCTACACACTTGAATCACATTCCGAACATCCTCTGGCCGAGGCTGTGGCTACTGCGCTTCAACATGATGGAGCGATCAGTATCGGAATCGATAATTTTGAAAGTCTTACCGGTCGTGGCGCTAAAGCAAAAGTAAAGGACAGTATGTATTATATAGGGAACAGAAAGCTGGTGGATGAAAATAGCATTCAGGTTTCTGCAGAAGTACAATCCCTCGCTACACAATTACAATCGGAAGCCAAGACCGTAGTTTACTTTACAGACCGGCAAAACGTTTTGGCCTTGATGGCGATTGCCGATAAAATTAAAGCAACTTCAAAAGCTGCGATTGAAACTCTCCAAAGCATGGGCATCGATGTATACATGCTTACGGGTGATAACGAACAAACCGCAAAAGCTGTGGCAGCACAAGTAGGATTGAAACACTATAAAGCCGAAGTGATGCCCGGTGATAAAGCAGAGTTCGTTAAGCTTCTACAGCAGGATGGAAAAATAGTGGCCATGGTAGGCGATGGGATCAATGATTCACACGCTCTCGCGCAAGCGGATGTTAGCATCGCGATGGGCAAAGGCTCTGACATCGCGATGGACGTTGCCAAGATGACGCTCATTACTTCCGACCTTCAATCTATTCCTAAGGCATTGAACCTCTCCACGAAAACAGTCAGAGGTATCCGACAGAATTTATTCTGGGCATTTATTTATAATGTGATTGGTATTCCTCTCGCAGCGGGTGTACTATATCCTGTCAATGGTTTCTTACTTGACCCTATGATTGCCGGTGCCGCAATGGCCTTGAGTTCGGTAAGTGTGGTGAGTAATAGTCTGCGGTTGAAATTTGCTAAAATATAGAATCGAAAAATAAATGGTGATTAACTTTAAATATTGAACTGATATGGAAACAACAAAATTCAAAACTAATATAAAGTGTTCCGGCTGTGTTGCCACCGTAACTCCTTTCCTCAATGAAGCCGTGGGAGAAAACAATTGGGAAGTTGATGTTAACAATCCAGCAAAGGTGCTCACCGTGACGAGTGAAACAGAAGCCAGGAAAATCATCGAGATGGTGGAAAAAGCTGGTTATAAAGCTGAAAAGCTTGAGTAGTATAAAGTCACTTGCTGACCCAATACCTCTATTTTTGGTCCATTAGTGGAATTTTGTAGCAGATTTCACCTAAAGTGTAAATCGGGTCTCGTCTAATTCCGTTACCTTTGAATAACCAATGAAGCAATACCGCTCCATATTATCTGCAATGTTCGCCTTTCTGGTGCTGTTTTCGAGCAGCAGCTTTATGGTAGGCGTTCACTTGTGCCGTGGTCATGTTCAGAATATTGCACTCTTCACGAAATCGGAGGGTTGTGCCATGGAGAAAAAAATGCCTCCATGCCATAAGCACGAGTCCAAACCTTGCTGCGAAGATGAAACCATTCTTCATCAAGGCGAGGACTTTCAAACGTCTGCAACAGACATCACACTTTCCGCAGGGCCAGTATCGGATATGGAGTTGGGTCCGGTTTTAATTTCTGAGGTAATACCTTCTATTCCCGTTTTACAAACACGTTTCTACAATTACGATCCCCCTTTGCGCGACACCGATCTCACGATTTCGTTTCTGGTTTTCCTTATTTGATTTTTTTCTTTCCTTTAGAAGAGTTGCTGCTCTTCCGTAATCGCTTTGTCTTTTAGCGATAACTCAATCTCTTTTTCCATTCTGTTTTTTTTAAGTCATGATTGAAAATATAATTTCATTCTCCCTGCGTAACCGCTTTCTGGTATTGCTTGTTGCCGCGGGATTGTTTGCCTGGGGTATCTATTCCGTGAAGGTGAATAAGATTGATGCTATTCCTGATCTCTCCGAAAATCAGGTGATCGTCTTTACCGAATGGATGGGAAGAAGTCCGCAGATCATCGAGGATCAAGTTACCTATCCACTGGTAACCAATCTTCAGGGACTGCCACAAGTAAAGTATGTACGCGGCTCGTCAATGTTCGGGATGAGTTTCGTCTATGTGATCTTCAACGATGACACAGATGTTTATTGGGCACGCGAACGTGTATTGGAAAGATTGAATTATGCTACTCGCTTGTTACCCGAAGGTGTAACCCCAACACTGGGGCCTGATGGAACTGGTGTTGGTCATATATTGTGGTATACGCTAGAAGCTCCGGGAATGGATCTGGGTGAACAGCGCGCCATACAAGATTGGTATGTAAAATTTGCCCTGCAAAATTCTCCCGGTGTTAGCGAGATCGCTTCCTTCGGTGGATTTCAAAAGCAATATCAAATCACCTTAAATCCGAACAAGCTAACCTACTACGGCCTCTCCACGCAGGAAGTCATTCAGGCTGTGCGCTCCAACAACAATGAAGCGGGAGGCAGAAAGTTTGAAATGAACGACATCGGCTATATTATAAAAACAACAGGCTATTTAAAATCCATTGAAGAGATTGAGAACATCGCATTAAAAACGATCAATGCCACACCCGTTTCTGTTCGCGATGTTGCGACCGTTCAGATGACGGGAGAAACGCGTCTTGGTTTTTTCGATTTCAATGGTGAAGGTGAGGTAGTAGGAGGGATCGTAGTAATGCGCTACGGAGAGAATGCTGACGAAGTAATTACCGGTGTTAAAAAGAAGATGGAGGAAGTAGCCAAAGGATTTCCGGAAGGGGTAACGTTCAACATCATCTACGACCGCAGTGAACTGATTCACGAATCAATATCCTCCATCAAGACCACACTCATCGAAGAAATGATTGTGGTATCGCTGGTCGTGATCATCTTTCTCTTTCATTGGAGAAGTGCGGTGAGTATCATCATCCAGATACCGATTACGATTGCCACCGCTTTCATTTTGTTAAATGCATTTGGAATTACCTCTAACATCATGTCGCTTACCGGTATTGCCCTCGCGATCGGAGTGATTGTCGATAATGGAATTATTATGGCTGAGAATTCCTATAAAAATTTATCCACCCGTTTTTCGGAATTAAATCCGGAAACTGAAAAGTAAGGTTATGGTTAAAAAACTTTTTTCACGAAACTATAACAAGATCGAAGAGTTCGAGCGACTGGCGATCATCGAGAAGTCATCACGACAAGTATCTCGCGGTGTGTTTTATTCCACGATCATTATCATTACTTCATTTCTGCCTGTGTTCATGCTCACCGGTCAGGAAGGCAAACTCTTCCATCCGCTGGCCTACACCAAAACATTCATCATGTTGGTGGATGCAATTCTGGTGGTAACACTGGCACCGGTCATTATTTCTTTTTTCATGAAGGGAAAGTTTACAAGTGAAAGAAAGAATCCGTTGAACAGTTTTCTCGAAAGAATTTATGAGCCAGTCATTCGTGCCTGTATGCATTGGAGGAAGACTACTATAGGCATTAACCTCCTTGCGTTGATTGTCAGTGTTCCACTACTCATGAGTCTGGGAAGTGAATTCATGCCTCCCCTGGATGAACAATCGATACTCTTCATGCCCGTCACGTTGCCCGATGTTTCTAATGAAGAAGCAAAACGCATTCTGCAAGTACAGGACAAGATTATTAAATCGGTACCCGAAGTGGATAAAGTATTGGGCAAAGCCGGTCGTGCAAGTACAGCAACCGACAATGCACCGATCAGTATGATTGAAACGATCATCATGCTGAAACCGAAATCCGAATGGCGTGAAGGTCTGACCAAAAAGGACATCGTGAATGAACTGGATGGCAAGCTCCAAATTCCTGGTGTTGTCAACGGTTGGACGCAACCCATTGTGAATCGCATCAACATGTTATCCACTGGCATCCGCACAGACGTAGGGGTAAAAGTTTACGGACAACAACTCGATAGTATCTACGCATTGTCGCAGAAAGTAAAAACTGCTCTTGCTCAAATTGAGGGTGTGAAAGATTTATATGTTGATCCCATCACCGGTGGAAAGTATCTGGTCATCGATATCAACCGACAGGAACTTGGACGGTATGGTCTTACCGTGAACGATGTAAATGTAATTGTAGAGTCTGCGATTGGTGGCTCACCCATTGGCCAAACCATTGAAGGCCGGCAACGCTTCACCATCAGTGTACGACTGGCACAAGACTATCGTAATAGTATCGAGCAGTTAAAAAGAATTCCAATTAAAACACCATCGCTCGGTACTATTCCACTTTCGTCTGTAGCTACTATCAACGTTGAAGATGGTCCACCCATGATCACTTCCGAAAACGCCATGCTTCGTGGAGCCGTGTTATTCAACGTTCGCGATCGTGATTTGGGAAGCACCGTAAAAGAGGCCATCGAAAAGCTTAATGAACAGATGGGCGTACTTCCCACTGGCTACTACCTCGAGTGGAGTGGTCAATATGAAAATCTTATTCGTGGGGAAAGAACACTGATGATGATACTGCCTATCGTCATGCTCATTATTTTTATTTCATTATACCTTGCTTTCAAATCCATACGCGAAGCATTCTTTAGTCTCATCACCGTTCCCTTCGCGTTGATTGGTGGAGCCTACATGGTTTACTTCTATGGTGTCAATCTATCGGTAGCCGTGGCCGTTGGTTTCATTGCACTGTTTGGTATTGCAGTCGAGACAGGCGTGGTGATGGTCATCTACCTCAACGATGCTATGCAGCAACTCGTGAAACTGCGCGGCAATAGCAGTGAAACGATTTCAAAAGAAGAACTGAAGGAATTTGTTATTGCCGGTGCAGCAAAGCGTCTTCGGCCAAAATTGATGACCGTTTGTGTGGCCTTGTTCGGACTCGTTCCGGTTTTATGGTCCACGGGTGTTGGCAGCGATGTAATGCTTCCCATCGTATTACCAATGATCGGTGGCGTACTCACATCGTCCACGCACATCCTATTGGTCACGCCACTCATCTTCCTGATGACGAAAGAATATGAATTAAGAAAATTCGGAAAATTAGAAGTACATGAAATCAAACATTAAAAAGCAAAAAGTTTTAAAGTCCCTCTCCTTTGGAGAGGGATTTAGGGTGAGGTCTGTGGGCGGCTCCCTTCGGGTCGGGCTTTCCACTGCAAGTCCTCGCGCCTACGCACCACCTGCGCGGCTGTGGGCTTTCCGTTGCAATCCCTGCCGCAGTGTAGTGGTAGTAATGATGTTTTGGTTCACCATTCAAACGCACGCGCAGGTGATAAGCCTCGATAGTGTACTGCAACTTATCGACAAGCAAAACCCAATGCTTCAGGAGTATGATAGTAAGGTGAAAGCGTTGAATACTTACTCGGAAGGTGCGAAGAGTTGGATGGCTCCTATGGTTGGTGTCGGTACGTTCATGACACCCTATCCCGGACAGACGATTATGGAGGATCGCGACAAAGGATCAATTATGGTGTCCCTCGAACAAAACATTCCGAATCCTGCCAGGTTAAATGCAAACAAAAAATATCTGACCTCGCGCGCATCCGTGGAGGCGGAGGGCAGATCGTATCAGTACAACGAACTGCGAGCAGAAGCAAAAATACTTTACTACCAATGGATGGTAGCTGAAGAAAAGTTAAAGGTACTGTATGAAAATGATCGCATCGTTGAGCTGATGCTCAAACTCGCACGACTCCGTTATCCCTACAACCAGGGAAGCCTCGGAAATATTTACAAAGTCGAAGGCAGACTCAGCGAAGTGCAGAACATGATCCTGATGACCCAAGGGGACATTGATGAGAAACAATATCGTCTGAAGACGCTGATGAATTTACCACCTACAACAACGATTATGGTCGATACCACCACGCGTGTACACGGTGTATCCAGTCAGGTAGTATATGACACAGCCGCCTTGAGTACACAGCGAAGTGATGTTCGGCAGATCGACAAAACCATTCAGGTAATGCAGTTAAATCAACAGCTTCAACGCTATCAGGCAAAACCCGATTTCAAAATTCGCTTTGATCACATGCAGCCCATTGGTGACATGCCAACTCAGTTTACCGCGATGGCGATGGTATCCATACCAATTGCTCCATGGTCTTCTAAAATGTATAAGTCGGAAGTAAAAGGCATGCAGTACGACATTGAAGCGATGAAGAAAGGACGCGAGGCATTGCTGATTGAGACGCGCGGAATGTTGGCAGGCATGGCAGTAAAAATTGATCGGATGCAGCAACAACTGGTAAACTACAATACTAAAATCATTCCTGCCCTTCGTAAGAACTATGAAACGTTGATGTTGAGTTACGAAGAGAACCGTGAACAACTGCCCATCGTCATTGACGGATGGGAAGCGCTGAACATGGCGCAATTGGAATATCTGAACAAGATGGACGAGTACTATACTATGATTGCGAATTATGAGAGAGAACTGGAAAAATAAGTTAACAATTGATAAGGGGCAATTGATAAAGGATCGGAGACCTATTGCTTTCAAAGGATCATTGACAACTGCCCTTTGTCACTTGTCAATTGCTATGCTGTTAGTCGTTGCATCCTGCACAAGTAAAGGGGAACACGCAGAACATCAAGATAGCTACACTTGCCCAATGCATCCAACAGTAATTTCGGACAAGCAGGGAACGTGTCCGGTGTGTGGAATGGATCTCGTTCGGAAGGTGCGTCCCGGTGAGGAAGTGAAAATTACGGAGGACCTCGCCAGCCTGATTAAATCTCCGAACGAAGTTGTAGTAACCTCTATAAAGACCATCAAAGGTGAATTCAAGACAATGCCAGTTTCTATAGAGGCGCAAGGTATCGTAACATACGACACCCGAAATATTTATACCATCCCGGCAAGAATTGGCGGACGACTGGAAAAAGTGTTTTTGAAATATGCATTTCAGCCCGTTCGAAAGGGACAGAAGGTTGTTGAGATTTACAGTCCTGAATTACTGACTGCCCAGCGTGAGCTTTTATACCTTATCGAGAATGATCCAGGAAACACTTCGATCATTGAATCGGCAAAAAATAAATTGTATTTGCTTGGAGCAACACAAAGTCAGGTAGCGGAGGTAATCAGGCGAAAAGACATCAGTTCTACTTTTTCTGTTTATAGTCCATACGATGGTTACGTGATCTACGAAGGTCAGCAGGCTCCTGCTATTACAACTACTTCGTCTTCCGCATCGTCATCAACAATGGGTGGAGGCATGGGTGGATCATCAGCAAGCGTACCGTCATCTTCATCTACATCTGGAAATACGTCTTCTTCTGAATTGATTCGTGAAGGAAGTTATGTCTCTACAGGTCAGACACTTTTTAAAGTAGTCAACGCTTCGGCCTTGCGTGTCGAGCTTGATTTATCCTCTGCGCAAACCGGGCGATTAAATTTGAACGATGAAGTGGATCTCGATCTGGGCAACAAAAAAACTGTAAAAGGAAAAGTTGATTTCGTACAGCCTTTCTTTACGGAGGGTGAAGAATTTGTAAAGGTAAGGGTGTACCTAAAAAATAGCGAAGAACTTCAGATTGGTCAATTAGTACGGGCAACGATTCAGTTGAAAGCAGTAGAAGCACTTTGGGTTCCGCGCGAAGCTGTATTTGATCTGGGACTGGATAAAATTGTTTTCGTAAAAGAGCGCGGTGTATTTAAACCCAGAAATGTAAAAGCAGGCGTACGAACTGAGGGATTGGTTCAGATAATTCAAGGATTATCATCATCTGATGAGGTCGCTTCGAACGCTCAATATTTGGTGGACAGTGAAAGTTTCATAAAAACGAAGTAGTATGAGGAAGTCATTTATATATATCAGTGTGTTCAGTGGAGTACTCATCGCTTGTTCTGGAGCACAGAAAAAGGATGATCATAGTCAACACATTCCTGAAGCTAGTACAAAGATCGATACCACGATTCACGGCCTTCATGATGTTGTTTTGAACGAAACCAAGGTGAAGCTCGCTAACATCACTGTTCAAAAAGTCTCTATGAAGCCGGTGGGGCTAACTACGGTGATTAATGCACGACTGACTGAAAATGAAGATTTAACAGAAGTAATCAGTAGTCGATCAACCGGAAGGATTGAAAAATTGTTTGTTAAAGAAACGGGTCGTGTAGTTCGTTCAGGGGAACCATTGTATGAACTCTACAGCGAAACATTGTTGACCTTGCAACGTGAATATCTTCTTGCCAAAGAACAATTCGAAACACTTGGAAAAAACGAACCTCGGTATGAATCATTTCTGAAAGCTTCAGAACGTAAACTGCTACTGTACGGACTTACAAAAAAGCAGATAGCGACACTGGCCCAAACCAAATCTATCCAGCAGCGCATTACTTTTCTTGCTCCTTCCGGAGGAATTGTCTCAGAAATTAAAGTGAGCGAAGGACAGTACATTGAAGAAGGCGCGTTACTCTATCGAATAGAAAACCTTGATCACTTGTGGCTTGAAGCAGAGTTGTATCCGAATGAATCTTCGTTGGTGAAAGTAGGTGATAAACTTACTGTTCATGTAAGTGGATTAGAAGCTACTCCATTGGAAGCAAAGGTAATTTTCCTGAGTCCGGAGTACCGTGCTAATTCACAGATTACCATAATGCGTGCCTTGCTTGAGAACCCGGAGATGAAATTCAAACCGGGTATGCAAGCACAAGTACTTTTTACACACTCTTCACGAACAGCGCTGGCGATTCCCACTGATGCTGTGATTCGCGATGGGAAAGGAACACATGTGTATATAGAAACCGAAAAGAATATATTTCAGCCCCGAATGGTAAAGACGGGTGTGGAGGACTTTGATCAGGTAGAGATTACCGAAGGCTTGCACGAAGGCGATCGCATTGCCGTAACCGGTACATACTTGTTGTATAGCGAAGTCATACTCAAGAAGGGAACGGATCCTATGGCCGATCACACTCATTGATTATAAAATATCGTCACTAACTTTGTAACAGAAACAATTCAAACTATAAACGAATATGAAAACAAGATCAATTTTATTTTCTCTTCTACTGGCCGCTGCAGCGGTTACCTTCATCAATTGTGGTGGAAATAAAAAGGAAGAGACGCACGATGGTCACGAACATGCTACAAATGAAGAACAAGCTACTGAATCAACAGCAGCTTCTGAAGCCGGTGCGCCTCAGTTTGCAGTTGACGCTACATTCCAACAGCAATTGTCAGAAGTGTTTAGTTCTTACGTTTCCTTAAAGGATGCTTTTGTTTCTTCGGATGCAGCAAAGGTGTCGAAGGAAGCTGCGACTACAATAAAGTCGTTGGCGGGAGTTGATATGAAACTGTTAACCGGTGCGGCTCACAACGACTGGATGAATTACCTGGGCGGCATGGAAACTTCTATCAAAAAAATTGAGTCGTCTTCCGATATCGAAGTGCAACGTGAGGCCTTCAGCACACTCACTGAAAATCTGTACAAGAGTATTAAGGCGTACGGTCTGGGTGGTGAAACAGCCTATTATGAGTTTTGTCCGATGGCATTTGATAATCAGGGCGGTTTCTGGTTGAGCGATGCTGCCGAAATTCGCAATCCCTACTTTGGTGACAAAATGCTGACGTGCGGAACAGTGAAAGAAAAGCTGCAGTAGGATTTTTTTGGCTTACGCTGGATCATTTAGGTTTTTAAGATTCGTATAGCTTAACAGTAGGGCTGACCTGTAAAGATGGATGCTACAACAGTTTGTGTTGAGTATTCTTTTTTTAAATTTGTCACCCTTTATGCACCGATTGTTTTTTCCAGTCCTTTCAGCGCTGTTGTTTATCTGCTCACCAGTTTTTTCACAAAATAAACCGGGTAAGAGCCTGTCCATCGCGAAAGCGCTTGGCACGATTACGATTGATGGTACCCTGGAAGAGAATGACTGGAAGACCGCAGTACCCGCTACTGATTTTTTTCTGAACTACCCCGTTGATTCGTTGCCTCCTTCCTTTCAAACGGAAGCACGTTTAACGTTTGATGATCATTTTTTGTATGTTTCCTTTGTTTGCTACGATGATGACAGACCGTCCGTAGTTCAGTCCCTCCGGAGGGATATCGATTGGGAACTCAACGATAATGTGGGTATGTACCTGGACCCCTTTAACGATTTTACCAACGGATTCTATTTTACGATAACTCCTTATGGTGTGCAATCGGAAGGGATAATGGCATACGGTGGCTCGGATCCTCAACAATCTTTTAATAATAACTGGGACAATAAATGGTACTCGGCAGTGAAGCGCCTGGACGATCGGTGGGTTGCTGAGTTGGCTATTCCCTTTAAATCATTTCGATACAATCAGAAAGAGGCGGAATGGAATGTAACCTTTCTGCGCCAGGATTTGAAGCGAAATCAGGTTTCCAGTTGGATCGCCACTCCCATTCAATTTATTCCTGCTTCGTTCGCGTATAGCGGAAGATTGCAGTGGCAAACTCCGGCACCACATGCCGGCACAAATATTTCGCTCATTCCGTATGCTGTTGCGGGCATATCTAAAGACAAGGAAAATGGAACTGCTGAAAATACAGCTAACGTTGGTTTCGATGCAAAACTAGCAATAACGCCATCGTTGAATCTTGACCTGACTGTGAATCCCGATTTTTCAACGGTAGAAGTTGACCGACAGGTTATCAACCTGACGCGTTTTGAATTTCAGTTTCCGGAACGAAGACAATTCTTTCTGGAGAACAGCGATCTTTTTTCTGCTCCGGGGTTTACCTCACTCACACAACCCTTCTTCTCAAGACGAATTGGGTTGGCTTCCGATAGTGCTGATAACCTGACGCGCGTTCCGATTCTCTACGGTGCACGCATCAGTGGAAAACTGGGATCGAAATGGAGAGTGGGGCTGATGAATCTTCAAACCAAGGAAACAAAGTCATTGGGTTTGCCCGGACAAAATTATGCTGTGGCCGTAATGCAAAAACAAATTTTTGAACGATCAAATTTTGATGTATTCCTGGTGAATAAGCAATCGATAGGATTGGGCGAATATGATCAAGACAAATACTACCATGAAAGCCTGGTGAAGGAAGTTTGGAATGGAACAGACTCGGTACCTAAGCTTAATACCTACAACCGTGTGGCCGGTGTTGACTTCAACCTGATTACGGCCAATAACAAGTGGGGTGGAAAAGCCTACTACCATCATTCTTTCGATAATTTCTCTGAATCAGACTGTTATTCGTTTGGAGGGTTTGCTTCCTACAATACGCGTAACATAAGCCTGATGAGTGGATTTATTGGATTGGGCAAGAATTATAATGCAGAAGTTGGTTTTGTTCCCAATCTCCCTGTTTATCCGGGTGTACTGGGTGGCATTGTTATGGCTGATTTAAAACTCTATCCCCAATCAGAGTCAATCGTATTGCTTCAGCCGGGTTTTACGTTCGACACGAATTATATTCCCGATGGAACGTTGACAGACCGGAATGTTTCCCTGCGCTATGCGATGAATTTCAGCAACACCGCCATGCTGACAGCATCAGTGCGAAATATTTTTCAAAAGTTGCCAGCCGATTTTGATGTTTTGGATCCGGAAGGAGATGCCATTCTGCTGGAGGGAGAAGAATATCAATGGAACGAAGTTGAGCTAAAATTCAACTCCAACTCGCGCAATCTTTTTACCTACATACTGACAGCCAGCGGTGGTGAGTTTTATAATGGAACACGAATGGGGGTAGGTGGTACCCTGTCGTACCGTGTTCAACCTTTTGGAAGTATTTCGTTGAGTGGTGATTATAACCACATTGAATTACCACCGGCTTATGGAAGTGCAACATTTCTGCTGATTAGTCCACGATTGGATTTTACCTTTACCGATAAATTGTTTCTCACAACATTTGTTCAGTACAATGATCGCTATGATAATGTAAATCTAAATGCCCGCTTCCAATGGCGCTACAAACCTGCAAGTGATTTCTTTATTGTGTACACCGAGAATTATTTTCCGGAATATCTCAAGAGTAAGAACAGGGCATTGGTACTCAAGTTTACCTACTGGCTGAATATTTAGAAGCATTAAAAAATTATCAATTATCGTCATGGCGGTACGCATGGTCATGATATTTATTTTTTTAAATTGATCAAGTTGAAGCACTTGACATCAATTGATTCTTAATTTTCTTTTTTTGTACATTCAGGTTTATGGATTATACGACAATACTTCTGGCATCTGTATTATTTCTCTTGATTGCTTTTCTCTATTCATCGGTAGGACATGCTGGTGCTTCAGGCTACCTGGCCATTATGGCGCTGTTATCATTTCCGGTAGAGTCAATCAAACCGGTCTCGCTGGTTTTGAACATTGTTGTTTCTGCCATTGCCACCTATAAGTTTATAAAAGCCGGATATTTTGATAAAAAAATATTTCTGCTTTTCGCCATCACATCAATTCCCATGGCCTTTGTGGGTGGATACCTTACCATTGATGTCTACTGGTTTAAAATCCTGGCGGGACTATTTCTTATTCTTTCCGGAATATTACTGCTGGTGCGACAATGGCTAAAGCCAGCAGAAAATATTCGCAATCCACCTTTGGTTGGAAGTCTTTTGATAGGCGCAGTGATCGGATTGTTTTCCGGATTGATTGGTGTGGGTGGAGGAATTTTTCTTTCTCCAATTATAATTATAATGGGCTACACATCCCTTCGAAATACATCCGGAGTAGCTGCGCTATTTATTTTATGCAATTCCATTATTGGTCTTGCGGGGCACTACGCTTCCCTGGGTAAGGTTCCTGCAGCGATTTTGTATTGGATAGTAGCGGTTGTGATTGGTGGATTACTTGGCGCTCACTACGGATCGCGCAAATTCAACAACAAGATTATTCTCTTGTGTCTCTGCATAGTTTTATTGTCAGCCGGTGTTAAGTTTTTGGTTGTGGGTTGATAGCGGCTCCATCATCCAACAGCATCATTGACCGGACCGGAATATCAGATTTTTTTTCGTAGATGCTGGTAAAGTGCTATCTTCATTACGTTTGCCAAGCCTGCTCTGCTGATGAAAACTGATTATCGGTCTGTTTACGTTGCTTTCGATCCACACCCTTCTTATAAAGGTGCATCCACACACATTCACCACTTTTGTGAAGTATTGGCGAAAGCTCATCCTCCGCTGTTGCTACTGACGTTGAAATCGGAACAACAACCACATTGGTCGGAAAGTATGCATCAGTATTGTTTTGAGTCAGATGAATTGAATATTCTAAAGCGAGCAGAAAATTTCAGGCAATGGGTAACGGAAATTCTGCAGGTACAATATAACCTGATGATTGGACACTTTCGCGATATCTGGGGTGGTATGGCAGTACTCAGGTTCCCTCACATCCGCACAATCTTTGAGGTCAACGGCCTCTCTTCAATTGAATTACCCTATCGTTTCCCGTTCATTGCAGCCGACACACTGAAAAAGATTGAACGCATGGAGGGGCATTGCCTCCAGCATTCTTCAACGGTGATTACACCTTCAATCACAACACAGCAATGCCTGATTTCGAGGGGATGCCCGGAAGATAAAGTCATGGTCATACCTAATGGCGCCATCGTACCGCCACCATTGTTGCGAATGGAAAATCTTCCGGAAAAATATATGGTATATGTTGGCGCACTACAAACCTGGCAGGGTGTCGACATATTGCTGAAAGCATTGCGTTATCTGCAAGACCTTGATGTGATGTTGGTTATTTGTTCATCGTATTCAGCTCACCAGACCAAACCCTATCGCAAATTTACCGAAAGTCTTTTGGTAGCAGATTCGGTGGTCTGGATGTATCAGTTGGGTAAAGATGATCTTGCCCGTGTGCTACAGCATGCATTGTTTTCCGTTGCTCCATTAACGGAATGTAGCCGGAATGTTGAACAGGGCTGCTCTCCCCTTAAAATTTTGGAGAGCATGGCTTGCGGTACACCCGTCATTGCTTCCCGGCTTCCGGCTGTTGAGGAAATCATCGGGCATGAGCAGGACGGCATCTTGTGCCGGGCGGGGCGTCCAGCAGAATTGGCGCGAACCATCCGTGTGGCCATCGATTACCCTGAACACACGGCAGGGCTGGGTGCACAGGCACAACAAAAAATACAGGAGCACTTTACCTGGGAAAAAGCACAGCAACGTTTGCAACAGGTTTACGATAGCATTTTTACTTTTTCTTTTTAACTTGTTTACCGATGAGTATTCGCAAGGCAAATACATTTTATCAGGAGCTTACGCCTCAGCAGAAGCATTTTGTTGATAACAAAACGATCAATACCACACTCAGTGTCCGGCACTGGATTTCTTTTTTGAGTAAAACCAGTGCGTTTGATGAATATGGCGACAAAGCCAGAACAATCCTTTCAGCACGAATTGCTGTTATTGTGGCTGTGATCATCGGTTTTGTCATAGCCGCGTTCAGTTCAGGAATTTATTATCTGTTCCTCGTACCCGCTGTGCTGGGCATTTTTCTCTTTCAGGCTATCCAGTCAAGGAAAAATTTTACGAACCGTGACATTAATAATTACCTGAGGCTTTTCTTCATGCCCTTTCTGGAAACGATCCGGCAAAAAGCAGGTGATGAAGCCAAACTTTCTGCTTCACTGGATTTTCGTGATCCCTTTAAGGTGATTACGCCACAGCCGGAGAAGATTACCGTAGCGGGGCGCAAACGCGATGTAAACCTTTATGAACACAAAATTGTAATTGCTGGCGTTACGCTGACTGAGGACTCGTATCTTGAGACGGTTTTGCTCGATGAGATTCGTAAGATCAGCTACCGTAACGCGAATGGAAAAAGTAAATCGAAAACAAAAACATTGCATCGGCTATTCATTCGCCTCACGGTCAGTAAAAATGTTTATACCCGTACCGGTGCATCGCTGCCTGAGAACATCGAGTACAGTGAAACACCCGACCAGTTTGTGTTTAAACTTAAAGACAGGGAGAAAGAACTTACCTATGGCATTCTCACACCCGGTGTTTTTTTTGGCGCATTAAGTTCAATCTATCAATACATCCAGCCACTGCGCGGAACCTCGATAGAGGGTATGGCAGCTGCAGTTTCTCCGCCACTAATTCCAACTGTGACTGAGCGAATTGCCGAAGCACTAATATGGGATGACATCCTGTTTAATCGCTACGATTACGATGGTGTCTCCAGGCGAGGAAGTGGCATTGGAGCCAGTGATGGAGAATCCCGAAATATTTTTGACAGCTAAATGAGCATATTGTGGCTCACCGAAAATTATCCGCCTCAGCGCGGAGGCATGGCACAGTCGTGCGACAGAATTGTTGATCACTTACGCAAACGCGGGTACACTATTAACGTTTTGCATTTTACACACCGCGATGCAAACACACAATTCACGCAACAACAACATGGCTGGCATGCTGCCTTTCCATTTAATGAGAGTGAGGCACACACCCTTAACCTGGCATGGGAGTTTATCCGGCAAAAGCCTATTTCGGCTGTGGTATGCTTTGGTGGATATTTGCCTGTATTGGCAGCACCCGTATTCTCGAAGTGGCTGGGCGTGCCACTATTAACCATGATTCGTGGCAATGATTTTGACGCTGCAATTTTCACACCGCGCAAGCGTGATGTGCTGCGCGATGCACTGGAGGCCTCACGCATGGTGAGTGTTGTAGCTGTGGATAAAGCAGAGAAAATCAGAAGACTCTTTCCGCAGGTGAATGTATGCTACGTTCCGAATGGTATAGACTGTGAACAGTGGAATCCATCACCGAGTGAAATAAGTTTTGCGAAGAGCTGGAGAACAGAAAATCTTGGTCATCGATTATGTGTTGGATTATTCGGGCAGTTAAAAGCAAAAAAAGGGATTAAGTTTTTATTCGATGCGTTACGTGAATCATCGTTGCTGGAACAACTTCATTTTCTGCTCATTGGAGAGCTATCAGAGGAAGTTACAGCCACGCTTGCCGCTCCTGAATTTTCCACATCTACTTTTTCCTTTCTGGACCGGTTTGAATTACTCCGATATTATCTGTGTTGTGATGCCGTGGCTATTCCATCATTTTACGATGGGATGCCCAATGTTTTACTGGAGGCAGGAGCGTTATCTATTCCGGTTATCGCTTCGGATGTTGACGGCATGAAAGATGTACTGCGGAACAATGAGAATGGAATTGTATTTACTCTAGGAGATGCTTCATCGTGTCGTAAAGCATTTTTTGACTTTGTGAATGCATCATCTGATCAACGACAACAACTGGGCATCGCATTACAATGCACCATTCAGGAAAATTATCATGTTCAACTTGAAACAAAACGATATGAAGCATTACTTCAAAATTTGCTGGATAGCGATCATACTGCTGTCCGCCTGCACGCTTAATACATCCACTACAAATTCGAATTCGGGCAGCCTTACCATTCGATCTGCAGCCGGTGAGGAACTGGCTGTGATTCAGATGGGTGATGGTGAGATTTCGGTACGCGATCAGGAAGGTCAACTCACCGGCATTGCCAAGCGTTCGGATAAACGCAAATACTACAACGGATCTAATACGATGGTGTATGCGGTTAAACTGGATGATGATGGCTTCAAGCTGCGCGATGGAAATGAGCAGATGATTTGGAAGATTAAATTGTATCCGGATAAATTAAAAATTGCCAACAATGAAGAAATGACGGGCGCGTATGAAGTAAAACTGAAAGAAGATGGTAAGCTAAAGCTAGAACGAAACGATTCCGAGGTGAAAGCCATTCATCTTAGTGCAGCAGCAGATTGGAGTGAAATTGATCAGCAATATTCCATACAGGGATTTGGTCGTTCGCTGGCACCCGGAATTTTATTAATACCTGAGATACAAGAACGTGAAAAGTTCATCATCATGGCGGAGATAGTCCAACGCGGAAGATGAAACTTTTTTATGTGATGGGGGGCGGCTGGGGCCACCTGTACCGGGTACACACGTTTATTCGTCAGTTTGCAATTTCGGATTTTAAAATTCTTTCCAACAACCCACTGGCACAACAATTATTTTCGACCGATGAGGTAATTAATGTTCCTGGTGGTACACGTGAGGAAGTGATCAGCCATATTCACCACTTCTTGAACACAATAACATTTGATGAGCTCTATGTTGATACCTTCCCAGCCGGTTTGTTTGGTGAATTGCGAGCAACCCATAGAAAGTCATACTACCTTGCACGCAGACTAAAGTGGAAAGCGTATCAGTCCAATGTGAGAGAATTGCCAATTCGATTTGACACCACCTTTTGCGTTGAAGAACTCGAACCCGCGCATCATGAATATGTTAAATTTGCTTCTGTTCATGTAGCTTCTATTGCACTGGAATATCCGCCTCCTCATCCTGAGCGTATACCCACATCACGTATCCCTGTTCATAAACCACTCTGGCTTGTTGTTCATTCTTTTGACAAGGAAGAAGTGGAGACGTTATTGTACTATGCACAAACGGCTGCCCGAATGGAAAAGCAGCATCCATCGTTTGTTGTTCTTTCTGATCAAACTGTTGATGATCCGGAGATCGTACACTATGCCTGGCTTCCGGCTTGCGACTGGTTTCCCATAGCCGATCGGATTTTTACAGGTGGTGGGTTTAATGTTTTGCAACAGGTTAAAGACTTTACTCAAAAAGTTACGGCCATTCCATTCCCTCGCCAGTACGATGATCAGGCATGGCGAATCCGACAACTCCGTTTGGTTTAAAGTTTCTTATCAGTAAACCAGAAATTAAGACATGCCGCGTGAACATTTTTATTGGTGGATTGTAATATCCACACAACAGTTCGTACTAACTGTTCAAGAAAATTCTGAAAGTGTTTACCATGACAAAAAAGGGTTCCTTTTCAAAAAAAATTGGCGTATTCGTCCTGATGTTCTTTGGCGGACTAGTTGGTTTTTTTGCCGCGCAATTCGGCATGCGGGCGGCAGCACACCTGCCCGTAACGGTGGTTGTCGCACTTGCGATCTTGTTTATCCCTGCATTTTTTCTGGTGATTGCATTTCATGAAGGCGGGCATGCGCTGGCGGGCAGCTATGTAAATTTTGACTTTCGGATGTACGTAGTCGGACCGTTGATGTGGGATAAAGAGGAAGCTGGCTGGAAATTCAAATGGAACCGAAATGTGAACACTTCCGGAGGAATGGTTATTTGCATGCCGGTTGGGCAAGATGACTTGCCAAGGCGGTTTTCCATTTATGCAGCAGGCGGACCGCTGGCCAGTTTTCTCGGGGCAGTACTTTTTTACTTTCTGTATCTGTTTTTTAATCTGTTGAATTCAGAAGGGTACATGATCCTTCTTGTTGCCGAAAACTTTTTCTTTATCATGGCGTGTCTCTCGCTTGTGATATTTTTAGTTACGGCCATTCCAGTTCATACCGGTGGATTTTCATCCGATGGTGCCCGCGTATGGCGGCTCTTGCGGAAAGGCGATACCGCACGTTTTGATTTGTTAATGTTAAAGATCATTACGCTTAGCACCGGAGGCTTGCGACCCTCCGAACAAAACGTGGATGAGTTAAATGAAGCCCGCAACCTTGCCGAAAAGCTACAGGCGACTTTTGGAGTTTATTTGCATGGCATTTTCCATCAAGTCGCTTTTGATCGGGGAGACTATGATGCGGCTGAGAATCATTTGAAAGACTACATTCGTGATGCCGATGAAATTCCTCAGGGCATCCGTAGCAATGTCTGGCTTGATGCGGCATTCTTCTATGCGTATGCAAGGAAGGATTTACAATCATCACTGGCTCATTGGAAAAATTTTAAACCTTCTGCGATCATTCCGAAAGCTCAGGTTTTCGCAACGGAGGCAGCCATAGGACTGTTGAAGGAGGAGTATGAAAGTGTAAAGCAAAAGATAGAGTATGCGTTGCGTGAGTTGCCCAACATGATGGATCGGGGTGTTGCCATTGCCTTACGGGAAAAACTAATGACGTTGAAGAATCAATTTGAAAATATTTCAGTCCATGCGTCAAACGGTGATAGATAAATCTTCATTCTCCAAAATACCCAACACTCTTGGCCATCAGGCCTGCCAGCAGAGGAATGATCACCAGAAGGAGCAACTCCATCCGCAACATCCAGAAAATGATGTTAGGCATCGTGATGATTTCATCTCGTTTTCCTTTCCGATTCTTAATAAAGAAAACCGTAGGGTAGATGGATAACAGTCCAATGAAGATGAAGATCGTAAGTTTGAGATGGAAGACCCAGTTCTTGCTGTAGAAATCTGTCGGTTTACCTATGCCTCCAAGCCATAAGGTTAAACCTGCACCCAGCAGCAGAAGTGCCGCAATGCCGTAAACAGCATCTAGTTTAGCGAGCCTCCCGATTTCTTCACGCGTCATTTTGTTTTTCAGTAGTATGTGTTCGGATGCCAGCGTACCAACAATGGTAAAGATGCTGATGAAGTGCACATAACGCAGGATAATTTCTGTTGTCATGGAAAGTTTGTTGAGCGTATAAACTTCGGTATAGATTGTATTTTTTGCAAATGAGGAGCATTACGAATACATTGCTGTAAGCTGATGAGTTATATTTTATTACGTTTGTTTAACATGCCCGAATGAGTAACATGAGACGCAGATACAGGATTATTTTTTTATTCTTTGGGAGCATGGCAACTGTAATCTTGGTGTTGCTGGCAATATTTTATCAGCCCGATATTCCGGTTGATGCGCTGAAAACAAGGTATGCACTTAGCCCATCACAATTCACATTGGTGCATGGCATGTCAACACATTTTCGGGATGAAGGTTCACAAACAGATTCAATACCATTGGTGCTCCTGCATGGAACCTCTTCATCCCTGCTTACCTGGGATGCCTGCGCAAAGGCATGGAAGAATAAGCACCGCATTGTTCGAATGGATTTACCCGGATTTGGGTTGACAGGTCCGCATCCGAATAATGATTACAGTATTGATGCATATGTTGATTTTCTTGAAAAATTTCTTCGTGATCGTAATATTTCTCAGTGTTATCTGGCAGGAAACTCGTTGGGTGGGCTAATCGCGTACACCTATGCTGCACGATTTCCATTTCAGGTTAAGAAACTTATTCTGATCGATGCTGCGGGATACCCCATTGAGCATGCAAAGGGATCGCTAGCGTTCAAACTTGGAAAGATTCCGGTTATTAAAAACCTGCTTACCGTCATTACGCCATCATCAATTGTGCGAAAAAGTCTGGAGGATGCCTATGGTAATACCTCGCTCGTAACCGATGCCCTGGTTGAACAATACCGTGACATGGCTTGTCGGGAAGGTAACCGAGAGGCATTGCTGCAACGCTTGCAAACTGACCAAAAGGGAGATACAACGATAGTCAGCCAATTGAATCAGCCCACACTCATCCTTTGGGGAGAGCAGGATCAGTTGATACCAGTGGCCAATGCCTACAAATTTCAGCGCGATGTGCCGCAGGATACACTTGTTGTATTTTCTGGAGTAGGCCACGTGCCAATGGAAGAGCGACCGGAACAGGTTGCTCCGGTCGTGCTTCATTTTCTGAATCATTTCTCCTGGACGGAGTGAGGTTTAATTCACGGAAATATCAAAGGTGATGTCCAGATCAGTTTCTCCTGCAGAAGACGATGAAGTAGCCGACTTCAAATCTGGTTGATGTTTAAGCATAACCCTGAATGTACCAGAGGCTGCCGATGTTGCTGTGGTCCAGTCTGTGCTGAGACCTAGCGGCAGACCATTGGTATCTTCATCATTATAGTTCACGGCATCACTTCGGTTATCGATGTTTCCGTTGCCGGCAGGATCAGCGAAAACATTATTTGTCCAGGCAAAGAAAAACATGTGTTCATCTTTCTCCTCTTCAATTTCTTCGGTGATGTTATATTCCGGATCGGTAGGCAGTGCCAGGCCATTGATAAGTTCGATGGAGAGCGTATAACTTTTGTTGATCACGAGGTTAATAGGACCATCTACTGTAATGTTCTGAACCCCTTCTCCATCGGGATCATTGGCTGTTACCACAACCACATCACCGCCACCAGTAGGTGTGAAGGTAAGTGTTACCTTGGTAATCAGCTCAGGGGTATCTTCTTTCACAGGATCTTCATCGCAGGATGTTAAGAGTGATATCGTGATAAGCAGAATGTAAATGGAGATTACTTTATTTATCGTTTGACTAGAGAAGAGTATCAGGTTTTTCATGGATAATTCATTTAATAGTGATAGAGTAATCGATATCCCACATTTTTTCTTCAGCAAAACCAAATTCGTGGTAGCTGACAAGGAGGGGTAGTACATTTTTGTTACCGCATTCATTTAATAGGATGCAGGTAAATCGTAATACTCAAATTTTGGGAGGTGCCCGTGAAGACCGGGGATTGGAATAAAGAGAAATAACAATTATTGAGTTGCTCTTTTCAGAATTTAAGTTCGCGCGAAAATCATCTCTGGTAAGGGAAAGATTAAGGTAGGGATCAATGTTGAAAGTAATCGCGCACCATGGACAGGAAAGTGCACTAGTGATGTGCGCAGCATGATGGCATCCGCTCTGTTGGTTGTGGTAAATAGCCTGATGACACGGGTCTTCCTCTGTCAGCGGAGTATGCAGTTCAGCTTCATCATGCGCATGAAGGGATGTATGAACGTATGCGAAAGGTGTTTTGCCGAGCACGAATACGCCTAACAAAATCATAATCAGCCCTGCTTGCCTGCTATTTCGCTTATACATATGCTGTACGTGCTGAATCATGTGCGTGTAAAGGTAGCACAGTGAAATCCAATATGCAACAATATTGCATTTAGTTACAATCTTCTTTCAAATGCCCATTTCAAAAAATGCGGCATGGCCTCAGCCCACGTTTTTAAGTTGTGCTCACCGTGTTTCATTTCATAATACTGAATGTCGTGAAATGGTCGATAGCCTTTCCTGGTGAGTTCAACAATGAGGTCGAGTATGTCATCGATCGAATCGATCACTCCGTTTTTATTCCGATCGCTGTGCTCATCATGTAGCCCTGCCTGAAACCAGAACTTCATTCCCGGTGTGAACCTTCCTCTGCGGATTTGCTGGTGCATGATGCGATCACGGTATTCGGAATAAAACCTGCTTTTGGCATCGCGCTTGCGCCACCAAAAGGCACCACTAAAGGCTCCGATTTTTCCGAAGTAATCGGCATGATGCCAGGCAATGTCTAAAGCCGATAAGGCACCCAGTGAAAATCCGGCAATAGCATGATCCCGCGTATGCGTTGAAATAGGATACCGATATTCCAGGTACGGGATTAATTCAGTGACAACAAAACGGGAATAGTTTTTAGCGAGCGATCCGCGACCTTTATAATCGGCCCGACTGGCAACACCATATTCCTGCAACCGGTCTCCGGCATGAATACCAACAACGATAACATCTTCGATCTCTTTGGCATGGGTAAGCCTTTCCAGTGTTTGCTTGAGGTGAATGGCCTCGCCATCCTGCCCGTCATTCAAAATCAGCAGGGGGTAGCGTTTATTACTTTTTTCATACTGAAAGGGAAGAAAAATATCGACTACGGTATCTCGTCCCAGAATTTTGGAATGAATATCTGTCAGTTTTTCAAGATGGTAGTGATGCGTTTGTGGCAAGACGATAAATAATTTTAGCGATCCAGTAATTTATTAAACTCTTTATTCCGATTTTCAAATCAGCGAGCAGACAAAAATAGTGATAATATGCCCCACGAACAGTATCATCAATGGTATTCACCCCGGCTAAGCCGTGACATTCAAGTGTTGACATTTGGTACGCACGGTTATCCGGTAATCCTTTTTCCTACCTCTATGGGTAGTTACTATGAGAATAAGGATTTTAAATTGATCGAAAGTGCAGCCTGGTTTATTGATAATGGATTCGTAAAAATTTATTGTCCGGATGGTATTGATAGTATGAGTTGGTACAATAAAAATATTCATCCGGCCGATCGCGTCAGAAATCATATCTGGTATGATCAGATGATACTGGAGGAACTAATTCCCCTCGCGCAACGCGAAACCGGTGTTGGCCGGGTGGTTACTGCGGGCTGTAGTTTTGGAGGCTACCATGCTACCAACTTTGGATTTAAACACCCGGAGGTAACCAAATATATTTTCAATATGGGTGCTGCCTTCGACATTCGCGATCAGCTCGATGGGTATTATGACGATAATGTCTACTTTAATAATCCTCCTGACTTTATGCCAAATGCGCAACATCATTTCTATCAGGATATGTTTGTTATACTTGGCACCGGCACAAATGATATGTGCTGGGACGCTAATGTTAAAATGGCCAGTATACTTGAACAGAAGGGTATGAACTACTGGCTCGATGTTCGCAAAGATGCACCACACGACTGGCCCGCTTGGCGGGAAATGTTTCCGCATTATTTGTCGTTGATTAAATGATATGAAAATTCGTTTACTGATTTTTTTGACGTTAACGGCTTACACGGTTATAGGTAAACCGATCCACAGCAGTGAGGCTGTAGCCATCGGAGGAATCATGCAGTGGATGACGTTTCAGGGAGAAGATGACCAGGCACCTGTGTTACTTTTTATTCATGGCGGTCCTGGCAATTCGGTGATAGGCTATGCGGATACATTCACAGCTGAATTGAAAAAGCATTTTATTGTTGTGCAGTGGGACCAGCGTGAAAGTGGCAAAACACGTACACTCAATACTTCTCGTGAACCCTTAACAGTTTCAATTTTTCTAAGTGATGCTGTCGAGACGATCAATTTTCTCTCTGCCCGGTTTAAGCAGGAAACGATTTATGTCATGGGCCATTCGTGGGGCGGTTACCTTGCCCTTCGTGTAGCTGCAAAAATTCCAGATAAAATTCGCGGTTTAATTGCCATTAGCCCGATGGTCCACCAGGTGGAGAGTGAGCGTCTGTCGTTGCAGGTACTTCGTGATACTGCACGCGTTAAACAAAACCAGGAAGCGATCACTGAACTCGCCCAAGTTGAGATTCCGTTTCAAAACAGTGCGGAATTATTTTATCATCGAAAGTGGCTCAGCAAACTGATGCACTCAACTACCCCAACCCGATCGCGGGTGGAGCAATGGTCACAAACATGGTTGACCTTGTTTAACGATGCCTCCCAAACCAATTTTTTAACCGATGCTACGGAATTGAAATGCCCGGTTTATTTCCTGATCGGCAGCCGCGATTACCAAACCTATTTTAAACTAACAGAAACTTACTATCAACAGGTGGATTGCCCGGAAAAGAACCTATATTGGTTTACACAATCGGCCCATAATCCACACCTTACAGAACCCAAAAAATTTCAGCAGACCGTCATCAACATCAAGAATAAAAACTAATCATTCGCTATGAAAAAAATCGGAATACTACACGGCATGGAGCGCTCTTTCCCAGAGGCTTTTGTTGAACGCATTACTAGAATGGGATTAAAAGATATCCAGGCAGAACCAGTAGTGGTGGATATGGTGGAGCAAGGTGCTGCCACCGATTATGCGGTGATCATTGATCGTATTTCACAAGATGTGCCCTTTTATCGTGCGTACTTAAAAAATGCGGCCATCTCCGGAACAGCCGTCATCAACAATCCATTCTGGTGGAGCGCAGATGAAAAATTCTTTAACAATGCCCTGGCGGTAAAGTTGGGGATACCGGTACCGAAAACAGTTTTACTTCCCTCGCACGAACGCCCCACCGATACAAGCGACAGCTCTTTTGCTAACCTGAAATTTCCGCTCAGTTGGGAACAGATATTTACACACATCGGCTGGCCAGCTTATATGAAGCCGCATTCTGGTGGAGGATGGAAGAGTGTGTACAAGCTTAACAATATGGATGATTTCTTTAAGGCCTATGCTGAAACAGGTCAGTTGGTGATGATGCTGCAGGAGGAAATTATTTTTGATGATTACTTCCGTTGCTATTGCCTGGGGGGTAAGCACGTACGCATCATGCAATATGAACCGCGCAATCCCCATCACCTTCGCTATCAAACCGCGAAAGGCCCTGCTACAGAAAAATTGTTGAAGCAGGTTCACGATTATGTTCTGGCATTGTGCCATGCACTTGGCTATGATTTTAATACCGTGGAGATGGCTGTGCGCAACGGCATTCCGTATGCCATCGATTTCTGTAACCCTGCACCAGATGCAGATATTCATTCCGTTGGCCAGGAAAATTTTGATTGGGTTGTGGAGCATGCTGCGCAGATGGCCGTTGAAAAGGCAAAGCTGCAAAAGCCAGGAAGGGACAACCTCACATGGGGTACTTTTGTGCGTGACGCTGTAACCGGAAAACCGACAGCGATTTCGAAAACAAAGGCTGCTGAAAAAACAAAGGGAGTATCGAAAGCAGGCAGTCCAAAGAAAGAAAGCAAGGCGGGTAAAAAATAAGGCAGGCACTGAAAAGGGCGTATGGAAAAATTTACACTGGGAGTTGAGGAGGAATACATGGTGGTTGATCCCGTTACAAGGGAATTGACATCACACGATCAGCACATTGTGGAGATAGCATCACATACCTTGCGCGATCACGTTAAGGCGGAGATGCACCAGGCGGTTGTTGAAGTGGGCACCGGCATTTGTGCGAACGTGCAAGAAGCACATGCAGAGATTAAGTACCTACGTAAAAGTGTCGCAGATATTGCCTCGGGTTTAGGGTTGCGCATCGGTGCTGCCGGAACGCATCCCTTTTCATTATGGACACAGCAATTGATTACTCCGAATCCACGCTATGATGAAATCGTCAATGAGATGCAGGAGGCAGCCCGCTCGAACTTAATTTTCGGATTGCATGTACATGTGGGCATTACCGATAAAAACATGGCGATCCACATCATGAACACAGTGCGCTATTTTTTGCCGCATATTTTTGCCTTGTCTACCAACTCACCTTTCTGGGAAGGCCGGAATACCGGCTTTAAATCCTTTCGCACAAAAGTGTTTGATAAATTTCCCCGCACCGGTATTCCGGATCACTTCAACAGTTGGGATGATTTCAAGAACTATGTAAACCTGCTGATTAAGACCAACTGCATCGACAATGCAAAAAAAATATGGTGGGATGTGCGGGTTCATCCGTTCTTTGATACCATTGAATTTCGCATTTGCGATGTACCGTTGCGCACCGAAGAAACCATTGCCATTACGGCACTCTTTCAAGCTCTTGTGGTAAAACTGTACCGGCTTCGGTTGAGAAACATCAGTTTCATTATGTACACGCGTTCGCTGGTGAATGAAAATAAATGGCGGGCCTCACGCTATGGATTGGATGGGAAGTTGATCGACTTTGGCAAGCAGGAGGAATTTGATACGCGGTTAATCATTCTTGAATTGCTGGATTTTGTTGACGATGTTGTGGATGATCTTGGCAGCCGCGAGGCGATCAAGTATATTCACACAATTTTGCAAAACGGAACCGGGGCTGACCGTCAGTTGAAAATTTTTCAGGAGACGGGAAGCCTGGAGAAAGTAGTGGATTTTATTTTACAAGAAACAGTTGAGGGCGTTTGAAGTAATGTATCATGGTGCAAAAAGAAGATTTTGAAAGGCTGAGATTGGAATTATCAGTAAAGGCAAAAAACGGACTGGATTTTATTATCGCTGCCTGTATAGTGTGGTCACTAATTGCTTATGTATGGACATTGTCTTACACACCATATTCTAAAAGTGTATTGACGTTTATCATTGGTGGCCCCATGTTGCCTTTGGCGTTGATTTTGTCTAAAGTTCTCAAGACGACTTGGAAGGTAAGAGATAACCCGCTTCAACCATTAGGGCTTTGGCTCAATTTTGCGCAGCTCTTTTATTTTCCAATCCTTGTTTTTGTTCTGATTAAGTCACCTGAATATTTTGTGTTGTGTTATGTCATCATTACAGGTGCTCACTTCTTTCCTTACGCCTGGTATTACAATGTAAAGGCTTTCGCCATCATGGCAGGAGTTATTGCAGTGGGCTCCATATTGATAGCACTAAAGGTGGAGGCTCAGGATACTTACCTGATTCCGGTTTTTATGGTCGTCTCGCTCGCCATCTTAGCTGTGTGGCTGCTCTTGGCTTACCGCAGTAACAAGTTGAAATATGAGCGAATTATCTCCTGATCGTGTTGATTGATAATCAAATTCATATTGCAGTTCTGGATCTGTACGAGGGTGTGGTGAACGAAGGCATGCGCGGTATCCGGCAACTTATTGAAGAGTTTGAAGCCGATTGCCACATGATGGTCAAGTATGAAATTTTTGACGTCCGCCTGAAGGCCGAAGTTCCGGATCTTAATTTTGATCTATACATTTCTTCCGGTGGGCCAGGCAGTCCACTCGACAGTGAAGGGTCATTGTGGGAAAAAAGATATTTTGGATTGGTAGATGATATCCGTGCATACAACGCACAACATCCGGAGAAGAAAAAGCACATGCTGATGATCTGCCACAGCTTCCAGATTTTTTGCCGGTATTACGGTTATGGTGTGGTGTCGAAACGAAAGTCTACTTCATTTGGTGTGATGCCCGTTCACAAAACATTTGAAGGTCATCATGATCCCTTGTTTCGCTCGCTGAATGATCCACTCTGGGCAGTAGACTCGCGCGACTATCAGATTACACAACCCAATATGGAGAAGATCGATGCAGGAGGTGGAGCCTTGTTGTGCATTGAGAAATTCCGACCGCATGTTGATCTGGAAAGGGCGGTGATGGCCATTCGGTTTGATGAAGCCTTTATCGGTATGCAATTTCACCCCGAGGCAGATGCCGTGGGTATGCGCATGTATTTGTTGCGGGAAGAGAAAAAAGAACTGGTCATTGAAAAACATGGCGAGAAGAAATATTGGGAGATGCTCGATCACCTCAACGACCCAGACAAAATTATGCTGACCTATGCCACGGTGATCCCCCGGTTCCTGATGATTGCCTTGCAGCATCGCTTACGCACCCTTTCGTTATGATCAGTACAGCTCGCGAATTATTTAATCAGCAATTCAGTGAACAGAAGTATCAGGACTTCCTGGCAGATCTTGATCGTGAATATCATTACCACATACCGTTTCGTGTTGCTGAAACACCTGTGTTTGTGGGAAAAGAATTTAAACAAAAACTGTTGAGGGCATCGGAAGAGATCATCGATTTTTTGGTGCAGCCTGACTTTAAGCAATCCATGAAGGGCGCTGTTCCGTCAGCGTTGCAGGTTCCTAATGATGATGATCATACATTATTCCTCGCACTGGATTTTGCAGTGTGCACAGAGATAGGAAGCGATGAGCTTGTTCCGCGCCTGATTGAAATACAGGGCTTCCCATCCTTGTTTGGCTACCAGGATTTTTTGGGCAACAAATTCAGACAGCATTATGCTATTCCTGAAAATCTGAATTTTCATTTTGGTGAAAATTCCGATCGTTATTGGCAGCGCCTCCGAAAAGCTATCGTTCAACACCATGATCCGGAAAACGTCATATTACTGGAGATCGATCCGTTGAAACAAAATACGGCTATCGACTTTCTGGTAACGCGCCAGCACCTGGGCATTGAGCCCGTTCACATTGGCGATTTAAAAATTCGTGGCAGAAAATTATTCTATCCAAAGGAAGGAAATGAAATCCCGGTACACCGGATTTATAACCGAGTCATCTTTGATGAGCTGTTGCAGCGCAGCGATTTAGTAACCGATTTTCATTTAACCGAAGATGTTGATGTCTCGTGGGCAGGGCATCCGAACTGGTTTTTCCGTATCAGCAAATACACCATGCCCTTTTTGAAAAGTAACGCTGTTCCGGAAAGCAGATTTTTGAGTGACGTTATAAATATACCGGATGATCTCGAAAATTATGTTTTGAAGCCGCTGTTTTCGTTCTCCGGTAGCGGAGTGATCTTTGATGTGACGCGGAACGATATCGAAGCTATTCCGGAAGAGAGAAGGAAAGATTTTTTAGTGCAACGGAAAGTTCATTATGAGCCGGTGGTACAATCTCCCAATGGGTTGGTGAAAACTGAAATACGGTTGTTATTCCTCTGGGATGAGGGAGTTGCAAGACCGCAGTTGGTAACGAATCTTGCACGGTTAAGTCGCGGGGATATTATAGGAGTGAAGTACAACAAAGACAAAACCTGGGTTGGCGGAACGATTTGCTTCATGGAGTGATCAACACATTAAGCACCTTGTGCTACCGTAAGCTTTCTGGCCACATACAATGCGATGAGGCTAAAGAACACTGCGATAAAACCAACATAATTGTAATTGACCAGTGCTTTTGTTTCGCCACCGAAAACAGATGGTTGTTCCAAGATAATAAGTCCTGCAACAAACGATGCCAGTCCCGATGTTAATTGTTGAACCGAAGAACGAATGCTCATGTAGCTTCCCCTGATTTCTGGACGGATAATAGCCGTTTCCATCGTTGTGGAAGGTACCATTCTGCCATTGCTGAAGATGAAGAACACTCCACTGATCACCAAGGCCAGCCATAGCGGAACAGGAGTAAGGTTGGTAATCACCAGGATGGGAATTAGCACCAACGATCCAAAGATGGTAAAGATTTTTAAACGTCCATATTTGTCGGCCATTTTGCCAACCCATGGTGAAAATACCATCGTGCATAAGCCTCCTACCAGATAGATGTAGGAAAGCTGTCCTTCGGTGAAGCCAACATTACCCACCATGTACGTAGCGATGAATGGAATGATGGTGAAATGCCCCAGCATGAGCAGTGCCGAAAACGTGAGGCCAAGACGCGTATTCCGGTTGCCAAAAATCTGGCGCAGCATGTCCATCGGTTTGGTATGTCCATCCGCGTTGACATGAGCCGTCATGGATGGGATAAAAAAGATGATGAGTAACGTTATTGCAATGCCAAGAATACCCAGGGCCAGAAACGGAGCATGCCACGAGAGCTGTGTGGCAGCAAACAAACCAAAGGGTACACCGAAAACGGAAGCAACACCAAAGGAAGCCATCACGGTGCCAATACCTTTTGCTCTTCGTTCAAGTGGTATAGCATCACTAACAATGGAAAGGATCAGCGCACCGAGTACTCCGCCAAACGCTCCAGCCAGCGAGCGTGTGAATAGTAAAATTTCAAAGTTTGGCGCAAAAGCACAGGCCAGCGTGCCAAGCGAAAAACCGGTATACACAAAAAGCAATACCTGTTTGCGATCATACCGATCGATGAAGAAGGCTGCGAAGAATCCTGAAATGCCAGCTGTGATGGTGTAGGAGGCGACCAGTAAACTGAATTGCTGTGGATCAATGGCAAAGATGCGCATGAGTTGCGGACCCAATGGCATGATGATCATAAAATCCATAATGTGGGTAAACATCCCCGCAGCGAGGATGAGTAAGAGTATGCGTTCGTTCTTCATGAGGGCGACAAAGATAAGCCTAACGGTTTGCCAGACGAGAAGTTCAGGTTAGTATTTTGCTACAATGCTGCCTATAACAGGGGTTCAACGTATTGTTGTACATTTCGGGCTACAATCTTATGCCCTTCTACATTGGGATGAATGCCGTCCGGCAGATTCAATTTTTCATTACCCCCAACATCCTTTAATAGAAATGGAATGAGTGTGGCGTTGTTCTTTTTGGCCAGCTCGGGATATATTTTTTTGAATTGGTCGGTGTATTCTTTACCCATGTTCGGGGGCACCATCATGCCGGCAATCACAAACTTGGTGTTGGGATATTTCGTTTTCACTTTATCCAATATGCCCTGAAGATTTTTTACTGTTTGCTCCAGGGGCAGTCCGCGCAGGCCATCATTGCCACCCAGTTCCAAAACAAAAACATCTACCGGTTGACGCAACAACCAGTCAATGCGGGATAATCCACCAGCTGAAGTTTCTCCACTGAGGCCGGCATTCACAACTTTACAGGGAATACCTTTTTTATTGAGCAGCTTTTCAAGCAGAGCCGGGTAAGCCTCTTCGGGCGACAGGCCGTAGCCAGCCGTAAGGCTATCACCAAAAATCAGGATGGTTTTAGGTGCTGTGCCAGCCTGAAGTATCAGTGCCAGCGCAATAATCAGGAGCTTTTTTACGACCATGCGTATAAAACGAGTTATCTTTTACCGTGAATTGAAACAATTTTAAGCTATAAACGCTTTTATTCCATAATTGATTTAACAAAAACCATGTCACAAGCAGTATTACGAGCTGATAATCTCACAAAGATTTATAAATCTGCGGATAAGCAACTAACCGTTCTCGATCATGTTTCGTTTTCGGTGGCGCAAGGCGACTCCCTTTCCATCATTGGTCCATCGGGTAGCGGCAAAACAACGCTACTGGGATTGTGTGCCGGACTTGATACACCGTCTAGCGGAACCATCGCACTCATGGGCTTTAAGCTTAATGCGATGAGTGAAGACGATCGTGCGTATATGCGCAACCAATATGTTGGATTTGTGTTCCAGAACTTTCAATTGTTGGGCACGCTAACCGCGTTGGAAAATGTGATGGTACCGTTAGAGTTACGCGGTGAACGAAATGTGATGCCCAAAGCAAAAGAATTATTGGAGCGTGTGGGCCTGGCCGATCGCATGGATCACTATCCTTCACAGCTCTCGGGTGGCGAACAACAGCGCGTGGCGATGGCCCGAGCGTTTATTACTGATCCGAAAATATTATTTGCCGATGAACCAACCGGTAACCTGGATGAAGAAAATGCGCAACATATTACCGAATTACTTTTCGGCATGAACCGTGAACAACATACCACGCTGGTTTTGGTAACCCATAATCTTGAACTTGCGCAAAAAACACAGCGCATCATCCGGATGAAAGGTGGCAAACTAGTGGAAGAAATTCACCGTGAACCGGTGTTATAAGTCTAATTCAGACGAAACATCGATTCGTTTAATGCAATCCGTTGCAGGCGGAAAGCAATCACGGAAAGTTATTCGGCTAAACCTTTCAGAAATCAATGTATGATTGAATACATCATCAAACTCAAACGCAATACAAAATCAATTTTCAAAGACCGTTGGGTTTGGGTTATGGCGTGGCGCGATGCCCGACACAATTTTTCGCGCCTTTTTCTTTTTGCAGCTTCACTCATTACCGGTATTGCTGCAGTCGTAGCATTGGATTCGGTGAACCATGCGCTGAAAGATGATATAGACCGGAATGCAAAAGAACTCATTGGTGCTGACCTGGTGGTAAACGGCAGCAAAAAATTTGAAGGTGAGACACGAGCAGCTTTTGACTCAACCCGGTTGCAACAGGCAGGAGAAGCCGACATGGCTTCGATGGTGTTGTTTCTTAATAACAACGAATCGCGGTTGATTCGCCTCGTGGCATTAGAAGGTGAATTTCCGTTTTATGGAACGATTGAAACGCAGCCCGCAGATGCATATCAAAAAATAAAAACCGGAAGGTTCGCCATGCTGGATGAATCGCTGGCTAGTCAATACGAAGTAAGTTCAGATGATTCCATTCGAGTAGGGGATGTCGTCTTCAAAGTAGCAGGTGTGGTTACCAAAATTCCAGGAGGGGGTGGCATCATGACCACCTTCACACCTTCGGTGTATATCTCCATGAGCGAACTTGATTCCACCGGCTTGGTGCAATATGGAAGCCGGGTGAATTATAAGCAGTACTTTAAAACAACAAGCGAAAAACAAGCAACCGAAGCACTTGAAAAACTCAAACCAACCCTCAAGAAATTCGGGCATTCATTCGAAACAGTTCAAGGCCGCAAAGAGGGTCTGGGCGAAGGCTTCTTATCCATCTACCGTTTCTTTTCCCTGCTGGCTTTTGTTGCCCTGATACTGGGATGCATTGGTGTCGCCAGTTCTGTCCATATTTATGCGCGCGAGAAACGTGAGGAGGTAGCAGTGTTGCGCTGTGTAGGTTCTTCGGGCTGGCAAGCCTTTAATATTTATTTCATTCAGATATTCATTCTAGGCATCATTGGTAGCTTTATTGGATCCATATTAGGTATTGGTATTCAGCAGGTTATACCGTTCTTCCTTAAGGGTATTATACCCTTCGAAATTGGTTTTGGCATATCGTGGAGTTCGTTGTTACTAGGACTGATTTTGGGTACGATCATTTCTGTTTTGTTTTCAATTTTGCCGTTGGTATCGGTTCGTTTTGTACCACCCCTCACGGTATTACGTGCCGAGTCGGAAGCAACTAACGTTATTTCGAAAACGCGAATTGCTGCCATTATTTTGATTGCATTATTCCCCATTGTTTTTGCGACCATCCAAACACGAAGTTTGGTAACGGGAGTCTTCTTTTTTCTGGGGCTGGCGGCTGCCTTGAGTTTCCTCACCGGAGTTGCGCTGATTTTGTTGTATGCTGTGCGCAGATTTTTTCCGAGCGGTGCCGGCTTTATCCTTCGCCATTCGTTGGCCAGTTTATACCGCCCCAATAACCAGACAAGAGTTTTGCTGGTTACGATCGGGTTAGGCGCGTTCATCATCTCTACGTTGAATATTGTCGAGCAAAGTATGCTGAGTCAGGTTGAGTTCACCGGTCAGGAAAATCAATCGAATACGATTTTATTCGACATCCAACCGAGTCAGAAGGAAGGTGTGGTGAAATTAATGGAGGCCAATAAACTGGAAGTCAAACAGGTGGTGCCCATCATCACATGTCGCCTGAGTGAAGTAAAAGGAAAGGCCATCAATCAACTGCAGCGTGATACAATCAACAAGACCGAGAACTGGGCACTGACGCGCGAGTATCGTGTTACCTATCGGGATAGCCTGACGCATTCCGAAGAACTTACAAAAGGTGAATTGCATCACCGGAAGGTTGGGAAAGATTCGGTATGGGTAACCATATCAGAGGGTATGGAAGAGAACCTCGATGTTACTGTTGGCGATTCGCTCGTATTCGATATACAAGGTGTTGCGTTAAAAGCTTTCATCAGCGGTATCCGCAAAGTGGACTGGCCTAAGGATCCGCCCAACTTCATATTTGTTTTTCCAACCGGTGTGCTGGAAGAGGCTCCACAAATATTTGTCACGGCCACACGTATTGACGACAAGCAGATTGCCAATCAGTTTCAACAGCAATTGGTGATGCAGTTTCCGAATGTATCGCTTATTGATTTGCGCCTGATCTTAAGTACGGTGAACAGCCTGTTTGATAAACTCGGATTAGTCATTCGGTTTCTGGCCATGTTCAGCATCATCACCGGATTGGTGGTGTTGGCAGGTGCGGTTATTAACAGCAAGTTTGTACGCATTAAAGAAAATGTTTTGCTCCGCACCATTGGAGCCCGAACGGCACAGATCACCAAAATCACGTTGATTGAGTATGCCTGGTTGGGTTTGTTTTCGGCCCTGACCGGCATGATCCTTTCGATGGGAGGGGGCTGGTTGCTCACCACCTTTTTCTTTAAAATAACATTCGCTTTCGATTGGCTTGAACTGCTCATAATCGGAACGGGTGTTGTTGTATTAACGGTGGCCATTGGGTGGTTTAATTCCAGAGAAGTAATCAGTACGCCCCCACTACAGGTTTTGCGAAAAGAGAACTAGCATCAGAATAGGTGCAAACCATTCTCTTGTCCGATTGTATTTCCTGATTTTTAGTACCTTGATGTTTCAGAGCTGGGACTTTATCTGTTTGTTATGTTGAAGTGGAACCGTGAAAAGTATTTAGCCTTGCTTCCAGCGTTGCTGTGGGGTCATATCTTTTTGTACGCACAATCTGATCCCGGCTTAGCCTTTATCGAAAACAAGAATCAGTGGCCAACATCGGTAGATTTTTCAGCGCGTGTTCCAGGCGGCAGGATGATGATTGAGCCAGGCAAATTCAACTATTATCTCGTTGACGAAAAAAGGTTGGAAGAACTTCACGAGCAATCGCATCATGTGCCAACTGAATCAGGTGGAAATATAGAGCCTGCGATAACCATTAACGGGCATGCCGTAGAAGTTACTTTCATCGGTGCCAACCGGAGTTCTATTCCGATGCCCTTTGGAAAATCAACAACATACTATAATTATTTTCTGGGTGATGATCCCGATCAATGGGCCGCACAGGCCTATGCATACGATGGTTTTTATTATAACGATTTCTATCCGGGTATCAACCTGAAAATATATTCCTTCGGTTCAGATGCCAAATATGATTTTATTCTAGCGCCTTATGCTGATCCAACGCAAATTCTCATTCACTATAGCGGAGCCACCAACCTGGAGCTGGAGAATGGAAATCTCTATGTTCATACTTCACTGGGTGATATCATTGAACGAAAACCACTGTCGTATCAATTTATTGATGGCAAAAAAGTGAACATTGAAAGTGAGTACAAGTTGGTGGGTAATCAACTTTCGTTTTGTTTTCCAAAAGGATATGATCCGTGCTACGAATTAATCATCGATCCCTTACTCATCTTCTCTACCTACTCCGGATCAACAGCCGACAATTGGGGAAGTACAGCTACACCGGGCGAGAAAGGAAATTTATATTCTGCTGGTGTGACCAATCAAATTTCTTTTGGCGGAACATTTCCCACCACCGCAGGTGCATTCCAAACAACGTATGGCGGACTTTATGATATTGGAATTCTGAAATACGACTCCAGCGGACGTCAGTTATTATACGCCACCTACCTGGGTGGTAATAATTCGGAGTCCCCTCACAGCCTCGTGATGAATCCACAAGGCGATCTCATTGTATTGGGTACAACCAGTTCTGATGACTTTCCGACAACCGTTGGTGCATACGACCGCACCTTTAATGGTGGACAGTTTGTTTCCCACGTAGTGGAATACACCCATGGCGCTGATATTTTCGTAGCCCGCATTAAAAGAGATGGTACACAGTTGCTGGGGTCAACCTTTGTGGGCGGCTCTCAGAACGATGGCCTCAATCCCAATGGCGGAGCGCTTACCAAAAACTATGGTGATCAGTTGCGCGGTGACGTGATAACCGATGCAAATGGAAATATTTATGTGAGTTCGGTTACGGCATCGGCCAACTTCCCGGCCACTAAAGGTGTGGATTCTATTTACAATGGCGGATCAACCGATGCCATTGTGTTTAAGTTGAATTTCGATTTATCACAATTGCTCTGGAGTACTTTCCTTGGTGGTAACGGCACAGATGCATCGCACACCATAAAGCTGGATAAGGAACAAAACATTTATGTGGCCGGAGGTACAACCAGTCCGGAGTTTCCAATTACGACTAACACCTACCAAACACAATACAAGCTAGGCGCAGATGGATGGATTGCAAAGATTGCAAATACCGGAGACAGTATTCATTACAGCACCTTCACCGGAACAAGTGGATTTGACCAAATTTATTTTTTGGATATAAATGAAGCTGCGGAAGTTTATGTGTACGGGCAAACCAATGGCACCTTTCCGGTAACACCAGGAGTTTACAGCAATCCCAACAGCGGGCAATTTGTACAGAAGTTTGACAACACGTTATCAACACTGATTTTTTCAACCGTATTCGGATCGGGCAGAGGACTCCCGGATATTTCTCCCACGGCTTTCCTGGTAAACGAATGCAACAACCTGTATTTGTCGGGGTGGGGTGGTATTGTGAATAGTCAGACCGGCAATTGGCCAACCAACACGGTAGGTATGCCCGTAAGTGATGACGCTTTTCAGAAAACAACTTCCGGTTCTGATTTTTATTTCATTGTATTAACCGATGATGGCTCACAGCGACTTTATGCCACGTTTCTGGGTGGAACACAATCGCGCACCCATGTGGATGGTGGAACAAGCCGGTTTGATAAAGGTGGTATAGTTTATCATGCCGTGTGTTCCGGATGTGATGCCTTTAATGCTACCGGAAATCCAACATCCGATTTTCCAACCACGGAAGGTGCATGGTCGCGTTTGAACCGCAGTCAGAATTGTAATAATGCAGCGTTCAAATTCGATTTGTCATCGCTAAAGGCAAGGCTTCAAACCAACTCGGTTAGACTGGACATGCCCGGCTTAAATAAAGTTTGCCTTCCTGATAAAATTGTCTTTCAGAACTTCAGCACCGGGGGAGAAACTTATTTTTGGGATCTTGGTGATAATACCCGAATTGTGAAGACCGACACTTCGCGCATCACGCACGCCTATCAATTGCCTGGCCGGTATACCGTTTGGCTGAAGGCTGTTGACGAAGGAACGTGTCGTGTAAAAGATTCAACCTCGGCAGTGGTAGATGTATTTCTGGCCGAAGCGGAGGTGCAAGACGATGATCAGTTGTGTGAAGGTGATCAGTACACTCTTCGCGCTAGTGGCGGAGCATCATATCACTGGATCAGTAAAGACAAAACATTTCAGTCTGACGCGCAAAACCCGCAGGTTTCGCCCCGCGATACTACCATTTACTATGTAACTATTACGGAGTCCACCGGGTGCGTGAATCAGGACACCGTACAGTTGAATGTGGTGCCGGGCATTGGAGTGGATTTTGAAATTTTGCGTGAACCTACTTGTTCCGAACGGCCAACGATTGCTTTACGAAGTGTAACCGATAGTCTGCGTAATGATGATATTATCTTTTTCGATTTTGGTGATGGAACGACTACGGATGACATGGAGACAGAGCACGCATACGAAGCCGATGGCGTGTACACTGTACGGCAGGTGGCGAGTCGTAGTGTGTGTGTCTATGAAAAAACAATGCATGTTCCGGTGTTTAGTATGAAAATACCCAACGTGATTACACCCGGTGTTCAGGATGGAAAGAATGACACCTTCACCATTCAGTTTGGCAAGAACAGTGTGCTTACTCCGGGCGATTTCGGATTCAAGGTTTCATTGCTGGTATACAACCGTTGGGGCACCGTGGTATTTCAGAGCGATGACTACGACTATAACTGGTCTGCCGAAGGATTAGCAGCCGGTGTTTATTATTACGAAGCTATAATTGAAGAACATGGTGTTTGTAAAAGCTGGGTGCAGGTGATGAAGTAAGCGTTGCCAATGGGGTGTTATTGTCTTCTACGCAAGCTGAGATGATTAGAAAACTCCTGATCGTTTGTTAATTACCTCTACTAACCAAAATGGATCTTCCTGAAACGACATCCAATGTGATTTTAGTTTTTCTTCTAGCTGCAGGATTGACGCATGATTAGGATTCGTGTTTGAATTGTTTCTCTTAATACCCTCCAGATACTCCAACAGGTTCCAGCACGTAGTAAACTGGCCACAGGTTATGATGGTGTTAAGCATATTCATTTTTTCAAGTTCATCACGTGTGAACCACAAGGTAGTGCTCATCGATGAGGCTACTGTAGCCACTTCCTGAACCTTGGCTGACGGCATCAAATATTCCGGTATTTTTTTTTCCTGAATTTTGTCGCGGTATCCTTTTTCGTCCTTTCTCAATTCATAAATAGCATTCATCATCCTTCTGTTTTTCCATGATTCGTCATTATAAATTCGGTTATAGTTTAACCGCCTGACGTGTTTAAGAAATACTTCGTTCGTCATTTTTAACAACGAATTCTTGCGATTGGAGATCATGGTTTCATAAACCTGAAGTTTTAATCGTAAGAGTTTTCCGAAAGGCTTCAAAAAAAATTCTGGTACATTAAACTTGATGGGCAATTCATTTAATAGTCTCCCCAGCAAAAACAATAAAATAGAGAGTGTGGCAATGGCTGTTGATACGATAATCATGATCGTATTTCCATTCGTAATAAACAGATATAAGAGTGCTGCACAGGTAAGTAAAAGAACAGAATTTATGGACAGAATAATGGCGGGAGAAAGTTTTCTCCACCCTGTGGCGGGATGCTGGGTACTTTGTTTATAATCTTCCATGTATGGGCTCGCTACATCCGACACAATAATCAAGTCAAGTGCGTGCTCTTGTTGGTCAGGATGTTCGAGATTTCGTTTCATACGTTGGTCCGCTAACAGGATGGGTTCAATTCCCTGGTTGTCAACAATACCGCCATCCATTAACCCGACACGATAGTGCGGATTTTCGCAAAGCTCGGAAAGTTTACTTGATCCTTCATATTGAAAATCGGAGGGAAAATTTATGGGTTCGAATCCGCCAGGAAAACAGGAGGATGCAGCGAGAATATCACCCATCCGGATTTCACTGGCGGCTTCTTCCGGAATGCGAAAGAATTTATTTCCGATGATTCCGCGTGGCGATTCTTCTGCCGCTGGTTTCGTTATTTTATCCGACCATTGAAATCGAAATTGTAGTGCATTCGAGAATTCCGTTGCGTTAAACGAAATATGCTTGAGATGAATCGGATTACTATCCGTCATCAGGGTGCCGAATGTAGAGCCCTTAAAAAGTTCTTTGTTATACACATCAGCAAAGGCATTAATCAAACTCTTAATTCTGTTTCTCTTCCAACCTTCATTTGAAAGAAGGCGATCTAATCCCAGCGAAACCAAATCAGTATCGTTCATGAAAGAGTAGAGCGTCTCATAGATTGTATCAAATGATTTACCTTGCTTGATGCCGACTGCATAAGCAGCACCCGTAATGGTACCACCGGATACAGTGGAGAGCGCTACAACATGTTCACGAAGGGGTTTGCCGAATAATGTTGTTTCATTCAGATAGGAAAGTGTACCCAGGCAGAAGCACGCAGCTCGATAACCTCCCCCGGAGAATGCTAATCCTATTTTTAAGTCGATTGTTGAGGATTCCATACGGTTAGGATATGGTGTACTCAACAAAAAGGGGTGTGATTTTAGGCTGGGAAACCTTGGCCCACGAGGCTTTTGCTTTCTTGCTGGTCTTTGGGTTGCATTCATCTGCAAAGCCATCATCCATTCGGAGTATACGATAATTTGTTTTCTCCTTCAGTCTATTGTATAGGTTAGTGGCGGGCATTTGCCAGCCATTCACTTTGGTTATGTTGGGGTCTTTTTTATCAACAGGAATCATGGCAACCAAATCATCACTGGTCATTTTTTCAAGTGCGCTTTTTAGCGTTGAATTATGGCTGCCATGGTGACCAACTTTGTAGAGCACAGTCCGGCTCAAAAGATTTTCCACAGTAGTTTCTTCACCTTTAAATTCCAGATCATTCCAGGATATCCAATTTCCGGTTTGGGCATCGGCCGCGAAAAGTAATACTTTTCCAGTCCGAACGATTTCAAAGGCAAGTACCAGGCTACTGTTGTTGGTAAACGTATCCATATATAACGCTAAACGAGAAGCCTGTTCCATCCAATCCTCGTCAATTGTGCGCCATCCATTTTCTTTTCGTTCATACAAATCAATAACTTGGTTGAGGGGAGCCGACCCTGATTTAGTTTTGTCGGTAAACCGTTTATAGTCTTTATTGAACGGAAATTGTTGCTCCTCTTTATCTTCTTTATTGTTTCTGTTTTCCATTGCTGCCATGAAATGCTGAATCATGTTGTTCATGGCACTTAGTTTATGATCATACGATTCTCCTTTTTTTGGATCCTTTCGATACAGTAATGCTTCATTTTTTGGAGGACCCAATACATAGATGCGGAGATCACCAGAATCAATACCAGGAATTGCTTTTATTTCACCCGGTGAAAGGTAATCCACCTTTTTCTCACCGATGCCTTTTAAGATTTCAATTCCCTTTGCTGGCAATGCTGGAGCTGCCCCATAGAAACCGAGCAAATCATCCAGGAGATTTTTTGTATTGAAAGCTTTTCGCGCCATCGCTGAATGTGACCGATGACCAGACTTGTTTTTTGACAGCTCATCCAATTTTTCAGAAGCTTGCTTCAGGGATTTCCGCAGTTCCAAATGATTTGCACCGATGTTCACCGCTTGTTTGTTTTTTGGATTATCCAGCCACGATAGCCAGACTTGCTCAATGCCGATGGCTGTAAACAAGTCTTCGGCATGTACAAAACCACTCACATGATCGTTGTGTTGGTGTGTTGCCACCACAACATCCAGTTTGGCGCCCTTCAGTTGCTTATCCTTAATGTCACTCACAATTTGTCTCATCCGGTCTTGAGAACCTTTGCCATTTCGAAAAGATCCGCAATCGATTAGAACATACTTAACAATATTGTTGTGGTGAACCGTTAAGAGGAAACAATCTCCCAACTCTTTCACTTTATACATTTTGATGTTTATACGGGTAGCCATTTTTTGTTCGGTTTAGTTTATCGGGAGTGAAAATGCAGGTGTTTGAAGTTGAGATCAAAATTGTCATCTGGCCCATGCTGATAGGTTGCCAAATTCATACTGTAATCTTCATCAGCATGTTGAAAAGCAGTTTGATATTCAAACCTTCGTTGGCTCTTCAGGTTTTTTGTGATGGCATACTCAACTTCCTTCATGTTTCCCAGACTAAGAATAATCGTACTTCCTCCGCGAAACACGATTTCTTCTGAGGATATTTTTTTTGTATTCGGTTGTTTGCGTGGGATCGTGAACCTTATCGTTTGCGAGAGTGAAATAATAACTTGTTGTATTTGTCTTCCTTCACGGCCCACACGGAAAGCCGGTCGGATTTTATGGACCTCCAATGGCGGTGGGTTAATTGTGTAATTCTTTCCTGCATATTTGAGTTTGAATGGTCGGGAAGTCATTCCTAATTTATTAAGAAGTGCTTCCCAATCGTTGGGTGTAAATTCAGGGCGCTTGCCTTCGGTCAAATAAACCTGTAGTGCGGCTTGTAATTTTTGACTGTTAACATGAATCTGTTCACGATTGTCTAACTCAAATAAGGAATCAATTCTTTTCTCCAGAAATTTGGAGATAAAGCGAAATGCTCTTGACTCTGACGGTGTGAAATTTGGTTTTGACCAACGCAGGCTTTCCACTGACATGGTGTTGACCCTGTCGGGGAAAATGCCACGCGCGCGAAATGCTTCGATTAGGGCAATGCGATAACCGTTCTCGTCTTCAGGAGCAATATCAAGATCTGCTGTTATTAAGGCTCTGAGATAATTGCCGAAAGAAATGTCAATAGGAGGGCAATAGTCCAATGCGCGTATGCAGATGTGAAGCAGGTGTTCGGCAATTTGCTGCGCCTCGGTAGCAAGTCTTTTCACAAGATCAGGACTAATATTTCCTTTTGGCAGGATGCCCGTTCCATTTGTTGCAATGCGGATGAGGTCTTGCGTTTTGTATTGATAGATTCTTTGAAAAGCATCAAAGACAGTGGCCACCAGGATAGCACCTCGATCATGGGGCTCCATCACGGATTGATACTCGGATGGATTAGGTTCAAACTTTTCCCATTCGCCCTTATCGTTAATTTTTCCGATGGCACTTCGTAAGGCACCTCGCTCATTCTCCAGTGCCTGGCCAAATTGTGTAGCCAATTCACCCAATACGCTGTACCCATCCAGGCGACCTTGTGTAGAGGCCAATTGATGTTCGACCAATTCTCTAAAAGTAAAACGTTGCAGCAAGGCTACGATATCCGAAAAGCCTTCGTGAAATGCACCCACATCGGGATTGGTATCTTCAATGAAACGACTGTGGATGGAATCGAGCAGGGCATGCGTAGTCTCATGCGCAACAACATCGGGGGAGAGGCAAGTGAAGACCACTCCTCCGGGAAAGTTATTACCCTGTACCTGATCTGCCGCAGTGAAGTAGCCGAAGAGCAGTGCAATCTTATCCTGATCGTAATAGGCATTTGAATCGCGAAAAGCATGCGGATAAACCCGAAGTTTCCCAACATACTCTTTGCGAAAGCGGTCTTCTTGCGAAAGACGTTCTCTGGAAGTTGAGAAATTCGAGAGGCTTCGGTGTCGCCAAATAATTTTTCTTCCCAGAGCATGTTCAAAATGCCGGATTGTTTTCATGATCACCGCATACACCATCTGCTGGTGAAATTGTGGATTACCCTCACTGGGAGGTAGTCCTCCTTGCGCCAAAACATGCTTTGCATTTAAGTCAACCGGATCATAGTAGCAATTGGATGAAGGATCGATATCAACGACTTCCAAGTATTCTCCGATGGGTCCGGCTTCAACTTCTTCCCAGCGAATTTTGTAGATCACTTCATTTATAGACATAGTGTTGAGTTGGGTGCTAAAGCCCGGATCAAGAGCGTAGCCTCGCAGAATACGATAATAGGGTGATTCCATTTTTGAATTGGCTGTCATAAAAATTTCTTTAAAGGAAGAGTACAATTAGTGGCGGGCTCCACCACAATACCGATAACTAAACCCGCCTTTATGAAGGAAATAAAAAACCCATCCACGACCTCAATCAGTGAGGTTTTGGATGGGCTTCCGTTAACTAAGGTAACAACTATTTAGCAAGTATCAATTTAGGGTAATTATAAATCCTGTTTCTGCTGCCTAGGGAAGAAGAAATTCACTGCAACAGCAAGGCAACAGGAACGTCATTTCAAAAGGATGAAGAGCGCAACCTATACAGGAACCTTAAAAAGTACCCGGAAATGGTGACAAGACTAAAGTTGAAATACAGTAAATGATTTGTTATTCGGGCAGTAATCACTAAAATTGCGATCCCATTTCGGGCCCATAGCTCAGCTGGTTAGAGCACCTGACTCATAATCAGGGGGTCGCTGGATCGTGCCCAGCTGGGCCCACATTGAAAATCAGGCAGTTACAGAAGTGACTGCCTTTTTTTATGGATTTTTCATAATAGACTCAGATGGTAGGATAAAGTGAAAACCGGAGGAGTTATTTTCGAAGTAAAAATACCCAGCACGACATGCATCAGAGCGTTCTTAACCTAACCAGTATAAATAAATCAGTACTAGTAGTTTTTATTTCTGCTGGACTGGCCATGGGTTCATGCCAAAAGCAACCTTCCAGCCAAAGCCAGTCGCCAGCCTCCCCCCGCACTGATGCACCTCAACAAGACACGTCTGTAGTTTATCAAACAGAGAATTTAATTATTCAACGCCTTGCACGTCATGTTTATCAGCACACATCTTTTTTAAATACAACTGATTTTGGGAGGGTTTCCTGCAACGGAATGATGGTAGTGAATGGGAATGAAGCAATTGTATTTGACACACCTGCAACCGATGAAAGTTCAAAAGAGTTGATCTTGTATATTGAAAATAATCTTCAGGCTGCAATAAAAGCATTAGTTCCAACGCACTTCCACGATGATTGTGTTGGTGGATTGGCAATATTTAACGCCAGCACTGTTCCTGTCTTTGCATCCAAAAGAACAATCGCACTGCTGGCCGAAAGTGGGAAACCATTGACTGGTTCAATCAAAGAATTTGATGATCTGCTTGTTGTGAGCATCGGAGATAAAAAAGTTTTTGCTGAGTATTTTGGAGAAGGACATACAAAGGATAATGTTATTGGTTCGTTTCCGGAAGATCACGCCATATTTGGGGGTTGCCTGATAAAGGCATGGGATGCAACAAAAGGAAATCTGGAAGATGCAAATACAGCAGCATGGTCAAAGACGGTACATAAACTCAAACAAAAATATCCGCAAGCAAAAATTGTTATTCCAGGACATGGTAAATGGGGCGGAACTGAATTGTTTGATTATACAATGGCACTGTTTCAATAGTGATGGTTTTTAGCCAAGACATTGTTGATAGAATGCAAACACCTGTGCGGAAAATGGTATCCTTAAGATGCCAGAAAATAGTATCTTCATCCTGTAGATGTTTAATGCGTTAGCCTGAACAGATCATGAAACTTAGCCTCTTTATTCTTTTATTGGCGTTGTTGGGTTGTCAGGCAAAGACCGATAACTCCAGTATGCTTAATGAATCAGTTGATAGAATTGAAAGCACACCAGCGGAAGAATCCTTTGATGACTTCTTTAAAAAATTCACAACCGACTCATTATTCCAAGTTCAGCGTGTACAGTTTCCGTTCGTACTCCATTCATGGGATATGGATACGGATAGGCCAATAATGGAGAAAATTGATGTTAAGAACTGGAAACACTTGCCATTGGAATACAAACCGGACTATGCGCAAAGAGAACTGGATGCCTATACCCAGACCACAAAGATTTATACCGACAGCACAAACCTAGAATTGCGAGGAGTCGATAATGGAATTATGGTTGATTTCAACTTTCGGAATGTAGATGGTAAATGGTTTTTAGTTTCGGAAAGAGATTATTCTAACTAAAAGTCCGACATGCTTTATAGAGATGCATTCAACAACACTATCGATCATTGGATGACTGAACTTCAGCAGTACAGTTTTCAACAGTTGTGTTTTAAACCGAATGCTGAAAGCTGGTCGCTGGGTCAAGTCTACATGCACCTGATCCATGAAACGAAATATTATATTCTTCAGATGGAAGCTTGCCTGGATAATACTGAAAATGCAGATGCGACAATGGATCAACAGGCCAGAATAATGTTTCAGAATGACGCCTTTCCGAATGAACGTATACTAGGCGATCCTGTTTCCGCTGGTAATATACCGCAGCCTTCCAGTACAGTAAAACTTCAGCAAGACTTGATTGCACTAAAGGTGGAGTTGAACGATGTAGCGGATAGAATCACCGAATGTAGTTTTACCGGAAAAACCCAACATCCCGGCCTTGGTTATTTTTCGGCCGTGGAATGGTTGCAGTATGCTGCCATGCACTGGCGTCACCATGAACATCAAAAGAAAAGAATTGATCATTTATTACTTTTATAAAAACAAATACAATTTATGCGAGCAAGCGTGCTAACCGTATTATGGCTTTTATCACTGACTTCATATGCTCAGTTCGTTGCCAAGCTGGAACTAAAAGAAAGCATTGCCGGCATCTGCAATGATAAGGAAGTCTATGCCATGTTCCCGACTATGAAAGGACAGGAGGAAGCTGTTTGCCCTGTATCAAAAACTGTAATCCTGGAGCGCCTGAATAGTGAAGTCCAATTTTTGATGGATAACCCCAGGTATGACGATAAAGGCATGATCGGTATAATCATTAATTGTAAAGGTGAAGTTGTGCAGTGTAAGATGGATAATAAAACAAAAAGTCCGGAATTGGATAAACAAATTGAAGCCGTATTTAATACCTTGGGTGAGTGGAAACCCGGCAAGCTGAATCGGAAGGAAGTGGATACGTCACGACTCTTTAGTTTTAAAATAAAAAATGGAAAGATAGTATTTGAATAGCGTGTGCCAATCGCAGGACCTATGGAAACCGGCAATAGTTTAACGTTTTCACTTGTTCGATGGACCCGTGCAACTTTCTTGGGTTGGTTAGCGGGTGTTGTTTTGATTTTAATACTCTCATCTCTTCTTGATGCGATCGGTATTGAGCACATGCAATTTTATTTGGGTATTGGTATCGGGGCAGGTGTAGGCTTCATGCAATGGCTGATGTTCAAAAGGATAGTGTTGATTCCCAAAAACTGGATGATATTTTCTGTTTTAGGATTGAGCATTCCATTTCTCATTCTTGATCTGTTGCCCGAGGGCATTGTACAACATAAAATCGCATGGAGCATTCTGTTAGGAGGTCTCGCGGTTGGCTTACTCCAACGCGGCATACTGAAAAACTTTTCTCAGCACGCAAACCTTTGGATTGTGGCATGTTTAGTGGCCTGGCCGCTGGCGGTGCTCACGGTTTTTGCGGTGGATTATACAAAGTACATCACTTCGGTGAGTTGGGCATTGGCCATCCTTAATTTCTTTCTGATATTGGCTGGTGGTGTTGTACTTGGATTAGTCTCGGGTATCTTTCTAAAGCGAATGATCAAGACATAATTGTAGGCACAAGCAACATTGTGTCTTCTCTTAAAACCGACTACCTTAGTAAGACACTATATTATCCTACCATCAATGAAAAATTTTCGTATTCAATTCTTTGTATGGCTGACCGTTATTGGGTTCACCGCATGCTCTCCAACAAAACCCGATGAACGTAATTCCATCATCACAGCGTTAGCCAAAGCTCGCCTCGATTCAACACTAAAAAGTCTGGTGGATTCAGGGCGGGTAGCCGGTATAGCAGCGCTCATTGTTGAAAAAGATAAGGAAGCCTATTTCAATGCATTTGGCTATGCCGATCGTGAAAACAACATCGCGATGGATCGGAATACAATCGTTCGGATTTATTCCATGACCAAGCCCATCACGGGAGTGGCGTTGATGAAACTATATGAACAAGGAGCCTTTCAGCTTGATGATCCGCTGGCAAAGTATGCTCCGGAGTTTGCAAATGTTCAGGTATTAGCGGGCACGGATGCTAACGGAAACATGATACTCGAAACTCCTCATCGCCCCATTACCATTCGCGATATTACAAGACATACAGCAGGCTTTGTCACGAATACTCCAGACACAACAACACGTTTCGGAAAACTGGTAAAGGAGACTGATCCGATGAACCCCGATAATACGCTTACGCAGATGGCTCAGAAGTTAGGAAGTCTTCCGTTAACGTTTCATCCCGGAGCGCAATGGGCCTATGGTCCATGTGTGGATGTGCAAGCTTTTCTGGTGGAGCGCCTCTCGGGCAAATCATTCGACCAATATGTGATGGAGAATATTCTGGATCCACTGAAGATGAACACAACACGTTATTTTGTGCCCGAAGACCAACGGAATCGATTTGCCGCCATGTACAGTAGAGGGGACGATGGAAAATTAAACCGTATACCGGATGATATTGCCAATGAGTTTAACACCAAACACTGGCCATTAAAACCAGGGGGCTGGGGGCTCACTTCTACCGTGGATGACTATATGCGTTTCGCACGGATGCTGGTGAATGAGGGAACATTTGATCAGGCCACTATTTTGAAACCATCTACCGTTGAATTAATGGCAACGAATCACCTGGCTGATTCAGTTACGGAACGCATGTGGTTGCCGAGTAAAGGACAGGTTGGATTTGGTATTGATTTCGCAGTGCGCCTCCATCCTCCGGCATCAGTGGAAGAAAAGAATGGCGTTGTAGGGGAGTTCTTCTGGGATGGAGCTGCCAGTACGTTGTTTTGGGTTGATCCGGTTAATCAACTGACTGCAGTATTGTTTGTTCAAATATTTCCGTTCGATAACCTGGTGCATAAAAAGTTTCGGGATGCGGTGTATGGACCGGTTAGCACAAGAAAATAGTGATAGTTGCACCCAATAAAAGAGTTAATTCTTTATAATATAAATTTGGATTATGAATTAGCATCCAATAAGGGAAAGGAAACCGTGAAAGTTGTACCAATATTGGGTTCACTTTCAATTTTGATCTCTCCATTCAGTAATCCAACCTGCGTTTTTACCATGTAAAGTCCTACACCTCGACCTTCGGTATTCTGGTGGAACCTTTTATACAGCCCAAATACTTTGTCTCCGTGTAGAGAAAGATCAATGCCTTTGCCATTATCTTGATACGTAAATCCGCAATTACCTTCACAGTGAAAAGTCGTAATGCGAATGACTGGGTTTCGATCATCCATCTGGTATTTAATGGAATTGGTTATTAGGTTTAGAAGAATACTATGAAAGTAACTGCGAATAGTATGAAATGTGGAGAAGCTATCATCCTGAATCAGGATGATAGCTTGAGTTCGTTCCAACTCCAGATGAAGAGTCTTACATACAATTTCGACAATATCACGCAAAATAATAGGTTCCCTTTCATGTAAGTTGTAACTCCGCATATCCAGAATGTCATTAAGATCACGAATTACACTATCGAGGTTTTTGACTGATTTATGAATCATTTGATGTATGGTTGCAACATACTCTGTCACAACCACTGGTTTCAGTATTTGGAGGAGTCCTAAAATGGAAGCGACTGGACCACGCAAGTTATGTGAAGCAATGAATGAAAATTGCTGAAGATTGTAATTTTGTTCTGTGAGTTGGGAGATAAGGTTTGTTTTTTCAATTTCTGCTTTTTTTCGTTCTGTAACATCTTTGAAGTTGATAATTATACCTTCAACGTTATCCTTTTCTGACAGGTTAATTGCAGTACCTTCCAACCATCGCCAGGTAAGATTTTTACTTTTCATTCGAAAAGCTCCATGCATTAGTTTCCCCCGGCTCTCAAATACACTGTTCCAAAATGTGATATACAAATCCTTGTCATCAGGATGAATGTATTCCTCACTTTTTGCAAACAGGAATTCATCTGCCTTATAACCAGATATGTGTTCAATGCTTGGATTAAGGTAGACTATCTGACCATTTTTGTTTGCCAGGCCTATAATATCTTCGCTATTTTCAACCAAGGCTCGAAATCTTTCTTCACTTTCTTTCAGGAGTGCCTCGGCCCTTTTCAAAGAGGAATAATCGTGCGTTGTAATGCAGAAACCCACAAGATTTTGATCAACTATAATGGCTGAAATAGAAACATGGTACCAGGTAGTGTTATCAAAAGAACTCACTTGGGTATTGTACTCCACAGTTGCTCCAAGCGATGCTCGCTCCAAATTAGTACGAAAATTTTCATGCCGTTCGATCTCAATGAAATCGAAAATACTTTTTCCTTTTTTTAGATCCAGCCCTGAGATACCAAGAGCACTCCGGTTAAATGAAACTATATTATAAGCAGCATCCAACAGTACAAAAGCATCTATTGTATGTTCAAATATAGCCCGTAGGTTAGCTTCTGATTTTTTAAGAATATCGGCTTGCTTTTTCTTATCCGTAACATCAATCGATGTCACAGTAACATATTTAACTTTTTCCTGAATGAATACTGGTTGATATCTCAATTCATGTATGACCTCACCCTCCTTTGTTTTGACTGAAGCATCTACTACAATCGTTTCTCCCTGAAGCGCTCGTGTAAACAATGATTTTGACGCGTCCACGCGATCATTTACGGCTATGTCCCACAAGAAATTTCCAATTTGGGGTGGACGACCTTTAGCATTTAAAATGAACCGTTCAAGCGCTGCGTTAAATAACATAATCTGCCCGTTTTCGTCTAGCAACAGTATTTCCTCAACTGTGTTATTAAAAATAATGTCAAGGTTTTCTTGGTAGCGTTGAATAGCTTCCTCTTGATTTTTCAGGACAGTTAAATCGGTAACGATCCCCTCATGCCGAATGGGTTTACGCTGATTGTCATAAATAAGGCGGCTACGCTCATATATCCACCGGTAAGAGTTATTGGCTATGCGCATTCGGTAATTACATTCTGAATGACCAGTATCAATCATTTGCTGGCGTGCTAATTCTTTTTTCTTGCGATCTTCAGGATGCGTTCGTTCCATCCAAAAATCAAAATTTTTCAAAAGATTATCAGTAACCATTTCACCAAAGACATTTTCTATCGAACGGCTTATATAGGTTTTGCCATTTCCGGTGAGATCAATTGACCAGATTACGTCCTGGCTGCTGTCTAATACTCGGTTGAGTTGTTCTTCTTTTTGTTGTACAATAATTTCAGCCTGTTCATTGATTTTTTTGGAGGCCATATGAAGCGAGTCGTTCAATGTACTCAATTCCTCATTGGCAGCAGCAAGTTCTTCATTAGCAGCTTGAAGTTCCTTATTTAACGCAGTAACCTCATCATGCTTTACTTTTAGATCGCTATTCAGATCGATTAGGTTTTGCTGAAAGTATATTTGTTTTTCATCATGTTTGTTTAATAATCGCATTGCTAAAAGCAGCCCAGTAGCGAAAATCAGTGTGAGACTTACCATGAGAAGCGCAACACCAAATTCAGTACTGACAATATTCAACCAGTGTCCCCAAAGTCGTATATACCCTAATACTACCGGAATCAAAAAGATACCTGGCAATAAAGATCGACCCAATACACTTCCCTGATACGGCCCAAACATAACATAGCAGAACGCACGATCCGGATGAGTAGTAATCAAAGCGCAGGACAGCAATACAAACCCCCCAGCTGTATGAACTGCCATAGGAAAAAAGGGTATTTCTCCATAGAACTCGGGAACACGATACATATAACCGAGTATGGAAAACCACGAGATAAGGCAAGCGATTGTGGCAAGCCCCTGACTGACAAAGTGATTTGGTTTTGGTGTATTTTGTGTAAAAAGGGCCAGACTTAAAATTATAAAGTTAAGGGCTGAAGAAGGCGCCATGCGATCTTGCATACCGAATGATATTTCATCTGATATTTTGTTCGCAAAGATAAGTTGATCAATCTGAAAGAACCATTTATATTGTTCACCAATTAAACGAAGTGCACCTATACAGAAACAAAGTAAGGTCAACACATAAGCAATATGTCTTTTATTCAGTGTAGCTGTATGAAAAAAAAGAATAGCAATAGAGAGTAGCAAAAAACCAAATGCTGTTGTCGGGTTCATTGCAGAAAGTCCGGGTATTGGCCGTTTCAGAATCTCCACATCAAAGTCCCAACCGATTAAAACAAGTACTCCAATGGCTAGTCCCGTGTAGGTTAACTTTACTGACCAACCCTTTGTCATTTCAATGATCATCATGTATGAATTTAATTTGGCTATCGCAATCATGGCCGTAACGAAGGAGAAATTAGTTAAAATAATTAATTATAAAAAGCTTTAGGCTATAAGTTGTATTGGAAATTCTGTGTATGGTAGATCGAATGCCTAAAGGGTTGATTTGCATTAAATGGATTAACGCTTAAAGAAAATTTTTCAGGCTCATTTAGTTTTATAGTTAGTCGCTTTAGATGTTAACAATGAAATAACGAGTGTCTTTTCATACTGCGTATTTGTTATTTTGATTCCGATATTTTCCTTCTAATTCTCTTTTGGACGAGTACTTACTTTGCATCTGTTTTTTCTGTAAATAAATTTTGATAGCTTTTTGTATTCGGTAAAAGATTAAACGTAATTTCAGGATGCAAATCAAAAACCTATGACTAGAATATTAACATTGATCTTGCTTTCACTTCTTTTTCTCAGTTCATGTAACAGGCAACAAACAGATACTGAACAAAAAAAAACTCCTGATAAAATTTCTGAAGTCTGGACGAAGGAGCGCGCTGCCAAATGGTATAAGCCCTGGGGTTGGTTGCGTGGCAGCGACTTTATTCCCAGTACAGCCATCAACCAATTGGAAATGTGGCAGGCTGAATCGTTTGATACGATAACCATCAATCGTGAGTTGGGTTGGGCTGAATCCATCGGCATGAACTCCATGCGCGTTTACCTGCATCACCTGGCCTGGCAAGTTGATCCGGAAGGTTTCAAAGAACGGGTAAATCAATACCTGAAAATTGCTGATCGCCATCATATTTCTACGCTCTTTGTTTTGTTTGATGACTGCTGGAATCCGTCCTATCAATCGGGGAAACAACCCGATCCTAAACCCGGCATTCATAATTCGGGTTGGGTTCGCGACCCGGGCGATAAACTACACGAAGACTCTACACTCATCTTTACCCTGGAACAATATGTGAAAGATGTGCTCACTACGTTTGCCAACGATACGCGCATTGTATTATGGGATTTGTACAACGAACCCGGCAATTCCGGATACGGAAATAAATCAATGCCGCTTCTCACCAAAGTATTTCAGTGGGGCAGGGAAGTGAATCCTTCACAACCCTTGTCGGTTGGGGTTTGGAATGGTGATCTGAAGGAGTTAAATGAATTTCAACTTTTGCATTCAGATGTGATCACCTACCACAATTACAGTGACCGTGAAAACCATCAGGCCTTGATCGATAGTTTACGCGTATATGGACGACCGCTTATCTGTACGGAATACATGGCGCGCACACGCAACAGTTTTTTCGAAACGATTATGCCTATGCTAAAGAACGAAAATGTTGGTGCGTATAACTGGGGACTGGTTGCCGGAAAAACAAATACCATGTATGCGTGGGATATGCCAATGCCCGATGGTAAAGAGCCGAGGGTATGGTTTCATGATATTTTCAGAAAAGATGGAACCCCCTACGATGAAAAGGAAATTAGCCTGATCAAATCACTCACAGCCCAATAGGCGATCAATGTATACTAAACTGATTTCAATCTGTGGATATTACGCCTTCTTCCATCCGGGAAAAATTTAAAAAGCTGTTTCCAGGAGAGCCCCTCAGCATCCGTTCACCGGGGCGAATCAACCTTATCGGTGAACATACTGACTATAATGATGGGTTTGTCATGCCGGCAGCTATTGACCGCGAGATTTTCTTTGCTATTGCACCGGCTGAAAATAATACTTCATGCATCCATGCTATGAAGTATGGAGAATCGTTTCATCCCGATATTCAAAATCCTGAGAAAGTTGATCAACCTTTGTGGGCCAATTATCTCCTCGGTGTTTTGCGCCAGTTTGTGGATGGCGGTTATTCTATGCAGCATTTTAATTGTGTATTCGGTGGCAATGTTCCCCTTGGCGCTGGGCTTTCATCATCAGCGGCCCTCGAATGCGGCTTTGCATTTGCCTTATCGGAGTTGAACGGGCTTCACATTCCGAAACAGAAACTGATGTTTATGGCGCAATGGGCGGAGCATCACTTTGCCGGTGTGAAGTGCGGTATCATGGATCAGTTTGCCAGCATGATGGGTGAGGAGGGAAAGGTGATGTTGCTGGACTGCCGTTCTATGGAGTTTCAATACTTTCCACTGGCGTTAGATAATCATGCCATTGTTTTGTGCGATACGAAAGTCAAACACGCATTGGTGGATTCCGAGTATAACACCAGGCGTCAGGAGTGTGAACGGGGTGTGGAGGTGTTGAAGCAGCATTATCCAGCGATAAAGAGCTTGCGCGATGTTACACGCGATATGCTCACCATCCACGCGACAGAATTGACTGGAAAAGTTTTTAACCGATGTCAGTACATTGTAGAAGAAATTATCAGAGTGCAAGGTGCCAGTAAAGATTTGTTGCAACATAATCTGACGGCCTTTGGCGCGAAGATGTACGAAACGCACTACGGGCTCTCAAAACTTTATGAAGTGAGTTGCCCCGAGCTTGACTTTTTAGTAGAGCAGGCAAAATCGTTTGATGCTGTTTTGGGGTCCAGAATGATGGGTGGTGGTTTTGGTGGATGCACGATCAATCTGATCCGCAAGGATGACGTACACCATTTTATTTCTGCGCTGTCAACAGCCTACAAAAATGCATTCGGAATTGACATGGGTGTACATGTTGTGCAAATAAAGGACGGAACCAGCATAGTGGCGTAAAGCTGCCTGAGAAAATACCATCCGTTTGTCGGTATACGAAATCGTTTGTGGTAAAACATTTTACGTTTCAGTTGTAAGTGCCTTATAAAAGTCAGAATATCGTTACACGTCAACACCAACAGCATGGGTATTCCAAAGTCGCTTTTCGGTCGAACTCCTTCCGGTCAGGAAGTTTTTCGGTATACGCTCTCGAACTCCAATGGTATGGCTATAGATGTAATTAACTATGGTGGTATTGTTGTTCGGCTCACTGTACCGGATAAGCACGGTGTACTTGCTGATGTCGTTTTGGGCTATGATGATTTAGATTCATACCTCCAAAGCAATCCATATTTCGGTGCCTTGATCGGGCGCTATGGCAACCGGATTGCCCATGGGAAATTTAACCTCGATGGTATAACGTATTCGCTTCCACAAAATAATGGAGCCAATAATCTGCATGGTGGCCCAAATGGTTTTGATAAGGTTTATTGGCAGATTGAGCCGCTTGAAGATTTGAATGCTTTACGGTTGAGTTACACCAGTGTCGATGGTGAAGAAGGCTTCCCGGGTAACCTTCAGGTAGAAGTTTTGTACACCCTTATGGCCGACAATGAATGGAGAATTGATTATCGTGCTGTAACCGATAAGAAGACCGTGGTTAACCTCACCCAACATAGTTATTTTAACCTTACCGGTGATGCATACCAGTCAATCGATCAGCACAAGCTGCATGTTCATGCCGATTATTTTATCCCTGTCAATGATCAACACATTCCCTTGAGTGAGTTCGCTTCTGTGATGCATACCCCCTTCGATTTCCGTCAGCCAACCTCCGTTGGTTCACGCGTTCACGCACAAGATCAACAGCTCATGAACGGCAATGGCTATGACCATTGCTGGGTGCTGCGCAACGAGACAGGTGAATTGTATCTTGCAGCTTCATTATATGATCCGGCAAGCGGAAGATTATTGGAGGTATACACCACCGAACCCGGTATTCAGGTTTACTCTGGTAATTTTCTGGATGGCACCAGCATTGGCAAAGGTGGTATTCCGTATCAGAAACGTCATGGAATCTGCCTCGAGACAGAGCATTTTCCCGATTCCCCAAACAGACCTTCTTTTCCTTCTGTGGTGCTTGAACCCGGAAAGGTTTATAGTTCTACTACGGTTTATAAGTTTTCGACCCTGTGAGAAAGCAGGCAGGAATTATTTTTTAATATCTTTGACCTTCTTACAATCCGGAACTGAGTGGTGGCATGGCCGAGCAGAAAACTAAAAATCTAATCTTTGACCTGGGTGGTGTTATTCTGGATCTTTCGGTAGAGCATACCTTGCAGGCTTTTGCAGCGCTATCCGGATGGGATAAAACAAGAATAGAAGAACTTTTTCACACCCTGCCGGAATTTAACTTGTATGAGAAAGGAATGATCGAGGATGTTGCCTTTCGAGATTTTGTGCGGGAGACATTACATGTTAACGTTACCGATGAACATATTGATTCAGCCTGGAACGCCATGCTGCGTGGAATTCCGAATGCGAAACTTGAATTGTTATTGAAACTTCAGCAGCACCAGCAGGTTTATTTGCTGAGCAACACGAACAACATTCACCTCCATTATGTTAACAGCAAAATGTTGCCTTCCGTTACCGGTGAGATTTCACTCGATCGGTATTTTCACCGAGCGTACTATTCGCACATCATGAAGAAACGAAAACCTGATGCCGAAATTTTTGAACAGGTACTGGAAGAAAATAATCTGAAAGCCGGTGATACTCTTTTTCTGGATGACAATGCGGCCAACATTGAAGGCGCAAAAGCGTTAGGTATTAAAACGTTTCATGTTACATCACCCGATTTGGTTTTAGCGTATTTTCATGAATAGCGAGAAGAAAAGAATTGTACTGCAAGTATTTTTGTTCGTAGCCACCTTTGTGACCACTACGTTTGCCGGATCGGAGTGGTCGTATGGCCGCTCGGTATTGTACACTCCGGATTATGGTTGGAGTGATTTTATCAGCGGCATGCAATTTTCTGTGCCGCTTCTTTTGTTTCTGACCGTTCATGAATTTGGCCATTACTTCACGGCCCTGTACCACAAAGTAAAAACTTCACTGCCGTATTATATACCGGTTCCACCCATTCCGTTTCTTCCATTTTCAATCGGTACCATGGGTGCTGTTATCCGATTGCGTAGTAGGCCGGTGAGTAACGTCCAGCATTTTGATATTGGTATGTCGGGTCCGCTGGCGGGTTTCGTTGTGGCCGTTGCCATTATTTTTTATGGTTTCATCACGCTGCCACCACCGGATTATGTTTTCCAGTTTCACCCGGAATACCAGCAGTATGGAGCCGACTATGCATCGGTAGTCTATGAACCTGAATATTACCAGGCACATGAATCGGTAGTGGATATTACGATTGGAACCAACCTGGTTTTTCTGTTCTTTGAAAAATTTATAGCTGATCCAACACGTGTTCCCAACCCGCATGAACTGATGCACTATCCTGTTTTGCTGGCCGGGTTTATTGCCCTGTTTGTAACGTGCTTGAATCTTTTGCCCATTGGCCAGTTGGATGGCGGCCATGTTGTGTACGGGATGTTTGGTTATAAGCGTCACCGTGTTGTGGCCACTATTTTTTTTGTAGCGCTACTTTTTTATTCAGGCCTCGGAAATCCGTATACCAATCCACTTCTCCCTACAAATGAGTTATTGATCAATATTCTGCTATACATAGTATTCCTTTATTTTGCTTTTACAGGATTAAAGTTAAGCAAGCGCGACACAGCCATGTATGCTGTTTTGATGTTCGCAGTTCAGTTCTTTCTGATGTATTTTTTTCCCACTGTAGAGGGCTACACCGGCTGGTTGTTGTTCGCCTTTATTGTGGGAAGATTTTTGGGGATTCAACATCCTGCTTCACCTATTGAAGTGCCACTGGATAGCCGGAGGATAATTGTGGGTTGGATTACCCTGATTGTCTTTTTACTATGTTTTAGCCCAGCACCCATTGCGTTAGAAATTCATATGGCGCCTGCTCCATAGCAAAACTTGTTGTCGGCTTTTATTTAAAGTGATAGAGGAATACAATAGTGGCTGTAAAGGCAGGCTTTGGATTGTCTTTAATCTCGAGGGTCACCTGCATTTCTGTTTTTGCTATTCCGCGCAGATTGGTTATAGCTTTTAAGGTAACTCTTAACCGAACTTCCTGATCGACCAACACGGGCTGATTGAACCGCAGGCTTTCGATGCCGTAGTTTACAAGCATAGTAATGTTGTTAACCTCAGCAATCTGATCCCACAAGTGTGGAACGAGTGATAGGGTAAGATAGCCGTGTGCTATGGTACTTTTAAACTGTCCTTCATTTGCAGCTCGTACCGGATCTGTATGAATCCATTGATGATCCAATGTGGCATCGGCAAACTGATTGATTTGTTGTTGGGTGACTTTTAGATAGTCGGAGGCACCAAGTTCTTTGCCAACGTGCTGTTCAAACTCTGCGAAACTGTTGATAATAAGTTTACTCATGAAGTTACAGATTCAGGTAACAGTAAAGATATACTTAAAAAAGATTTGAATAATCGATCGATATGCGAATTTAGCGGATGACCACGATTTTTTTCGTACCGCCTATAGTGCCTTTTCGCCAGTTTACAAGGTACAAGCCTGGAGCTGATAGAAATGTTATGCGTGTTCGATGGCCTTCAGGTTGTTCTGCATACGGTACGGTTTGCCCGGTTGTGTTCAGGATGTTGAGGGCATCATATTCGCCTTGCACAAAGAATTCACCCCGATTTGGATTCGGATAGATAAGCAAGGCATGCTGTTCTTCCGGAAGACCTGTAATCACTTCGCCTTTACCAAAGCGCGCGCGAATCATTAATGTGCCTTGTATATCATCCGGATTATTAAGCCATGATCCGTTGGTATTCACCCATATTTTGTCTCCAGTATTGTTGCTGTAATCGAGACCGATTTTGGGTGTACCAATGGAGGGTTGTACCCATCCGATAAAAAACCTGTCCTTTACAAGTAGTGCGGGTATAATGGACGTTGAAAAAAATGTATTGATACCCTGGCGTGTTACGGTGCGGTTGATGGTGGCCAATGGATTATTTCCAGGTTTTGTTTCATCGGTTGGATCAGGACCGTACACAATCAGATCAATTGTTTGGTTATTGACAATTGAAAAATCCGGAAAGTACATATCAAATCCCACAAGGGTATCGGGTTCAGGCGTAAGCATATTGAACGCGTACAACGCGCGGTTGCCCGATTGTGTAAGCCCTGCCGAATACTCGGCCGTGCCATCATCATAAGCATAATAATCTTTCATGATGTAGGTATAGCTGAGCGTATCGTTCAGCCTGAAATCAACCGGGAAATATTTTGCCGGATCATAGTCTGGCGCCTGGTTGCCAAGTGTGTCGTACACATCGTTGCTGGCCAACCGGACAAATATTTTGGTCTGAATTTCTTTTGCTGCCGGATTAAACTGCGCGGGATCAGTGCCGTCCGGCACACGATACAGCGTTGTGGTAGTTCTTTCTTTTGCCGCCATGAAGCCGGATGATGTACCATCACTATTTTCTTTGATACCTCTTGAATTTACCAGGATCGAACTGAATACGTCCGGAGGCGGATTTTCGAAAATGTTAGAAATGGTATCGCGAGCGCGATAGGCATACGAGGAACTGATGCTTCTTAAATTCTGCACATCGAACTTCGGTTTTGATAGTTGTTTTGATTCAAGAAAGTGCTTGACAGGCACTGAGCGGTATTCGTTAAAAAAAGTTGTCAGGGGTGAGGCAAGCGCAGCATCGGGATAAGCGAAGTCAACTGAATTTCGCAATTTATTCAAGTATACATAGTCCAGGTTCCAGGTATCAAACGGTCCGGATTGGCGGCCGAATCTGCGGAAGCGAAATTGAAACTGATCGTGAAAAAATTGTGCACCTGTTATAAGCAGTATCGTATCATAAAAAACAGTTTTATCGAAACTGCTTTTTGTAGCGATGCGCAAAATTTCTTCCCACAAGCCTAAGTCATTTTTAAAATCGAGTTGAAGGTAATCGCCCGCATCGGGTGGTTCGCCATTGCCCTGCCACTGATAGTGAAAGCTGAGGTAAACTGTACTGCGTAAAGCCAGGGGAACTTCTGCTGTGCCCAGTTTGATGGGTCTGGAGATAAGTTTATCCGTGAAGCCTACAGATTGAATTTCAGCAAAGGGTAATCCCAGTGAATCGAGTCCATCAAACGTTGCAGCATTGATCGTAGGTGTGTTGATGGCGATATTGCTGTTCACCCAAACACTGCGGCTGTTTTCCCAAAGTGTATCTTGTGGAACATCTCCGGAAGGGAAGGAGAAGTCATCCCAGAAGGGTAGTGACATGGCCGGCAGTGATTGTGTTCTTGCTGCCTTGTTACTTCGGTCTGATGGATCGATAGCTTTTCGTTGAACGGGATATTTTTTTAACTGGCTAAAGGAAGGAATATGCATGAACAACATCGCACACGCAGCGAGGCAAATCATAAAAACAACAGGTCTGCGTTTACAACTGATCATCCGGTTACTTTAACACTTAGGGGTTTTCCTCATTGTCATTATCTTCATCGTCATCATCGGGTGGAGTGGTGCCTGGTTTTCCAACCCACAAATCAACCACATCACCAACACGCACAATCGTTCCGACACCTGGCTTCACTTTTATAACGACTCCACCGGTACCGATCGTATCACCGACCAGCTCAATATGTCCGAGGCTCAGGTTTGAGCCAAAGATGAGAAACTTGGCGTCTTCAACAGAGAGATCAAATACGTTGGGCACATCAACTTTATTGCTGCCCCCATCCATCACCACAAGATCGATAACCGATCCCTTGGGCACACGGGTTTCTGGTTGTATGAGCACACCATTGTATTTCATGGATTTCACAATGTTAAAAGGACCTGGCACCAGTTCGATATGGCCACGCTTTAATTCGTTCGAACGGAGCAATGCATCGGCATTGATCACGGAAGCATCAATCAGGTCGGGTACCGGAACGGTTGGCGGATTGATACGATTTACCGAGAGGAAAATTTTCCGGTTCTCTTTTACTTTCGCTCCCGGATGCGGGTACTGTTTCAATACCGTTAGGGGTGGATACTCGGCTGAATAGGAGGAGTCACTGACTTCATAGCGCAGGTCGTGCCGGGCTAAAAACACAACAACTTCGTCCATTGGTTTTCCTTCAATGTTTGGAACGGTAATGGTTTCTCCGTGATTCGTGGTATTGGGGAGGTAGGCATAAAAATAAACGATGGCGAGTATAACAATAATGCCGCCCGCAAGAAGCAAATGGAGTAAAAGTCCGCCAAGCGTATTCGATCTAAATTTATTCCAAATCATGCTGTAGGGTTAAAACGGTATGGACAAAGATAAAAGAATCAGAATTTTAATGACGATTGAAAGTCGCGTTCAATGCGCTTGCCCCGGTTGTAACGTTCCATTGCCAGGTCAAGCAGTCGCGTGATCAGGTCAGTGAAGCTGATGCCGCGCTCTTTCCACATCATGGGGAACATGCTGGAGTTTGTAAAGCCCGGAATAGTATTGATTTCGTTGATGTAAACTTTGTTTCGCTTTGTCAGGAAGAGATCAACCCTGGCAAAATCTTCGCAGTGCAGGGCTTCAAATGCCTTCACTGAAACTTCGCGAATGAGGTTGGAGGCAACCTTATCAAGTTTAGCAGGGACATGAATCTCAACGGCTTCCGGATCAACATATTTGGCATCAAACGTATAGAATTCATATTTTTTACTAATCACAATTTCCCCTGGCAGGGAGGCCTGAGCCGGAGTGTTGCCAAGTATAGCGCATTCAATTTCGCGCCCGGTGATAAACTCTTCCATGATCACACCATCGTCATAGCGAAAGGATTCTTCAAGGGCTTCCTTAAAATCTTTTTTGCTTTTCACTTTTGATACCCCAACGGACGAGCCAAGGCTTGCTGATTTGATCATGAACGGAAGGCCGAGTTTGCTTTCAATTTCACTGAACTTGATTTTTTTCTGATCGGCAAAAGTATAGGTTAGAAATTTTGTTACCGGTAGTCCGGCAGCCTTGAGTAAGTGTTTGGCTACAATCTTATTGATGGAAACAGCCGAGCCTAAAACACCTGTACCTACCATAGGGATATCCATGGCTTTGATCAAACCCTGGATGCTGCCATCTTCACCATCCGTGCCATGTAATACCGGGAAAATAATATCCGCTTTGAAACGGTCATCGCTTGAAAGCAGTGTAAAACCAGAACGCTGCGGGTCGAGAATCAGACCAAGTGGTTTGCCCTGCTCAATATCTTTTGTAACCGCAGGCGTCAGGAACCATTGCCCGCTCTTGCTAATGCCGATGGGTACAGGTTCAAACAAATCTTTGTTTATGTACTCAACGATATTACGGGCGGAGTTCACGGAGACACCATGTTCAACAGAGCGTCCTCCGTAGAGAATAACAATTTTCTTTTTTGTTGGCATTCAGGAAAAGTTTTCAGGTAAAGATATTCAAACCACGCTAAACTTAACGCGACAAATAGATTTTCGTAGCGTAATACTGCTGACCAATTTTTAACCGGACAATATAAATTCCGGAGGATGTTCCATCGGCCAGCTGAACAGGGAAAGTCTGGTTCACCACATCCACTATATCTCCGGCCACCAGTTGCCTGCCCATCATGTCTACAACCTGATATCCTACCGTTTGCCGTTCGGGTAAGTTGAAGGTGATGTAAAATTCATTCATGCTATTCTTCTGATAGATAGCATATAGTTTTGTGCCCACATAAGGACTTGGTGTGGTGCTGTTCAGGAAGTCGATGTTATCCAGGTAAAAATTATTGCCATTGGCGTTGGTGATGACAAAAGCAAAACGCAACTCAGTTTTACCAACCAGTGTGTTCAACGCTATAAATTCACCTACCCAGTCACCTGCATCAACTGGTGCCCACGCTGTGGTACGCTCATTGTCCGTTAGCTGGGTGCCTGATTTATTGAAAATCGGAGTGTTGTTAAATGTTGTTCCACAATCTTCTGAATAGAGCACGCGCAGCCGCTCATACTTCGTTCCGTTCAGGGCGTAGGAAGTGTTGAATTGCAGACTGGCTTGCGTGGCGCGTGAAAAATCCAGCACGGGGCTGATCAGCCAGCTTTCATCACCGATCGTTGCATTTTCAAAAGCTTTAAAATTCGCAGACGTTCCAAACCCACCGGATGTTGCTGTGGTTGTCCACAGCATACCATTTTCCGGATTTACAATGGTCCATTGATTTAGAAATCCGGCATCAAAATTTTCGCGATAGGGAATACGATCTTCCGCAGCGTTCACCACGGGCTTCACTGTTTTTGTATTATTGGATAGGTTCACATCACTACCACCATTCGGATTAGTTAATTCCACTACCAGTGTATTGCTACCCTCCTGCAACAGAACGGAGGGAAGTGTAATGTCTATGTTGTTCCCGGAGAGCAAATTAATGTCCGAGACAGCAATAACGATGGTACCACCATTTACCGAAAGGTTCACATCAAAACTTTGGATGGGGATAGTTCCTTCATTGGAAACATTGATGGTAATATCCGGATTTGTCTTGCAGGAAAGGATGGATGGACTGACGGCATTCAGCGCGATATCTTCAACCGGGGAAGTTTGCATCAGAACGTTATCGATGTACAGATTATTTCCCCAATCGTTAATGCCGACAAACGCAAGCTGAACATTTGGTTGTCCGATAAATGCTGTGAGGTTAACGGTTTCTTTACGCCATTGGGCAGCGCTGCCGGGTGTAAAAGCTGAGGATGACGATGTTGTTGTAGCCAGTGCCGATCCTGCTTTATCATATACAAGCGTTCCTTCAAAAACATTGGCGTTGCAATCGGTCAGCACATACACCTGTAGCCTATCCTGACTGGACTGAAAGCGTGCGTGGGCAACATCGAAAAACAGAACAGCTTCCGGAGCAGCGGAGAGATTAAAGAGAGGCGTAGTAAAGATATCGACCTCGCCTAAATGATCTTCGTAATCATAAAAATTCAGATAGATTGCCTGATTAGTAGGACTTTCTTTTGGTGCAGTTTTAATTGACCATGTTATACCCTGGTCGGGATTTTGAATGCGCCATCCTGATGGAAGGGAATTGAAGATTTGGCTGAATGGAAGATTGATGGTTTGTGCGATAACAACCGAAACCGAACGTGTATTGTCGACAGCATTACCATCGCTTACGGTGTTGGTAAGCAAGATTTCAAACAGCGCAGTGGAAGTTCCTGAGTTAAAGTTGAACGGAAGAAAGTTTACGGTTGTTGAAGCCAGGGGTGCAAGATTCAGCACCACATCTTTTGTCTCCACGATCGCACCATTCACGCGGAAGCGCAACCGTGCTGACGTGATGGTGTTGTTGCCATAGTTGCGTATTTCAATAGAAGGGGTAACCACCGGATTGCATTCGCTGGCAACCGGGCTAAGAATTTCTTTGATGCCCAGATCGTTCGCTACCGGTAACGGATCGAGCAAGGCTGGTGAGGTAAGAAGACTCACTCTGCGTGGACTGTTTTCAAGCACTGTGATCATCCGGTTAATCTGGCCCTGGGTGAAAATGTTCATACACGCATCGTTGGTATAGTCGAGGAAGTTTTGAAACATGGCGTGTACACTGCAGGTGGTTTTAGGATGACTCGGACAACCGGTTGAACTCCCCGCCTGATCAGGCGTATCATCAACATAATCTCCGCTTCCACCACACGAATTATTGTCATCGCCCCAGATGTGCCGAAGGCCAAAAAAGTGCCCCATTTCGTGCGTTGTGGTGCGTCCTTTATTGTAGCGGGAGTCAAGGGTAAATGCGCCATCATCAACCGATCCAAAGGCTTTGTAGAAAATTACCACGCCATCCGTCAGACTGTTGTTCGAGCTATTCTCAAGACCCGGTAATGATGAAACAGGAAACTGTGCATAACCCAGGTAATCGGTAATGTTGCACACCCAGATGTTCAGGTAATTTTCAGAAGGCCAGTAGCTTTGCGATTTTAATGTATAGTTATCGTTAACCGTCCATTCGGTTTTGGAACCCTGAACCCGAACAATACCGGTAGTCGGAAGACCTTCAGGAGTTCGCTTTGCCAATACAAATTCAATATCCAGGCTGCCGGCTACAGGAAGAAATTCAGCTGGTGTTTGAGAAGCATCGCTATTGAGCCGTTTGAAATCTTTATTCAGTACGCTGATCTGCGAAAGCACCTGGGCATCGGAAAGGTTGGTACCAACACCCAACGGTTCACCGTTATGAACCACATGCACAACTATAGGAACCTGATAGGTTGAGGTTTGGGTTCGCTCCTGTGTGCCCTTGCGAAATTTTAATGACTTCTCTTTCAGCCAGTTTTCAAACTGATCATTACGTTCAAGGAGAATTTTTTGCTCGAGAAGTTTTTCGGTGTACGCTACCGTTCCACAGCGATCTTGAGCTGATACCGAAAATGGCAAAAGCGCACAAACACCCACAAAAATTATAATCAGAATTTTTGGATGCAGTGCACGCGGATTAACAAAACAGGAAAAAGCAAAATTGACAGACATCACGCTTGGTGTATCAGCTAAAGATACAAAGAGTAACCCGATCACGTTGGTTACAGGATTTTGAATACGAATACGAAATGTGCTGAAGTGCCCGATGGGTAGCAATCTTTTAGTGACTGACCGGAGTGAGGTTAATGACTTCAATCGATTTGATTTCCGGTACAGCCTTTTTGATGGCCTCTTCGACACCCGCTTTGAACGTCATGGTTGACATGGGGCAATTTCCACAAGCGCCTATAAACTCCAGCTTCACTATGTTATCTGACGTAACTTCATTGATCTTCACATTTCCTCCATCGGCCTCCAGATACGGACGAATGGTATTCAGTGATTCCTCTATGCGTTTGGTAAGTTCTTCGATTGCTTCAGTTTGTATGTTCATCAGACTTTTAATTCTACTGGCTGTGTTTGTGTAAAGTTAGCATTTCTTATGGCAATCTGGCGTGCGAGTGTCTCGGCTAGATCCTTGAATGCCGCTGATGTTGGTCCTTCTTTTAAGGCTGCGGGCAATCCACTGTCGCCACTTTCGCGGATGCTTTGCACCAACGGTATCTGCCCCAGCAACGGAACATTGTATTTTTCGGAAAGGCTTTTACCCCCACCTTGACCGAAAATGTAGTATTTGTTATTCGGCAATTCTTCCGGTGTGAAGTATGCCATGTTTTCAACGATACCCAGTATCGGTACATTAATCTGCGATTGCCGGAACATTGCCATCCCTTTGTTGGCATCGGCCAGCGCAACCTTTTGAGGTGTGGTAACAATAACGGCACCGGTTACGGGCACAGTTTGCACCAGGGTGAGGTGGATATCGCTGGTTCCGGGAGGAAGATCGATCAACAGGTAATCCAGTTCACCCCAGTCGGCATCGCTGAAAAACTGTTTGAGTGCTGAACTGGCCATCGGGCCGCGCCATACCACGGCACTATCCGGAGGGGCCAGAAAACCAATTGAAATCAGTTTTACACCATATTGTTCTATCGGAATCAGGATGTTCTTACCGTTGACCTGTTTTACGGATGGCTGTTCATGCTCGCAATTGAACATGGTAGGGATGGATGGACCGAAGATATCGGCATCGATCAGCCCGACTTTTGCCCCCGATTGGGCAAGCGCCACAGCCAGATTTGTTGTAACGGTAGACTTACCTACACCTCCCTTTCCGGAGGCAATCGCAATGATGTTTTTTACTCCCGGCAACAAGGGGGCATTATCCCGCAAGGTGGTAACAGAAGAAGTTACCAGTATATCAATTTCAACACCTGTGCCGACAACCTCAGTGACTGCATCTTCGCAATCTTGCCGGATTTTTTCTTTCAGCGGACAAGCCGGTGTAGTGAGAACAACTGTAAAACTGACTTTTTTAGGTTCAACCTTCACATCTTTAATCATGTTCAGGCTTACCAGATCACGTTTCAGGTCAGGATCTTCCACCGTTGAAAGGGCCTTCAGTATATCAGTTTGTGTAAAACTCATCAGATCGTTAATTAAATGCTTGCGATGTCCTGCTCCAATCGTTGAAATGACATCAGATCGGTCGCAAGTTAAGCCCGCATTTGCATTTAAAAACAAAGATTTCGGCAAAAGTTCCTGCAATGGTGAGGTTTTGTAACTTAACCTTCGCGCACTTCACCACCTCAGTGCAAAAAGGTATCTTTACCGCCCATTATGATTACCCGCGAAACCATAGATGAAGTCAAAAACCGCATCGACATCGTTGATGTGATCAGCGACTTCATAGCGCTGAAAAGGGCGGGTCAGAATTACAAAGCCTTAAGCCCGTTTGCCAACGAAAAAACGCCATCGTTTTTTGTCGTTCCGGCAAAAGGCATCTTCAAGGATTTTAGCAGCGGCAAGGGAGGTGATGCCATCACCTTTGTGATGGAGCACGAGGGCATGAGCTATGTGGAGGCCATTCGGTTTCTGGCACAGAAGTATGGTGTAGAAATTAAAGAAGAGGCGGGTGCTAAAGATGAAGATGCCGGCCAGCGCAGTGAGCGCGATAGTTTGTACATCGTGATGAACTACGCGAAAGACTACTACAAAGAGCTGCTGTTTAGCAACGATGAGGGGAGAAGCATTGGGTTAAGTTATTTCCACGAACGTGGCTTTAATGACCGCACGATCGAGAAGTTTGAATTGGGGTATACCCTGAATTCGTGGGATCATTTCAGTAAGAAAGCAATCGAACATGGTTTCAGCGAAGATATTCTGGAAAAATCCGGATTGCTGATCCGCAAAGACGATGGAAAAAAATACGATCGCTTTCGCGGACGGGTAATTTTCCCCGTTCACAACCTCTCCGGAAAAATTGTAGCGTTCGGAGCGCGCATCCTTACCAAAGAGAAAGATCAGCCCAAGTATATCAACTCTCCGGAAACGGAAATCTACCACAAGAGTAATGTGCTTTACGGTATGTTCCAGGCGAAGAATGCCATTCGCAGGGAAGACTTCTGCTACCTCGTGGAAGGGTATACCGATGTGATTTCGCTGTATCAGGCCGATATCGATAATGCTGTTGCCTCATCCGGAACGGCCCTCACCGAAGAGCAGATCAAACTGATGCGCAGGTTCACCGAAAATGTTACGGTGTTATTCGATGGCGATGCTGCGGGTATCAAGGCTGCGTTGCGTGGTATTGATCTGGTGCTAAAAGGCGGACTGAATGTACGCATTGTGTTGCTACCCGATGGCGAAGACCCCGACAGCTTTTCGAAGAAGATGGGAGCCACCGAATTGAAACAATATTTGCGCGAGCACACCAAAGATTTCATCTCGTTTAAGATTGATTTGTATGCGGCCGATGCTTCTCGTGACCTGCCTGCCGGCCGACAGGATCCGATAAAAAAAGCAGAAGCCATTCGGGAGATTGTCAACAGCATTGCGCTGATTCCCGATCCGATCAAGCGATCGGTCTACCTTCAGGAAACCAGCAACCTGCTGAAGATCTCAGAAGCCGTGCTGCTAACAGAGCTGAACAAAATTTTAATTCAGGAAAAACGAAAGCGCGATCAGGATCGTCAGCGCGATGAACCAAAAGAACCGGTAGAAACCATACCGGATATTTCAACACCTGAAGCCAGAACTGATACCAATACCATGGTGCAGGCACAGGAGCGTGAAGCGATCAGGTTACTCTTGAACTACGCAGAGAGTCATTACGAAGATCAGCGACTGGTTGATTTCATGCTCACCGAGTTGGAAGAGGTTGAATTTGTCAATCCGGTACTCCGGGAAATCTATGAAACTTTCCGGCAAGCTGCTGAGCGTGGCCAAATCATTGACACGCTGTATTTCATGGAGCATAGTTCAGAACCAGTCAAACGGGCGGTGGCCGATTTAACCACGAACCGGTATGAGGTTAGTAAATTGTGGGGCGATAAATTTCATATTCAGATTCCGCACGAAAAGGAAGTTATTCACGAAGCTGCATATTCCAATGTGCTGCGACTGAAATTCAGACTGATTCAAAAATATATGGAGGATAATCTTGCTCAATTGAAACTGGCGACATCCGAAGAAGACCTGGAAAAGTATTTCTCCATTCATGAAAATTTAAAAAATGCCGAAAAAGAACTGGCGGTTGCGTTGGGTATTGTGGTGGCCCGATAAGAACAGTAACCGGAAATTTAGTGTTAGTGAAAAAGATTTTAATATAGACAAACGCGTTAGGTAAGCACATGAGTGATATTAAACTGAATACCATTGAAGAGGCCATTGAAGAAATCAGAAATGGCAAAGTGATTATTGTGGTGGATGACGAAGACCGCGAGAACGAGGGTGATTTTGTGTGCGCAGCCGAGAGCATAACACCCGAGATTGTCAATTTTATGGCTACCCACGGCCGCGGACTGATTTGTGCTCCCCTGATAGAAGATCGCTGTGTTGAGCTTGGTCTTGAACTAATGGTGGGCGCCAATACCGCAGCATTCGAAACTCCGTTTACCGTTTCGGTTGATTTGATAGGGCATGGCTGTACCACAGGTATTTCGGCACACGACCGGTTTAAAACAATTCGCGCGTTGGTCGATCCGGAAACGCGGCCCGAAGAGTTGGGAAAGCCTGGTCATATATTTCCGTTAAAAGCAAAACGGGGTGGCGTGCTGCGCAGGGCAGGTCATACTGAAGCTTCTATTGATTTTGCACGACTGGCAGGTTTCAAACCGGCCGGTGTGTTGGTGGAGATCATGAACGATGACGGGAGCATGGCACGACTGCCGGATCTTGTAAAGGTTGCTGAACGATTCAACCTCAAACTCGTTTCGATTAAAGACCTCATCGAATACCGCATTAAAAAAGAAACCCTGATTAACCGTGAGGTGGAGGTGGATATGCCAACAGAACACGGTCATTTTAAACTTGTCGCCTTTAAGCAGGTTAATACCAAAGAGGTTCACATGGCCTTGATTAAGGGAACCTGGGAAAAAGACGAGCCGGTGATGGTGCGCGTACACTCTTCGTGTGTTACGGGCGATATTTTTGGTTCGTGCCGGTGCGACTGCGGCTCGCAACTTCATCGTGCTATGGAAATGGTTGACCATCACGGCAAAGGCATTATCCTGTACATGAAGCAGGAGGGAAGAGGAATAGGGTTGTTGAATAAATTGAAAGCCTATAAACTTCAGGAAGAAGGATTGGATACCGTAGAAGCCAATGTTAAACTTGGTTTTGATATGGATGAACGCGACTACGGTGTGGGTGCTCAGATTTTACGCGACCTGGGTGTAACCAAAATTCTCTTAATTACGAACAACCCTAAAAAGCGTGTAGGGTTAATGGGCTATGGTCTTGAAATAGTTGATAACATACCCATTGAGATTTCACCCAATCCGCACAATGAAAAATATTTGCGCACGAAACGTGATAAATTGGGTCATACTATATTGAGGCAAAAATGAGAATAAAATTGGTTTTACTTTTTACAGTTTGTTTCGGCAGCCTGCAGGCACAGGAGTGGCCATTTGAACTGTGGCATGAAGGAAAAATTGTTTTGCTGGAGGGTGATACGCTGAAAGGACTCGTTAAATATGATCTTCAGCAAGACCTGGTACAATACAATTCGCCCGATCAAAAAATTGAAGCTTTCACAGCACGGAAGGTTCTTTTCTTTGAAATCTTTGATGTCACCGTACGCAAGTATCGTCAGTTTTTTGCCCTTCCTTTTTCCACTACTTCAGGCTATCGGCCACCCGTTTTTTTTGAACTTCTGTCAGAGGGTAAACTTACGTTGCTTTCCCGCGAACAGTTGGAAACCAGAAGTTACAGTTCACCCTATTACATTGGCTCGTACACCCGTGTTGTTCTGGTCTATAAATATTATTTTCTTTTAGAGAATGGAACGATCGAGGAGTTTACCGGAAAGAAAAATGAGTTGATGGATAAGATGGGAAAGAAATCGGATGGCGTGGAGAGGTATGCAAAAGAAAACAAACTGAAGTACGATGAAAAATATGATCTCGCCCGAATAATTTCCTACTACAATTCATTATTTTAAGTTGTCAGCGAGGAGTTCATCCGCTAACAAATTACAACACTACTCCACACGTCAACTCAAGTAAAAAATATTCAACTAAAATATTTCAACCTAAGCAATGAGCAAACCTTTAATTCTGATTTCGAACGATGATGGCATTACATCCAAGGGTATTCGCACCCTGGTAAACGTGATGAAAAAAATTGGCGATGTTGTTGTTGTGGCGCCCGATGGCCCACAGTCGGGTATGGGTCATGCCATCACGGTAGGAGAAACGTTGCGCCTGGAAGAAAATTTTATTTTTGAAGGCGTGAAGGCCTTTGAATGTTCGGGTACTCCGGCAGACTGCGTGAAGATTGCCCGACATTTTGTATTGAAAGGTCAGCGCCAGCCCGATGTGGTGGTGAGCGGCATTAATCACGGGAGCAACACCTCCATCAGTATTTTGTATTCCGGTACAATGTCAGCTGCTATTGAGGGGGCCATCGAAGGAACACCGGCTATTGGATTTTCGCTGTGCGATTATTCGCACAAAGCTGATTTTTCGCACACCGAAGAATACATTGAGAAAATCACACGTAAAGTGCTGGAGAAGGGCTTACCAAAAGGTGTGGCCCTGAATGTGAACATTCCGCCCAAGCGAAATGAAAACATAAAGGGAATTCGGGTTTGCCGCCAGGCGAATGCCAAATGGGTGGAAGAATTTGATCAGCGATTTGACCCGAATGGCAGGCGCTATTTCTGGATGGCCGGCAATTTTGTAAACTTTGATAAAGGGGAGGACAACGATGAGTGGGCTATTGCCAACAATTATGTGTCGGTGGTTCCCTGCCAGTTTGATTTAACAGCACATTCGGCCATTTCAGTTTTAAATGAAGATTGGGCTACACTTTTATAATGCCATTGAGGTGATTTTTTTTCGTTGGTTGTTTTCTGTAGGGTTGGTTCTTTTTTTGTTTCAGTCGGGTTTTACGCAGTCGGATTGCATTTTGAAAAAAGATCAGGACAGTGTGCTGGTGTACACCTGTCATCAGCCCGAATCAAAAATCAAATCGATAAAAGCAAGTCTTACTGTTCGTGCTTCATTGTCTGAGTTGACGGCACGTGTTATGGATGTAAAATCCTACACTACGTGGCAATACAGAATTATTAAATCGGAAGTACTAAAAAATATTAACGAACGTGAATTGATTTTTCATTCGGAAGTATCCGCACCATGGCCGGTAAGTAACCGTGATATGGTTGCGCATCTTACTGTCGAACAAGATAAATCTACAAAAGCGGTGACGATCACTATTGAGGGTGTTCCCGATTTTATACCTCCCGTAAACAAGGATGTGGTTCGTGTTCAACAATCTCTTGGAAGATGGGTAGTCACACCATTACAAAACGGTGTATTGAAAGTGGAGTATACCTTTGTTATTGACCCGGGTGGAAGCATACCTTCCTGGCTTGTTAACATGGCCGCTGCAGAAGGTCCGAGTTATACCTTCCGACAATTCAGAGAAATTATGCATATGAATGCAACGCGTAAGAAAGCTGCGTTTATTGTAGACTGAATTTTAGATTTTAATCCTTCCACATCTAAGAAGGTTGGTACTATTTTTTATCAGACCTCAGTTATTTCCTTCCGTAGGTACTTTGTAAATGATGTATGGTGGCCTTTATGATGTTCACTAATTTCTGTTGATCAATATCTGTTAGCTTATTGACATAGATACAGGCCTTCCCTATTTTGAATTTGCCCAAGCCTTCTAACAGATGTTCATGCTCCGGAAGTCCGGTGAAGACATAGAGCGAAATGGCAGCTTTGCGAGGGGAGAAGCCAATCAGAGGTGCATCACCTTCGTGTCCGCTTTCGTATCGGTAATGATATTTTCCAAAGCCAATGATGCTGGGCCCCCACATTCTGGGTTCATATCCAGAAGTACGTTGCATCAAATCAAGTAATGCATAGCTGTCTTTTTGCTTTTGCTCGGTTCCGGCAAAAGCCTGAATAAAGTCCAGCACATTTTGGTCTGTATCGGTTGTTTTGTTTTTTGCCATGATCGTAGTTCGTTTAGTTGCCGCTGTACATCAATTCAGGTAGTTAATAAAAATATGATACACGCTTGCGTTGAAGAACAAAAACTATATTCAGAGTACTGCTATTTTTTCTCTGTTGTATCTGCTTTTATACTCCAAAGGCGACATTCCTGTAATTTTCTTAAACACTTCGCGGAACGCTTTTACATCCGAATAGCCCACTTCATACATGACTTCGTTAACTGTTTTGCGATTTGTTTCAAAGGCCTTTTTTGCCGCTTCAATTTTAGCCCGTTGTGCATATTCAATCGGTGTGTTTCCCGTTGCTTTAATAAATCTTCTGTCAAAGTTACGCCTGCCAACAGCGTATTTGGACGATAAATCTTCAATGGATATTTTTTCGTGCAGGTTGCTTTCGATATAGGTTTGAGCCTGCAAAATAATTTCATCACCGTGATTTTTCTGCCCCCTGAAGATAATAAATGCCGATTGGCTACTCCTGTCCATTTCAATTTGAAACACTTTGGAACAAAAAATAGCTGTTTCCCTGTCGTAATATTTTTCTATCAGGTAAATAATCAGGTTCAGAAAAGAATAAGCTCCACCATTTGTATAGATACCATTTTCATCCGTAATCAACCTGTCGGTTTGTACGTTTACATCAGGAAACCTTTTTCGGAAGGTATCAGCAAAAGCCCAATGCGTAGAGCAACTTTTCCCGTTCAGTAATCCTGTCGAGGCAAGCAAGAACGCTCCGGTGCAGATGCTTGCTATTTCAGCGCCATGTTTATAGTGGGTTGCAATCCAGTCAATTATTGGTTGGTTTCCGTTTATAGCGTTTTGATAATTATGGTTTAATGATGGAATTATAATAAGGTTGGTTTTGGTAATGGATGAAATGTGGGTGTGTGGTTTTACGCTGAACAAATTGTCATGGAAGTCAACTTGTTTTGAACTACCTGCCAATTCAATTTTATGTAATTCATCTTTGCCGTTATCCTTCCAATACGCATTGGCCCTGGTGAAAATCTTGTAAGCACCCACAATACTGCTTAAATTATTCTCGCCCTCAGGAACAACGATGGTAATATGTTTCATTAAAATTCTTTTGGACGAAGGTAGAAAACCATATTGTCCAAATCAACCCGTAATAATGTCCAAATTACACGCATAGTGGGTCAGTTTCAGCCACTACTTTCGTGATAGAATAAAAACCTTTTACAAGAATGACAACGTCAGATTTTAGACTTACGCTGAAAACCGAGCAAACTCCACAGGAAGTATTTAACACAATTATTAATGTTCGCAAGTGGTGGACCGGATATTACAATGAAGAATTTTTAGGTAGCACCGAAAGGCTGAATGATGAGTTTAGCTTCCGTGCAGGTGGAGGTGCGCATTACAGCAAACAAAAATTAGTCGAGGTAATACCGAACAAGAAAGTAGTCTGGCTAATTACAGATAGTGAACTTAGTTTTCTGAAGAAGAGAGACGAATGGACAGGCACAAAAGTGATTTTTGAAATTACTGAAGTAGATAACAAAACTCATCTGAGTTTTACCCACGAAGGATTGACCCCTGAAATAGAATGCTATGACTCCTGCGCTTCAGCCTGGACACTGTACCTGGAGAATAAATTACAGCCCTTGATAAATGCAGATAGAACACGGTAAAATCTTTCGAGAATGGAATTTCAATACACCTACAACTAAAGCAGCGGAAGATATGGATGGCAGAAATTTTACAACTTCTATTTTGGTTAACAAGAATACGACTTCAGCATTCAATGCAATAAAAGATTTCCGTGCATGGTGGTCGGAGGAGATTGAAGGAAATACAGATCAACTCTATGAATCCTTTTTCTACCACTATCAGGATGTGCATTTGTGTAGACTAAAACTCATTGAAAGTATTCCTGACCAAAAATTGGTTTATCAGGTAGTTGACAACCACTTCAGTTTCACCACTGACAAAACGGAATGGATTGACACCAAACTGATTTTTGAAGTAACGGAAGAAGGAGATAAAACCAGGGTGTTCTTTATGCACGAAGGATTAGTGGCGGAATATGAATGTTATGATGTTTGCAAAGACGCCTGGACAAGCTATATACAGGGAAGTTTACAAAGTTTAATCACCACCGGACGGGGTAAGCCTAATCCAAAAGAAGGTGGACTTAATGCCGAACTAGTTGAAAAATGGGGACTACAAAAAAAATAGAGGAATTACCAAATGTTAAAATAGGATAATGTTCCAACGAAGCCTCAGCCGATCTATGCGAAATTGATGTTAGCGGTTTGTTACTTTCATGGCATCATATTCTTTCACTTGTTTTTTGGTTGCAAGTCCTTTCCAGCTTTGTTCAAGTACTTCTCTTAGTAAATTTTTGTCATACTTGTGTACCCACATGCAAATGTATGGATATGCTTTAAAGTGATCAGGCAAGTGAAAGATTTCAGGATGACTCTCCAAATAGTGGTCTCTCAGGTCAAACGCCAGCCGGATGGGAATAAATTCGCCACTATCATGAAGACGACACATTAATTTGCCCCGAACTTTTACCGAGGGTGTTCCTTCGTGTGAAATGCTTTCTGCTGTGTCGGGAAAGGTTAGCGCAATATTCTTCACAACCTCAAAATCGGAGTAGTTAAAGTTTATCGGTTTGCTTTTCATTTCAGCGCGTTTGAATTTTTATAACTCTCGTTCTGTATACGTCCAGTGCTTTTTGTAGAATGCTCTCAATTGTCTGAATGGGCAAATCGTTGTTCGGATCAACAGTAAAAATCTTCATTCTTGTACGATCGCCTTTTTTCAGTTCAGGGTGATCAAGGTATTTTCCTTCTACCATCAGCATGTAGGGGTGTTCAGTTTTTTTATCCGTCCATAAATAGCAGAACACCTTTTTCTTATAGCAGAAGCAGGGCATTCCCCATTTCTGCGTTTCCGTAATGTCTTTGTCCTGGTTGAGAATGATATCCCGCAAGGCAAGCAGGCAACTCTTGTTGGGTTCTTCTTTGTTCAGATAATAGACTTGATGTTCCTGAACCATAAGGCCTTTGGGATTCTTTCGGAGATTATTCGTTAAATATTCTGAATGGTCAATCTTCTTTTTTCTTTCAACGCTTTGAAATGCGATGGCGTTAATCCGGTTGCTTTTTTAAATTGCGTTGATAAGTGTGCAGCGCTGCTATAATTCAGTTTGTAGGCAATTTCAGAAAAGGTATCCTCTCCAAAGATAATTAACTCCTTTACGCGTTCAATTTTTAACGCTATAATAAATTGTTCGATGGTGGTAGCTTCAACCTCTGAAAAGAAATTGGCTAGATACGTATAACTTAGATTCAGCTCCTTGCTTAGTAAAACAGAAAACTTGCTATGCGGTTTAGCGTCCGACTTGTAAACATAGTCAATCATGACTTTTCTGATTTTCTCAATTAATACCCCTTGCTTCTTTTCCAATAGTTCCAATCCGGCCTTGTTGATTTTACCACTCAGCTTCTTTTTATCGGCATCCGAAACATCTTCCTTCGTTTCTATTTCGCCCAAGTCCACTTTAACGGTCGATATACCAAGTTCTTCCAAAGCATCTTTCACAACAATTTTACAGCTTTCGCAAGCCATATTTTTCACGTATATCTTCATGTTTTTTGATTGTTTTCAGCACCCAAAAGTTTGATTCGGCTTCAGACCAGTGATTATGACTAGAATCCAAAGTAAGCGGATACTTCACCAAATATAACAAACTTGCTTACGGTAAACGGTGTACAGTTGCGCGCCTGGTAGCAAACACAGTTGTGGTGTGTCAGTTTTCGCTCAAGAGTTGTCCGATCTGTTAGTTCGGTCTAATGGTTACAATCACCCTTTTATAGCGTGAAAGCTGTGGTTCTCCTTTGTCCGTAACCTTCAAAATGAAATGGGCAGTCACTTCCTTTTCTACGTTGGGTGCCGTAAAATGAGCCTTATAAACATTCTCCGCGCCATTTACTTTTATTGGTTTCTTATAGGTGCCTGCCTCAGGATAATTAAACCAAAGGAAACTTAAATTATCTCCGTCAGGGTCATACGTCTGGAAAGCGTCCAATGTAAAATGCTCTCCTGATCTAACGGTTATGTTTTCAGGATGCGACAGAACGGGAACCGGTGGATGGTTGGCTTCCTCATACGACATCAAGCACCAGTCCATACGGGCAGCGAAGTCATATTGAAAATCATCTCTCCAGCGCCAAAGTGTAACTTTAAAATCGGTGAATGTTATCGTGTCTTGTTTTACCGACCGACCAAATTCATTTCGGATATAGGGCGTATAGGTATCCACTGCATTCGTCCAAATTTCTCGTGTTTCAGGAGCAATGGTAACAATTGAACTTCCATCTTTCATTTTTGAAAAGTCAGGTTTATAGAATTCATATCGACCTCCCCATGCCCCCCATTCAGGATGTTCAGCATTATTTAATCCATTCGGAATTAACGAAAGAAACGAAGGGGTATCACCTTCCATGCCCCAGGCTACATCCGGATAGACGGCACCCAACGGCCCGTGATGTTGCTGGATATTATGGGCAAGCCACCGATTACTGATGGTGGTATGATCAATCCCTTTTATTGTGTTGGTCATAATGGCTGTCCATGTGGCATTCCCATAATCATCACCCGGACTTACGATATAAAACAATTCCGGAAAATTATTTCGTATCCAGATGCCACTATCATCCTGATCTGAAATGGTATAAACCCGAAGCTTGGCAAGTAATCTTTTTGCCTCTTTTTTACTTTTTGTTTTTTCTATTTTATAGAGAGCTTGTGCAAGTGTATTAGCTCCTCCCCATATCGGAATCCATAACGGACGAGCATCGTTATTTTCAAGCACCTTGATTATCCAATCTGAACCTTCCGAGTCCATTCCCTCACCAACTCCTTTCATGCCATATTTCGGCAAACCGCTTTTCACCAGGGGATATAAAGTTTTTGCTTCGGGGAAGTCGGGATGATGCTTTTTCAAGTTGGGCTGAACTTTTTCGTATGCCTGGATAATGTTGATAATCGATTGTGGATGCACCGCAGTGGGCATCCAACAGGAAGTGGTTGCGACAATTCCGGTGATATCAATTTCATTAGCATACAAAAGCAGACGAACCATAGATTGTGTATCATCCGGTTCATTTTCTATGTCGGTTAGTACCAGGATTCGATTTTTCTGAAGGGATTGCCCGTATCCAAAATCAACCGTCAGGAAAAGCAGTATGGAAAACAAAAATGTTCTCATATAAAGCGTTTAGGGTGATCTGGGTTTAAAATTATTTCAAGGTTTGCTATCAAGTTATGCAAATCGATTATGTTACACAATACTCCAGCTGTCTCTAATACTATGATTCGGTATTTTTCTTAGGTGAGAATCATGTAATACTTACCACAAATTATGTAATGCGTTTCCATGTTTCAACCGGTATGTTTGAATGAACTGAAAGGCAGAGTTTTTTATTCTAGCTGAACTGTTCGCGAACATTTAGTATAAAATAGGATTGCAAATTTTACAAGACACTACCATGGAAACTGAAACTAAAGGTTATGATTTAACGATTGCTTTGGATAAGATTACTTTATCGTATGATGATGTTGGCGATGGTGACATCCCGGTAATTTTCCTGCACGGTTATCCTTTCGATAAAACCATGTGGCGGGGCCAGCTTGATTTTTTACAATCTTCCAATCGGCTGATTCCTTGTGATATCAGGGGATTTGGGAAATCCATAGACGAGGAATCAAAGCTCAGTATTGATTTGTTTGCTGATGATCTGATTCACTTGATGGATAAGTTAAGCATTGATAAAGCCATAGTTTGTGGACTCTCCATGGGAGGATTTATAGCGCTGAATGCTATGAAAAGATTTCCTGATCGCTTTGAAGCATTGATCTTATGTGATACACAGTGTATTGCTGATACGCCTGAAGTAAAAGCGAAACGGTATAAGACTATTGATGAAATAGAAAGTAGTGGCGTAACAATTTTCAACGAAGGATTTATTAAAAGTGTTTTCCACAGCGATTCCATAACCAATAAAAAGGAAGTGGTCGAGGAACTAAGACGCGTTGTATTTTCTAATTCGAAACATGGTATCGTGCAGGGATTAGTGGCCCTTGCTGAACGTTCAGAAACCTGCTCTACATTGAATGAGATTACCGTTCCTGTATTGATTATTTGCGGAAGAGAGGATGAAGTAACGCCACTTTCTCAATCTGAATTGATGCATGAAGCGATTAAAGAGTCAATACTGCAGGTAATTGATAAGGCTGGTCATGTATCCAACCTGGAACATCCCGATATATTCAATGAACATCTTCTCGAATTCTTAACGGCTTTAAAGGGCTTTAATTTTGAGAAGATCAATGGGAATCAACGGATGGTGTAACCAATTGAACGATATGGACAGAATTATGGTATCAAGATAGCTTTACACTAACTTTTAAATACAAGCACTTTTATTACTTTTGGATTGTCGATCTTTACAATTCATTGTTTATGATTTATCAGAACAAAAGACTTGCTATTATTTTATTTTCCGTTATTCTTTTATTATTCATCCCATGGTTGGCCATGCAATTTACGAATGAGGTCAATTGGAGTTTTTCAGATTTTGTCGTTGCCGGGGTAGTGTTAGCAGGAGCTGGTCTTGGTTGCGAATGGGTAGTAAGGAAGATTAGAATTACGAAGTATCGGATAGCTATTTGTGCAATTATCTTGATTGCACTTGTTCTTCTATGGGTTGAGTTGGCTGTCGGTATTTTTGGATCACCGTTCGCTGGGAATTGATTAGAAAGTATTTAGATAGTAAACCCTTTTCCACGCTGAACTTCAACCCCATAGCGTATTGCAGCCTCAAGTATAGCAAGGTTTATATCGTTTAGCGTTTTAAACCGGATGCAATACCCGGTTACGCTGGCCTTACCTAATTTTTTGCCATACGTTTTGACTAGGTACGTTTTATCTTGAATGCCCATGATGTACACCGAGATGCCGGTTTTGTTGGCACTTAAACCAAGTTGATAAAACTCTTTCGATGTTCCATCAGCATAGTTTAGTGTGTGAACTCCATATCCGATGTTGGGATTAGTAACCGTTTTATTTTCACTGTCTTTACCATCCAGGAACCATAGTCTACAGCCTGGCATGATTTGTAGAATGGTGCGGTGCAACGCTTCCATGTCGCTGCGCTTTGGTTCAGGTTGACTGGCAATATGTTTTTTGATGAGGTCTTCTGTTTTCATGTATGTTTAGAATTAAGTTTTTTATTCCAGTTCCAGACAGCGGAAAGTGTGACCAGTCAGTAAGTATGGTATGATCAATCATCATTTTTTCGTTAACGTTGTTAGTACTTTTTCCAAGTTATCAATTGTCATTTTAAAGCCTTCTACAAAGCCCATTTCAATCATCTTCTCCATTCGGGCAAGCGATTCATTTATAATAATAATGCTCACTGTTGTAATGCCGTTTAGCTCGCTGAAAGTATACTCCCATTCAGAACCTGGCAATTCAGGATTTTCATCTTTGTCAGCAAAAGCATTGTACAGTTTAAAATTGGTCTTTGGCGTTATGGAGGTGTATTCCTGAATGGCCCAACGCTCTAGTCCTTCAGGGCTTACCATAGCATAAAATCGTTTTCCACCGACTTTAAAATTCATGTATTTTGTTCGGGATGCCCACGGTGCCGGAGCTGTCCACTGGTCCAAAATTTCAGGTGTTGTAAAGGCATCCCATACCAGTGATTGTTCGGCATCAAATTCTCTGGTTATGTAAACCGTTTTCACTGCTTTGTCAACAGTAAAATCAAATAGTAAGCTGTTGTTCATTTTTTATTTTTTTTAAGGTTTGATAATACATTGTCAAGTTGATTGAACCGGGTTTGCCAAATCTTTCGGTATTGGTCTAACCATTTATCGATTTCTTTCATTTTGTCAATTTCAAGCGAGTAGTAAATTTCCCGGCCCAGATGTTCTTGTTTTACCAGTTCGCATTCGGTTAGGATGCGAAGGTGTTTGGAAATGGATTGTCGTGTTGTGTTAAAGTTTTCGGCAATGCCGTTCGGTGTCATGGCTTGCAAGGCAATTAAGGCAATAATGGCCCGCCTGGTTGGGTCGGCAATGGCTTGAAAAATATCCCTTCTCATGTGGTGTATAGTTTTTTTTGAGAAACTGTTCGGTTGCAAATATAGATGCAACTATTCGGTTGCGCAAAACTTTTCGAATTTTTTTATGATATATTTTTGCAATGATGCGTTAGGGGAGATGCTTAACCAAGCGGGCTACCATCGTTTTGTGTGACAACAGATTTCACAAGCGCTTAAACTTCAACAGCGCGAATGCCCGTAACCTTGTTTTGAGGCTGACGATTAGCTTGCCTTAATTTTCCCAAAATCCCTTTTCGTATTCCCAATACATACAAGGCTCGTTTATGCACATGGTTTTGAACCGGCCCCAGATGTAAACAATTTTATGTACGGCCTGGCTATCTTTCATTTTTACTTTTCCTAATAGCACGGCAGCGTGCATACCACTGGTGGAGTTTTTGTAGTGAATAGCTCTGCTAAAAGTTACGGTTGAGCCAATGGGGATTTTTTCGTTTTTTACACGGGTTGTATCAATTTTACGACTATTCGAAATTTCGCTGGGGAATTCGTTTTTTACGTTGGTGAAAGAAGTGTTTTCGATCAGCATCACTTCAGAAGTTGTTACGAGATCTGCGTTCAAGATGTAAAGATACGGTTCGGTTTTGCTTACATCCCGCGATTTGTTGCGTAACACAAACCAGAAAAAGAGGACTACCAAAGCCAGAACCACTACTGAAATGATTACTAAAACTTTCACATTCATTATACTTTAGGAAGATTTGTTTTCATTTTTCGTAGTGAGGTATTGACATCCAAGATTGGGTTTGTATCACTGTCTATCTACAGTGTAATTCAATTCAGTTACGCCACACGTAAATTTTCTGGTGTTTAGTAGGTTTAGTTTTACTTTGTCGTTGATGTCTGCAAACAGCGGAATGCCTCGTCCGAGAATAATCGGATTAACGAATAGCCAGTAGCCATCAATTATGTTCAGTTGCATCAGTGAATGTGTTGCTGTCGGGCTACCAAAAACCAGAATTTCTTCACCGGGCTGCTGCCTGATTTCATTTATTCTGTCAGCAAAATTTTCACTTAGTATTGTTGTGTTAGTCAATGCAGAGCCTTGCAATGATTTTGATAAAACTACCTTTTGAACGTTACTATACCATGCAGAATGTTCAATGTCGTGTTTTGTTGCGGTCGGCTTGTTGGCAGCGGTCGGCCAGTAATTTTCCATCATTTGAAACGTTATGCGTCCATAGAGTGCCGTGTCGCCTCTGCTTATACGCTTACCGATGTAATCGAACATTTCTTCATCAAATTTAATCCAGTTCATTTCTCCGTTTGGTCCTGCAACAAAGCCATCCAGCGAGATGTGCATAAATGAAATTATTTTTCGCATATCGTTCTATGTTTTAATGTTATCACGGATGTTACAAGATAAGGTTAAATAAATTACCTTATTTGACGTATACTATAATCTAAAGTAAGGTACGATAAGTCATTCTTATGTGCTTCCCAGGAGGCTTTCGCAAAAGTGATCCCCGCCATGGTGCAGGTAAACGTAGCCTGTGGAATAGAACTTGTTTTACGTGGTAGATGGTCTGCGTCTGGCACGAGAAGAAATCTTGTCACCCGTTAATTTCAATAATCTCTTTTAGTAGTCATACGGTAACTTGATTATTGAGTAAATTTAAACTCCTGACGAAGTTCTTTGAGAAGTGCAGCATTAATCTTGACATAGGCTTCAAATGGAATCATACGGGTAGATTTAATATTGTTCGTGTGATAATAGCTAAGAGCATTGATGCATGTCACGCGATTGAGGTGTTCTGGCTGAGATAAATGAAACGGAATGTACTCATCATTGCCTTCGTAAATGGCTAACCGGTCAAAGATACCAGTACTGAACAACTTACGTTGAAATTCAAAATCCATATGTTTTATCATGATTGGTTCTATGTAATCTTTGTAGACAGTAGCTTCAAGTTCCTGCCGTTCATGTATATATTCAATGGAGACAAACAAGTCACCAACCAACTTCTGCAACTGTTGATTTCTGAAATATCTCAAACTCCCAGAGCTTTTCAATTGCTCCAATATTACAGTACGCGGAGTAAAGATTACCGGTGTTCTAACTGTTGTTGCCCATAAGAAATTTATAGACAGACTCTTCGAAGATGTTTGGAGACTACTGTCTTTCAAAAAGGTTATCATATATTCAATGGCTCTTTCCTTTTTTATCCGACCCTCTATTTTAGATAAAACCGTCAATGAGTCACTTTTGAGTTCTTCGTAAAAGCTTTCAGCAAGCTCATATGCCAGCTGCTTTTCAGAATTATCCTCTCTTAGGCTATCTGCAAAAAAGCCGAGGAAAACTGCAAGGAACAGTAAACTAAATTCGAACAGATACTTCTTTAAATTTCCCGAAAAGAATTTTTTGGACTTAGGCTGGTTGGATTCAAAAGTGTCATCCATAGGTTTTATTGATTTAAAACTTAATTTAGTGTTGCCGGTCGTTGTTCTAAACTGTCAGTCCAATCATAACTTTTGGCCATTCAATTTTATAATCTTTAATCACTGGTATGCTTATTCCATTGCACGATAAACCTTTACTCTTTCAGCAATTTGTCCATTTGGTTGGAATTTTCAATTTGAACTGTACCGGTCAAGTTTTTTTTAAAAAATATTTGCTCATGTCGTCATTTAGGTTAGTGAGGTGTTCGATAAAATTGCCTATAACGTATTCGGGCTTTGCGAAGTGGCGGATTGTTAGCACAAAAGCTCAATCGAAGAACTGCACTTGAACCTACCACAAAACTGTCAAACGAAGCACTGCACCCGCCATTACGCAAAACCGCTTTTGTGCGTTCGTATTTCTTAAAATTGCTTTTCAAAAGCCTTTCCATTAAACTTAAATATATTTCCGTCCGCCATTCCAAAAAGCAAATTGTTTTTGTTGTCTTTATAAATAGTCCAAATCATTGGTTTAGATAGTTTATCACTAATTGAATAGTTTGTCAAAGTTTTACCGTCATACTTCCAAGCTCCTGTATCTCTATCTCCAAACCAAATATTGCCTTCTGAATCTTCTTCAATAGCAAAGACGTGTTCAAGTGTGCCTGGTTTTGATTTATCTCCTCTTCTTGTACTTGTTGGATGGATTAAATTATTCTTTTCAGAAAAATTAATTATTGAATTATCTTCCATTAGCAAAACGCCAACTCCGTTATTTCCTATCCAAATTCGTTCTTTTGAATCTGCTAATACACTTCTTATATGCAAAAGCTCATTATCTTTTAGGTTTAATTTTTCATTGTCAAAGATATTTACCATTTTACCATCATAGTTAAATAGTGCTGCATAAGTCGCAATCCAAACTTTGCCGTTTTTATCTTTTAAGATATCAGTTACGCCATAAGTATTATCAGGATTTTTATTTTGGGGTTTTGGAAAAATTAAATAGTTCATATTTATTCCGTCAAAACGATTTATTCCATCTTCTTCACCCGCATAAAACCATAAATCACCATTGGTTTTATTCCATTCATATTTTGTTTCGTTGGTATTTGTATAATAATTAGTTAGCGTTCCTTTGTCATACACACTTGCTCCTTTTGCAGTTCCAATCCAAATTTTTCCATTCTTGTCTTCTTGGATTGAACGGATTTGATTGTCGGATAAACCTTCATTAGTTGTAAAGTATTCAAATGATTTTCCATTATAAAAACTTACGCCTTCATTATGACTTCCAAAATAATAATTGCCTTTACTGTCTTGAAAGATAGCACGTATTCCCGAAGTAAATTTCAAGGTGTCGGTTTTTGAAGTCGCTGCCAATACTGGCTTGTTTGTTTCTTTGTCGGTTGATTTCTTTTCACCGCAAGAAAAGTTCAGTGTCAATATGAGTATTAGATAAATCAATTTTATTTTTTTATTCATTTCGGGTTTTTATAATAAGACGCATAACGTTTTTCGGCTTGGCGATGTGGCGGTTTTTAGCACAAAAGTTCAATAGAATTACTGCTGTTGAACCTTGCATAAATGTTTTATAGAAGCACTTCAGCCGCCACATTGCCAAACCGATGTTGGCGGTTCGTTGTTTTTTCTCAGTTTTGTTGTTCAATATTTTTTATTATTCCTTTTAACATTGTCGGTACAATTAATCTGTGAAATGGTCGAACTGGCAGAAAATACAGTCGCCCAAACCAGTTGTTAAATTTTACTGTTGTCGAAATGATTAAAATTTTGTCCGTTTTGTTTTCATTTTGTTTGTCGATAAACAAAGAAACTCTAAAATTCAAATGTTTGTCATCTTCGCCTAAAATAATTTCATCATCTGTTTTGTCTAACACTTTAAAAAGTCCTATTTGCTCACCTTTTTCACACTTATAATCTTTAAGCATTTTTTGTCTGTCAGTTATTTTACCCGAAGTTTTTAGTCCGAAAACTCCAACCAATTTATTTCTTAATGCAAATAATTTGTCAATCCATTTTGGTCCACTTGAAAAAAACAATTTTCCAATTTCTGTTGTCCCAATATTTTGAAGTTTGTCAATAAACTGTCCTTGAAAACTGTCAATATAGTCATAAGTCATATTGTTAGTTTTCAGAAGTGAATTTTTAGGGATTTCTGATTTTGTAATTGTCATTAACTTCTAGTTTGTCGTTTCGGTTCTGTGTCGGTTACAATGACTGCCAACTCTTTTATGCCCGCTATAAACCTTCGCCTATAACCCCAATTTTGGTATGCCAGGCGAAGGTGGTTAACCGCTACTTCTAAAGTAAGCAAGCCTCATAAGGTATCAAATGGTGAGCTTATTTTTTGAATACTTTTGGTACTTACATGCTTCGAGTAAATGTGTAACGTAACTGTGGCGTAGCCAATGCAGCGTTACTGGCTTTTTAATTTTCGTTTTTACCAATGCCTGCTACAGTACCAACTGCAAACTACGGGCATCATACGGTTCTCCTGCGACTTGCCCTTCAAACAAGTAAACTTTTGGTCGATAGGCTTTAAAGTAATCGCGCAGCAGTTCAACAAGTTTGCCACTCAAAGGTGCAATCCGGTCTTTGTTGCCCTCGGCTTCTTTAATGATGAGCACCATTCGCTTCGAGTCAATTCCGCTTTTTCAGAATATAATGATTATTGAATTGAATGATATCTTCAGTGGTGATTGCTGAAATTGATTTTCCTGCGGTGTGACGCAAGAACGTTCGGAATGCCTCAGTATAGGTCCGCGTGGTGTTGCTGCTGTATCGTTTTGATTGTAACCAAAAGGAAAAATTTTCAAGCAGTAGTCAACGTGCGTTTGTCTGGTTACAACGGATCGACATCTACCACTATCCGCACATTGCGAAATTCTTTTTCACGGGTTATCGATTGAATCAGCTCTGCGAGGGTTTTCTTCACCAACATCAGATCGGCTTTACCGCGCTGCACCTTGATGAGTATGTTCATCAAATACTGGTTTCGGATCTTGGCAATCATCGGCTCACCGGGCCCCAGTATCTTCGGCCCTTGTAAGTTTTTTCGCAGCAATTCCGCCAGGTGGTTTGCAGCATCGCGGCAAACTTTCTTGTCGGTATGTTTTACGGTGATGTCCATCAGGCGCGCAAACGGTGGATAATCGTGTATCTGGCGATCGGTCAGTTGTGTGTGATAAAAATCTTCGTACTGATGGTGGAGTATAAAATTCAACACAGGGTGCTCTGGGCTTCCGGTTTGGATTACCACCTTACCGGCTTTGTTACGTCTTCCGGCCCGGCCGCTTACCTGGGTGATGAGCTGATAGGCGCGTTCATACGAACGAAAATCGGGGAAGTGCATCATGCGGTCGGCATTGAAAACGCCCACTAAACTCACATGGTCGAAGTCGAGGCCCTTGGTAACCATCTGCGTTCCTACCAGAATATTGGTTTCTCCTTTTTCAAACTGCTCGATGATGGTATCGTAGCCGGTTTTCGATCGCGTTGTATCGAGGTCCATCCGTTGAACGGTGGCATCCGGAAAATGAAGTTTTAATTCTTCTTCCAGTTTTTCCGTACCGTAGCCAACGGTTTTAATTCGTGTTGATGAACACGTTGGGCACTGGTGTGGAAGTGATTCTTTGTATCCGCAGTAATGGCAAATTAATGCATGCCGAAACTGATGGTAGGTGAGACTAACGGCACAGTTTACACATTTCGGCACCCAGCCACAATCTTCACAATTTACCATCGGGGAGTAGCCCCTTCGGTTTTGAAAGATGATGACCTGCTCTTTTTGTTTCAGTGCTTCTTCAATGCTGCGCAACAGCAGACCGGAGAATTCGCCTTTAATCGTTTTTTGTTTTCGCTCGCGCGCCATATCAGCCAGTACAACGTGCGGCAGTTGTGCTTCACCGTATCGCTTGTGCAGTTTTACCAACCCGTATTTTCCCTGTTGCGCCTGGTAGTATGACTCGATGGACGGAGTGGCAGAGCCCAATACAACCTTGGCGTGGTGCAGTTGCCCCATAACCATCGCTACATCGCGGGCGTTGTAGCGTGGTGCCGGTTCCTGTTGTTTGTAGGATGCATCGTGTTCTTCATCAACAATGATCAACCCCAGGTTATCAAAAGGTAGAAATATGGAGGAGCGTACACCCACCACAAATTTGAACCTTCCGTTCAGAACGCCATTCCAAACTTCTACACGCTCGGCATCTGAAAATTTAGAATGATAGACGCCCATGGTGGTGCCGAATATTTTTTTTAACCGCTGAACGATTTGCGTGGTGAGGGCAATCTCCGGAAGTAAGTATAACACCTGGGCATCACTGTCGAGAGCTTTCTTGATCAGGTTGATATAAATTTCAGTTTTTCCACTTCCTGTGATGCCATGCAGTAACGTAATAGCATGCGTATCGAAACTTTTAAAAATTTCGGCCTGCGTTTGTTCTTGTTCTTCACTGAGCAGCACAACCACCGGTTCACGGTTTTCAATTGCTTCGAAGCGGGGAACGATGGTTTCAAATTCTTCGAATACAGTATTCTTGATCAGGGTATTGAGTGACGATTCAGAGATATCTTCTGTTAGAAGATTTTTTTTGGAAAGCCCTTGTTGGTTGCTTTCGGGATGTTGTAGTACCGCCACATGCTGCAAGTATTTCAACACTACTGCCTCCTGTTTTGGTTTGGAGCCGATGTCAACAAACAGTTTTTCCAACGCTTCGGCTGTGTTGTAAGCGGCTGTCAGCCGGATTTTCTTTTCTGTTTTAGGTCGGTATTTTTCTTTGACTTCTTCAAACAAAATGATGGCCTCTTTACCCGAAAGAGACTTCAGTATGCTGTACAAATGTTTAACACCCAACAATTTTGAAATGTCAGAATAGCGCAGTGACTCGTGTTGTAATCGCTTAAGCAGGATGTACTCTTTTTCGGAGAAGGCGTGCGCTGTTTCTTCCATGTTGAACGCAGGGTGAAGCTGCACCATCGATTCGCTGGAGAGTTTGAAGCCGGCCGGCAGGGCAGCATTCATCACTTCGCCCAGGGTACACATGTAGTAATCGGCAATCCATTGGTAAAGTTTGAATTGCAGGTCAATGACTACTGGAAATTCATCGAGCAGTTCGAGAATGTACTTGGCTTCGTAATCCAGCGGAGGTTTGTCGTGTATGGTGGTCACAAGCCCGGTAAGAATTTTCCGGTCACCAAACTGCACGATGGCGCGTTGTCCGATCTGGATGGTATCGTTCCATTGCAAGGGAACCCGATAGGTAAACAATTTTGGAATAGGAACAGGTAGGAGCAGTTCTGCAAAAAGTGTTGTGCGCGACTCCTGTTGATCAAAAATATCCACTCCCTAAAGTAAAGGAAAAATCTGCTTGCCTCTACATTACCTGAGGTTTAATCCGGTGCTTTCAAGTCTTTGCTTGAAATACAGGTATTGCTTTTCAAATAATTCCGGGTGCGTATAGTGGTCGTATTTATACGGATCTTTCAGGAGTACAATTAATTCGAGGATTTCTTCATCATTCATTTGTGCAATCCTTTTATAGGCTATGGCCGGATAGTGATCTGGCTTTATTTTCCGCTTCAGTGCTTCAATCTGTTGATTCATGAAATATGTGAAGCACCTTTCCGGGGTGGTATACTTCTCTAATCCAAATCCATATTCGAGGTCAACCAGCCGGCCCGGCCAATCCAGTTCATCAAGTTTCTTGTTATGGAGTACCTGAACATCATATACGAGGTCGCAGAAGCAATGCGGTCGCGAATCATAATCCTTGTCGCGGAGAACAAAACGGAATGCATAGTTGATGAATAACAGTTCGGACATGGTAGCATTGACATGCTTGGGATATATTCCCTGGTAAATCCGTAAGAAGTTATCCGGCAACGTTTCGGAGGAATTCAGTTCTGCGGCAAACTCCTTCATTTCCGGTTCAGAAATGTGCAACTGCCAGCGCGAGCTCAACAGCCAATAACCAATGCCAACTTCCAGCAGGGTTAGAATAATACTGCATACTGCAAAGATTTTGAGGGCTCTGAGTACTTTCTTTAGTTTGATCTTGGCTTGTGCTTTATCCATGTGTACAACGCGTGCTCAAAAATGCAATTTTTTGATGAATAAGAAATTGACCCTTCTGGTAAGTCTTAAAAAAAGAAAATAATACTATAACTGGTAAATAAGTGCAGGCGTCTGACACCTTGGAGGTGTCTTGACGCCTGCATGTTATCGTTTAAGAATTTGATACCAAGCAAAGGCGCCTTCCTCTGAGGGTGTCTTGACGTCTATCATCAGGTGATTTGTTGCAACGCTTCACCAATTGTGTGGACAGGTTTTTTGCAAGTGTTGTGGTAGCACACATAAACAGTGGTTTTGTTGTTCAGTGCTTTCTTCCCTGCTAGTAACGGCAAGGTACTTGCCGCTGCAGTTGCCAAGGTAAGGGTAAAGGGCTGGTAATGCCGCTGGAATTGCTCTGCCAGTTTCTGCACGTCCGATCCGATAAATGAAACTTCTGCATATTCTTTTTTGAGCAAGGTCAGCACAATGGCCCACTGGCTCATATAATATGGTTCGGATTGAATCAGGTTGCTCAGCGGTTCTGCCATTTGAGTTGCATAGTCTTTCCATTCCTTCTTGTCGAGCAGGGTGCCGAGGTGAAACAGGTTCAACGCCATGATGGCGTTCGATGACGGAATGACGTTGTCGAAGATCTCCTTTTTGGAGGCAATCAACTGTTCACTATTTCGGCTGGTGTAGTGGAAGTATCCATCCTGTGTGTCGAAGAACTTGTCCAGCACATGGTGTGTAAGTGTCTCGGCTTGCCGGATCAGCGATTCATCAAACGTAACGGAATAGAGTCGCAGAAACGCCTGAATCAAAAAGGCATAGTCATCCAGAAATCCGGGGGTAGCAGATCGCTTACCTTTATACGAACGATACACGGTTGTTCCTTCGGCCAGCGTAGCAGTAAGGAAGTTGAGATTGGTTAACGCTGCCTGCAAAAAGATTTCATCACCGATTGCTTTATAGGCATCCACTAAGCCGCACACCATCATGGCATTCCAGGAGAGAATAACTTTGTCGTCCAATCCGGGTTTGATCCGCTTTTCTCGTACTTCCAACAATTTCATTTTAGCTTGAAGCAGCGAGCTTTCCCAGATAGTGCTGGTGAGGTTATGGGTATTTATAAATTCTTCGTGGGATGCATTGCGGATGAGGATGTTCACACCGTGTTCCCAGTTTCCTTTTTCGTTTACCGAGAAGTAGGTGTTGATGTGGTCAGCATCTTTTCCGAGTATTTTTTCTATCTCGGCCTTTGTCCAGCAATAATACTTACCCTCAACGCCTTCACTGTCGGCATCCAGTGCGGAGTAAAACCCTCCTTGTGCATTCGTCATTTCACGTGTAAGCCACCGATAGGTCTCGTATATAATGGTTTTGAATTCATTGTCGTTGGTGATGGCGTATGCTTCAGCATAGACACTCAGGAGCTGAGCATTGTCGTACAACATCTTTTCAAAATGCGGCACAAACCAATGTTCGTCCACGGAATACCGTGAAAATCCTCCGCCCACCTGGTCGTAGATTCCACCCATAGCAACACGCTTCAACGTGAGGAGTACCTGTTGCAGTGCTTCTTCATGCTTCGTGAGGTGGTGGTAGCGCATCAGCCACAACCAAACGGAGGGCATCACAAATTTTGGCGCTTTGTCCATGCCTCCCCAAACACGGTCGAACCGGGTTGATAAATTGTTGTAGATACTTTTCAAATAATCCTGAAGCGATGCATCATGACTGGTTTGCTTGAATCGTTCAACATCTGATCGCAGCAGGTGCACGCGCAAATCTTCAGCTGTTTGCTCAATCGCTTTCCTGTTCACGCCAAAGGCTTTGTTGATGTTGGTCAGAATCTGCGCCCATGTTGCTGGTTGGAAATACGTTCCGCCAAAAAATGGTTTTTGCTCCGGTGTCAGAAACACATTCAGCGGCCACCCGCCATTTACACCCAGAGCCTGCACGGCATCCATATATACCTGATCGATATCCGGTCGTTCTTCACGATCAACTTTAATGCACACAAAGAACTCATTCATGATAGCCGCGATATCTTCGTTTTCGAACGACTCACGTTCCATCACATGGCACCAATGGCACGAGGAATATCCAATACTCACCAGCATGGGCTTATCTTCGCGTACCGCTTTTTCAAGTGCTTCACTTCCCCATTCAAACCAGTCGACCGGGTTGTACGCATGCTGCAACAAGTAGGGAGAGGTAGAATGAATCAGGCGATTGGATTTTCGTGCAGTAGTCATGCGGCTGGGTTTACAATTTGTGATTGTACATAGTTGATCTCTTCTTCAACATCAACACGTGATTGCAGCGCTTTCAATTTCTGAAGTGTTTCACGTAAAAAATGCTGATGTGCAGATGATGCAGGATGAAAGGGCTTGTGCTGCAAGGCTTGCCGTATGGGCTTCCATTGCTTTATAAAGTCAAGCACGTCAGGCTTCATGAAACGCGCAGCAAAGTTTTCCCAAATGTAATCTTCGGCCAGTTCTGATGGATGAATCATATCGGGCTTATAAAACCGGTAATCCCGGAGATCGTCCACCATAATTTCGTAGGCCGGAAAGTACTCCACATTCGTGTAACGCTCTTGCAACGTGTGGCAGGCTATGCGCAAAATGGATTTGCTCACACTGTTTAACTCCAATGTATCTTTTATATGCCGCACCGGACTAACCGTCAGGATGATCCGAAGCGTGGGATTGAACGCTTTCAGGCTCGCATAGAGTTCAGCAAACGATTCAAGTATCTTCTTTTGCGATAACAATACTTTTGTAAAATGCGCAGCCGGAACCTTATGGCAATTGGCAACTACTTCTCCCGAGTTGGCATGTTCATATGCAAAGGCAGTTCCGTAGGTCACGATCAGGTAACGCGCTTCTTTCAGAAAATAATGACTCGCACCAATGGTATTCCGAATGCTTCTTTCGAGTTCGAGTTGATGCAGTGCTGAAAATTCAGAATGAAAATCGTAGTTTAGGAAGATATCCTCTTGTTGAAGATACGTGTTGGCGTGTGGCCCTTCGTTGAAGATGGCGTAGCGAAGCAGCTTGTGTAGGGAGTGTGGATTGTAAATTACCCCAAACGGGTTGGCCAGGGTGGGCAGTTTAAACGCCTGTAAACGGGAGCCCATGGCATCTGAAAAACAGGAGCCAAGAGTGAAAATCTTGTCGTTTAGGCCGATTTGGTCTGCCGCGGCAGGGGTCTTTATCTTCGTTCGAAACTCGTCCATAAAATTATGTTACCGCAAACACTTGAAAAATACGCGCTTTTTACGACTTTTGTCCCTTGATTCGAAAGGCTTCAAAATCAATCAAAATTATGCATAACGACCTTACCGCTTTTGAAAAGATTCCTGTAAAAGTTTTTACCACCTCCGAGCAGGGCTCTGTGTTTGTGGCGAACGAAATCGCCAACCTTATCAACGTGAGGCAACGCGAAGGCAAGCCTGTTGTACTGGGTCTTGCTACAGGCTCGTCACCAACCCGGTTGTATGCCGAATTGGTAAAGATGCATCAGAAGGGTGGATTGAGTTTCAAAAATGTTTACACCTTCAACCTCGATGAATATTTCCCGATGCGTCCGGATGCGTTGCAAAGTTATGTTCGCTTTATGCGCGAACATTTATTTGATCACATCGACATACCGAAGAAGAATATTCACATTCCGGATGGCACACTTTCAAAAGAAGACATTGGTGAGTTTTGCAAGAACTACGAAGATAAAATCGATCAGTTGGGGGGTATTGATATTCAGATACTGGGTATCGGCCGCACCGGTCATATTGGCTTCAACGAGCCGGGATCTTCCGAGCGTTCTCTAACGCGTCTCGTATCACTCGATCAGGTAACGCGTATTGATGCGGCCAGTGATTTCTTTGGTGAAGAGAACGTTCCGCGCAAAGCGATTACGATGGGCGTTGGGTCAATCATGAAAGCCACCAAAGTTTACATGATGGCGTGGGGCGAAGGGAAGTCGGCCGTGATACGCAAAGCCGTTGAAGGTCCGATCAGTGATCAGGTTCCTTCCTCTTTTTTACAAAAGCATCGCGATTGTACGGTGGTGCTGGATGATGCCGCTTCTTCTGCGCTCACACGGATTAAAACACCGTGGCTGCTTGGAAGTGTTGAGTGGAACGATACGTTAATACGCAAGGCGGTTGTTTGGTTGTGTCAGAAAATTGAAAAGCCTGTGTTGAAACTGACCAATCATGATTACCTGGAACATGGTATGGGCGATATTATTACAGAGTATGGCTCAGCCTATAGGGTTAATATTAAAGTCTTTAACTTTTTGCAGCATACCATTACGGGATGGCCAGGTGGTAAGCCCAATGCCGATGATACGAGCAGACCCGAACGCGCCAAGCCTTTTCCAAAGCGCGTGGTATTATTTTCACCACACCCCGATGATGATGTCATCTCCATGGGTGGAACGTTTATCCGCTTAGTCGATCAGGGTCACGAAGTGCACGTAGCGTATCAAACCTCTGGTAACATTGCGGTATTTGATGATGATGCGATTCGCTTCGCAGATTTTGTGCGCGACTTCAACGATCAGTTTGGGTTAAGCAAAGCAGACGGTGCCCGGTTCTACAAGAAGATTGTACAATCGCTGGAGAAAAAGGGTCCGGGACAAAATGATAGTCCTGAGGTATTAAAAATAAAAGGATTGATCCGCAGGGGCGAAGCAAAAGCAGGTGGCCGATACGTGGGTATACCCGATGAGCAAATGCATTTTCTGGATATGCCGTTTTACGAAACGGGTGCTGTAAAAAAGAAACCGATTAGCGAAGGGGACATCAAGGTTATCATGGATGTGTTGGAAAAAGTGAAGCCACATCAAATCTACGCAGCGGGTGACTTATCCGATCCGCATGGAACACACCGTGTTTGCCTGGCGGCCATCTTTGAGGCCGTAAAACGCCTGAAGAAAAAACCGTGGATGAAAGATTGCTGGATGTGGCTATATCGTGGTGCGTGGCAGGAGTGGGATATCGATCAGATAGAGATGGCCGTGCCGCTAAGTCCTGAAGAGCTAATGCGCAAGCGCAGGGCTGTGTTCAAGCACCAATCTCAAAAGGACAGTGCCATGTTTCCGGGCAGTGACAAGCGCGAGTTCTGGATGCGCGCAGAGGACCGCAATCATGCTACTGCAGAAGCTTATAACAAACTTGGTTTAGCAGAGTACGAAGCCATGGAGGCATTTGTACGGTACAAGTTTTAAGATATTCTTCATGTGAAGTTAGTCTGGATGAGGAACTCTTCCAGACTAACTACTTTTTACGGTAAGCCTATTGCTGCATCTGGATTTCCTGGTGTCTGCGAAAGGAGTTTTGTGAAACAGAGGTTCTGGGCTCGTGCATCACGATTTCATGATTTCCTCCGGTTGAATGACCATCTTCATACGAAACAACCACGGTTACATCCAGCACATGTTCGGCTGTTCCGCGATACGTTCCCTTTACCGGTGAGCAATCACTGAAATTTTTTCCAACGGCCAGCCGCACATGCGTTTCGGTAACAATGCAATTGTTGGTAGGATCAAACCCCAGCCAACCGTACGATGGAATGTATGCTTCTACCCAGGCGTGTGTGGCACCTTCTCCGCGCATGCCGTTTTTCTTCGGACAAATATAACCACTGACGTAGCGTGCCGGAATATTCATCAGGCGCAGCATGGCGAGTAGTATGTGCGCAAAATCCTGGCATACACCTGATTTTAATTTCCAGATCTCATCAAGTGTTGACTCTACTGTGGTAATTCCTTTTTGGTACGTGAACGAATCGTAGATGTAATTGCAAAAGTGTTCGGCCACTTCCAGTGGTGATGAATTTTTATTTCGCTCAGATTCAATCACAGCTCTGACTTCCGGTAGGGCATCAAAGCGCTCTTGTTTTAAAAAGTCGATGAAATGAAGATCACTTTTCAGTTTCTCCAATTCCCGCCATTGGATGTCAGCAGGTGTTGCGTTATCAACTATTCTTCTTTTCTGTGTTACCACGATGAGATTGGAGTCAATCAAAAGTTCGGAGTGGGGGTGGGCATTGGTGAAAACGCCAACCTTGTTGCCGAACGAATCACTGTACTGATCAATGGGAGGATTTCCGGTAATGGCAATGGTATGCTCCATTACCTGCTGATCATCATCTTCTATGGGATAGAGCATGATCTGGTTGGCGCTGTCGCGAACAGTATTATCGTAGGTGTATTTGGTGACGTGACGGATTTTGAATTTTGACATAGTCTAGCGTATGATGTAAATCAACTGTAAGCGAAATAGTATTGGTTGAGGGTGATGCCAATAGCCCGAATGTCGTCTGTGATATCCATCAGGTATTGGTGCAAGCCCATGCTCGAAACGCTCTGAACATCCGAGTACTGAATTTTACTGCGCAGTTTTCCGATTTGGAAATCAACTTTGTTAAATCCATCTGTATTTTGATCGCTGCGCAACCGGTTAAAGTAGCGTTGCAACTGGTTGAGTGAATACAACACCGAACGGGGAAATTCTGTATTGAACAAAAGTTGATCAATTACATTGCGTGCTTCAAAGCCCGAACGGTATCGTTTCAGGTACAAGGCATAACCGGAAACGGACATCAGCAGGTATTTCCAATAGGTGGTATCGGCAGTTTTGTCAAGATCGTAGGAAAGGTCACTGAATTTTACGTTGAGAATGTCGGCTGATTGGGTTACACGTTCAAGACACTTCCCGATGTTCATGAAGCACAACCCTTCTCCGCGAAACATGGTAATATCGGCTACACCATAATATACCATGCATTGCTTAATCATACTGTCTAGAACCGAGATCGGATCATCGGACTGCAAATCGTAGGTAAGGGTTGGCCTTCGCATAACATGGTAAAAATCGTTCAGACTTTGCCAGAGTTCTTTGGTCATGTTATCCTGAACGGCACGTGCATTCTCACGTGATTTGGATACCATATTAAATACGGAATTTGGATTTTCCCGATCCAGCACCATGTGCTGTAACACCTGCCGGCTGTTTTTTTCGATTGCTGAAATATCGGCTTCTTCCATGCTGCCAAATATTTTAAGTACCGGGCGCCACGTAAACTCTTCAGGGTTATCCTGGGATGAAGCATAGTTTATTTTCAGCATGCGCAGAATGCTGTCGGTACGTTCCATATAACGTGCCATCCAGTAAAGCGAATCGGCCACACGACTTAACATAGTATTCGGTTAGAATAAGGTTGATAGAGCATAGTGAATTTATTGTGAAAGTACCCAGGTATCTTTACTTCCACCTCCCTGTGAGGAGTTTACAACCATCGAGCCTTCGCGCAACGCAACACGCGTCAGCCCTCCGGGCACAATTTCAATTCCGTCCGGACCACAGAGCGCAAAGGGCCGTAAGTCGATTCTTCTCGGCTGTACTTTTCCATTCATGTAACACGGAGCTGTTGATAAACTGATGATGGGCTGGGCAATAAACTGACGCGGGTCTTTCAGGATTTCCTTTTTATAATTTTCAATCTCTGATTCGGTGGCCGCATGCCCCATCAGCATCCCGTAACCTCCCGATTCATTTGTTTTTTTGACAACCATTTTATGAATATGTTGGAGTACATGCTCCCGTTCATCGGGTCTCTCCAACTGGTAAGTAGGAACATTTTTTAACAGCGGCTCTTCATTTAAATAATACCGGATCATTTCCGGAACATAAACATAAACGGCTTTATCATCGGCTACGCCATTACCGATAGCATTAACAATAGCGACATTGCCTTTCCTGTAGGCAGAGAGAATTCCAGAAACACCGAGCGTGCTTTCTGGTCGAAAGACAAGTGGATCAAGAAAGTCATCATCAACGCGTCTGTATATAACATCAACTTGCTGAAGCCCTGCGGTGGTTTTCATGAATACACGGTGATTCTCCACCACGAGGTCGCGGCCTTCCACAAGTTCGATGCCCATTAAGCGCGCGAGCGTGGTGTGTTCAAAGTAAGCCGAGTTATAGATGCCGGGTGTAAGGAGCACAACATTGGGGTTGGAGATGGCACGGGGTGTAAGTCCCATTAAATTTCTATGGAGAATATTCGGGTACTGCGTTACAGGCCGCACATGATTTTGCGGAATGAGATCCGGAAAGATGCGCTTTGTAATCTCCCGATTCTCAATCATATACGAAACACCCGAAGGAGTTCGCAGATTGTCTTCCAGCACATAAAATGTTCCGTCATAATCGCGGATCAGATCGATTCCGGAAATGTGTACATAAATATCGTACGGAACATTAATGCCCTGCATCTCGCGGAGGAAATGCGGACAGGAGTAAATCAGTTCACTGGGAACAATACCATCTTTTAAAATAAACTGCTCGTGATAGACATCTTTGAGAAACAGGTTTAAGGCACGCAGCCGTTGCTTGATACCGCGTTCAATAAAGTCCCACTCAGATGCCGTAATGATTCGGGGAATGATATCGAACGGAAATATTTTCTCGATTCCCTCACCGCTGGAGTAAACCGTAAACGTAATCCCCTGGCTCATGAACAGGCGTTTGGCTAGTTCTTCCTTTTTATTGAGTTCATCAACGGGTGTCTGCCGCAGAAAATCATAAACGTTTTGGTAGGGGAGGCGTACCTGGTCAGGGGCACACATTTCATCCCAGGTAGTAGAAGTGACAGGATAATCTTGAAGGTGCAATGCTTGCTCCATGCAGTTGGCTTTAGACAGGTAAAACCTAAAGTACTATTATGCCAACAAATTTTTAGCGTTAGCGGAAACAATTATTTACGCAAACGAATTCTGATGCCCTGCTTTTGAAGCTGTATAATAAAAAAACCCCTCCGTTTTTTACGGAGAGGCTTCTCTTTTAATGTATTCAATTCAGAAAGTGCCGAATTATTCAGCCACTACACTAACCTTAATCTCGTGTTTCACTTCTTTGTGAAGGTCGAGGTAGGCATTGTATGTTCCGATTTGTTTCGGACTCTCCTTTAAGTGTACTTTCTTACGATCGATATCGAATCCTTTTACGCGCAGTGCATCGGCAATCTGCAGGGCTGTGACAGCACCAAAGATTTTTCCGCTTTCGCCAGCTTTAGCTCCGATTTCAATTGTTAATTCACCAATCTTGGCTGCCAGCGCCTGGGCATCTTGCTTCAGCTTTTCAGCCTTATGTGCTGCCTGACGAACGTTTTCATTCGTCATTCTCTTGTTCGAATCATTGGCAATGAGGGCAAGTTTATTTGGGATCAGGTAGTTGTTACCATAGCCTGCTTTTACTTTCACCACATCATTTTTATAGCCAAGTCCGGTTATATCTTGTTTCAAAATCACTTCCATGTTCGCTTGTCTTTAAAGGTTCAACACTTATTTCAAAGAATCACCGATGTATGGAAGTATGGCCAGATGACGGGCACGCTTTACAGCCTGCGCCACTTTTTTCTGGAACTTCAGACTGGTGCCGGTAAGTCTGCGGGGAAGGATTTTTCCTTGCTCGTTGATAAACTTCAGGAGGAAATCAGGATCCTTGTAATCGATATACTTGATACCATTTTTCTTGAAACGGCAGTATTTCGGTTTGATCTCTGCACGTTTAATTGGTTCGTTCATTAAGGTCATCGTACACGCTCCTCCTCAGCTTTTTTAACAACAGGTTTCCTGTTTTCTTTGTTTTTGAATTCTCCTTTACGTCTGCGTTCGTTATACGTAACCGCATGCTTGTCCAGCACCGTGGTTAAAAAACGCATAATGGATTCGTCTCGTCTGTACTCGGTTTCGAGTGTGTTGATAACATCCGATGCTGCCGTAAATTCAATCAGGTTGTAGAAGCCTGTAGACTTTTTGTTGATGGGATAAGCCATCTTTTTTAAGCCCCACTGCTCGATGTTCAGTACATCGGCATTAGCCTTCTTCAACACTTTCACGAATTTGTCGACAGTATCCTTTGCCTGATCTTCAGACAAAACGGGATTTAAAATGAATACCGTCTCGTAATTTTTCATGTGTTTTTAAGTTTTGAGCCTGCAAAGGTATGAAAATCAGACTGATTTAAAAGCCCAGACCGCAAATTTAGGCAACAATCCCAACGGGATTTGGGACATAGTTTTACTTCCACAGGATTCGAATTATTGAATCATTGTGGTCTCTAAACCCGATTTTTAGGGTTTGGGTCCATTATTTCAGTATAATGGTTTACCAATCGGCTATTCATTCAGGGTCCAATCATACTCCAAATAACTCAGTTTAGCCTTTTCACTGATCTTAACCGGACCATATTGGTTTATGAAACTTTTTACGGATCCTCCATTTTTCTCAAAATCTCCGCTGTACCAACTGAAAATTTTACTGACCTGAGGCCTGTCGGCTGAAATTTTATTGCGAGTCGTATCCTTTAAAAAGGCTTTTGTTTGTGTGGTTAGCTGTGCATCAAGACGCTCAGGATCATAGGCTTCATTCAACAATACCGGGCATGATTTACTCGCACAGACCAACACCATGTGAATACGCGGATCATTGAATTTTTTCCGGAGGATACCATGCTCAACATTATTGAGATCAAGTTTCTCTTTTCCTATAACAATAAATGGAATATCCCACGGTGTGTTCACAAAAGGAATCTGAATGCTGCTCCCGATGTCTTTAATACTTTTTACCGGGTAATACTTCAGGATTAACTTAATGGTGAAGGCATTGTACACATTAATCCAATACGCCATTTGTTCTACACGGGACCAGTTTTTTTCATCGGGAGGCGATTGACTGAGCAGGCGCAGATACTGGTTAAACTCCACCGAATCTTTCATAAATCCTGTGTAGTTCACCTGACCTGTAACCGAAACATTTTTCTTCAAAAGTTGATGAAAGATGGCATGCGATGGAGCTTTACTTTGTGCACAAAGTATGGTTGGCAGACTAAACAGCACAGTCAGAAAGAGCATCACCTTTTTCATAGAAACAGCTTTAATCGGGCTCACAAAGTATAAATTCTACCGGTCCCATAGGGAGAAAATTTTGAATAGCGATGATAGATTTATGGGGATTTCAAAATAAGATACAATCGTGATGGCCTTTTGACGCAAATTCTCAATCTTGCGGGCTTAATTCGTGTGTACTCTTTTGAATTCTTGAGTAGAAGCGAAATAAGTCATAAATTTCTGATCAAGATTTTGAGCAACATGAGTTATTCTATTAGTGGGATACAGCAGATTGGAATAGGAGTTCGCGATGCGGATGAAGCCTGGGCATGGTATCGTAAAAATTTTGGAATGAATGTTCCTGTTTTTAAAGATAGCGCCACAGCATCGTTGATGACGCGCTACACCGGGAACAAAGCAGAAGATCGGTATGCTATTCTGGCCATGAATATGCAAGGTGGGGGTGGTTTCGAAATCTGGCAATACACAAGCCGCGAACCTCAAAAGGCAAGTATTCAACATTTGTTGGGCGATACAGGAGTCTTTGCCGTGAAGATGAAAACACACGATGCCATGGAAGCCTATGGACGCCTCAACGAAAATGGGGTTAACCTCATGAGTAAACTGGAACTTTCTCCGGATGGAAGAAAGCATTTTTATGTAAAGGATCCTTACGACAATATTTTTGAAGTAGTGGAGAGCAAAAGCTGGTTCCGGAAAGATCGTGCTATTACGGGCGGAGTAGGGGGCTGCATTATTGGAGTTTCTAATGTTGATGCGGCACTTAAGCTTTACCGGGATGTGCTCGGATACAGCGAAGTTATTTATGATGGCCGCCAGAAATTTGACGATCTGAAAGGATTGCCAGGAGGTGAATATGAATTCAGGCGGACGATTCTTCGATCTAATAAAAACAGGAAAGGAGCTTTTTGCCGGTTATTGGGCGATACGGAGATTGAGTTGGTAGAAGTTAATGGCCGCGAACCTCAAAAGATTTTCAATAGCCGCTATTGGGGGGACTTAGGCTACATCCACCTCTGTTTTGATATCAGTGGAATGAACGACCTTGCCGAGTACTGTCACAAAGCTGGCTTTAGTTTCACGGTTGATAGCCGTGATTCGTTTGATATGGGTAAGGCTGCCGGACATTTTTCATATTGCGAAGACCCGGACGGTACCTTGATTGAATTTGTAGAAACCCATAAGATACCCATCATCGAAAAAATCGGTTGGTATCTGAATATTAAGAACCGGAATCCGCAAAAACCGCTTCCTGATTGGATGCTGGGCATGCTCTCGCTCAACAGAGTGAAAGATTAATATCGTTAGTCCCTTGGGGACTTTTGTTTATTTCACCACAAACTGCCCGCTTCCCATTTTGTAGCCATCAGTATACACTTCAAGCGTGTACGTTCCGCCTGCGTAATCAGAACCCTTTTCATAGATGAAGGATAACTTCTGTCGGGTGTTGTCAAACAGAATTTCCTGCGAAGCGGTATAGAATTCTTCACGACCTTCTACCATAAAGGTTCCCGATCCGCGGGCTACATCAAACAGTACCTGACCGTTTTGATCAATGACCCGAATCATGATTTTCTTTCCTTCAATCGGAGCCACATTATTTTCAGCAATGTTAAATTCAACTTTTATCTTCTCAAGTTGTCGGCTTTTGAAAGGTGATTCGCGCTCTTTGCCCTTGTCGTTCAGTGAAACAATCCGAATGTTTTCAACTTTAAGCTGGGAGGCAATGGCAACTTTTGTGGCGAGTTCTTCCTTCTTCTGACTAAGTCTGTTAATGGAATCACCCAATACATTTTTTTGTGTCTTTAAGGTTTTATTTTCCGTTAGCAATTCTTTGTTAACATGCTTGAGTTTTTCAATTTCATCGTCTTTGTTTTTAAGCAACAGCTCGTAGCCTTCCACTTTATCTTTCAGGTCTTTGATCACCTTGCCGTTGGCGCGTTTTGAACGCTTAAACTCCTCCTCAATTTCGGCCTTCGCTTTTTCCAAATCAGCAACGTTACCACCCAGTTTAGTGACCTCGGCAATTTTGTCATCGAGTTCTTCCTGAATTTCTTTCATCCGCTGCATGGTGGTGGCCAACTCTTGCTCAGTGCTCGCAATCTTGGTGTCTTTCTCTTTAATTTCCTGCGAATCGAGGTACCATTTTACCCCCTGGATAATGATGATAATGCAGAGTAACGCAATGATGATGTTACTTCTGTTATTCTTTTTTGGTTCGGGTGTTACGGGAGAGGTTTCTTTATTTTCGCTCATAAGTATGTAATCGAGTGGTGTAAAAGTAAGACTTTCACCGTGTAATTCAATTCTTAAAATGACAACACAACGTGTTGTTTGTTCAATGATGGATCAAAGAAAACAATACCACACCTAAAGAGATCGACAGAAGCATAAACGCGATCATTCACCTGAATAGTCTGCCAGGCACGTTGCATTTCAGGGGAAGCGTGAATGTCATCCACGATCATAACCGTGCGATCATGGACATGGTTGATGAGCCATCCGAAGTATTTCAGGGTTGGTGTATACCGATGATTCGCATCCAGAAAGATCACATCAAGTTTGCCGGTTCGCAGCAGAAACCCGGGCAATGTGGTATCAATATTTCCTTCCACAAGGTTGATATTGGAGGCTTGAGCAATTTCGAAATTCTGTCGGGCAATTCGGGCAATAGGAGCTGAGCCTTCAAAGGTTGTTACGTGGGTGTCGCCTTGTGCCAGGTAAAGGGTATTGATTCCGAGGGAAGTTCCCAGTTCCACAATGTGCCTGGCCTGAGCATAAGTAATAATTCTGGTATAAAGTGATGAGGATTTCCGGGTACTTAAACTCGTTCGAGCGATGTCGCTGATCGCTCGTTCGTTACCGGTTAAAACCATTGATCCAGAACCGGGATCATCAACGAAGATGCCTTGTGTATTCTGTAAAAGTTTCTGTCGGAGGGATTCAATGTATTCGTCATCGTTGGATGGTGATTTTTTGTTGATCACCTGTGTATAAAAATCAAATAAAAATGGAGAATGAAGGGAATGTTCATCAACGGCTTCAAGCCAGTATTGAATAAAACATTTTGCCTGGAAAAATTTTGACACTAGTTGAGCCGGAGCGGAGCAACCATGGTAAACTCCGGAATGTTCACCCTGACTTTAACACCATCAACAATGCGCTCCATAAGGTATGATCCAACCATCTTACCAATACCTGATTTTAAATTACAGCCCGATACATATTGATGTGACTGGCCGGGTTCGAGAACCGGTTGTTGTCCGACAACGCCTTCACCTTCAACTTCGCGCATACTAAATCCGGCATCGTAAATGTTCCATTGCCTGCGCAGCAATTGAATGGTGTTCTCACTTTGGTTCTCGATGGTTATACGGTAGGTGAAAACATAATGGTATTGGCTTGGACTGGAATACGCAGGTTGGTATTCTGTCTCCACGCTTACTTTGATACCTTTGGTGATCTCTGTTACCATCATCGTTTCAAAAATATCAATTTTTTAGTATTCCAACCTGCATCCGTCCGCATACTTGCCAACATGCTGACAATCAGTTCATTTAATTTGAATTTATCTGATAAAGCGAGCCATAGGTCAGGTTTTGCAGATGGAGTGGAAGCCTTACCGTGATGAACCAACAATCGCTTCGTGTTTCGTTTCAATAACAAATCATCCGTACTAACTTTCGCACAACTGATGTGATATGAATGTTAAGATTGATCCTTCGTGGAAAGCGCGTTTGACGGAAGAGTTTGGGAAAGAATATTTTTTGAACCTGATAGACTTTGTTAAAAACGAATACCAGACGCAGGTGGTTTATCCGCCCGGAAAGGAAATTTTCAGGGCTTTTGATTGTTGTGATTTTGATGCTGTTCGGGTTGTGATCATCGGCCAGGATCCGTATCATGGTGAAGGGCAGGCTAACGGGCTTTGTTTTTCGGTTCGTGATGGTATGCGCATACCACCTTCACTGGTCAACATTTTCAAAGAGATAAAAGTGGATTTGGATAAACCGATTCCTTCTTCGGGTGATCTCGAACACTGGGCACATCAGGGTGTGTTGTTGCTCAATGCCACCTTAACCGTGCGCGCATCTTCACCAGGGTCGCATCAGCAAAAAGGTTGGGAGATTTTCACAGATGCTGTGATCAAAAAGATATCTGATGAAAAAGAGCATGTTGTGTTTTTACTGTGGGGTGCATATGCACAGAAGAAGGGTGAAATTATTGACCGGAATAAACACCTTGTATTGATGTCGGCTCACCCATCTCCGTTTTCAGCTGATCGCGGATTTTTTGGCTGTAAGCATTTCAGTAAAGCAAATGCCTACCTGAAGAGTAAGGGGTTGAAGGAAGTTGACTGGTGATCTTTTTCTATTTACAGGATGCTGGTTGCAAGGCAGGCTATGTGAAACCTGAAGCAACTTATAAACCTGTAACCAGTAAAGGATTTCAGTGTATCAAATTAAAGAATCTGCGCCAGCGTATTTTATTGAGCAGCCCCGCATTTTTGTCAATGGAAAGCCAGATGAAAAAGGCCTTGCCCACAATGTGATCTTCGGGCACAAAACCCCAATACCGTGAGTCCAGTGAGTTGTGGCGGTTGTCGCCCATCATCCAGTAGTAATTCTGGTTAAAGGTGTAGCTGCTTACTTCTTTACCATCGATCAGCAGTTTACCATTTTGAACTTTTGCGTCTTTGTTGTGATCGTATTTCACAATGATGTTGCCGTAGAGGGCGAGTGTAGAATCATTGATCGCTATGGAAGCGCCTTCCTTGGGTATCCAGACGGGTCCGAAGTCATCAATGGACCACCGCATGTTATTGTTCAGTGCAGTGCCACCCTGATAATCGTAGTACGAGGAATACGGAAAAACATCATTTCGGTCAGCCCTGGTTTCCGGCTCAACAGACTCAATATACGCCGGCTTATTTTTAAGTAATGCATCGTATTTTTCTTTGGTGATGTACAAGCGGTATATCACTTTACCATCCGGGAGTCGGTTGGTCAATTGGTAATCTTCTTCGCCCAATTCAAGTTTGTCGAAATTCCGTTCGTTAATCTGACTGCTGGCCGTGAGGATATAGCTGAATTGCATTTCAGGTGGTACTCCTGTTGCTACCCCATTGGCATACACCTGCTGATTTTTTATTTCAAGTACATCACCGGGTACGCCCATACAGCGCTTGATGTAGTTTGTTTTTAAATCCACCGGATAGTCGATTCCCTCATTCAGAACTTTGGGAGGAACATTGAACACCACTACGTCTTCGCGCTTCACGCTGGTAAAACCCGGAAGTCTGTACTGCGGAAGTTTAATCCATTCCAGATACGATGGAATGTTGGTGAACCATATTTTCTGATGGGTAAGCGGAATTTGAAGGGGGGTAGAGGTTGTGCGTGTTCCGTAATGGAACTTGCTCACGAATAAGAAATCGCCAACCAGAAGTGAATTTTCCATGGAGGGTGTTGGAATGGTATAGGCCTCCATGATCAACCAGCGGATCAGGGTGGCTGCGACTACAGCAAATAAAATGGCATCCCACCATTCCCGAACTTTTGATTTCGGCTCTTCTTTCTTTTGCTGACGTTCACTTTTTTTCCAAAACTGCCAATTCATATCCAGTAGGTTATCTTATAAAAGCTGCAAATAAAGGGAAAATTATCTATACGCGTGGATTAGTCGGGGAATGGGGCTCAAAATTTCAAAAAGTCGTCCATATTTAATGGCCCCTTTTTATCCCGAATCCATTCGGCTACCAAAACAGCTCCGCGTGCAAAGCCTTCACGGGAATGTGCCGTATGGCGTATTTCAATGTCATCCACAGCGGAGGAATAGTTCACCACGTGGGTTCCGGGAATGTCATCAATGCGGAAGGACTTAATGGCAATCTCATCGTTGGCTTCAGTATCTTCATTTACCCATTTTTTCTTTCGGGCAACATGTTTCAGGACGCCCTCGGCCAACGTAATGGCGGTACCGCTGGGCGAATCTTTTTTCTCGGTATGATGGATTTCGTTCATGGCAATCTCGTAATCCGGGAAGTTGTTCATCATCCGGGCAATGTATTCGTTCACTTTAAAAAAGATATTCACACCTAAACTGTAGTTTGATGCATAGAAGAATGCGCCATCATGCTGTGTGCAGAGTGCTTCTATTTCAGGCTTCCGCGTCAACCAACCGGTTGTGCCGCAAACAACAGGAATGTTTCGCTGAATACATTTCCGCACATTCTCAAAAGCAGCGTCAGGATGTGAAAATTCAATAGCCACATCTCCTTGTGCTTTCTCCAGTTCATGGTGATTGTCAATATCAATTTTGGCACTGATGTGATGCCCCCGTTCGATGGCTATCCGCTCAATGGTTTTCCCCATTTTCCCATATCCCAAAAGTATGATCTGCATAGTTCGTTTTGTCAGATCGCAAAAATGCAAAATCTATGGAAGTATTGCTATGGCAGCTGGTTAGTGGATGGTCTTGGAAAGAATTCTAAAACTTAATGATCAGAGAGACTCCTGCTTGTCGTCCAATCAAGTCATTTTGCTCTGCTGATGGGAATATACTTACCTGAAGTCGTGGGTTGAGGTCGAACTCTTTCAGGTGTGCATCCACATGGGCATCAATAATCTGGAGGAGGTACATACCGCCCATCATAAGCATCCAGAAGTCGCGCTGCCGTTTATAGGAATTGACGATGGAGCGGAGTTGTGAGGTTGAATATCCAACATCAGGATTCAGATCACTTTCACCCAGGTTGTTTTCAATATTATCATAGAGATAAACTTTATACTCTTTATACCCATCCTGATAAAAATCAATGGCATAGCCAATGCTGATGAAGCCTCCATAAACGAGGGGAAGTTTCCAGTATTTTTTATTATAAACCTGCCCAAGGCCCGGAACGACTGCGGCAAACATCAGGGCCTTACGGGGACTGTAACGATCGGCATACGATTTTAACAGGATGGTATCTTTACTCTCCTGTATGAGCGAATCATCCTGCGAAAGGATAACTTTTTTTTGCGCGGAAGCACAAAGGCAGAGCAGGGTTAATATGCATACAAACAGAGCTTCCTTTTTCATGTGACGACCGGCAGGAGGTGGACCCGTACAAACCGCCAAAGTTAACCTACTTTCAGGATATCCAATAGACGGTTCAGGTCTTCTACAGAGAGAAAAGGAATTTTGATCTCTCCCCGTTTGCCATCGCTTCTCACAACAACTCGGGTGCCAAAGTGTGACGAGAGCCGTGATTGAAGTTGTGAAATTTCTTTGGAGGCTGGCGTACCGGAAGCAGGAGATGCCGAAGTTGGTTCTGTTTTTTGAGATGATAGTTCGCGCACCAGTTCTTCTACTTTTCTAACCGACAACTCTTCAGCAACCGTTTTTTTGAATAGGTACAATTGCTGATCGGGGTTTTCTACGTTAATGATGGCTCGCGCATGCCCCATCGAAAGTCTGTTGTCGCGGACGGCAATTTGAATATCGGGTGGTAATTTCAGCAACCGCAGGTAATTGGTTACCGTTGCCCTGTTTTTCCCTACGCGTTCGCCCAGCTCATCTTGTTTGAGGTGACATTCAGATATAAGCCGCTGATAGCTGAGCGCAATTTCAATGGCGTTCAGGTTTTCACGCTGAATGTTTTCGATCAATGCCATCTCCAGCATCTGCTGGTCATCGGCCGACCGGATATAGGCCGGAATGGTTTGGAGATCGGCAAGCTTGGAGGCTTGAAAGCGCCTTTCCCCGGAGATCAGCTGATACTGATGGGGAGCCAGCCTTCTGACGGTAATGGGTTGAATGATACCGTGAACTTTGATCGATTCAGCAAGTTCCAGCAGTGCATCCTGATCGAAATGGGTACGCGGCTGGAAAGGGTTCACTTCGATTTCACTCACCGGAATTTCAGCAATGCCACTGGTGGGTGTTGTTGATCTTGAAGGTGTATCCAGACTGGTTGGAATTTCCACTTCCAGATTTTCTTCTCCGGAGCTGTCGCTCAGCAAGGCGCTGAGGCCACGTCCTAATGCTTTCTTTTTACTCATTTAGACATTCCGTTTTTGTCAAGTACTTCGTGTGCGAGGTTCAGGTAGCTGATGGCGCCTTTGCTTTCTGCATCGTGCACAATCACAGGTAAACCAAAACTCGGTGATTCACTGAGTTTAACATTTCGCGGGATGATGGTTTTGAATGTCATCTTTTGAAAATGGGTGCGCACTTCTTCTACCACCTGGTTGCCCAGGCTGGTGCGTGAATCGTATAACGTAAGCAGTATACCTTCTATTTCTAATCTTGGATTTAACCGCGTTTGTATAATCTTGATCGTGTTGAGTAATTTTCCCAATCCTTCCAGGGCAAAGTACTCGCACTGCACAGGGATAATAACTGAGTCGGCTGCTGTTAAGGCATTGATGGTGATAAGCCCTAAAGATGGTGAGCAATCGATGATGATAAAATCATAGTCGTTTTTGATTTTCTCCAGCGCATTGCGCATTTTTTCCTCTCTGCGTTCAATGCTTACCATTTCCACTTCTGCACCCACCAGATCGATGTGGGAGGGAAGTACATCCAGGTATTTCAATTCATTTTTTACAATGGCTTCGCGCGGATCAATACCATCTACCATGCATTCGTAAATTCCCTGATGAATATCTTTTGGATTCAAACCAAGTCCGGAGGTGGAGTTGGCTTGCGGATCGGCATCTACCAAAAGTGTTTTTCGTTCCAATACCGCTAAGCTGGCAGCGAGGTTTATAGCGGAAGTAGTTTTACCTACACCACCTTTTTGATTCGCTATCGCAATGATTTTTCCCATGCTAAAGAGTCACGTTTAAAAAATATAAAACCCGGTGTGAATTGGTATTCCTCAACCGGGCTCAAATATAGACCAAAACTTTTCCTGTCGTGGAACATCGTGGAACAGGTTATCCACAATCGTTGCACAATCGGTTCACAGTAATAGGAGTGTTATTGGGCGGAATGTCACGATGGATTTGGCTAAGGATGACGAAGCAATCGCTTTTTGATCAAAGCCATTTAAAAAGATTGTATCGTCACGCCACGCGCATGTCTTTGCATTTTCCTCGCAATGATGAAGTGTTACTTCTTCTTTTTCTTCCGATCTTCTTCTGATTTTTTTCTAGCTTCTTCACTGGCCTTCATCGCTTCTTCGAGTTTGCTCATGAACTTGGATTTTTTTCCTCCTGTTGTAGCAATCTTTTTCCGGTTCTCTTCCAGAATCGCCTTGATTTTGTCATCGTCAACAAATCGTTTGATGATGGCTTGCTGGGCAAACGTAACAAGGTTCGAGACAAAATAATAGAACGTTAATCCGGATGAAAAGGAATTCAACACAAAGAAGAAAATAACCGGCATCATGTACGACATGGATTTCATCGGGCCCTGAACGGATGATAACTGGTTATTCTGCCAGGTGTAAATCAACGTAGAAACCGTCATCATCAATGTAAACAAACTGATGTGACTGCCAACACCAAAGGGTAATGTGAAGGGCAACCGTATCAGAGAATCATATGTTGACAGATCTTCGGCCCACAGAAAATGCTCCTGCCGCAATTCAATACTTGCAGGAAAAAGGTAGAACATGGCAAATAAAATGGGCATCTGCATGAGCACCGGAATACAACCACTGATGGGATTGACGCCCACCTGCTGGTAGAGTTTCATCTGCTCTTGCTGTACCTTCGTCATGTCATCACCTACACGCGCTTTAATTTCATCGAGCTCCGGTTTGAGCACTTTCATCTTCGCCATGCTCAGGTACGATTTGTAGGAGAGGGGCGCCAGCACAAGCTTCAATAGAATTACCAGAATGACGATGATCAGGCCGTAATTAGTAATAAAGCCCGTGAGGAAATGGAACACCGGGAAGATGACAAACTTGTTGATCCAGTACACGGGAGGCCAGCCCAGGTAAACGTTTTTGGCAAAATCTTCCGTTACTTTTCCAATGACTTGATAATCATTCGGACCGATATAAAATTTGAAGTCAGCTTTTCCTTCAGCAATTGATTTTTTGGAAATGTTCAATTTTACGTTTGCACGTTTTACAACAGACGAATCGGATACATTCACAGATGTCTGAACTTCACCTCCTTCAAAATGATCTTTCGCAATAAACGATGCAAGGAAGAATTTCCGTTTGATAGCGATCCACTTAAGCGGATCGGTAATAGTTTCTGTTTCTGTATCGGTTGAGCGCTCGGAGAGATAATCAAACCCACCCTTTTCAGTGTAGTAGTTGATGGTGGTGTAGATGCGTGTGTCTTGTAAATCTTTTTCCAGCGGCCTGATGAAATCTGTCCACTGGAAAGATAAATGATCGGTGTTCAATTGCTGATCAAGTCCGGTGCTTGTAATGGAATAGCCGATCTCATATCCCTTAGCAGGAATCGCATAGGTTTGCGTGATGCTACTGCCGTTGCTGAACTGCGCTTTAAATTTTACGATGGTTGTATCTGCTTTGCGCGATTGTGCCGTCTCATAATACATGGCGTACAAGTCAATGTCGCGGCCCTGGTATTTCGAAAGTAAACTAAAGGTACTGGAAGTGGGGGAGATTAGTTTAAGCGGTTCCTGCGAATAGGTTTTATAATGCTTCAACTCAACTTCTTTCAGGATACCACCCTTGCTGGAGAAAATAATTTTCAAGTCTTCATTTTCAATAGCGGTATTTGTTTCTTCACCTTTAAAGGCTGAAGCCAGATCACCAAACGATGCTGCGAGCACACTATCCGGAGCAGCCGGTGTAAGGGCTGTAGCGGCTGATTCTTTTTCAATAACTGGAGAAACCTGTTCGGTAACCGGAGTTTGGTCGGGAGGTAATGGTTTGGGTGCAAACCAGTAAAAGTATGCCAACAACAACGCTGCAATCAGGGTCAAACCAATAGCCGAATTTCTATCCATGAGTAATAAAGAGTAGTTGAATTAGTAGACGATTGTATGCTATAATTAATTTAGAGAGCAACTTTTTTGTGTTCCATGGCGGCCTCCACAAATTTCACAAAGAGTGGATGCGGATTAAGAACAGTGCTACGGAGTTCAGGGTGGTATTGTACACCGATAAACCACGGATGGTCTTTCAGTTCGACCACTTCCACTAAACCGGTATCCGGATTAGTGCCCACAGCTTTCAGACCTGCTGCTTCAATTTGATCGAGGTATTTGTTATTGAATTCGTAGCGGTGGCGATGGCGCTCATGAATCAGGGATTCTCCATAGGCTGCGTGGGCCTTGCTTCCTTTTTTCAATTTGCAACTGTACACACCCAACCGCATCGTTCCACCCTTCATGGTAATTTTCTTTTGTTCCTCCATCATATCGATGACAGGGTTTTTGGTTTTGGGATTGAGCTCGGTTGAGCTCGCATCCAGTCCCAATACATTGCGGGCAAATTCTACCACCGAACATTGCATGCCGAGGCAGATGCCGAAGAATGGAATTTTATTTTCGCGCACATAGCGAATGGTTTCAATCTTACCCTCCAGGCCGCGTTCGCCAAAGCCGGGTGCAACCAGTATACCGTCCATACCGTGAAGAACGGTCTCCACTGTTTCGGCATCGACATCTTCGGATGAAATCCACTTGAGGTTGACTTTACAATCGTTTTGAGCACCTGCATGTACGAACGACTCGGCAATGGATTTATAGGCATCTGGTAAGGAAACATATTTTCCGACCAGCCCAATATTGACTTCATTAATAGGGTTCTTCAGTTTACCGAGAAAGGACTTCCATTGCTCCAGATCCGGGTCGTCTTTCGATGATGTTTTTAATTTTGCCAGCACGCGTTCATCCAATTTCTCCTTGCGCATCAGCAAAGGCACATCATAAATAGTTTCCGCATCCATGGCCTCAATGACTGAATTCAGGTGAACGTTACAAAAGAGTGCCAGCTTCTTCCGGATTTCCAGCGGCAGCGGCTTTTCTGTGCGGCACACTAATATATCGGGTTGAATACCCGCTTCGAGCAATTCTTTTACAGAGTGCTGCGTTGGTTTTGTTTTAAGTTCTTTGGCGGCATTTAAATAAGGAATCAACGTCAGGTGTATAACGATGGCGTTGTTCGGACCAAGATCCCACTTTACCTGACGCACAGCTTCAATGAAGGGGAGGGACTCAATATCGCCTACGCAACCTCCGATTTCTGTGATAACGAAGTCGAACTGACCGCTATCACCCAATAAAAAGATGTTGCGCTTGATTTCATCTGTAATGTGCGGAACTACCTGAACGGTTTTGCCGAGGTATTCGCCTTTGCGCTCTTTGGTGATTACATTATTATAGATGCGACCTGTGGTGACATTGTTGGCCCGTGAGGTAGGGACATTTAAGAAACGCTCATAATGCCCCAGATCGAGGTCGGTTTCAGCTCCGTCTTCTGTTACATAGCATTCTCCATGTTCATACGGATTCAATGTTCCAGGATCTATATTAATATAAGGGTCAAATTTCTGGATTGTGACCTTAAACCCCCTGGCTTGCAGTAACTTGCCCAGCGAAGCAGCAATGATACCTTTACCCAGCGATGAAGTAACGCCCCCGGTTACAAAAATGTATTTGGCAGTAGAAGACATAAAAATGGATAAAGCAGCCTGAATTAACCGGGCACAAAGGTAAATTTTTAAGTTTAATATTAAACTGCTTTTTCAGCAGGCGAGCACTTTCTTTAGCTGCCCATCAACCTGTATCTGGTTCCCGGTTCCCGGTTATTAAGTTGAAAGTAAGGAGGCTCTATTTGGTTAACCTCACCAACCGGTAACTGGCCACCCGGAAACCGCATTTCAGGTTTCAAGATAGGTAAATGCAATTCTGCATGTGACCGTAACTAGTGACCAGCAACTTGCAACCTGAAACTTTCCACCACAAATCGTGTGAGCTGCATCTAACAACCGGCCGACCAACCCTATCTGCCCGATGAAGTGCATTTCCCTTCTGGTTACTTTCATTTCCCCAAGCTGTATTTAACCGTGGCTTAATCTCAATTTTTTCCGAAGCAGATCTATAGTTGGCGGATAGTCTAATACTATACTATCTTGTGACCTTAAACCTGGACTGCTCATGAGGGTACCGCTACCTGATTATTTCGTTAGACTCTTTTTTTTAGTTGTATTTTTTGTTGGAGCAGTTGCTGTTGAGAGTGTTGCGCAAAGTTGTGGTGGTTTTTTACCAGGTCCTGTTGGAGGAGGTTTATTTCAGGCATCAAATGGTGATATATGCGCGAACACTGCAGTATCACCAGCGCTTCTCGAAATCAGACCAAACAACGTTGATGATGGTGGAAATCCAAATAGCATTGGATTTGAGATTGATTGGAATGACGGCTCTCCTTTGCAGCAAATATTTGTATCTGCTGGTCAAGCCGCGCTAAACAATCCAGCAACAAAAGAGTATTTAGCTATTGTACCTCATTTTTTTCCACCGAATGGCGGAAATGTGCAGTGTGAATATTTTCCAACTGTTCGTCTTTTAATCAATGGATTTCCTTGCCCGGCTACAATCGGTATTCCTCCTCGCTTTGTTCGATGGAATGTAGACAATGAAAATACAGGCGAACTTCGATTGGAAGAGACTATTACCGGTGTTAATGAATACCTGGTATGCCGTGGCACACAGACAACTGTAACCTTCACCGACAGAAGTATATTGAATTGCGTTCCACCGCAGCTCGCTTTTCCGGATGATAACAGAGGTGAGCGCTGGAGGAGGTTCACATATGGAACAATAAATACTGTTGTCTCTGGAACAGGCGTTCAGGTCAATGGTATTTTTGAAGCTTACCCTTTTGCAGGAATACTTGTCAATGATCCGACACCGGCTGTGGCTCCGCTTGCTCCCACACAGACTTTGCCGATTACAATTCCTGCAGATGCACAAGTCGGAGCGGTGTTTGAAATACGAATGGATTACTGGAACACCTGTAATCCTTTTCCGGGAGTACCGGTTTCTCAAACTGCTCGTATCCGCGTGGTAGATCAACCACCAGCACCAACACCTAACAATAATGTGGTGTGTAATGGCACAAATCCATTACCTGCATTCTCCATTAATCTTCCCGGAGGTTTTGGAGGATCAATCGTAACCTGGTTCCAGGATGTTGCGAATGCTCCGGGCCCTATCATTCCCGGATTTACAACGGCTAGTATACCTGCCCTAAGTGCCATACCAACATTGAATAGTACAGTACCTGGAGTGTACAGAGTCTGGGCAAGTTTTTTTGGTGTAAACAACATCGATGGCGTTAGCTGTGAGAGTCCAAGAATACCCGTGACGTTAACCATTCGCGAAAACCTTCCAACCCCGGCTCCTGGTGGTGCCACAGCAACGATTTGTCAGACTTCAACCATGACGCTTACACTACCCGCTGCAGCAGTGGAAGCCATTGGCGGTGCCACACAATATGATTGGTCGGTTACCGGAGGTCTGGGAGTTTCGTTTATCACCACACCAACTTCTGCAACTTTTGATTTTAGCGGAGTTGCCATTCCCGGCAATTTTGTAACCCGAACATTGAATGTTAGCAGAAGATATACCACTGCTCCGAATTGCCCTTCGCCAACCTTCAGTTGGCCGGTAACCATTTACAGGCCTACTGTCGGTGGGTCCCTTTCTGCTGTTCCGGATGTTTGTGAAAATACTCCCTTAAGCCCAATAACCTTATCCGGGCAAACCGGAAACGTACAGCGGTGGGAGGTATCCTTTAATGGAGGCGCCTTTATCCCCGATGCTACATTAGGAACAGGTTTGTCAATCTCTCCGGGAACGTTGGCGCCCGGTAATTATCGCTTCCGCGCGATCGTACAAAATGGTCCGTGTAGTGAGGTGGCTAGCACCATTGAAACGGTAGATGTGTTTCCGGCCATTCCGGCAACGGTTGGGGCCAATCAGGCTTTTTGCCAGGTGTTGCTCACCTCTAATCCGCTGGGAGGGAATATCCCCGCACCGGGTACAGGACAATGGTCGGTTGTGAGCGGGCCAGGCGCTGTGGTGTTCAATCCATCGAATGCTACACCCAATGCAACCGCTACAGTCAGTACCCAGGGTGTTTATGTTTTTCGCTGGACCATCACCAGTGGTCTGTGTGTTTCTACAGCGGATATCCAGGTAGATTTTGGAACTGATCCCGGACCGCAGTTTGCCGGCAGCGATGCACAGGCTTGCGGACTGACGTATGCGCTTGGTGCTACTCCTCCGGTTATCGGAGCCGGACAATGGACGTTGGTTGGTCCCGCTCCGGGAACGGCTAATTTTACAACACCCAATAGCCCAACATCCAGTGTTACAGTTTCTGCTTTTGGAGCCTACACATTCCGCTGGACGGTAACCAGTGGGAATTGTGTACCTGTTCCGGATGATGTGGTCATTACCTTCAACAACCCGGCAACCTCAACGGCTGATGCTGTTCCCGTTACGTGTGTGAATGGAACAACACTCGACCCCATCGCCATCAGCGGAACAATTGGTGGTGGCGCTACGCTTGGTCATTGGATCATCGTGAGCGGTTCCGGAACGTTTGATAATAGTGCGGCCATCGGTGCATCAAAGCCCGGGGCCATTATTAATGATAGCTACCGACCCTCAGCCGCTGATTTTACAGCAGGGTCCGTTCAGTTGCAATTGGTTGCCGAAGATCCCGATGGAGTTGCAGGCCCCTGTGGTCCTGTGAACAGTGCCACCTTAACCATTACGTTTGATCGTCTTCCTTCCAATGTAAATGCAGGACCAGATCAACCGCTGGTTTGTGTTACAACGGCTTCGCTGGCCGCCTTGCTTCCCGTAAACGGAACAGGCTTATGGTCGGATCCGTTGCCAGCCGGAGTTTCATTTAGCAATGCATCGTTACAAGCTCCTATTGTTTCGAATCTCCCGGTAGGGCCAACGACTTTGCGCTGGACCGTTACCAGTGCAGGTGGCGTTTGTGCGCCTGTTTTTGATGACGTAATTATTACGCGCAATCCTTTGCCCGCAGTAAATCCCATTGCTCCGGAAGTATGTGAAGTAACAGCCGGAAGCGGCAATGCATTGAATGTGATTCTTACGGATCAGGACAATGCAATAACGGGCGGTGCTCCGAATACAACGGTGGCCTGGTTCAGTGATCCGATTCCCGGTGGACCAATATTGCCAGCTACCATTCCACAAAACATGAGTACGGCCGTGCCTACTTCCCGTGATTACTACGTTCGGGTAACCAATAGCGTAACAACCTGCCAGAACACCGGAGCGGTGGTGTACACCATCAACCCGTTGCCGGCAGCCTTTGACTTTGCCAAATCATTTTGCGAAGACCTTCCCGTAGGCAGCAATAAGGTTGACGTCATTGATTTAAACGCAGCCGATATACTTCTTGGTGTTACCGGTGGTGCTGCTGACCGTACGGTTACCTGGTGGGAAGATGCTGCGGCTACTGCGACACAAATTTTAATTACAAATCCATATCCCATCACGGCCAGTAAAGCTGTGTTTGCCCGTGTCCGCAATACCCTTACAGGCTGCGAAGATGTAGCGCAGGTAAACCTGAACATTGTTGCAAGACCACTTGCTCAGCCGATACTGGGAAAATCAGTGGTGTGTAACAATGGCCTGGAATTGTACCAGGTTTCACCCGTGGCAGGAGCCACGTATAGTTGGAATATACCCAGTCCGCCATTCTCTATTTTTCTGGGTGGAGGTGTAAACGATGCCCTTGCATTGGTTCAATTCAACACCATCGCTACGGACGACATCACCTTAACAATAAGCGTGAATGGATGTGCCGGAGACCCGATCACAAAAAATGTAACCGTATCACCGGTGCCAACTCCTTTTATCATCAACGGTGCAACAGCTGTCTGCGAAAATGATGCGGGTGTTCCCTATAGTATTACACCCAATAATTTTCCCGGATCTTCTTACAATTGGGAAATTATTCCCGTTGGTGGAGCATTGGTGGCTAACGGACAAACCAGTGGAAGTGTATTGGTCAACTTCCTCAGCAATAATGTTTCGATCCGTGTAACAGAAAGTAATTCATCGAACTGCTTTGGTCCGCCTGTTACCGTTCCAATTGTTGTGAACAGGCGACCTGAACTGGCCGATATTGTATCGGAAGTTTGCAGCAATGATCCATCGGGCATTATTCTTTCTGAATCGGTTGCAAGTCCTGTTCCGGCTGCTACCTACAACATTACGAGCGTAGCCGTTAGTCCGGGATTAATACCCGCTACCCGTCCCACCGGAATAGTTGCAGCTAACGGCATTGCAGCCGATGTATTCGAAAATACAACAGGGGGTCCGTTGCTGGTGCGCTATACCATTGAACCCATTAGTGCAGATGGCTGTCCGGGCCCTGCCAAAATTGTGGAATTGACCGTAAAGCCGCAGCCGGTTTTGGATCCTTTCCTGGATGTATCCCGCTGTAGCGGAAGAACAACAGACGTTATTTTTAAAGTGCAGGTGGGAAGTGTGGCAGCCGATCAGTTTATTATTGATGCCATTACGACAAACGGATTAACTGCTTTGGCCGGTAATCCGCAAACGGGGCAATTCAATGCAAATGAAATAGCCGATGATGTTTGGCAAAATCTGGGAACCGTTCCGGTAGATGTAATCTACCTCGTTCGCCCAATCAATACATTGTTAAACTGTGTAGGAAATCCCGCAGTTCCGGTGCGGGTTACTATCTATCCGGAACCTCAGGTTGCACCGGATACCAAAACTATTTGTAGTGGATCAAGTGTGAACCTGGCACTTGCTTCTAACATTCCGGGCACTACGTATACCTGGACGGTGAAGAGTGTTATCGGTGGTGTAACCGGAGCCAACGGTGGCTTTGGTTTGACGCTATCCGATATTTTAACCAATACATCCGGTGCGCAAGGAACAGTGGTATATGCTGTGCGGGCCCGTAATCCTGTGGGCATGCTTTCGTGTGAAGGTCCGGCTCAGGACATTACAATTCTCGTGGATGCTGCACCTTCTGTTATTGATTATACCGAAACAGTTTGTTCGGATGTGACAGGTAGTAACTCCGTCATCCGCGATCTCGTTTCATTACAGCCGTCCATCAATGGAGATCCGGGAACAACCTTTACCTGGTTTACCACGCCAGCCTTAACACCAGGCACAGAAATTACTGATCCTACTGCGCACGTTATGGTGAATAACATTTCAGCGTATGCGCGAGTGGCCAACGCTACGTGTTTTAGCACAGGAAGAGCAACGGTAACGGTGCATCCAAAACCTGAGGTAATAGCAAGTTCACCGTTGTTCAATGGGTTTGAAATCCGCTGTAACGGTGGCGTAGCATTGATCAATGCTTCGGCATCACAAGGAACATCACCTTATCTTTTCAGCATCAATGGCGGAGCCAACTATTTCCCGGTAGGAACCTTTAACAACCTGACACCAGGTTCGTACACCATTCTGGTGCAGGATGCTTTTGGCTGTTCGGATGAGTCCAATTCGGTTGTAATCGATGAACCAACACCATTGTCATTTACAACGATTATTTCAGATGCCCTTTGCAGAGGAAGTAGCACCGGAAGTATTGAGGTTACAGCAGCAGGAGGAATTGTTGGATCGTATGTGTATTCTTTGAATGGTGGTGCTTTTCAGGCTTCGAATATTTTTGGAAACCTCGGAGCCGGTATTTATTCGGTGACTATTCGCGATGCCAATACGTGTACCCACGCAGAAAACGTAACGGTAGGAGAGCCAACAGCAGTAACCGGTTCGATTACAGCGCAAACCAATGTGGATTGTATTGGCAACAGTACCGGCAGTATAACCATTTTGGGTGGTGGTGGAACGGGTCCTTATGAATATGCTATTGACGGGTTAACCTTCCAGGTTAGCGGAACATTTACTAACCTCGCTGCAGCTAGTTATACAGTGACCGTTCGGGATTCGCGTGGATGTTTAGCCGGAGTTCCTGTGGTGATTACTGAACCTCCTTTATTAACCCTGAATCTTTCTGCAAAATCGGATGCCGATTGTTTTGGGGCCGCTACCGGATCGCTTACCGTTGCTGGATCGGGTGGAACAGCACCCTATGAATATTCATTGGATGGAGGTGCTTTTCAAGCCTCAGGAACATTTACGGCACTTCCCGGTGGTGTTAGTTATAATCTTGTTGTTCGTGATTTTAATAATTGTACAGCACCGCTTAGCATTACCATTAATCAGCCGCCTGCGTTATTCGGTTCTATTACAAGTCAGACGAACGTATTGTGCTTTGGTACCAATACGGGTTCTGTAACGGTGAATGGTTCTGGTGGATCTGGACTTTACCAATTCTCAATTAATGGCGGAGCTTTTGGCGGCAGCGGAACTTTTACCGGATTAGTTGCCGGGTTGTATACGGTTACAGTTCGCGATCAAAATAACTGTAGTGTTGATGTGCCGGTGAGCATAACGGAACCACTAGCTCTTTCTGGTTCGGTAGTGAGTTTCACTGATGTACAGTGTAATGGTGGCAGTAATGGATCGGTATTAATAGCCGGAGCAGACGGAACCGCACCGTATCAATTCAGCATTAACGGAGGCGCAGTGTTTGGTCCGAGTGGAATTTTCACCGGCCTGGTGGCGGACAATTATACAGTAATTGTGCGGGATGCAAATGGCTGTACGTTCAATGTGCCATTTACCATTAGCCAGCCAACAGCACTTTCAGCTAATCTGGTGGTATCTCCGGCCTTGTGTCGCGGAACTGCTACCGGTGAAGTGACAGCATTGGCATCGGGGGGTACTTCGCCCTATTCCTATTCCATTGATGGATCGAACTTCCAGCTCAGCGGAACATTTACCGGATTGCCAACAGGCAATTACCTGGTTCGTGTGCGCGACTTTAACAATTGTACATTCAATGCACCCTTCACCATTACAGAGCCTCCACAACTTACCGTAGCGGTACAGAATAAAACCGATGTCGACTGTAATGGCAACAGTACCGGTAGTGTAACCTTACTGGCAAATGGTGGTGTGGGCGGCTATACCTATTCCAGCGATAACATTACGTTTACTGCGGTGCCCACCTTTGCCGGATTGCCATTTGGTAACTATACGTACTTTGCCCGGGATGCCAACAATTGTATTGCTCAGGTTAATTTCACCATTAATGAACCTTCCGTTCTGACGCTCACATTGCTCACACAGGTGGATGTTTTCTGTAATGGATTGAACACCGGAAGCATTGTTGTACAGGGTGGAGGAGGAGCAGGTTCATACGAGTTTTCCATCGATGGTTTGAATTTCACACCCTTGAATGTATTCAATGGATTGGCCGCTGGTCCGTATACCATTACTATTCGTGATGCGAATGGTTGTATTGGAACATTACCCGTAACGATAACGGAGCCTCCTGCTATCGTGATTAACAGCGTTGCCGGAACCAATACCAGTTGTTTTCTGGGTTCTGATGGTACCATTACCGTTAACGCTTCCGGAGGAACACCCGATTTGGTTTACCGTGTGCTGCAGGATCCGTCTAACACCACCGGACAATCAACAGGTTTATTTACCAATGTGCGGGCCGGAACTTACACCATCAACATTCGCGATGCTAATAACTGCAGTATTGTTTCAGCTCCGATTATTGTGGGCCAGCCACCACAGCTTACAGTGAGTGCCAGTGTTACCTCTAACTTTAATGGCTATGGTGTAAGTTGTGAAAATGCCAGCGATGGTGTGGTACAAGGCGCAGTGAATGGTGGTACAGGTCCTGTTTTCACGTATACCATTTCACCCGATCCGGCCAATGTGGGTTCGAATACAACCGGAACGTTTACCAATCTGCCAACGGGCTTTTATACCATCAGCGTTTCAGATAACAACGGATGTCCCGCCACCGCTATCCCGATTTTAGTGACCGAGCCCTTTACCCTTTCAGGCGGATTTATTGGCTTCGATCAGTTTGTATGTGTGGGCGATGACCCCGGATTAATCAATGAAATTGTTCCACCCTTTGGAGGAATCGGTTTGTATCAATACCAGTGGCTTCAATCTACCGATGGTGTTATTTATTCACCGATACTGGGTGCTACATCGGTTACGTTTGATCCTACAGCCACCATTACGCAAACCACCTACTTCAAGCGTCAGGTAACGAGTGGCAGTTGCTTACCGCCATCGGAAAGTAATGTTGCACGGGTTACGATCAATCCGTTGCCTTCTGCTGCCATTGCTACTTCCTTATCACCGGTTTGTGAAGGCGGAACATTTTTCCTTAACCTCACCTTTACCGGACAGGCACCTTTCCGATATGATTATACTGCAGTCAATGCCTCGGGAACAACCAACTTCACTAACCTGATTGGTGCGGCCACTACACCGATTCCGGTTTTTGATTACAAGGAAACTACTACCTATACCATAACACGCGTTCGGGATTTTAACGGATGTGAGAGTATTGTTAATGAAGCGATTACAGTGCCGGTTACGGTGATTGATCCATCGTTTACTATTTTGGCTCCGACTGCGCAATGTACAGGTTCAACGTTCTCCTTCCGGTGGCGCGTAGATGCGGATGTACAATATACCTGGCTCTGGCCAGATGGGCAGGTTGAAGTAATCAGTGCCAACAATCCACTTTATCCGGTAGGGTTTAACACCATTACCCATGTGTTGGTAAACGGATTGACTTCGTCTTCAATTTTCCTGCCGGTAACACTTCAGGCACAAAATACGGTAGCCATCAACGGTTGTCCGACACAATCAACCCAAACGGTAGAAGTATATCCAAGTGTCAATTCATTAATTCCTCCGGTCGATAATGTGATATGCAGTGGCGATATGATCAGCTTCGGTAATTCTACGCAGGGTGCTACTATTCACCAATGGTTCTACCGTGAGAAGGGCACTTTACCAGAGACGAATGTTGTTTCAACCTATACAGTGGATTACACTTTCCTGAATAATACCGCACAAAATCCGATCGTTTATGAGGTCATCTATCAAGGCTTTAATGCCAATGGTTGTACCGACAGTGATACCATCGACATTACCGTATTTAAAAAGTCAATTGCAGGTTTTGCCGAGGGTCCCATTCCTCCTTACCAGGGTGGCAGTTCAATCATCAATTTCACGAATACGTCCAGTATCATTGATCCAACGATATTCTCGTATGCCTGGACATTCGGTGCAGATGCCACACCATTGGTTCAGGCAGATAATGCTGGACCCATACCACCTATTGTGTATAGTTCACCCGGTTTAAAACGAGTGACGTTAACAGTTACGAATCGTGCGGATGCTTCGTGTGCCACCATTTTTGAAAAACAATTGTTGATTCCTATTCCACCCTTTAGTGCTGACTTCATGGTTACGCCACTGGCATCGTGTTTACCCACAACATTGGTGATCAGGAATTTATCGGGTGCTGCAGATTCGTTTGAGTGGATACTCCGTGATGGCACCAACAACCAGGTAGCGACTTCCAACCTGAATGAGCCATCCTTTGAAATTAATAACCCCGGAGTGTACACGGTGTACCTTACTGCCAGGCTGTTATCGACCAATCAGATTGCCCGCGACACCGTACGGAACATTGAGGTGTTTGGTAATCCGCAAGCTATTTTCACCCCACGGTTTACAGAGTTCTTTGTTCCGGATACCCCGAACGATTTCTTTAACGATACCCAAGGCGCTAATTTCTTTTCGTGGGATTTTGGTGATGGCGGAACATCAACCGTTCGCGAGCCGCGCTACCTCTATCAGCAAGAAGGAAAATATACGGTGGTATTGGTAGCAGGCTATAATCATGGAAGAAGGGATATTGATGGCGATGGCATTTTGGATGAAGAGGTTGTTTGTACGGATACCGCCAGTGTGGTGATCACCGCACGAGAAGGAGGATTTACAAAAATACCGAACGCATTTACACCTAATACGAGTGGTCCGAGCGGTGGAAATGGTCAGTCTGGAATTAATGATGTATTTCTGCCGATCACCAGTGGGGTGCAGGAATTCCTGATGCAGATTTTCGATCGATGGGGTAATCTTATCTTTGAAAGCAAAGACCAGAATCAGGGATGGGATGGCTATGATAAAAATGGCCGGTTGATGCCGGCTGGTGTGTATGTGTATAAACTGGTGTTGCGCCTGAGTGATCAGCAGCGCGAAACAAAGATTGGCGATGTAACGCTCATTCGGTAAACTTTTAACTTGACGGAATTATGATGCGATTTTTACTGGTTATGCTTTTTGTTGGATCGGGCCTGACGTTGGTTGGACAAGATCCTCAGTTTTCGCAATACTATCAGGCTCCGTTATACCTGAATCCCGGGTTTACGGGTATTACGCCACAGCAGCGTGTGGTATTCAACCACCGTGTGCAGTGGCCTAACCTTCCTCAGGCGTTCTCAACATTTGCGGCCTCGTACGATATTTTTGTTGATGAACTCAGAAGTGGTTTTGGAATTTTAGCAACTACCGACCGGATGGGGTCTGCCGGATGGCGAACCACCACCGTAGGGCTTTTATATTCATACAAGGTTAAACTCTCTGAAAAGATTGTTTTCTCACCAGGTCTTTATTTTGGTTATGGCACCAATGGTCTTGATCGAACTAAACTCCGGCTGGGTGATGGGTTGCAGTATGAGCGTCCGGGTCAACCGTATTCTTCTGCCGACTTCGATCAGTTTAAAATCAGTCAGCAGAGTTATTTCGATTTTGGTGCTGGGTTTTTGTTTTATAGTCGTGTGTGGTGGCTGGGTGCATCGTTCCAGCACATGAATGAACCTAACTTATCAATTCTGAACGATGTAAGCCGGCTTCCGATGAAAACTGCTATTCATGGTGGTGTAAAAATTCCGCTACACGGAACCTCCATGCGCAGATCAACGTCCAGCCCGGATTACCTGACACCGTCTGCAATCTTCCGGATGCAGGGGCCTTCGTTCTCGCAGTTTGATCTCGGTGTAAATTATCATATTGATCCGGTTTCTGTTGGTCTTTGGTATCGCGGAAAGCCATGGTCGAAAACGGTTATTAACAGCCCTTACCAGGATGCTCTGGTACTCACCCTGGGGTTGTATTTCAAAAATCTGAATATTGGGTACAGCTATGATTTTACAGTTTCGGAACTTCAAACATCAACGGGAGGATCGCATGAAATTTCAGTCGTGTACGAATTTGTGTCGCGCCCTGCCCGGAGAAATGTGAAGAAGAAATACAAGCTGATTCCATGTCCGACTTTCAACAGCAAAGAAGGGTTCTGGAATTAGATTCTAAACCTTGAAATTTGCAAATCGTATTTTCTAACGTGTACTTCCTTTTTGGTTACAAGTTGCAGGTCGTAAATCGCGAGTTGCATGGCTCTTCCGCATCCCAACAAATTCCTAACTTTGTTGCAAATCAAATACGGTTTTCATGAACGTAGCCTCATCGCTTACACATACTATTTTTCACACGATAGGTCAGGTTGCCGATGATCAACACCTGGATACATATGTAGTTGGGGGATATGTTCGGGATTTAATTCTGGAACGTCCGTGCAAGGATTTGGATTTTGTTTGTGTGGGCAGTGGCATTGCCTTAGCAACCGAAGTGGCAAAAGCGTTGGGACCGGATAAGCATGTCAACATCTTCAAGAATTTTGGTACCGCCCAGATTCGGTATGATGAGTACGATTTGGAGTTTGTAGGTGCCCGCAAGGAATCCTACCGAAGTGAGTCACGGAAGCCAATTGTTGAAGATGGAACATTAGAAGATGATCAGAAGCGCAGGGATTTTACCATCAATGCGCTGGCCATTAGCCTGAACGAAAAAAGTTTTGGCGAACTGGTTGATCCGTTCGATGGTATCGGTGATATCGGGCGAAAGATTATACGTACACCGCTTGATCCACACATTACCTTTTCCGATGATCCACTGCGCATGATGCGTGCCATTCGCTTTGCATGCCAATTGAATTTCGATATTGAAGCCGATACGTTTCAGGCCATTATTGATCAGGCCGATCGGATAAAAATTGTATCGCAGGAAAGGATTACGGATGAGCTCAATAAAATTATTCTGAGTCCAGTGCCTTCATATGGGTTTAAACTTCTCTTCCATGCCGGTCTGCTCAAGTATTTCTTTCCGGAGTTACTGGCGCTTCATGGTGTGGAGTATGTTGGTAACAATGCACACAAGGATAATTTTTTTCACACCCTGCAGGTGCTGGATAATGTTTCGAAAGTATCGGATGATTTGTGGTTACGTTGGGCAGCTATCCTGCATGACATCGCAAAGCCTGCAACCAAACGGTATGATAAAGTACACGGCTGGACTTTCCATGGTCATGAGGATAAAGGTGCGAGGATGACACCCGGAATTTTCCGGAGGCTAAAGCTACCCATGAATGAGAAAATGGAGTTCGTTCAGAACCTTGTGCGCCTTCACCTTCGTCCCATTCCGCTCGCAAAGGAAGTAACGGACTCGGCTATCCGCAGATTATTGTTTGATGCTGGAGATGCTATTGATGCCCTGATGAAGTTGTGCCGGGCGGACATCACCTCGAAGAACATGCAAAAAGTTGATAAATTTTTAAAGAACTTTGATCTGGTCGAAAAGAAGATGGCTGAAGTGGAGCAGAAAGATCATATCCGGAATTTTCAGCCGCCTATTACAGGTGATGAGATCATGAAAATGTTCAATATTCCACCGGGCAGGATTATCGGAGATATCAAGGAACAAATAAAAGAAGCTATACTGGAGGGTGAGATCAGGAATGACAGGGAAGAGGCAATGGGTCTGCTAACGAAAATTGCCTTGCAAAAAGGACTTACAAAACGCGAAATTCAGTGTTAGTCCTGGTGAATTTTCCGGACTCAGACCAGCAACCTGCGACAGGTTGATATCGTCCTTGTCAGATGCAACCCTTTTAATTGTAGATTGTCTTTCGTTCACTTAGCTGGAATTGTTCTTGGACCAACAGGTTTTAAACATACACGATGACGTCATTGCCCGTTGCAAGGCGGGTGAACGCGAAGCGCAATATAAATTGTACAAGCTGTATTCCAGGGCGATGTATAACGTAGGATTTCGAATCACGGGAAACGAGGATGATGCATCCGATGTGTTGCAAGAGTCGTTTATCAGCGCCTTTCGGAATCTCGATAAGTATCGCGGAGACGCCACCTTTGGATCATGGCTTAAGCGGATTGTGGTGAACAAAGCCATCAATTCACTGAATAAGCGAAAAGAGGAGCGGCTGCCTGAAAACGATCACTGGGATGTGCCCGAAGAAGAAGCGCCTGTTACATATGGGGAAGGACTCACGGTTGATCGGGTGAAGCGAGCCATTGAGCAATTGCCGGATGGATACCGGTCTGTATTATCGTTATATTTAATGGAAGGGTACGACCACCAGGAGATCGGTGAAATCATGGGCATTAGTGAATCAACATCGAAGTCGCAATTGAACAGGGCAAAAAGTAAGTTACGGGAGATATTAACAGTTCGCGTATGAAAGACGAGTTAGAAGATTTTATTCATCAAAACAGGGAAGCATTTGATGATAAGGAACCATCCGGTGGCATCTGGAAAGGTGTGGAGTCGGCCCTTTCACCTGAAACCAAACTAGCGTGGTGGAATACGGTAGTGGTGTGGCGCGCAGCCGCTATGGTCTTCATGGTGCTGTCCATTTACCTTCTTATCCCGAAAGGACAAGCCTCGCGTGAGTCTACCTTGGCGATGAAAGAGTTTAAAGATGTTGAAGCATTCTATATCAATGAAATTTCCAACAAAGTTGAAATGATTGACGAGTTTCAACGGAGTGAAGGTTTGAATGGCTTCACACAGGATTTTCAGCAGTTGGAGGCCATGTATCAGGTCTTGAAAGAAGAGATGAAAAACAGGCCAAGTAAAGAAGTAAGAGATGCCTTGGTACTTAACTTACTCGTTCGGATTGATTTACTCAACCAGCAACTTCAGCGCCTTGACAAAACCTTTCCCACATCCGATCAAAAGAAGGACACAAGCATTTAGGGTTAGCAGCGTTTGCCAGGTTACTGGTTAACTATTAATAATCGGCAGTCAGTTCAATCTGCTCAATGGCAGAGTCAAAAATCTTTCCATCCTCACATTTGAGAATCCGCGCAGGAAAACGTTTGATCAAACCATAACTATGGGTGGCCATTAAAACTGCTGTTCCGCTATTATTAATCTGTTGAAAAATTTTCATAATTCCGTTCGAAACATCTGGATCCAGGTTTCCGGTGGGTTCATCCGCCAACAATATTTGTGGTTCATTTAATAGTGCCCGTGCAATGACCACACGTTGTTGCTCGCCTCCTGAAAGTTGATGGGGCATTTTCTTTTCAACAGACCCTAAGCCAACCTGCATGAGTACCTCACTTAATCGCGCCCGCATCTTTCCGTTATCTTTCCAGCCGGTAGCCTTCAATACAAACATCAGGTTCTCATCTACTGTACGATCGTTGAATAACTGAAAATCTTGAAAAATGATACCGAGCTTTCTGCGCAGCAAGGGTACTTCTGAGCTCTTAATTCCCCGGATATTATAACCGGCTACATTGATATCACCCATACGAAGGGCGAGATCGGCATACAGGGTTTTCAATAAAGAAGATTTTCCTGATCCGGTACGTCCGACTAAATACACAATCTCTCCTTTTTGAATATCAAAACTGATATTGCTCAGGATGGTGTTATGATCCTGAAAAATGCTTGCATCTTTTACGCGTACGACCGGATCAGTTGAAAACATAATTGAATCTAATAAGGAATATGAAGGGGAAGTAAAAAGAACTAACCGTTTACTTTTTTGTGGTCGGCTAGAAATTTTTCTAATCCGCTATCGGTTAACGGATGCTTGAGCAAACTCATGATCACATTCAGTGGGCAAGTAGCAACATCGGCACCAATTTCAGCACATTGAATCAGGTGCATAGTATGGCGCACGGAGGCTGCTAATATTTCGGTTTCATATCCATAGTTATCATAGATCAAACGGATTTGTTCTATCAATTCTAAGCCATCTTGAGAGATGTCGTCCAATCTTCCAATGAAAGGGGAAACGTAGCTCGCTCCTGCCTTGGCCGCGAGCAGGGCTTGTCCGGCCGAAAAAACAAGTGTACAATTAGTGCGTATACCTTCACTGGTAAATTTTTTAATGGCCTTAATACCCTCTTTAATCATCGGTACTTTCACAACAATTTTATCGTCAATCTTGGCCAGCACATGGCCTTCGCGGATAATGCCTTCAAAGTCGGTGGCAATAACTTCTGCACTCACATTGTTGTCAACAATATTGCAGATAGCCTTATAATGTGCCATAATATTGGCATCTCCTTTAATGCCTTCTTTAGCCATGAGGGATGGGTTGGTGGTAACGCCATCTAATACGCCCAGGTCATAGGCTTCTTTAATTTCATTCAGGTTAGCGGTGTCGATGAAGAACTTCATGTTTGGATTATTTTTTTGATGTATAGTTAATGGCATTAAAGGTAAGGATGAATTGCCGTAAGTCATGCAATTCGTGCAGGAGAGCTAAAACTTTTAACGGGAGGGATTCCAGGATTGGAAGCGAAAATAAAAAAAGGCAAACCGAACATCGCACCGCTACAACCGCCTACCCTTGCTACCTTCCGGTCCTGGGGGAGTTCAGCAGGAGCTGGTCGTGCCGGCTTGCCAGGCCGCAAAGATATACGATTATTTACGAATTGCTCAGCCTGTTTATAAAATTTGGGCCGTCACCTTCGTGGCTCGTTATCTTTTTCGATGGCAATAACGGTGACACACACAATTTTCCATTTCCCTTTTATTTTTTCCAGCACCCTCACTTCGGCCTGAGGAGGACGCTCAGTTCCATCCTTTACATGCTGCGTAAAGCGTGCGTAGGCAGCATTACCATAGATCCGTATGTCGTGCCAGGTGCGATCAATATTTGCTTTCGAGGGTTTGGCCGTTTTGAAATAATCAGCAAAACCTTTTTCGATGGCGTCCCATCCCGAGAATGAATTTACATCTGTTGTATCCGCAAAAGACCAAAAAGCATATGGAACATGTGACCAGCTATCCGCCCAGGCTTTGGAATCAATTTCAAAAAAAGCTTTTGTCTCGCGTTCCAGAACCTGTTTGATGGCATCAATTTCCTTATTTTGGCTAAAGGCTGTTGAGGCGGGTAGCAGAGCAATCCAGAGAAAAATGGCGTAGATTTTTTTCATAAGCATGGGGATTAGATGGCGACTATCGAATTTAAAGAAAATATGAGATAGCGCAATCGATTTCTATAATTTTTACCATTGCCAAGTGTCAAGCAAGGGATTTCAGCGACAAGGATTCTGGGTTCACAAGCCTTGAGTTTAACCCGAATTTCAAAGCAATTGAATCCTGCATGTAAGAGATTTTTTAGTAGCTAAAAATTCTCTGGGGAAGGCAAGCAATACCGCTGAAAAGTAGCCGCGAAGCGCATCGGAATATAAGGCTCTAAAGTGTTCAATTGATGATCATTTTGGAACGACCAAAAAACCATTTTCTCAGGCAGCATAATACCAAGAATTGTTTTTTAAAGACCTTCTTTTATAAGGCTGAAAAGTCTATTTTTGACGGTTCTAAAAATCAAAAATGAGCGATACAAAAGACAAAGTTCCTGCTGGTTATTCGGCTAGTAATATTCAGGTTTTAGAGGGTTTGGAAGCGGTCCGGAAACGTCCGGCCATGTACATTGGTGATGTTAGTGTAAAGGGCTTGCACCATCTTGTGTGGGAGGTTGTCGATAACTCGATTGATGAAGCGTTGGCCGGGTATTGCGACACCATTAGCGTAACGATCAATGAGGATAATTCAGTAACGGTAGAGGACAATGGCAGGGGCATACCCACGGATATGCACGAGAAGGAAAAGCGCTCTGCCCTGGAAGTTGTCATGACTGTGTTGCACGCAGGCGGTAAGTTCGATAAAAACACGTATAAGGTTTCCGGAGGCTTGCATGGTGTAGGGGTAAGTTGCGTGAACGCACTCTCCGAAATGTTGCTGGTTACTGTTTTCCGGGAAGGTAAAATTTTTGAACAGGAGTATGAGCGGGGTCATCCAAAATATTCTGTCCGGGTTATCGGTGAATCGGATCGAAAGGGAACAACCGTAACATTCCTTCCCGATAAGCAAATCTTTACCGTAAGTGAATACAATTATGAAACGGTAGCATCCCGATTACGAGAGTTGTCATTCCTCAATCCAAAAATCAGGATTAACCTGAAGGACCTTCGCGAAAAAGACGAAAATGGTGAACCGCGAAGTGATCACTTTTTCTCAGAAGGAGGCCTTCGCGAGTTTGTAGAGTACATTGATTCTACACGCGAGAAGCTCATTGCTTCTCCCATCTACATTGAAAATGAAAAAACTGAAACACCCATTCAGATTGCGTTGAGCTACAATACATCGTTTAGCGAAAACCTTGTATCGTATGTCAATAACATCAATACACACGAAGGCGGAACACACGTTGCCGGTTTCCGTAGGGCGTTGACACGAACACTGAAAACTTATGCCGATAAATCGGGCTTGTTGGAGAAGTTGAAAATCGATATCAGTGGTGACGATTTTCGTGAAGGATTAACAGCCGTCATCTCTGTTAAAGTTGCTGAGCCCCAGTTTGAAGGGCAAACGAAAACCAAGCTGGGAAATTCGGATGTGATGGGAACGGTGGATCAGGCTGTTGGCGAAGTGCTTCAAAATTATCTGGAGGAACATCCCCGTGAGGCGAAACTCATCGTCAACAAAGTAATACTGGCTGCTCAGGCACGCCACGCAGCACGCAAGGCCCGAGAGATGGTGCAGCGCAAAAATGTATTGACAGGTACCGGACTCCCAGGTAAGCTGGCTGACTGTTCCAGTACCGATCCTAGCTTGTCGGAATTGTATCTTGTAGAAGGAGATTCAGCCGGTGGGTCTGCCAAGCAGGGCAGGGATCGGAATTTTCAGGCTATCCTTCCGTTGCGCGGTAAAATTCTGAACGTTGAAAAGGCACAGGAACACAGAATATACGACAACGAGGAAATCAAGAACATGATTACAGCACTCGGTGTCAGCTTCGGAACACCAGACGATGACAAGGCGCTTAACATGAACAAACTCCGGTACCATAAAGTCATTATCATGACCGATGCCGATGTGGATGGAAGTCACATCCGAACGTTGATCCTCACCTTTTTCTTCCGTTATATGCGTGACCTGATTGAGAAAGGCTATGTATACATTGCCCTGCCACCGTTGTACCAGGTAAAAAAAGGAAAAGAAGAACGATACTGCTGGACGGAAGAAGAGCGCGACCTGTTCGTGAAAGAGCTGGGCGGAGGGAAGGACGAATCGGTTGGCGTACAACGTTACAAAGGTCTTGGTGAGATGAACCCGGAACAACTCTGGTCCACAACGATGGATCCGGCCCGTAGGTCCTTGAAGCTGGTGAGCATTGAATCAGCCGCTGAGGCCGATCACTTGTTCTCTATGCTCATGGGCGATGAGGTTGCTCCACGAAGGGAATTCATCGAGAAGAATGCCAAGTATGCGCGTATTGATGTTTAATGAATTCTTAATCATCATTCTTTTTTAAACAGTTGTTAATTCGATAACTAGTAGCATGAACGAGACACCAGTCTCATACGAACGCATCCACCAGCATGTTGAGGACAGTAATTACATCAGCCGTGATTTAAGCTGGCTGAAGTTTAATTACCGTGTTCTCGATCAGTCGCGCCATATTGATCGCAGCATCTTTGATCGGATGAAATTTTTGGCGATTACCGCATCTAACCTCGATGAGTTCTGCACTATTCGCCTAGGCAGTTTGTACAATTACATCGACTATGGAAAAGAGCGCTTTGACTACAGTGGATTGCGTGAGGAACCATTCCGGAAATTATTATTGAGCGAAACACGTAGATTTTATAACGATCAGAATGAACATTTCACCAAGAAGCTGAAGCCACTTTTTCAAAAGAATGGGTTTTGCATTTGTTCCTATCAGGATCTTTCCATTGAGCATACGCAACGGGTAAACGAGTACTTCAATCGTACAATTTTCCCCATGCTTACACCGATGGTTTTTGACAGTTACCATACGTTTCCGATTTTGATGAATAACCGATTGCTTTTCGGAGTGGTTACGCAGAATCCAAACGAGAATCAAAACCCGCAGAAGGTGTCGTTTATACAGGTTCCGCATAACCTTCCCCGGTTTTATGAATTGGTCACGGATGATCTGATTCAGTTTGTTCCGGTGGAAGAGATCATTCGCTACAACGTGTATAATCTTTTTCGCAACATTGAGATTTCAAGCGTTAATCTTTTCCGAATTAATCGCAATGGTGATTTTACATTGGAAGAGAGTGAAGATATTGAGTCTAACTTTCTGGAGGACCTCAAACGTAAGATAAAAACCAGAAGAAGTGGCAGGGTTGTGCGGCTGGAAGTGGAGGAGGATGCCGATCCCTGGATGATGCGCATGCTCAAGATTCAGTGGGATCTTGATGAACATAATATTTTCTACGTTCCGAAAGATAGCCTGATGGATTTCACCGGGCTGAATCAGATCATTTCGCACAAGGATTTCAAGAGCAGTCGTTCTTCGATGCGGCCAAGTATCAAGCCTTTGAACTTTCCGGAACATGGATCACAAGATCTTTTTGAAGTGCTTAAAGAACGGGATATTCTCCTGCACCATCCGTACAATTCGATGGAGCCCGTGTTAGAGTTACTTGAAAAGGCAGCGGATGATCCGCATGTTCTATCCATCAAGATTACCATTTATCGGGTAGCAAAGGAATCGCGTATAACCGCTGCGCTGCTTAAGGCTGCCGAGAATGGTAAGCACGTTTCCGTTTTGTTTGAAGTAAAGGCAAGATTTGATGAGGAAAATAATCTACGTGAAGCACAACGCCTGCAAAAGGCAGGATGCTTTGTGATCTATGGCGTCAGCAGTTTAAAAACGCATACAAAATTACTACTGATTGTGCGCAAGGATGTAGATGATAGAGTGTATCGTTATGTACACCTCTCCAGTGGGAACTATAATGAGGCGACTTCGCGGCTGTACGTTGATATTGGGTTACTGACTACAAAGGAAATTTATGCGAATGATGTTTCGGATTTCTTTAATGTCATCACCGGACATTCACAGCCATCCACCTACCGAAACCTGATTACGTCACCACGCGACATGCGTATTCAGCTTTGCAATCTCGTAAAGCGGGAGGCCGAGAATGCACGCAATGGAATTCCTTGCGGTATCGTGATTAAGCTCAATTCGCTCCAGGACAAAGAATTTATTGATGAGTTATATACCGCTTCGCAGGCAGGTGTCAATATCAAGTTAATCATTCGAGGGATGTGTTGTTTGCGTCCAGGCCGAAAAGGACTCAGTGAAAACATTGAGGTAATTTCGATCGTGGGAGAGTACCTGGAGCATTCCCGGATTTACTATTTCCACAATGGTGGTGCACCAAAAATTTACATCGGCAGTGCAGATGCCATGGTGCGCAGTTTTGACCGCAGAATTGAATCCTTGTTTTTATTGGATGAAGAAATACTAACACGTCAGGCGATTAACAATTTGCGCTATAATCTGAAGGATAATGTTAACGCGTATACCATGAAAGAGGATGGCACTTACGTGATCAAGGAACTGAATGGAGAACCTCCGTTCAATATCCACAAAGAATTCTTCAACATTTCGAAGGAAATCGTAATGGAAGCAAAACTATTCTGAGTATTACCTTAGCGATAATTATAATACTGAGGACACTCCGGATTTTTATGGACACCTCGAATAATGGTACGGAAGTTCAGCATAAATTCATGTGAACCGTTGGAGAAAGCGTTAATATCAGAGGTTGTCCAGTCGTATGAATAACCGAAATGAATCTTGTCACTCAGCTTCAGGTCAATGAAGGTTATGAATGAATCGCCCAGACGGTATGAGGTACCAAAACTAAAGACATCATAAAAGATGAAAGCGTTGTTGATATCAAAGCTCATCGGCTGGCCTTCCTGGAATCGGATTAAGATAGAAGGATTGATTTTTACATTGCCGCTTCGACCGAGCGGAAGAACTGTACCACTTCGGATCATGTAGTACCGTGCCTCCCGTATTTCATTTGCAATAATGCTTTCAATAGAACCGGCAATTTTATTTTCCAGAATAAAAGGCACGGAGAATCCGGCAAAGAAATTCTTTTTACTATAGAACAAACCTGCACCAAAGTTTGGTTTAATGACATTAGCAAGTTTACTAAAAGCTGCATCACCCGGTGTATCTAAATCAAGATTACTGAAGTCGGCACCCAACAAATTAAAGCCTGCCTGTAAACCCATTGAGAGAGTGGAATTCTGGAAGTGGATTTTATAGGCATAGCTTCCGTAGATGTGTTCATTTTTATAGCTGCCAATCTCATCATGGTTGATCATCAGCCCCACCCCGATTTTGTTTTTCATTAAAGCTGTATGGGCACTGAAATTCAATGTCTTTGGTGCTCCTGGGAAATTGACCCACTGATTGCGATACATGGCAGTAGCACTCAACTGAACATGGTTTCCGGCATACGCAGGATTTATCACCAGTTCATTAAAGTAGTATTGCGTAAACACCGGGTATTGCTGACCGGAGGCAACGACAATAAAAAGAAGCAGGGCAGTGAAAGATAAAAAAATGCGCTTTACCATGGGTGCAAATTAGTTTACAATTTCCAGATATCCAGCCAACGGTTTTGAACCGTCACGTTTGTCAATAACATAAAAATATGTTCCATCCGGAAGATCCGTACCCATCACACTGATTCCTTTATTCGATCGTCCGTCAAACAGTTTGGTTTCGTTGTCATAGCCAGCTGCTTCATAGACGAGCGTACCGGCCCGGTTGAATATTTTTACTACGTTGTTTGGAAATTCTTCAAGACAAATAATTCTGAAAAAATCGTTTTGACTATCACCGTTGCGGGAAATGCCATTGAAGGGACGGATGTCGGATTTTATTTCCACATCCTTGGTTCGAAAACATCCTTGTGCTGTGGTTACGGTTACAGAATACACGCCAGCATCTACTTCCGCCAGATTAGGACCAGCTACATTTACACCATTCCCCGTCCACACGATACTCTCAATATCAAGATCGGTAGGGTTTGTCAGTATAATGGTAACAAATCCATCACCCGGATCTGAAGCATCGCGTTTACAGGTAGCACTTTCGATGGTGAATGTGAAATCCGGCAAAACGGGATTTTCAATGATAACAGCACTTACCGGTCCACCAGCACAACCAGTAATGCGACTGACCACACTAACAAAGTAGGTTCCCGCTGGAAGGTCTCTATAAAACTCTCCTTTGAAAACTGCTGTGGTTGTGTCCGGAGATACACCTGGATTAGTGTTGTACCAGAAAAACTTGAAGTCTTTTGTATTCCCATTTACAGATGCTGCAAGCGCACCATCCGGAGGGAGTGGAGCACATGTGGTTACGTTCGAGAGTACTTCGATCTGGGGAGCAGGAACAGGAACAGGATTATTGCTAATCGTTACTTGTGTTGTATCGGAGCACCCCGTTACAATATCCGTAGCAATCACAGAATAGATAGTAGCTCTCAGATCACCAATTTCTGGTGTTGACTGCGCATTAAGTGGAACTCCGGCAGGAGGGAAGTTCTCATACCAGTCAAATGTATAACCAAGAATACTACCCCCAACAGATGCAGAAGCAAAGCCATTTGGTAAAGTCGGATCGCAATTGGTAACAGCATTTATGGCTATTGCCGTAACAATTGGCGGAACCCGATCATCATCAACGGTTACAGTTTCTACATTGCTCTGGCAAAAGTTATCAGCCTGGTCAATAGCGATGACAGTATAATCGTTAGTACCCAGGTTCCCGAAGAGTTTACCAACAAAATCGGGAGGTAAAATGGCGTTGGGCCCAATAGACCAGTTGTAATCGTAATCGTTGCTGTTACCACTTGTCACCGTAGCAAAGACTTCACCATTGTCGGTTGAACAGAAGGTTACCGGTGCTGCTGAAGCTGTAAGTGTAACCAATGCAGTGTCGAGTTGTATCGTATACGTTTCCACGATGCGGCATTGATTAGAGTTATTGATAACTTCCGTTGTAAAAGTGATGTCAGATTGACCCAGCGGAATAGTAATGCCGGTAAAGTTTGTTCCACTGAAAACAACCGGGCCGCTTACTACTGGGCCAGCATACCAGTTTACCGTGTAGCCGGTGCCACTTGTACCACTCGGGTTAACGATAAGTTCGCCTGTAATATTAAGTGGTTTCAGGCATCGCGTTGGTTTAGTGAAATCAATCAGATCTACAGCAACAGTATTCATGGTTTGATCTTCAATGGTAAATTCTACCAATGCACTGGAACAGTTATTCACAATTTTGGTCGCGCGAACGAAATACGTTCCGGGTGCAAGACCAGCAAATGTATTCGTTGTATTGGGCAATCCCGGGCTTGGTAAAATATTCAATCCTGCATCCAACCATTGAAACGTATATCCGGCAACACCAACAGCTACTCCATTTTCGCGAAGTGTAGTGACGGTCGCAGATGCATCATTCGCTAAAGGCGGACAAAGTGTTTGAGGTGTTAATACCAGATCAGCAGCGCTCATGGAAACAATGGGGGGATTATCAAAAATCTGGTAAGTAGCTGTTGCTGAACATGCCGTTGATGTCGGTGATATGTTCGTCACTAATACTGTATAAATTCCGGGAGGCAAGGATGAGGCAATGTTGCCTGTCGGATTGGTTACTCCGCTTGTTCCTGTGCCGAGTGCGGGAGACGCAATGGTAGCACCTTCAAACCACGCGTATGAATAGTTTGTTTCTGGTGCAACTCCGTCAATATCCAATTGAATTTGTCCATTCGCGGTTGCACCGCTGCAGTTGGTGTTGGCATCAATACTGGTGGAAACAATAATCGGGTTATTGGTTACTTCCTTAATCTCGACAACCAGCGGAACGGACTTACAACCTGTTGTAAATATGTTTGTTGAGATGGCAACCAGGGTATAAAAACCAGGAGTCAGCGTATTATTGGTATTGTAAATCAATTGTCCATTTACACCGTTAATCGCCTGAACAAGCGGGCCAGACTCATCTTTGCCCTGATGAACATTGATCACATAATCACTTTCGAAGAATCCCGCCAAGGGTGTCTTCAATAAACGAACCGTGATCCGGCCTATATTGGTAGGGGCACATTTATCAACATCGATCTGACTTACATAGAGAAGTTTATGGGCATTTGCAAACGGCAGATTAAACGTATCGGATGCAGCGCATCCATTATCCAGGTTAGTTGCCAATACAGAATAGAGGCCGGTGCTTAATCCGGAAGCTTGCGAGCTTGTTCCAACATCAGTTCGCAGCACAGGTCCCGTTTGAGGAGGAATAAACCCTGCAAACCATTCAATGCGGAAACCTCCGGTATTTCCGGGTGCGGATACATCTACGCGCATAACACCATCATTCGAGTTACAATCACTTGGCAATACAGTGATGCCAGCATTGAGACTGATATCAATGATAGGTGTATTATCCAAAACGTTAGCGCTGATTGGTGCCGTCACGCAATTTTTAGTGTTGTGAACAGCCTGAACTGTATAGGTACCGATGTTGAGACCATCGAGAACATTGTCTGTATCGGCAAAATCAGGAGTAGCCTTTACCGCTGGACCATTATACCAGAAAAAAGTATAGTCGGCCGGAGTATCGAGCGTTACATTCACCGTAACAGAACCATTTGGTGTCGTACAGTTTGTTAAACCGCCTACCGCAGCCAGCACAAGCGAAGGTGTAACAACATTAAAGTTTATGGTTACTTCAGTAGTGGAAGAGCATCCGGTTGCAATGTCAGTAGCCTTAACAGTATAAATGCCGGCATTCAATCCGGTAACACCGGGTGTTGTTGCAAACTGGTTGACCGGTAGTGTATTCTGTCCGGTGAACCATTCAAAATTATAACCGGCCGTAATGCCCCCAACATCTGCGGAAGCTGTACCATTTGGCTGGGAGGGATCGCAGGAAGTCATGGCAGCAATTCCGGAAACAGAAACGACCGGAGGTGCAGTTTGTGTAATTGTTACTGTAACAGGATCGGATTCACATTTGGAGTTGTTGTCGGTTGCAACTACGGTGTAGGTACCCGCTGTTCTATTGGTGTAGTTTGATCCAGTGAAATCAGGGGCTGGTTTAACAAAACTTCCGTTGTACCAATCAAATTTATAACCTGCTGTAACACCACCTATTGTGGCTGTTGCACTACCTGAATTCAGATCAGAGCAAATAATGTTTACAGTTGATGTGCTCACAACCGGTTTTACCGATAAATCGGGAACCGTAAATGAGTTTACACTCTGACACCCGGTGGCTTTATCGGTTACGAGTACTGTATAGGTGAGGGGCTTAAGACCTGCGGCAGTGTGGCTTACACCGATCTGTGGCGATGTAAAGATGTCATTTCCTTCATACCATACATAGGTAAACTTACCAACCGGTTCACCTCCGTTAACAATCGCTGTTAATTTGCCATTTGGATTTTTACAGTTTGTATACGGGTTATCCATTTGAATAGCAACCGATACAAGCTGATCTACCCGACCAACATTGATAGTAGCCACATCCGAATTACAATTGGCAGTTTTATGGATAGCGTACACGGTATATGTTCCATCGGGAATGCCACTATAGGTAGAGCCAACAAAATCAGCAGGAACAGGTTTTGCTACTCCGCCAATGGACCAGTAGAAATTATAATCTGCGGTATTTTCGCCACCCCCTCCGGTAGGTATGAAAGCACGAACAGCTCCGTTATCGGGCGTTACACTGCCAATACATTTGATATTATCCTGAACCGTTAGCGCTGTTATACTGACGGGCAATGGAATAACCCGAACACCAATAATATTATCGTAATCACATTCAACAAAACTTGTATTGGGAAGCGAAATAGGTGTAGGTACTGTAGTACCTGCATCATTCAAAACAATGTAGAGCGAGTCAGAGCCAATACCTGTAACCGTGGCATTGTTTACCGCGAATATGTCATTTATACCCAATCCATTCAAGGTGATGCTGATGGTATTGAGTTTTACCGATCCTGGTTTTGCTGGATTCGTTGAGTAAAAACTCACCGGAACAATACCACTGAGTGGTACATCGCCTAGGTTTGTTATCTGGAATGAAACCGTGAAGTTATTATCCGGACACGTTGGGGGATTAACTGTTGGTGTGCCAGCATACGCAAGATCGGGAGAGGCATATACCGGGCAACCCTGTGAATCGAGAAAAGGGGATTGATTTAAAAAGTTGTTCAACGGTCTTGTTGGCCCCTGCGGTCCAACAGCGCATGGTATGTTTGAAAATACCAAATGGTGTTTTTGTTGCTTTCGGGGGATGCTCAGGTCATTGTTCACGTTAACGTTAAAATAACCGTGCTGATTCCATAACCTGCGCGCTGGAACCCAGGGTTCACTGGCCGACTTGTATACCCTAACCTGGGAATACTGTGAGTAGTTAAGATTATTAAAATTATTCCAGGCATCATTATCATTGAATCCACACACCACACAGATTTCAGTTGAGCCATCGGCATCCACATCGGCAACGATGGGGTATTCGCGCTGTGTACGCGATACACACGTCTGCTGGCTATAGATCGATCCATCATTTCCTTTGATAATGTAGAGGAAGCGTTCATCACGATAAACGATTTCAGAACTTCCATCACCGTTAAAATCAAAGAGCGTACAGCCTGTATGCCCTGATGTTTCCTCGTTGATAACCACTCTCCACTTCAGCGTCATATCATCGTTCAGGGCATAGAGAAACTTGCCCTGGACGTAAGAGAGGTTAAGTCTTCCATCACCATCCAAATCCGCAATATTAACCCGGCCGGTACCGCGATTCCATCCATTTGGAAGATAGGCACCAGCAGAGTTATCAAAGTAGGTACTCACAACATTGTTGTGAACATCCCAGAAGAAGATGGTTGTGTTTTTAGGATTGCCGTTTGATCCATCTTTCGTTGATCCGGAAGCAATAACATCAAGAAATCCATCCTGATTAAAATCGGCCACGCTGGTAGCGTTGAAGGGCCAGCGCACGAAATAGTTAGCCACACTTTGTAAGAGTGTTCTGGTTCCGGCATTTGCTGCCCTTGAGCCTAGTGTGATGTCATAAATAGCACAACCAATAACAAGTTCAAGTCTATCGTCTCCCAAAATATCAACTGCAACCGGACCGCCATTGATGTTGTTCCATTGTGCATCTGTTGTGGTGGCTGTATTGATAATTCGTGTGCCGGTGTGGGCATCGAAAATCATATCTTTTGCATAGAGTTCAACTTTTCCATCCCCATCGAAATCGGCAAGTCCATAATTGATAGGATCCATAGCTTCTCCCAGGTTACCGTTCCTATCGCGGATTTTTGATTTCCATACGAGATTCAGGTTACAATCGTAAGCATAGAAAAACAAACTGGTACCCTCAACTCCTGAGAGGAATATTTCTGCACAATTATCATTATCAATATTCCCTATGGCAACTTCCCAATTTGGATCATATGTAATGGTGATGGATGTTTTAACGGATCCATTATTACCGTTAAGAATGAATAGTCTTTTTGTATAGCGGTTATGCGTAATAATTTCAGGTAAACCATCCCGGTCAAGGTCACCTATTGCCATACGATTAATATGATTGGTGGTCTCGTTGGGAGAGGCAAAATCCAGTGTCATTGTAAACTGTGGGAACGCAGGTGGAAGGGCCTGGCAAGAGGCGTCATTTCCAATATAAAAGCCATCACAAAAAGCATTTGTTGAGCACTTCTTATCAAAACAGTCAATAAAGCCATCCCCATCATCATCAATACCGTTATCGCATATCTCTTGGCCATAGGACTGAGCAGCAACGAGTGAAAAGCATAGCGTTAACAATAAAAAAAGCCTCTTCATAGGTCGAAAATTAAGTACAAATCTATAACACTGCCCGTATGCAGCATACCGAATCTTTATTTAAGTTTTACAGCAAGTGTAACCTTGTCATGTAAGTTTTAGTCGCAAATTACTCGCTTCCAGGATTGACTATCGACCAGCTGTCAAATTTTGACGTTTGGTTGTTATCGTAAAATGGTAATGCTCCCTGTTCTGGGTTTGTTTTCTTCGCCATCGCAACGGATAATGAAGTAATACACCCCATCCGGAAGTCGCTTTCCTTTAAAAGTACCATCCCAGTTATTCAAATAGGGTTTGGCACTAAAAACCTTTATGCCCTTATCGTCATAAATGGTCACACCACATTTTGGATATTCATCGATCTTTTCAACCACCCAATAGGGATTCATTGGATCCTCGTTTGGCGAGAAGAAAAAACCAGGATTTAATTTTCCTACAGTTGCTTCTCCAACAACGCGGACCTCAACGGTTTTCTCTCCCAAACACCCATTATTATCTGTTCCCGATACAGTATAAACTGTAGTGGTAATGGGAGTGGCCAGAGGCGTTGCTGTTGCAGGAGCGGAAAGCGTTTCATCGGGAGTCCAGCTATAATTCAATAATCCAGAAGCTGCGAGTTGAGAGCTTTCGCCCTCATTGATTTGAGGTGGTGTGGCCGTAATTTCAATTATAGGAGCCGGAAAGGTTTCGACCAAACGGCTTGCAGAAATCACACAGCCATTGGTGGCGGTAACATCTACTGAATATGTTCCTGCCTCTTGAACAGTAATGGAAGATGTTGAAGCAGAAGTACTCCACAGGTAGTTATTAAATGTTCCTAATACTTCCAGTTTCAAATCTTCACCCGCGCAGAATTTGTATTTATTATCCGGGTTGGTGATTGTAACTGCGGGTGCCGCAGTAATGGTTATGGATTTTGTTTGTTCCACAGGGCAACTACCGCTATACGAAACAGTGAGTTTTATGTTGTACGTATTGGCAATATTGTATTGATGCTGTGGTTCTTTTAAGGTTGATACATTTCCATCGCCAAACGCCCAGGCATACGTTGCTGTAGCGCTCGCATCCGAGGTCGATTGATTGGTGAATGTAATTTTTTCGCCAGCGCAAGCTGTAGCGGGGGAAGTAAAAGCCGCGACAGGCAAAGCAACCACCCCAAGTTTGACTGGTGCCGTTTGTACCTCAGGGCATCCGGCACTTAAGGTTAATTTTACTTTTGCTGTGTATTCACCAGTGGTTGATGCTACATAGGTTTGACTGGTCGATCCGGTAATGATGCTACCATCTTTATACCATTGGTAACTAAATCCACTTGTATTAGGCAATACAGAAAGTGTTTTGTTGTCGCCCTGGCAGATGACATTAGCTCCGGTAAATCCCACCTGAAAATCAGGGATGTCAATAATTTCCACAAGCGTTGAAACACGCTGCGCAATACAAGTACCCACAATTATATCTACGTAGTAGCGGCCTGCATTTTCGGGTTTGAAGTTTGTGATAGGAGCAGGGGTTAAACCAGTGCTAGTATAACCTGCAGGTCCTGTCCATTTATATTGCGTTGCACCCACATTGTTCACCGAAAGATTAAGTGTATTTCCTGCACAGGCGGGGCCATCGTTTGTTGCTACAGCTATGCCCGATGCTGTTCCGGCACCAACATTAACGGTTACACTATTGGAAATCTGTGAACAGGTTCCTCCTTCGGCAATAGCAGTTACGGTATAGTTTCCTGTTGCTGTAACATCAAAGAAAGCATTTGGGCCGGATACCTGGGTAACACCGTTGAGCTTCCAATCATAGGTTGTGCCTCCACTTACAGTAGCGAATAGCCGAAGCGGAAAACCAGCACAAATCGTTATCGGTCCGGATGGTGTTATCTCCGGGATCATACAGGCTTTATTTCTAAACACCGAAACTTTTGAAGCTAGTATGGAATTGTTGTTATCGTCAATACTGGTAAACGCAATATCTGGTTTACCGTCACTATCGAGGTCGCCAATGTTGATGTGTCGGTTAATAAAAGTGGTTGCCTTGATGTGCCGGTCGAATGTCAGGTTTCCGATGGTGCTGGTGTTATTCAAGATAGTCAGGGACTTCTTTGAAATGGAAGCCACAACCACATCAGGCTTACCATCGCCATCCAGATCACCAACGTCAAGGCCCCAGGGACGTTCTTCTGTTAAGATACTTTTTGGTGAAGCGAAACTGATGGCGGTAGATGTACTCTGATTCAGGAAGATTGAAATTCCGCTGGCCAGTAATTGGCTTGCAGCGATATCGGGTTTTCGATCGCCATCCAGATCACCCACTTTCAGGTTTACTACTGTACCCCCCAGCGTTAGGGTGGGAGTAGCCGTAAAGCTAAAGTTGCCCGGGGTACTTTTGTTTTCATGGATATAGACATTGCTACCGGAGGTAAGAAACTGACTTGTTATGATTTCTGGTCTATCATCTCCGTTCAGGTCTTCAACCTGCAGACCATCCGTACTCACAGCCCCGGTGATAGTAATGTTTACGGGTACAGGAAGAAATGAAATCGAAGCAAGTGAACTTGAGTTTACCAAAACAGAAATCCCATTTCCACCCTGATCCGTTACAATAACTTCTGGTTTACCATCCAAATCCAGATCTGCGATCTGAAGTTGTTTTACTTTTTTACCGGTAAGGGTGATGACCTGTGGCGCTCCAAAAGTGAAATTTCCGGTACCGGAACTGTTATTCTTGAGTATAAAAATTCGATTACCCGTACCTCCTTCAGAAGCAACAATATCCGGCTTACCATCTCCGTTCAAATCACCACACCGGATGTGGATAGTTCGGGTTGTAACAGCAATGGAGCTTACTGCGAAATTAATATTTCCAGGCCCGGTGCTGGTATTGGCAAGCAATGAAATAAGCGTAGCGTTATCGTTGGCTGTAGCAATGTCAACACGTTTGTCTCCATCAAAATCACAAAGGCACTGATCATAGAGTCCGCTGCCTGCATTGAAATCGGTTTGGCCCACCAGGTTATTCGGATCAAAACTCTGATTACCTCCGAAGCTTATCCAAAAATGCTGACGGGAGTATCCTGTAAGTCCGGAAACAAGATTGGTTACAGAGACATTGTCAAAGGTTGTACCCGCAGGTATGCGTACCTCGATAATCTGATCAGTTGATACTTGAATATCGCCTTTTACACCACCAAAGAATACAGCCAGTTTGGTCAGATCTGAACTAAAACCACTTCCCTGAATGGTTACAACTTCAGCCGTACTACCGGATACTTTGTCGAGTGTTGGGGGCGAGGGTTTCTGTGCGTGTGAACTGCTGTAAAATACAGACATACAGGCCAGAAGAAGTAATCGCAGAAAGACGCTGGTTTTCATTTGAATCATGCGTTCATAAATGTGTATCGGGCTATGGATGTAACCGGCTTTCATCTATTTTGGAGTTGTCGCCAAGACATGTGCTTCCTTTAATTTTGTATAATTTTTCAGATTTCTGACTTCTTCATAGGCCTCACTTTGTTTTGAGGTTTCCAGTACGTGAACGTGGTACTTTTTATCGTTTTCGTAGTAGAAGATATTCGCATTAAACTTCTGTTCGATAAGCTTTCGTTTGAAAGCATCAGCAGCATTGAAGTCTGCAAAAACTTTAATAACAACATAGAATTTTTTCTTTGCCTTGGTTTGGTCGGTCGCAATTTGATCAGGGTCTTCGATCGACTGCTGGAATCGCGCCACGTGTTGGTAGGCGGAAGATTTCAATGTTGAGCGTAAAACCGGAGCTTCCCGTTTGAACTTCTTCGGTTCACCGAGTTTGAGCCCGAGTTGCAGCTCATGGGTTCCCTGCGAGAAACCTGGTTCCGGCTGACCTCCCAATTCAAACGAATAGCCGAGCAGGAATTTGTTAAAGGCAAAGCCAAGCGATGATGTAAAACCATAGGCTTGGCGATAACCGGCTCCCAGCCAAAAGTTTTGCGACAGGTTAAGTTTGGCCATAACTTCGAACTGGCTGTTACCGGCCTTGGCAAACTTGTACATGGTGTAAAATTCAAGGGGCGCAAATCCTTCACCTGTTTTTACCTTTGACCGAACGCCTTTTTTTGTGCGGCTTACAATTTTTCCTTCTACTTTTTTGCGATAGTATGCTGTAACAATGACATTATCTAGTGGGGTGACATTGGTATTCTCAAAGCTTGCCGAACTGTTAAATTTGGGAGCAAAAAGTTGAGGCAGCACAACTCCAAAATTAAGTCCGGAAGCCGATCGGTAAAGCATTCCGAAATTGGCCACCGGCTGGAAGTTATTGGCCAGGTAATTTTGAATAGCCGGGTCGTTGGGGTCAGCCTTTGTTAAATCGATACTGTTGGTTATGGCTCCTCCGGAAAGTCCGAAAAATAGAACATCCTTACGGCTTACATGGACGCCATACGCGTAGGTGAGGGTAATGTCAGTGGAATTTAATATGCCACGTTTATAGGATGAAATCTTAGCACCAATACCCGCTTTACTTTCGTTGAGCAGGGTGTTAAAGTTGGCTGTTGTTAACGAAGGAGAGCCTTCAATACCAGTCCATTGCTGTCGGTGATTGAGGAAAATGTACGTGTATTCAGTGGCTACTTCTGCAGGATTGTAGAGATAAGGATTCATGTAGTAGCTATTATAGACAGGATAGTTCTGCGCATTGCCTCTGTAGCAGCAAAGAATAATCTGTGCAAATAGTAAAAGACTAAGTACCTTATACATCAACAAGCATTAATATTGACAAAAGCGTAAAGGTCACTCAAAAAATAAGCCTGGCAGGCCTGATGACGCTTAAAAAATCCCTTGTCTGTTCCTAAACTTATTATCCAATAAGTTCATTCATAGAAATTCTACGAATATACAGCGTTTTTTAGTTATAATCGACATGGTGATGCGCATATGTTGCAACTTCTTTGCTTACTTTGCAATGCTGGTCAAATTTTTTAATCGGGTGAAAATAAAATTTTTACTTTTTTTCGTACTGCTGGCCTTTTCGGAATTAAGTCTTGCTCAGATTTTGGTGGGACCTACACTCGGCCCACAAATCTCCTGGACTTCTTTTGACGACAAAGATTTTCGGGATTCTTACACCGTTAAACCCGTTGTTGGGTTTCATGCTGGTGTGAACCTGTCTTTTCGCGTTCGTAAACGTTTCTTTCTACATTCAGCCTTACTGTATTCACTAAAGGGTAAGATCATTACCAGCGACACCGACCCAACCTTCCAAAACAAAGTTAACTATAGCTTTATCGAACTTCCTCTTTTGTATACCTATGAAATGAAAGGAAAAGTAGGTGCCAGTAACCGCGAGTTTAAGTGGTACCTGGGGGCTGGCCCGAATATTAGCTATTGGCTCGGGGGCAGGGGTACATTACAGGGGAGTCAGCTTAATGAAGCGCACCTTGAAAAAGTGAATTATAAAGTTGTGTTCAACAAAGACAATGATTATGTCCAGGAAGATCAGATGAATGTTGAGGAGGCAAACCGGTTTCAACTCGGTTTAAATTTATCGGCAGGAATTGTATTTGAACCTGCGCGTAATCAAAAAGTGATGCTTACCCTTCGCTATGAACAGGGTCACACCTTTCTTGGAAAGAATGGAGGAGGTTACTTTCCGGTAACGAATGAATACACTGACACCATGCGCGCCCGTAACAATGGCTTCAGACTTTCCCTGGCTTACTTATTTGATCTTCGTACAGAAGAGCGCAAGAAAGGAAAGAGCACTATTGACCGGAAGAAACCTAAATAGAAATAGAAAAAGAAATTAGTTGAATTGAATTTTTTGCTGACTGATATTCTTCTCATACAAGTAAAGCATAATACCATCTTTTAGACCTACCTCGGGTACCAGTATGCTGGTGGAATGTGCCCACTCCATCACTTTAATATAGATATCGCTGGCGGGAATAATCACATCTGCACGGTCGGGGTTCATCTGGAGTTTATATATCCGTTCATCGATAGAGAAAGAATTTACCATCTTCCTGATGTCTTTCACTTTGTTCAAGGAAATGGTTGCTCCTGGTTTTTTGTTTGCCAGGTCAAATATCTTACTGATGTTTCCACCGGTACCCACTGAGATTACTTTTCCATAATTTTTCTTAACATTCTCTTTAACCCAATGTTCCATGTCTTCCCACATGACAGGTGAGTCGTTATGCTCTAACACCCTCACGGAACCGATCTTGAACGATCGGGTTTTTAATTTTTTCCCATTGAAGTAGAGGTTCAACTCGGTGCTGCCGCCACCTACATCAATGTGCAGATAGGTTTGGTCTGTGAGGTAAGAACTGATAGCCCTATTGATCAACTCCGCTTCCCGATTTCCGTCAATAATATTGATGGTAACACCTAATTCTGCCTGTACCTGGTTGGCGAGTTCCATTCCATTTTCAGATTCACGCATAGCTGAGGTAGCACAAAACATGTAATCATCCACCTCATAAAGTTCAATGAGAAGTTTATATGCCCTCATCAGCTTTTTAAACTTCTCCATACTTTTCGAACTGATCCTACCCGTGCTAAAAACATCATGTCCAAGACGGAGCGGAAAGCGGACGTACTCTAATTTCTTAAACAAAACCTGCTGGGAGTTATCCAACACGGAAGAAACCTGAAAGCGAATGGCATTGGAGCCGATGTCAATAGCTGCTAGTTTCATGCGCGTCAAAATTACGGCTTTGCTTTTTCTTTTTACTCACTTATTGTGTTTCTTTGCCAAGCTTATCCAGAAAGACCGAGGGACCGGGCCCCATGACGTCTTAGCATCCTATCCTGTTCGCAGGGTGTTGTGCTAAATCCCTTCTCGCCTCGTGTTACAACGTGTGCGGGAGAAGATAAGTAACCCACCTTACAGGGCTCTCTGGATGGCAACGTAAACGAGAGCGACATGAAAAAAATACAAGATCTGTTACAGGAAAGAATACTAGTGCTGGATGGTGCCATGGGAACCATGATTCAACGCCACGGATTAGACGAAAAAGATTTTCGCGGAGTTCAGTTTAAGGACCATCCCTTTCCACTTAAAGGCAATAACGATATCCTCTCCATAACACGTCCAGATATTATCAAAGAAATACACCGCCAATATTTTGAAGCTGGCGCAGATATTATAGAAACGAATACGTTTAGCGGAACAACCATCGCGCAGGCAGATTATCATTTGGAAGCCGCGGTATATGAGTTGAATTACCAGTCGGCCAAAATTGCCTGTGAAGTGGCCGATGAATTCACAGCAAAGGAACCCAATAAGCCTCGGTTTGTTGCCGGAGCAATGGGGCCAACCAATAAAACAGCATCGCTGTCACCGGATGTTAATGATCCAGGCTTCAGGGCTACTTCATTTGATGAACTGAAGATTGCTTTTAAAGAACAAGCAAAAGCGTTGATGGATGGCGGGGTGGATTTTCTATTACTGGAAACAATCATCGACACCCTGAATGCAAAAGCCGCATTATTCGCTGTTCAGGAATTGTTTGAGGAGACTGGAAAGCAAATACCCGTAATGGTCTCTGGTACCATTACCGATGCCAGCGGACGGACACTTTCAGGTCAGACCACCGATGCATTCTTAATTTCTGTTTCCCATGTTCCGTTACTGAGCATCGGACTCAATTGCGCGCTGGGTGCAGATAAGTTACGACCCTACTTACAGGTGTTAAATGAAAATGCTCCGTTCTTTGTAAGTGCTTATCCCAATGCGGGTTTGCCAAACGAGTTTGGTCACTATGACCAAACACCTGATGAGATGGCCGCCCAGGTAGAAGAATATTTAAAAGAAGGACTGGTGAATATTGTGGGAGGATGTTGTGGTACAACACCTGATCACATCAAAAAAATAGCCGCACTGGCAGCCAAGTTTCAACCGCGGAAAATTCCTCAGGCTGAAACAGTCAATCAGGAATGAAAATGTTTGAGTAAAACGAATCATAACTTCAATACATGAATCAATTCACGCTTAAGCTTAGCGGACTGGAGGCAGTTGAGATAACAAAGGAGTCGAACTTTGTCAATATTGGGGAACGCACGAACGTTACAGGATCAGCTCGTTTTCTCAAACTGATCAAGGAGGATAAATTCGATGAAGCACTTGAGGTAGCCCTTGATCAGGTTCGGGGTGGTGCGCAGGTCATTGATGTTAACATGGATGAAGGGATGATCGATTCAGAAGCGGCTATGGTCAGATTTCTGAATTTGATGGCTTCCGAACCAGAGATTGCGCGCGTGCCGGTGATGATCGATTCTTCCAAGTGGAATGTGATTGAAGCTGGATTAAAATGTTTGCAAGGGAAGGGTATTGTCAACTCCATCAGTATGAAAGGTGGTGTAGAAGAATTTGTTCGCCAGGCAAAGCTGGTAAAAAGGTATGGTGCTGCTGTGGTGGTGATGGCATTTGATGAGCAGGGTCAGGCCGACACCTACGAACGGAGAATAGCAATCTGCAAACGCGCGTATGATATTTTGGTGAACGATGTAGGCTTCCTGCCACAGGATATTATTTTTGATCCCAATATTTTTCCTGTGGCAACAGGTATTGAGGAGCACCGGAATTATGCTCTTGATTTTTTTAAAGCAGCTAAATGGATACGGGAGAATCTTCCGCATGCACATGTGAGCGGTGGTGTGAGCAACGTTTCGTTCAGTTTCCGGGGGAACCAGAAAGTACGAGAGGCTATGCATGCAGCTTTTCTTTATCATGCTGTTCAGCACGGTATGGATATGGGCATCGTTAATCCCACCATGTTAGAAGTGTACGATGCCATTCCGAAAGATTTGCTGGAACGGGTGGAGGATGTTTTACTGAACAGGCGTGATGATGCTACCGAGCGACTACTGGAGTTTGCCGAAACTGTAAAAGGTTCAGCCCGGAAGAAAGAGGTAGATGATGAATGGCGGAGCGGTTCTGTTGAAGAGCGATTAACGCATGCCTTGGTAAAAGGTATTATTGACTTTATTGACCAGGATACCGAGGAAGCCCGCCAAAAATATGGACGCCCCTTATTGGTGATTGAAGGTCCGCTGATGAGCGGCATGAATGTAGTGGGTGATTTGTTCGGTGCAGGGAAAATGTTTCTACCGCAGGTCGTTAAAAGTGCGCGTGTGATGAAAAAATCGGTTGCCTATCTGACACCGTATTTAGAGGAAGAAAAGAGACGTACCGGAGGAGTTGATAAACCCGCAGCAAAAATTCTGATGGCTACCGTGAAGGGCGATGTACACGATATCGGTAAAAATATTGTGGGTGTGGTGCTGGCCTGCAATAACTATGATGTAATTGACCTGGGCGTAATGGTGCCGACAGAAAAAATTATTGAGGCAGCTATTCGGGAGAAGGTTGATGTAATCGGTTTGAGTGGTTTGATCACCCCTTCGCTAGATGAGATGGTGCATGTGGCCAAGGAAATGCAGCATCAAAAGATGGATCTTCCCTTATTAATCGGAGGGGCCACAACCTCGCGAATTCATACAGCTGTAAAAATTGATCCGGTGTATGACGGACCTGTTGTGCATGTTCTTGATGCATCCCGTTCGGTGCCGGTAGCGAGTGAACTGATTAGTCCGCAGACGCGTACAACGTTTCAACAAAAAATTAAGGACGAGTACAAGCAAATGCGTGCCGATCACGAAAGTAGAAAAGCCACTAAAAATTATATTTCACTGTCAGCTGCCCGTGCTAATAGAGTTAAAATTGACTGGGCGGCCACATCTTTTGCGAAGCCTTCTTTTACGGGTCGAAAGGAATTTTTGGCCTATCCACTGGAGGAGATTCGAAAGTATATTGACTGGACACCATTCTTCCAGACCTGGATGCTGGCGGGAAGATATCCCGGAATTTTTAACGATCATGTTGTAGGGTCTGAGGCTAAGAAACTTTTTGACGATGCCAATCGCATGCTGGATGAAATTATTAAAGGCAAAGGCCTGCAGGCAAATGGTGTAGTGGCATTTTATCCAGCCATGAATGACGGTGATGATGTTGATTTATTTTTGAATGAGGATACTGCACGACCCTTTGCTACTTTTCATTTTCTGCGGCAGCAGAATAAGAAGGCGCAGGATCTTCCTAACTTCTGTCTTGCGGATTTTGTCTCACCGGAAAAGGGAAAAGATTTTTTTGGGATGTTTGCCGTTACCGCGGGATTAGGAATCGAGAAACTGATTGCGCTGCATAAAGCTAATCAGGATGATTATTCTGAAATCATGACAAAGGCGTTGGCCGATCGTTTAGCGGAAGCTTTTGCCGAACTATTGCATGAAAAAGTCAGGAGAGAGTTGTGGGGATATGCGCCAGACGAGAAACATTCTTGCGAAGAGTTAATAGACGAAAATTACCAGGGCATTCGTCCGGCACCCGGCTATCCGGCATGCCCGGATCACACTGAAAAGAAATTATTGTTTGAATTACTTCAAGCTGAAAAAATTGGAATCACGCTAACCGAATCCTACGCCATGTACCCGGCTGCTGCCGTGAGCGGATTTTATTTTTCGCATCGGGACGCGAAGTATTTCGGATTAGGTAAAATAGAAAAGGATCAGGTGGCAGACTATGCCAAACGTAAAGAGATGCAAGTGGCAGAGATTGAAAAGTGGCTGGCACCGAATTTAAGCTACGACAGTTAAGCGTACGAAGGGGCAAATACGAATCCATTAAAAATTGAAAGAGAACCATGAAAGTTACTGAGCATTTAAAGTTGGCGGGAGGCAAAACCTTATTTACCATTGAGATTCTTCCCCCGCTGAAAGGGGAGAACATCAAGGTCTTGTTTGATAACATTGATCCGTTGATGGAGTTTAAACCACCGTTTATTGATGTCACCTACCACCGCGAGGAGTATGTGTACAAGAAGAAGGAAAATGGATTGTTGGAAAAGCGATCTACCCGCAAACGTCCGGGAACGGTAGGTATTTGTGCTGCTATTCAAAATAAATATAAGGTTGATACGGTACCCCATATCATTTGTGGAGGCTTCAATAAAGAGGAAACAGAAAACGCACTGATCGACCTTCATTTTTTAGGAATCGATAATGTTTTGGCGTTGCAGGGCGATGCTATTAAAACGGAGTCTCGCTTCAATCCCGATCCGGAGGGTCATAAATATGCATCCGATTTGCTTCAGCAGGTAGTTGACATGAACAAGGGAATATACCTGGATGATGACATGCAAAGTGCTACGCCAACGAATTTTTGTATCGGAGTGGCAGGGTACCCGGAAAAACATTTCTCGGCTCCGAATTTAAAGACTGACTTAAAGTACCTTAAACTCAAAGTGGATTTGGGCGCGGAGTACATCGTTACGCAAATGTTCTTTGACAACTTGAAGTATTTTGAATTCGTAGATAAATGCCGGGAGGCGGGAATTAACGTTCCGATTATTCCGGGTATAAAGCCGATTACCTCAAAAGGACAAACCACTATTTTGCCGAAGACTTTTCACATTGATCTTCCGGAGGAACTGGCCGATGAAGTAGAGAAGTGTAAAGACAATGCAGCCGTAAAAGAAGTGGGTATACAATGGTGTGTTCAGCAGTCAAAAGAGTTGATTAAAAAAGGAGTTCCCACCTTGCACTTTTATTCCATGGGAAAATCCGATCCGATTTACCGGATTGCCCGTGAATTGTTTTAACCTAGCAGCTACCGCAAACATCATTGTGAGCAAGGCCTCTGACACCTTGGAGGAGTCTGAAGCCTAAAAGACCTTTTTTGAAATCACTGCTGGCAGTAGTAGGAGTAGTTGGGCGTTTCTCTTCATGCCCTCGTTCTCACACTCACGCTGCTCCTCACTTAAATTTGTCAAACTTCACATTCTTTACACGGCCACTTGAAACCTTCATGCCCGTTACTACACCTTGTGGATTTTTGATGAACTCGATTCTTCCCATGTACCACGCATCTGCATTGAAAATTCCATCGGCAACCGGATGTATTTCGCAAGGTTCGTTCCGGATGTGAGTTGCTTTTAGCTTATCGCCCTCAAGAACGACCGTGTATCGGGTTTCCAGTTCCGGACTGTAAAAGACACCGGTATAGTCTGATAACGTAATCGATTTTGGGTCAAATTCTTTGAGGCGTGGGGCCTTCATGACGTTGCCACCCGTGGTGAGTACAAATTCATTTACCTCATTGTTAGTGTTTTTGGTGAAGGCCATTTGGCCGTCAAACTGCGACACTTCGAATTCCGTTTCAGACTTTGCATTCATCGGAAACGGGGGCTGTCCTACAAGTTGAACCACGAGGTTCTCGCCCTCCATCCTTACTGTGACGACAAAACCGGGTTGAAGCTCGTATTGCCCGCAATAGGTCTTCAGAATTTCTGGATTGACCTGTACGTTGGGCTTGGCAACTTCCTCCTTTTTTGGCTCCTCCTTCAACGATCCCTTGAGGTAGATATCCGCGATTTTGTAGGCAAGTCTTCCCGGATCAAATGAACCGAGGTTACTGAGTACAGCGATAGAAATCTTCTGCTCCGGGAACCGGATCAAAAAAGAACGGTAGCCGGCATCGCTTCCACCATGGGCAAATGCCATGACTCCTTTGTAAAAGCCCCCATCCTGACCGAAGGCATAACTTAAGGTGTCGCCTTTATTCAGAATGCCGCGCTCCTCCATCATTTTCATCACTTTGGCATTTCCGACTTTCATGGTGAGAAAATTATCTGACCATTTCAGAAGATCTTCTGCTGTGGTAAAGAGACTTGTTGCACCTGCATTCGCGTAACTCAAAACACTTTTCTTGATCTCTGAGTTTGTCACTTGGAAAGAGTATGCTCTGTTAGCGACAATTTTCTCATGATCATCGTAGAATAATGTGTTGGCCATCTCCAATGGTTTGAAGATGTTTTCAGCAGTCCAGTCGGCAAAGCTTTTTCCTGTAACCCTGCTCACAATCTCGGCTGCCAGTGTATAGCCTGTGTTACAATAATTGAATTCATCGCCCGGCTTGTCGTTTAATTCTGTCTGATGTGAAATTAACCGCAGCACCTGGTTCCGTGTAATAACGTCATCAAGTCTCCAGCCAGCCAGGGCAAGCAGGTTCCATTGGTCACGCAAGCCGCTGGTATGATGGATCAAATGACGGATGGTTATCGTTTGCCCGAAGTCGTGCAATTCAGGGAGATACTTATGGATGTCGTCATCCAATGAAATCTTGTTCTGGTCAACAAGCATGGCAATGGAAAACGCGGTAAACTGTTTTGACACGGAGGCAATGTGAAAAACGGTCTTGGGAGTGTTGGCAATATTATACTCAGGCTCGGCAAGGCCATAACCCTTACTAAACAGTATTTCAGATCCTTTACCTACCGCGATCGTTGCGCCTGGATAGCCAGGGAGGATAATTCCAGCTATAAGCTGGTCAATCATTTTTTCAGGTGTCGTGGCCTTTGGCTCCGAGTTCAGGAGTTCGATCGTATATTTTCCGGCAGGCTCTTCAGATGATAATGGCGTTACCTCTATTGAATAAATACCTCCAAGGGTGGAGGTCAGTGTAACCATCTCCGGACCTTGTCGACCATTTGGACTATCAAAAGTTTCCAGTTCCTTTCCTGTCCGATCCATAGTTTTAATCTGCAGATCAACGCCATCCTGAATCACCATCACCAAATTGAACTGATTGGCTTTAAGCTTGAGCGTGTACACATCCTTGCCGCCTGGGTTGATTTCGCGTTGGAGTTTTTTCTTTAACGCTAAGGGCTGCGCAGCCTGACCAAATACCATCTGTGATGACATGAGGAAAATAACAACGAGGAGTCTATTCATAGATAGGTTAATATTACTGTGCTACGTTATACGACCAGAGGTTAGATTTCTATAAAGGATGAGATATGATTCCAAATAGTTTTACGGAGGATATATTTTAAAGTCTAAGTTGCCCAGGCAGTTCACTTTTCCCCGTGGCAACACCTTGGAGGTGTCTGACACCTTAAAGACCTTCTTTGAAGTCAATCTGCAATTTTGAGATGGCTTCTAATCAGAATACTTTTTCTATTCCAAAAAACTTATCAATAATAACCAGTACGGAGAGTATGCTGAGTAATATTGGTCCGATGTATTGAATCGCAAAACTGATGTAGCGTTGCGTTAATGAACCCATATAAGTATCGTCTCCTATTTTGAGTTCAGTATTCATATTTTCTATTTTCCACCGATAGGTAATAAAAATGCACATCAGGCAGCCGCCAACCGTCAGGCTGATGTCACACATATCCGAAACAAACGTTAAAAAGTCGCGCCCCTGGTAAAACGGTAGCTTGTTAAGAAATTCAAATCCTGCCATTCCCTGACTAACCATACTGGGCAAGCCCAGAATAAATACAAGAAGGGCCAATGCCCACACCACAGGTTTACGTGGAAATTTTTTCTGATCCACCAGAAAGGCCGCAGGAACTTCCAGCAGCGATACCGTTGATGTTAATGCAGCAAAGCACAGCAATAAAAAAAACGATCCGCCTACAATCCGCCCAAGTATTGGTCCCATGTCGTGAAAAATCTGTGGCAGAATCATGAACACAAGGGGAGGACCCTCGGTTGGCGACTGACCCGCAGAAAATACCAATGGAAAGATCATGAGCCCGGAAAGGAATGCCACCATCGTATCGGCTGCTGAAATGATGGCCGCGGAAGAAACAATCTTTTGATCTTTCTTCACATACGAGCCATAGGTGATCAAAGCACCCATACCCAACGAGAGTGAAAAGAAAGCTTGCCGCAACGCATCAAAGATGGTTTGTGCTTTTATTTCACTCAGATCTGGAATCAGGTAGAACTTAACACCGGCCATCGCATTGGGAAGGGTTAAGCTATACACAATGAGGCAAATTAAGATCACATAGAGTGATGGCATCATGATTTTATTGGCGGCTTCAATTCCCTTTTGAACGCCTTGCGAAACGATAACTGCAGTAATGACCATGAAGCCCAGCGAAAACCAAAGGTTATCACTGACATCATTTACATACGATCCAAAAAATGCCCCGAAATCCTGATGGTTTAATAAATCGCCAAAGGATATTTCCAGGAAATACCCGAAAGCCCAGCCGGCCACAACATTGTAGAATGAAAGAATAAATATTCCGGCAAGGATCCCAAAAATCCCGAGAAATCCCCATCGCTTTCCACCCAGCGTCCTGTACGAACCATACGCATCACTTCCAACCTTTCGCCCAATGGCTATTTCTCCCACCATCACCGGAAAACAGAGAAGAAAGATGAAGACCATGTATATAAACAAAAAAGCAGCACCACCATTTTGTCCGGCCAGGTAGGGGAACCTCCAGATATTACCAAGCCCTACAGCAGAACCTGCTGCAGCCAGAATAAAACCTAATCGACCTGAAAAATTTCCCCTGTTAGACATGCGTTGGTGGTTGAAATAGATCGACAAAATAGACCTTAAACCTTAATTCTCAAAAATTGGTTAGAATAACGTTGAATTACATAAATTGACATCTTGAAAAGTGAAGTACGATCATGGAAGAATTCAGGAAACTAACTACCCAGGAAAAAGCGCTTCAAATTAATCTTAGCAGGGCTATTTATGGCTCCTTCGCGGAGATTGGAGCCGGGCAGGAGGTGGCTGCAAATTTTTTTAAAGTAGGAGGCGCATCCGGAACGGTGGCCAAAACCATGTCCGCTTACGACATGAAATTCAGTGATGCCATCTACGGGCAGTGCGACCGTTATGTGTGTGAGGATCGCCTGATGCGGATGCTGGATCACGAGTACGTTTTATTGCCAGAGCGCTTGCCCCATCGCATTGAAACAACCCGATTTTTCGCTTTCGCGGATACGGTGGAAGTATTGAATTTTGAACGCACCAATCAGGGCCATGGGTGGATTGGTCTTAGGTTTCAACTGCGTCCGCAGAGTGAGCCCAACGACTGCATTCTTCACGTGAAGATGCACGATAATGACCCGCTTCAGCAGCAATATGCTCTGGGTATTGTTGGTGTGAACATGCTGTACTCGTGTATGTTCATGAGCGATACGGAAGCTATACTGATGTCGTTGATGGATGGATTGACCACACGCAGAATTGAAATCGACATGTTTCAGCTATCCGGCCCGGATTTTAAACATGTTGATAACCGGTTGATGGCACTGAAACTCGTGAAGAATGGTTTAACAAAAGCGGCCATGTTTGGTCCGGATGGAAAAGTTATGCAACCATCCGATGAACTCTATAAAAAAAATGTATTGGTGTTACGCGGACGCTTTCGCCCGGTAACGCATGTTAATGTCGATATGATGCTTACCTCGCGCAGGCACTTTAAGCATGAGCCCGATGTTGATCGTTCAAAGATTGTGGTGCTTACTGAGCTAACACTTAACGACCTCAGTGCCGATGGTAAGATTGATGAAAAAGATTTTTTACACCGGGCTGATATTATTTGCTCTCTTGGACAGAATGTTTTGATATCGAATTACTTTGAGTACTACAGGCTGGTCGATTATCTGTCGAAAATTACGCGAGGAAAGAAGATCGGCATCATCATGGGGATTTATGCCTTGCAAAAAGTCTTTGATGAAAAGACATACGTGAATATTCGAGGAGGTATTATGGAATGTTTTGCTTCACTCTTTGGTTCGAATGTAAAACTGTACATCTATCCAGCCTGGAAGATGAATGGGGGCGAGGGTTTATTTTCGCTGAAAGATTTTGAAACGGAGTTGCCTCCGAACCTTAAAAATCTATTTCGGTACCTGATGGATAACAACAAGCTGGAAGATATTACCGATGCCAAAATCAATAACCTGCATATTATTTCAGACAATGTGCTGGCCATGATCCGGAAAGGTGAGTCTGGATGGGAAAAATTTGTTCCACACAAAGTTGAAGAAGCTATTAAGGAACAAGGCTTGTTTGACTATCCCTATACCAAAGAAATCAAGCAGGTCAGTGTTGCCACCAGCAGTTGATTGATAGCAGTAATGTCACCCTTTCAAAAAAATGATATTGCCAAACTTCTGTTGCGCATCACCTGCGGAGGGATCTTACTTTTTCACGGCTCGCACAAGGTGTTCAATGGTCTACAGCATGTTAAAGATATGGTGACAGCCGTAGGCTTACCTGAGTTTATCGCCTATGGAAATTATGTTGGTGAATACTTCGCACCCATTTTGGTGATCATTGGTTTTAAAACGCGCATCGGTGCGTTAATCATTGCCTTTAACATGCTTTTGACCATCCTGATCGGGCACCGGGATATTATGTTTCAGCGAAATGATTTTGGTGGATGGATGATTGAAACAAACGTGTTGTATATGATGACAGCCCTTGTCATCTTTTTTGCCGGGGCAGGCAAGTACAGTCTCTCGAAAGGTGAGGGTAAGTGGGATTAGGACGGAACTCGTAATTACTTTTCTTTATCCACTCTTCCAAAATAAGCCCGGGCTTCCTGCATCACTTTAGGAGCCAGTATAAATCCGGATATCATGGTAGGAAAGGCCATGAGGGCATACGCTACATCAATAATGTTCATGACATCCTGCATGGATAAAATGGCTCCCAGAATGATGGTTAACAAATAAATGTAGTTGTACCATTTGCCCGATTTTACACCGAACAAAAAAGAAGCTGCCTTATTGCCGTAGTAACTATAGGAGAACAAAGAAGTGACCGCAAAGAAGAAAGCGCAGATCAGAAGTAGAATCTTTCCGGTTCCTCCCAATGAACTTTCGAATGCAGTAGCGGTTAGTGTAACTCCGTTTGCCCCGGAAGTTTGCCAAACTCCGGTAACTAAAATAGCCAGGGCCGTAAGCGTACAAACAAGAAGCGTATCAATTGCGGGGCTGATCATGGAGACTAAACCCTCCCGAATTGGTTCCGAACTTTTCGATGCACCCAGCGCCATCGGTGCAGTGCCAATACCCGCTTCGTTAGAAAAGGAGGCCCTGCGCACGCCCGCTATAATCAATCCGCCTACAATACCGCCTAAAGCCGGTTCACCATGGAAATGATTAGCCGAGAATGCATCGGTTACAATCATCCATAAATGGGCAGGAACTTCCTTGATGTTTAGAATTAGAATCGCCAATACCGAAAGAAAATAAATGACAATCATTAATGGAACCATTTTTCCAGCCCAGTTTCCAATGCGTTGGATACCACCGAGAATGACAACACCGGCAATCAGCATAAGTGTAGTGCCAATAAGAAATTTCGCTGTGTTAATTTCAAAACCTGCCAGCATAAAGGATGAAGTTTTTACGCTCTCTGATGTAATCCCAATATCAATAATAATTTGTGTGAGCTGATTGGCCTGAAAGATGGGAAGGCAACCCACCATGGCACACACAGAGAATAGGATAGCTAATGGGAACCATTTTTTATCAAGTGCTTCGCGGATCACATACATGGGTCCGCCCTGAATAACACCTGCCGAATCTTTTCCTCTGTACATAACGGATAAGGTACTGGTAAAAAAGTTGGTTGACATGCCCACAAAGGCAGTCACCCACATCCAGAATAGCGCCCCCGGCCCACCGATAGAAATGGCGGCCGCAACTCCGGCAATGTTACCCATGCCCACCGTTGAAGCCAGGGCTGTTGATAGTGCCTGGTATGCATTGATCTGGCCAGGATCATTGGGATTGTTGTACTTGCCACGCAGTATGGAAATGGCGTGACCAAAATATTTATATTGAATAAAGCGTGAATACAAAAAGAAAAAGAGTCCGCCTAAAATCAAAAGAAAGAGAACGGGAGTCCAAACACCTGTTGCAATCGAGCTGACCAATTCACTCATCCGAAGTATTGTTTAGTATGAAAGTTCGGGCTAAAATAGGGAAATTAAATTGGTTGTACTGCAGGCAATTTGCTGGAGGAAGTAGCAGAACGGTAACCAGAAACACAAAAAGGATTGGTTATTCATCTGAAAGCAGTTCCGGATAAATATAGTGAACAAGGTTTCCGTTACCCTCACTAACTTCTTTCCACGAAGCACCGGGAAATTTAATCTCGACCAAACCCGCAGGTACCATATCGCCAATTTCTGCACCCGTAATATATTCTGCCACATAACTCATGGTTGGGTTGTGCCCGACACACATAACATGATGATAGGCATCATCCAATTGATTGACAAAACCAAGAAAAGTTCTGACAGATGCATCATACAATTCATCGTCTACAATAATTTTTTCAGGATCAAGTCGGAGTGCGTCCGCCACGAGGCCAGCGGTAGTGTGAGCGCGCAATGCCGGACTACTTATGATAATATCGATGGTCGAATTATTTTTTAAAAGATAATATCCCATAGCGAGCGCATCCTTTCTTCCGGAGGGTGTTAATTCACGCCCTTTATCAGATTGATTGATCTGTTTATCAGCGCTTTGCGCATGTCGAAGCAAATAGAGAAAGCGAGCCATAAAAATTTATAAACGATGGTGTTTATCACATCAATTGCATACCAATATTAATGAGTCAAATTTGATTTTTTAAAAAAATACAGATATTTGACGCTTTCGACCTAACCATAAATCATGTCAAAGAACCTAGTTATTGTTGAATCACCGGCTAAAGCGAAGACGATTGAAGGCTATCTGGGAAAAGATTTTAAAGTCGCTTCCAGTATGGGTCACATTCGCGATTTACCGAAAGGAGGGGATGCCATCGACATTGAAAATGGCTACGAGCCGACTTATGAAGTCAGTCCGGATAAAAAAGATATCATTTCAAAACTGAGAAAACTTGCCGAAGATGCCGAAATGGTTTACCTGGCAAGCGATGAAGACCGTGAAGGAGAAGCTATATCCTGGCACTTGAAGGAAGTACTTGATCTCACCGATGCGAAAACGCGCAGAATTGTATTTACGGAAATTACAAAGAAAGCTATTCTTAATGCCATCGAGCATCCACGTGGTATTGATATTGATTTGGTTAACGCACAACAAGCCAGAAGAGTATTAGACCGCCTCGTGGGGTATGAATTATCACCCATCTTGTGGAAAAAAATTAAAACAGGATTATCTGCCGGTCGCGTACAATCTGTTGCCGTTCGTTTGGTGGTAGAGCGTGAACGCGAGATTACCGACTACAACGTAAAATCTTCCTATAAGATCAATGCTTATTTTGATTTGGGCAAGGGAAAGCAGTTAGTGGCTGAACTATCCGAACGCTTTGACAATGAGGGTCAAGCATTAGAATTTTTGGAATCGTGTAAAGGCGCAAAGTTTTCCATAAAGGATTTACAGACGAAGCCTGCCAAACGCACACCTGCCCCTCCCTTTACCACATCAACGTTACAACAGGAAGCTGCACGGAAACTTGGATTCTCTGTAATCCAGACGATGACGGTTGCGCAGAAATTGTACGAAGCCGGTAAGATCAGTTACATGCGTACGGATTCCGTTAACCTTTCGGACGAGGCAAGGCAAGGTGCTATGCGACAAATTGAATCGGCCTTTGGAAAGGAATTTTATCAGCCGCGTCAGTTCAAAACAAAATCATCAGGCGCGCAGGAAGCTCACGAAGCCATTCGGCCAACCGATTTTTCAGTTAATGATCCGGGTATGGATCGCAATGCAGTCCGGTTGTATGAGTTAATCTGGAAACGTGCCATCGCTTCACAAATGGCGGATGCCGAACTGGAGAAGACGACAGCAACCATAGGAATTTCAACGAACCCCAGAACACTGATTGCCGCTGGTGAGGTCGTAAAATTTGAAGGATTCTTGAAAGTATATATTGAGTCGGGCGATGACGATGATGAAGAAGAGAACAGCAAAGTGTTACCTCCATTAACCATCGGTCAGGATTTGAAACTGGATGAATTGGTTGGCAAGCAGGTATTCTCGCGTCATCCACCACGGTATACAGAAGCAAGTTTGGTTAAGAAGCTTGAAGAGTTGGGTATCGGTCGTCCATCCACGTATGCACCCACCATCACCACCGTACAAAAACGCGGCTATGTTGTCAAGGAATTCAGGGAAGGCGTAGAACGCAAGTATAATGTATTCACGTTGCGTGATAATAATCTTTCAAAAGCAGAAGCGGTTGAGATTACCGGAGCGGAAAAGAATAAATTATTCCCCACCAATACGGCAATGATTGTGAATGATTTTCTGGTCGAACATTTTCCAGATATCACCGATTTTTCTTTCACCTCGGAAATTGAACAGGAGTTTGATGAGATTGCGAATGGAAAACTGGAGTGGAAAAAAATGATTGATCATTTTTATCAGCCCTTCAGCAAAAAAGTAAAAATCACCGAAAAGGTTGAGCGTTCATCTGTTGGCAAGAGCAGGGAGTTGGGTGTTGATCCAAAAACAGGAAAGAATGTTTATGCTAAGTTGGGTAAGTTTGGAGCTTATGTACAGGTTGGTGAAAATCCGGATGACAATGGAGGCGAGAAGCCAAAGTTTGCCAGTCTGCGCCCAGGACAGTTTTTAGAGAACATAACACTTGATGATGCCATTGAACTCATGAAGATGCCACGGCAGATGGGTGAGTTTGAGGATAAGCCAGTGGTTGTAGCGATCGGTCGTTTTGGTCCGTATGTTTTACACGACAAGAAATTTGTATCTATTCCGAAAACGGATGATCCGTACACCATTAGTTTAGATCGAACCATAGAACTCATTCATGCCAAACGCGAAACCGATGCAAACCGTTTGATCAAAGCCTTCCCGGAGAATGAAGAGATTCAAGTGCTCAACGGCCGTTTTGGTCCGTACATAAAAGCAGGGAAGAAAAATGTAAAGATACCCAAAGGCAAAGAGCCTAAGGAGTTAACTTTGGAGGAATGTGTTGAACTAGCTGCCAACACTCCGGAAAAGAAAGGTCGTTTTGGACGATTCAATAATGCAAGAAAAGCAGAAGCTCCAACACCTTCTCCTGCAAAAGTTTCGAAGCCAACGTTAAAGAAGGCTGCTGCTACGAAGAAAGTTGTAGTAAAGACAATAGCCTCTAAAAAAATTGTTGCAAAGAAGACTTCACCCAAAAAGGTATCAGCAAAGAAAGTGTCGGTGAAAAAAACTAAAGTGGTTAAGAAGAAGAAATAATGCTGAGTACGTACGCATGAAAAAACTCGTTGTGCTTACAGGAGCCGGTATCAGTGCCGAGAGTGGTATTCCTACTTTTCGTGATTCTGGTGGATTGTGGGAGGGTTTTCGTGTTGAGGATGTGGCTTCACCGGAAGGATGGCAGCGAAATCCGGCACTCGTTCTGGATTTTTATAATCAGCGCAGAAAGAAAGCACTGGAGGTTAAACCCAACAGAGGGCATGAGATTTTGGCAGAACTCGAAAGGCACTTTACTGTTGTAGTGGTTACCCAGAATGTTGATAACCTCCATGAGCGGGCCGGATCAACACATGTTATACACCTCCATGGAAGTTTATTTGAATCGCGTAGCACAAAAGACGAACGACTAGTCTATCCGATTGAAGGTTGGGAATTGAATCCAGGTGATGCCTGCGAACAGGGATCGCAATTGCGTCCAAACATAGTATGGTTTGGAGAGCAGGTGCCGCTCATGGAAGTAGCAGCAATGCATGCACAGGAGGCAGATTTGTTTTTAGTGGTGGGAACTTCTCTGGTAGTTTATCCTGCAGCCGGTCTTATCAATTATGTCCGCTATGATACCCCGAAATATGTTATCGATCCGAATCTACCGGAGGTTGCCAATAGAAAATTTCTGAAAATGATAGAGGAGAAAGCGAGTACAGGAATGGAGAAAATACGACAGGAATTACTCGACTTACAATAATATGCTCCTGGCCTGCGATATTGGTAATTCAGATATAACACTTGGTCTTTTTCAGGATGGCAAATGGAAGTATGTTTGGCGGATTCCCTCCATCGTTGACCGACCCGAATTATTTTATGGCATTAAAATCAGGGATATTTTTTTTGAAGTAGGAATTACTGTAGGCGATATTCAAAAGATTGTCATCAGCAGCGTGGTGCCGGATCTGACCGATAAAATTATCAACGTAACTGTAACGCTGTTTCAAAAAAATCCAGTTGTACTGGGGCCTGAAATTTATCCCAGGCTTCCTATTCAGGTTCTTAATCCGTATGAAATCGGTTCCGATCTTGTGGCGAATGCCGTGGCAGCATACACCCTCTTCAAGCGAAGTAACATTGTTGTTGATTTCGGAACCGCATTAACCTTTACAACGCTCTCTGATGAAGGCAAAATTCTCGGAGTAGCAATTGCTCCGGGATTGAAAACGGCCATTAAATCTCTTTCTCAAAACACAGCAAAGCTCTTTGATGTGCCATTAGAGATGCCATCTTCTGCGTTAGGAAAGGGAACATCACATGCCATACAGGCGGGTATACTATTAGGTTATGAAGGACTTGTCCAATCCATTATTTCAAAAATAAAATTTGAAATGAAGGATGAAAATTTACCGGTGATAGCTACCGGTGGTTTGTCTTCGGTGATCAAAACCCTGCTTCCATTATATTCCATCATAGAGCCGAACCTTACGCTTGAAGGCCTGCGCATTGTTGCCATACAGGAGGGTCGTCAGTCCTGACGTATTGTGCACCAGAGTATAGCATGTTCGAATACCGATCCTATAATCAGGGTATTGCCATAAACAGCAGCAACAGAAGAACCCGAGTATTGTTTTCCATCGTTCAGAAATATCTCCTCAATTGTTGGTTCACCAGGTTTATAAACAACTTTCAATACCTGAGAAGGAGAGTACGCTGTTGAATCTTTGCTATGTGCTACGAAACGAAGTAGTTTGGGATGACAACCCGTCCATAGATTTCCTTCTTCATCCAATTCAATATTATCAACTCCGGAATGAAGAAATATTTCTTCCTCCCGTGTAAGCGTGCCGGTTGGGATATCGCGATTGTACACTACAATTTTTCTTCCTGTTGGTGTAGCGACAAATATCTTTACTCCATCCAGTGAGTGGTTAATACCATTTGCATAGGCAATATGCTCAGCTGCTTTTACGAATTGATGGCCATCGAAATAGTTGACGTATGCTTGCGGCAATTGGAGATACTCTTCTAATGTTCTTTTAAATCCAGAAACGTTTCCATGGTCGTTGGTCACATAAAACGTTCGTTCACTTACAGCAGTAACATCATTCGGACTGGTCATGAGCACAGGATCCAGAAAACTTTCCTGATGGACAAGCGAATCGTTTCTCCATTCAAATTTTTCAATGGCATGACCAACTGGTTTTTTTCTATGATTAACAGCGAAAAGAAAGAGTTGATTCTTTTCATTTCGAAAGAGTGAAATCCCATGCGGATGAAAGTCCGAAAGTGTTGGTGTAACGTGACGTAATGCATGAGACGAATCGTTCAAATCAAGAACAAAAATTCCTCCAGTCGATCCATTTCTACGGTCATCGCAGGATATGAATGCGAGTTGAAGCTGCCGGTCGACAGTTATATCCTCTGGTCCGGAAATAGGCATTGCAATTTTTTCTACCGCACCTGCGAAGTGTGGCTTGATGGTTTTGAAAAATCCAGCCGGAATCAATATGTAAAAGGATACAAACACTATCAGTAATGTGAGCAGAGCCGCGAGTGCGTAACCTGTATTTCGGATTTTTCGCTTCTGCATGATCTACTTTTGCGTAAGAAAAAAGATCAGCATCAACACGATTAAGCCACCAATAACAGCGAGTGCAATCTTTCCAGCACTATACGGGCGTTGGCCCTGTACTTCACCGGTACGCGCATTGATCAGGAACTGGTATACTTTGTTGTTATACCGGTATGCGCTGATCCATACGGGCAACAGTATATGTTTAAAAGAAGGATCATGGTAGGTGGTGTTCACAAAGTGAATAAGCTGTCGGTCACCTCCAATATGCTGCGCTATTGTATGGCGAATAACCGGTTCCATCCGTTGTTGTGCCTGCGGGTAAGCCGACTTTACATCTATTGCATAGGTTTCTGTACGAAAGCCACTCAGGTATTTATCATTATACGCGACAAGATTCTTCACATCCCAGGGCTCCAGTTCACGAAGTTGGTCGGATGGTAGCGATCGTGTTGCTTCAATGAGAATGTCATCAAAGGTGTTGTTAACGCGCCCGGATGCCGGATACCAGCGCGTTTTTGTTACCTGTCGTGTACGGGTTACATTCTTTCCATTTTCAATGGCCGTGTAGGATTCGGTGGCAAAATAATCTTCACCACGCTGCCCGGTATAGCTTGAGTTTGTAACGCAATCAAAAGTCCAATAGGGAAGGTACATTCCATTTAGTTTTCCGGAACGGTCGCCATAGTGTTTGAGTTCACCCGGAGCGAACCATAAACTTTTTAGCCATCGTCTGAAATTCTCCAGCGCTTTTTGCTCATCAATTCCAAAAGGAAGAACGTATTGGGGTTTATGAATTTTTGCAGTGGAGCCACTTTTGATCACCAGGGCTGCTGCACAAAATGGACATTTATCAGAACTGATTTTCGGATCGAAGGTGGATGTTGCTCCACAGCTGTCGCATTTAACGGTAGCAACTTCAATTGTTTCCTCTTCCTCAACATGGTTAGCCAGAAAATCGTCAAGCTTTATCTCCTCAATTTTTCCTTTTATTTCGGGTTGAGAAATCTCATTCTGCGCCCCGCAATATTCGCAGGCGAGGTGCTGTGTACCGGGCTTGAATTTTAAAATAGCACCACAACCAGCGCAGGCCAGTTCTGTATTAACTGGTTTGGTGGCTTCAACAAAGTCGCTCATGCAAAACTGTATTATTGGAAATTAGTGGGGGCTGATAAGTATAAATTTCGATCCGCTATTGCGGAGGAAGTGGGGGAGGAACTGCACCTAAAACAGCTTGCAGTTCGGGTACATCTCCGGCTTTGAGCCAACTGACCATACCTTGTTTCCATACCAGTGTTTCTCTGGTGAATGATCCCTGTTGCATCATTTGTTGAAGATTTTGTATGTTGAAGGGACCCTGTTGTTGCCCGTTTATAGCAATGAAGAAACTTGAAGCGATACCTGGAACTGGCGGTGGAGCCTGATTAGCCTGTTGACTTTGTTGATTTTGCTGATTCATGATCTGACCCATTTGCTGGGCCATTGCGAAGCCCATACCCATGCCCATGCCGCTGGCTGCATCACTTCCCGGATTTTTTGCTGCTTGCTCCATTGCGTTTGCAGCCTGAAATTGTGTGTACTGGTTCAGGTTACCCAGAATACCCATGCTGCTTCGTTTATCAATCATCTGTTCAACCTCTGGCGGCAAGGAAATATTTTCGACAAGGAATTTTGTAACCTCTAGTCCATAGTCATTAAACTCTGGATTTATTTTGCCGCTGATAAACTTCGAGAGTTCATCGTAGTTGGATGCCAGATCTAAAATTGGAATTTTACTTTCGCCCAATGCATCGGTAAATCGAGTAATGATCAGGTTGCGTAATTGCTCAGCTACTTCTTCGGTAGTGAAATGCGCTTTGGTACCTGTAATTTCTTTTACAAATTTACCGGCATCAACAATCTTAATGGCAAATGTTCCGAAGGCACGGAGTCGTACCGGACCGAATTCGGCATCGCGCAGCATGATGGGATTTTTGGTTCCCCATTTCTGATCGGTGAAGTTTTTGGTATTGACAAAGTAGACTTCGGCTTTAAAGGGACTGTCAAATCCATACTTCCAACCCATGAGGGTTGTGAGAATCGGCATGTTTTGGGTTGTGAGCGTATACAACCCAGGATTGTAGACATCAGCAATTCGCCCTTCGTTTACGAATACGGCTTGCTGGCTTTCACGAACAGTGAGTTTTGCACCTGTTTTAATTTCATTATCATGTCTGGGAAAGCGCCACACCATCGTGTTGTTGGTGTCGTCTGTCCATTCAATAATGTCAATGAGTTCAGTTTTAAGCTTATCCCAAATACTCATGGTAGTAATTTTTTGTTAGACCGGGTGGAAGTTATAAAAAAAAAGAATGCATGAAAAAACTGAGGTCAAGTTTTAAAACCTTCAGTTGTGTAGCAGAATAAAATCGGAAGAAGATTACGGGAATCTATTTGCTCGCGAGATCTTTCAGAAAACTTCTGAATTTCTCTGTATCGTAGTTAGCTGCACCGACTTTTTGCGAAGCAATTTTTCCATCGGGTCCGATAACCAGTGTGGTGGGAATAGTTGATACCTGAAGTTGTTTCGGAAGATTGCCGGCCGGTGTGAAAATGGGAAAATTGTATTCTTTTTCTTTCACAAATTTCCCAATCTTTTCTTGGGTTCCCGGTTGGTCTAAGGCGAGCATCACAAACGCAATCTTCTCATTTTCGCCAATGCTGTTGTATAGATTTTGAATGGAGGGCATTTCCATCCGGCAGGGACCACACCATGTGGCCCAGAGATTGATAAAAACTACCTTGCCTTTATACTGATTGAAATCAATCTTGTTCCCGTTGAGATCTTGAAGGATAAAGTTATAGTCAAAATCATTTTTCTTAGTGGCTTCGCTGGGACTGTAATCCATGGCACCCGTTAGCATCAATGCATTGCCGGCCACGGACGAGATTCCTGACAGCATTCCGGTATACCGGAGTATCAGAACCAGCGCAAACGCTGTGAGCCAGGGCCTGAGTGCTTGAATAATCCGCATAAACTTTTGACCGTTGATCAATTTATTCATTTTTGGCCTGTTAATTGGTTTTTACCTTATTCAATTGTCACGAATTTCTTTAATTTCGAAAGATAATTAATCATGCAAATGACAAAAGTTGGCTCAGTGAAGTTCATTTTTCTTTTTCTTTTTGTTTCAGTGTCTGTTTTTGGGCAGAAAGTAAAGTATAAAGACATTTTTGCCTTGCTAAATGCAAAGCAATATGAGCAGGCTGAACCTTTTCTTAAGCGGTATTTAAAGGAGAATGACGATAATCCCAATGCTTTCTTATTCATGGGGATCATCTACCAGGATAAATCGGGAAAGATGGACGTGCTGAAGCAGACTAAAGGAGCTATAGCCAATATGGATTCGGCAATACTTTTTTATGATAGGGCATTGAAAGCCCTCACCGAAAAGGAAGTCAAAAAAAATGATGAGTACTATCAGGCCTATAACCGAAGAGATTTACGTACGGGTGAGTTCGGAGTAAAACTATCGGACATACAATTTGATCTGCAGAAAAGAAATGAAGGTTTACGTGAGCGGATTGATCGTGTAAAAATGGTGAAGTATTATTTTGCCTTGTCGGATAGCCTTTATAAAAAATCAACTAAACTCTTCACATATTTTCAGCAAACCTATCCTGGTGAAAATGAAATGTATCTTCGGGCAGACGAAGAAACTGTCAAGGGTCTGAGCGCATTAGCAATTCGTTTTGACTCTTGTACGAAAGCATTTGAGCATTATAAAGCGAGTCTCAGCAACCTTGGAAAAACAGGCTACAACCAGTCCATTTCCTTAACTGAAATTAAAGATTACAAGGGCGATGGTGTGTCCGGTTCAGATTTTTATCTCGAGGAAGTTTCTTTATGGGATTACAAGAAATTTGCGGAGAAATCAAAGCTCGTCATCGAGAAAGAAATTTTCCCGATGCGTGATAACCTAGTTAACTACGATATCGAAATTAATAAACTACGTGAGAGGCTGACACGCGATTCTGTTTCCGTGAAAAGTGACCTGACCCGATTGATTAATAAATTATTATACGATCAATTAAAAAAGTTTGATGCAGATCCATTGCCCATGGAGGTTTTTACGCTAAAGACAACAGACCTTGAGTACCGGTCGACCCTCCTGGAGAATAAGCCCTATCGTGATTCGGCCAATGTTCATCTGCGTTTAAAACTTGTTAAGGCTGAAATGAAAGTATTGGATAAACTTGATAGCATTGCCGGAAAACTGACGAACGCCAATCTGGAGGAAGAGGTGCTTAACTATAACCATTTCATCAGTAATACTTACAGCAACAGCATTGTATTGAAGAGCTATATCAAAGCATTAAAGGAATATGCTGAACGTGAAAAACGAAAAAAGACTGAAGAACTTGAACTTCACTTAGGCGCGATAAATTGGATCATTGATAAGCAGGATTCTATTTCAGTAGTACTGACAAAGTCTTCTAAAAATTTCAAGCCTTTGATTGCTGTGGAAGAGAAATACACAGCAGGGCTTACTTACAAAGATTCGCTATCGGCTGATGGATACTTCTATACCATTACCGCTTCGCGGAAGCCGGAAACCAAGGTGATTTTCCCAATCGATAAACCAAGCTTTAAACTGGCTCGCTTGCCAGTATCAAAATCAATTTCATATACGGATGCTGGTGGTCAACTCTATTTTATTCTGATTTTTTCTGAACGGGTGGCCGATGGAAAATACCCGGCTACGTTGGCGAAGATTTATCGGTCGGATGGTTTGGCCTGGAGTGTAAATTACAAGATGTCTTTTGTACCTGTAGAATTGACTTTCAAACAAGATATTGGAGAATTAACCATTAAAGGTGAAAGTCAGGTAATGGTTATCGACAAGAATGGGAAGTTGCTGAAATAAACTAATGCGTCAAATACGCTTTAACTCTGACCGACAAGTTTTTTCCAATCCTGAAAGCGCATGTCAATGCGCATCTTCATTCGATCATAGTTTTCCCAGCTATCCACTACATGATAAATAGAAGGGAGTCCTTTCACTAAAATTTCATCATAATCATTTCGGTACAAACCACCACCATAATAGTAATAGGTGAACATGTTTCCCTGGCGGTTGAAAAACTCGTAGCCTAAGTAGCCATCCCAAATCTCGCTGAGAATAGTACAGGATATTTCTCTGCGCCTAAATCGGAAAATCTGGTTAGAAGCTTCATCTTCAAAATATTCAGAAAATAATCCTGCGTCAATAATCCAACCCAGGTACATCCCGATATGGACATACGCTTGTTCTATCGGTAAATTGTCAGGGAAGTTGCCAAGGAAGTGACTCTTAGCGTTATCGTAGATGGTCTTTTGGATTTCCGCCTTTTTTTCCATGTAACAATGTTAATTGTGTCCTATCACTTAAACAAATAAATATATCACTTTATCAGCTTAATGGAAGAATAAGTAACCAATAAAGATAGCAGCAATAAATCCGGACAAGTCTGCGATAAGTCCACCTGTAAGAGCATATCTGGTTTTGCGGATGTTGACGGATCCAAAATATAAAGCCAGAATGTAGAATGTTGTCTCAGCGCATCCCCGGAACACGGCTGCAAGATTCGCAACAAAGCCATCAGGTCCTCCGGGATTGTTTTTCGAAATCTCAATCATCATGCCCCTTGCTGCCTGTCCGCTCAGGGGCTTCAGGTATGCAACCGGCAAGGCGTCAACAAAATCTGTATTTATGTCTGCCTGGCCTAAGGTCCATTTAACTCCCTGATTAAAATAATCTAACGCACCTGAGGCCCGGAACAAACCGATACCAACAAGGATGGCTACCAGAAAGGGTATGATCTTAATTGAAATTTCAAAACCTTCTTTCGCACCTTCAATGAAGGTTTCAAAGATTGAAATTCTTTTCAGGATGCCGAGAACCATAAACAGCGTAATGATGGTGAGAATGGTAACGCTGGTAAACAAGGTCGACTGTTGTTGGAGTTCAGTTGGCGTGAGGGATGCAAAGTACCACACACCCATTCCAACAAAACCGGTGAAGCCTAACAGGTATGCAATGATCACCGGATCAAACAAGTTAATCTTCTGTCGCAGACTTACATACAACAGTCCAGCAACAGTGGAGCAGAATGTTGCGATTAAGGTTGGGATAAAAATACTGGTTGGGTTAGCTGCGCCCAGGGTTGCCCGATCGGCTATTACAGATAATGGTATAATCGTTAAGCCCGAAGCATTGAGCACCAAAAACATGATCTGTGCATTGGATGCTGTTTCCTTATCCGGGTTAAGTTCCTGCAACTCTTTCATGGCCTTCAGGCCAAGTGGTGTTGCTGCATTATCGAGGCCGAGCATGTTGGCACTGAAATTCAATATCATCGAACCTGTGGCCGGATGATTCTTTGGAACTTCTGGAAAGAGTCGCGCGAAAAACGGTCCGACAAATCGCGACAGGATGGCTACCATACCACCACGTTCACCAATCTTCATTAATCCTAACCAGAGCGTCATTACGCCTGTAAGCGCAATGGAAATTTCAAATCCGGTCTTGGCCATGTCGAATGTAGATTGCAGCATGTTTGGAAATACCTGCATATCCTGAAAGAATATCAGCTTCACAACAGCAACAACAAAGGCGATAAGAAAGAAAGCTACCCAAATGTAATTGAGAATCATGGGCTGGTGTTAATCAGATAAATTTCTGTGGTAAGAAACTGAATGTTGCGGATACAATCAACTATTGATCAGATTAAGTGTAAGGCAGGCTGCGAGTCCTGCAGTTTCTGTACGGAGCCGGCTGGTGCCAAGACTTACTTTTTTAAATCCATTGGTCAGTGCCAGGTGTAACTCTTCCTCAGAAAAATCGCCTTCCGGACCAATCAAAACCAAATACTGACCTCCGCTTTTTGCAATATCCTTTAAATGATTCGGGTTGGTGTGATCAACATGTGCAATAAACCGTGAAGTCTCAGTTGACTTCTCCACTACATCGGAAAATGGAATTACTGCTGATATTCTGGGAAGGGTTGCTTTCAGTGATTGTTTCATCGCACTGATCGCCACTTTCTCCAATCGCTCAGCTTTGGTGAAGGTCCGTTCAGTATGCCGGCACAACAGGAGGGTAATTGAATCAACGCCAACCTCAACGGCCTTCTCCACAAACCATTCAATGCGCTCGGCATTTTTGGTTGGTGAAATAGCAATATGGAGAGTGTGATTTTTAGGCGCTTCTTTTATTTTATGTTCGATTACAAAACCACAGGAAGCGGGATTGTTATCGATGATAATGGCTTCGTAAAAGAAGCCCCGTCCATCGGTTATTCGTATGGTATCGCCTTTACTTTTTCGTAACACTTTTAAGCAATGACGCGATTCATCAGCATCCAGGTGTAGAATGCCTTCTGGAATCAGTGGCTGATAAAAAATGTTCACTCAATCACGCGTATTGTTGGTAGAGCTGCTCCATCAGGGTGATGTAATCCTGCATGGACTGTTCTTTTGATTTTCCTTTCAGTTCGGCCCATGCATCGTATTTGGCAATTCCCTTGAAATCGAAACCACCCGGCCTTTCTCCGGCTACATCGCCCTCTGTCGCTTGCTTAAACAAAGCATAGAGCCGCAATAATTCTTCGTTGCTTGGTCTCTTGGTCAGTTCTTTTGAACGTGCTACAGCGGCATCAAATTGTTCTTGTACAGTCATGGTGGTAAGAAAGAGAAATAGGCACGGAGTTCACGCTCCGTGCCGAAGGTGTTATCGTTTCGTGATGCTTGTATAATCGCGTGTCGTGTGGCCCGTGTAAATCTGGCGTGGGCGGCCAATGGGTTCTTTATTTTCCCGCATCTCTTTCCATTGGGCAATCCATCCGGGTAAGCGGCCTATCGCGAACATTACGGTAAACATATCAACCGGAATTCCGAGCGCACGATAAATAATCCCGGAATAGAAATCGACATTCGGATAAAGTCTTCTTTCCACAAAGTATGGATCTTTTAATGCGGCTTCTTCTAATTTCTGCGCAATTTCCAAAACCGGATCATTGACACCCAGTTTCGTCAATACATCATCAGCAGCCTTCTTGATGATCTTGGCACGTGGATCGAAGTTTTTATAAACCCGATGACCGAAGCCCATCAGGCGGAAGCCACTGTTCTTATCTTTTGCTTTGTTAATCCATTTTTCTGTGTCGCCACCATCTTTACGAATATTTTCCAGCATAACAATTACCTCTTGATTTGCACCACCGTGTAAGGGGCCCCAAAGTGCATTGATTCCTGCAGAAATTGACGAGTAGATACTTGCCTTGGACGAACCTACTATTCTTACTGTAGAGGTAGAACAGTTTTGTTCATGGTCGGCATGGAGAATTAATAATTTATCGAGCGCATTCGCCACAACCGGATCAACATTATAATCTTCAGCCGGCAAGGCAAACATCATTTTCAAAAAGCGTGAACAATAGTCAATGCTGTTATCGGGATAGTTTACAGGATGCCCTACAGCATTTTTGTACGACCATGCAGCAAAGGTTGGCATTTTGGCAAGTGACCGCACAATGCTGAGGTAAACACCTTCAGCAGAACGGTTCGGATCAAGTGACTCCGGATAGAATGCAGTTTGGGAGCAGAACAGAGAAGCTAATACACCCATTGGGTGGGATGTAGAGGGAAAACCGTCCAATATCTTTTTGGTGTCTTCGTGAACAAGCGTATGCGTCTTGATGTCGTGCGTGAATTTATCGAGCTGAGGCTGCGTTGGAAGTTCACCGAAAATCAGCAAATAGGCTACCTCGATGAAGCTGGATTTCTCCGCTAATTGTTCGATGGGATAACCTCTGTATCGCAGAATTCCATGATCGCCATCCAGAAAGGTGATCGCACTTTTTGTTGCTCCGGTATTTTTGTATCCAGGATCAAGGGTTATCACCTTTACTTCTTCCAGCAGGTTACCAATTTCAATGGCTACTTCACCTTCCGATCCCTCAATAATGGGAAGTTTGTACGACTTACCGTCAATAATCAATTCAGCTGTTCTCGACATGTTTAAATCTGTTTAACACAATTTTTAAATATACGGTTGATTTGGCTTTTGCGAAAAATTTGTTCCAAAAATCTGATTTTCAATTATTGCCGAGGATGAGCGGCAACCCGTCTTTACCCGATCCGACAATAATAATTTTGGAGTTAGGCGACTTGGAAAGTTCCAATGTTGCTTCAATACCCCTCATCTTCAATAGTTTGTCAGTTAAGCTGTTGTTTATGATGTTGTTGGCTCGTGATTCACCTTCTGCCGCAATTCTTTTGCGCTCAGCCTCACTCTTTTCTTTATCCAGCCTAAACTGGTAGGCCAATGCTTCCTGCTCTTGCTGAAGCTTGTTTTGAATTGCGCCTTTTATCTGATCAGGTAAGTTAATGGAACGAATCAATACAGCCGGAGCATTCACAAAATTTTGCTGCAATATTGATTCTGTTTCAGTGCGTATGGCACCCTCTACCTCAGCTCGTTTGGTGGAATAAATTTCTTCCGCAGTATAACGTCCCATCACCTGACGAACGGTAGACCGAACTTCTGGTATCACCAGGATATTGACATAATTCTTGGTGAATTTTTCATGGATATAACCGATTTTGTCCGGCATCGGATTGTATCGCACGGTAACATCTACATGAATGGATAGACCGCTTTTGTCCAGTACATCCATGTTCTCGTCCGATGAAGTTTCGTTTACGTTGTAGACGTAGACATCATTCCAGGGAGCCTTGAAATGAACACCTTGTTCAATAACATTTTCTTTATCAAGGCCCTTACCGAACTTGTAGAAAATAACAGCGCGTTGGGTGGCTTCAATGGTATAAAAAATACTGGAGGAAATGCCAAACAAAACAAAAAGGGCTATTACACCCAGGATGATAAAAGGTAAAAATCTTCTGTTGTTCATAGTTTAGTGTATTAATACGTTGTGTTTTATTTGTAATCAATTTTAGGAGGGCGGGGCAAACCCATCAGTTTGCCGATAATCAAAACTACGAATAAATTACTCCAAACCGCCTCCAGCACACTTATGTTTTTGATGAGTTTACTGGCATTGCCGAATTCGGGATCAATGCCTCCGAGAATACTCAGGCTATAGGTTACACATTCAGAGTATTGTCGCCACCCCAATTCAAGATCGGCCCCCAGGCTTCCTGGCCGGATCATACAAATCAGGTCATAAAAGCTACCAAATGAAATACCGATCATCAGAAAAATACAGGCCGATCCCCAGAGCTTATCCGGTGTCAGAAACTCACCGGAAAAAATATCGCGCATAGCAAAACTGATCACGACTACTTCAATGGAAAAAAGGAGAATATGGATGATGAGAAAAAATATTCTCCGATCGGGTACGTGCAAAACTTTATAATAGGGAAACTCTGTTAACATTCCACTGATGATGATACCGGAGAGGATAATCAGGGTGATGTTGATGAGAAGTCTGTTTTCAGTAAAGTTTTTCAGCATATCCCACATCAGGAAGGAGTAGAGCGCTCCAAAAAAAAAGAAGATGCTCGTGGCAAATTTAGCCCCGGGTGTTTCAGAGCCTTCGAGCAACAAGTCAGTTAATGTCAGTCCAAATACAATGATGATAATCTGATTCAAAACCACATTGCGGTAGTCCTTTTGCTTTTCGCGCTGAAGTTCAGTACCGTAGTTGAATTTAAATTTAAACATGGGCGACAGTAAGGTTATAGCGCTGGAAAGTTAGTCCAGGATGAACAATTAATTAACTACTTAGTTTGAAAACAATACTTAATTACTTTACATTAAGGTAATTAAGTTGGCTTTGGTTAAAGTATTATTGAAGTATATTGCCCATCTTCTAGCGATACTCCTATTGGGTGTATCGCACCCAGCCCATTGCCAGCAATCGGCTATTGATAGCCTCGAAAAGTTGCTGCAATCCAAACTTAATAATCTCGAGCGAGTAGATGTGCTGAATCAATTGGCATATGCGTATTATGACCGAGACGACAGCCTGGCTATGCGATACGCCAAACGCGCGTTGCAAGAAGCAGGCTCTGCCAATTATCTGAGCGGTAAAAAATACGCATGCACTATGGTGGGGTTGGGGTACCTGAGTGAGGGTGAATATGACCAGGCTTTTCAATACTTCCGCCAGTCGGATGCGATACACGTTGATGACGCTGAAGAAACAGTATCGTATACGCTTTCCCTGATCGGAAACGCCTACCGTGATTTGGCGGTATTTGACTCTTCTTTATACTATTATGATAGGGCATTGATGGCACTTGGTTCGGATGCTTCTCCCTTTGCGCTTGCGCCTTTATATAAAAACATGGCTTACGTTTTTGCTATCCAATGGCGAAATTCGGAAGCTTTGCAACTTCTGGAGAAAGCAGAAACGCTCGCCACAGCAGCGGGTGATGCTTACACCTTACGAAATATTTGGTCGTTGTACAGCATGGTGTATGAAAATATGCTCGACTTCAACCGGGCTGAGGAGTACACCGAACGAATGTGCACATCATCTCTCGTTGTCGGAGATTCCTTTCATGTTATTCGATGTCATTTGAGTCGTGCTAACCTGGCCTACCACAGGGGCAATTTTCAGCAGGCATTAAAAATTTGCTTTGAAGCGCTTGAACTCTCCAAAACATACAGTTATCCACCACAGCTTGTTTCCTTATATGAACAAATCGGTGATGTCTATTCAGAATACTCGCAGTTTGACCTCGCCTTCAAATACTATTTTGAAGCGCTGAAGATAACAGAAAAGCTTCAACTCCGGTACGAAACAGCTACGCTCTACAGTTCCATTGCGTGGGTTTATAAAGATCAATCCAATTTTGACCTTGCTTTAGATTATCTCGAAAAATCACAAGCTATTCGGGAGGGAATAGGTGATCAGCGCGGTGTAGCGAATTGTCACAATAGCCGGGGGTTGGTTTACTTACTGCAGCGTAAGTACACTGAATCAATCGTAGAGCAGGAAAAGGGTTTACGCATTCGTGAGGCAATCAATCATGTAGAGGGAATTTCAGCATCCTTGTTTAATCTTTCTTTGGTGTACGAGGAGTTGGGCCAACTAACAAAAGCTGAAACACTTCAGAAACAAGCTATTACTATTGAGGAAAAAATTGACAACAAGCAAAACCTAGCCATTTCCTATTTCAGTCTTGCTGATTTATCGCTTAAGATAGGAAAGGTTGAGCAGGCGGAGGAGTATGCGAACCGGGCCTATGCTTTGGCGAAGCAAACGCGGTCAAAATTGCTGATGAGAAATGTGTACACTACCTTTTCAGCATTATACGAAGCAAAAGAGAACTTCGCGAAAGCACTTGAGTATGAGCGATTATCACGACAACTCAATGACAGCATTTATTCGGAGGGAAGCATGATAAAACTGGCTGAGATGCAAGCGCTTTACCAATTAGAACAGAAAGATCGTGAGATTAAACTACTCAATCAGGACAAACAAATTCAGCAAGACAGAATTTCATTGCAACGGTCGCAAATTAATATGCAGAACATCATCATCCTATCGGTGATAATCGGTTTAGGTTTGGTCTCTGTTCTGGCGTACAACAATTATCAATATTCGAAACGCATCCGTAAGGCTAACCATGAAATTCTCGAGCAAAAGGAAGAAATTCAGGCGCAGTCGGAAGAACTTATCGAGGCCAATCAAACCATCTCCCAAATTAATCGAAATCTGGAAGTAAAAGTTGAGGAGCGTACTTCCGCATTGAAACAAGCGTATAAGGAACTGGATACATTTTTCTATCGGTCTTCGCATGACTTCCGCAGGCCGCTAACAACATTTTTAGGATTGGCAGAAGTAGCCAAGATTACCGTAAAAGATCAGAACGCACTGGAGTTGTTTGATAAAGTAAAAGAAACAGCCTCAAATCTTGATAAGATGTTGGTGAAACTTCAATCGATTAGTGATGTGGGTGCACAGGAACTGGTGTACAAAGAAGTATTGGTAAAGGAAATTTTTGAAAATGTCTGCAGTGATTTCAGGGACGAACTGAAGCGGAAGAATATTCAAACATCCATTGAAGTAAACCTACGGGAGTCATTTGTTTCGTATCCCGCTATGGTGAAAATCATCATGGGAAACCTCATCGAAAACGGCATCAACTTCAGTGGTATGCAGCAGCCATATATTAAAATGAAAGCCTTTCGGAAAGATCATGAACTCATCCTTCAAGTCAGCGATAATGGCCAGGGTATAGAACAACAATACCAGGATCGGATTTTTGAAATGTATTTTCGGGGCAACGAGCGGTCCAAGGGAAACGGGCTCGGGCTGTACATTGTAAAAAAGGCTGTTGAAAAACTTCAGGGAACCATAACACTGGAGAGCACCTGGGGCAAAGGATCCATCTTTACTGTACAGCTGCCATTTTATGGGGGTACCGTTTAATTGTCTCGTAATTCAATTTTCTTCTACTTGCAGCCAATTGTGATACTTGTCCCGATGCGACACTTTTTCCTTTACACCCTTTTTGTTCTTATACCCCTATCCGTTTATTCTCAAACCAGAGTCATTGATAGCCTGTACACGGTAGAGCGGACCACAAATGATATCCGTGAAAAAGTTAATATCCTTCACCGGATCGTTTCTGTAACCTGGGATTATGATTTTGACAAAGCACGTATAGCGGCAGAGCGAGAGTTGGCATTAGCGCGTCAGACTGGCGATTCTGAAAGTCTGGTGATTGCGTTAACCGATGTGGGCATGTATTATTATTTCATGGGCGACTATAAGCGCTCTGAGCAGTTTTACAGGCAGGCCCTTCAGGCAGGCGGGAGTAAGAACTTTGGTGAATACCCGGCCTATACCCTTACCCGTCTCGCCAACCTGCATCGGGTACAGGGCAGTTTTGACTCTGCAACCTATTACTATGATAAGACACAGGAAAGCTTGCAGCATGTTCCTCCTGGTATTGCGCAGGCATCATTATACTTTCATCGGGGGTGGATGCTTTATGATCTATCGGAGTTTGAAAAAGCACTCCCGTTTTTATACAAAGCCCGGTCGATCAGAAACGCTATTGGCGATAGCCTGCTGATAGCGGAATGCTGGCGGGTTATTGGAACCGTTCACCTTGGGATGAATCACTATGACTCTGCTGAACATTACCTGACCAAAACGTTGGGATTGGCAGAACGTTTTAAAGACACGGAGTTAATCATCCTGACAGAGATTAACAGAGGTGAACTCTTCCAGGCTCAAAGCCAGGTATTATCAACAATCAAATCATATGATCGAGCACTCGAGCTATTGACTACACATCCATTTAAGCGGTACCATGCCTTTGCATTGTATAAAATTGGGCAAGTGTTTGAAGATCAGGAAAATTATCAGAAGGCTATTGAGTACTATCTCAACGCGCTTACGATGCAACAGGAGATTAATGGTCGCCAGGAAATGGCCCGCATACAATGGCGTCTGGGCTGGACGTACAATGCACTGAATAATTATGATCTTTCTTCAATGTATGCCGACAAGTCTTTGCAACTGATGAAGACAATCAACGACAGGGCTGGAATTTCACTCGCATATAACTTAAAAGGACGAATTGCGGCCAGCCAAAAGCAATTGGATAGAGCCCTGGTGTATTACGATTCAGCTCTATACCTCCGCAAGCAGTTGGGCTTGCCTGTTTACATTAGCAATACACTATCGAATATTGCCACAATCTATCAGCAAAAGGGACAGTTTATTGAGGCTATTGTTTACCTCAAGCAAAATCTTGAGTTGAGTGAAAAACTGGGAGACGAAGAGACTCAAGCTATGGCGCTGAATGCCCTGGGTCTGACATACGGCAGAAAGGGTGACTTTCAAAATGCACTTGCAAGCCTGAAGCGTGCAGAGGATATTGTAAACCGTTTAGGTAAGCTGTATGCCCAACGCGAAAATAATCTCAATTATGCCAGGGTATATAGCGGGATGAAGCGACCCGATATGGCCGCTATTCATTATGAGCGCTACATCGAGATTGATGAAAATATGCGTGTTCGACAAAATGCTATGGCTGTGCTTGAGCTCAATGCACTCTACCAGGTTGAAGAAAAGGAAAAGCAAATTCAACTCCTGAGCAATGAAAACCAGTTGAAGGAAACACAAATCAGTGTGCAACAGGCCGAGCTTCGGTATAAAAATCTTATCCTTATTTTTTCCGTTGCCGGAATTTTAATACTGCTGACGGGTGGGTTTATTCTTTTTCAGTATTACCAGCAGAAGAGTAAGGCACATGAGGAATTAATGACCCTTCATCACGAAATTCAGGAGAAGAAAGAGGAGATTGAGGCACAGGCAGAAGAATTGATCGAGGCGAATGATGCGCTCAGCAAACTGAATAATGAGTTGATCGAAAAACAGGAAGAGATTGCCGCGCAATCAGAAGAACTTCGTGAGGCAAATGCCACCATTACGGAAATTAACCAGGGGCTGGAGCGGATAATCGAAGCCCGCACGTTTCAATTAACAGAGGCTTATAAAGAACTGGATACATTTTTTTATCGCTCTTCGCATGATTTTCGAAGGCCGCTTACTACGTTTCTTGGTTTGGCTGAGGTGGCAAAAGTTACGATAAAGGATACAAACGCATTGGAGCTTTTTGAGAAAGTAAAAGAAACGGCTACCAATCTTGACAAAATGCTTTTCAAGCTACAGTCCATTAGTAATGTAGGTGCACAGCAACTAATTTACAAAGAGGTATTCATCCGGGAAATTTGCAGCAACATTTTTGATTCCTATCGGGAAGAGCTTGCGCGAAAGAACATTCTCACGAAATGTCAGGTTTCGTTACGAGACGCTTTCTATTCCTATCCTGCCATGGTGAGCCTGATTCTGGAAAACCTGGTTGAGAATTCCATCAATTTTGCAATGAAAGAAAATCCATTTATAACCATCACCGTCTTTGAAAGAGATCAGCATGTAGTGATCGAAGTCGAAGACAATGGTGAGGGCATTGATCCCAAATACCAGGATCGCATTTTTGAGATGTATTTTCGGGGCAATGAAAAATCCAAGGGTAATGGCCTTGGATTATACATTGTAAAAAAGGCTGTTGAAAAACTAAACGGAACCATTTACTTTACAAGTGACCTGGGTAAAGGGGTTATCTTTACTGTTGTGCTTCCCTTTGCTTCTTAAAATTTCTAACCGATCACCGTTGCCGTTTCGGGGTTCCAATTGACTATTTTCTTCTCGAAATAACTTTTGTTACTGGCCAGCGCTGGCCCTGCTGCGCGCATTCCAAATAAGGCATCTTCCGTGATGGTTGCTTTCTCACGAATACCTTTGTAGAAGTTCATGTGGTGATCGTAGTTGGCATCGTACCCTTCTGACGCCCTGTATTCTGTACCTGGTTCTATCATTTCCGGTGCAGGGTCGGGATGATTGGCTTTATACCATTTTTCATATTCCTTCTGCTGGGCACTGGAGAATGTGTTAAAGGTATCCCATCCACCAAAACCCGGATACTTGGGGGTTTTATTTCGGACAACTTTCACAGCACCCCATCCCATGGTAATGGCCCCATCTGTACCGATAATTTTCAGGCTTTCACCACCGCGGCTGCCATCGGCAAAATTAACGCGCATCTGGAGTGTGAAGGCTGAGTGCTTGTCAGACGCAGGGTAGTCGTACAGACCAGTTATAATATCCGGAACATCTCTTCCATCTTTCCAATACCGTAAGCCTCCGGTTGCATAAATGCGGTTTGGCCCTTTTGAACTTGTAACGGTGTGCAGTCCGGAGAAAAGGTGAACAAATAGATCGCCTGCTATTCCGGTACCATAATCCTGATAATTGCGCCATCTAAAAAAACGCACCGGATCGTAGGCTACTTTGGGTGCATCACCGATAAATCTATCCCAATCTACTGTTCCGGCATTGGCATCGGTGGGGATGGAATATTGCCATGCACCATTTCCGCCTTGCCGGTCCATATAGGTCTCTACCACTACTAAATCTCCAATAATACCAGACTCAAAAATTTCACGTGTCTTTTGGGTTACAATAGAACTCACGCGCTGGCTGCCAACCTGCAGCACCTTGCCCGTTTTCTTTTGCGTTGCAATAACAGCAGCACCCTCTTCCAGCCGGTGAACCATTGGTTTTTCGCAATACACATGTTTGCCTTTGTTCATGGCATCGATGGATATTCTGTCGTGCCAATGGTCGGAGGTTGCAATAATTACAGCATCTACATCCTTCCTTTCTAATACCTCACGATAGTCGCGTGTGGTGAAGATGCCGTTTCCATAAAGTTCTTTTGCCCGCTCTAAATGTCCGGAGTACAAGTCACAAACACCAACCAGTTTTACGCCAGGAATTTGCAAGGAGGTTTCCAAATTACTGAAGCCCATAATGCCCATGCCAATAACAGCAATGTTAACCTGATCGTTGGCTCCGTATTTCACGTGACTTTTTTCCTGACTCAGTTCAATGATCTGGTTTGGCGTTGCTGAAAAAACAGAGGTTGGTGCCGCACCGGTGATGATGGCAGTGCCCAATGCTTTTTTAATAAAACTTCTTCGTGATTTACCGGATGAATGGGACATATTCTCAACTAGATTTGTTTGACTTTTGGAAGTTACGATATTTGATCGCAATGCAAATTACGGCAGGGCAATTCTGGATTAATGGATGGTAATGGTTTTGAGTGGATGATTTTTTATTGACTAAACGATTATGTGATGTTTACTTTCAATGTTTTTAAAAACAGAAGCTTTGCCATCGATTTGGGCAATAACAACACCCTGGTAAGTGATCAGTCAGGGCTCCTTGTTTCCCAACCCTCGTACATTGCATTTGATGCTGGCAATCATGCCATAAAGGCCGTAGGCGATCAGGCTTTTAGTATGTTTGAAAAAAGCCATCGGGAACTGAAGGCAGTAAAGCCGCTGAAGGGTGGGGTCATTGCGGATTATGATTCGGCTGCCAGCATGCTGCATGAATTGGTAACACTGGCCAATACCGGCAAAACCCTTCTGAACGGATATGATCACCTTATTTCTGGGGTTCCCTATTACACAACCGAAGTTGAGCGCAGGGCGCTGCGGGATGCGTTAGGTCAATTCAATGCACACAGAACTCATCTTTTGTATGAGCCATTGGCAGCAGCCCTGGGCATGGGTCTGAATATCCGCGAGCCCGATGGAAAAATGGTAATCGATATTGGTGGAGGTATTACTGAAATAGTAGTCATCTCCTTGTCGGGCATTGCTACCTTTCAATCCAGTAAAGTAGCAGGCGATACCTTTGATGCTGAAATTCAGGATTATTTCCGCAGGCAATACAACATGGCCATCGGCCTGAAAACGGCCGAGCAGGTAAAGATCAGCGTAGGCGCTGTGCAGGAGGAACTTGTTGCCGCACCTGAACCGATGATGGTGAAAGGCAAGGACTTGATGGAGGGAATTCCGGTTAACCGCAAAATTGATCACCGGGAGGTTTCATTTATTCTGGATAAATCTCTCCGTGCTATTGAACTCAGCATTATTCAAACCCTTGAAACGTGCCCACCGGAATTGGCTGCTGATATCTTCCAAAATGGAATTCATGTAACAGGGGGTAATGCCTTGTTGCGTGGTTTGAAGGAGCGTTTTGAAAAAATAATAAAACTCCCCGTTCATATTGACCCTCAGGCATTGGTATCCGTTAGCCGGGGATTGGCACAAACACTGAGCAACCCACGTCAATACAAAAGTGTTTTGATGGATTAGTCCTTGATAGCATGCGCACCTTTTGGAACATGTGGCTCAGGTTGATGGGGTGGAGAACAGATTTATCCTTCCCGTATCACCATGTCAAAAAGTATGTTGCCATCGTGGGGCCGCATACCAGTGGTTGGGATTTTATAATCGGGGTGGCTTACCGCAGCCTGCTGGGGATGGAGCGGGTGAAATTTCTGGGAAAGGAAGAACTGTTTCGACCACCCTTCGGATTCATTTTTCGATGGCTTGGTGGAACGCCCGTGAACAGGAAGAGCAGTCAGAATATGGTTGATGAAGTGGTGAAACTTTTCGATGCTCACGATGAATTTGCCTTGGCGCTTTCGCCTGAAGGCACTCGGCAAAAAGTGGATAAACTTCGCTCAGGATTCTATCACATTGCCAAACAGGCTCATGTTCCCATCATCATGATTGGATTGGATTTTGGAAACAAGCAGGTTGTTTTTCACGAACCTGTCTATACAACTGAAGATCAGGCGCAGGATTTTGAAAAGATAGTTGCCTTCTTCAGACATATCCGTGGGAAGTTTCCCGAAAAAGGTTTGATGCATTTTTAGAATATCAAAAAAAAGCGGTGATTAATTCCACCGCTTTTTTTGATCTTAAATGCTAGTTAGAAGAATCGGATTCCCCAGAAGGAGTGGAGTCTCCAAACAATGATGGAGTTGGTGCCGGTGTAGGCGGAGGAGTTGGAGCAGGAGGTGCTGCAACGGGCGCAGGCGCAGGAGTTACAACAGCTGGTTTTGGTGCAGGTTTCCTGGCTGTTTTTTTTCTCACTACTTTTTTAGGAGCTGCTTTTGGAGCTGCTTTCTTTGGTGCTGCTTTTTTTACAACCTTCTTCGCTGCTTTCTTAGCTACCTTTTTGGATGCTTTCTTAGCCACCTTTTTTGCAGCTTTTTTAGGAGCTTTTTTAGCGGCTTTCTTTACTGTTTTTTTTGCAGCTTTTTTTACGACTTTCTTCGCTGCTTTCTTTGCTTTTTTTGCCATAGCGTGATGAATTTGGTTTGTCCTGTTTTTGGTTAAGCACGGTCATCAATAACGGGGATGAACACATTTGCGTACTAATTTAATTAACTCATTCGCTTAACGATAGAGAAATCATAAATTATTTTATAAGGGCAAGGCAAAGCACCGTACTTTTTAACAGACCAGGATGCGCGATGCTCGCAGGTTTGTACGTAGCTTTTCCAGGTAAGGAAAAATTCAAAGCAGCTGTTATGTTGATTACAATCGAGCAACCGGGAAGATCCCAAACATGGGCCAAAGGACGAAAGGCATAACTTTTTTCGAAGCTTATTGTTAAAAGAACCAAATTGTTACTTTAGTATTTCCGGAATTTCGATAGGAACCGGAAAGCCCATCAAAAGCCTATGCCATGCGAGAATGGATTGTTGCCATTTTTTTGATTTTGTGTTTTACTGGAATCGCTATGATTTTCTGGCAGCAGGAATTGCAATACGCACGTCCTACGCCATTACCGGCCCGGTATACTTCAGTCGGCTTTTCGGAAAGAATCAACCTCTCCGGTGACCTTGCTTTCCCCGAGGATTCGGCCCTTTACTTTCATTTCTTCAACCCCGATTGTCCTTGCTCACGCTTTAACAGCAAGCATTTCTCTGACTTGGTTAATCGCTTCCAGGCACACTTTAAGATTTATGCTGTAATTCCGGCTTATGCTGATCTTGATCGGGCTCAGCGCATGTTAGGTGATCGTGTAACGGTAGTTCAGGATCATGACGATGTTCTGGCCAAAGCTTGTGGTGTTTATGCTACTCCGCAGGCGGTTATCCTGGATAAGAATCATCAACTTTTTTATCGAGGTAACTATAACAAGTCCCGATACTGCACCCTTAAGGAAAGTAATTTTGCTGAGCTTGCGTTAACAGCTTTCGTCAATGGAGAGCAACTTCCGGCATTCAGCCCGCTGGCCACACAAGCATATGGATGTGAATTACCGGCAGAAGACAATACATCATTTTTTGAATTTTAAGCCCATTATGAACCAGACTATTACCTTGTCACGAGAGGAAAAGCGCAATGCTTTTCGCGAAATTAACGAAAGCTCCGACCGGATTATGAAGTATACCCTGTTCGGGTATTTTGCATTCGGCCTTTTCCTGGCAACTTTTTATGACACCTATTTTATCGCTATTCTTTCCGGTGGACTATGCCTCGCGGCTTACTTTGTACCTAAAATATTGCTTCCGCAAAGTGCCCTCTACCGATATGTTATGGCTGTGGTCGTGGGGGTATTTTCGGCACAATATATCTATCAGATGCACGGCATGTTCGAAATGCACTTCTTCTTCTTTGTGGCATCCGCACTGCTTATTACCTATCAAAACTGGAAATTGCAGATTCCATTATTGCTTTTTGTAGTGATCCATCACGCTACGTTCGCCCTCATTCAATACTCGGGTATGAAGGAGATCTACTTCACCCAGCTCGATTATATGGATCTTCAGACATTTATCTTTCATGCCGGCATTGCTGGTGTGATCATTTTCATTTGCGGTTACTGGGCGTTTGATCTTGAACGAAAAACCATTCGTGAATATGGTACGCTATCGGAACTTGGTAAGCAACTCTCCAACGTAGGCAATAATATTCAGTTTGCAGAAGAGATTGCGAAAGGAAATCTTCAGGCTTCTGCCGAGGTAGCAGCCGAAGATGAACTGGGTAAATCGCTTATGCGGATGCGTACCAATCTGGTGGAGGCAAGTGAACGCGAGCGGGCTGAAAAGTACATCACCGGTGGCATTGCACACATTGGGGAGATTCTGAGAAGAAATAACAATGATATAAAAGCGTTGTCCGATGAACTGATCAGCAGCATTGTGAAATACCTTGGAGCCAATCAGGGCGCGCTATTCTTGCTGGAAGAAGAGGAGAGCTCCCGGTACCTTAATATGACTGCCTGCTATGCCTATGAGCGCAAGAAATTCATGGAAAGTAAAGTCGATATCGGTCAGGGCTTAATCGGTCAGTGTTTTCTGGAACGTGAAATTATTTATATGACGAATGTGCCCGACAACTATGTGCGCATTACCTCGGGTTTAGGAACAGCCAATCCCAAAAGTATTGTTCTGGTTCCTCTCATTACAAACGAAGAGGTGTATGGTGTTTTAGAACTGGCGTCCTTCCAGGTTTTCACCGAAATGCACCTGAGTTTTCTCCGAAAGGCTAGTGAAAGCATAGCGTCTTCAATCGTTTCGACTAGAACTACCGAGAAGATTAAGGGACTTCTGGAAGAATCACAACAGCGGAGTGAAGAGCTTCGGGCGCAGGAAGAAGAGATGCGACAGAACATGGAAGAGATGCAGGCCACACAAGAGGAAATGGGCAGGAAAAACCTGGAGGTTGAAAAATCATCAGCTGAGTTTAAGAGTATTTTAAAGGGTATTGATGAATCGATGGCGACCATCGAATTTGCACCTGACGGAACTGTGCTTACTGCCAATGAGAATTTTCTGAAAACAATGAAGTATGCCCTGGCAGAGATAACAGGGTCGCATCACAATAAGTTTGTGCCACAGGAAATACAGGATTCGGAAGAGTATAGAACATTCTGGAAAAAACTTGCTGCAGGCCATTCCAACAGAGGAATATTCAAACGGTTGGATGCACGCGGAGGCACGGTTTGGCTTAATGCGATTTATAGTCCTATACTGGACCCTCGCGGCCAGGTTATACGTGTGGTAAAGTTCGCAACTGACATCACGGAACTGAAAAAATCATCCTAGGAACTGTTGAAGAAATACGATCAGCAAGTACCACGAATAATTTCCAACGCAAGTTTAATCATGGCTGCTGTTCCTTTTTCCCGGCTTTCTGCGTTGGCCGTTTCTCCGGTGATAATATTATCGCTTACGGTTAGTATAGAAAGGCTTTGAAATTGATACTTCGTGGCCAAGGTGTATAAAACACTGGTTTCCATATCAACAGCAATAACACCATCCCGCATGGGGTCAGTCCAACGGTCGGGATCATTTTCACTGTAAAATAAATCGGTGCTAAAAACTTTACCCGCTTCAATAGGAATACCATCGGTATGGGCTACTTGGATGGCCTTATTTAATAATGTGTTGCTGGCGGTTGGCATGAAGTGCCTATCAGCAGAAAGTAGTGAAGAGGTATTAGAGTCTGTTTGTGCTCCAGTGGCTACAATGATTTGTCCGATGCCAATGTCCTTTCGGATGGCCCCACATGTCCCGACACGGATAATGCATTTCACACCATAGGAATGAACAAGCTCATGTACATAGAGTGCTGTGCTCGGTATGCCTATTCCAGTGCCCTGAATTGAAATATTTTTATCCCGATACATGCCGGTATAGCCAAACATTCCGCGAATGCGATTATAACAATATGGACTGGACAGAATAGTTTCAGCATGGTATTTTGAGCGAAGCGGGTCGCCTGTAATTAAAACGATTGGAGCGATGTCTCCTTCTTTTGCTTCGAGGTGCAGACTCATCAGAAAATCAATAGTTTGTTAAAAGTAGCAGCCTTTGAGTGGGCAAGTGAATAAACATCCGGGTATTAAAAAATGATTGAAATCATCTTTCTTTGAATCTGCACGGTATCAGGATTTTTATAGTGAGGGAACCTGAAAATAGTGGTGAAGAATCTTGACCAGTAATTCAACGGAAAGGGGTTTACTCAAGTGTTCGTTTATACCGGCATCTTTAATTTCCTGCGTGTGTTCTTCTGTGGCAAAACTGGTGAGTGCGAAGATGGGTATAGCGCGAATCACCGTGTCTTGCTCATCTCTGATCCAGCGTGCAGTGTCCAGACCATCCTGTTCGGGCATGTTAATATCCATCAGTACAAAATCGTATGTTGATTTTTTTAATTGCATCAGCGCCTCAAATCCATTACTAACAATATCCGCTTCAATGTTGATAGAGTTAAGAAGTTTTTTATTGAGGAATTGAACAACAAGATCATCCTCAACAATTAAAGCTTTCAGGTTCATGGCGATTCGGGATTACTTACAACGCTTATAGTATCCTAAGATAGACAGAATACTGCGCGTATTCAATAATAGGATAATGAAAAATCTTAAGCGATTGCTTGTACTGGTTTGATACATTTCTCCTCAAGATGATAAAAATCATTGGATGTGCCCGCTTCATCCTGTTGTTTGCTGAAAAAACTGCTATGGAAAAAGCATTTGACAGAATACCGGATCACCTCCGACCCAAAAATGTTGGTACCGATGAGTTGTTTCAGAATAGCTGGCTGGAAAAGTTTACGAGAACGCACATTGCTGTTCCGGTAACTATGCATTTATTGATAACTACTGGTGTTTCCTATTTGGCTTTGCAACAGCTAAGTGTTATAATATTTATGATTTTATTTGGAGCCGGTTGGCTCTTCTGGACGTTTAGTGAATACTGGGTTCATCGCTATGTGTACCACGTTAAAACAGAGCGCAAGTGGCTGTTAAAAATCCAGCATATGGGCCATGGTATTCATCACCAGTATCCTAAAGATCCTACCCGACTGGCAATGCCACCCTTACCCGCGATCATTTTACTTTCCGGATTTTACGGAATCTTCTGGGTCATCATGGGGAATTTTGCTGTGGCATTTTTTCCTGGATTTTTGTTCGGCTACGTTTTGTACATTTCGCTTCACTATGCTCAGCATCGTGTAAAGCCACCAGCTTTCGGTCCCTGGAATCGATTATGGAAGTATCACATGCTACATCATTACAAATATCCTGAAAGCAAGGTATTTGGTGTGTCCACTAATCTTTGGGATGCAGTTTTTGGAACCCTTCCGCCAAAGAATCAAGTATAACCTTTTTATCAGATTATTCATCCCGCAGCGCTGTTACCGGATTAGCAGACGCTGCACGGATAACATGAAACCCTACGGTGATAAAGGTGATTGAAAAGGCCAATACTGCCGATAGCAAAAAGGTCATCCATTCGCCTTGCAGCATAATGCGATAGGCAAAATTCTGAAGCCACGTATTGGTAAAGTACCAGGCCGCAGGAAACGCCAGCAGCGTGCCGATGCCAACCAGTATAAAAAACTCGCGCGATACCAAAATTACCAGACTGCGCACACTTGCACCGATTACTTTGCGTACACCTATTTCCTTGTAGCGTTGCTCGGTAGTAAAAGCTGCCAACCCCAGCAATCCCAGGCATGCAATGGTGATGGTCAAAATGGAAAAAGCAGTAAATATCTGGCTTCGTTTTTCATCCGACTGGTATTGTGAATCAAAGTCCTGGTCTAGAAAAGTGTATTCAAACGGATAACCGGGGTTTACTTCTTTCCAGGTTTTTTCAATGGAGGCTACGGATTCCCGTATGTCGCCTTCTTTAGTTTTCACCAAGAGAAAATTATTTTTAAGATTGAGAACAATCAACAGTGGCTCGATAGCATCGTACAGGGAATTCTGGTGATAATCTTTCACCACACCTACAACTCGCTTTTCATTTTGGTTTGGTCCGCCTCCGAAAATAAACTTTTTTCCAATCGGGTTGTCCCACGCCATGCGCTTGACCATGGCTTCGTTTACCAATACAGCATAAGTTGTGTCGGAACTGACTTCACGGGAGAAATCGCGTCCGGTTATGATGTTCATTCCCATAGTTTTCACAAAGTCGTAGTCAGCACCATACAGATCAACTCCCCGCTCAGAAAGTTTGCCTTCGTTGTCTTCTACCTGAAGTAGTAATTTTCCAATACGAGAGCCTGGAGATGAGTCGGATGTTGCCGCAAGTGTTACACCAGGAGCTTGCCGCATACGCTCTGCGATAAGCGGTGCTTTATTGATAAGGTCATCGCTGGCAAGTTCGATGCGAATTACTTTTTCTTTACTAAATCCCAGATCTTTCTGACGCATATACTGCAGCTGATCAAACACCACGAGTGTACAGATCAACATGAAAATGGAAATTGAAAACTGAATCACAACAAGAAACTTTCGGAACAGCGCATTGCCACCTTTAATAGAAGCTTTTCCTTTTAATACACTTACAGGATTAAATCCTGATAGATAAAAGGCAGGATAGCTTCCGCCAACAACTCCCACAAAAACAACTACACCGAGTAAGCTTAACATGACCGGTGTCTGTGTAACAAAACTGAAAGGCAGTTGCTTATTGCTCAACTGGTTGAAAAGGGGAAGTAAGCTAAAAATAAGCACAAGACTAACAGCCAATGCAATGAACGCAATAGCAACAGACTCTGTGATGAATTGTGCCATCAAGTGTGAGCGTTGTGAGCCCATTACCTTCCGGATGCCAACTTCTTTTGCACGATTAGCCGAGCGGGCTGTGGCCAGATTCATATAGTTGATACACGCAATGATCAGCATAAAAGCAGCAACTGCTCCAAAAATGTAGATGTACGAGATGTCTCCACCGGCTTCGGCCTCATCCTGAATTTTTGAATGCAAATGAATGTCGGTGATGCGTTGCAGTTCATACCGAATACTAATTCCATATTTTTCAAAAACAGGATTGACTTTTTCCCGGATTACTTTAACAAGGCTGCTATCCATTTTTGCCAGGTTGTATCCATCCGGTAGTTGAATGTAAGTGAATACTCCAAAGTTACCCCAACTGCCCTGGTATTGCGGCATGGTACTGCGGGAGAGGAGGGCATCAAAGATAAAGTGGGAGTTGAGCGGAACATCTTCGATTACACCTGTTACAGCGTAGGTTTCGCCTTGCTGATTTTGAAAAGACTGTCCCACCACATCCGTTTTATCAAAATATTTGAGTGCAATACTTTTTGTTAGCACAACTGAATTTGGTTTATCGAGTGCTGTGTTCGGATCGCCCGCCAGAAAGTGGTAATCGAACATATCGAAAACTGTTGAATCGGTTAGGAAGAATTTCTCTTCGTAAAATTCCTTCTCTCCATTTTTATAAAGTGTTCTGCCCAAGCCAAAAAACCGAACGGCATTTTTTACTTCCGGATAGTTATCGCGGAGTTCATCGGCCAGGGGAATTTGGGCTACGGCCCAGGTAAAGGCATTATCTGGCTCCTTGATGTTGGAAACGATGCGGTATATGTTGTTGGCATTTTTATGATAGCGGTCGAAGCTGAGTTCATCCAGCATATACATCAGCAAAAACACGCTACAGGTGATGCCGATGGTAAGGCCGAGAATATTGATGGCGCTGTAGGTTTTGTCTTTTCGGATGTTGCGGAGCGCGATGGTAAAAAGGTTCTTCAGCATGTTGATGGTTTGTCTAATGATTCTAGACGAAAGTAATACCAATAAAGTTTTAAATGGTTACCGATCTACCACCAGAAGGGTTATGTTTTGTTTCCTGAATGCTTATAACACATTTATGCTCAAGGAGACATTAATCATCGGGTAGGAGTAACAGTGATCATTGAGGTGCTCAAGGAAAGATCAATATTTTTGATTATACTTAAAGTTAGTCTGTTGTTGGTAATTTAAATCCACTTATATGAACCCTCTCTATAGTTTACAAGTTAGTTGTTGGAACAAGAAATCTTTTCTGGCAATTGCTACACTAATGTTCAACCTGATTTTTTTGGTCGGTATTGCTCAGAAGAATGATCAGGTTCAACCGGGTAGAATATACATTAAGGTGACGGGTGATTTTGCTTCTAGGATAAGCCAGGCTCGAATGAGTACCGCACGCATATCAGGGAATCCTGTATTGTTAAGTGGTATTAAATCGTTGGATGTTGTTCATAAGCGTTTCAAAGTATACGACCTTCACCGTGTTTTTCGAGATGCTGGTGTTTATGAGGATAAACACCGGAGGTATGGCCTGGATCGTTGGTATGAATTACGAATGGACACATTGAGTTCTGTAGATGAAGCTATTGCTGCGTTTAGAGATATAGCGGAAATAGAAAAGGTGGAACCAGCTTACACCAAGCGTATTATTGGGTCGGAGCGCAAAGATTTCGGGCCAATTCCAGTTACCCCCAAAAATACAAACAGGTTAAACTATAATAGTCCTAACGATCCACTCTTCTCACAACAGTGGAATTTCAATAATTCCGGCCAAACTGATGGTACACCCGGTGCAGATATAGAACTGCTCGCGGCCTGGAAATTGGAAACAGGAAAAAGCAATGTGATTGTTGCGGTAATGGATGAAGGTATTCAGTTCGATCATCCCGATCTGGCTGCTAGCATGTGGATAAACAAGGATGAAATTCCAGGTAATAATATTGATGATGACAATAATGGATATGTTGATGATGTTTACGGTTACGGATTTGGAGATGATACTGGAGTAATAGTAGGTATGCCGCATGGAACACATGTCGCAGGAATTATTGGTGGTGTACGTAACAATGGTGTTGGTGTGTCTGGAATTGCCGGTGGCTCAGGTAATGGTGATGGCGTAAGACTGATGTCTTGCGCTATTTTTGGTGCAATGAATTATGATCACTTTCCCGAATCTTATGTTTATGCTGCGGATATGGGTGCAGTGATATCCCAAAATAGTTGGACCTATGGCTATGGCTATGAGTCTGTTGTGCTGGAGGCCATTAATTATTTCATAGCCGAAGCAGGTAGCGATCAGTTTGGAAATCAAGTAGGACCAATGCAAGGAGGACTGGTCGTTTTTGCAGCAGGGAATGACTACGGATATAGCAATCCATATCCGGCAGTTTACAATCCTGTTATTGCTGTAGCGGCAACGAATCACTTCGATAAAAAGACTGAGTACTCCAATTTTGGTTCATGGGTTGATATTGCTGCGCCTGGGGGCGAAATGCATGAAGAATCGCAAGGCATATTGAGTACAGTATCGCCCAATCGCTATGGTTTTTTTGAGGGTACTTCGATGGCATGCCCCCATGTTTCAGGAGCGGCCGCCCTGTTGGTTTCAAGATTTGGAACAAATGGTTATCGACCTGATGATCTGAAGGAAAGGCTGCTCAGAAATACGGACATTATAAAAGCTGTGAATCAAGAGTATGGGATCATGCTTGGATCAGGACGACTAAATGCAAAAAAGGCTTTGTATATACCGGATAGTCGAGGACCTGATGCAATTCAGGATATATCCATCGTAGAGATCACCCATACTTCGCTAAAGGTTTCCTGGACTTCGCCAAGAGATTCAGCCGATCTGCCAGCAGTTGGGTATGATTTACGGTATTCAATAAATTCCATCACACCTGAAAACTTTCATTTGGCTACACCTGTAAGCGGAGTGCCTGCATCACTGCAGCAAGGTGCAACTGAGTCCTTTACGATTACCAATCTTTTGCCGGGTACACCGTATTTCATCGCCATAAGATCAATTGATTTCACGGGTAATGTTTCAAACATTTCAAATGTTTTCCATCAACGAACTTATAATCCCCCGCAAATTGACTTGACGTCATTGACACTTCAGGCGAGTTTGCAAACTGGAGAAACCACTCCTAAAAGCCTGACTTTGTATAACAAGGGAGAAAGCCCGTTACATTTTGCGTTGGCACCCTCTGGCAGAAATCATTTTGCTTTACCTATACCTTCACAGGGGATGATAGAGGGAGGCGACAGCCTGATTATTGTCATTACATTTAGTGCTGATAATTTACTGACTGGGGGCTATCATGAAAAACTGATACTAACGAGCAATGATCCAATAAACAGCACTACAAACATTGATGTAATACTTGCGGTTGTAAATAATGGAGCTCCAATTTTGGTACATCATCCGGATGAATTGAATTTTGGCATCACATCTATAGATTATACTGGAACCCGTAAATTATTAGTGCGAAATGCAGGCTCAGAGATATTACTGCTTGATAGCGCATTTACTAGCTCTGCAAGTTTTCAAATTGATGGAACGTACCCAAAAACTTTGTACCCCTTTGATACAATAAGTTTAGAGATTCATTTTAAGCCAAAATATGTTGAAAATTTCTCAGGACAACTCTCCATTTTATCCAACGACCCATCCAGACCGATTACCATCATTGCGCTTTCCGGAAAGGGCTATGATCCGCAAGGGGGTATAGTTATAAGGCCCACTTCATTAGAAGAAGCATTGCGCCCAAATGAAAAGACAACGAAAGAACTTGCTATTCGAAACACCACTTTGGAAAGTGTATCGGTTACGATCAAAGCTGAAAATTATGGTTTTTACAATACAAGTATTCCCCAACGCACAAATGAAATGGCAAGTGCTGAGAACAACACTACAGCGCGGATTTCTCTAGAGGAACCAGAGGAGACTGACTATTACTCACCCAAATTTGTTAGCAACATGGCGGAAATTTCGACTAATGATAACACTAGCGCAGTGGTAACTTCAAATAAAACAGGATCAACCCGTTCTTCGGCTACTCACTCTACTATACTACAGTATGCCACAGACTTTGAGAGTTTTCAAACAGGATTAGTAAGTGGCGAAGGTTGGTACACATGGGAACAATGGACCGTCAGTACAAGTAATCCGGCACGCGGACAAAAGCACTTGCGATTTGTGCCGGGTAACTATGCTGCAGCTTATTCACCAAGAGTTCCTATCGGCTCTGAGACTAAATCTACCCTGGCTGTCCGAATTAATCGTGATGAAGGAGCCTCGGGTTGGTGGCAGGTAGTTGCAGGTTCAAATAGCACAGGTTATGTCATTACACGCATTGTGCTGGAGAGCAATGCGATTAGTTTCCTTGTGGATGATGGCTTCGGATACCATCATTTGGAAAGAGTACCGATTCTGCTTCCAGAAGGTTATTTTGACATAGCGCTAGAAGTGGTAAGAGCAACGAAGGAGTTTACAGTTTACATAGATCATGAAAAAGTATTTTCCGCAAAGGGATTTGCTGGTAATATTGAACAAGCATTATTTCTTGGTTATGGTGATGGGTACTTTGATGTTGATGATTTAAGAATCATTGATGGAGATTATGAAGGAATACCCTATATAAAAGTCAATCCTGTGTTCACTAACATTCAAGCTGGAGATTCGGTAATCGTAAATGTGGATTTCGATGCTGCTCAACTCAGGTTTGGCGAGTTTGCTTCAATGATTACGGTGCATCAGCAAGATTGGGAGAAAATAGCAGTGCCTACAACGCTTACAATAGTAGGTGATCCATTGTTCGAAGCAGAAGGCGAACAAACTATCTTGGTTGCTACGGGGAAACAGACATCTTCACAATTTATATTACGGAACACAGGGGGGACACCAATCAATTACGCTATTCACACAGTTTATTCCGGAGAACATGCTACTTGGGTAAGAACAGATCCAGAATCATATACGCTCCCCATTGGTCGATACACTTACGTAAATGTATTATATGATGCAACTTTACTTTCTCCAGGAGTATACACTGCAACATTGGAAATTAGTGCTGATACAAAAAACATCAGTTTGCCCATTACCCTCACAGTAACAGGACCGGCTAAAATTCTTGTCGAACCGAATACTTTAGATCTTAATAGATCAAATGCGGTTACGGTTACAAATATTGGAGAAAGCCAATTGAATTATGCAATTAAGAGTAATACATCGTTTCGGGCTTTCCATTCGAATGGTCTAACAAAATTAAATTCTTTGCCTGTCGTACAAGGCCCTAGAGAGCTTGATGCTATGCCCAATGATGCAGCGTGGTCCGAAACAGGTTATTATTATGATCCCTACTTTTTTGCCTACTTTTTGGGTCCTGGGAAACTTAAGGGCAATGGGGGATGGGATGCTCAGAGCGAATATTGGGATGTTGTTAACTCACATCCATACACCTTGTATATCCGAGGAACATCGGATGGTGGCGGTATACCTTCGGCAGGTTTTTCACCACGTGTGAAGCAGGGTAGTGAAAATATTTCTTCCCTATCAATGACCGTCAACTTTATTTATTCAACAGGCACTACTTGGCAAATTATACCCCAGTCGCTCACCAATCACCAGGTTGCAACTCGATTGCAAGTAAATCCGGATCGCTCACTTCAGGTACTTGTTCAGGACAGCACAGGAATGGAATCTTTCACCAGGATTGATGTGCCGCTGCCAAATGGATATTTTGAATTGCGGATGGAAGTGGCTCGTGGGTCTTCCTTATTTACATTGTTTTTTGATGGCAAAAGAGTCTTTACAGGCAAAGGATTTTCTGACCAGATTGATCAGTTGGCTTTGGTATCGCTCAATGAAAAATCTGGCGCTGCAATTTTTATTAATCAATTTAATTTAAGTGGTACGAGTTCTTTGTTGATGACCTATGATTGGGACATTTATACTGATGTGAGCGAAGTATCCGGAAGCTTGGAGGTTGGAGAATCGGTAACCAGGGATTTTTACTTTAACGAATCAGACCTGATGCCTGGAGTTTACCGTGATTCAATAAAGATATTCTCGAATGATCCAGATAAGCCTTTAGTATTACTTCCTTATTCCAAATTAGTAGAGCGGCCTTACGTATATCCCATGGATTATGTGTATATAAAACCTCCTGTTCCACTTGAGCTATCCTATGACACGCTTGAGGCAACCATAAACAAAGGAGGTTCTGCTACCATCACGCTTGTTCTCAACAATAAAGCAGATGTTGAGCAGTCTGTCTTTTTTCCTCAGCATGTGCTTGAAGAAGCCGAGCCCCGATACCAAACATTTGTCATCGGTTCAGAGAATTTCAATTGGAAGGATATTCGAAACACAGGGACTTCTGTGTTATTGGGCGATGATGACTCCAAATCAGTTGAGATGCCTTTTAACGGTTTTATTACCATAGGCTCCAATGGATATTTGGCTTTTGGCGCTACACAGGCAAATAGTCCAACCAATAAAAACTTGGAGCGCAACGCCTGGCTCCATGAGCAGGATGAAACCTACAATGTCATTGCGCCCTATTGGGATGACCTGGTACCAGATGAATTATCTGGAATATATTATCAAGCCGAAGGTGATAAATTTATTGTGCAGTACACAGATATACCATTTTTCGGAACTGATATACGGAATACCTTTCAGGCTATAGTGTACAGCGATGGCGCTATTGAATTTACTTATCTAATGATGAACGATCGACAATCAGCTACTATTGGTATTTACCCAGGAAGTGATTGGCATTCACCGTATGTAGGAATTGCTCACAACGAACCGTTTGTTACGGATAGCATGACGATCTTCTTGCAGCCTCCCCCTGTTTTTGAGCGAATAGATGATGATTGGACTAATCCTTATCCATATCATAAATTCTTATATCCATGGATACACTATCCGGAAGGTGGAAGTATAACATTAGCTCCAAAGAGTAGTCAGAAAATAGAATTGAAGTTGTACTCCGATACTGATTATGTGCCTGAAAATTTGCAATCAGGTGTAACCACCGGCAGGATATTTATATTTCCCAATAATTTTATTCTGCCGGTCAAGGTTACGGTGCTTGAGAATTCTCCCCCAGTTCTTGGTCCGATTGAGCCTTTAACCGTTTTGGAAGGAGCTACGGCCAGGGTCACTTTCACAGCCACTGACCTGAATGATTCTATCGTACAGGTAAGTATTGAAAGCATGCCGCAATTTATCACGTTACATGAATCAAAAAATGGATCAGCTACCTATAAAATAGCACCAACAAACACGGATGCAGGAGAGTACACGATTATTGTGCGCGCAACTGATCTACATGGGGCTGAAGATACTGACACACTGCATTTGTCTGTAATCAAGTATATGGTCACTGGCTTTAGCCTTGTAAATACTTTTACAGGAGAGGTACTTTTTGATTTCACAGAGAGTGTCACAATCAATCAGGCCGATCCTGATTTTCCACGATTCAATATTCGTGCGAACACTATACCTGAAAATGTTGGCAGCCTTAAATTTAAGATCAACGGACAGCAAGCGAATATTGATAATACTAATCCATACCTGCTTAAAAACTTAATTTTGGGATCACTCAATATTGGACAGACCAGACTATTAGCTGAACCCTTCACAGAAGCCAGCGGCCATGGTCAGCGCGGTCAAGGCAAAGAGGCCATCATCACCATGATCAGGGCTTCTAATATTGTTGTTGACTTTAGTCTGGTGAACAGGGTTACCGGAGATGTTATTTTGAATTTTGATAGGACGCTTACTTTGGATAAATCAAGACCAGACTTTGCGGATCTAAGTATTAGGGCCAACACATTACCGTTAGCTGTAGGTAGTGTAAAATTCAAAGTTGATGGTTCGCAGCGTAACATTGATAGCAGTAATCCCTATTTCCTTAAAAATCAAGTGTTGACGTCACTTAGTTTAGGTGAACATATTCTGTTTGCAGAACCTTTTACAGAAGCAAACGGTCATGGTCAGCGCGGACTAAAAAGAGAAGCTACAATTGTTATAATGGAAACAGCTACAAGGGTTGTTGATTTCAGTTTAGTAAATACTGTTACGGGCGAAGTTATTTTGAATTTTAATAAATCACTTAACCTTGACAATTCCCGCCCTGATTTTTCAAGTCTGAATATTCGTGCAAATACAATTCCGACAATGGTAGGCAGCGTAAAATTTAAAGTCAACGGATCTCAAATAAATATTGACAACACAAATCCCTATATGTTGAAGGGCCAGGTCTTTTCTTCGTTTGGTCTAGGGGACACTAAACTTTTGGCAGAGCCCTTTACGGAGGCAAGTGGCCATGGAAAGCGTGGTCAATTCCTTGAAACGGTTGTTACAGTCTTTAATAGTGTATCCGCTAAAGCAAAAGTCGATCAAATGGAAGGTAAACAAGTAGAAATTGGTGATGAGCAGCCTATGCTTAGGTTATATCCAAACCCAGTTCGTGATGCTCTGTTCATTACCATCACAAATCGCAGTAGCGAGCGGTATCTACTAAGCATTACTAATGCTCTGGGCCAGACTGTTTATAGTGTGCAGATTTCAGAACAGTCGGAGAATTTAGAATTGAATACAGGTACAATAAACATGAATAGTGGTGTTTACTATATTCAATTAACTAATGCAAAAGGCGAACGCCACGTAAAAAAAATAGTAAAGCAATAGAATTTACATATTCAAAATGATTATGAAAAAAATGCATCTTCTCCTGTTTCGCAATATGAATTGCGCAATGTCTGGAGGCTATTGTTGCTTATTGATAATAAGCATTTTAATGGTATCAGCAGGTACCTATCCCTTGGCAGGGGCTGGCAAACCAACTGAAGATTGGGACTGTAAAATGCAAACAGAGCCAGTACTTTCACTGCAGTATCGTAATATGAATATCGGTATAGCAGCACTCACCCAGAGTCTCAAGCCGGGATTTAAATTAATCAATAACACAAATCACAATATTCGCTATAGTGATATTAAAGTGAGATACTGGTTTACTCAGGAGGAAAAAAATAGTCTTAACGCAACAATTCTTCATTCAAAAATTGGTATCACAAATGTTTTAACTTCTTTTACCGAGCTAACAGAGCCGCATGAGGGCGCAAACTTTTATATGGAGTTTTCATTTGCACCGGGAGCAGGACTTTTAATGGCAAAAGATACAACTCGTGGTTTCATTATTACACGAGTGCGCAAAGACAATTGGACGAAATTCAATGAATCCAATGATTATAGTTATTATCCGCATGGTACAATATTGAATGAAAGGATTTCGGTTTATCTAAACAATGAACTGGTTTGGGGAGTAGAACCCTCGATTGTCCCAAAGACTTCTGATCTCAAATTGCTATATAGTCATGGAGGCGCTCCTGCAGATGATCAAATTCCAATTTTCTTACGGTTCTTTAACGATGGAAATACCTCAGTTTACCTTTCGGATATCAGCTTTCGATACTGGTTTAAAGAAGAGGGTAGTTTTCAATTCAATTTTATTGAAAACTATTTGCCAATAGGAGGAACTTTTGCTCAAGGCGCTTTTGAAAATCTGAATCCTGAGCGTGAAGGAGCCAATCATGATTTGCATGTAAGTTTTATTTCTGATGCTGTGATCGATCCTTTTAGCTCTATCAAAGGTTTTAAATTCAAGATTATCAAAGGAAAGTGGAGACCCTTCAATAATAAGAATGACGATTATTCCTACATTAAAGAAACGGATGCCTACACATTTTTGCCCAATGAGCATATTACCCTGTATCTTAAGGGCATACTCGTTGCTGGAATTGAGCCGCAGGAACTCGCATATTCTATAGCTGAGACGGATGTGGAAGAAAAGATGGATATTAATTTATATCCCATTCCTGCTAAAGAGGCGCTTGTAATCGAAACTCAGTTTCAATTTAGCGAAGTAAGTGAGTTGAAAATCTTAGATTTATCAGGGATAGATCAGTACGTACCCTACTTAGTAGATGGCAATAAGATTACACTAAATACGCATAAGTTGAGCCATGGACTTTATATTCTCAGGGGTATCATTGATAATAGAATATTTGTAAAACGGATTGAAATTGGTATTTAATTTTTTGTTTCGGTTTGTAATAATATGAGTCGAGAGGATATACCCCCAAATTTTATATTTGCAAATCTTAATGCGTTAAGGCTTACTTCTTAAAGGGACAAGAAAATGTGGAGTATTTTGCTTAGAATGAGATCGATGTTATGAAAGAACTGGAAATTGCCATGCTGTCTCATTTACATCAGGATTCTTCAATGACAGACATTTCAGCATCGTTGGATACGTTGATCAAGCATCCTATTGTTCATGCTCCCTGGAAGGAGTTCCCCTATCTGCCGGAAGTTTCCTTTAGTATCGCCCATCACAACAATTGCATCTTCATCAAGTATAATGTTTTCGAAGCGGTAGTGAAAGCCGCCTGGTACAAATCCGATGATCCGGTATATAAAGACAGTTGTGTGGAATTTTTCATTTCTATGGATGAGATGGGTTATTACAATTTTGAATTCAATGCTATCGGAACCTGCAAACTTAATTTTGGGACTGACCGCCATAATCGAAAGGTGATATCTGATAAAGTTGTCAACTCTATCCGCTATTTGGCAACATTGCAGAATAAGATAGACAGCGATTCGCGCAGGGGTGTTCATTGGGAACTTGTTCTGATGATACCATTGGAGGCTTTTGCTGAGCATCATCTGACATCCCTTTCCGGCAAACGTTGTGCTGCTAATTTCTACAAGTGTGGTGATGATCTGCCTGTTCCCCACTATGTATGCTGGAACGACATCCAAACACCGTCACCTGACTTTCATCGACCGGAATACTTTGGCCGGTTAGTATTCTTATAACGTGCAGTATTACTGAACGTCTACCAATAGGCACGCGTCAAAAGCTTTTTTAAATATGTTCTTGGGTATCGCCTGCCTGCGTAAAATAAACTTCCGACCGTAGCGGACGATCGGAAGTCTTAGATAGTTTCATAGCGATAATTTGATTTCAATTACCAAGATTATAAGTCAAAGCAAGCACTCTTTTTAATTTTATCTTGCTGAAATGCTTCAAATTAGTTCCCAAATAAAGTGAATAATGTCGATGCTTCTGCATTGGATAATATTGCATTGTTTTTTATGCCCCATCGAAGGAAGTTTGCGTTCATATAGTTGCCGGATTGTGCGTAGTTAACACCCAAATAAGATGCTACATTACCAGGATTACTTGTACCAGGACTTGAAGGAATGGTGAATTTTGCCCCGTTGTTAATTTGCAGAAACGAGTTCGCTCCATTGAAAACAAATCTGTAGGTTTTACGGCCAGGGGTTATGGTAGTCCCGAATTTAAATTCAATTCCTCCCGCCTTTATGGATGGAGATGTTCCATTTAGGCCACACCAAATAGCATTGCTGAAAGACCAAAATCGTTGATAGCCTCCTGTACTTTTCACATCGACATCAATCCACAACTCAAAAGGCTGCGTTAAGGGACCAACTGTGTTTTGAGTTATGTACTGTGATGTCCCATTGAGAACTTGAGATTGGGTGTTGTTGAATAGTGTTGTTAGATATTGATTGAATGTACTCGTAATTACCGGTGGCGTTGTCGTTGACTCACGCTTATACTGGAACATCCAATCGTAGAGGGTCTGATTATAAGGATCGAATAATGGGTTGGCTTGTCCAATACCTGTTCCATCGTATGTTCTTGACCATACATCATGTCCGGCACCAACAAAGGATGAAAGTTTGGCTTTAAAAAGTGGCGCGGGAATTTGCGCGTTATAATTTGAAACGAAGTTTTTTGTGGTGGTGAAATTCGTCCCATCATTTTCGCCAACAAAACACCAGATAGGGGTGCTTGCGGATTTATTGTATCCACTCCTTGCACCATATGCTGCAATAGGCGCAGCTGCCGCAATGTAGTTAGTAGCATCGGGTTCTTTTGTGAGATAATCATAAATACCATTACCACCATGACTTAAACCCGTCAGGTAAATTCGTTTTGGATCAATTCGGTAGTTACTGATCATATATTGGATAAAGGTCTTCAAATGTATAGGGTCACCACCTCCCCAATTATTGGCATTGCCAGTTGTGCCATGGAACTGCGGAGAGACCACAACCATAGGGTATTTAGGTTTCCATTTACCTTCCTTAATCAATTTTGGTATTCCCAGCTTAATGACCTTATTTAATACAGTTAAGGAACTAGTTCCATCACCCCGTTCATATTTGCCGTGTAAAAAAATCAACAATGGGTACAATTTGGTTGTTGTTTGGTACCCTCCTGGTAAATAATTGTAGTACCCAAACTTCGCACTAGTGGAACCTAATACATGTGGGTCATGCTTACCTCCCGTATCAACAGGAAGGGCTAGTAGATCAGAATAGTCGCCTACATAGGCCCTTGCATTTGGATCTTCGGATGATTTACCTGAATTCTCAATTTCCTCTTTAACAATAGGCAGAATTTCGGTTTCCTCTTCACATGCTGTAAAAGCAAGAAGTCCAGCCATCATTACCAACGTCACCTTCCTTTTTATCATCATCATGGTTAAATTAATTTGCTTCAAAGAGAAAGCAAGCTTCCCGAGTCGACAAATTTAAATCGTTGAACGGACTGATGAATCTGATGATTGACGTGAAATCGGGATTAAGTTGAAAATAAAGTCAGGTAGGGTATTTTGTACAGTAGGCTTTGCGTTGTTATTTGATTTTGTGCCCCTGAAATTATTTTTAGTCGAGCGATTTTGATCCGGGTCGAGCTGTGTCGAGAATCATATAGTAGTGTACAGTAGTATGTTAGCTACTCCTGGTGGATGTTACTCTTCACTTGTATTCTATGAATGTTTTCAGGCCCTTGGCGTATGGGAGGGAACGTTTTTTACAAATGGATGTTGTTGAGATTTTTTTAGAGAAGCCAAAGATGCAAAACCTAAAGCAATCGTTTGCGAAAGATTTTAAAATAAAAGCCGTAGGACGCTATACCTACGGCTTATCTGTTTACTGATTTTGAATGATTTAACTCAATTTATCTTCAAGCTCATTTACTTTTTTCAGTGCTTCTCGGTTTCCTAATGAATGGGAGAGTTTGTACAGCTCAAGAGCCTCACGCCTCGTTTCTTTTCTTTTTCGTGGTGCGAAGTGTGTCCGGGAAGCTGCTAATTCCAATGCTTCAGCTTGTTTATAGTAGAGATTGGCAACAGCTAGTTTATTATCGGCATTTGTATCATTTACCATTTTTTCCAACGAAGCGATATCGCTTTCCTTTAGTCGGATGATTTGATCGTTCATCGACAATATTGAATCTTTTTGATTTGACTTTGCCCATAACTTCATGTTCTCATCGCGGGCGGTACCAAGTTGCAATTGCAGGGCTACAATTTCAGCAGAACTTTTTTCAAGGTCGGCTTTAAGGCGCCTGATGGATGATGCCGTAGCTTTGGAATTTTTTGTCTCTTTTTCCAGTGCAGTAAGTTTTGTTTGTGTTTCCTGCACATATGTATTGATGGCCTTTAGGCGGGTTACATAATCGGCATAGGAACTTCCTTCGGTCATTTTTATTTGCAAGGATTTCCGGCTGGCATCAATTGAATCAAGGAGTACTCCAACCTCATTCAAATTTGCTTCAACCTGTTTGCTAGCCGTTAATTCTACGCTGAGAGAATCAACTTTCTTTTGTAATGACATTCTCTCTTTTTCCTTGGTGTCGCAGCCAAAGAACATTACTAATACGACAACTCCTAACATGTATCTTTTCATATCCTTATGTTTATTACGCTCTTACCCTATTGAAATAATGGTGCCATTTTTAGTATTCTCGTTAAGCCCATTCAAGGACACTAAGCCATGGAGGATTAGTGTTGTGTAGAAAAAAATCCACAGAATGGATTCTCTTGCGACTTTTAGTCTCATTGCTTCGTTTTGGCAGAAGTAAGCTGAGCCTCTCTCTTCTTCTGTTTTTTAAAGTAGCCCCGTAGGAGAAAATTATGTTGCAGTGCCTCCATGTTATTGTCTAGCTTTATGGAGGCTGATTGTGCATTGTCAATGGTGCTTTTGAGTTTTGTTGCGAATACCGTATCAGCCAGGAGTACACCAACAGCATTATTACCGCTATTCATTTTGTCAATCACGATCTGAAGATCTTCTGACATGGCTTTGGCATTCGTACTGACTTGATTGAGGTTGCCTAATGTGCGTTGAAAGTTTTGTGCATAGAGGGTATCTTTAATCAGTTTGGTAATAAGACCATCACCATTGTTTACCTCAGCTAATAGAATTTTTGCGTCATAGGTTAACTTATCAGCATTCGCTCCCGATCTTTTCAGTGAGGTAATGGTAAGACGTAAATCTTCTGCTACGGGGCCATCGCGCAGGAGTTCCCCAAAAAATCCTTCTCCGTTGTTCAGCCTTTCTGAAATCAGCTTCAGGTCATTTGAGATGGAACGCGCATTGACACCCACTTCCTTTGCAATATTGAAAAGTTCCTGCGTATCCGTAGGAGACAGGGCATTGATGGTATCCTGATCGTGAATGATCTCCGGTTCTGTTCCAGGTCGGATGATCACAATTTTGTTACCCACCAATCCATCCGAGCCAACATACGCAGTTGCATTCTTCTTTATGAATTCGTTTTGCTTGTCCTTTAATGACAGAATGACGATTACTTTTCCTTCGGAAATAATCTGCACGCGTTTAACCATACCGATTTTCACACCGGATAGCCACACATTATCTCCTTCTTTCAAGCCTTCTACATTTTTGAAAATGGCAGAGATAGTAAATGTTCTGTTAAAAACATTTCCTTCCCGCCCTAAATAAAATAGCGCTGCTAAGAATATGAATGCGCCACCCAGCACAAAGGCTCCCAGTTTTGCATTTTGTCTGATTTCCTGATTTTCCATAATTTTTTTGACTAATAATTAAAAAAGCGTTCCAGTTCCTCGTCATGTGTTGCTTTCAGTTCTTCGAAAGTTCCGTTTAACTTACTTTCACCATTGATGAGTGCTACGATGCGATCTGAAGTTTGACGGGCACAACTGATATCGTGCGTGATGATGATGGAGGCTGTGTGGTACCGATCGCGTACCTCCAGTATCAGCTCGTTTATTTCTGCGGCCGTTACCGGATCAAGCCCTGACGTTGGTTCATCGTACAGCATAATCTTGGGTTTAAGTATAAGTGTTCGAGCAATGCCAATTCTTTTTTTCATTCCTCCTGATAATTCAGCGGGCTTTTGGTCTACCGTATGTTCTAATCCAACTTCTTTCAAGGAAGTCATAATTTTGTCATCGAGCTCCTTTTTATCAAAGATGCCGAGGTTTCGTTTCAGCGGGAACTCCAGGTTTTGACGGATGCTCATAGAATCATACAGTGCGCTTCCCTGAAATGAAAATCCGACTTGCAGACGCAATTCATTTAACTCAGCCGCAGATAGTGACGGCACATCATAGCCTAGAACCTGAATAACCCCACTATCGGGTTTAAGCAGACCTACTATGCATTTGATTAAAACAGATTTTCCACTACCGGACCTTCCTAACACCGCAAGGTTTTCACGCGCAAAAACTTCCAGGTTGACTTTGTTCAATACACGCCTGTCACCGAAGCTTTTCTCGAGATTTCTTATCTCGATTACTCTTTGGGTTTTATCGATGACGTTTGATTCAGAAGGTATGGTTTCGGTATTCATCAGCGAATGAGGTTCAGTGATTGTAACACGATCAAATCAATGATGAAAATGAAAATCATGGAGGCTACCACAGCAGTATTTGCCGCTTTACCAACACCGGTTGTTCCATTCTCGGAATGATATCCTGCATAGCAACTGATGATACCGATCGCAAAACCGAAGAGTGCGGCTTTAACTATGGAGGAGGTCACATCAATATAATTAATCGAGGCAGTCACTTCGTTGAAAAATAAAACAAGGCTTGAGTCATTAAAGGAGTTAACCATGATAAACGATCCGAGCAAGGCAACACCATCAGCATACATAACAAGTAGGGGTAGCATTAATGTTGCTGCCAATACACGCGTCACCACCAGGTACGAAAAAGGACGTGTGCCTGAAACTTCCATGGCATCAATCTGCTCGGTTACTTGCATGCTGCCGAGTTCCGCACCCATATTGGAACCTAATTTTCCAGCACATATTAATCCGGTGATGAGTGGACCAAGTGAACGAATCACACCCTGCGAAACGAGCGAGGGAAGCCAGGATTCTGCACCAAAGGATGCAAGCGATGGTTGTGATTGTTTGGTAAATACAATTCCTGCAAGAAAACACGTGAATGTTATCAGGAACAATGACTTGTTACCGATAGTAAAACATTGGTTGAGCAACTCGCGCCACTCATAGGGCGGAAAAATTGCTTCCTTAAAAAACCGTACAACAAATCGATAAATCGTGGCAACATTCGTCAGCGCTTTGGTAAGCTTCATACAAAAACTTTTCAAAGAAGTAAGTAAAACACGTGCCAAGAGCATGTTGTGGGTTGTACTCCGCGTATGAGGTTTTTGATGTGACCGATCAAAAATAATATTACTCAACTGTGGAAATATTTCCCCATTTGTCCGAGTCCAGACAACGGCCATAGTTTATTCATATGAAATAGATTAGCATGAAATTGGACAGATATAAGGAAAATGAATAGAGCAGTACTTTTTAGTTTATTTTTTATGGTGGTATGTTGGGCGGATCTCATCGCTCAGGACCAACCCAAGCGAAGGCTGAAAGTTGCAGGTGGTCTATTGGTTATTTTACCAGACACCACGCTCATAACCAAAAGGGATACTGTACTTTTTTTGACGGAGAAAGAAAGAAAGGCAATACGATTACGGGAAAACCCGCATATAAAATCCGCCCGGTTTTATGATAGTTTGTCACGTAAGGCCTCCGCGTATCGGATGAGCGACATTCTTGATTGGATTGTTAAGAAAAAAAAACGGAAAGAGAAACTCGTCAGCCTCGTGGTGAAGAGTGAAGATGTGTTTCAGCCGTATGCCGGACTTACCATTGGATCCATCGTTTTTAACAGTGTTGATATGATTGAAGGATCAGTTATCGATACGCTTCAAAAGGCGTCTACACGCTTTGGAAAATTTGTTAACAAGGTTCACCGAGATACACGGTCGCAGATTATCCGGCAGAATCTTCTTTTCTCTGTGGGGGATGTTGTTGATCCCTATGTGTTGGCTGATAATGAAAGATTGCTTCGTCAGTTTAAAACCCTTCGCGATGCCAGAATTTACGTGTCAAAAAATAGACAAGATCCTGCGGTTGCTGATGTGGTAGTTGTAACACAAGATCGTGGATCCATCGGTGTTTCAGGATCCTATTCTTCGCTTAAAAAATTTCGTTTTGATCTGTACGACATCAATATGTTGGGTTATGCCCGTCAGTTGCGCTTGTCGTATTTTCGCAATACCAGTGCATCTCAGACAAACGGCTATGAGGTGACACTGCGCGAGCCTAATTTTTTCCGCACATTTATTCAAGGTGAGCTTCAGCACACCGACAACTATCTTCGGCAACGTACTCGCTTAACATTGGGCCGTGATTTCCTCACTCCGGAGACGCGGTATGCTGGTGGCTTTTCCATGTACAGAACATTTGAGAATTTCTATTTTGAAGAATACGATACGTTTGAAATTTCCTATCGTGAAAACAATGTAGATGTCTGGGCAGGCCGTTCGTTTCAATTGGCGAAGCGTACCAACCTCATCTTTTGTGCCCGGGTGAACACCCTGAAGTTTATGGATAGCCCATTTGTATCGCCCGATTCAAATTCTTTCTTCTATGATCGCACCATCTTCATGGAAAGTTTTACTGTGGTGAATAGCAACTTTTTAAAGAGTTACCGCATTCGTGGGTTTGGAAGAACAGAGGATATTCCGATAGGCGGGTCGGTGAGTTTGGTGCTGGGTCAGGAAGTTAACCAGTTTGTCGATCGCAATTACGCGGAGTTGAATGGCAAATGGGGTAAGTATTTTCCGTCCACGGGGTACTTCAACCTCTCTGGTGCATTGGGTAGTTTTTTTAAAAAAGGTATGCATGAAGATGGATTGATTAAAATTTCCAGCACATACTTTAGTGACCTCGTAAAACTGCGCAACGCGCAAATGCGGCAGTTCATTTTTGCAACCTATACAAGAGGTTTTAATCGCGTGTTAGACCGAACAGTTGACCTGGAAGGGAAGTGGTCGGTTAATGCGATGCGGCCTATTGGAAACGAAAGAGTAACCCTGGGTTTTGAAACTGTTTATTTTATGCCCTGGTATTCGTATGGTTTTCAATTTGCACTCTTTCATCGCTTCGATCTAAATCTGCTAACGGCTGATCAAATGCTGTTGACAAAAAATTCCCTATTTCCGATTATTCGTATTGGCACACGGATGGTGAATGAAAATCTTGTATTTCCCGGATTTTCTCTTGAGTTGGCATATTTTGGTAAGAGTGGAATTTACCGCGATGCCTGGGAAGTTAAATTTTCTGTCTCCATACCCGATTTATTTGGGACGAGCGAGAACTATAAGCCTAAAGTTTCGGAGTTCAATTAATTTTTTTACCTAAGTCAGACTTTTTAATCCCATATCGCTGGGCGTAGACAAAGGTAAACTCAGCACCAAACAGGAGTATAAGTCCGGTGTAGGAAACCCATAACATTATGAGGACAATGGATCCGGCAGCTCCGTACATGGAACTAAAGGTGCTTTGTCCAAAATAGAAACCGAGTGCAAACTTCGCGATTACAAACAGAAAAGCAGTTAAGAATGCACCCATCCATACTCCTTTCCAATGAACATTTACATCGGGAAGAAATTTAAAGATGGCAGCAAAAAGCAGTGTAATAATTCCGATAGAAAAGAGAATATCAAGAATGCGAAAGACACTATTCAACTCCTCTGACCAATGCAAGGCAACCCAACCGCTGACCGCACTAAGACCGGCTGAAAGGACCAGCGATACCAGCAATAAAAATCCAACCACGAGTATGAGGCCAAAGGAAAATAGCCTGTCACGGAGGTGACCAAGAATTTTTTGCCGGGTTTTTGGTTTGGCCTTCACATTCCAAATCATGTTTAACATTTGTTGCAATTCATAAAATACTCCAGTCGCGCCAAACAGGAGTGTAAGGATGCCCAGGATCGAAGAAACAACGTTGCTTTTCTTTTCGCCTGCTTTACTCACGATGGCCTCAATATCTTTGGCTGTATCACCACCCATTACGGATTGAATTTGATCGGTAATTTGCATGGTAACTTCTTCTTTATCGTAGAAATAGCTGGCGGTGTTGATGATGATGATCAATAATCCCGGCAAGGAAAAAATGGTATAGTACGCAATGATGATGCTGTTGTTGAAGGGGTTACTTTCTTTCCATAGTAAAAATGTTTCTTTCAATAGTATCCCCGCTTCTTTGATGTAGATCATATTTTCGTTGAATTTTTTTACTGCGACTGCCGTATTGAACGCCAATATCAATTGTTGAGCCATCATTTATGTTTTCGACTTCTCTTATTTTCGGCTATTTCCCGTACGATGGGCAAAATAATCTACACACAATGCAAGTAACGTAACAGGATAACCCGTGTTTGAGGGTTATAAACTCTTTCGTGCTCAGGAATGTGGCATATGTGCTTTTTGCAGACTGGCATTATTTTCCCATCACATTCTGGAAAACGGTATGCACATTCAAAATAAGAAGCGAAAGGTTTGGATATTTCTCCTGATAGGATTATTTCTTATAATCATTGCGCGCATAGCATTACCGTACATCGTACTTCATGTCGCGAATAATAAATTAGCAAATCTTCGCGGTTACTATGGGCATGTGAAGGACGTCCACTTATCCCTTTATAAAGGCGCATATTCTGTAGATAGCATATATTTCAATAAGGTTGATTCCGTAACGCAAAAACAAACGCCTTTCTTCAATACCACACGCGTTGATATCTCTATTGAGTGGCGTGCGCTGTGGAAGGGCTCTCTGGTGGGAGAAGTTGCCATCACTAGTCCAACGCTGCTTTTTACCAAAGATAAAGTTGAGCCTAAGCAGCTGTTGAAGGACTCCAGTTACCTAAAGGGATTGCTGGATGATTTCATGCCCTTGCAAATAAACCGTGTGGAAGTCTATGATGGCATGCTTCGCTATCGCGATGAAGGCATACAGCCTGTGCTGGATATGGAGATGACCAATATGGTTGTGCTCGCTGAAAATCTGCGTAATAGTTACGATTCCTCTGCTTTGTTGCCTGCTAAAATTTATGCCAGCGCAACGCTTTATGAGGGCACACTTACATTTGATATGCGCATGAATCCGTTGGCTGCAGCACCTACTTTTGATTTGAATGCAAAGCTCATCAATACTAACCTTGTTTTGCTCAATGATTTTTTTCAAGCCTATGCCAAAGTAGATGTTAATAAGGGCACGTTTGGGTTGTATGCTGAGGTGGCTTCAAAGGATGGAAAATTCAATGGGTATATGAAACCGTTAATTCATGGGCTTGACGTATTAGGAAAAGAAGATCGTGACGATAATGTTTTACGTCAGCTATGGGAGGGTATCGTGGGAACGGGTGCACAGGTTTTTAAGAACCAAAATGAAGATCAGGTGGCAACGAAAATTCCGCTTTCCGGAACAATCGGTAAAACAAATATTAATACATGGTATGCGATCATGAATATTATGCGCAATGCTTTCATTCAGGCTTTGCTTCCTGCTATCGACAATGAAGTTAACCTCGCCAATGTGAAAGATGCGAAACAGGAGAAGAAAACGTTTCTACAGAAGGTATTTGGTAAGAAGGATGGGTAATTTGCCGACAAAAAAACAAGACTGCCCTTGTGGAGCAGCCTTGTTCAATGAATGAAATAACGTTATAGTTTTTTAACTTTTGAGAACTTACAATCCTGAAATTTCTTTTTCAATCTCAGCCCGTGTCTTACCTAGTTTCTTTTGGATGCGACCATAAAGTTCATCTTCCTTTCCTTCCAACAGTATCAGGTCATCATCCGTTAACGATGCGTACTTTTGCTTTAGCTTGCCCTTCATCTCATTCCAGGTGCCCTTCAGTTGCAGGTTGTTCATAATAGTTCAGTTTACATTTTTGCTTTTTCGCTTGCGTGGTTAACGCCTTCCTTCAACTTTCTGGAGGCTTCATCCATTCCGCCATTGAATTTTTCTTTCAAGGATTCAATTGAGTCGTCCATCGCTCCTTTTAAATTATCACCCAGCTTGCGCGATCCTTTTGCAATGTTTGATCTGGTCTCTTCACCGCTGGAAGGTGCTAATAAAATGCCGATGGCAACCCCAATGGCCGCTCCAGCCAACAAACCTCCGATTAAATTTTTTGCGTTCATAATGTTTTGTTTTTAGTGTACATGTAATATCCGCACATGCCATGCGAATCATTTCCCATACAGAAAATAAGATGCCATATGTGTAAACTTCCGCTATGCCCAACCCACTTGCATTTTTGCTTTTTATACTGTGGAGAATAGTCGACTGTTTGTATAAGAATTTACGCACCACTGCGAGGTTATTGAATTGAAATTCAGTTCGCAAAGGGAACTGCCGCATTTTAAACGCTGACCGGAGGCCTGCTCGTAACGCTAGAGAATCAATCTGCGGCACGAAATTTTCCTGCGCTTCTGCAATTCCTAGATTAAATTCCAATAGTGGACATAACTTAAATTACCATTAACGATGATGACGCGAACAAGATGGTCAATCGATCCATCACATAGTGAAATTACCTTTAAAGTACGGCATCTTATGATTGCGTATGTCAAAGGATCATTAAAGAAATTTGAAGCTGAGATTGAAACGGATGATGTGGATTTCGAAACAGCCACAATTAATCTGACCATCGATAGCGACTCCATCACCACAGGTGATAGTAAGCGGGATGAGCATTTGAAAAGTGCTGATTTTTTTGATGTTGAGAATTATCCAAAGATAATTTTTAAGGGTATCCGGATGGGAGAGGCAGAGCCGGGCGATCATCATGTGCTATCCGGTGAATTAACCATCAAGGGCATCACAAGGTCGATTGAATTAAATGTTCAGTTTGGGGGCATGCTCAAAGATCCGTGGGGCAATGAAAAAGCCGGATTTGCCATCACCGGAAAAATAGACAGGAGTGATTGGGAGCTTACCTGGAATACGGTTATGGATGCAGGCGGACTTCTGGTAGGAGAGGAAGTTCACATTTCCTGCGATGTTGAATTATTGAGAGAAAGTGAAACAAAAGGAGAAGGAGAATTAGAGCCTGTTGTTTACAAGAACATTGTACTCTGATGCATTCATGAAACTCAGCATTCCATCTTAAAAGCTGATTAACTTTTAAAACTATATATGACTACAGAAACAGTATACCCGAAAGAAAATAACTTCAGTCAATCAGTTAATTCAATGCGTGAGGTTGAACTTGAGACTGCACTAGAAAAGGCACACCTGGCTTATGGACACTGGAGGAAGACTTCATTCGAAGACCGCTCCAAGCTTTTGTTGGCTGTGGCCGCCTTGATGCGACTCAAAAAACGATTGCTGGCGAGTCTGATCACAACGGAAATGGGAAAGCTCATTGAACAGGCAGAAGGTGAGATAGACCTGAGTGCGGACATTATCGAATACTATGCTGAGCACGGTGCTGAATTTTTAGCAGACAAATTTCTTGATCCCGTGTATGGTGCTGCACTTGTTCGCTCCAGTTCCATTGGTGTTTTGCTGGGTGTACAGCCCTGGAATTTCCCTTTTTATCAAGTAGCTCGCTTTGCCGCTCCTAATCTGATGGTTGGCAATACAGTATTGATTAAACATGCCTCTATCGTTCCGCAATGTGCAGCCGCAATAGAAGATCTTTTTACCAAAGCTGGAGCCCGCGAAGGTCTGTACACCAATTTACAGATCAGTGGTGAACGCGCAACGGCCCTTGTTTCAGACACGCGCATCAAAGGTGTGTCGCTTACAGGAAGCGAAGAAGCGGGAGCCAGCCTGGCATCAGCCGCTGGTGTTCACCTGAAGAAATCAGTTTTGGAGTTGGGTGGTAGTGATGCCTTCATTATTCTGGAGGATGCCGATATGGAGAAAACAGTGGAGTGGGCAGTTGTTGGCAGAATGAATAATAATGGGCAGTGTTGTGTGGCGTCAAAACGGTTTATTGCAGTTGAGGCAATAGCCGATGAGTTTTTGAAAAGATTCACAGAGAAATTGTCGAAGTTAAAAGTTGGGGATCCGATGGATCGGACAACAGATCTCGGACCGATGAGCAGCGAAGAGGCGCTTCTTCATTTGCTTGATCAGGTTAATCGTTCGGTAAAAGCAGGCGCAACCCTGGTGTTGGGCGGTAAGCGTGCAAATTTGCCCGGTGCGTTTATGGAGCCCACCATTCTCACTGATCTTAAACCAGGAATTGCAGCGTATGATGAAGAGTTGTTCGGACCAGTTGCATCGTTTTACCGTGTGAAGGATGAACAAGCAGCTATTGATCTGGCGAATGATTCTCCTTTTGGTTTAGGGTGTTCCATCTTCACACAAAATATTGAACGGGGCAGACGCATAGCCGATCAGATTGATACCGGAATGGTATTCATTAATCATCCCGTTTGGACGCAGGCCGACTTGCCATTTGGGGGAACCAAGCGCTCGGGTTATGGCCGTGAACTTTCGGAGATGGGTATTCACGAGTTTGTGAATAAAAAACTTATCCGGGTCAGCGAGCTCACCGATCCATTTTAATGGAAAGAAACCTGTCTCAAAAGTCAATTAAAGTTGAAATGTCATTCGGCTTTTAGCCGGAATCTCTTCTTACCTATCGAATCTGGGATCGCGGGGTCAATTCCCGCGATGACCGGATGATTTTTGAGACAGCTTCTTTTTTTACTAGGACGTGTTTAGTAGTAGTCTTCGAATCTGTTACTAGGCCAATTTAAAGTTGATGGAGAATATAGTGCCTTTATTTAACTCACTCTTCACATCAACCTGCGCACTGTGGCTGTTTAAAATATTTTTGGTGGAGGTCAACCCTAAGCCCATGCCACTTGTTTTCCCCGTAAAAAACGGATCAAAGAGTTTTGCCAAATCGGATGCCGGAATTCCTTTTCCGTTATCGGCAATGGTAATCGTTAAAACCGTGTCTTTTGTCGCAGCATCAATTTTCAATATTCCCTTACCGGGTATCATCGCTTCTATGGCATTGATAATAATGTTGAGTAAGGCCATTTGTATCTCAGCCTTATCGACCATAATTTTCGGTAAATCTTTCTGGTAATTCGTGAGCAGTGAAATATTTTCCAGTTTGATACGATCCTCTGCCAGGCTTAAGGTATTCTCAATAATTTCGTTAATAGCGGCCAGCTCCAGATGAAGTTGTTTCGGTTTGGAAGAGTTGAGCATTTCGCCCATCAGTTGTTCTATCCGGTTCGCATTTCGTTCAATGATGTCACCGTATAGCTTTGCAGATTCGTTACCGGGTGGAATTTCATCACGAAGTTGGTCCAGCGCTAAGTTAAGGTTGGTTAACGGATTACGAACCTCATGGGCCAATGTTCGGGCAATCTTACCGGTGAGCGACAGTCGTTCAGCAACGAGCATATCGCACTCGGCTTGTTTGCGTACCGTCAGGTCATGGATGATGCCCTGGTAGCGGCAAATTTCTGTCTCCTGATCCGGAATAAAAGCGCAATTTATAATGCAGGATTTCTCCTGCTTGTCTTTGGTTATGAGTATGACTTCGAAATCTCTGACCTGCCCCTGACTTTTCAGTGTAGCTTCGAAGTGGTGGTAATCGACTTCGTTCAAGAATATGTCTCTAACGGTGCACGACCTTTCCGGCATCGCGGTGATCGCGAAGAGGTTCAGAAAAGCGTTGTTCACATCCATTAACACCAGTTCTTCACTGGCCAGAAAAATCGGATCGATTGATCTTTCAAATAAGGTGCGGTATTTTTTTTCATTCTTATCAAGCTCACCAATAATGTCAACTTGATTCTGAAATTGCTGGAGCAGTTGATGTTCCGTTTCTTTCCGCACGGTAATATCAACCACGGTACCTAATATATCAATGTTGTACAACGTGTGTGGTTTTACAGTAAGTGAATAAAACCGGAGGCTTTTTTTCCATAATGTCCGGTAGTCGATGGATGAACCGATTCGGTTTGTTTTTACCTCATTTAGAAATGTTGCAACAGCAAGCTGATCCTCATAGTATACATTTTCCATAAAGGAGTCCCAGGAAACGTGTTCATTCGGATTTTTATGGAGAATGTTGTAAAGTCCTGCAGACCAGATCAGCTCATTATTTGCTTCTGACCACTTCCAGCTTCCCATCTCGGCCAGTGACTCAGCCTCATTCAGAAGAATTTTTTGTTCACTATCATGTGTTTCCTGCAAGATATCTTTCATGGTATTCGTTCAGGTAACAATGTTATAGAGCTTCAATTTATTGTACAGTGTTTTTCGATCGATGTTGAGCAGTTCGGAAGCTTTTGATTTATTGTGCTTTACTTTGTCCAGCGCATCAATAATAGCTTGTCGCTCTGCCGTCCAGGCGATCGATTTTAGCATGCCGACATTTTCCTGCATGATCTCGCCATCTCCCTGGATAGGATTGGTATGGGCTATTTCCCTCGGTAAACTTTCAACTTGTATTGTTTCTCCCAGTGTTAGTAGAACAGCTCTTCGGATTACGTTATTTAATTCGCGTAAATTTCCATGCCAAAAATAGTGGGTGAGCAAGTGCTGTACTTCCGCGGAAAATCCGGTTACATTTTTATTCATAAACTGATTTGCCTTCTGCAGAAAGAAATTGGCAAAAAACATGATATCGTTTTTTCGCTCGCGCAACGGTGCCAGTTCAATTCTGAATTCATTAATGCGGTGAAACAAGTCTTCACGCAGTTTTCCATCTTTAACGGCTTTCGAGAGGTCTTCATTTGTAGCGGCAATGATTCGTACATCAATAGCCGTATCGCGGTTAGCACCAATTCGCTTTACTCTTCTTTCCTGGAGTACACGAAGTAATTTCACCTGGTTTTCGTACGATAAATTTCCAATTTCATCAAGGAAGATGGTACCGCCATCAGCCAGTTCAAAACTACCTGGTTTATCGGTAACTGCTCCGGTAAACGATCCCTTGGTATGTCCGAATAATTCACTTCCAGCTAATTCTTTGGGCAGTGCTCCGCAATCGATGGCCATAAATGGACTACCTGAGCGTTTGCTGTACCGATGGATGGATTGTGCCACAAATTCCTTTCCGGTTCCGGTTTCACCACTTATAATGACTGACAATTCAGATGGACCAACCAGCTCAATACTCTTTTGCACAGCCTGCGATTGTATACTTGTGCCGATGATGTACGTTACTGCACCAGTCTGGTTAGGAACATTCGATTTTTTCAGAAGTTCTGGTTCTACTGGTGTTCCTGTGCGATGCTGAAGCCTTGTTTGGTTTTTGGCAATTGTTTCCCTGATAGTAATCAGGAGTTCATCGGGATAAAGCGGTTTGGTGATATAGTCATTCGCGCCATAGCGAAACGTAGCCACAGCCGATTTAACATCGGAGTAGCCGGTAATCATAATCACACATATTTCTGAATTTAGAATTTTTATTTTTTGAAGTAATTCTATTCCGGTTATATCGGGCAATTTGTAATCGCAGAGAATGAGTTGATAATCCCTGCTCCGTAGTTGTTTCAATCCTTCATCTCCTGTATAGGCGACATCTACAGAATAAGCATTTTTCACCAAAAAATTAGATAGAACCAGGCAAAGGTCCTTGTCATCATCAACAATCAGGATATTGAGCATAGCGTGCGGTATTTTGTGTAAGGTTCGTATAGTGTGAAGCATGCCGATTAATTCTCCTCAACAGGAATAGCGACATGTTGCTCATCACTTAGCTGTAAAGTTGCCGAATACCCCTGTGTAAATTCTTACACACTTCGAGAAATAGATTACACAAATCACAGGTTTAGTTTCGAAGGCACACGATAGTTTATTTTTTTTTTAGACTGGCAGCATGTCCATGGCTTTCAAGGCCTGATTGATGGATTTCATGGAAAAAGGTTTGGGAATAAAGAGATTGGCCCCCATGCCGAGTGCTTTTGGTGCTTCATGATGATATGCACTGATAACAATGATAATAGAGGATAGGTTACTTGATTTGATATGCTCAATAATATCAAAGCCAGAGCCATCCGGTAGTGTTATGTCAATAAAAATCAATTTGTAGATTTCTGCATTGATCTGATCGATGGCATCCTTGAATGTTAGTGCATAGGATGTTTCAAAATCAAAGTGCTGGAGGTGTCTTGTCAATAGGAGACAAAGATCCAATTCATCATCAATAACGAGTGCCATATTCATTTGGCCGATGGCAACTTCACCTCATTAAAGGGTCTTAGCTTTCTCCTTTTTATTAGTTCTTCTTTTGTAAAAAAGGGAAAGAACAAGCGGACCATTACAATGAGGATACTCATAAAGACGATGTAGCCCAGTGCGAATGCGGGAATAAGGATAATAATTTCTTTCATGGTCATTTGAATGTGAACCATAGTAAAATCATGCCATGAATAAAGAAGGTGTACACTAGCACCAGGAGAGGTGTTTGTAGATTTTTATGCTACATTTCGCGTAGACTTTTTGGCATAAATTTTAGCAGGAAGTAATAAAATCTAAACTTATGAGCAACTTATTGTATTTTATTGCTGTGCTTCTGATAATTTTCTGGCTGTTGGGGTTCTTTGTTTACAGTGCAGGTAACATCATTCACATTTTGCTGGTGATTGCCGTAATAGCCATACTCTTTCGTGTGATCCGGGGTGGACGTTAATGCATGCGAATAGTAATATTTACAAATGAAGTCGTTTGGGAATCGAATTTGGCTACGTTGGCTAATCAGCCTTATGGTGGCTGTGTTGCTTTTATTCCTCGCGGTAGCGTTACTTTCGCGCTATGCTGAACGCAGAATACAGGAGGCGATAGCCTCACAAAATGGAGCTGTCTCTTCCATTGCTGTCAATGTTATCAGACGATCGATTGTAGCGAAGGATCTTCGTTGGCGCTCCGATCCGGATACCACGCGCAAAAGTCGCTATAGCGTAAACGCAACTAGGATTGATGTGACAGGTATTCAGCTATACGAGTTGATAGCGCATAAACGGGTGGTAGTACAGGAGATTCTACTGGATAGCGGCAAGTTATATGTCGACCAAAGTGTACCAGCTACTAAACAGAATCAGGATTCTGCCGCATCCCGGCAAATGAGTTTTTTGGCTAAGCGCATTTCATGGTCTTCTATACTGATTCAGGTGCATGCCGATTCGCTTATACGTTTTTCCGGATTGTTTAATGGCTCGATAACGGATTTGAAATATGGAAGTGACTCATCGCGTAGCGTTGGTCCTACGATTCAAACTATTGATGCTGAAATAAAGAAAATTAGCATCAGCCGTCAGGAGGGCATGTATGGAGCTACCATCAGCAAAATGCATATGAATACGAAGGATAGTTCTTTAGTAATTGACTCCTTGCTGGTCATCCCTAATTTTGACAAGTTCGACTTCGCACATCACCTGGGTACACAAACAGCTCGTGTAAATTTATTCATTCCTAGAATGGAGATTGAAGGCATTCGGTATGATAAAGTAGTGGATAGTGTTTTTGAGGCCGCTGTTTTTCGCATCAAGTCTTTCGATTTAAACTCGTTCAAGGATAAGCGTATTCCATTTTTGCGGAAAAATGCAAGACCATTACCAATGGAGGTATTTTTAAAACTTCCCTATCATGTAATGATTGATACCGTGCTTGTGATGGATTCGCATGTTGTTGTTGAAGAAATACCGGTAAACGGAACAGAAAGTGGAACCGTAACCTTTGATCATATACAGGCAACACTTATCGGTCTGAACAATCGAATTGTGAAAGGCGATACTTCTGTCAGTGTACTGAAAGCAAGTGGATTAATAATGGGTAGCGGAAAAATTGATGCAACGTTTACGTTACCGCAGGATGGTTCACCAAATTACAGGGCTTTTGGTTCAATTTCCGACATGCCTTTTTCCGACCTCAATCCAATGCTTTTTCCAATGACTCAAATTCGTATTGAATCTGGTCACCTGAATAAACTCTTTTTTGATTTTACGTATACAGATTTCCGATCAACTGGAAATTTAAATATTGATTACCGGGATTTACAATTGACAAGTGTTAGTAAAAACGGAAAGTCATCCAACGACCTTAAATCACTTTTCATCAATGTGTTTGTAAAGAGTAACCGAAACCGGTCATCACCAGCTATGCTCGGGAATGGTGAAATTGATATTGAGTGCGACCGCAAGAAATTAATTTTTAATGTTTGGTTAAAGTCAATTCTTGATGGATTGAAATCAGCCATGCTGCGCACCGGAAAATCAAAGGACAGTGCCACCCCGCGTAAGCGCTAGGGAATCAGTTTGCTAGATAATGTTACTGTACAAGAGTGGCAATAATTCAACACTGCGCAACATATTCTACAACAACATAGCCTGAATGCCTGAATAGGTCGCTATAGACTATCTTTTTTGCTGGCATACTTATTCCATTACGTGAATTGCTAAATAAATAAACTTATGAAAATTAGAAACATTTTAACTGTGCTTGTTATGGCTATTGTCATGATGCAGGCACAACTGTCATTTGCACAATTGGCAGACAAATCATTAGATGGCTGGACCTTGTTGGGAACCCGTACAGTAGATTACACCATTGACCGGGATGTTGTAGAAATGAAGGACAGTAAAGAATATTTTACGGCTCTGAAATTCGTTGTGAAGAACGGAACTCTAAACATGCACAAGTGTACCGTACATTTTACGGATGGTGATACACGTGATATTTCATTTGCCGATGAAGTAAATAAACGTAATGATGGCCTCATGATGGATTTGAAAGGCAGCAATAGAACCATCGAGAAGGTTACATTTTGGTATGACACCAAGAATTCTTCAGACAATAAATCCATTGTAGAGCTCTGGGGAAAGAAGTAATAACCACTGTTATCATTTCCTCAGTATATAAAAAGACCCCTTGCGGGGTCTTTTTTGTTTTTAATACGTTGTGAAGCTATTGCTCACTGGCTTTGGTCAGCGTGATGTACACACGTGAACGTTTCGTTTTGGAGGCACTGTGAAGTCGCAGAATGTTACCCTTAACAGAGGCAACCCATTCTGAGGTTTGATCACTCGTATCTAAAATGAGCACTGAATTGTTTTCATTGGTTCGGTAGGAGCCATCTTTTACACCAAAAAGAATTCCTTCGCTCATGAACGTTCCATCGGTTTGAAAGATCAATGTTCCCGACCTTGCCTCTGTTTTACTTTTCACCTGGTATTTGGTAATGCTCCAGGTACCATGCAATTGACCATGCAGTGTCTGTCCCTGTAAAGTACTGAAGGAAAAAAATGCAAGAACAGCAACGGCAATGGAAAAGATTAGCTTTTTCATAAAGCAGAATTTATAATGTTAAGAAATAAGAAATGTGAGCGGTATGGCTAACCCACTTAAACTTTTTGTCTGCTGCTCAACAGGATGATGACCAGACCCGCAGCCGCAATAATACCTCCGGTTATGGGCGACCAATAAATGGGTGTTTTTTTCTCACTTTTGATTTCCAGTGCACCAATATCAACAACCTTCTTTTTGGTAATGATGTTGAAGCCGGTAAAGGCCGTCATGATTAATCCTACGACCAGTAATACGATACCTAATTTTTTCATTTGTTTTATGTTTTAATTGCTAACTAAGATTTGAGTGTCAATTAGCCGGCCAGAATACTTTGCTAGTAGGGATATCAATTCCTTATTTAAATTGAGTATATAATTCTACAGTCTGCATATAGAATCCCCACTACGTAGTTGCTGTCCCTCACCTATGCAAGCTTACTACCTGCTGTAGTTTAACGTCTGCGACATCCCGTTACTGCCAATCGTAAAAGAATGCTGCTTCGAGTTACGTTGGCATGATAATTACAAATAATTCTAAAAGCCGCAGTGGTATGCAGACAACTACAGAAACTCCATTTTATCTGAAATTAAGTCTAATACTGATTTCGTTATTCCTGATTATTCTGGGTTTTATCTATGGCAAGGATATTATCTTACCAATACTCTTTTCAATTTTACTGGCCAATATTTTACTTCCAATAACGAATTTCTTGTCACGAAAGAAACTCTATAAGCCCATTACTATTTTTATTCCGGTTTTACTTTCCATTGTAGCCTGTGCTGGTATTGTCTATTTTCTGTCTGCTCAGATTGTTAACTTCATGGATGATGTGCCCGCACTCCGCGAGCGGATAAATGAAGTTAGTCACTCTCTTCAGGTTTGGTTCAGAAAGACAACCAATATTACCATCGGCAAGCAGAATCAATATATAGCTGAAACGGTGAAAGACTTTAAGGAAAACGCTTCCGGACTAATGGGTTCGACTGTAGTTTCCCTGACTGGAATTTTGGCCTACGCGGTGCTCATTCCTATTTATACTTTTTTAATACTCTATTACCGATCCAATATCAAGTCTTTTCTCATTGGTGTATTCAATAGAGGATCAGAGCAAGATGTACGGGAGGTGTTGACTGAATCGACAACTGTAGCACAACAATATCTGACAGGTTTATTCATTGAGACAACGCTTGTCTTTCTGCTCAACATGACAGGCTTCCTGATTTTGGGAATTAAGTATGCAGTTTTCCTGGCTCTCTTTGCAGCACTCATGAATTTAATTCCCTATGTCGGAATACTGGTTGCTAATGTGCTGTGTATGTTGGTAACGCTCGTCAGTTCAACCGAGATCAGTACGGTGGTTTGGGTAGGTGTTATTCTGGCGGTGGTTCAATTTCTTGATAATAATTTTGGAATGCCGTTAATCGTAGGGAACAAAGTTCGCATCAATGCGCTGGTAACCATCATTGGTGTTTTGGTTGGTGGAGCCTTATGTGGTATACCCGGAATGTTCTTAGCCATTCCTGGGTTGGCGGTTTTAAAAGTCATTTTTGATAAAGTACCCGACCTTCAACCATGGGGTGCCTTGTTGGGTGATGAAACAGAAAAAACAATTAAATAAAACGTATATGAACAACACTAGTAAAATAATTCTCGGAGTAACCGTAGCGGCCGCAGCCGGTGCCGCTATTGGTATGTTGATGGCACCTGAACGTGGTGTTGATTTGCAAAAGAAGATTAAAGATGGGGCCACCAATTGGTTGAATGAATTTTCAACACTGCTTGCAACCGGTAAGGGTTTAGTATCGGAGTTTAACACCAGAACGAACAATGGTTTAGAAGAACTTACCTCTGAATTAATCGATGTGAATCCAGAGGCCGGCAAAATCGCACAACGGTCATGATAAATTCAGAGAAAGGCAATTCAGAAAAGTGGGTAGATAGTGTGACGGAACTGGTTGAATCCTATCGGGATTTAATTTCAATTCGCATTGTCGAACACACCACGCGTGGAGCTTCGCTCAGCGTCATCGGACTACTATCCTTACTTGTAGCCGTTTTTGTTTTACTGTTTGCAGGGTTAGGATCAGCCTGGTGGCTGGGAGAAGCCATGGATAATATGAAAGCAGGATTTTTCATTGTGGGAGGATTTTACCTGGTGGTTTTTGGTATTCTGTTAGCAACATCAAAAACAGTATTGATACCCTGGATACGCAATTTGATAATCAAAAAAATTTATGAGCAGGATTAGTAATTATACTGAGTTGATGGCCGAGCGTAAACGTGTTGAAGATGAGATTAAATTTCACAAGCAGGTCTTACGAGATGGGGTTCAAAACCTTCGCGGAAAACTTGAACCTTTTTTGTATTTGCTTCCATTTTTGAATGTTTTTAAAAAGAAAACTTCCGACCATCCGGTTTTACAATTTATTTCATCCCTGGGTATTGATCTCCTGGTGGGCCAAAAGCTTTTGTCGAAATCCAATTGGTTTACCAGATTGGTGGTTCCACTTTTTTTAAAGGGAGTTTCCGCAAAGGCAATCGGTAGTCTGAAAGCGTGATGTGCATATGTACTTCGTGTACACGAGGTGGCACATACACATGTCAATGTGGAGTAATGCCTACACGCATGATAGAACTATCCGAATAATGATTGGATTCCGATGATTATCTCTGGCATCATTCTGGGCAAATGAATTACACACTAAAATATAGATAACTATGAAAGTCCGAATAATAAATTTCACTAGCATAAGCGGAGTACTCTTGCTCATGCTTTTTATCCAGGTTCTGTTAGGCTGTAAAGCTTCGAATGCAAGCAAAGGTGCTGCGATTGGCGCGGGGTCAGGAGCTGTAATTGGTGGAGTAATCGGGAAGCAAGCTGGCAATACTGCACTCGGTGCCATCATCGGTGCTTCTGTTGGTGGAACTACAGGTGTATTGATTGGTAAGCACATGGACAAGCAGGCTGAAGAATTACGGGCAGACCTGAAAGGTGCAACCGTTGAACGTGTTGGAGAAGGTATTAAAATTACTTTCGATTCCGGATTGATGTTTGACTTTGATTCGTATACACTCCGTGCAGGTACAAAAGAAAATTTAACCGGATTGGCCAATACACTGAATAAGTATGACGATACCAATGTTTTAATTGAAGGACATACCGATAAAACCGGTACGGATGAGTATAATTTGAAACTATCACAACAACGCGGTGAGGCAGTTCAGGATTTTCTGGTGCAGAACAACGTTAAAAGAGCGCGTATCACTACTACCGGTTATGGTGAGCAACAGAATATTTCCGATGTCGATCAGGAGAACAGACGGGTAGAAGTGGCCATCTATGCGAATAAGAAAATGAAAAAAGCTGCTGAGAAAGGTCAATTATAGTTTGCTGTTAAAACAGAATATGGAAAGTTATAATACTATGGATATGGATAACGCATACCTGACGGTGGCGGCCCATGATCTACGCGCTCCGCTTCAATCCGTAAAAGGGTTGGTTTACCTGATGAAGCAGGAGCCTGATCGCGAAAATCTTGATCCTTACTTTACGATGTTGGATACCAGCGTAGACAGAATGAACCAATCGATCAGCGACATGCTCCATCATTCCACGAACGTTTCCAACGGGGTGCGGGTAGAGGAAATGACGTTGCGATCTGTGATCGAGGAAGCAACCTGTTCCTTGCGTTTTTTACCCGGAGCTGAGCATGTCAGGATTGACGTATCCACAGGAGAGGAGGAATTATTTTACTCTGACCGGCATTGTTTGTTCAGTGTTCTTACCAATATCATATCCAATGCCATCCGCTATCGCGATGTACACAAGGAATCTTTTGTAAACATAGCGGTAACCCATAACCATGACGGTGCAGAGGTAATTATAGCTGACAACGGTATTGGTATTGCAGAGGGTGTGCAGGAAAAGATCTTTGAAAAATTTTATCGCGTTAATAATACGCCTGGTGGTTCGGGACTAGGCCTGTACATGGTCAAGCACTTGATGGAAAAATTGGGCGGTACGTTACAATTGCTATCTGTATTAGGGGAGGGTACCACCTTCAGACTTCAGATACCCAATTTACCTCAGCGTTAAAAATAGATTTTGATTCAGGTTCTCTGCATCATTAAAATTTCTGTAGACATGAGGTAACTAAAAAGGCATCTGGCTACAGTGCTAAACTTGCTACACGTTCAGTAGTGAATTCCTTTTCTTCACAGGGAAGCAACGTTCCCCAAAAATTCCTGTAATCATCTAAATTTACGTTCACCTCTAATTCCTGCAAGGAAGGTTCAAGCTGGAAGAGCGCGCTTTTCAATGTGGCAAAGGAACGATACCCGGAAAGCTGGATCGTTCCTACTTGTTGCTTGGTTAGAAATAGCGTAGGAAAACGAGCAACCTCACGTCTTCGGGTGTCCTCCCAATCGGTGCGAAAAAGTTCTTGTCCTGTTTTACTTTCAAAATCACTCCGAAATTTCACCAGGTCAAACGATGATAATTCCATCGCTAGTGCTTCAGCAACGTTGAATATAACCAGCGTATCAGCAATATCCTGATTATTCAGGTGACAGCTTTCCCGTAACTTCCGTAGCAGAAGTTCACCGCATTGCAGAGACTGCGAAGTGGCACACGCCACCGCGATACACGCTGGAAAAGAGGAAGCGGGTGGATTGTCTTTCCAGATCGTAGCGCACATGGGCATACCGGAAATTTGTTCCGCATGCAACCACATCGGGCCCATCTGACCGGCCCTAGAAACAGAATTAACATTATCAACGAACCCATCCCATGAGGGAATTAAACCGCCCATACAATACGACCAGTTTAAATAGTCTTTATACTGAAAAATCAGTTTTCGCCATTGTGGCTCCATAGCCCAGCTCCAACAACATAAAGGATCTGTAAAGTAGATAATGTTAATTCTGTCCGGCACCATTGCTATCGTATGCTATTTTACTTTTTTAGAACGACCGTTACCTTTTGTTTCCAATGCATGGATAGTGGTTGGATCGTACGCAGGCGTATTCCAGCTCATATCTTCCTTAACAGAAGCTGCGTCTACTTCATTGCTCCGTATTGTGCTCAGCTCCCTATCCATCGCGTTTGCCTCTTTCATCGTATGACTGGCACCCACCACTTTTTGTTCGGTTAAACCGTTTGTTGCCATTACATGCGCAATGGGATCTTCAACGTATTGGAATGGCTCACCAAGCCTTGAGCTTACACCCTGATTCCATGGACCGCGGTAATCATTACCACTCGACATGTTAAAATACGTATTGCTGAATCGTGGATCGGCTTGTAACACACCAGGAGGAAAATTTTGTGGAATAGTTTCCAAAGCCGCTTCAAACATCTGGAAGTGAGCCACCTCACGTGCCATTAAGAAGCGCAGGGTCTCCTTTACGTAAACGTCTTCAGTGTACTGTAATAAATATTCGTAAACCAATTTTGCGCGGGTTTCCGCTCCAATGTTGGATCGTAAATCAGCGGTAAGATCGCCTTGAGCATCTCCGTTGATGTATGCAGCCGTCCACGGAACACCCTGACTATTGGTATAGCACGGTCCACCGCCACTGCCAACTAAAAATTGTGGCGCTACCATAGCGTTATGGATTACTTCTTCCTTCGCTCCCTTGCCGTTTAGCATTTGCATGATCTCTGATTTCTCTGCAGCATTTTTAAGATCACCGTTGATGCCCGTTAACAACATTTGAATGGTTGCCCCGACAATTTCGAGGTGACTGAATTCTTCGGTGGCAATGTCCATAAGAAGATCATATTTATCCGGATACGGTTTTTTTGCTCCGAACGCCTGACCAAAATATCGCAAGGCTGCGGCCAACTCTCCGTTTGCCCCACCAAACTGCTCCAGCAACAATGAAGCAAAGGCAGGATCTGGCTTTGATACACGTGCATTGAATTGTAATTCCTTTATGTGGTAAAACATAGTTTTATTTTTTTGAATGAACTAACGAGATGTAAAAGATTATGCCAGACTGGCCACTAACGTTTTGTAGCTAATTGAATCTGTTTAGGCTTATTGTCAGCTTTCTTAAGTGCGTTTTTTACACAGGTATTTTTTTCCGTTGATAAACCTACTCACCGCGCCACGATGAACTGTTCCCTGGAAAAAAAGAAAGGATTCCGACTTTCATCAGAATCCTTTTATCAAACTAATAGTATGGAAACTTATTCACGATCCAATGGCTTGGTTCGCTACGAAGCTATATTAATTTGGTTTCTTTGCAGTTGTTTTTCCTTTCGGGAAGGCGGGAGACAGATCACCTTTTTCATTGGCCCATACGCGTGAAGATTTTCCTTTGTCATCTTTTACTTCAAGATACGATCCTTTCTTAGAAGGATCTGAACTTTCCCAATATCCGGTTACTTCCTGGTCTTTATACGTACTACCATCAAACGAAGACTTTAATGTTGAATTCACATCATTCCAATCTCCTTTTTTGTACGTCTGAACATAACTTCCATCTCTATCATAGAAGGTCATGTAGGGTGTGCTACCGGTATTGTAAGTTCCGTAATAACCATCACCCGCATCGTACCACTGGACAGATGGATTTTGCGTTCCAGGATTTCTTTGACCCCAATCCTTGCTAAGATTATCACCGACAGTTTTGTCAGTCAATGGCCTGGGATAACCACTTTCTTGTGCGTAAGCAACATTTCCCATTACTGCAGACAACAGTAAGCAGCTGAAATAGATTGTTATTTTTTTCATTGTTATTGTTTTTAGTTTGTTTTTATACTTGAGCTGATAAGAAATTTGAATGCCAAAAGCATTTGGGGGAATTGGGCTGTATTTACGATTGTTTCACAGTGCTAGCCTTTATTGTGGGGACTTTATCCCACGTATGTGTAGAGGTTTGTACGATACAAATCAGACCGATTTTTTGCAAAGGTTTTTGCGAGAGAACCATCACGCGTATCCATTCCACACGTGTGGAAATTGTTTCTACTAATCGCTACGTAAATCTTTATTTTACCTCAATCTGGCACATGTTTACATGGCACGAATATGTATGCGCGAAACAAGAAACAACTAACTTTTAACATTATGGCAACAACAACAAACTCCGAGGGTAAGAAAAAAAGTACCCAACAAAATGGTTCGAATGGCGAACGTGAAAATGGCGCCATGCAGTCTTCGCAATTAATGAAGTTATTCGAAAACGGATTGAAAGATATTTACTGGGCAGAAAAAGCGCTCATTAAAGCTCTACCTAAAATGATTAAGAAGGCAACTTCCCAAGAACTGATTGAAGCATTGGAGCATCATCTCTCCGAAACCGAGGGTCAGATTGAACGAGTTGAAAAAGTATTTGGTATCCTCAATAAGAAAGCTGTAGCTAAAAAATGTGATGCTATGGAAGGTTTACTTAAAGAGGGTGAGGGTATTATGGAAGAGTGCGAGGACGGTTCAATGATGGATGCCGGGATTATTGCTGCCGGACAGAAAATTGAACATTACGAAATTGCATCGTATGGTACGTTACGAGCATTTGCCGAAACACTAGGTATGGACGATGTAGCCCAACTTTTGGAAGAGACGCTTGAAGAAGAAAAATTAGCCGATGAAAAATTAACTGAAGTTGCCTTATCAGCCGTGAATGTGGAGGCAGCAGCAGAAGAAAACTAAACTCGTAATCGAAAGAATTTTAGTACACAGCAGACCGCACGAAAGTGTGGTTTGTTTTTTTAAGCATATTTTTTACTAACCGGAGTTGTTTCTATAAGCCACAATGTGCGAAAGTTTTAGAGACCCTATTCCACACAGCAAAGGGTGTTCAATCAGGAATCATCATTTCCATCGAATAGAATGCTATGGTAATGAAGGCATGCGCTTTGGCTAGTGTTTAGAATAAAATAAAATTAAATAGATAAATTATGAAACGAAATCAGGGATGGAAGGGAATGCTACTAACAGCGGTTTTAGCATTGAGTGTATTGGCAATCGGTTGTGATGACAATGATGACAAGGACACAGTGAAGAAAAATTATACTATATCAGGAAATGCCAATGGTACTCAAGTTGTACCCTCAGTGAATGGAACAGGTAGCGGAACGATGACAGGTACCTATAATCCGAATACCCGTGTTCTGAGTTATACCAATGGCTGGTCTGGCTTAACTGGAGCGCCAACGAGTGGTGGTTTCTACACGGGCGCATCCGGCATAAACGGTTCAGCGGTAGGATCACCCTGGACATACGATGGTAATATCACCGGAACGGGAAACTACAACGGCACCATGACGTTGACAGAAGCGCAAGAGCAACAACTTTTGGGTGGTAACTGGTATTACGGCTATAATACAGCAACCAATACCAACGGTGAAGTGCGCGGACAAATAACCAGCACACAAGTACGATAGTTCAGGGCTGTTATAAAATTAGTACGCGTAAGAAGGGCTTTCTTTATGCTCTTCTTACTGTACTTCTTAGAAGAGCTGGTGAGCATCAAGACGAATTCGCATACAGTTAACTTTTACTATGGTATAGCATTTTACATAGAAAACATACCTCAATTAGGCAACTTGTGTTGAAGAAGGAGCCAAGCGAGTTGTTGCCGTTTCGCCCATGCCTGTCCCATACATTCCTCACAAAAGCAAGAGAAGACTTTCGGTTTCCTAAGCAAACACTATTGGCATTCTTTTAGTAAAGCCCGCTATGCGTGAAACTATTTAGAGAGGTCTAACGCCCGAGAAAATAGGATGTCCGAGAGACAGTTTGAGAATTAACACAAAATAAACAAGAGATGAATATACTTTGCTTTTCTCACTTGCGATGGAATTTTGTTTACCAACGACCGCAACATTTAATGAGTCGATTCGCCAAAACAGGTACCGTGTACTTTATTGAAGAACCTGTGTTTGATGCACCCTGGACTTTTTTGAACGCTTCCAAAGCTGCCAATGCTGATGTAACAATATTAGTCCCGCACGTTCAGGCAGGTATTGACGTGAACGATCAACTTCGCAGCATGCTCGAGGATTTTCTCAAAGCAACTAATGTCAACGAGTACGTAGCATGGTATTATTCCCCAATGGCTTTGCCCTTCACCGATACCCTCTCACCAAGTATTATTGTGTACGACTGCATGGATGAATTGGCCGGTTTCAAGTTTGCTCCTCCCGATATAAAAGAGCGTGAAGCCCAACTCTTTAAAATGGCGGATGTTGTTTTTACTGGAGGATACACCTTGTTCGAAGCGAAGAAAAATTGCCATGATTATATTTTCCCGTTTCCGAGTAGCATCGATAAAGATCACTTTTTACAGGCACGAGCGAAGCAAACAGAACCGGAGGATCAACAAAATATTCCACATCCGCGGCTTGGATTTTATGGTGTACTGGATGAGCGGCTGGACCTTCAACTGATAGCAGAAATCGCAAGGCTAAGACCCGAATGGCACATCGTGTTGATTGGGCCCGTTATTAAAATCGATGCTGATACCCTTCCGCAAGCGCAGAACATTCACTATCTGGGTGGTAAGGAGTATACAGAGCTGCCACTTTACTTGTCAGGATGGGACATTGCGATCATGCCCTTCGCGCTTAATGAATCCACCAAATACATTAGTCCGACTAAAACACCCGAATACCTTTCGGGTGGTAAACCGGTAATATCGACTCCAATTTCAGATGTCGTTAACGACTACGGTAGCAGTGGTTTGGTGTCTATTGCTGAAACGGCCGAGCAGTTTGTAATAAAGGCCGAGCTTTTACTGGCCTCTACCAATACTGAGGAATGGCTTTCCGATGTAGATCAACACATGTTACACATGTCGTGGGACAATACGTGGCAACACATGTCAAGTCACATGGAAAATGCAATTGCAAAAAAACAAGTTTTTAACCCTTAACCATTATTTTATGTTTGACTATATCGTAGTAGGAGCTGGATTTGCAGGGGCGGTAATAGCTGAGCGATTAGCCTCTCAGGAAAATAAAAAGATTCTTATCGTGGATAAGCGAAAGCACATCGGAGGAAATACGTATGACTTCCACAACCAAGATGGCATTCTTGTGCATCAGTATGGCCCACATATCTTCCATACCAACTCACGCGATGTATTCGAATACCTGGGTCAATTTACAGCGTGGCGACCGTATGAGCATCGGGTGCTCGCCAGCGTAGATGGAATGCTAGTTCCTATACCCATTAATTTAAACACCATTAATAGTCTTTATGGGTTGAACCTTTCTTCCGAACAAGTAGACACGTTTCTGAAGGAAAAGGCAATCACAAAAACTCATGTTGTCACATCCGAAGACGCAGTTGTAAGCAAAATAGGGAAGGAGCTTTATGAAAAATTCTTTAAAGGCTATACAAAAAAGCAATGGGGTCTTGATCCTTCGGAATTAGATGCTTCGGTGGCAGCGCGCATTCCGACCCGAAACAATAGAGACGACCGGTATTTTGCAGACAGTTATCAGGCGATGCCCCTGCATGGTTACACCAAAATGTTTGAGAACATGCTCGATCATCCCAATATCAAAGTAATGCTCAATACAGACTATAAAGAAATTGAGAACGTTATTCCTTTTAAGAAGATGATCTATACCGGACCGGTTGACTATTTCTTTGATTATTGCTACGGAAAACTTCCTTATCGTTCGATTGAATTTAAGTTTGAAACATATGAGACCGAAAAATTCCAATCGACTGGCACCATTAATTATCCGAATGAACATTTGTATACACGCATCACAGAATTCAAACATTTAACGGGACAAAAACATCCTAAGACTTCTGTGGTGTATGAATATCCGAAAGCCGAAGGCGATCCGTATTATCCGGTGCCACGACCGGAAAATGCAGTGTTATACAAGCAATATCAATTGCTCGCAAACGAGGTACCAGACACTTACTTTACGGGAAGACTAGCTACGTACAAATATTATAATATGGATCAGGTAGTGGCCCAATCGCTTACCCTCTATAAAAAGATTGTAGGGGCATCAATCTTGAGCCACTTGTCCAATGGATACGAACTTGCCGTCAACAAAGCTTGAACTATGGGGTGGCATGGAATGTACTATCAACCGGATAGGCAATACATACCGCGATCAACTTTCTGAAACAGGACATTACACAAGGTGGGATACTGCTGGCCTGTTTAAGAGTTTAAACCTACAGGCATTGCGCTACCCCATTCTTTGGGAACGCTATGAACCATCGTGTGGGTACAACATTAATTGGAGTCCGGCACAAAAGGAATTGAAACAACTACGCGATTTAGACATTAAACCAATAGTCGGTTTGCTACATCATGGAAGTGGTCCACGGCACACCAACTTACTGGATGATCACTTCGCAGAAAAGTTTTCTGTATACGCAGGTCGTGTGGCCGCTCAATTTCCTGACATAGAAGACTATTGTCCGGTGAACGAACCATTAACGACAGCACGGTTTAGCGGTCTGTATGGTTTGTGGTATCCGCATCAACAATCTTCCTTAAGCTTTGCCCGAATGCTGATCAATCAACTTAAAGGAGTTGTGTTGGCGATGAGAGCTATCCGAAAAATTAATCCGAAAGCCCGGTTAATTCAAACGGAAGATTTAAGTAAAGTGCACAGTACACATACATTAACATATCAGGCTGAGTTTGAGAATGAAAGGCGCTGGCTAACCTATGACCTGTTAGGTGGACACATTACATCCGGTTCACGCATGTGGAAGTATTTTACTTCATTAGGTATTGATGAACGCGAGTTAGAATTCTTTCTGGAACACAGCTGCATGCCTGACATACTGGGTTTAAATTATTATGTTACCTCCGAACGCTATCTCGATGAGCGATGCGACCTGTATCCGGGTGTTAAGCCAGGGGGAAATGGAATCCATGCGTATGTTGATGTCGATGCTTATCGTCATCATCAGGCTATTGGTTTGGCGTCCTTAGTAGAAGAAGTGGCGGAACGATACACCCAACCACTCGCTATTACAGAATCGCATTTAGCGTGCACACGCGAAGAACAAATGCGATGGCTAAAAGAAATATGGACGACATGCTGCCAGGCTAAAGCCAGGGGAATAAAAATTGAGGCCGTTACAGCATGGGCACTGTTCGGTGCTTATGACTGGGACAGCCTAGTGACAAAAGCACAAGGGCACTATGAGGTGGGGGTATTTGATATTCGCAAACATATACGCCCGACTGCTATATCAAAAATGATTTCTTCACTTGGAGCCTATGGTGACTTTTATCATCCTTTACTGGATGAAAAGGGCTGGTGGCAATCAGGAAACCGTAACGTGCCAGATGCTTCGGCAAAAAATCGCAGACCGCTATTAATTATTGGTAAGCACGGAACCCTCGCTACGGCTTATGCTAAAGCATGCGTTCAACGCAGCATTTTTCAAATTTCATTATCACGACACGACATTGACATCACCAACCTGGAGGATGTTATCAACACCATGGAGGCACATAATCCATGGGGCGTTATCAATGCTTCCGGATACGTTAACGTAGACGAAGCGGAGTCGCAGCAATCGGAGTGTTTCATGTTAAATGTAGCTGGGCCTGAAATTTTAGCGAGAGCATGTCGTGATAGAGGCATTCCTTTTATGACATTTTCATCGGATCAGGTTTTCAGTGGTAATAAAAAAACGCCTTACAAAGAAGGTGATGTGGTTGCTCCGGTAAATCATTACGGTGTTACGAAAGCCCAATCCGAAAAGATGGTGGCTTCGGCATATCCGGAAGCGCTCATCATTCGTACCAGTGCCTTTTTCGGACCATGGGATAATTTCAATTTTGCACATACCGTTTTGAATGCCCTGGAAAACAAAACGGATTTTTGTGTTGTCCGAGATGTGGTCATTTCCCCCACATACGTTCCGCATTTGGTTCAGTTCTCGCTGGATTTGTTTATTGATCAGGAGGAAGGTATATGGCATCTTTCTAATGATGGAGGAATTTTAAGTTGGGCCGATTTTGCCCGCGAACTGGCAGCGCGAGGAGGATACAAATATGATCAACTAAAAAGTACAGGCGTGAATGAAATGAACTGGAAAGCAAAGCGACCCGTGTATAGCGTACTGCAAAGTGGGCGAGGAGCAACGATGCCAACGCTGGAACGTGCCATAGATGATTTCTTCAATCAACGGGCGTTGCAGCCTCAAGCACATGGCAGGAAATAAATTTATGTTCACTACGGGTATCGAAAATAGCTACCCCACCATTCCGCTTCCTAACGGAAAGACAAAGCGTGTGGATGAGATGGAAAAGACTGATCATTATGCACGATGGCGTGAGGATTTTGATTTGCTTACAGAACTCGGCATCGAGTTCGTCAGGTACGGACCTCCTTATTACAAAACACATACTGCGCCAGGGAGTTTTGATTGGAGCTTCACCGATGAAACGTTCAACAGGCTTCAGGAATTAGACATCACGCCCATTGTCGATCTTTGCCATTTTGGCGTTCCAGACTGGTTGGGGAATTTTCAGAATCCTGATTTCCCACATTACTTTGCAGAATATGCTGCTGCTTTTGCCGCCCGATTTCCGCATCTCCAACTCTATACGCCCATCAATGAAATATTTATTGCGGCTATGTTTTCTGCTCAATATGGTTGGTGGAATGAGTGTTTACAATCTGATTATGCTTTTGTTACCGCATTAAAAAATCTGGCGAAGGCAAATGTAATGGCAATGCATGCCATCCTTAAAATACAACCCAATGCTACCTTTATTCAAAGTGAATCGTCTGAATACTTTCATCCGATTTCACCCGTGGCGGCACAACGCGCGCGATTTTTAAATCAAAAACGTTTTCTTTCTCTTGATCTTACCTATGGTTATCCACTGAGTGTTACGATGTACGAATTCCTCCTGGATAATGGGATGACCAAATCCGAATTTCAATGGTTTCGGGAGAACCAGGTGAAAGCTCACTGTATCATGGGAAACGATTATTATGTTACCAATGAACACCTTGTTCATGAGGATGGAAATACCCAGGCTGCCGGTGAAATTTTTGGATACTATGTTATCACCAGTCAATATTATAACCGGTATAGACTCCCCATTATGCACACCGAGACAAACATCAAAATGCCAGCGTGTAGTGAATGGCTCTTTAAGCAATGGGCAAACGTACATCGGCTAAAGCACGATGGCGTTCCGGTAGTAGGTTTTACCTGGTATAGCCTATTACACCAGGTGGATTGGGACTCGGCTCTGCGAAATGATGCGGGTATTGTGAATGCGCTCGGCTTGTATGATCTCGACCGTAAAATAATGCCAGTGGGAGAGGATTATCGCAAACTGATTACCCAATGGAAGGATATTATTAGCGAAGAGAGTTACGGCTTGATTTTCCAGCAATGGTGAGTTTAAGTTACCTGGTAAATTTGGTTTTCATCTTCATAATATCAGCCGTAAAAAGGTTAAACAATTCTTCTTCATGAATGCGTGTTGTCCACTTGGATCTTACATCCGTTGAAAGAATTTCCTTAACATCTTCTTTGTACACAGTTTTAATTATCATTTTTCTCATATATGTATTGATTAAAAGTGTACTGTTTTTAACTTTTGGTAGAAATTGTTGTGCCATTTGGCTCCGCAGGTGAAAGCCACTGCCATGTGAATTATGGCAACTATTCTTGCAGACAACATTTACCTGGACCATTGAAATAAATGAGCTTACGATCGAAGCATTCACTGGATGGTTATGAATGCTCGCCATATGTTGAACCTCCATTATAGCTTTCTTTTTTGTTTGTTTCCTCTTCTTTGTTTTGACGTTGGTTATGGCGGAATTTATTTCCTTTAGAAGAATCCAAATGGGTAATGATAGCGCATTTTTTAATTGGAACTGAACGGCTTCGTAGAATAGATTTTTCAGTTGTGGAGCTATGATGTAGCATTGAGCGTAAGTTTTAATGAAATTATTACTGACGGGTGCTAAAAAATCGTGCCATCGACTTCCAGAATTTTCAGTCGAACTGATTATGGATTTTTGAGTTGTCAACTTTTTCGATAGTGTGGAGTAGATTAGAGCGATTATTTTCCATTACATGGGGAATTAGTTACCCATTAAATCATCAAAACATAGTGATATTCCCCTGATTCACGATGGCACTGTTTTCGAATGTGCGGATCGCTAAACCAATCCACACGCGTATGGGATTATTAGATTTTTTTAAAAAAAAGATATCGTTACCGGTTTCCAAAAAGCAAAACAAAGAACCTTTAAAAGGCTTGCGAAGCCATACGGTTAAAAGGGGAGACACCCTTCAGAAACTTTCCAAGCAATATTATGGAGATGCTGCTGCGTGGGAGAGAATATATGATGCCAATTATGGTGTAATTACTGATCCAAGGAAGATCTATATCGGTCAGCAAATCATTATTCCTTAATCTATAAGTAAAGGTATTTCAGGCACTGAATACGTTGAATGCATTCGCTTGGCTTTTTGTTGTAAAGGATTTTTTCCGTCCAATCTTTTGTCCGTGGGTATTGAAATCCACATCATTCCTTAATTGTCATCAGATCGGGTTTTGAGTGCTCTGAATTCAAGCATAACACTACTAATTTCGCTGGCATGTTTTTGAATGTTTAATGTAAACATCTAACTAATTAAACAATGAAAACAATGAACGGATTACCCTTTTTGTTACTCTGTGGATGCTTAGCCTTTTCAGCCTGCACCCCTAAGGAAAGAGAAAAAGACAGTAAAGAGATTGCGGAGAATCAAAACGAGAAAAAGTTTGATAATACCGAAATTGAAAATGACACTGAGTTTGCTGTATCTGCGGCAGATGGCGGGATGTTGGAAGTTCAACTGGGTCAACTAGCGCAATCCAAAGCATCATCCCAACAAGTAAAGTCGTTTGGTAAAATGATGATTACTGAGCATAGCAAGGCGAATGCAGAACTTAAGGCACTTGCCGCGCAGAAAAATATTTCTTTGCCAACTTCCTTAAGTGATAAAAATCAAAAGAAGTATGATGACTTGGCGGGTAAGACTGGAAAGGATTTTGATGATGAATACACCACATTCATGGTGAAGGATCACAAAGAGGACATTGATAAGTTTAAGAAGGAAGCCGACAAAGGAGATGATATGGAGTTGAGATCTTGGGCAGCTGGAAAGATAACAACATTAGAACATCATCTTGAAATGGCCAAGCAAGCAGAAAGTGCTGTTGATAGTTTAAGAAAGTTGTAATACAATCGTTAAAGTGAAATTGACTGGATTGGATAAATGGGACTGAGCGAATGTGACTTTCGTTCAGTCCTTCTCACTTAGTTCGATGTCATAGAAACCGATGACTATATAACATACGAAGAGATCAAAAAAACTATATTTTCCTAGGTCTATATGCGTCTATTAATCATTAGGTGTTGCGAAAAAAATCCATATTCGTAAAAAAAATTCTACAGTTTACGCACTTTTTTTGTAGGGGTAGAGCAAAAGATGTTTCGCTTTGTTAAGCGTTTCCCGGAGTACTTTCATATTATGGTAACTAACCAAATTGTCTTGATATTGAAACTCCAAAAGATCTTTGGAAATGGTATCAATATAAGAACGTTCTTTGGCCAAGCAGTAGCATTGTAAGGTTAACAAACCTGCAAGCTCAAAATCCAATAATTGAGCGTAGACATCAACGCCATCAAAGGCAGGCTTAGAGGCCTTCCACATATCAAATAGCGGTCCTTTTGCGCTAAACTCGCAGGCAGTGTCAAAGCGCCCCATCAACAAGCGTCTAACGAGTGAGATGGAATCACGCGTTTGATCAACTTCTTTGTTAAGCAACATTTTGACATGAAGGTTTTCGCAGCTATACGCGGCCTTATTAAACCCAGCAACCCGCTCGTGGTGTATATGGATGATGTCCATGAGGTCTTGTCTAATCGAAGCATTACTATTCATATAAGTACTTTTTTTTCTTCCCTGTAAAAGTATGCCAACTCTTCGCGACAGGATGAAAATTACATGACATTAAAAACAATAGTTGGTAAAGCACCTAGTATGCTAATACTATGAAGGCAATTGGACGCTTTCGATCGGCATGTAACATTGTAAGCAAACATTATTTGCAATGCATGACGACAAATCATAATCTCTTGCGGTTATTTCAAGCGATTATTCTGGAGGATCGGTCTCACTTCCCGATACAGAACTTCGAAAATATATTTTCGAGTAAATCTTCGGTTGATATGCTACCTGTTATCGCACCAAGGTAGTGCAATGCCTGGCGAATGTCCATGGCTAAAAAATCTCCGGTAATACCCTGATCAATTCCGGATAAAACGCGATCAAGCGATTCACTGGTTTGCAACAGATTTTGATAATGGCGAAGATTAGTCACCAGCACATCTCCTGTTTTTACTGTGGTAATGTGAAAGTGAGCAAGAAGTTTATCTTTTAATTGCTGAATGTTAGTCTTGTCTGCGGCAGAGATGAATGTAAAATTTTGATCCTTCAGGTTTTCCAGTAATGCCGGATCGGCTTTGTCTATTTTATTACCAACTTTAAAGTAGGGGATACTCAATGCTTTCAGTGCTTGTTCTTCCTTGGCAATGTTATCCATTGTCTCGGTTGACAGATCGAATAAGTAAATTATTATCGAAGCTTTTTTCATCCGTTCGCGTGTCCGCTCTACACCCATCGCTTCAATAATGTCTTCGGTTTCCCGAAGTCCTGCCGTATCAATAAAACGGAAATTGATACCACCTACCACCATCTCGTCTTCTATGGCATCGCGTGTGGTTCCCGGAATGTCCGATACGATGGCACGCTCTTCATTCAATAGCGTATTCAACAGCGTTGATTTTCCGGCATTGGGTTTTCCTGCAATTACGGTGGGTACTCCGTTCTTTATTACGTTGCCCTGATCGAACGACAAAATGAGCGAACGCAGATAGGATTGAATTTTTTGTATCAATTGAATTAAGTCATCGCGTTTGGCGAACTCTACATCTTCTTCACCAAAATCAAGTTCAAGTTCAATCAGCGATGCAAAGTGAATCAGTTCTTCACGCAGGTGATTGATTTCTTTGGAGAAGCCACCACGCATCTGGTTAAGTGCTGCCTGACGCGCATTGTCGGTTTCGGCAGTGATCAGATCGGCAACGGCTTCCGCCTGCGCTAAATCAAATCGCCCATTCAAAAAAGCTCGCTTTGTAAATTCTCCGGGTAATGCCAGGCGTGCTCCGTTTTTTAATAATGCTTTGATGATTTCTTTTACAATAACAGGTGATCCGTGACAGGAAATCTCCACACTGTTTTCTTTGGTAAAGGAATTGGGTCCTCTGAAAACAGAAACCAGCACCTCGTCAATCATTTTGTCGCCATCTACCAGGGTGCCAAAATGAATGGTATGGGAAGGTTGTTCGGTGAGTTTCTTTCCCCGGAATAGCTGTTGCGTGATCGCGATAGAATCACTTCCAGAAAGACGAATTACAGCAATGGCTGAAACTCCCTGCGCAGTAGCCAGTGCTACTATGGTATCGTGTGCTGCACCAATCATGTTGCAAGGTAACTACTTGTCGCGAACGATAAGCACGGGAATATCAATACGATGCCGAACTGCATCGAGTGTTGTACCGAAGATCAGATCTTTCAGGAATTGATGTCCATGAGCTCCCATTACCAATAAGTCAGCATTAAATTCTTTTACCATTTTGGGTATGATGCGCTTAGGATTTCCATAGCCAATCCGTATCTCCGCATGGTAGCCGAGGTGTGCAATTTGTTGCCGATAATTTTCCAGTGCGGCAGCGTCCTCAGTTGATTCCATATCTGCAATGTCGCTGCCATAAATCATAGCGCCCACTGTTTCGACTACATGGAAAAGAACGTAGTGTGCCGGCAGTCCTCCCTGCGCAATAGCGCTGCGGATAGCCAGGGCATCAATGGCACTGAAGTCAATACAAATGGCGATCCGTTGATAAACAGGTTTGTCTAGATTTTCAAGTTCAACGGCTGAGCCGTGAGGAATTTTTGCTGCCCGTTCGGCTGCCCGCTTTTCAATCAACGGCTTCAATGTAATATAGAGCAGCAAGGTCAATGCAGCCAGACAAACGGGAACAACTGTAACCCATATAATCCAGGCATTTTCACCGGCATTTGCCAGCCAGCCTGAAATTTCATTGACCACCAGTTGTACATTCAGGCTTACAATAATCAGGGCAATACCCCATGCTAAAATTTTTACCCAGGGTTTGATTGCAAAAATACCCATTGTCTTTTTATCACTGGTCAGGTGAATGAGCGGAATGACAGCAAAGCCCAATTGCAAACTTAGAATAACCTGACTGAATACCAGCAGTGCACCGGTTTCACTTTCACCATAAATCAGAATAACAAAATAAGCAGGTATGATAGCGATCAGTCGCGTAATTAACCTGCGAAGCCAGGCAGCGATGCGCAAATTAAGATATCCTTCCATCACAATCTGCCCGGCTAGTGTACCGGTAATAGTAGAGCTTTGTCCGGCTGCTACCAACGCAACGCCAAAAAGTATGGAGGCCCAATGTGTGCCCAACAGCGGAGTAAGAAATTTATAGGCGTCCTGTATATCGGCCACTTCAAACATACCTGCTTTGAAGAAGGTTGATGCTGCTAATACTAATATGGCAGCGTTAACAAAGAAGGCGGCATTCAAGGCAATGGCAGAATCAATAAAATTGTATTTGATGGCCGACCATATCCCTCGGTCGGAATTGTCAATTCTTCGCGTTTGAACCAATGACGAATGCAGGTAGAGGTTATGCGGCATCACCGTGGCACCAATAATTCCGATGGCGATGTAAAGAGCCAGATCATTGGGTATGGAAGGAGCAAATCCTTTCATCAACTCACCCATGTCGGGTTTTGCGAAAATCATTTCAACAATAAACGCCCCCCCAATAATGGCTACCAGGCCAATGATGAAGACTTCGATTTTCCGCATGCCATAACTTTGTAAGAAGAGCAATAACAGTGTATCCAGCACGGTGAGGCTTACACCCCAGATCAGCGGAAGACCAAATAATAATTGCAGGCCAATAGCCATACCGAGAACTTCCGCCAGGTCGCATGCAGCAATAGCAATCTCCGCGAGTATCCATAGGAAGAAGTTAATCACAGGGTGGTACGTAGTACGCGAAGCTTGGGCAAGGTCGAGCTGCCGAACAATGCCCAGGCGAGCACTCAGGCTTTGAAGTAACAGCGCCATTAGGTTAGACATCAGCAGTACCCACAGCAGGGCATATCCAAACTGACTGCCACCGGCAATATCGGTAGCCCAGTTGCCGGGATCCATGTAACCAACACTAACCAGGTAAGCGGGGCCTAAAAACGCCAACACTTTACGCCAGCCTCTTTTTCCCCGTACATCGATTGAGGCATTGACTTCGCTTAATGATTTTTGTGATACTTTCTTCTCCATCTCTCTATCGTATTAACTGTCCGTGTTTCTGTTTACCGTTTGCTCACTACTTTCAACTTTTGCTCACACTATTGAATGGTATAGCGCACACCAAAAAATCCGCGTATGCCCTGAACAGGTGCATAGTTATAGCTTGTATCAAATTCAGGCGCGAACGGATCGTGCCAGTAATACAAAGGGTCCTTTGGAATAAAGTTTAAAAGATTCTTAATACCTCCGTACAACTCCAGGTTGTTGCGAAATATTTTCGTTAGCTGAAAATTAAGCAGCGTAAACCAGGGAGATTGTTCCGGGCGAAAATCATTGGGCACGGTAGGCAAGTGCATCGGCCCATTTATACGACCGGTGATATCCATCAGGAGGCCTGCCTGCTCGAAAGAATAGCTGATCGTATAGGTGCCGGAGAATACTGGTGCAAAAAGCTGGGGTGTTTTGGTTGAAGTAGCTAATTCATTCGTTACCTGAAAAACATCCATCAGCGTAATGCCGGTCATGATCTTCAATGAATTGATCATGGCGAATTCCGCATTCAGGGTTATCCCATTCGAGATGGCATGTCCGTCCAGGTTATCATAAATGATGGCTTCGGGATTGGTCAGATAATCGCCTACAATCTTATTGGTGAAATAGGTGTAAAAGATACTGGCATCCAGGCCCAGGTATCCGCTGGTAAAAGGAATATTGGTGGCCTGATTCAGATTGATATTCCATGATTGTTCCGGCAGCAATTCACTTTTAATGATCACTTCGCGCGCACCGGTTAAGGCAGCATGATCTTCTGTAAAAAGATTGACTACGCGAAAGCCATTACCCATACTGAGACGTGTAGTATTGTTTTTATTGGCGGCATATTTAAAACTTAATCGGGGCGAAAAAATATTTCCATGCTGATTGTGGTGGTCATACCGAAGCCCTGCAAGCGTAGTAAGTTTTTTTGTGAGGCTGATTTCATCCTGAAGGAATATACCGGGAAGGTATGTTTTCATGGGCTGATTGACAGGGTCATTATCACGCGATGCGGTGCCGGCTGTATTATCGTCATACCGTGTAAACCGGAAGGGTAGCCCTACAAGCAAATCATGCTGCTTAATTTTTTTATCCCAACGAACCTGTGCGAAGGCTACATGCTGGTTGGCGGCATACCGTATTGTACCATAGTAAGAATCCTGAACATGATAATTATAAGAGTAGTCAATGAAAATTGATTCGGAGGTAGGAAGCTGGAATTTCCCCAGCAACTCAGCACGGTTTGTGTAAATCGATTCGCCATAAACCTGATCGCTTCCGCGGAAATTTCTATTCCATTGAAGTTCACCGCCCCAGCGGTCTTCATACACATACCGCGCGGCAAGGGAAGCTTGTCGGTTTTGGTCGCGGTGGAAATCCCATTTATTGAAAATCGAAATCCGTTGTTGCAGCGTAACATCGGTAAAGTTGTCGCTGTTCTTGTCAATTTTATTGGAGTAGTTAAAATAATTTAGTCCTACGAGCGATGACGACTTTTTTACCATCTGTTTCGCGGCCACATCCAGGTTATATTCCCCATACGAGGTCATCAACAGATCAGTCTTCACGCGAGGTGCGAGCGAAGCTTCTTTAGTAATGATGTTGATTATTCCGCCAACGGCTTCTGAACCGTAAAGTGTAGAGGCTGGCCCCTTCACCACTTCAATGCGTTTCACTAAACTGTTGGGAATTCCGGAAAGCCCATAGACTGTCGCCAGACTGCTCACAATGGGCATGCCATCGATGAGTACCATAGTATAAGGCCCTTCCATTCCGTTGATATGGATATCACCTGTATTGCACACGTTGCAGTTGAGTTGCGGTTGAACACCATTGATCATGGAAAGGGATTCAAAGAGACTGGGTGTAGGATTTTTCAGAAAAAGTGCAGGGGAATAAATTTCAACTGGAATCGGAGAATTCATTTTCGAAACTTCTTTCATGGTACCTGAAAGCACCATCACTTCGCTTAAGTTGCTAACATCTTCGCGCAGGTGAACATTAACTTTCAGTTGACTACCGCTGATCAGAAGGGTATCCGGTTGGTAACCGACATACGAGGTCACTAGTTTTACTGTAGGAAGATCATCCGGAACGTTGAGTTTAAAAAAACCTTTCACATCGGTAGTAGTCCCTAGGCGGGTTCCGGCAATGTGAAGATTGACAAAGGCTAGCGGCTCACGATTTTCAAAACCAGTAACATAACCGGTAACTTGGCGATATTGTGCCGAAGCAAAGCCCGGTAGCAACACCACTATACTTACCAGTATGTTCCAGACTTTTCTCATTGTTATTCGGTTACCATTAGGTTGCTTGCGGCATCGCGCGAGATGAATACTTTTTTCTTTCCATCCAGTTGTATTTCCAGCGAGCCATCAAACTCCACGCGTTCCAGCACCATAATGCCCACACCGATATAGATTCCTATTTTATTGAGGTATTGCAAAAAGGATGGCGATCCTTGCTTAACCGATTGTACGGTGCTTTTCTTTTTTAAGAGCAGGTCTGTGAGCAGAATGTGCCGTACCGCTTTAATCTTTCCATGTTTATCGGGTATGGAGTGCCCGTGCGGGTCAGCGGTAGGATAGCCAAGAAATTCATCGAGTTTTTCGATCAGCAATGCTGATTGAATGTGCTCAAGTTGTTCGGCTACATCGTGCACTTCATCCCAGTTAAAACCAAGTTTGCTAACCAGAAATGTTTCCCACAACCGGTGCTTCCGGATGATGGTTAACGCTTCTGCCTTCCCTTGTTTGGTAATTTTTACTCCGTAGTATTTTTCATACGAAATCAGGCTTTTGGCCGATAGCTTTTTGATCATGTCGGTTACTGATGCTGCCTTGGTATTCATCGACTCAGCCAGTTCGTTGGTGAGCACGGCTTTCGACCCACCATTGGAAAGGTGGTAAATGGACTTAAGGTAGTTCTCTTCTGTAAAACTGAGCATAGCCCGTAATTTGGATATACGAAAATAAATATTTAGACGAGTCTAAAAAAATATTTAGGCACAATAATAACCTCAATCGATTGCGGGGGATTACAACAGGCTTTTTACGACTGTAAGAAATTTTATTTCCTCACCGTCCCACGTGATGTTTTCTGGAGTTTTCTCATAAAAGGATTGGTGCCGAAGGGCATCCAGAATGGAATGGGGCATGATGTTATTCGCATCAAAGGGAATGGCGGCACAATAGGGTTCGCACAAGTCAACCCAGGGTTTGTGGTTGATGAGGATGATGGGCAATTGGTGACCAAAATATTCGTATACCTTCGTGGGTGTTGAATTTTCAGTTGATGGATTAATGGTGTAGGCAACGATACCTGCATCTGCGGATTGAATGGCCTGAAGAATGGTTGGGTGAGGTACGAGGGTATCCCCCCCGATTAACGTGATGAAGGGTTTATCCTGAATGGCTTTTCTGATTTTTTCCAGAAAAGAAGTTTGAGCAGCATATCCGATTATCGTTAGCGAAACAGCTGGGTTTAGTTGATGTAGGGCTGTTGCTATGTGAATTGCAGTGAGTACTCCTGTTGACTCCGCTAACGTGCCGCTGAAAAGCAATGCTGGAGCCGTTGGAGGCTTCACCCGGGTTGAAGCAATAGGGTGCTGTAGTTTTACCTTATTCTCAATAATGGTTTTCCGGTCGCCCGGAAAGTTCAGTTCCTGTTCATAGGCGCGTTCCGCGAGAAAAAAATGATCGATGAAAAAAGAAGTGACAATCTCCTTTAACCGAACATAGGTAGCTAATAAGGGCCGCAACAGGGATGGGAAAGCATTCGTGAAGAGAATATTTCTGAAATAATTTTCCCGAACATCGTAGACAATGCGGCTTCGTGTAATGGCTTTCGCCAGTACTGCGGCCAATAGCAGTTCATGCGTGTTGATAATAATCAAGGATGGTTTAAGCCGAATCAACAGGCCCACAATTTTTAAAGGCGCTATCAGTCGAAGTAACGACAACCTTTTGAACCGCGGTAACGGATGGAGGTTGATACCTTTTGTGATCCGTGTCTGCTCAACCGATGGAAATCCAATACAGTGAACTTCCACATCATTTCCTAAAGCCAGAAGACTCATGCCCATTTTCTCAACCATCCGAGTATCGTCTAAGGGTTTCAGGATGGACGCGAGGACTATTCTTGTTTTTTTTATTTCTTGCATGAGAATTAAAACTAATATAATGGAATTGAAACAACTCATTGAAAAAGCCTGGGAAGATCGCTCACTGATTCAACAGCCCGAAGTGCAGGCAGTTATACGATCAGTGGTTGAGAAACTTGATAAAGGGGAATTGCGCGTAGCCGAACCTGCTGAAGATGGATGGCAGGTGAATGAATGGATAAAAAAGGCGGTGATCTTATATTTCCCTATTCAGCAAATGGAAACAATAGAAGTTGGGCCGTTTGAATTCCACGATAAGATTGCGTTGAAGAAAAATTACCAAGCGTTGGGTGTTCGGGTTGTTCCGCATGCAATAGCGCGATACGGTTCATACCTCAGCAAAGGTGTTATAATGATGCCCTCTTATGTTAATATAGGTGCGTATGTAGACGAAGGAACTATGGTGGATACCTGGGCTACAGTGGGTAGTTGCGCTCAGATCGGAAAAAATGTCCACCTCAGCGGAGGAGTAGGGATTGGAGGGGTATTGGAACCTGTACAGGCTGCTCCTGTTATTATTGAAGACAATGCCTTTATAGGATCCCGATGCATTGTAGTGGAAGGTGTTCGGGTTGGTAAAGAAGCGGTACTCGGTGCCAATGTTGTTCTCACAGCCAGTTCAAAGATCATTGATGTTACAGGCCCTCAGCCGGTTGAGTATAAAAACTTTGTTCCGGAAAGATCGGTGGTTATTCCGGGTTCGTATACGAAAAAATTTCCTGCCGGTGAATTTCAGGTTCCCTGTGCGCTCATCATTGGCAAGCGGAAGGAGAGTACAGACAAGAAAACTTCGTTGAATGATGCCTTGCGCGAAAACAGTGTTTCCGTTTAAACTATCCTGCTGTTGAACGTGTCTGAATCTTTGGCACATGTTTGGATTTCAGGTAAACGTTAAGATTTCATGGCATCGAATGTTTAACTTTAGCTTCTCTTGAGGTATTCAATGAAAAAGTTGGCTTTAGGTATTAGTGTGCTTCTCTTGCTCGCAGGTTTTATCAGCGAGCAGGGCACCATCTATCCTGCAGTAAAAAACGAAAGCTTCAAGAAGGGAGAGGTTATTCACTTTAAAATGACTTATGGTATTTTCACCGTAGGCAAGGGTAGTGCCCAGATTCATCCAAAATATTTTAAGATGAATAACCGGGATTGTTTTAAAGTAGATGTCTATGGTCGCACCGTGGGCATGGTCGATTGGGTAGCCGATGTGGATGATCAATGGGGCGCTTACATTGATACGGTTGCGTTGGTGCCGCACATGTTTTATCGCAGAATTCGGGAAGGGAAATACAAGAAGGACGAAGAGACCAACTTTGATCATGTAAATGGAAAGATCGCGGTGAAAGCAACCGATCGGAAGACAGGAAAATTTAAGGAGCCTCAATTTTACGATGCGCCTGCTCAGGTTCGCGATATGATTGCCGGTTTTTTGTATTTACGCGTGATGGATTTATCAAAGACAAGGATAGGCGATACCATACCCGTAACAGGATTTTTTGAAGATGAATTTTATAAAATGAACATTATCTATCATGGTAAAGAGGTAGTGAAAACCAAAGTCGGTAAAATCAATGCGCTGGTTTTTAAACCTGTGATGCCGAAGAATAAACTCTTTGATGGTGAAAATTCGATAACTGCATGGTTCTCGGATGATAAGAACAGAATACCGGTAAAAATTAGTGCCAATATGTTTATTGGCAGTGCAGGTGTTGAGCTAACCGAATACTCCGGATTAAAAAACCCACTTAATCTGGTGAATCGCTAGAAAAAGACAACTATCTAAACAAATCGTTGCTTCCGATTTGTTGACGTTTTATCTTTCTCCATTACAAACTAAACTCTTTCTCTATGTTAAAAGAATTTAAAGCGTTTGCCATGCGGGGCAACGTAATTGACCTGGCCATTGGTGTAATTATTGGCGGTGCATTTGGTAAAATTGTTAGCTCCCTGATTGAGCATGTTATTACTCCCCTGATGCTGAAGCCGGCACTGGAAGCTGCTCACTTAACACAGCTTGAAGAACTAACCATTCTGGGTGGCGTGAAATACGGATCTTTTCTTTCTGCCGTAATCAATTTTGTGATTATTGCTTTTGTACTCTTTCTGATCGTGAAAGGAGTTAATTCCATGAAGAAAAAAGAAGAGGCAAAACCTACTGTACCCGTAGAGCCTCCGGCTGACATTAAACTCCTGACAGAGATTCGCGATCTGCTTAAAAAATAATTCGATGATTTGTAACCATACCGATAACTTCGTCTGGAGTCATCGCGGGCTTTGACCCGCTATCCCAGACGGATCATCAGAAAAGATAATCAGAAAGGTCGTAAGGTGAATAGCCTTACGACTTTTAACTTCATTTAAAACGGTCTGCAACTACAAGTTCCTTGCTTCCGGGTTGGTACTGATAAAACCCACTGCCGCTTTTTACACCCTTATGGCCTGCTTGTACCATGTTTACCAGCAAAGGACATGGTGCATATTTCGGATTGCCAAAGCCATCGTGCAATACATGTAAAATAGATAGGCATACATCGAGTCCAATAAAGTCTGCCAATTGAAGTGGCCCCATCGGGTGAGCCATACCCAGTTTCATGACGGTATCAATTTCTGAAACACCTGCTACACCTTCATATAAAGCGTAAATGGCTTCATTGATCATGGGCATCAAAATCCGGTTGGCAATAAAGCCGGGATAATCGTTCACTTCAACAGGAGCCTTTCCCAGTTTAGCGGCTAGTTCCATAACCATGTTGGTTACCTCATCAGAAGTTGAATAGCCTCGAATCACTTCCACCAGTTTCATCAGCGGAACGGGATTCATAAAGTGCATGCCAATTATGTTGGCAGGTCGCCTGGTAACGGAAGCAATCCGGGTAATGGAAATGGAGGAGGTATTAGTCGCCAGTATGGCATTGGGGTTAGCTGCTTCATCCAACTCCTGGAATATTTTCAGCTTCAAATCAATATTTTCAGTGGCAGCTTCTACAACCAGGTCAGCACTCTTAACACCGTCCTTTAGCGCAGTGTGTGTGGCAATGTTTGCCAGTGCCTGTTTTTTACTATCTTCTGAAATGCTTCCTTTTTCAACCTGACGACTCAGATTTTTCTCAATGCTGACGAGTGCTTTTTTTAATGCATCCTCTGAAATATCAACCAAGGCTACAGCATAACCATGCTGTGCAAAGACATGGGCGATTCCATTACCCATCGTTCCCGATCCGATTACTGCGATATTCATACTAATTGATTATGCCGGCAAATATAAAATTTCATCGCAGGCATAGCGCAGATTATTATGGAAAAATGAAATCGTTATTCCTTGCGCAGATGAGGAGGGACTTTGCTTACCGCTTTCTCCAGTTTCAGAACATCATTCGGCTGCTGGCAGAGAATTGCTTTTCCATTGTAGATTGCAATCGGAGCCTTCAGGAGGTGTGGATTGTGCATGAGCACATCGAGCCATCCATTCATGGTATAGGTATTTCCGGCAACCTTGGCCTGGTATTCCGGGTGTGAGCGGTCTAGTAGTTCCTTCGGCTCCAACCCCAGCATATTCACTACTTCTTTCCAATAGGTTGGTCCAAGTTTTTCGTGTAATGCATCAACCTCATTCACATGACTGTTCATGGATTTGGCCAAAGCCCGGGTTTGTTTTCCTGATGATGATGCAGGATTATAAAGCAGGAAGATTTCATTGGGGTGGAATTGCATAGCATTGTATTTTGGTAACGGAATTTACCCAAAAGCATACCCAATTCAAATCCCTACTGGAGGAGCAAGCCTTAATAAAGCCGGAATGCTGTTAAATGGCGCTGAGGCATTGCTTATTCAACGGTTATTTCTTTTGCCAGCCCAATGGCATTGAAACGAATAACCAGCCTTAGTGCTTCTGGTTTTGGTGTGGAGCAGTCCTTGGCTGGCTGAATAAAGTAATAATAGAACTTCTGATTTCTTTTCGATAATTCGTTTTGATCAGGCCTTCCGAGCAGCTCAACCACCTGAATTTCACTCAAGGCAAGAAGTTTTTCTTTCTGGAACCGGAGGGTGTCCAGCATGGCTGTTCGAGTTCCGTTGCAGGCATTTTTGTCGTTGATCCAGGCTTGTTTATCCACACCGTCTAATTCCGGAAGAGACTTTCCACAGGCTGAAAGAAGTAAAATGAAAAGGATAAGGTTAAGCCTGTTGGTGGATGTGCGCATGGTTTCGTTGGATAGAATTGAACCAAATTACGGAAATGAAAAGATAGGCAATCGCTACCAGATAAAGCCAAACAGGCCATCCATTCAGTCTGGCCAGTATAATCAAGAGCATGGGGTAGCTAATGATACGAACCCATTCAACCCACTTTACCCACGAACGATGTTCAAATAATACTCCGCAGTTTACCACAACAACGGAAATAAGCACGGTAATGAAAGCTTTCTCGCCCAGCGAAAATTGATCGGCTCGGAAAAGAAAAAGGGCCGTTCCGATCAGACACAAAACATATTGAAAGAGCACGTAGGCGTTCAACGAAAGTGGTGCCGGTGTTTCATATTTTTTATATGTAGATGGATCAATTTCCGGAGCTGGCCGGTAACCCCCCAGGTAGTCCGGAAGCCAACCCGGTTTCATAAAAAGGTATTTTAGTTTATCGTGCCATAGCGGTATGCGCTTCAAGTCGTTGCTCATTTCTACATAATGGCTCACATTCGCAAAGACCGCATTCCAGCTATTGATGGGTTTGGTGATGCCGTAGGTTGGCTTCTCTTCTTCCTCCTGAAAGGTTCCGAACATCTTGTCCCAAATAATGAGGGAGCCTGCGTGGTTCTTATCAATATATTTCGGATTACGTCCGTGGTGAACCCGATGGTGGGAGGGTGTATTGAAGATATACTCAAACCATCCCATTTTGCCAATGGTTTCGGTGTGAATCCAAAATTGATATAATGTATTCAACGCAGCGATCAGCACAAAGTCAACCGTTTTAAATCCAAGCAATGCAATGGGGAGGTTGAAGGCGAACGTCCAGATGACTTGCAAGGAGCTTTGGCGAAGGGCTACCGATAAGTTATACTCTTCACTTTGATGATGAACCACATGTCCACCCCAGAATAGATTAATCTCATGACTCATCCTGTGAGCCCAGTAATAGGCAAAGTCAACCAGCAGAAAAAGCACGAGCCAGTACCACCAGACAGAATTATCAAGTGTGAAGAAAGCAGCGTACTCAAATAAAAGCTGGTAAATACCAATGGCGAATATTTTAAAGAATAAGCCTGACAACTGAGAAGTGATACCACAGCTCAGGTTTGCAATGGCATCCGGCAAACGATAGAGGTCTTTATGGGTGAAGCGTTCCACCACCAGTTCAATCCCGATCAGGATAAAAAATATGGGAATGGAAAGAACAATGGGATTGAGGTTCACGATAATTTATCTTTTAATTTGCAACCAAATTTAACAACATGGTGCTAAAAATTTTTCGGGCTGTATGGTTTCTTTCTGTTTTGGCAGTTTTAGCAAACCTGCTGTATATCTATGCCACGCTGCCTGAGTTGGTGGTGCTTCAGGATGATGGGTTAACGCAGGTTTCGGTCAATAGGGAAGGTGTGTTTTATTTCGTAGCCATCATGTTGGCGCTGGTGAATGTGTTGGTTTATGTGATCGCCAAATTCTTTCCCCGCGAGGAAGATTTTCGTGCGTGGTTTCATGGGTTGATCATAACCCTGAATGTTTTTTTTATCGTAGCCATTAGTCTTATTGGCCTGTACAACAGCACTGAAATATTTGATTATAGTCGCATTGGTTTTGTGATTTACGGCAGCCTTGGTTTGATTCTGATCTGGGCGGTGAGCTGGCCGATTTACCGATTGATTCAACGATTATCAATTAAACATTCAGTTTGATAAAAATTGTTTTATAATCTGTAAATCAGATTGTTGAATCAGCTCATCTCAACAATATTTGTAGCTAAAGATTAGGCATAATTGCTTGAAGTGTTCTTGAAAATCATTTTATTGGATCCGAAATGAATTTTTTCTGAGGTCCGGAAGGTTTGTGAAGCCTTCCGGATCTTAACTACAAATTTTTTAAACTGTTTGAAGTTGATTTTTTAATCTCTTGCAGTGGTAAGCTAATCCGGTAAACGTATGGGTAAAACTGAAAAAGCATCAGGTGTTTTTGATTATAATGAGTCGAGCATCAGGTCACTCGATTGGCGTGAACATATCCGGCTTCGGCCCGGTATGTACATCGGAAAGCTGGGTGATGGGTCATCGAAGGATGATGGCATTTATGTGCTGGTGAAGGAGGTGGTCGATAACTGTATTGATGAACACATGATGGGGTATGGAAAGACCATCGATGTTAAGATCACCGATCAGCGCGTGGTGGTGCGTGATTATGGTCGCGGTATCCCGTTAGGAAAGGTGGTAGATGTCGTTTCCAAAATTAACACCGGAGCAAAGTACGATTCAGGTGCTTTCCAGAAATCTGTGGGATTGAATGGTGTAGGTACAAAGGCGGTTAATGCACTGTCGAACTACTTCAAAGTTCAGGCGTTCCGCGAAGGCCAGGCAAAACTGGCGGAGTTCAAAAAAGGTGTATTAGTCAACGATCCCAAGGTAGGGAAAAGCGATGAACGGAACGGCACGCTTGTAGAGTTTGAGCCGGATAACTCCATGTTCAAGAATTACCATTTCATTCCGGAATACCTGGAAGACTTGATGTGGAATTATGCCTTTCTGAATGCCGGATTGACGATCAACTACAATGGCAAGAAGTACTACTCCAAAGACGGGCTTCTGGATTTGCTCAAGCAGAAAGCTGATGCCGAAGAATTGCGCTACCCGATCATCCATGCAAAAGGTGAGGATATTGAATTCGCGCTTACACATGGAAATCAGTATGGTGAGGAATACTACTCTTTCGTTAACGGACAGAATACAACGCAAGGCGGAACCCATTTAGCTGCTTTCCGGGAAGGTATCGTAAAAGGTGCTCGTGATTTTTATAAGAAAGATTATGACGCAGCCGACATTCGTGCAAGTATCGTAGCTGCGATTGCTGTTCGTGTTCAGGAGCCGGTGTTTGAATCGCAAACAAAAACCAAATTGGGCTCTACCAACATGGCGCCAGACGGAGCCACCGTTCGTAGTTTTGTAACCGACTTTGTTGCAAAGGAAGTAGAGATATTCCTCCATAAAAATCCGACAACAGCTGATGCGATGTTGAAACGCATTTTGCAATCGGAGCGCGAACGGAAGGAAATTGCCGGCATCAAGAAATTAGCCAATGATCGCGCCAAGAAAGCTAATCTACACAACAAGAAACTTCGCGACTGCCGCTATCACTTTGATGAAAAAAATGAGAAAGGCGTTGACTCTGTAATCTTCATTACGGAAGGAGACTCAGCCAGTGGATCGATCACCAAGTCGCGCGATGTAGAAACGCAGGCTGTGTTCAGCTTGCGCGGAAAGCCCTTGAATTGTTATTCCCTTACCAAGAAAGTAGTGTATGAGAATGAGGAGTTTAACCTCTTGCAGCATGCATTGAATATCGAAGACGGAATTGAAAACCTCCGTTACAATAAAGTAATCATCGCTACGGATGCTGATGTGGATGGTATGCACATCCGACTTTTACTGATGACGTTTTTCCTGCAGTTTTTCCCTGAACTTGTAAAGGCGGGGCATGTATTTATTTTGGAAACACCGCTGTTCCGCGTCCGCAATAAAAAGGAAACAATCTATTGTTATAGTGATGAAGAGCGCCAGGCTGCCATTGCAAAACTTGGAAGCAAGCCTGAAATCACACGGTTTAAAGGACTTGGAGAAATTTCACCGGAAGAGTTTGGAGGCTTTATCGGTGAGAACATACGCCTGGCGCCCGTGCTATTGGGCGATGGCCATCTCGCCAAACTTCTTGAGTTCTACATGGGCAAGAACACACCCGACCGCCAGGACTTTATCATCGAGAATTTAAGAATAGAGTTGGATAAAGTAGAGGCGAAGGAAGAAGTGGAGGTAACTGAAGAAGTATAAATAGGTGAATTTTTGTGGTGTCATATGACGTGATACTATAAATAAAAAAATGATAAGACACAGATGAGTAAGAAACAAAAGCCCACGGTTCCTAAAGTTAACAAGCCTGTAATGAGTGGAGGTGATGGAGGGGAAGTTGTTGTTCACTCCATTGCCATTGATGGCATGTATCAAAACTGGTTTCTGGATTACGCTTCGTATGTGATTTTGGAGCGCGCTGTTCCGCGGATTGAAGATGGCTTTAAACCTGTGCAGCGCAGAATCATGCATTCGCTGAAAGAGATGGATGATGGCCGCTTCAACAAAGTGGCAAACGTCATTGGTAATACCATGCAATTTCACCCGCACGGTGATGCCTCCATTGGTGAAGCCATTGTGAACATCGGTCAAAAGGATTTACTCATTGAAACACAAGGTAACTGGGGAGATGTTCGCACTGGTGATAGCGCAGCAGCACCCCGATATATTGAAGCCAGACTTTCGAAGTTTGCGCTTGATGTTGCCTATAATGCGCAGACTACGGAGTGGCAATTATCATACGATGGACGGAAGAAGGAGCCTGTTACGTTGCCTGTGAAGTTTCCACTATTGCTGGCACAGGGTGTCGAAGGTATTGCAGTTGGTCTTTCAACCAAAATCCTTCCGCACAACTTTTGTGAACTGATTAAAGCATCCATCGATATACTGAAAGGGAAAAACCCTAAGATTTACCCTGACTTCTTTACCGGAGGTATTGCCGACTTCTCTGAATACAACCAAGGGTTGCGCGGAGGTAAAATCAAAGTAAGGGCGAAGATTGATATCCTCGACAAGAAAACGTTGGTTATCAAGGAGATTCCATTCTCAACAACGACAACTTCCTTGATGGAATCTATCGTGAAGGCGAGTGAGAAAGGGCAAATCAAGGTGAAACAGGTTATCGACAATACCGCCAAGGATGTAGAGATTCAAATTCTGCTTCAGCCGGGCCAATCACCAGAGATCGCGCTCGATGCCCTTTATGCTTTTACAGATTGTGAGATCAGCATTTCGCCCAACGCTTGTGTAATTGTGGAGGACAAACCTCAATTCTTACCAGTCGGAGAAATACTAAAGTATAACACCAATCAAACGGTGCAACTGCTGAAGCAGGAGTTACAAATCAGACGCGGTGAGCTGATGGAAAAAATTCTCTTCTCATCCCTGGAAAAGATATTCATAGAAAAGCGCATCTATCGCGACATTGAAGAGGCAGAAAGCTGGGAAGAAGTAATCGAAACGATTGATGCAGGCCTCAAGCCGCACAAGAAGAAATTCTATCGCGAAATAACGCGCGATGATATTATCCGGTTAACCGAAATTAAAATCAAACGCATCTCCAAGTTCGATTCCTTTAAGGCTGATGAGCTGATGCGTGATCTGGAAAAGGAATTGAAGGAAACCGAGCATCACCTGAAGCACCTGACCGACTATGCCATTGCGTACTACCAGAACTTGCTCGAAAAGTATGGCAAGGGCCGCGAGCGCAAAACGGAGATCAAGAGCTTCCAGTCCGTTACTGCGGTTGAGGTTATTGCTAACAATCAGAAACTGTATGTAAACCGGGTTGATGGCTTTATCGGGTATGGGTTGAAACGTGATGAGAATACCCAACTGATTTGTGATTGTTCTGAACTAGACGATGTCATTGTTATCCGGAAGGATGGTAAAGCCCGCGTGTCGCGCATTGCCGAAAAAGTTTTTATGGGTAAGGATATCCTCTTTGTGGGCATCTGGAAAAAAGGAGATGACCGCATGGTCTATAATGTGATCTATTCTGATGGCAAAAGCGGTAAGGGATTTGCCAAACGTTTTACCATACCCGGTGTTACCCGTGATAAGGAATATCCCATCGCCACAGACGATAAAAACTCGCGGATACATTATGTAAGCGGAAATCCTAATGGCGAAGCCGAAACCGTGGAAGTTAAACTCTCACAGTCCAGCACAGCACGAAAGAAAATTTTTGAATACGATTTTTCAGAATTGGAAATCAAAGGCAGGGGAGCAAGGGGCAACACCATTACCAAGTATCCTATCCGAAAAGTGGATTTTTTAAAAGCCGGAACCTCGACACTCAGTAAATTGAATTTGTGGTACGATGAAGATGCTGGTCGACTGAATAAAGACGGTCGGGGTAAATACCTCGGCAAATTTGATGGTGACGACCAATTGATCACGTTCACCCGAAACGGTTCATACAAGATTACGAACTATGAACTAACAACACGTTTCGAGCCGGAGAAGACGTTGTTGGTGGAGAAATTCCACCCTAAGAAACCGGTTTCTACTATTTATGTAGATGGAGAGAGCAAAGCTTATATGGTTAAACGCTTCTTAATCGAGACAACAACAGTAGATAAAGAGTTTGGTTTTATTACAGAATCCATCGGTTCACGCTTGATTCTGGTAACGACCTCTGAAACTCCGGAAATCGAACTGGAGTTGATCAAGGGAAAAGACAAAGAGAAAACTTCCGAAGTAATCAATCTTGAAGATATCATTGATGTAAAAGGTTGGAAAGCCCTTGGCAACAGGCTCACCCAATATAAAGTCTCAAAGGTAAGTCTGGTGCAAGAGCAGGAGGAGACAGGCCTTGAACAGGGCGATGACGATAACGAGTTTATCGAGACGACTGAAACCGAAAAGGATTCTCAGTCGTCAAAAAAAAAAGAGCAGGAAAGTCCCGACCCCAATCAGTGGATCGAGGAAGGGGAACAAGCAAGTCTCTTCGCGGAGCCCGAAAAGCCCCAGCACCAGGTCCAGCAAAAAAGTCAGCCAAGACCAAAAGTCAAAGTCGAACAGCAAAGCCTCTTCGCGGGGGAAGCAAAAAGTCAGGCAGAAAGCCAGCACCCAAACGAAGAAAAAAGTGAAGAAGAAGTAGTGCCGGAAAGCCCGGAAGTTGATAAGACGCTAATTCAGGGCAATGCAGGTCAGAATGAAGAGAACAGTGAAGGGGGGAAGTCTTTTGGTGTAGGGGATACGATTGAGTTTGAATTATAGGAATGATTGTTGCACAACCTTGTAAAACATCGTTTCATCTTTTTAATATTTTTCAACTCACCGGATGGGCGTATCTTCGATCATGAGAATAATTATAATTACCTTTTTTGTCAGCAGTTTTTTTTCAGCATGGGGACAAGCAACAGAGATCACTGCGCAGGGAAAAGTAACAGATGCCCGGACCGGAAAGGCAGTAATTGCCAGCATTCGGTATAGCAGCATTCCTACAGGGAGCATTTTCGGCAGGTTTACTGATAGTACATTTTCATTTGCCATTTTCGGCACAGCAAAATACCAGATAACGGCTGAAGCCAAGGGGTATAATGCAAGAACAGTTATTGTCGATCCTAAAGATATTGATGCCCATAACAAGGTTTTGCGGGATGTTATTTTATCCCCGAAGGGTGAGACGATTGTGCTGGAGAATTTGATTTTTGCGCAGGGTAAGGCAACGATTGACCCATCCTCCTATCCAGGGTTGGATGAGGTCGTGCAGATGATGAAGGAAAACAACAGAATTGAAATTCAATTGGAAGGTCATACGGACAATGTAGGCAGTGCCAAGGCAAACATGGAGCTTTCTGAACAACGTGTAGAAGCCGTTAGGAAATACATAGTAGCAAAAGGCATCAGTAAAAATCGTATTCAGACGAAAGCTTTTGGAGGCACAAAGCCTCTGCGAAATGAGATGACGCCCGAAGAGCGTATCAAAAACAGAAGGGTAGAGATGCGAATTTTAAAAGACTAAGTGTTTGGCTTTGTTGTTGTAGTAGAGGCCATCCACTGTGTGGCTTCATCAAGTGTGCTGAATACTCTATACTGTATTCCAAGTTCTGCAAGACCTGATTTTAGTCGTTCATAGTACGCTTTCTTTGAGGGGTCATGAAACCCAACAGCCGCCAATCGCTTTAGTCCATTTTTTACTGCCTCCGGAATGATATTCTGAAGCAGCCAAAGTTGATCGGCATCTTCAATATGACCCTGGTTCCGAACATCAGCGATCCAAGCCGATGTATTATAGACCTTCAGAGTTTCCAGTACTTTGGTAAAGGTTATGCGGTAATCTTCTGAGCTTACATTCTTCTTCCAATGGATAACCGTTACGTTGAGGTTGGCATCGTAGGCCAATTCAGAAGCTTCATTGCTGAAGAAGATTTGCTTTTCAACCGATACTGGTGAAGGTAAAAATATTTTGAAAGTTGTTCCGCGGTTGAGTTCACTCTCTACCGTGATTTCACCGTGCAGCGATTCCACTTGCTTTTTTACAAGGTATAATCCCAGTCCTTTTCCTCCCACGTGCGTGTGAAATCTTTTGTACAATTTAAAAATATCTTGTTGATAGGATTTAAGATCAATACCGAGTCCATTGTCCTTAAAAATCAAATAGGTATTCAGGTCTTTATCGGTTATGGTTTGCAACGAAACATGCAGGGGTCTGTCTGGCGCGTGATATTTTATCGCATTACTGGCAAGATTATACAGTATGCTATTGATCATCGGTTTAACTGCATATACAAATTCTCCTTGTGAAAAGTCAGTACTGAAAGATTGTTCGTGAAGTTCTTCGCCAAGTGTGGCTTTTACTTTTAGCCATTCCTTTTCCCACTGGATTTTTTCTCTCACCGTATACAGGTCTTTTCGAATATCAATGATCTTGGAAAGGTCTTTTAATACGCCATCAAAATCTTTTGCGGAGTTATTGATCAGTTCAATGAGTTTATCGCGCTCATCCAATTCAAGGGGTTTGGTCAGCAAGTTGGTTAGTCCCAATAAGCGGGCAACCGGCCCGCGAAGGTTGTGGGATATAGTAAACGAAAATTGTTGTAATTCATTATTGTGCTGAACAAGCTCTTCGTTTGTTCTGATCAGGTCTTGCGATTTCTTTGCCAACAGATCTTCGAGGTGTGCATTGTATTCTTTTAACTTGTCTTGTTGTTCTTCAATAAGCTTGTTGGCCGTTTCCAGCATTTCGCGACTCGCAGAAAGTTCTTCCTGCTGCTGCAGGATTTCTTCGTTTTGTGTTTCCAGGTTTTTATTCAGATCATGCAACTCCTGATTTTGACTGGTAAGCTTTATGTTGATGGTTTCTTTTTCGGCAAGCAAGCCAATATTTTCCTTCTCTGTTTTTTCGTTGACCCACTTTAATACAATGATGCCAAAGGTCAGCGCAAAGAAACTGATGAAGGCTACATAGTTGATGTAGTAATACGAATAGGCTGTGAATCCATTTTGAAAAAAGCCAATGTGGAGTAGGTTGTGGATAGGATCGAACAGAACAAGACTGACGAAAGTTGTAGCAAGGCATAGGATGATGGGTGTCCGTTCGCTTAGTCGGAAAACAATTCCCGGTAAAATTGTAGTACCCAATAAAATGTAACGGCTATCAAAATAGGTAATGTAGGATTGCCCCGGCATGGCAATTTTTGAGTAGAGCGTAATAAACATCGTCATGCTTACCGGAAGAAGGCAGAAAAACAATCTACCTGTATTAATGAATCCTGCTTTATTCAAGGCAATAACACCAAGAAATGCCACGGCTACACCAAGTACTAGGGGGGATGTTTGGGTCCATCCGAAAAGATACAGCAGGATTAGAAAAAGAATGAAGGTGAGCACAGACAGAATGGAGGCCAGCACATTGGTGATGTAAACCAGCTGCCTGGTTGAGTTCAGTTTCGCAGAAGAATCGTTGCGCATGTGCTGTTACCGCTTTGCCGTAAATGTATAATCTTTATCAGATTGTAACCTCTGCATTGTTATATACCCGGATCGATTTGGAGTGTGCCAGTTGTTCGTATAGGTACGCACTCGGTCGTTTTGTTCTTTCTTTGGTAAGGGGGTCGCAGGCGTATAATCCAAAGCGCATACTCGGCCCCAGGTGCCATTCAAAGTTATCCCACGTACTCCACCAATAATATCCACGGATGTCAATACCATCCTCGATGGCCTTATAAAGAATAAGGGCATAATCCTGAATGGCTTCCATGCGAAGAAAATCTGTTTCATCGCACACGCCATTTTCGGTGATCATGATCGGCATTTTGTATTTGTTCCAATAGCGATCAATACAGGTGCGCAAGCCCTCCGGATGATATTCCCAGATATCATCATGCGGTAAACCCATCGCTTTTATTTTTTCAGGATTTTCGAGATAGGTAATCGGAAGCGGGTCGTGTGGGATCCTACCGTAATAACTCATTCCGAAAAAGTCAGCTTTTTTGAAATGGTCGGGCACATATTCCATAAACCACCAATCGGATAACCTGGCTGGGAACCACCCTAATAGATTTTTGGCAGAGAAAATTGTTGCGTTGTGCGAGATGCCAACGGGTTGTTTTGGAAATTTTATTTTGATGTAATCATAGACAAGGTCATGGGCCTTTCCCATATTCAAAACGACTTTGCCTGCTAAAAAAGGATTGATTTTAAAGGGAGGGAAGAAACCTGTAATCCAGCCATAACTGGCATAGACGTTTGGTTCGTTGAACGTATTCCAATAGGAAATGTACGATCCGAACTCATCTACTACTTTTTTACAGTAATCTACCCAATAGTGAATATTCTCTTCTTTCTCCCAGCCACCGCGTTTTGAAAACCACATCGGATTGGTAAAATGATGGAGCACCATCATAATGCTCACTCCTCGAGATTTCAAATCCTGCAAGAATGTGTGATAGGCATGAACAGATTCCGGGTCAAAAATCCCAAGTGGTTCACGTTGCAACTTACTCCATTGTAAACTCATCCGGTATCCGGGTGCGAGGGAGGCAATAATCGCTGCATCCTCTTTCATTCGAAGTTCATGATCGGTGGTGCGATCGAAGGTAAATCCATCGCGTGCCTTGAGACCTTCCCAATCGTGCTCGAATGCTGTTTCTATTTGAGGCGCGGCTGTGCTGGTGCCAAAAATGAAATGGTCTGGAAAGATCAACTTCATGTGTTGGTCATTTCCGGGTCAGGGAACTTTGCGTAGTTTCCCATTCCCGCCAATACTTCCGAAGGAGTTTAATATCCTCTTCGATACACGGGTAATGTTCATCTCGCACTGGCAGGTTTGGTAATTTCCCTGCAGCCAATTCTGCTGTGGCTAATCCGCCTGTCCACTCAAAGTGACCGGGATCATACGGATGCCGCCACCTTCCGCCCCAGCGGAGACCAAGTTTTTCACCAACTATTCCGATGCGCTGCCACAGCATCTTGTTGTCCCAAACAGCCACCGAGTCAACGATAGGAACTACATCAATGGCAAGGCCATATTGATGTTTTGATTTACCAGCACCTGAGCGGGTATATTTTTTACCCATGCTTTGGTATTCGTGTTGTTTAGCATGTGTGCGATACGTTTCGACAATCGCAAGCTCAATTCCTTTTGCACGACATGTACGGATGAGCTCCAAAATTCGGTCTCGGAAATAAGGATGAAGGGCATTTACTTCCGTGATCATCGGCAAGCTTCCGCGATTTTTTCCGTAAGTGTAGTTATCTACAGTACGCCAGTTTTTCCAACCATCAATAGTGTCAATTTCAATTTTAAGTTCTGGTTCAGCCTTGTTCAGGATGGCATTGATCGCAACTTGCGAAAGCGTATCTGTTACAGTCTCATCCCAGGAAAGGTCTCCATGAACACGGCAGTCGTAAGGTTCAAAAAGATTCATTTGGGCGAAGGCCGAACCGCTCAGGAGTGCGAGCAAGCTAATCACGAGGGTTTTTAAGTAAAGACTCATGTATCCAAAAAAAGGAAAGTGCAAACTTATGATTTTTAATGGAGTATCGAAAATTCGAGATTAGACCCGAAGTGATGAAAGTCCGCCATCCCCATGCATAATCTGTCCTGTTATCCACGCGGATCGGGTTGAAAGCAAAAATTCAGCGGCTTCTGCCATATCGCGCGGTTCACCAACACGCTTCAGCGGATGCCTGTCGGCTGATACTCTTTGCTTTTCAGGAGTGGATAACAGTTTAGCGGCAAGGGGAGTATTAGTAAGCGAAGGCGCAATGGCGTTAACCCGAATACCTGGAGCAAGTTCTGCAGCTAATGATTTTGTAAGACCTTCAATAGCACCTTTCGCAACTGCAACGGAAGTATGGAATGGCATACCTTGTTGAACGGCAACTGTGCTAAACAATACGATTGATGAGTGAGGTGATTTTTTTAACAAGGGCAAGGTTGCACGGATCGACCGGATAGCACCTAAAACGTGCAGGTTGAAATCATCTGTAAATTCCTGATCGGTTAACCGTTGAAAAGGTTTCAGGTTAATACTACCCGGACAGTATACAAGTCCGTCTACAGTATCCGGAAGTGTCGTTATATTGAGTTCATCCGTTGTAGCATCAAACTGAATATCGGCATTTGCGCGCGATGCCGTTATTATATGATGATCGTTTTGTCTTAACAGGTCAGTGAGTTGTTTTCCAATACCTGAGCTTCCTCCGATGATGAGATAATTTTTTTGTGCCATGTCAGATGAACAGAACGATTGGGAAAATGTTTCCGGAGTCATTCCAAAAATGACGCATCATTGCTATCATGTATTAACAGGAGAAGAATGCCTCCAGTAAGTGAAAAAGAAAAGCCGCCCGGTGGGAGCGGCCTTTTAGAATAAAACCAACCGTATGATTACGCATGCATTTTTATATGAGGCGCACCGGCCAGGATTTCGTCATTGGCAAAGGCTGCAAACTTTTCAAAGTTTTGCAGGAAAGAATTAGCTAAATGATTCGCTTTCGTATCGTAGGCATCTTTATCAGTCCAGGTATTTCGGGGATTCAGTACTTCAGCAGGAACATTAGGGCAAGATGCAGGCATCGACACACCAAAAATATCATGATGCTCATACCCAACATGATCAAGCTCACCATCTAATGCTGCCGTGATCAATGCGCGCGTAATCGTTAGACTCATGCGGTGACCTTCTCCATAGGAACCTCCAGACCAACCCGTGTTTACCAGCCATACATTTACATTCGCCTCTTTCATTTTCTTGCTGAGCATCTCGGCATAGCGCGTTGGATGCAACGGCATAAAGGGTGCACCAAAACAGGCAGAGAACGTCATGGTTGGCTCTGTAACACCAGCTTCAGTTCCGGCAACACGCGCTGTATATCCGCTGATGAAATGAAAAGCCGCCTGACCGGGTGTTAAGCGGGCAATCGGTGGCAATACGCCATACGCATCACATGTCAGGAAGAAGATGTTCGTTGGATTTTTGCCCAGGGAGGGAACTGCAATGTTTTGGATGTAATCAATCGGATAGCTTACCCGGGTATTCTCTGTTTTTGACCCGTCCGAAAAATCAACTTCATTTTTACCGGGTTTGAAACCTACATTTTCCAAAATAGCTCCCGATTTAATGGCGCGAAAAATATCGGGTTCTTTTTCTTCTGTTAGGTCGATGGTCTTGGCATAACAACCTCCTTCGAAATTGAAGATCACATTATCAGGCGTCCAGCCATGTTCATCATCACCAATTAATTTCCGGTTCCGATCGGCCGATAAGGTTGTTTTACCTGTTCCCGAAAGGCCAAAGAAAATTGCAGTATCGCCTTGTCGACCGGTATTGGCCGAGCAATGCATGGCTAGAACATCGCGCTGATGCGGAAGGATAAAGTTGAGTACAGAGAATACACCTTTCTTGATTTCACCGGTGTAGCCACTTCCACCGATTAAAATAATTTTCCGCTTGAAGTCGATGATGGAAAAATTATGTTGCCGTGTTCCATCTTCTTCCGGATTCGCATGGAAACCGGGCGCATTCAGAATATGCCATTCCGGAATGAAAGTATTGAGTTCGTGTACCGGTGGCCGAAGAAACATGTTGTAGACAAATAAATTCGACCAGGCATACTCATTCAGTACGCGAATGTTCAGACGGTAGCGTTGGTCAGCGCAGGCATAAGCATCGCGCACAAAAAACTCTTTGCCATCAAAATAGTGGATCATCTTGCGGTAGAGCCGGTCGAACTTATCCGGGTCAAAAGGGATGTTGAAGTTGTTCCACCAAACGCTATTGGCCGTCACTTCATCTTTCACAATAAACTTGTCTTTAGGCGAACGCCCGGTAAACTCACCAGTGTCGATGGCGATTGCACCGTAAGATGTAACCGTTGCCTGGCCAGCCTTCACCGCCATGGAAGCAAGTTGATGAGGTGGCAGGTTCCAATGTGCCTTGCCTTCTTCAATACCGAGATCAGTGACCGAGGCATTAGCCGGTCGAATTCCGAATTCCTGCATGGTAAATAGGTTAATGAGTGATGCAAATTTAGTTCATTTCTGATCGTTTCAATCGTTTGCGCTTTGATTTTTTTGTTTTCTTTGTGTGAACGGACACATTTGCGAAAATGGATTTAAGGGCATACTTTGACTCCGTTTTAAAATTTCCTTTGGTTTATTTTTTTATCGTGCGAATAGATTTTTTCATAAATGAGTTTTGACAAGAGTTTCTTCGGTCATCCCCGTGGTTTGGCAACACTTTTTTTTACTGAAATGTGGGAGCGATTTAGCTACTACGGAATGCGCGCGCTGCTCTTATTGTTTATGGTTGCATCGGTGGAAGATGGTGGAATGGGCCTTGATGAGAAAACCGGTGGTGCCGTTTATGGACTTTATACCATGTTTGTTTATTTACTGGCGCTTCCTGGCGGCTGGCTGGCTGACAAGTTTTTTGGATTACGGAAATCCATTTTTTATGGAGCTTGTATCATCACCCTTGGGCATATAACCCTTGCGTTCTCATCGAATGAGACTTTCTTTCTGGGGTTGCTCTTTATTGTTATCGGTACGGGAATGCTGAAACCTAACATCAGCAGTTTGGTGGGTGAACTCTATCCAACTGCAGAACAGGCAAAGCGGGATGCAGGATTCTCCATTTTCTTTATGGGTATTAACCTGGGGGCTTTTATCTCGCCATTGATCACCAGTTATCTGGGTGAAAAAATTGACTGGCATTATGGCTTTGGAGCAGCCGGACTTGGTATGTTCTTAGGCATCATTCAATTTAAGCTGACAGAAAAGTATTTAGGAACCGCTGGACTGGAGCCTGCAAGACTGAATGACCCAGTAGTGCAGCAACAACGCGATCGAAACATTAAGATCGGATTGTGGACAATTGGATTGTCGCTAGTTGTTTTGGTTGCTTTACTGTTCACAAGAATACTTGTCATTGATCCCCTGAAGATAGCTCAGGCTTCCACCTATTTTATCAGCGGAAGCGTGGTGCTGTATTTTCTTTACCTTTTCCTGATTGAAAAACTTTCGGTTGATGAGAAAAAGAAGATGGGAGTAATTGCCATTTTCTTTCTTGCCTCCACCATGTTCTATGGAGGCTATGAGCAACAGGGTTCTTCCTTGAATCTGTTTGCGTTGCGGTATACAGACAGGATGATTTTCGGATGGGAAATGCCTGCCGGTTATTTTCAATCTGTGCCAGCCGTTTTTGTCATTATTTTCTCTTTGGCATTTGCGTGGCTATGGGTATGGCTGGCAAAGCGCAACCTGAATCCGATCACACCGGCCAAATTAGCCCTGGGCCTTATCTTTATGGGGCTCGGGTATGCCGTGATGATGTGGGCATCCACCATTGTGGTAGCGGGAAATAAAGCATTGCCATCCTGGCTTATTGTGACGTACCTGTTGCATACGTTTGGTGAGATTTGTCTTTACCCGGTAGGCATGAGTGCTGTTACTAAACTTTCCCCGCAGCGTCTTGTGGGACAAATGATGGGTATATGGTTCATGTCACTGGCGCTAGGGAATTTGAGCGCAGGATTATTTGCCGGGGAATTTGATGATGCCGTTATTGCGGCCAATCCACAATTACTAATTGACTTGTTTTGGGTCGTGGTAAAAGTGATGATGGTAGCCGGGCTGATCATCTTACTTTTCAGTAAACAAATCCGCAAATGGATGGGCAACATTCAATAAATTGAAACCTCATTAACCTAAACCTATATTTCATGGAATCAAGTAAATTGTTTAAGCCCTACATAGCACCCGAGCAAAACATTGCGGAATTTACCGTGAAGTCTGTTGTATTTGGTTCCTTATTCGGAATTCTGTTCGGATGTTCAACAGTGTATCTAGCCTTAAAAGCCGGACTTACAGTTTCGGCCTCAATCCCGATTGCTGTAATTGCTATCACGCTGGGGCGTAAATTCTTAAAGACTACCATTCTTGAAAATAATATCATCCAAACAACGGGCTCGGCTGGTGAGTCGATTGCCGCAGGAGTTGTGTTTACGTTACCTGGATTTTTATTTCTATCACCCGGAGAAAATGGTGTCAGTGTAGGAGAAAGTTATTTCAACTATTTAACCATCCTCATTCTGGCGGCCTTCGGAGGTGTGTTGGGTACGTTGATGATGATTCCTCTGCGCAGATCGCTCATTGTAAAAGAGCATGAAACCCTGCCCTATCCGGAAGGAACGGCCTGTGCTTCGGTATTGCAGGCAGGAGAGAAGGGAGGCGTTTTTGCGGCCACCGCTTTTATGGGAATGGGTATTGCTATGGCCTATGCCATTCTTCAAAAAGTATTTCATGTTATTGCCGAAACACCGGCATTCATTACCAGCCAAACCAATAAGTTCTGGCCTTCAGCAACTACCAATGCTGAAATTACTCCAGAGTATCTTGGTGTAGGATACATCATCGGACCAAAAATAGGTGGTGTGTTGGTGGCCGGTTCTGTGTTGGCCTGGTGGGCGATTATTCCATTGTTGGCTACGCTTGTTCCGTTTGAACAAGTAGCGCATCAACTGGTAACGTTAGGGTATTTAGCCGATATCAATGCAGCGGGGGGCAAAGGCAATTGGGATCCCATTGCGAAAACTTTTGCCAATCCATCCAGTGCCTTATATTTTGCTTACATCCGTCAGATTGGCGCAGGCGCTGTAGCAGCCGGTGGATTTATTACGCTGATGAAAACTATTCCTACTATCGTGAGTTCGTTTCGCGATAGCGTTGCATCACTGAAGGAGAAAAGTGAAGCGGGGATTTTGCGTACAGAGCGAGATTTGTCTTTTAAGGTAGTCATCTTCGGCAGCATTGCACTGGTAGCTTTAGTAGCTGTTTTGCCACAGATACCGGGAGAGAACCTTCTTCAGAAATTATTGATTGGCGTACTCATTATCATCTTCGGCTTTTTCTTTGTTACCGTAGCCAGCAGAATTGTTGGTCTTGTCGGATCCAGTAACAGTCCGATTTCAGGAATGACCATTGCTACCCTGATGGGAACCTGTTTGATTTTTACAGCCATTGGATGGAGCGGAAAAGTATACGAACCGCTGGCTTTAGTAGTAGGAGGCATGATTTGCATTGCTGCAGCTAATGCAGGAGCAACATCGCAAGATCTAAAGACAGGATATATTGTCGGGGCTACACCGCGCTATCAGCAATTAGCATTGTTTATCGGGGCCATCGTTTCATCTATTGCGATTGGTATTGTGGTCAAAGTATTGGATACACCTACTGCAGATATGGCAGCCCAGGGCATAAAGCACGCCATTGGAAGCGAGCGTTACGCTGCTCCTCAGGCTACGCTCATGGCCACCCTCGCAAAAGGTATCTTGTCTTTCAATCTTGATTGGCAATTTGTGATGGTCGGTGTGTTTATCGCTGTCATGATTGAGTTGTGCGGAATTAAAGCATTAGCCTTTGCTATTGGTTTGTATCTGCCCTTATCTACAACACTTCCAATTTTCATTGGAGGCGCTATCAAAGGATTTGTTGATTGGAGAACCACGAAGAAAGGCGAGGAAAAGCAAGATGAGGAATTGGGCAGAGGCAGTTTATTTGCTACAGGCTTGATTGCCGGAGGAGCATTGGCCGGTGTAATTGTTGCACTGCTCAGCGTAAACGATACGATCTTTACGGCTATGAAAAAAATCAGTGCTGAGCATTTCTTGTCCGATTTATTAGGAGCAGGTGGTTATGCAATATTGGGTGTTCTCTTCTTTGTTTCAATGGCCACCATGTTGTATCGACTGGCGATGAAGAAGTAAAAAATTTCTTTTTCACTTGCGCAGAATAGGAAGCCCGGCTGAAATAAGCCCGGGCTTTTTTATGAAGTGTACTCCATTCGGTGCAGAATGGTTCCGGAAGTTTTATGAATGAGCAGGGTATGCCGTACCGGACTCTTCAGGCATTCATAATAATCAAATTCGAGTGGATTAATTTCCCAAAAAAAGGGCGCTGCTAAAATCTCTGCTTCTGGTAAAATTTTCTTTCCTGATAACGAAAAAGGAAAATTCATTTTGCGCGATAGTGTATCCGATAGTGTGTGATCAGGTTTGAAGGGCAAGGAAGCTACCATGCGGAGCACTTCGGCAGGGTTAGCCTTGTAACTGAAGTAGCATGTACTTCTGCCTGACGTGTAGGATACTTTTGTGCCGTTGATTTCTGTCAGAACAAGATTCGAAATATACTTGCCGGGAATGGTGTCATACAACGATATGGGCGCAATAACTGGTGTATTTTCTTCTTCGCTGGATAAGGCATTGACTTTGGTGGCCGGACTGCTGCACGCCATTGCCGATAAAATAAAAAGGGAGGGAAGCAGGCAGGTAAAAGACTTCATGCACTTTTTACATCTTTACCCATTTCGATAATATCCTTCAAGGCTTCGAGTGCCCTGGTTTCTGATTCATCAATCTTGCCATCGGCATTGATGATATCATAGAGATCTGTATATACCTTGTACTTTTGTGCAAACTTTACCTGGCTGAATTGCTCGAATGTGTCTTTGAATAATTCACCCAGTTTTGATTTATCAAACGCATTGTATTCTTTGATAGCAGCATATAGTTTTTTTTCGAAGTCTGTTTCCTTAGGATATAGCCTGTTCATTTTGTCGCGGATAACTTTCATTTCGGTGGGATGATAGTCGTTATCCACATTGGACATGTGTACATACAGGAAGAGGACGAAGTCAGCAAAGTTTTGGTGAATAACCATACGTTCGGGGATTGATGCCACAAGTTAATAGAATCAGTATAACTTTTCCCTACGATTGCAGGGCGGATGTGTTTCACTAAGGGACCATTAAAAAAAAAGGCTTCACCTTGCGATGAAGCCTTTTTTATCAATTTATTAGCCGGGATTACATCATTCCACCCATGCCGCCACCGTGTGGCATAGCAGGAGCTTCTTTTTCTTCCGGTATTTCAGACACTACTGCTTCCGTTGTTAACAACAGGCCGGCAATAGATGCTGCGTTTTCAAGGGCAAGACGGGTAACCTTTGTAGGATCAATGATACCTGCATCAAAGAATGTTTCGAACTTGTTTTCGCGGGCATTGTAGCCGAAGTCTTTCTTTCCATCGCGAACTTTATTCACGATAACAGATCCTTCTTGTCCGGCATTTTCAGCGATCGTTCTCAACGGAGCTTCTAATGACAGGCGAACGATGTTCACGCCAGTAGCCTGATCTTCGTTATCCAATCCAAGTTCTTTGAGGTCTTTCAATGCTTCAATCGCACGGATGTATGCAACACCACCACCAGGGACGATACCTTCCTGTACAGCAGCGCGGGTAGCATGTAATGCATCATCAACGCGGTCTTTCTTCTCTTTCATTTCTACTTCGGTAGCAGCTCCGATATAAAGGATAGCCACACCACCAGAAAGTTTAGCAAGGCGCTCTTGTAACTTTTCTTTATCGTAGTCAGAAGTTGTTGTTTCAATTTGAGCTTTGATCTGTTCAACACGACCCTGGATGGAAGCTTTCTTACCAGCACCATTTACAATGGTTGTATTGTCTTTGTCAATGTTGATTTTTTCAGCACGACCCAGCATATCCAGTGTAGCGTTCTCGAGTTTGAAGCCTTGTTCTTCAGAAATTACCTGGCCACCGGTCAGGATTGCGATATCTTCGAGCATAGCCTTTCTGCGATCGCCAAAGCCAGGAGCTTTAACGGCTGCTACACGAAGGGCACCACGGATTTTGTTCACTACTAATGTAGCCAGGGCTTCACCTTCTACTTCTTCTGCAATGATCACCAGCGGTTTGCCAGTTTGAGCAGATTGTTCAAGGATTGGAAGCAGCTCTTTCATACTGCTGATTTTCTTATCGTAAATCAGGATGTAAGGACTGTCTAATTCAGCCTCCATTTTCTCGGTGTTGGTAACGAAGTAAGGCGAGAGGTAACCTCTGTCGAATTGCATACCTTCAACAGTCTTCACTTCAGTTTCAGTACCTTTGGCTTCTTCCACTGTGATGACACCGTCTTTTCCAACTTTATCCATCGCATCGGCAATCATTTTACCAATGGTGGTATCGCTGTTAGAAGAGATAGTAGCAACCTGAGCTATTTCACTTGAATCTTTGATTTTCTTTGACTGCTTTCTGAGGTGTTCAATCACTGCATCAACAGCTTTATCAATACCGCGTTTCAGGTCCATCGGGTTGGCACCTGCTGCTACGTTCTTAATACCGTGCGCATAGATTGCTTGTGCTAAAACAGTAGCCGTAGTAGTACCGTCACCGGCAGCATCAGCAGTTTTAGAGGCAACTTCTTTCACTAACTGAGCACCCATGTTTTCGATGGGGTCTTTCAATTCGATTTCTTTTGCTACGGAAACACCGTCTTTGGTTACGGTAGGAGCTCCGAATTTCTTATCCAGGATAACGTTGCGGCCTTTAGGACCAAGGGTTACTTTAACGGCATCCGCTAATTTGTCAACACCCTTCTTGATTCTGTCGCGGGCGGAAGTATCAAAGGTTATTTCTTTAGCCATAATATTTATAATTTTTGGGTTGATTAAATGATTCCGAAAATGTCAGAGTTACGCATGATGAGGTACTCTTTGCCATCGATATTGATCTCGGTACCGGCATACTTACCATAGAGTACATTGTCGCCAACTTTTACAGTTACCGGCTTGTCTTTCAGGCCTTCGCCTACTGCAATGATTTTACCTTTTTGGGGTTTTTCTTTGGCTGTGTCAGGAATGATGATTCCGGACGCTGTTTTAGTTTCAGCTTCAGCGGGTTCAACAAGCACCCTGTCCTCATTTGGTTTAAAGTTGATTTTTGCCATATACGTATTAATTTTTAAGGTTGAACATTTTGACATGAACGGCTTAGCACCTATTATGCCATCTGAGAAATGTGGAGTAAGAACGGACATTTTTTCAGTTTTCTGGCAGATTTTGGTCTTTTTCCAGGTCAATCATTCCCATTAAACCAGATGTGGCAGTGGTAACGTTGGCAGAGGCCAGAACGTCAGGAAGTACAAATGTCAGAAAGCCAGCAAGGACAGTAAGGCGTAGCACCTGAGCCCATCCGGTTCCACATTTCTGACTTGACAGACTTTCACACTTCAAATGGATTCATTAAATTTTACAGCAAAAATTGTGAAAAAATGGAAAAGTTATCGAAGGATTGGCTGACGCAAGGATTGATCGATGCAGAATACAAGAAGTATGTATTGCTGGCTTACCTGAAAACAGTAAAACAATCATTTGGTCGGGTGGAACTGTACCCTTTTCTTGCTGATTTAATTTTCCATTACCGAAACATCATCGCGATTAAGGAAAATAAGGCGTTGATCCGAGAGTCATTCCCGAAAGAGATTTCACTAGAGGAATTTAAGAAACTTGAACTCAGTTACCGCCAGATGATTGATGATGATATGGTGATGAGTGAGCTGGAGTCGATTATAGAATTCTCCATTCCGCATATGAAAGATTCACTCCAGGAAGGAACTGTGATTTATGAGTATGTGGAATCTAACTGCGAGATTGCGCCCATCGGGGTAACTCCATTGTATGCGAAAGAAGGTTATCTTTTTGTTAGTCAGCCTCCCGAAAAAGAAACGAATATTTATCGCTATCAGATGAGCATTTTTGAAGATAGCCAGGAGCAGTTAAGGAGTTTGAATACCGAATTCGTAGAGCGAGTTCCAAAGACTACCTTGAATACCTACGAGCGCATCAAACTGGATTTGATTAAGCGCTATCAAGACCTGCCCAATCCGGCAACATTCCTGATTTTATCCAAAATGAAATTTCCATTTACGGAAACGCTCATGCCTGTGGCCAAGCGATTATTCGTAAAGCATATATCAACAGCTGTTTAAAACGTTTCGTAAAGTGCTACGATCTTTTTTTGAAGGGCATGAGTAGCAGGAACCAACGGTAACCGTACGTAGGGCTGGCAAATGCGCAAGTGATGCATCAGAAATTTTACGCCAACAGGATTTCCTTCTTCGTACATCGGCCCGTTGATGCCGGCTATCCGAAACTGTTCTTTGCTGGCTTTAGCAAAATTTCCTGCAAGGGCTTGTTCTTTCATTCTTTTAAAAACCACGGGAAGAGCATTGGCCAATACAGAGATTACTCCCTTTGCGCCTAGAGCATATAGTGGTACGGTGAGCAGATCGTCACCCGAAATAAGCATAAAATCTTTCGGAGCCTGACTAATTATTTTCATGCATTGCTCGAGGTTGCCTGAGGCTTCTTTCACTCCAACGATGTTGGGATGAGAGGCAAGACGCAAAGTTGTTTCAGCACTCAGGTTCGAAGCCGTTCTTCCCGGTACGTTGTAAAGAATAACCGGCACAGGGCATGTATCGGCAATGACTTTGAAATGCTGGTATATTCCCTCCTGAGAGGGTTTGTTGTAATACGGACTGACTGACAGCACAGCATCAACTCCTGTAAAATCAGTGGACTTGATGGTTTCAATTACCTGCAACGTATTGTTACCACCAATGCCATAAACAATCGGAAGTTTGCGTGTATTGTTTTCAATGATGAACTGCAGCACAGATTTCTTCTCAGCATCATTGAGCGTTGCTGCTTCGCCCGTTGTACCCATCACTACATAGTAATCAACTCCCTTGGCTGTATGCGAAAGGATTTTCTTAAGGGCTTTGTAATCAACCTCAAGATTTGCAGTGAACGGTGTTACAAGGGCTACGCCAGTTCCATAAAGTTTTTTCATGGCCAATATCAGGTGAAAATCGGGCAATTATAACGGAAAATTACCAGAGTCTTGAATAAGAATGGGAAAAAGTGACAGCTTAGGTCTGCAGCTTATTTCAACGCGCTTGTGTAGCGATACATTTCGTCCATGAGTCCCCGTATTCCGTTGGAGCTTTCAATCATCAATTCAAAGTAGGGCTTTCCTTCTTCCCAGAACTTTCCTACCCTGCATTTTGCTTTGCAGCGTGCCAGTAAATGGAGAATATAGGGGTTGGGTTCTTTATCGATATAGTAGATAAAATCGAATGGAGTATCGGCAAAAGCCAGGGCATTGTGGGATGTGATGTTTCCCCAAAAGGAAAGGTCTTTCTCTGTAAAGAAGTCGAACAAAAATTCATAATTGTCTTTTTGTTTGGGAAGAAATTCGATCACCTGAACCCGTTTGCCATCGTGCTCGAACTTTTTAATAAGTTCTTTTATACCATCATGCTTTGGTTTGTCTTCCACACTGAAAATAATGCCAATACTATTGGCCTTCTGGTATGGCAGATTAGTGCGGGAAGTCTTGTTTTTCTTGAGGAAGAGACTGGTTCGAAATTTCAGAAAGCTGAGTTTCATCTGTTTAATTTTTTAGTCTATGGTCAGATGCAATAGCCCGGCTTAATCCGTGCAATGAGCTAAAGGGTCTGTCCGTTACGTAGTTTTTCAAAATCCTGTTCTGAAATAATTTTTACACCAAGTTTCTCTGCTTTCTCTCTCTTCGAAGGCCCCATATTATCACCCGCCAGTAAATAATCCAATTTTCCGGAAACGGAGGAAAGAACCCGTCCACCGTTTTTAAGAATAATTTCCTGAAGCTCCTCGCGTTCGTATCGCTGAAAAACCCCTGAAATTACAAATGATTTATTGGCTAATACCTCACTTTCTTTCTCTATTTCTTTGGCCTCACTTTTAAAGATCAGCCCGGCTTTTTTCAGGCGCTCAATCTCGTGTACATTATCCGCTTTGCGGAAGAAACTAAAAACGCTTTGTGCGATTTTATCCCCAACCTCAGGAGCAGCCAGAAGTTCTTCTAAGGAAGCCTGCGACAGGGCATCAATATGCTTAAAGTGCCTGGCAATTTTTTCGGCTACGGTTTTGCCAACGTACCGGATACCAATGGCAAACAATACACTCTCAAACGGGATTTTTTTCGAGTGTTCTATTCCCTCCAGTAAATTGGCAATCGATTTTTCCTTGAATCCTTCCAGTTTGAGGAGATCTTCTTTTTTCAGATCGTACAAGTCTGCCGGACTTTTAACAAGTCCGAGGTTATAGAGTTGTTCAATGGTCTTTTCACCAAGCGAGTCAATATCCATTGCTTTGCGTTGAATGAAATGTTCGATGCGTCCTGTAATCTGAGGAGGGCAACCGGTAGCATTCGGGCAGTAATGAGCGGCTTCTCCTTCTTCTCGAATGAGCGAAGTATTGCATTCCGGGCATTGTTCAATGTAGTGAACCGGTACAGTTTCTTCTTTACGCTTTTCCAGATCAACACCCGTCACTTTAGGAATAATCTCTCCACCTTTTTCAACAAAAACATAGTCACCAATGCGGAGATCCAGCCGGGCAATTTCGTTGGCATTATGAAGGGATGCACGCTTTACAGTAGTACCGGCAAGGAAAACCGGCTCAAGCTCTGCTACGGGTGTAACGGCTCCTGTTCTTCCCACTTGGTAGGTTATTCCGTTGAGTCGTGTACTAGTGCTTTGTGCCTTGTATTTATAGGCAATAGCCCAACGCGGACTTTTAGCTGTGAAACCTAATTGATCTTGTTGATCGAGGTTGTTAACTTTAATGACCACACCATCCGTTTCAAGTGGCAGTTCTTGTCTGCGTGTTTCCCAATGTTCAATGTAGTGGTGTACCTCTTCAATGTTTTTGCATTTTTTGTACGTTGGCGAAACATGAAAGCCCCATGACTCCAATTTATGGATGCTTTCTTCATGCGTTTCTGTGCTGATATCTTCCCCGAGCAGGTAGTAAGCGTAGCAATCAAGTTTTCGCCTGGCCACTTCGGCAGAGTCCTGCATCTTAAGGGTTCCTGAAGTTGTGTTTCGTGCATTGGCATAGCGCTCTTCACCGATATCCTCTCGTTCTTTGTTGAGTTGATTGAAAACTGTGCGCGGCATGAAGACTTCTCCACGAACTTCAATCGATGCTGGAATATCTTTTCCTTTTACGCTGAGTGGAATATTCCGAATGGTCTTAATATTGGCAGTGATGTCATCGCCCCGTATACCATCACCCCGTGTTACGCCCCGTACAAGAATTCCGTTTTCATAAATCAGGCTGATGGAAACGCCATCAAATTTCAATTCACAAAAATATTCATAGGGATTACCGTCCAGTCCTTTCGCTACACGGCCATTGAAATCTTCTAACTCTTCCCGGCTGTATGTATTTCCCAGCGAAAGCATCGGGTATCGGTGATAAACAGTTTCAAATGCTTTCGTGATCGTTCCACCAACACGTTGAGTAGGTGAGTCTGGTTGACGGAATTGAGGATAGTGTTCCTCCAGCGCAATCAGTTTTTGAAGCAGTTGATCGAATTCAAAGTCGCTGATCTCCGGACTGCTTTTCTGATAATATAAATCGTTATGATGATTAACCTTTTCGGTAATATCCTGTATTTCCTTTTTTGCCTGAGCCTCGGTCATGGGGGGTAAAGTTAATCGCTTCATGCAAAAAGCCGAAAACCAAGGCTCATTTTACAAGCAGGTTTCCGGCTTCGGCTAGTATTTTATTCCATAGTCCGGAAACATACCTTAACAATTTTGAAAGGCTCACATATTCAATGAATCAAATAATCCAAAAATTCGATGATTGACGTTGTAAGCTCCAGGGCCGCACGGCCCCGCATACTCCTTCAGCGCTGTGCCCAATCCGCACAAGCCACTGCCAGGCCAACGATTGGCCAAGGCGCTGTCTGAGCATGCTGAAATAAGTAATGAAACACTTAATAATGGCTACGTGGTATGATTACCCATATCAGATTATTTTGAAGTTACTTCGTTGGATCTGTATATGCTTTTAATCCTTGTGAGATATCGATAAGGTTATTTTTCCGATCGATATCGGCCATTCGCATGGAGGGATCAATTTCGAGTGTTGCAATTTCAGAAGCCTTACGGTTGATCTTCACCACGTAGGTTGGGTTTACCCAGGGCCAGGCTTCCAGTTCATTTCGCGTCATACTTGTATCTTCAACGGGTTTACCACCCAGCGTTTCATTCATGGCGATGTAGAACAATTCCTTTGTGCCATCCTTGTAGGTTACGACCAAATCAATAGGCATTGGAAATTCACCTTTACGTTCGAGTGTGGCAAACGTGGCATTCTCATTTTCGATGACCGTTTGAATGCCGTAGTCAATTCGTTTGGTGGTGTTAACCCAGTAGTTCAGGTACCATTTGAGTTGCTGGCCAGAAACTTTTTCCATGACCCGTATAAAATCGATTGGCTCAGGATGTTTGAATTTCCAGGTGTTATAGTATTGGCGCATTCCTTTGTAAAAGAGTTCTTCACCAATAATATATTTCAACTGATGGAGAAAAATTGTACCCATGCTATACGCTGCGATACCATACGCCCGATTGGTAGTATAGTGATCGGAATGCTGGCTGATGGGTTCCTGCAAACCACTTTTTACGAGTGCAAAATATCCACCATAGCTATCGGCATGGGGATTTTTTTCATTGAACATGGAAGCAATGGATTCACTGCTGGCAAAATCGGTATAGCCTTCATCCAGCCAGGCATATAGCGCTTCATTGGATGCCAGCACACCCTGATACCAGCTATGGGATACTTCATGCGCCATAACACCAGCCAGACTACCAAAAGAACGCTCACCGGTTATGAGTGTACACATCGGATATTCCATGCCGCCATCTCCGCCTTGAATGATGGAGTAGGTATCATATGGATATTTTCCGAAAGTCTTGTTCATGAATTCAAAATGGCGAATACCGGCTTGCTGAAGTTTCTTCCAGTTTTCCGTTGTTTTGTCTCCTTTTTGATAAAAGAAATGTAGTTCTGGTCCATCGGGAACCTGAACAATATCGTGGGTATAATCCGGATCGGCAGCCCAGGCAAAATCGGTGACATTCTTAGCAATAAAATGCCAGGTTAGTTCACCACTTTGTTTTTTCACGGGTGTACCAGATTTCTCATAACCATGACCAATTTTTTCAGGATTTTGTAAACGACCTGTACCGCCAATTATATAGCTTGGATCGAGTGTGATCTTCACATCGAAATCACCCCACACTCCGTGAAACTCTCGCGCTACGTATTGATAGGCATGCCATCCCTGAAAATCATATTCTGCCACTTTCGGGTACCATTGTGTCATGGAATAAGCAATGCCTTCACTGCTGTTTCTTCCCGACCGCCTGATTTGAATCGGCACTTGAGTCTCGTATTTCATTTCGAGTACTGTTTTCGTATTCGGTAGAATTGGTTTTGCCAGTATTACTTCCAGTATCGTACCATCAACTTTATAGCTCACATCTTTGCCGTCCTGCTTTAGATTTTGAATGTGCTGGTAACCAATTTCATCATCCTTCAATTTTAAAATCCGGGAACCCACACGAGGATCCGGATCAGCAATATTTCGGGAGCGAACATCCATCATGCTGCCCGGTTGAAAGGCATTAAAGAACAGGTGGTAATAAACTTTACGCAGGGTATCTTTTGAATTGTTGTAATAGGTAAGCTTCTGATTACCGGATATTTTATGCGTCTTTACATCCAGTCGTACATCCATAACATATTCCGCACGCTGTTGCCAGCGATAATCTTGTGCGTGCAGGGAAGAAATAATACAAAGAGAACCAAATAAAACAATGAATTTGAACATGACGGAGGTTGGTTGTAAACGTTTGCAAAATATCCAAAGGCCTGAATTTTACAAAGGCTTTTTATGTCGCGTGAGATCGATGAAATAGGTGAGACTGCCTGTGAGGTAGCTGCTTTCAGTAAGGGTGAGGGCTTCACCCGGTAAGGCTTTGGGTATTGCATAACCGTAGGTAATCATAAAGTTCCAGTTTTTATGATGAATACTGAGTGGCAAACTAAAGGCATAATTCATGATGCCGTTGATGTTTTTGGTTGTTTGAACAAGGCTGAATCGCGTACCATATTTTTGAATGTTTTGAAGTGCCTCGAGCAGATTCTTAGGCGCTACATATTCAATGGTGGTAACTTGATCAGTACCCCACAGCATGTAAATAGAAGGAAGAATGGCGATTCGATCAATGCCCCAAAGTTTTCGCTTCTCGAACGTTAACCCAAGGCCGGGCATGAGTCGATGTGCCAGTTGATCTCCGAAATAGAATGTATAATTCAAGGTGAACATAACCGGTTTAAATTCTAGTATCGGAGTGACAGCGCATGCATTTTTATACGGGATATAATCATAGCCATCGGATGTGTTATAAAAATACCGGTCGTATCCTGCAAGGATTGAAATCTTATCAGAGAAGTCGTGCATAAACCCTAGCGAAGCAATTGTGAGGTAGTAGGAGGGATCAAAGTCTTTACTCCAATAGGATGAGACATCCACATAGAGACCTGATGTATGATAAAATGATATGCCGGGTGATAGTCCGAAATTTTCAATGCCCAGCGTCCGGCCTGCAGAAAGAACATTACTGTTATAGCCGATGCGGACAGCAAGCTGGGATGCGAGTTTTGTATCCATGTTAAGCAAACTATCGATCAGATTAAAGATAGAAAGGGAATCCTCAGCTGTAAAACCAGAAGAGTCTAGAAATAAAGAATCAGCGTCCTGTGCACAAAGTGCTGAAGACGCTGATAAGATGAGCATCAGAAGCCAACAGCGGAAGTTACCCATGCATCACATTAACAGCTTCAGGTTAGTTGTTGCGTTGTTGAAGCCGCTGCTGCTGTCGATCGCGCATCTGGTCACGTTTTTCCTGTTGCAGTTGGCGCTGCTGAATCTGGCGCAGTAATAATTTCCTGAAATCGCCTTCGGCTTGTCGCAGGTTCATCAGCTTTTGTGGCGTGATTACTTTTTGAAGCCTGCCCGAATAGTCTTTTTCAAGATCTAACTCCTGTTGTTTGATTTTGAGGTCGAGATCGAGTAGAGCTTTTTCATCTTTTCCATTTTTTCGGGCTTCACGAAACTCTTGCCGCAGATCTAAACGCTTTTGTGCGTACTCACGATAAACCGGCCAAAATTTCTCTGCTTCATCGGGGGTTAGTGCAAGCCGTTCTGTAATGTAGGCGATTCGGGCGGCCTGAATTTTTTCTTTGGCTTTTGGATCAAGTTGTGCACCCTCGAGATCATCTTGCGCCCAGGCGGGAAGGGTAATCAGGGCAAACAAAAATATTGTAATTACTTTTTTCATGGGTTATAACGTATTGCTATTCATTTCTTCTACTACTATTTTCAGTTGTTCGGCATCAATGGTTAACTCATAAACTTCGACTTCAATTTCTTCCAGGTCTGCTTCGCTGAATCCTACCGCCTCCAACATTTCATCGGTGCTCACATCCTCATCGTTTAGGTAGGCAATCAGATCTTCGGTTTGAATGGAAGATAATAGGGATTCGGCATCAGCAGGATCTTGATTTCTTGAAAACCAAACTACTGCAACGATGAACAATAAAACTACGGCTACGGCATAGCGAAGGGCATAGAAAAATGCTGGTCGCTCCATTTTCCGCTTGCTGTTATCTGTAATTCGCGACTGAATGATGCCGGGGAGTTTATCAAAGTAGCCTTCCGGCACTGTGAAAATCTCTTTTTTCGGTATTTCTTCCAGCTTTTTCATATCGTGTGCTTTGACAGGTTAAATGGTTCAGGGTTTAATCACGCTGTTAAAAAGTCTTCAATTTTCTTTACCGCATGGTGATAGCTGGCTTTTAAGGCTCCAACACTTGTTTTGGTTATTCCGGCAATTTCGTCATAACTCATGTCATCAAAGTATTTCATATTAAAGACTATTCGCTGCTTATCGGGTAATTTCAGCAAAGCCTTTTGAAGTTTAAGCTGAATTTCATCCCCTGATACATGGGATGATTTATCAAGTTTGTCAGATAATTCACCTTCGACATCCCCGATAGGAAGAAAGAAACGTCTCTTTTTCCGCTGCAGGAAACTCAGGCATTCGTTGGTGGCAATTCTGTAAATCCAGGTGTAGAGTTGAGCATCTTCCCGGAAACCTTCAATGTTCTTATGGATTTTAATGAATATTTCCTGGGTCAGATCATCGGCATCATCGTGATCAATAACCATTTTGCGAACATGCCAATAAATACGCTGCTGATACGTTCGCACCAGCATATTGAAACCATAACTCCGGGTTTCAGGGTCTCGAATTTTGGCGAGCAGTTCGTTGTCTTCCAAGGAAGGCTTATGTTATTTTTCCCTTTGACTCAATTTTCTCATCAGGGTTTAACCCTCTCCTGAATTCTATCCGGCAAATTTCTCCAGACTATCCACCAGCAATTCATATTGTTCTTTAGAGTGAGTCGGAAAATTAGCAAACCGCAGTTGGTTCTTTCGAGATGATCCATAGCCATCCCCCGGATATAAACCTTTTTCGATTAGAAATTCGGTGAGCTTTTCCGTATGGACACCACACTCTGCAACGATTACTGTTTTAGATTGCAGATTTTTATCCTGAACAAAGGATTTTAATAACGGATGAGCATCTAAAGCTTGATAAAGAATAGCAGCCTTATATTCTGTTTCTTTTCGGATTATATCAATACCCCTTCGCTGCATATCGCCAATTACTTTACCTAACAGGTAAATCCCCAAAACATTGGGGGTTTCAGGTGTTTGATTCTTAACTGCGTGCGCATGTAGTGTTGGTAAATTGTGAAATGACCCAATGGAGATTCCTTTTGATAGCAGCGATTCAGCTTTTGCGAGGCAGGCATCATCGGCAATCCAAACCCCGAGACCAGCAGGAAGTCCGAAACCTTTTTGGACGGAGAAGAAAGCCGTATTTATCCTGGAATAATTAAAAGATGGGTAGGGGAGTGAAGATACAGCATCAACAGCAATGAGCGCATGTTGATTTTTTTCTTTCACAGTGTAAATAAACTCCGGGTTTGTGGTAACACCCGTACTCGTTTCATTGTGCGTTAGTGCTATGAGCTCTGTACTGCTTGGAATATCGACTTCGCCACTAAAACCATTGCCAGGTTCAGTTTCCAATTTACGTGGTGCCTTATGAAGTTGTTGGGCAATTTCATAGAAGCGTTTCGAAAAGGCACCATTTACAAAATGAAAAGACTCTGTCTCTACCAGGTTTTGTATTATCCTTTCCCATATTTCATTGGCTGATCCGGTGAAATAAATGTGGTGTGTAGGCATAATACCGAGCAACTCGCGCAAACCTTCTGTAGCCTCCTGACTGATGGCTTCAAATTTTTTGCTGCGATGCGAAAGAGATGGAACTCCTTCTTTAAAAGCTTGCCGTACATGATCTTCAACCGTAAAGTAAAGTTGAGAGGGACCGGGGGTGAAATTGATTTTAGGGTTCATAGCGTAACGGCAAAAGTAACCAGTATGATCATAGTGAAGGGGGAGTTTATAAATTATTTACGGACGAACTCAATCTATTGTATGGAAATCGTTTGCATGGCCGATTACGAAAATCAGTTTAATTCTCCGCTACAGTATTTACAAAATGTGGCATCGGCATCATGACCATCCTTAAGGCAATGCGGACACACCTGGGTGGTCACTTTTGATTTTTGCTTTTGTTGTACCATTTCAGCAGAGACAATTCCTGTTGGTACGGCAATGATACCATAGCCCATGATCATGATAAAGGATGCAATGGCTTGGCCCAATGCAGTTTGTGGAGCAATGTCTCCGTAACCAACGGTGGTCATTGTTACGATTGCCCAATAAATGCTTTTGGGAATGTTGGAAAAACCGTGTGTTGGCCCTTCAATCAAAAACATCAGTGTGCCGGTGATGATGACAGACGTAATGATGGTGATGAGAAAGACTATGATTTTATGGCGGCTCGCCTTTAAAGCCAGTGCAAGACTTTGCCCTTCACCTATAAATCGTGCAAGTTTAAATATTCTGAAGATGCGGAGTAACCGTATGCTTCGAATTACCATTAAGGATTGTGCACCCGGAAGTAACAATCCGAGATACGTAGGGAGAACAGAAACTAAATCGATGAGACCGAAGAAACTCAGTACATATTTTCGTTTTTCCAAAACGATATAAAAACGCAAGGCATATTCAAGTGTGAAAATAATGGTGAAGAACCATTCGATGCCAATGAGCCAATCACCGATTTGCTCTTTTATTTCGATGACGCTTTCTAACATGACCACCAACACACTCACCATGATGCAAACCAGGAGTGTGATGTCAAATATTCGTCCGTATTTTGTATCGGCTTCAAAAACAATTTCGTAAAGCTTCAATCTCCATCCCGATAATTCTTTTTTTGATTTCATATCTTTTATGTGGGTTGAATATACTTGTGGGATGTGCGAAAAGCAATTCAATCGTGATAACATAAAAAACAAGGAAATCAAGGTTGATGATTGAATACCTTTTACCTATGTTCGTAACGAATTCCCACTCGGATTTGGGACACGTTTGCTGAACCTAACATTTTAAACAATACCGAGTGAAGCTTTCAACCAAAATCAGGCCTCACCCCGACTTGTCGGGGCCTCGCCCAAAAAGCAGGATAACAGAAGAAGATTGCGGATGACGGCAGCTCAAAACTTGTCTTTTAAGAGGTTCAGAAACACCTCTCCAAATCCGGTGGGTTTTTACTTTTTTTACTCGGCTATGAAATTAGGGTTGTTGCTTTCCATTTCTGTCGCAGGGCTTCTCCTTATTCTGGCAAGAGCATTTTTTAAAGTCATGCATCTCCTTTATGCAGAAACGTTGCTTGGTTTTGGTGGACTGCTTACGATTGTGGGAGGATTGCTTTTAATGATACATTCCCTTCGGAAAAGATCGAATAGTTAAGACACTAACCTTACTAGAATACTACGTGCTGCACGGACTAATACAAAACCCGAAACTTGATTGTGTTTTCGATCGCACGCAATTCCTTAATCACCTCCTTATCGTATTCTTTGTTGATATCGGTGATCACATAACCGATGGATTCATTGGTTTTCAGATATTGTCCGACAATGTTGATACCATGAGCTGCCAAAATCTGATTAATCTTGGCTAAAATTCCCGGAACATTATCGTGCAAGTGAATTAACCGATGTGCATTATCCAGAATCGGGAGCGTTAGGTTGGGGAAGTTAACGCTGTTGGATGTACTGCCTGTATTGATATACTCCATGATTTTGTTCGGCACAAAGTTTCCAATGTTCTCCTGCGCTTCAAGCGTGCTTCCACCAATGTGGGGTGTCAGAATGGTATTGGGAAGGCCACGCAGATCGGACTGGAATTCTTCATCGTTGCTAACCGGTTCATACGGAAATACATCAATCGCACAACCCGCTACTTTTCCGCTGAGAACATTTTCGCGCAATGCGCGGATGTCTACCACATGGCCACGGCTCAGATTTATGAAGATCACGCCTTTCTTCATGAGGGCAAACTCTTTTTCACCGATTAAATTTGTGTTGGAAGCACGACCGTCTACATGCATGGAAATAACATCAGCGTTTTCCAGCACTTCTTTCATGGTTTTACATTTTACTGCATTGCCAAGTGAAAGTCTTTCTTCTGTATCGTAATACATAACCTTCATGCCGAGCGATTCTGCCAGCACCGAGAGTTGTGTTCCTATATTTCCATAGCCGATGAGTCCGAGTTTTTTTCCGCGTACTTCAAAACTTCCTTTCGCAGATTTATCCCACTCTCCCTTGTGCATTTTTGCCGATTTGTCAACGATATTGCGCATGAGCATGATCATTTCAGCAACCGCCAGTTCGACAACGGAACGCGTATTGCTGAATGGAGCATTGAAAACGGCAACACCTTTTTTGGTAGCGGCTTTCAGATCTACCTGATTGGTGCCAATACAGAATGCCCCAATAGTCATGAGTCGGTTGGCATGCTCCAGTACTTTTGCAGTCACTTGCGTTTTTGACCGGATACCCAACACCGAAACATTTTTAATGCGCTCACATAATTCATCTTCCGTTAAGGCAGCGTGGTAAGTTTCCACATTAAAACCTTCAGCTTTTAAAAGTTCCTGGGCCACGGGATGAACATTTTCTAACAGCAGGACATTGATTCTGTTTTTTGGATAAGAGATGGCTGTGTTCAGTTTATTGAGGTATAAAAATTCATCAAGGCTCGGTGTAATATGATCAGCTTTGCTTTTCACACTTTCGCGAGCCACATTTTCTGTAAAGGCAAAAAACTTGTTGGCTAATCCGGCATGCTTAATTTCATAATCGGTGTAGCCGTCACCAATTACATAGACATCTCCCGGAAGATTTAACCTTCTGAGTTGTTCTACCTTCCCATTATTTTCGGACAACGGATTCTCTGTATCAAAACCAATGACGCGTCCTTCACCATCAAAACGAAATTCATTCGCCAAAACATTTTCAGATTTAATGTGAAAGTCAGCAACTATCGGCTCAATGAATTCTCTGAAACCATTTGAAATGATATATATATTGTCTGAATATTTCTCAAAAAATTCCTTGTTGCGCTTAAACGATTCTGACACACTATCCTTCAACTTTGCCACGAGTGGCGATAAATGTTGACGGGAAGGAGCCAGTAGATTCAGCCGCCTTTCAAGGGACTCGCGAAGTGAAATGGATCCATCCATTCCCTGGTTCGTGATTTGAGCGATTTGCTTCTTGCGGCTTTCTAATTCCGGATGATCTTTTAACGATATTTCTGCCAAAACATCAAAGGCTTCAACTTTTGTAAACGTACTGTCGAAATCGATTACGAAGTATTTATTCAGTTTCATGCTTGATTAGTGAAGCGCAAATGTAAAGTAACCAAAACGATTTATGATTTGAGTATGACAATTTTTTGCATGCAATGAAACCTAACGAATGATAGCGTAGTATACTTTTATGGAATCCGAAAATTTATGTTGGAGAGATTTCCAGTTGCATACATACGGCCGAGGTTGGACAAACATGCGCGAACTCAGTGGAAGCTTTGACCTGATCGGGAACAGCTTCACGCGTTACATCAATGAAACCTTTCTTTTTAAAAAAACCGTGGGCTGTTTCCGTTAGCAGGAAAACTGTTTTGAGTTGGTTTTCTTTTGCCAGGAGTAGCAGATGGTCGGTTATCATTGATCCTAATGATTGCCCACGTATGCCAAATTTCACTGAGAGTGAGCGCAGCAATCCATACTGGTCATGTATTTCCAATGCACCTGTTCCTACAAGTTCTTCCTCAATAAAATACCCAATCCTAATTTGGTTCGCTTGATTCAAATCCTGAAAGGGTAGTCCGGAGTTTTTCACTTGGGCTGTAAACGCAGCGAGTTCTTCCGGTGTAGTTGCAATGCGGGGTATAAGGTCCATGGTTTGTTCCTAGTGTTTAAAGTGCAAATGGATCCAGTGTTTAGGAACAACATCCGGGCTCACAGCACGCCTCCTTTTTCTCAGAAGCGAGAGGTTTTTCTGCAAAGACTGTAATGCTTAAAATATTCAATCCAGATGAATGGAATGCCAGTGTTTCATCATCCGATAAATATTCACGTAAGATTTCATTGGGAAGCATGATCTTCCTCTCTTTTTGAATTGAGATGTTTTTAAAACCCGCTTCCTTGATGACGTTGAGATACTCATCTTTTTGAATGGCCCCGGAGACACATCCCGCATAAAGTTCAGCGGCTTTCAAGAGATTATCAGGTAGGTTTCCATCCAATACAATGTCCGAAACGCTGAAATGTCCACCGGGCTTTAAAATCCTATACGTTTCGTCAAAGGCCTTTTTTTTATCGGGCACCAGGTTTAAAACGCAATTACTAACCACAACATCGGCCGCGTTTGAAGTAATGGGCATTCTTTCGATATCTCCATGTCTGAATTCAACATTATTGAAACCAAGCTTCTCCGCATTTGCCCGCGCTTTCTCAATCATCTTGTCGGTCATGTCGATGCCGATGACTTTTCCTGTGGCACCAACAACTGACCGCGCAACAAAGCAGTCATTGCCGGCACCAGATCCTAAGTCAACAACGACATCGCCTTCCTTTATTTGTGCAAATTCAGTAGGCAAACCACAGCCCAGGCCAAGGTCGGCCGCTGGGTTATAGCCCGGCATTTTGGTATAATCTTCTGCCATGATAGCAGCATCGATTGTATTGCACCCACAGCTTGCTCCACAGCAACTCGAGGCATTTATTTCTCGACTTTGATCCGCAATCTGACTGTACTTTTCTTTCACCATTTCTTTGATTTGTTCTGATGTGTTGGTGTTCATAATCGTTATCGTTAAAGTGTACGAAATCTTATCTATAAGGAGGAAAATTTTATGGACAGCAATTTTTGGTGAGATGGCTTTTGAACAAATCACCAATCATTTTCTGCGCCTTCTCCCAGTTTTTTTCGTCAATGCAATAACAAACACTTGGTCCATCGATATCCCCTTTAATGAGGCCTGCATTTTTTAATTCCTTCAGGTGTTGCGAAACAGTTGACTGCGATAGAGGAAGTTTATCTACGATATCTCCGCAAACACAAGAATTTCTATTTGCCAGGAATTGGATGATGGCTATCCTGGCTGGATGTCCGAGTGCCTTCGCCAACGCGGAAAGTTGAATCTGTGATTTGGTGAAGCCCTCTGTTTTCGTAATTCCCATGTCCGTATAATCGTAATATTACGATTAAAGTTTCGGGTTTTCATATTTTTTTTTTCTACTTCCCTTTAATTATCTTTCGGGATATGTTGTAATCCATGAAAAAAGTAACGGTTTGCTTATTATTTCTTCTTCCAGTCTTTTTTGTTAACGGTCAAATTGCCGGAAGAATTGCCGGTGAAAGATTACTATTGAGAACATCCTCAGCTGCGTATGAGCATGGTAATGGTGATGTTCAAGGATCGCCTTATTTATACGATGATTTTAAAGAGGGCCAAGTAATTAGTTTTAAAGGTCATTACAAGGGGATTCCCATGCGTTACAATATTTACGATGATAATATTGAGTTTAAGCAAAATGGTGTTGACATGATTTTAGATCCGGACATCAGCATCAAAAAAGTCATCCTAAGTGATATGATTCTAACGGTGGGTAAATTTGAATATAGAAACAAAGTTCAATTTGGTTTCCTGGAAAGACTTGATAGCGGGCAACTTTCCCTCTTTGCTAAGAAAGTGGTTGTGTTCAAAGAAAAGGAAGAGACTCAAGCTCTGGAATACAATACCAAACCAGCCAGATTCACAAGCTTAAGTGATATTTTTTACTATCGGATAGGGAATGGGGACATATCCAAGATCGTAAGCATCAAAAAGCTAATTGAGAGCCTCCCAGATAAACAAACAGAGATGAGCGCTTATGCTAAGAAGGAAAAACTCTCAGTTGGAAGAAATGATCTTTTGAAGTTTGCAGAACATTATGGTAGTCTGCATTAAATCCAGATAGGAAAACGTATTTATTTTCTTTTCAAAACCTTCTCTACAGCAGCTACAATATTCTCAGGACCTAGTCCATATTTTTTGAGAAGTTCTGTAGGTGTACCACTTTCACCAAAACTATCGTTAACGGCCACCATTTCCATAGGGGTAGGGCGGAAGCGTGCGAGTACATGAGCGATGCTGTCTCCCAAACCACCATTAATCTGATGCTCCTCAGCGGTAACAACGCACCGTGTTTTTTCAACAGAGTTCAATACCGCCTCAACATCTAGGGGTTTAATGGTATGAAGGTTGATAAGCTCTACGCTGATACCCTTTGCAGCTAACATGGCTTCAGCTTCTATGGCTTGCCATACCATGTGTCCACACGCAAAGATAGTGACATCAGTGCCATCAATCATTTTATCAGCCTTACCTATTGTAAATGGCCTTCCGGTTGTAAAAATTGGCCAGTTTGGTCTTCCAAAACGAAGGTAGGCCGGTCCGACATGTGTGCCGAGTGCAAGTGTTGCTTCTTTTGTTTGGTTGTAATCACAGGGCACAATCACGGTCATACCCGGAAGCATTTTCATCATACCAATATCTTCGAGAATCTGGTGAGTTGCACCGTCTTCTCCGAGTGTCAACCCAGCATGGGAAGCACAGATTTTTACGTTTTTATGCGAGTATGCAATGGATTGACGAATTTGATCGTACACACGTCCGGTTGAGAAGTTAGCAAATGTTCCCGTAAAGGGTATTTTGCCACCAATGGTCATGCCTGCTGCAAGCCCCATCATGTTTGCCTCGGCAATACCAACCTGAAAGAATCTCTCCGGGAACTCCTTCTTGAAGGCATCCATTTTCAAAGATCCTGTAAGATCCGCGCAAAGCGCTACAACATCAGGGTTTTGTTTGCCTAATTCATGGAGGCCAACGCCAAAGCCTGATCGGGTATCTTTCTTCTCGGTAAAAGTAAACTTGGTCATGGTTGGTATTTTTTGCAGTGCGAAAGTCGGAAATTATTTTTGAACTGCCAGCACCATTGGGTAAAGTGTTAATGATTTGTTAAAGACATCAAAATCCCCCGCATGGGGATGAACCGTAGGTGAAATTGTGCGTAAAGGATGGAGAGTACCAACACCATGGAAAGCGATAATCCGGCTACACCGACAGAAGAACCGAAATCTAATCGAAGACTCGTTTTTTGGGTTTTTGTTGCTTTAATAATCGCCTTACTACCTTGGCTGGTATTAGCCTAACTAAATCAAGATTAGTTGAAAACATTAACCATCGTGTTTTTTCCCGTGGTTACGGAGAAGGTTTTTACACCCGTATACTTGCTGCCCGGTGCGTCTTTTGCCCGGAAAGCAATGCGGTACCTTCCGGGAAGCAGGTTGTAGTTGTGAAATGACTTTTGTTCATCAAGTCTGCAAACCCACCGTTCACTGCCATCATCCATAATTTCAAACAGGCTTCCAAAGCCCGGCACAATCGTATTGATGTTGACCGTTCCTGGGGATGGTATAGTTACAGATGAAAGTTTATCTGGTGCAACGGTGACATGAAAAATTCTCCTTGGAAAAGTAAGCGACTCAACAACATAATCTCCTGCCAGGTAACGATAGGTTTCACCACTGCCTTGCTGGTTTAGAATTTCTGCTTTCCCTTTCTGACGAACAATGGTGTTGAAGGGATTACCTCTACCTTCATTTCGAATGACCAGATTTCCCTGTGGTACAGCAATGGTTATTACGTTGTGCTGGCCATTGATGATATTCACCTGTTTTAACACGATTGTGGGGAGTGAATTCACAATCATATCATAGGAGATTACCGGATCAAGTTGAACAGAATCAGGTTTCCCTTGCTTATCGCGATAGTGAACAAATTCAAAAGCGGAATTCCCGGTGTTGGCATTTATAAAGCTGATGTTGATGTTTGATTCCGTTGCTCTTCCACTTCCGTCTAAGAGTTCTACACTCACAGTTGTTTTGGCAAATGTTGTTTGAATGCTCTGATTCAAAACCTGATTGAATGTTGTGGCATTTTGCGAATCAATATACAGTCCCATGCATTCCAGGGCTTTACCGCCATCGAGACCCAAGCCAATGATGAACGGCCGAAGAAAAATTCCTTTTCGCTGAAATTCAAGGGAAGTGGCACAGGGATCACCCCCGCACGATTCAATTCCATCTGTTATGAGAATGAGGATATTACGATACCCAGTTGTTGCGGGAAAATCGTTGGCTGCTTGTTGAAGGGAATAGGTTATGGGTGTATTACCTCTTGGTTTGATTTCTTTCAATTTGGTAAGCATGGTATTATGATTTTTCGGGCCGAAGGGAACTTCCAGATAACTATCTGTGCAATTGTTGGCCTGACGCGAAAAGCGATGCCCATATACCCGGAGTGCCAGTTCCAGATTTTGACTGTTACGCAATGAGTCAACTAATCTGGTCAGTATTTTTTTGGCTACTTCCATGCGGGATTGATTCCCTTCCCACACAGCTTCCATGCTTCCGGAACCATCCAGTACAAATAGAATCCTGGTTTTTTCCGGCAGCTTTTGTTGCACTTTGTTTTGCGCCTCTGAAGCGAAGGTCGCTAACAGTAATGCCACAATAAAGAGATATGGAGAGTGAGTGCCCATTCGTGAAGTTAAACGAAAATGATTTCTTTTACTTGTGGTAAAATAAAAATGCCAGAGAAATTCCCTGGCATTATTTCATGTGCATGATGATTGATCAATAATCACCAATGGTTTCTTCCAACTGATCGAGGGCTTTCTTGAGTTCTTCGTCATTTGGTGCTACACCATGCCACTTGTGTGATCCCATCATGTAATCAACGCCAAAGCCCATTTCTGTCTTCATTAGGTTCATGACAGGCTTGCCTTGTTTTGCCAAAATTTTAGCGTGTTCAAGCGCTTTAATGACCTCATCGAGGTTGTTGCCATTAAATTCTTGCACGGTCCACCCAAAGGATTCCCACTTTGCTCTTAAATTCATGAGCGATAAAATCTTATCCACCGGGCCATCGATTTGTTGACCGTTGTAATCGATGGTGGCAATGATGTTATCCATTTTATTAAATCCTGCATACATGGCGGCTTCCCAAACTTGTCCTTCCTGCAGTTCACCATCGCCCATGAGAACATAGATGAAGCTGTCATCTTTATTCAGTTTTTTTGATTGTGCTGCACCGAGTGCTGCGGACAAGCCTTGTCCTAATGATCCGGATGCAATTCGGACACCAGGTAAATGCTCGTGTGTGGCAGGGTGGCCTTGGAGCCGGGTGTTCAATTTTCTAAAGGTTGCCAGTTCCTTCACATCAAAATAGCCCGAGCGCGCAAGCGCAGCATACCAGACAGCGGAAAGGTGTCCGTTGGAAAGGAAAAATAGGTCTTCACCCTTTCCATCCATTGAAAACTTAGGATTATGCTTCAACACTTTGAAGTACAGGGCAACGAAAAATTCTGTACAGCCCAAAGCCCCACCGGGATGCCCGGATTGACATGCATGCACCATGCGTACAATGTCTCTACGGATTTGGGATGCTATTTTTTTTAATTCAAGAAGGTCGGTTTGCTTGCTCATGAAAGGAAAATTTTGTCGCGAAGATGCGCTAATTTAAGAACCCATCCAAAAAGAAAACCCCGTAAGTTATCCGGGGCTTTCCTGAAATGTGGGGAATCTCTTATTTTGTTCTGGATGTTGATTTCTTGGCCGCTTTCTTTTTTGGAGCCACTTTTTTCACAATTTTCTTTTCAGTTGCGCTCTTTTGGGAAACTGCTTTCTGCGGAAGGGAGTGTTCCTTTATGATCTGACGGGTATGATCTTTAGTATCAACTTTGTCTATAATGTCTTCTAGCATACCCTTCTCATTTATCAGGAATGTGACCCGTGCCGTGCCCATATATTTTCTTCCATACATGGATTTTTCGATCCAGGTGCCATAGGCTTCGTGAAGTTTTCTGGTTGTATCGGCCAACAAGCGGAAGGGCAGTTTCTGTTTGGCGATAAAGTTCAGGTGTGATTTTTCTGTGTCCGTGCTAACGCCCAACACCTCATATCCTTGATTCTGGAGCAAATGATAATTATCACGGAGGTTACATGCCTCTGCTGTGCAACCGGGTGTTTGATCTTTCGGATAAAAGTAAAGCACGAGCTTCTTGCCTTTAAAATCAGAAAGCTTTACCGGTTTTCCAGATTGATCATTTACATTGAAGTCTGGAGCTTTGTCACCGATGCGAAGAGCCATAATCAGGGTATTTTTTGTTTATACGTTTGTTTGTTTCCGGCAATGTCTGTAACGACCAGTTCGAAATCACCTTTCAGCGGTTGTGTTTTATCCAATCGCTCTGACCAAATCGTAGCCGACTTGCTATCGTAGTGCATTAACAACCATTCACCATTGATGGTTGCTGAAAAGGATGAGATTCCGGATAAATTGTCTCGTATTTTAAATCGGGCTGCGTAATTGTTAACATAAACCGGCCGAATGGTGGGAGAGATGGTATCCTGAAGGATGGTGAAGGTTCCAAACTCACGCGTATAGAATTGTATTCTTCCATTGATAAACTCTCCTCCCACATATGCATATCCACCATTGCCGGTTTCCCGATAAACGGCAAAATTATTTTTGACCGGATATTCTTGTTTGGGTTTTAAAGAAATATGAATGGGCTTATTGATTGGAATCAAGGTGTTGCCAATGGTGAAGGCTTCTGTATTATCCGGTTTCAGTTTGTAATCGCTTGACAAGTAAAGCGTATCATAGAGTGAATTCGATGGAAAACGGATGTCCATGAAGTTGCTATAGAATTTATATTCGATAGCTGACGGAACCGTAGCTCTAATTTTTGGAACGATGGATTTACCACAAATAACAACTGAATCTGGTATTTCTTTTCGAAGATCCAACAGGTAAACACTTCTCAAGTTGTTATAATAATCGGCTTCTTTTGTGCGTGTTCCACCGTTACCATAAATGATTGCTTGTTCAGCGGGCGAGCAGGTTTTGGCCGAAATGACTAACGTATTCTCCGACAGATCGTACTCTATATCTTTCTTCATAGGTTCCAGATTAGGAACTTCTTTGATCAGCGGATCGTGCTGTAAGCGAAACGAAACCGTGCTGGAGTTTCCGTAACTGTCCTTCAACTTGATTTCTACTTTTGATTCTTTTTCTTTTTGAATTTTGATTTTACCGCTACCGGGTGATGCTTCGTAAAACGGTAACTCATTACCATCAGCAATGTAGAGTTTATAGAACCGCGATCCGCTTTTGCGCATTGTTTTGAAATCCATGAGCGTATAAATGCTGCGGGTTTCCAGCAGGTTTATTTTTTCGATGGCCTGACTGAAAATTAACTCGCCATCTACCCGCATTTCAATGTAGTTAACACCTCCGTAGAAGGGACTATTTGCAGCCAGCTTATCTTTCGAAAGAATTTCCACACCAATCACACCGTTTGCAAAAATGGGTTTGGAGAGTACGAAATTTGATCCAGCACGTTGGGCATAAAACTCAAACCTTCCAAACCGGTCGTTTACACGTGAGTTTGCGTCAAGCGTGCGCAATGCAATTTTTTCTGCTGCAGGAGGAAGGTTGTCTTTTACCTCAGTAAAATCTGCAACCCGAAGCGGATTCAACGCCTGGTTGTTGGAATCGCGAATATCAAAATGGAGGTGAGGTCCGCTGGAAGAACCGGAATTTCCCGATAGTGCAATCACTTCGCCCTGCTTTACCGGAAATTGATTTTCATGAAAGGTAAGATCAATTTCACCTGCTTTTATTCGGTACTGTTCTTTCAGCATGTAATTGGCCAATGGACCTTTGAACTCATCAAGGTGAGCATAGAGCGTTGTATTGCCATCCGGATGGGAAATGTAGAGCACATTTCCATAACCCGATGCACTCATCGAAGCTCTGGAGATGTATCCGCTTTTGGACGCCAAAACCGGAATACCAATTTTATTATCGGTACGAATGTCAATACCGGAATGGAAGTGTGTGGTGCGTAACTCGCCCATCGTGCCCGCCAGCGAACCTGGTTGGCCGGGTCTTACCGGATAAATGTATTTTTCATCATTCGGAAACTTGAGTTCCGGATTGCTGAACTGTGCCAGCACGGCAGAAGGAGCGATCGCAAAAAATAGTAAGGCTACCTTACTTAACTTCAAACTCCAATAATTTTTCATCTTCAATGTAAGCCGATAAAACGTTTCCAACCCTCACCGGGCCAACACCTTTGGGGGTGCCCGTAAAAATTAAATCACCTGTGCGCAACGTAAAAAATCTCGAGAGATACGAAATTACATAATCAAAACTAAAAAGCATAAGACTGGTATTACCTTGTTGCTTTAAATCACCATCAATTTTCAGACTAAAGTTGATGTTCTTTAAATCTGCGAATGTGCCAACAGGAATAAACTTTTCCGAAATCGGTGCCGATCCGTTAAAGCCCTTGGCTATATCCCAGGGAAGTCCCTTTTCCTTAGCTTTCTGCTGTAAGTCGCGCGCTGTAAAATCTATTCCAATACCGATGGCATCATAATACTTGTGGGCAAATTTTTCCTCAATGTGTTTTCCCTCTTTGCATATTTTCAACACCAGTTCAACTTCGTGATGGATATCCTTTGAAAACTCCGGGTAGTAGAACGGACTGTTATTGCGTAACACCGCTGTATCGGGCTTTGTAAAGATAACGGGTTCATCAGACCGTTCATTGTTCAGTTCTTTGATGTGTTCGGCATAATTTCTGCCGATGGCAAATATCCTCATAGCAAATGTTCGTTACAGTTTATTGGATGGTTGTTCGCAATCTAAATTGGATTTGTATTTTTGTTCAAAAGTATAGTATATGTTAAAGAATGCCATAGTTTTTTCCGCCCTTCTGTTAATCTTGTATGCCTGCGCTACAGTAGCGGTTACAGATCGAAAACAATTAAGTCTGGTTTCCAATGCCGAGATTATACCGATGGCTTCCCAACAATATCAACAGGTATTAAAGGATGCAAAGATGTCGACCAATCAGGAGCAGACTGCCATGGTGAAAAAAGTTGGCGCCAGAATCGAGAAGGCGGTGGAAAAATATATGGCCGATAAAGGTGCTTCCTCTGAGCTGAACGGTTTTGCCTGGGAGTTTAATCTGATTGATGACCCCAAAACGGTGAACGCCTGGTGTATGCCGGGTGGCAAGGTGGCTTTTTACACGGGCATTATGCCGATTTGTAAGGATGAAGCCGGAGTAGCTGTAGTGATGGGGCATGAAGTAGCGCACGCCATTGCCAACCACGGCCGTGAGCGAATGAGCCAACAAATGGTGGCGCAATTTGGTCTATCCACCCTGAGTGCAGCAATGGGTCAAAACCCTTCATTAACCAGCGAAATTTTTATGCAAGCTGTCGGTGCGGGAACAAGTTTAGGGATGCTGAAATTCAGCAGAACACACGAATCAGAAGCAGATCGAATCGGATTAATTTTTATGACAATGGCCGGATACGATCCGCATGAAGCACCAAAATTCTGGGAGCGCATGGCTGAGGTGGGTGGTGGTCAGCAGCCGCCTGAATTCATGTCTACGCACCCGTCACACGAAACCCGTGTAAAAGACTTGCAGGGCTGGATTCCGGAAGCGTTAAAATACAAGAAGAATTAGTCTTCACTGAAGGGTTGATTCTTTGAGCCGCTGTTGCGGGAAATAAAGGGCTGAATGTTAGTTCGATTAACGCTGCAATCCGTGTGAAAAGAAATCTGCACTTTCCAACCCCTTCCGCGCCAAGAAGGCTCATCGATCACTTTTTAAATCCGCTGAGTTTTATTTCTGTAAGTCTGCGTTTGGTGTCGAGCGGAAAGTCTCCATTGAGCATCCAATCATAATAGGAGGGTTCATCGCGCAACACGGTTAATACGGGTTTATTTTTATGCTTGCCAAAGTTGAAGACAGCTTCACCTTTTTCATTGCGAATCATACGGCCGGCAAGATCAACCATTTCTGACGATGTCAGTTTGTTCAACACCTCCATATCATTTCTAATCTCACCAATCTTTTTGCCCAGGCCATCCGTTACTTCTTGCCCATCGTATTTTTCCAGTTGGGCAATCAATACTTCCATCGTAGCCTCAGCATCTGCTTCGGCTGTGTGGGAGTCTTTCATATCCTTATTCAAATAGAAGCGGTAGGCTGCCGAAAGGGTACGCTTTTCCATCAGGTGGAATATTTTCTGCGCGTCAATTATTTTCTTTCGGCTGTAGTCAAATTCTACACCGGCTCGTAAAAATTCTTCTACGAGCATGGGCACATCAAATTTCAGAATGTTGAAGCCTGATAGATCGGATCCCTCCAGAAATTTTGCATATTCCTTCGCCACTTCCTTGAACGTAGGCTTATCCTGAACATCTGCGTTGCTGATACCATGAATAGCTGTTGAACTTTCAGGAATCGGGATGGTTGGATTAAGCAGATTAGCTTTGCGCTGAACTTCGCCATTCGGCAGCATCTTGATTACCGCTATTTCAATAATACGGTCTTGCGCAATGTTAATGCCGGTGGTTTCTAGATCAAAAAAGCAAAGCGGATTGCGCAGGTTGAGTTTCATGTAGTTGTAAGATTGACTTATTATTTGAAAAGATTAGAATCGTGCAGAAAACTTAAGCCAGAATTTCTTCTGCCAGGTCTTTCAGGTTAAGCTTTCCGAAATCTCCGGAACTCATCATCAATAGATTTTTATTTTTCCACGATTGCTCACGCAAGAATTTCTGAAGTTTTTGAGGATCATCCACAACCGTAATACCCGGAGTGGCAAAGGCCGCACGGATATCTTCCTCGGTAATGGGCTCCAGATTTTTAGCTTTAACCTTTTCAGGATTGAAGTAAACAACCGGAACATGGGCACCTTTCAAACTATCTTTATACTGTGGCAGAAATTTTTTACTGAGACTGCTATAGGTATGTAATTCAATGCAGGCCACCAGTTCGCGCGATGGATACATTTCTTTGAGTGCTTTAACGGTAGCCTTCACCTTAGACGGGGCGTGAGCAAAATCTTTGTACACCGTAGTGGAAGCACCATCTTTAATTTTCTCGAGTCTGCCGCTTGCTCCTTCAAAGCTGCTAATGGCTTCAAAGAATTTATCCGGTGCGATGCCTATTTTTTTCAGCACTTCTTTTGCCGCGCTGAGGTTCTGCAAATTATGGCTGCCAAATATTTTTATCGGATACCGTTCTTTTCCGTTGGTCAGAAAAATTTGTCCGTGATTATCGGTGGCGTGCGCATGACTTTTAAACGTTATTTCGAGCACATCATTGCGTTCTTTCTTTCCGATCATGATCGCTATCGGATCCTGCTCATTATAAAAGAGAATTCCACCCTTCGGAGTTTGGTCTGCAAAGCGGTCAAATTGTTTTACATATTCTTCCTCTGTTGGAAAAACATTGGCATGATCCCAGGCAATACCGCTGATCAGACCAACATGATGCTGAAAGCGAAGAAACTTGGGTGTGGGATCCAGTGCTGACGAAAGGTACTCATCGCCTTCAATAATTATGATAGGAGCATCCGAAAGTTTAACGGTATGGTCAATGCCGTTTACTTTCGCTCCAATGACATAATCAAACTTGCGCTTGAAGTAATTTAATACATGAATGATGATGGCGGTGATGGTTGTTTTACCATGACTGCCGGCAATGACAATGCGTTGTTTATCTTTCGACTGTTCGTAGATATATTCGGGAAAGGAAAGGACTTTAAGATTAAGTTCCTGAGCTTTAAGAAGTTCGGGATTATCTTTTCGGGCGTGCATTCCCAGGATGACGAAGTCGTAAGAGGCATCCAGTTTTTCCGGAAGCCAACCCATCTGTTCCGGCAATAACCCATGCGAAGAAAGATTCGACCGTGAGGGTTCAAATATTTCATCGTCTGAACCCGTTACTGTATGACCCTGAAGTTTGAGTGCGATCGCCAGATTATGCATCACGCTGCCCCCAATGGCTATAAAATGTACCTTCTGCTTTTTGTGCTGCATCGAAACTATATTCCGGTTTTAAATTAAAGTAAAATGTTTGGTCTTTGAAAGTACGTGAAAATTCTTTCGATTTTAATTTTGCGCGACAGAAGTTGGCGCAACAGTAACATACCTTCAGGAAATTTTATGCACAATTGGCGTGTTTATACTTTGTGTATAAGTTGTGGAGAGCGGGAATCGTACTGAGTCGTATTGATTGTACGTTTGTCGCCCTACGAAAAACGAAACACGTCCAACAACCACTGTATGGAGCAAGGAAGATCAACGTCACTGAGGTTAAGCAGCAAAACAAAGTTAATTCCGAGAGATATCTCCGAAAGCTTGGGAAAGTTGCCACCTCAGGCGCTTGATCTTGAAGATGCTGTGTTAGGTGCGTTGATGCTGGAGAAGAATGCGCTCAATGCTGTTGTCGAGTTTCTGAAGCCCGAACATTTTTACTCGGATGCCCATAAAGAAATTTACACTGCGATCATCGATCTCTTTAAAGCCTCTGAGCCGGTAGACATGCGTACCGTGGTTAACCAGTTGCGCAAGAACGGTAAGATTGAATTAATAGGCGGTGCCTATTACATCGCAGAACTTACAGCCAAGGTGAGTTCGGCTGCGAATATTGAATACCACGCGCGGGTCATTATTGAGATGGCCATCAAACGCAACCTGATAGAGATTGCCTCTCAAATCCATCACGATGCGTATGAGGATACCACCGATGTCTTCGAACTCTTAGATAAAACGGAACAGTCTGTTTTTGAAATTTCCGATTCCAACCTGCGCAAGAATTACGACAACATGCGTAACCTCATGTCGCGGGCCATTCAGGAACTTCAAATGTTAAAAGAGCATAAGGATGGTCTCACCGGAGTGCCCAGTGGCTTTACGGCTCTTGACCGGATGACCTCCGGATGGCAGAAGTCAGACCTCGTGATTATTGCTGCACGACCCGGTATGGGTAAAACAGCTTTCGTGGTTTCAGCCCTTCGCAATGCAGCTGTTGATTTCAAAATACCGGTGGCCATCTTCTCCCTTGAAATGGCATCCGTTCAGTTAGTGAATCGTATGATTTCGGCTGAAGCCGAACTGGAAGGTGAGAAAATTAAAAAAGGAAACCTGGCCGAGCATGAGTGGGCCCAGTTGGTTCATAAAACTGGAAGATTATCATCAGCTCCGATTTTTATTGACGATACGCCAGCGCTTTCTATCCTCGAACTTCGCGCCAAGTGCAGAAGATTAAAGGCCGAACATAATGTTCAACTGATTGTAATCGATTACCTCCAGTTGATGCGGGGTGAACAGGGCGGTAACCGCGAACAGGAAATTGCCTCCATATCACGAGCGTTGAAAGGAATAGCGAAAGAATTAAATGTTCCGGTGTTGGCCCTGTCGCAATTGAGTCGTGGTGTGGAAACACGGGGAGGAGATAAGAAACCTCAACTATCCGATTTACGTGAATCCGGCTCCATCGAACAGGATGCCGATATTGTTATGTTTTTGTATCGTCCGGAATATTATAAGATTACGGTTGATGAGGAAGGTATGCCAACACAGGGCATGGGCGAAGTGATTATTGCCAAACACCGAAACGGCTCAACAGGCAGCGTGAAGCTGAAGTTCATAGGCAAATACACCAAGTTTGCAGATTTTGATGCACCGGCTTCAAACGATAATCCATTCTCCGGCATGATTACCCGCGAAAGCCGGTTGAATACTTTTAATCCGGGTGAATCATCCGCGCCACGCGGAGATGATGAAACTCCGTTCTAGAGCAATACCGATTTATCTTTGTCGGTCAGCGTTGGTATTGTAATTTCATGGAAGGGAAATCTCAAACTCCTTGACCTTTTGTAACTTTCGGTTTGATCGCCCTACTGATGAAACAATTGTTGTTGGTACTCTCTAGTATTACGCTCTTACTTTCTTGTGTTTCACACGATCTGAATCGAACAATAGATTGCGATCAGGCTAACCTCGCAATAGAAACAACCGCTATTGTTCCGGCTACATCATGCGGAACAGAAGATGGTTCCATAACAGTTGTGGGATCAGGCGGAAAACAACCTTTCACGTATATTTTACCAGGCACGCCTTCGCGAACCTCAACAAATGGTGTATTTCAAAATCTTTCTGCCGGATTGTATTCCGTTACCCTGCGGGATAAAAACGGATGTGAGAAAGTACTTGATTATATCTTAATTGGGGCTACCCAGTTTGATGCTTCCTTTACCTTGACGGAGGACAATCTTTGCCTCGAAGACAATGGTGGGATAAAAGTTGCAGTAGCGGAAACCAATGGACCGTATGCATTTAAACTAGATGCAGGTGAGTTCACTGCTTCCGCAATTTTTACCGAAGTGAAAAGCGGGAAACATTTTTTGACCATCCGCGACAGCGATAATTGTGAGGTGGTACTCGAAGTAAATGTACCGCGCGGAAATACAGGCGTGAGTTGGGCGACCGATATTCTTCCCATCATGACAAATTCCTGTGCAACTACAGGATGCCACAATGGTATTGATCGAATGGACTGGCGTATTTATGCGAATGCGAAAACGCATGCTGCGGATATAAAGAAAAGAACGCAAGACAAATCTATGCCATTCAATGGCGGTCTCCCTCAGAATCAAATAGATTTGATTGCCTGCTGGGTGGATGATGGTGCACCGGAAAACTGATCCGGTTAATCGTAGAGCAGTTCGGTATGCGCTGCTTGTAATTCGCGCAAAGCTTTCAGATCATTCACTTTTTTAGCTTTGGATATTCCGGTTTCATATAGGAGCAATGCCTTTTCGGTTTGTCTCAGTTCCTGAAATAATTTGCCGGCATGGTAATACGTGGGCACGTAGTCCGGGTGTTCTATGAGTAATTGATCAAAAAGTTCGCTGGCTTTTTTTTGGTCATGTTTCAGATACTCCAATGCCAGCGCATAGAGATTGAATGGATCATTCGGGTCTTCAGCTAAAAACTGCTGTAAGTGCTGGATACGTGACATGGTGCAAAAGTAGTAGTTTCATCGCTGACACCGAAAGTGTCTTTGAACCACACCCGATGAGCGTCACTCGCCAGGGCTCACCAACAAGCGAGATGGGTCATCATAAACGACTTTATTTTTACTTTATGAAAGCCGAAATTGTCTCTTGTGTTCGATAAATATATAATGGTTAGCTGCGTGTATACCAGGTCTTTCTCCAACTCCGACAGCACCGATAAATCCATTCATTTTCACCCCGATCAGAGTAACTTGTGAAGGGGCTCTGATCCTCAAGACAAAACTTAATTATTTTTTTGAAATAGACGAGAGTATTAGTTTAGCCTGCTGATTGCCTAATGAAGAGGCTTGTTTTAAATCACTTTCAGCTTTTGGTACCCTTCCCAGTTCTAGCATTACCTTGCCGCGTTCCAAATAGGCAAGTGCATTTTCTTTATCTAATTGAATAGCTTCGTCAAGGGTTTTGCGAGCGTCATCATAATGCCTTCCGCTTGAATACAACATCGCCTGTAGGGTAAGCAAATAGGAATGATCTGATTTTTTTGCATCTAACCTACTATTCCGTACGGCCCTTAAAATATCCCTTTTTATCGGATCCCATTCTTGTTGTGCCATATGTATCTTAAATTTTTGCACATAACCTTCGGTAAAGACCGGAACCATATCTGTGAGCTTGGAAAGATAGTATAATGCTTGAACCGTATCTGGCCTAATTAATACCGAGTCGATTTGTTTTTTCAAGTCAATGAAATCCAAATATTGTTGATTTCCTGACACGGCAAAATCTAGTGAAGCTTCTAGCGGTTGGTTGTTTTTCTGGTAGGCAAATGCCCGATAACTCAATACCTCTTTATTCAAGCTATCGTGTTTCAGATAATTTGTAAAATCCGAAATTGACTGAGTGAGTTGGTTAACATAGAAATAAGAAACTCCTCGAATACGATAAATGATAAATGACTCAGGGTTTAACTGTAAAACTTTTGTAAGGTCAACAATGGACTGTTCCCATTGTTTTAATTCTTGTTCATATATCGCCCGCTTCTTGTAGGCATCTGCGATTTGATTGTCTAGTCCAATCGCAATCGAATAAAATTTGAGAGCCTGAGCATGTTCACCTTTATGTTCATAAGCAACAGCCTTAAGGTACGTGGCAAGTGGTTCGCGGTTTGGATTGGAGGTTTCATCAATTAGGGTGATGCTTTTGTCGTACGCACCAGTGATGAGATAACAATAGGCTTGTTGGATTTTTGCTCCATCATTTTCAGGCAATCCATAAACCCGGGTTAGTGTATATGCACCGGCATTTTGAATATCAATTTTCTTATCCAACCAAGATTGTTGACCCGCGAAATTATTGTCACTGGTTGTAGTTACCTTTATTATTTTCTGAAAATCAGAGAATGCTTGCGAAAAGTTCTCTAAATCTGTTGCGTACACACCTCTGTAAAAATAGGCCATTAAATTGTTCGGACTAACAGATATGAGATTAGTCAGATCACGAATGCATTGGTTTTTATCAAATTCATAGTTCAGAATACTTCTAAAGAGTAAAGCATTTTTTTGAAGCGAATCATAAGCCAGTACTTGATTAAGATGATGTAATGCTGACGGTAAGTTTTTTTTCGTGATGAGGTCAAGGATGGCCAGTTTAATTCGGGCATTGTGAAAGAGACTGTCCACAGTAAGACAATCAGTATAGTTATGGATGGCACCTTTTAGTTGCTGCTGTGTCAAATTTATATCTCCTTTAATGTAATAGGCCGTTGCCTTGCCTTTGTTTAACTTGATGGCCTTGTTTATAGCTTGTTCGCTTTCGGGGAGTTTATTTTGAAGGTAATTCACCTTTGCCAATTCAACATATCCTTCATAAAAATCCGGATGAAGTTTCAAGACAGCCTGAAGGTCCTGTAAAGAAGCCCTAAATTTTTTTAACTGCTTTCGGGCTACTGCCCGAAAATAATAGGCCTGCCAGAGCAAGGAATCTTTTTTTAGTACTTCGGAAAAATCAGATTCAGCTCGCTCTGGATTATTCTCCATTAAATTATTTAGACCTTCGTTAAAATCGGCCTGGAGTCGACCTTCCATTTTCCAGTCAAGTTTTATTTCTTCATATTCCCAAAATCTGCTCGTGGAGAATTCTGTAAAGGCTTCGGTAAGCATTGGATTTTGAGAGAATGATGGATAAACCCCAATACTATAGAGGATAAAAATGAAGCTAACTTTTATTGTCATTCAGAAGTAAGTGATATCCAAATGTAATTTTTTTTTGAATTAAAACTACCTCCATTACACACATGTCTTAGGTATTAAATGTTCAGTATCGCGAAAGCAATGGCAGGGCTCACCCCAACTGGCGCAAGTCCCCAACTGGCGCAAGTCTTAGGAAGGCGAGATGGCATGTGTGTGACTTGTGCCTGTGCAATGGTATATTTAGCATATTGTAACTTCTCTGCATAACCGATAATTTTGATAATAATCACCCCGTTAGCCATGAGCCGCAAATACAAGATCCGAGATCAGGATAAACTTTATTTCGTCACCTTCACCGTTGTTTACTGGCTGGATGTTTTCATTCGAAGAGAGTATCGTGATATATTTCTGGCTAGCCTACGGTATTGTCAGCAGCATAAAGGATTGGAGGTTTGTGCATATTGTATTATTTCAAGCCATGTTCATTTAATCATTGGCCGGCATGGAGAGGCATCGCTGGAAAGCATTATCCGGGATATTAAGAAATATACATCATTCAAGATAATTGAGGCCATACGGAAAAACCCACAGGAAAGTCGCAAGGAAATATTGATAATGCTCTTTGAAAAGGCCGGGACGCTAAACCGTAATAATACCCGGCACCAATTCTGGCAGCAACATAATCACCCCCTCGCCTTTGTTGGTCTTCTTGACCAACAAACGAGATGAGCGGGATAACAGGTAAAGGGATTAACAGAATGAAGGATAGATTAAAATGTTCGTTTGAAAGAATAAATAGATTCCCATGCTTGTTGGTGAGCCACGCACTCGCTTTCGCACAACACCAACAAGGGCAGGGTTCCTACATTCTATATTATTATTTACTTAAAACCTTTAAATTTACAACTTTGACTATTGCGCGAAATATCAGAGTGAGTTACTTGAAATGGAAAAAATAAATTATGAAGATAGTTATTGCCGTTGTTTTTATTCTTTTAAACATTACTAATTATAGCGCAAGAGGTCAGGATAATCCTCAATCTTTTCTCCATCGTTTATCCATTACTCCAAGAGCAGGTTTCTCCTTTTCGAAGCTTCTGAATGCCCAGACCCCATCGCGGTGTGATGAATGTACATTTGAGCAGAAATCGCTTAAAGATGTAAACTATGATATTGTACTGGAGGTAAATGTTGCCATCCGTTGGTCTGTCATTTCGGGATACAGTACTGTTACCAAAGGGACGGAAGCCGAGTATGAGTTGTTGGTTGTAAATGAGACATATTTTGAGAATAAAAAGACAATCGTAACGGTAAAGAATAGTTATAATGTTTTGCCACTTTGGGTTCGGTATCGCTACACAGTTGATAAATTTGACTTCTTTGCTGATGCCGGATTTTATTACGCTTTCCTGAAAAATAGTCAACTCAATTTTCGGTATACTGATTTCTCGGGTTATTGGGGTTCATTCGACCGTACCGCGAATGCAGGGTATGATTCTGAAACAAATATGTACTCAACTAATGCAAGTGATTATGGATGGATGGTTGGACTTGGGTTGGAATTTGTCATAACGCCTGCATTGGGTATCCAATTTAATCCTCAGGTTTCGGTGGGTTTGCAGAAGTTGGATAGGGTCAACTCCAATCGGGTAATACGTTCTCCCAATGATTTGCGAGATTTATGGGTTGAAGATTATTTTGGGGTGAGTTCAAATTCGCGCAACGTAGTTTTCTCTTTGAATTTTGGTTTGCGATATAAATTTTAAACGGCTGTTACAAAATTTCTAATTTAATAATGAAGAATTTAGAAAGTAGGTTGTTGCGATATAGTAAATGTATTTTAGTCACACTATTCGCTCTGGCAAGTGGCTGTGGCACTTCTGATCTGGAACCTCAAAATGTGGTGGTTTATACCATTGATGGGGAAGATCAACATGTAACATTTGTTTCTGCCATATTTTCCTCATTTGATATTTGGGTTCCCTATAACGTGATTGAAATTGATTTCAACAATAATACTTCAAGTCAATTGGAGTTGAATGTTTTCAATTTCGAATTTCAGGAACCACCAAATGAAGGCTTACTTACCGGATCTTATTTTAATCTTGACCCGGAAGGAACAGGATCAAACGGCAAACCGCTTTGCCGGGATGACCCGGAATATGGTGAAGTATGTGCTGAGGTAGACGCCTGGCTCAGGTATAAGTCGAAAGGAAGCTTTTGGCTCATCGAAAATGATTCCAGAAACAGTTTCAATATAACCCAGTGCAATACCAAGATGCATTCCATATCCGGTGATTTTGATATGGTTTTAGCTAATTCCTTAAATGAAGAACTTGCGGTAAAGGGTACATTCAAGAATGTTCAGTATACTGTTTGGAGATGAGGTTGTCAAGTATTTGAAAATTGTCGCATTGAATTTATTACATTCTTCAAAGTATGTGGATAGAAATTGAATGAACACGTTGTGAGGTGGAAAATCTTATTTCCAGTCCGAAGCGGATAAGATTAAACAAAATTGAAGCAGTAAAATCCTAAGGGTTAATACCTCAAGGACCCCTTCGGATTTAGTTTCGGCAAGAAATGTTTTGCCTTACCTTATTAAATGCTTAGATATGAAAAAGGTAATTTTAAAATACGGCATACTAGCAGGTTCTATTCTTTCTTTTGTATTGGTCATTACACAACCCCTTTTCCGCAATGGGGTATTAAATCTAAATAATGGAGTTTATGTTGGTGTGCCCAGTACGTTAATTGCTATGTCTGTAGTGTTTTTTGGTATTAAGAGATTTCGCGACCATCATCGTAAGGGCCAAATCACCTTTATAAAGGCCTTCGTTCTAGGTAGTTTGATTGTACTGTTGGCTGCTGTAATCCATGGCCTTACCTGGGAGGTGTATCATAACCTAATCGCTCCGGATTTTATCGAGTGGTTCCAAAATGCTCAGGTGGAAAAATTGATAAAAGAAGGTACCAATGAGTCGGAATTAATAAAGGCACGTGAAGAGATGGATAGATTTGCCAAACTTTATAAAAATCCCTGGGTTCGATTTGGTTTTACCCTTACGGAGACTATCCCTTTGGGACTATTGATTACTCTCATTAGCGCGTGGATATTACGCAAGAAGGAAATTCCATTGGCTTGATTTTGTGTAAACGTAGCAAGCACGCCCCAACGTCAAAGACAAAAATGAAATTTGGGTTAAAGGAAGAAACCCGCATCTCAACTAGTCACCACCGCCCTAAACAGAGACACGGCTCAACATCATTGGTGTTTGAAGAGATCGCAGAGTTCCGAAGCTTAGACTCCGCTCGGACCTCATGAAAGCCGAAAGGCATTTGACTGGTATAAAAATAACCGAAGAGGACTAGGATCAGAGTATTTAGATGAAGTGGACGAATACTATGCTCGGATTGCTCAAAATCCTTTACAGTATTAATCCTATAGAAACCAAAGGATCGCTGTTATGCAGCGATTCCCATATAAGATTGTTTATGAGGTTGAGCAAAATGAAAGTATTGTGGTATATGCAGTATATCACGACAAGCGAAATCCTGTAACGCTAGCTGAACGAGAGTAACCTCATCTCGCCCAAATCAAAGGTTAGACAAACTCACCCATTAATATTTATTATTTTTAAAACTTTTAACTGTTAACATTTTATCAGTGAAAGTAATGTTCACAATTCTCGGTATACTAGCCTTTGCTGCACTTTTATTTTTGATTAGTTTTTTCATACGCCTCGGCAAGCCTGTTAATGCAGCGCTGTCCGATTCATATTATCATCATGGCTGGAAAAGGAAGATCATTTATTCTCCGATGGGAAACTGGTTTGAACTGGGTTATCATGAAACGGAGGCGGATCCTTCAACATTTCAGGTGCTTTCGAAGGAGTTCGGAAAGGATAACCGATTTATTTTTTGGAAAGGCAGACAGCAGCAGGTTGATCATGCAACGTTTGAGATCGATGCGAATGGTACACCTAAAGATGCATCACAGGTGTATTATCATTTTACCTACCAAAACTCCCTCCTCATTATCGAAGGCGCTGATCCCAAAACCTATCGCCCGCATATTTTCAACCCGGAAACATATTATCAGCGGTGGGGTCTCGATGATTATGCTGTTTTTCTTGAAGGAAAAAAACTTGATGTAGATCGACAAACATTTAATCAACTCAACAGCACCCTTGCTATCGACAGCAGTCATGTTTACATCATTACGCATAACAGCGCTGCTTCCACTTCAGCACAGGTTTTAAAAACGATGCCAAATCCGGGAGGTACGGCAACAGCTATTAATAACTACCACGCGCGCATTGGTAATACCATTTTAGTATCCAATTGGAAAAACAATTTTGCCAGTCACACATTCAAGGCTATAGACTCCATCCGTGTGCTGGATGAAAGAAACATAGTCGTTAATGATATTCTCCTCAGCGATGGAAAAATTATAGCCGATGTGGATTTGTCAACGTTCGAAGTTGTTAATCGGGAATATCTGAAGGACAAAAGAAATGTTTATTACGATACGGAATTAATATTGTCTGCAGACCCGCAGAGTTTTACGCCAGTACTGGAAGATTACGCCAAAGACAATCAATATGTTTACTATAAAACAAAAATACTCGAAGGGGCAGATCCTAAGACGTTTGCTTTTAATTATGCTACGGGAATCGGTTCCGATAGTAAACTTTTCTTTAAAGATGGGGAGTTGGTGAACGATAATAAAAAGTAGCGGTCACTCAGATTAGTTACCGAAACCCGCTATCGGCCTTCCAAACCAAAAATAAATCCGCCCTTGAATTGTGAACCGTGAACTTTAATTATCTTGAGCCCGGTTTATTCCTATTTCTGTAAACTAACTGATTTAGAGCGAGATGAAGATTTTAGTCTGTATTACTCATGTACCGGATACCACATCCAAAATCAATTTTACCGATAATAACACCAGGTTCGACACCACCGGAGTTCAATTTATTATTGGACCGTATGATGACTACGCATTGGCGCGCGCAATTGAATTGAAAGAGGCAGGGGGTGCGAGTGTAACGGTATTGAATGTCGGGCTTGCCGATACCGAGCCCACCATCCGCAAAGCACTTGCTATTGGAGCGGACGATGCCATCCGCGTAAATGCCGATCCGACCGATTCTTTTTTTGTGGGCGCACAGATTGCTGAACAGGTCAAAGCCGGTGGCTATGATCTGATTTTAATGGGGCGTGAATCTATTGATTATAATAGTGGTGTTGTCCATGGAATAGTTGGTGAGTTGTTAGGCATTCCTTCTATTTCTCCGGTAATGAAACTGGAGTTTGAAGGAACGAAAGCGAAGCTCGCGCGTGAGATAGAAGGTGGAAAGGAATACCTTGAAGTTTCACTTCCATTTGTAGCGGGTTGTCAGGAGCCCATTGCAGAATGGAAAATTCCAAACATGCGCGGCATCATGTCGGCCCGGACGAAACCGTTGAAAGTGGTTGAGCCTGTTGCTGTTGATAGTGGTGTGCAACTTCAGAAGTTTGAACTCCCACCGGCAAAGGGTTCGGTAAAAATGGTTTCTGCCGATAATGTAGCGGAGCTAGTCACCCTTTTGAAAAACGAAGCAAAAGTTTTATAAGACCCATTAACATATTGACGTATGGCAATTCTAGTTTTTGTTGAAAGTGCAGAAGGTAAAATCAAGAAAACATCCCTCGAAGCGGTGGCCTATGCCCATGCCATGGGAGGACCAGTAACAGCAATCGCGTTGGGTGCGGTAGAAAAAAGTGAATTGGAGAATCTGGGAAAATACGGGGCACAAAAAGTTCTTCATGCTGCCGATGAAAAGTTAAATCAAGGAATTATTCAAGCGTATGCATCTGTACTGGCTAAAGCCATGGAGGATGAGAATGCTGATATTTTGGTGCTGGCAAACTCAACACTGGGAACACCGGTGTCAGCCCGCGTTGCCGCAAAGATTGGTGCCAGCTTAGCATCGAATGTGGCAGAGCTTCCCGCAACAGCCGGAGGTTTCGTAGTGAAGCGGAGTATCTACACGGGAAAAGCTTTTGCCTTTGTGGAATTAAAAAATCAGAAAAAAGTATTGGGCATCAAAAAGAATGCAGCGGAAGCAAATGAAGTGGGCTCGCCCATATCTGTTACACCGTATGCGGTACAACTTGCGGATGCTGATTTCAGCACCAGCATTACGTCATCCGAGAAAGCAACAGGAGAGGTGCTGTTACCAGAAGCAAATATTGTCGTATCAGGAGGTCGTGGCATGAAAGGACCTGAGCATTGGGGTATGTTGGAAGAATTGGCCAAGACACTGCATGCCGCCACAGGCTGCAGCAAGCCTGTTTCGGATATGGGATGGCGACCGCATCATGAACACGTAGGCCAAACGGGCGTTAAAGTGGCGCCACAGTTATACATTGCTATTGGCATTTCAGGTGCTATCCAGCATTTGGCCGGAGTGAACTCATCGAAGTGTATCGTGGTCATCAACAAAGATGGAGAGGCTCCCTTTTTTAAAGCTGCCGATTACGGAATCGTTGGCGATGCCTTTGATGTTTTGCCGAAGCTGACGGAGGCTATTAAAGCCTCTAAATAATTACGGATTGATTGGTGTGTGTAAAAGGGAATTGTTATAAGTTAGTTGAATAAAATTTGGGCTGAGAATCAGAGAAAGCGTGAAAAAAATCAAACTGGAAATACTGGGTCTTTCATCAAGTCAATCACAAACGGGTTCTTTCGCGCTGGTGCTGGGTGAGACCGAGGGTAACAGACGGCTTCCGATTATCATCGGAATGTTTGAGGCACAGGCAATCGCCATTGAGATAGAGAAGATCATCCCGAACCGACCGATGACGCACGATCTCTTTAAGTCATTTGCCAATAACTTTCATTTTACCGTAGAAGAAATTGTTATTTCAGATTTGAAGGAAGGTGTATTCTTCGCCAAGATCATCTGTTCCGATGGCCTTAAGAAATCCGAAATTGATGCACGTCCTTCCGATGCCATCGCAATCGGGCTTCGTTTCGATTCGCCTATTTTTACCTATGAAAATATTCTGGCTGAGGCAGGTATTGTGCTGACGGATGAAATTGAGGAAGAGAAGACCGAGCCAAAAGCAGAAACGAAAGTTAGAGCAAAAAAAGAATCTTCGAAGAAAGACGATTTCAAAAATTATTCTATTGAAAAGTTGAATGAACTGCTGAAAGACGCTATCGATAAAGAAGACTATGAGCGGGCGGCAAAAATCCGCGATGAGCTGAGCAAACGAAATTAGTTTTAGCTACGTCATTGAGTAATGTGTTGTAACGGTCTATGCAAAGATTGTTATCATGTTCTGCGATGACGTTTTCATTTTATAAATAAACCTGAATGGATTATCTCCGTGGAATCATTGGTATCGCAGTCATTGTTGTCATTGCGTTTCTCTTATCCAGTTCCAGAAAAAAGATCGATTGGAGGTTAGTTCTAACCGGTTTAACACTACAGATTATTATTGCGCTATTGGTGTTGCGCGTTCCTGTTGTTCGTTCAGCTTTTGAAGTTATTGGTGGTGGCTTTGTAAAATTTTTAAGTTTCGCACTCAACGGTGCCGAGTTTCTTTTTGGTGATCTGTCAAAAAACAGCAATGCCGTACCGGGCACAAAGCACGGGTTGGGCTTTCTGTTTGCATTTCAGGCACTCCCAACGGTTATTTTCTTTTCGGCTGTTACAGCCGGTTTGTACTACCTGGGTGTACTCCAAAAAATCGTATTTGCCTTTGCCTGGGTAATGGCCAAGACCATGCGATTGTCTGGAGCCGAAAGTTTATCAGCCGCTGGCAATATTTTTCTTGGTCAGACGGAGGCTCCACTCTTGGTAAAACCTTTCATCGCGAGAATGACGCAGTCGGAAATGCTCTGTCTGATGACGGGCGGAATGGCCACCATTGCCGGAAGTGTAATGGGCGCATACATCACATTCTTAGGTGGAAGTGACCCAGAACAGTTGGTTAAGTTTGCTACCTATCTGCTGTGTGCCTCTGTCATGAATGCACCCGCGGCCATCGTGATGGCAAAAATATTTATCCCGGAAACGGAGCCTGAAAAAATCGACAAATCGCTAAGGGTAAATAAAGAATCCATCGGTGTTAACGTTATCGATGCCCTGGCAACTGGAGCAGCCGATGGCCTGAAACTAGCGCTTAATATCGGAGGTATGTTGCTGGCTTTCATCGCCATCATTTATGCACTGAATTGGATTCTGGTAGATGGAATCGGAAACTGGACTGGCCTCAACGAGTGGGTTATTCAATCAACCAATGGAGCCTTTAATGGATTTTCGTTACAATATATTTTTGGTCAGGTGTTTCGTGTATTGGCTTTTGTAATGGGGGCCAATTGGACGGAGTCGTTACAAGTTGGAAGTTTGTTAGGGCAGAAAATGGTGATCAACGAATTTGTGGCGTACCTGAGTCTGGCGGATATGAAAGCAGCAGGATTGCTCAGCGAAAAATCAATCATTATTTCAACCTACGCGTTGTGTGGTTTTGCAAACTTCAGTTCTATAGCTATTCAGATCGGTGGGATAGGCGGGATGGCTCCAGCGCGTCAGGGTGACCTGTCCAAACTAGGTATACGGGCATTGCTGGCAGCAACCCTCGCCACCATGATGTCGGCTACGATTGCTGGTGCATTATTGGGATAATTTACATTCGGAATAAACCTTTTCAGGAAATAGCAAATTGACAAATGGATCGGCATGATCATCTTGTTCTTCAGCACCTTGAACAGTTTGTATCTGATCATAAGAAAGAATTTGTTGCGCGGGTATTGGAGCAGCGGACACGTCAGGTCACCGTTGTGCTGGAAGACATATACCAATCACAAAATGCCAGTGCTGTTATTCGCACCTGCGAATGCATGGGGTTGCAAGATGTGCACATCGTTGAGAACACCGCGAAGTATCACTTCAACATTCGTGTATTAAAAGGTGCCAACAAATGGATTGATCTGATTCGTTATCGTGAAAAGCATGAGAACAACACCGAGACGTGTTTTTCACGGCTGCGAAAAAATGGTTACAAAATTCTTGTTGCCGATCCAGCACCCGATGGAATATCCATTCACGATGTTGATTGCAGCAGTGAAAAATTGGCGCTTGTTTTTGGTAATGAATTGCGAGGTGTATCAGCCTATGCATTGGAGAAGGGCGATCAGAAAGTGAGAGTACCTATGTATGGCTTTACCGAGAGTTTGAACATTTCCGTTAGTGTGGCCATATCACTCAATTCATTGATGTTGAAGCTAAGGCAACAGGGGGCTTTCAGGGGACTATCACAAGAAGAGCAGGAAGTGATCAAACTGAATTGGTATCGAAAAATAGTGAAGCGTTCAGAAATTCTCGAGCGCGAGTATCTGCGAACAATTGACTAGCTTTGGCTTTGGCTTAAGTATGTCTATGGTTATTCGTTGGTTGAAGCGTCTGGTGGCAGGTGCATTGATAATCCTGGTGGTTACGGTTGTTGGTTGCAATATTTGGATTGTTCAAAGTACCCGAAATAAGGTATACGATGACCTGATTCAACTGCCAGAGCATCGAATTGCACTTGTGTTGGGCACTAGCAATAAATTGGTAAGCGGAAAGCCAAATCCCTTTTTTGAAAAGCGCATGGAAACAGCGGCCCAGCTGTATACATTGGGTAAAATTGATCACTTTATTCTCAGTGGCGACAATCGTTCACGGTATTACAATGAACCGATGGAAATGCAACGTGCACTCATCAAGCTGGGTGTTCCCAAATCAGCCATTACGCTCGATTATGCAGGCTTGCGTACGCTCGATTCGGTGGTGCGGAGTAAAGAAATCTTTGGTCAGAAAAAACTAACAATTATAACGCAGCCCTTCCACAGTTACCGGGCCATCTTTATCAGCCAGTATTATGGCATTGATGCGGTAGCCATGGCGGCTGATGATCCCGGTTTAGATCATAACCTGAAAGTGGTTGTCCGTGAGTACTTTGCACGAACGAAAGCTGTACTGGATTTATACATATTTAAAACCGAGCCTCGATTTTTAGGTGAAAAAGAGATTATAAATGTTAGCATTTGAATGAAACCTCTTGCAAGTAAACGTGGTTTAATGAATAATTTTGTAGCTATTGACTTCATCTGTGCCTTTGAATAAAGCCCTTCGATACCTCCAGTTTTACGCTGTTTTCCTTTTCATGTCATCCGTGGCTGTTGGTCAGGAAACCGTGATTAAGGGAAAAGTTACGGACGCTTCATCGGGCGACCCCATACCGTATGTTAATGTTTTGTTTCAGGGTACCAGTATAGGTGTAACAACAGACTTTGATGGCAATTTTTTACTTCGGTCATCCAGCCCAACCGATACGCTCATTGTTTCCTATGTCGGGTATAAGCCCAGAAAGAAAAAAATTAACAAAGGCGTTACGCAAGTTTTGAATTTTCAACTGGTTGAAGAAGTGACCAACTTGAAGGAACTGGTAATCAATGCAGGCGAGAATCCTGCATATGAGGTTCTACGAAGAGTTGTTCGAAATAAAAATAAAAATGATAAGCGAAAATTAACAGCCTACGAATACGACACCTACACTAAAATTGAAGCATCTATTGATAACATGACGGATAAGTTCAGAGAGAAAAAACTGATCCGGAAAATCTCACAGGTATTAGACAGCGTAGATCGAATTGCCGGTGAAGATGGAAAGCCGATTCTTCCCATCTTTATTTCTGAAAGTGTATCAAAACTTTACTTCCGCGATAATCCTCAGTTAAAGTATGAGCATATTCTAAAGTCCAAAATTCACGGGTTAGGCGTTGAAGACGGAACCATGGTAACACAATTTGTAGGGTCTTCTTTTCAGGAATACAACTTCTATCAGAATTGGCTCAACATCCTGAGTAAGGATTTTGTTTCGCCTATAGCCGATGGTTGGAAACTATACTATGAATACTATCTTACGGATAGTTTATATGTTGGTGATCATTATTGTTATCGCCTGGATTTCTCTCCTAAAAGCCCACAGGATTTAGCCTTTACAGGAACGGTATGGATTACCAAAAAGGATTACGCAATCAAACAGATAGATGCTACGGTAGGGAAGCAGGCTAACCTCAATTTTATTGAGAAAATTAAAATCCAACAAGAGTTAGAGCCTACCGCTGAAGGAGCCTGGCTCCCCGTGAAAAACCGGGTATTGATTGATGTAAGCGAGTTAACCAATACTTCAGCTGGTATGCTAGCCAAGTTTTATACATCCAATAAAAACTTTGTGGTAAATAAACCTTACGCGCCTTCATTTTATGAGAAACCAATAGTCATGTCTGAAGATGCCCGGATGTCTGAAGCAGAGGAATACTGGGATACCATTCGTCACGAACCGTTATCGGAAACAGAGAAGAGCGTTTATAGGATGATCGATACACTGGTGAATATTCCGGTGGTGCGTACCTATACGGAGATCATAAACATTTTAGTGAATGGGTACTTCGATGCGGGCAAAGTTTATCTTGGTCCTTATGTCTCTATGATTGGCGCGAACACACTCGAGGGCTTCCGCATTCAGGGCGGATTCAAAACAAGTATAGATTTCAGTAAAAAGTGGGTTTTAGGTGGACAAGTTGGTTATGGATTCAAAGACGAAAGAATCAAGTACTCCGCTTTTGTCCAGCGGATTCTCTCAAAAGAAAAATGGACTACCCTTTCGTTTCGTACACGGAGTGATATTAACCGCGTAGGTCTGGATGACGAATCCTTATCGGATAACCTGCTTATCCTGGCAGCACAACGTTGGGGTAATTTCCGAAAAGGTTATTACTTCAAAGAATCAAAAGTGAATTTTCAGCGCGAATTATTTCGGGGCTTTTCGCAGCGGGTAGCTTTCCGATACTCATCCTTCCGTCCGGCATTTGATTTTTATTATTTAGAAGATCAAAATGAACCTGCCTCTGTAGCTACCAATTACGAAACAGCCGAACTGATTCTGGAGTCACGGTATGCGAAAGATGAAATCTTTATTCAGAACGATAACGAACGCTTTAGCATGGGAACCACCAAGTGGCCCATTATAACACTGCGCTACACACAGGGATTCAAAGGTATTATCAACAGTGATTTTGATTACTCCAAATTAAGATTGACACTGAGCAAAGACATCCGAATGGGAATGCTGGGTACTGGCTATGCTACCGTAACTGGTGAGAAAGTTTTTGGAGTTTTGCCGTATCCGTTATTGAACCCGCACATTGGTAACCAGACACCATTTTATACAGGCGTTACCTACAACCTGATGAATTACAGTGAATTTGTAAGTGATCAATATGCATCGTTACAATATCAACAGCATTTTGAAGGATTTTTGCTCAACCGAATTCCGCTCATGCGAAGACTTAAATGGAGATTGGTTGGTACAGCAAATGTTATTTTAGGGGATATGAGTCAGCCTAACCGTAATAATATTGTGGATGATCAGGGGGTACCCGTGGAAAGCATCAGCTTTTTGAATAATGAACCCTATGTTGAGTTGGGATACGGAGTAGAAAATATTTTTAAGTTTATTCGCCTCGACTTCATTCACCGTATGCCTCGTTCGGATGACAACACGTTGTTCCCGGATGGGACAACTAAAAACATCCGGAAGTTTGGTGTATTCTTCAGCATGCAGTTTAATCTGTAATCCGCACTTTTGCTTTAGCATCAAACTTAATTTCTGTTATCGCGATGAGCATGACAGACTGTTGACTTTTTTCGCATATTTGTGCCCTGAATTAATGTTGTATTTTAATTCGTATCCATGAACGTAAAGATTTCACTTCCGGATGGGAGTGTGCGGGAATATCCGCAAGGTGTTAAAGGTTCCGAGATTGCTGCCAGCATAAGTGAGGGGCTAGCCAGGGTTTCGTTAGCAATCGAAGTAAATGGTGAAGTCTGGGATTTGGCGCGTCCGATTCTTTCGGATGCCTCCATTAAAATTCTGACCTGGAATGATAAAACCGGTAAGTCAACATTCTGGCATTCATCTGCTCATTTGTTTGCCGAGGCTTTGGAAGCACTCTACCCGGGCGTTAAGTTTGGCATTGGCCCACCCATCGATAATGGATTTTATTACGATGTGGATCTGGGTGAGCAGCCTTTTGGTGACGAGGAACTTGCGGCTGTTGAATCTAGGATGAAGGAGTTGGCGAAAAAGGACAGCGCCTTCCAGAGAAAAGATGTCAGTAAGGCTGATGCGCTCGCTTACTTTACTGAAAAAAATGATCCGTATAAAATTGAGTTGATCAATGACCTGGAAGATGGTAAGATTACCTTTTACACACAAGGCAACTTTACCGATTTGTGTCGTGGTCCTCACATTCCCAACACCTCCTTTATCAAAGCCATTAAGCTAACCAATGTTGCTGGAGCATATTGGAGAGGAAATGAGAAAAATAAGATGCTCACACGCGTGTACGGCATAACTTTCCCTAAGCAGAAAGAATTAGAAGAATATCTTCACCTTTTGGAGGAAGCTAAAAAGCGCGATCATCGAAAATTGGGAAAAGAGCTGGAGTTATTTGCCTTTTCCGAAAAGGTCGGTATGGGCTTGCCATTATGGTTGCCAAAGGGAACTATTTTGCGCGAGCGGCTGGAGCAATTTATGCGCAAAGCCCAGATCAGAGCAGGGTATGATCCGGTAGTTACACCCCACATCGGTAGTAAATCACTTTATGTTACCTCGGGACACTACGAGAAGTATGGCAAGGATTCTTTTCAGCCTATCCACACTCCTGATGAAGGGGAAGAGTTTTTGCTCAAGCCGATGAATTGTCCGCATCACTGCGAAATATATAAAACAAAGCCACGTTCATACCGCGATTTACCGATTCGCCTGGCGGAGTTTGGTACCGTATATCGTTACGAACAAAGCGGAGAGCTGCATGGCTTGACACGCGTTCGTGGCTTTACGCAGGATGACGCCCATATTTTTTGTCGACCTGATCAGGTAAAGGAAGAGTTCATAAAAGTAATTGACCTTGTTCTCCTTGTGTTCCGATCGCTTGGCTTTGAAAATTATACCGCTCAGGTTTCGTTGCGGGATCCGGAGAATAAGCAGAAGTATATTGGTGAAGATCACCTTTGGGATAAAGCCGAGCAGGAAATTCAGGAAGCGGCAAATGAGCGGGGATTGTCTACAGTTGCAGTAAAAGGTGAGGCCGCATTTTATGGACCCAAGCTTGATTTTATGGTGAAGGATGCATTGGGCAGAAGCTGGCAATTAGGAACCATCCAGGTGGATTATCAGCTACCCCAGCGTTTTGAGTTGGAATATGTCGGGTCTGATAATCAGCGTCATCGGCCGGTCATGATCCACCGGGCTCCCTTTGGTTCACTAGAGCGTTTTGTAGCGGTCTTGATCGAGCATTGTGCAGGGAATTTCCCGCTTTGGCTGGCACCCGACCAAATTGCTGTTTTGCCAATTTCAGAGCGATTTAATGATTATGCCAAACGGGTTTATGAATCACTTAAAGAGCAGGATATCAGGGGCATACTGGATGACCGGAACGAAAAAATAGGACGAAAAATACGGGATGCGGAAACGCAGAAAGTGCCGTATATGCTCATTGTGGGCGAACGTGAAGTGGCAGAAGAAAAAGTAGCCATTCGGAAGCACGGCCAGGGCGATCAGGGGAGTGTGTCATTAGATGAATTCGTGGCAAAATTTAAAATCGATTGTGCCCCTCCGAATTGAAAATTTTGAGGAATCAAAAAAATGCCGATATTTGCACGCTGTTTTTTTTGTAGAACTTAAATAATACCCATTATCGCAATCAATACTAATTTCAGTAGACCCAGTTTTAATAGAGGTCCACGAAGGGGCCCGAATAAGCCGGAAGAACCTTATCGTGTTAATGAGAGGATTACCGCAGCAAAAGTTAGGGTTGTTGGTGAGAATATTAAGGTAGATGTTTACCCCATACAGCAGGCTATTAAGTTGGCACAGGAGCAAGGATTAGATTTGGTTGAAATTTCACCCAATGCCGATCCTCCGGTATGCAAGGTGGTTGACTACTCGAAATTTAAGTACGAGCAGAAAAAGAAACAGAAAGAGATCAAGGCGAAAACGCAGAAAGTAGTTCTGAAAGAAATTCGCTTTGGACCGAACACCGATGAACATGATTTTAATTTTAAGTTAAAACATGCCATCAACTTCTTGCAGGAGGGTTCTAAGGTTAAGGCAACTGTAACGTTCTTCGGAAGGTCGATTGTTTATAAGGAGCGTGGCGAAATTCTGTTATTGAAATTTGCTCAGGGTCTGGAAGAACATGGTAAGGTTGAACAACTTCCCAAGTTGGAAGGAAAAAGAATGAGCATGCTGGTCATGCCAAAAGCTGGAAAAAAGTAGATCGTTTAATTTATATACAATGCCTAAGTTAAAAACAAAGTCTGGAGCCAAGAAACGATTCAAAGTTACGGGCACAGGAAAAGTAAAGTTTAAGCATGCTTTCAAAAATCATATCCTGACGAAGAAAGAAACCAAGCAAAAAAGAAGACTTAGCAATAAGTCCTTGGTGAAGAAGTCAGACATGAACAATGTAAAAGCCATGCTGCTGCTTTAATTGGTTTAATGTTTAACCCGGCTGAAGGCACAAAAGATCACTGAAACAAGTGACGCCAAAAGCCAAAAAATGAAAGTAAAATGCCAAGATCAGTCAACAATGTAGCTTCAAGAGCAAAACGGAAGAGAATCTTGAAGTTGGCCAAAGGGTTCTTTGGTCGTAAGAAAAATGTTTGGACGGTAGCAAAAAATGCCGTTGAAAAAGGTTTGGTGTATGCCTACCGCGACAGAAAACAAAAGAAAAGAGAATTCAGAGCAGTTTGGATCCAGCGTATCAATGCTGCAGCACGTCTGCACGGTATGTCATACTCTGAATTGATGGGTAAATTGAAGAAAGCTGAGATCGGACTGAACCGAAAGGTTCTCGCTGATTTGGCGATGAACCATCCTTCAGCTTTTGAAGCTGTTCTGAGTAAACTGAAATAAGAACTTCAAATTGAAAAACCCCGCATTTAGCGGGGTTTTTTGTTTTCCACAGATTTTGCCTTATATTCGAAATGAATTTTTTTAACTGAAATTCATTTTTTAAACTATTTCATTGTGTGCCCTAAGGTATTTGTGCCTCAATTCTTTATATTTCAAATTCTTGAAGCGTGTCTATGCTGAATAAGCCTTTACAGTCAGGAGAGTTTGAAAAGTATTCATCTGAGGTGATGATTGATATCGATCCTGTTGAAGGAAATCCATTTCCCGGATTACGTCCTTTCACGATCGATGATTGTCATCTTTTTTTTGGTCGTGAAGGGCAGGTCGATGAAATCCTGGTAAAGCTTTCTATCAACCGATTCGTCACGGTATTAGGTTATTCCGGTAGTGGTAAGTCTTCATTAATGTCGTGCGGTCTTATTCCTGTACTCTACGGAGGCTTCATGACACAGACCGGGCCGTATTGGGATATTATTCAAGCCCGACCAGGAACTTCTCCTATCAATAATCTTGCAGATGCCATAGTTGATTTTCAGGTAAGCACGCATCGTATTGAACCTGAAGACAGAGCGCTACACAGAGCTATTATCAACTCGGTGTTACGGAGTGGACCCGATGGTCTCATTGAAGTCGCCCGTAGTTTGCAAACACAAAAAGGTGAAAACGTCTTTATTCTTATCGACCAGTTTGAAGAGGTCTTTCGAAATCAGGAAATATTAGGCGAAGAAGTTCATAACGAAACGCAACTCTATGTCAACCTGATCATTCAGGCCGTTTCTCAGACCAAGGTTCCTATTTATACTGCGCTCACCATGCGATCCGATTTTATCGGACAGTGTTCACTCTTTCCTGGATTAACGGAGTTGGTGAATAACAGCAACTACATTGTTCCGCAAATGACCCGCGACCAGAAGAAAATGGCCATCGAGGGTCCTGTTGCGGTGGGTGGTGGTAAGATTTCACCAAGGCTTATAAAAAGGTTACTTAACGACATCGGCACCGGCCAGGACCAACTACCTATTCTTCAACATGCGTTAATGCGTACGTGGGATTACTGGACTTCCAATCGCGAGGCAGGAGAACCACTGGATATACGCCATTATAACGCCATCGGAAGAATTACCGAAGCCTTGTCGCAACACGCGAATGAGGCTTACGATGAGTTGACGAGTCGTCAAAAAGAAATTGCAGAAGTTTTATTTAAAACCATCACTGAAAAGAATCAGGCTAACCAGGGAACAAGAAGACCCGGTCGCTTGGGGTTGATTGCAGAGTTGGCTGAGGCAGAGGAGCAGGATGTAATTGAGGTGGTGGATCAGTTCCGTAAACCCGGTCGATCGTTCTTAATGCCCGGGGCAAATATTCCGCTTAATAGTGATTCACTAATTGAACTATCGCATGAAAGTTTGATGCGGATATGGAATCGGTTGGATGCATGGGTAGACGAAGAATTTGACTCGGCCCAAACCTACAAACGATTGTCAGAGGCAGCGGCCATGTATCAGATTGGCAAGACGAGTTTATTCCGCCCGCCCGATTTACAGTTAGCATTAAATTGGCAGAAAAAGCAGCGACCTACACGTGAATGGGCGCAACGTTATGACGAGACCTTTGAACGCGCCATTGTATTTCTGGACACCAGCCGCATTACCTATGAAGCCGAGTTAAAGAACCAGGAGATGTTGCAGCGCAGGATATTGCGCAGGGCAAAAATTACGGCCATTGTATTGGGTATTGCCTTTGTAGTCGCGATTCTTTTCTTCTTGTATGCGAATATTCAACGAATAGGGGCGGAGTCGCAACGGCTCTTTGCGGTAGAGAAACAAAAGGAAGCAGAGCTTTCAAAAGCTGATGCATTGAAACAAAAAGCGCAGGCTGATAGCCTTCGCATTATTGCTGAGATAGCGGTTTCTGAAGAGATAAAGTCCCGGTCAAAGGTAGAGGAGGCCCTGAAGGAAACCAAGTTTGAACGTGACCGTGCTGAGAAGGCCTTATTGATCGCAAAAATAGAGCAGCAAAAGGCGATGGAGGCAAGTGAAAAGGAATTGGAGGCCAGGCTTAAAGCTGATGCGGAGACGGTAAAAGCCACGTCAGAATACAACAGGGCAAATGGCCTTTACATGCTAACGGTAGCACAAAACCTTGCAACGAAGTCAGTGCAGGAGGAAGATGATGAAAATTTAGCGGGGCTTCTGGCTATGCAAGGGTATCATTATCATAGAAGATATGATGGTAAAAATTATGACCCTTACATTTATCGCGGCTTGTATAGTTCGCTCACTAAATTATCGGGTAGTAACTATAATGCTATTAAGTCGCAAGGGCCACCGCATGTACACATTAAGTCACTAGCTTTATCTACAAAAAATAGCACTTTTTACACTTCGGGTGTGGATGGAAGGATACTTCAGGGTGATGTAACCAAACTAAAAAATACACCAACAGGATACGCAACACCGTATCCAAGCAAAGTCATTGCACTTAATCCGAATGAAGACTATTTAATTAATGGAAGTGACTCTGCTTTCGTACAGGTATACAATCTCAAAAGTAAAAAGGAAACTCCGGATCGAATCGTTCGCGGATTCAAGGGTTCCATAAATGATATTGAATTTCTACCCGATAATTCGGGTTTTATCGTTGCCAGTGGATCTAAGTCGTTGTTCAACGTGAATCACCTTACCGGTGAACTGAAGGTAATCCTTGCTCTTCCGTACGACCTGAAAGCCATTAGTATTAGTCCGGATGGAAAATGGCTGGCAGGAGCTGCGTGGACAGGTCAGGTTATTTTGGTAGACCTTGTTCAAAAAAGTTATGTTGTTCTGGTTGAAGATACAAAGTCGAGAGTACTCTCAATCAAATTTAATCCCGCTGGCAATAAAATCGGTTTTGGTATTGAAGAACCAACGGTCAGCACGGATGGCACCCCAAGAACAAGAGGCGTGGTGAAGTTGTATGATCTAGGTACAAAAGAAATCCGGCAATTTACAGGTCACGTTGCGGGGGTTACCGATGTTGAATTCAGCCCGAATGGTAAACTGATTGCCAGCGCTGGTCTTGACAAGCGTTTGATCATGTGGGTATTGGATAATCCGGAAGATCTTCCTATCGTGATGGATAACAACAATGGATTTATATGGGATATTGCCTTTACCAAAGGATCGGATTATCTGGTTGCCGCTTGCAGTGAATCGGAAATCAGGGTATGGCCAACGGAACAGTCCTTATTGGCTGAACAAATCTGTCCGAAATTAAAGCGCAATATGACGCAGGATGAATGGAAAAAGTATGTTGGTGATCGTGATGAAGTAAAATATGAAATTACTTGTCCGCTATTACTCATAAAGGATTATTGATCGATGTCAGTAAGGAAAATATTTGTAGGACTTTTGCTTTCGCTTTGCCTTGCGCTGCAGGGATACGCACAGGATTGTGAGACTACCCTCAATAAGGCCGTTGATGAATTCAATGCCGGACATTTTAATAACATCGCTGAACTCCTGAACGGTTGTATTAAGCGTGGGTTCACGCGTGAGCAACGCGAGCGCGCGTATCTTTTATTAACACAAACCTATTTGTTGCTGGACGATCCGACTGGAGCAGAGAACAGCTACTTGTCATTATTGCAGGCCAATCCTGAATTTGTTGCCGATGAGAAGCGCGATCCGATTGATGTGGTTTACCTCAGTAAAAAATTTACCTCCACACCGATTTTTACCTGGTATTTGAAAATAGGTGGAAATACAACTCCCATAACCGTGATGAATGATTATTCTGTTTGGAATGAGGGAAGCCGGAAATATAAACTTACGCCCGGATTTCAATTTGGTGGAGGACTCGATTGGAACTATACAGATAACCTCATGCTGGGTGCGGAATTTAATCTGGCCTTTACAGGATATAAACAAACCGAAAGTGGATTCAATAATGGTCTGGACATCAAGGAAATATCCGACCGGCAAAGTTGGATGATGATTCCGATTATGGCAAAGTATACATTGAATTCGGGTAAAATCAGGCCATACGTCTATACAGGTTATTCCTTTAATATTTTATTCCGTGATGTGAACACCATTACACTCATCAACCAGGAGCCTTCCTCAGGAAATGGTGATGCCGGCCAGCTTACCATTTTTGAAGACGAAAGTCCGAATCTGAATTATCTGGACAGGAGAAATAAGTTTAATGGCGCGTTCTTACTAGGTGGTGGTCTGAAGTACAAGTTCGGGTTGGATTATTTGTTTGGAGATATCCGGTTGTCCTATGGCATGACAAATCCGGTTGATCCGGAAAGGCGTTATGCCGATTACAGAGAATCACCTTTTTCGCAAGGCAGTGCCATGGAGCCCATCACGAAGTATGCGCACATTGAGGATGACTTCAGGATGCACACAATTTTTGTAACGGTAGGTTATATTCATCCTTTGTACAAGCCGCGAAAATTGAAAAACGCAAGAACAAAATCTGTTTTTCGGAAAATTGGAAAACAACAACGATGAGGAATTTCAGAATCATTATATCATTGGCCTCCCTAACGAGTCTGTTCGCATTGGTAACCTGCGACATGGCGAATGATTTTGAAACACCATACGAGAATTATTTCATCAAGTACTATGGCGGTGATGGCAAACAGACCGGTGTGGATATGGTGGTTAACACTGATGGGACCATTGTGATGGTTGGAAATTCTGAAGTTGGAATTAGTAAGCGAATATTTTTTATTCGGGTTGATCCGAAAGGAAACATCATCACGCAAAAACTTCTTGGCGGAACAAATGAGAATGTAAAAGATATAGAACCAACAAGTGATGGTGGTTTTGTCATCTTGTCTGAATTTCAAAAATCGGCCACGAATGTTGACTTTAAGCTCATCAAGGTATCGCTAAATGGTGATGAAATTAATAGTATTGAGTATGGCTCCCCAGAACCTTTTGGTGATTTTCCCAGCAGTGTTACGCCATTGGCTAATGGAGGATTTGTTGTAGCAGGAAGAACCGAGGATATTGTAGCCAAAGGAGATCCCAATAACACAGAAGCAGATCCCGGTGATATTTTCCTGTATAAATTCAGCGATCAGTTGTTACCCATTCCAAATAGTAACGATAATTCGTGGGGGGAAGGAACGCAGGGTTTAGCTAAACAAGATGGTGCTGTGAAATACTTTGAAAAGTTGGATGGTACAGGATATTGCGTTGCGTACACTTCCGAAAATGTTGCCGCGAATAATTCAACTAATAGCAAAGTCCTTTTTTATTTCAAGGTACCTGATGATGGCTTTCCGGCCCCTATCGCGAATTATTCTCCTCCTGGTTCCTTAAATAGTTTCAATACAGAAATTGCATCAGCAATTGAGTTGCCCTTCAACGAGGGTTATGCCATTACGGGAAGAACCATTACCGGGGTTGGATCGCAGGAGTTATTTTTTTGCAAAATGGCCAACATGTGGTGGCCCAATAATGAACCGGCCAACGCTCCTAGAAGGGAAGTGGAAATTTATACAAAAATATCCCCTGAAGGTTCTCAGGGAGTTGCAGGTATTTCCGTGGGTGCTGTCCAGGTTGGTCCACGAGGATACCTGATTGCCGGTAATGATTTGCGTCAGTCCGGAACCACAAACATCTGGCTTACCAAACTGGATTTATTGGGAGAGGTTAAATGGTCTGCCAGTTTCGGTTCAGACAGTGGAAATGATGCGGCTGGTGCAGTGGCTGAATTACCCGATGGACGGATACTGGTTTTGGGAACAATGGAACTTGAAGCAAACCTGACACGGATGGTTTTAATCAAGCTCAATGCAAGTGGAAAGTTGTTAAAATGATGATGAAACTAAGGTATATTGCAAGGTTACATTTTTTTGACTTTATTACTATAAACACGAATGGCTGTCTAATACTTTCTGAATGTTAAGACTTTACTGCTCCACTTTTTTCCTCTCTTCTTTTATTCATCTAAGCCTTGTGCTTTGGGTGCGTGATTGTTCCATCTTCACTTTAACAATTGCTGATTGAGAACAATCCCGACATATCCATTTTATAATTTCCTGAGAATCGCAATCGTTTTGATGGCGGTGTTTTTTGGGTTTTTAAGTGAACTAAATGCTCAAACCCGGTTTTCCGTAGCCAGTGGCGATTGGAATGACCCTGCCGTATGGTCTGCCACTTCGGGTGGTGCCGGTGGTGCATCACCGCCCGTGGCAGGAAATGCAGTTCAGCTAGAGAGAGGTTTTACAGTTACCGTTAACACTGCAACAGCAGCGTGTGCCAGCGTACAGTTAGGTGGAACGGTCACGGGCACCGGTGCAGGAACTTTAGTGTTTAATGCAGGTTCACAACTAACCGTTTCTGGTGCGGTCATGTTGGGTAATACAGGTTCTACCTTCAGGTTTGGAACGATTAACATGACTGCAGGCGGAACCTTGATTTGTCAATCGATCAGTTCCAACAGTACTACAGATGTTTTTACCGAGGGAACTGGAACCCTTCAACTAACAGCCAATAATACTCTGCCGACAAACGATACTGGGAATCAGTTTGGAGCTTTTAATAATCTCACCATTAATGGTGGTACAACCACACTTGGTAAGTCAATTTCAATTGCGGGTACCCTTAATGTAAATGCAGGTGTTTTTGCCCTGGGTGCTAACAATGTAACATCTGTTGGAGCTGTTAGCATGAATGGAACCTCTATTACCGGTTCCGGAATCTTAACACTTGCAGGAAATGTAACGAATATAGCAGGAGGAACGCAGGCAACCATAAGCGCCCCGATCGCATTGGGTGGTGCCACAAGAACATTCAACGTTAATGACGGTGCGGCTGTACCCGATTTGTTGCTCTCGGGAATTGTAAGTGGAACAGGTGGAATACTAAAGGCTGGTGCAGGTTCAATGAACCTTGCTGCAGTCAACACCTATTCCGGAAGTACAACGGTGAGCACTGGAATTCTCAGAATAGCGTCAACAGGCGGTGCTATTCCCGATGGAAGTGCATTAACAATAGCTGCAGGTAGCACATTCGATCTGAATGGTAATGATGAAGCTGTTGGATCGATTGCCGGAGCAGGAACGATAACAAGTTCAGCTAGCGGAAGCATGACATTAACCACGGGTGGCGATAATAACAACACGGTGTTTTCGGGCATTATCCAGAACGGATCAGCTACGTTGGTAAGCCTTGTTAAAAATGGTTCCGGTACATTGACACTGTCGGGTGCCAATACTTTTACAGGGGGTACTTTACTAAATGCCGGTGGAATCAATATTAATAACGCAAATGCTCTGGGGGCCGCGACCGGAGCCTTTACAATTGCAGGAGGTACAATTAATAACACAACAGGAGGTCCTTTAACGCTGGCCAATTATCCCCAGGCTTGGAATGGAGATTTTACTTTTGGAGGAACTCAAAGCCTGAACTTAGGCACCGGTCCGGTTACACTTACGGGCAATAGACAAGTAACAGTATCTGCGAACACCCTGACTGTTGGTGGTATCGTTTCGGGTAGCTTTAACTTAACAAAAGCAGGAGCAGGAACTCTAAATCTGGGTACTAATGCTGTTACCCTGAATAGTTTAATCATCAATGCGGGTACCGTAACTTCTACCACAGGGACATTAAGCATTGCCGCTGATTTAACCGTTGCTGGAACTTTTAATCATAACAATGGAACGGTACATTATAATGGGACTTCGACCCAATCCGTTGCCCAGGTAACATACAATAATTTAATGCTATCGGGCACCGGACAAAAAAATGCAACGGGCAATGTAACATGTGCTAACCTGGATAACGCGGCCGTGTTGGATATGGGAGCTAATACGCTTTCGGTCTCGGGCGCGACAACGAATACCGGAACAATTAGATTCTCCGGAGCCTCTAACGGACTGGCCATTTCATCAGGAACGATTGAGTACTACGGTGCTTCGCAGAACATTACCGCAGGAACGTATAACAACTTGACGATTAATCAATCCGGTGGTGAAGCGCTGTTGGCAGGAAACGTAACGGTCAATGGAACACTCACATTAGCGTCACGAAATTTAAATCTTAACGGATATACCCTTACTCTTGGATCAGGCGCAGTTGCAGTTGCTGGTGGTCCATTCTCTTCCAGTAAAATGATTATTGCTACGGGTGGCAGCGAAGTCCGGAAGGTATTCGCAGGTGTAGGATCCTATACATTTCCTATAGGTGATAACACCGGCATGCTGGAGTATTCTCCAATCACCGTCAATGTAAACGCTGGAACTTTTGGAACTCCTTATGTTGGTGTTTCAGTGGTGGATTCGAAACATCCCAACAATGCCAGTGTTACACATTTTCTGAGTCGTTACTGGAATGTTACTAATTCAGGCATCACCAACGCATCAATTACAGCAAGCTATGTTGCGGCCGACATCAGTGGAACTGAAGCAAGCGGAAGTGCTGCGCAGTTGGATGGTACATTCAGCCAAACATCAAACGGTTGGATAAAGTATTCAGCATTAGCAGGTAACACGCTCACCGCTGCGAATGCACCGTTAACATCAGGACAAGCTTCTGCTTTTACTGGAATTACAGGGGCTAATCCTGCGGTAAGCATTCTTGGTGGAGGAGGTACTATTTGTATTGGTGGTTCGGTTGGATTAACAGCCTCTGTAGTAGGAGGTGATCCTTCTATTCTTTACACGTGGACTCCAGCCGCGGGATTGAGCGCAACAACTGTTTCAAATCCTTCAGCCACGCCAACGGTTACAACAGCTTATTCAGTATCAATTCGCGATGGCAATGGTATTCTAGCAACATCACCTTCATCAACCATCACGGTGGATCAGTCCCCAACAGTAGCTGCGGCTGGTACTGATCAAATTTTTTGTGGAACATCGGTTACACTTGCTGCTAATGTTCCAGTAACGGGTACGGGTGTATGGAGCTTTGCTCCTGGTGGTAATCCGGATGCGCTTCCATTAACAGCCTTTAGCAACACAGCTTTACCCAATAGTACATTCACCGGAACGACTGGTCAGGTTTATACCTTACGATGGACCATCAGTAATGGCTTGTGTGCCCCCAGTTCAGATGATGTTCAAATTACTTTTCTGTCTACGCCAAGTGTAGCCGATGCCGGTCCAGCAAGCATCGATCAGTGTAACACCAGTACGTTCACGATGAGTGCGACTGCTCCTGTAGTCGGCACTGGCACGTGGACAGTTCAAAGTGGTACAGCTACGATCACCAATCCTTCCTTAGCCACGACAACCGTTACCGGGATAGCCGCGGGCACGAGTGCTACGCTGCGCTGGACAGTAGGGAATGGCACATGTCCATCAACCTTTGATGATATTGTATTGACGAATGCAGCATTGGCTCCTGTGGCGAATGCCGGACCGGATCAGACGCAGTGTAACACGGCCACGTTTACATTGGCAGGAAATGCGGCAGCCCCGGGCACGGGCACCTGGGTTATCCAGAGTGGTCCGGGCGTGGTTACCACACCGGGCTCGCCCACCAGTACGGTTACGGGTGTAACAGCAGGCGGAGCGCCAACGGTAGTGCGCTGGACGATCAGCAATGGAGTATGCGCCAGTACTTTTGATGATGTAGTACTGATCAACAATGCTACGCCAAGTGTAGCCGATGCCGGTCCAGCAAGCATCCATCAGTGTATCACCAGTACGTTCGTAATGAATGCAACTGTTCCTGTAGTGGGCAGTGGTGTTTGGACAGTTCAAAGTGGTACAGCTACGATCACCAATCCTTCCTTAGCCACGACAACAGTTACCGGTATAGCCGCGGGCAGTAGTGCTACGCTGCGCTGGACAGTAGGGAATGGCACATGTCCATCAACCTTTGATGATATTGTATTGACGAATGTAGCGCTGGCTCCGGTAGCGAATGCCGGACCGGATCAGACGCAGTGTAACACGGCCACGTTTACATTGGCAGGCAATGCGGCAGCCCCGGGCACGGGCACCTGGGTAATCCAGAGTGGACCGGGCGTGGTGACCACCCCGGGCTCACCCACCAGTACGGTTACGGGTGTAACAGCAGGGGGAGCGCCAACGGTAGTCCGCTGGACGATCAGCAACGGAGTATGCGCCAGTACTTTTGATGAAGTTGTCCTGATCAACAATGCTACGCCAAGTGTAGCGGATGCAGGTCCGGCCAGTATCGATCAGTGTAACACCAGTACGTTCGTGATGAATGCGACTGCTCCTGTAGTAGGGAGTGGGACATGGAGCGTTCAAAGCGGTATTGCGACCATAACAAACCCTACCTCACCAAGTACAACAATCACAGGCATAACGGCTGGTACGAGTGCCACCTTACGGTGGACGGTAGGCAACGGCACGTGCCCGACAACTTTTGATGATATCGTATTGACGAATGCAGCGTTGGCCCCGGTGGCGAATGCGGGTGCGGATCAGACGCAGTGTAATACATCAACCTTTACATTGGCAGGAAATGCAGCTGCACCGGGAACCGGACTCTGGGTTATCCAGAGTGGACCGGGCGTGGTGACCACACCGGGTTCTCCCACCAGTACGGTAACAGGGGTGACAGCAGGCGGAGCGCCAACAGTTGTCCGCTGGACGATCAGCAACGGAGTATGTGCGAGTACTTTTGATGATGTGGTGTTGATCAATAATGCCACACCAAGTATAGCGGATGCAGGCCCAGCAAGTATCGATCAGTGTAACACGAGTACGTTCGTGATGAATGCGACTGCTCCTGTAGTCGGCACTGGCACGTGGACAGTTCAAAGTGGTACAGCTACGATCACCAATCCTTCCTTAGCCACGACAACCGTTACCGGGATAGCAGCGGGCACGAGTGCTACGCTGCGCTGGACGGTTGGTAACGGCACATGTCCATCAACCTTTGATGATATTGTATTGACGAATGCAGCGCTGGCTCCGGTGGCGAATGCCGGACCGGATCAGACGCAGTGTAACACCGCCACGTTTACATTGGCAGGCAATGCGGCAGCCCCGGGCACGGGCACCTGGGTTATCCAGAGTGGTCCGGGCGTGGTGACTACACCAGGCTCACCTACGAGTACGGTGACAGGCGTAACAGCAGGCGGAGCACCGACTGTTGTGCGCTGGACGATCAGCAACGGAGTATGTAGTACTTTTGATGATGTTGTGTTGATTAACAATGTTGATCCATTCGTTACAACCCCCTCTAATCAGGTGCTGTGTGCGGGTTCAGCAACAACAGCTATTACTTTTTCAGGTAATGCTTCTCAATACAGTTGGACCAACGACAAACCATCTATTGGATTACCAGCCAGTGGCATTGGTAACATTGATTCGTTCACAGCACTTAATGCTACAGGCTCACCTGTCTTGGCAACGATTACAATTTCTCCAATAAGTGGTCCGTGTATTGGAACACAGCAAAGCTTTACCATCACAGTAAATCCTGTTCCGGTGATCAACCCGATTGCCAATGTAGCAACAGGAACAGGCGTAGTTGTTGGCCCGATAGCATTAACAACAAGTGCGTTGGGTGGTGAGAATTTTACATGGAGCGGAGGCGCGGCTGTGGGATTACCCGATGGCTCAGGTCCGGCTTCTATCCCGGCATTTACTACTACTAATCCAGGCATTACACCTCTGTCTGCTGTAGTATCCGTTTTTGCTGCTAAGGATGGCTGTACTGGCCCTACCCGCGATTTTAACATTACGGTTTACCCTGTTCCTGGTGCGTTAGCAGGCGATCAAAATATTTGCAGTGGAAGTTTTTCCAGCGTTCTTATTACAGCCACCGTGGTTGGCACAACCTTTAGTTGGGACATTGGAACAGTTACAGGATCGGTTTCAGGACAATCGCCAGGAAGCGGACCAGTGATCGCTCAGCAACTTACCAGTGTGGCGGGTGGCGTGGTTGAGTATGTCATTACACCTACCGCGTTTGGAATTGAGGGACCTACAACTTCAGTGTTTGTCAGCGTGCTTCCAACACCCGTTGGAAATGGAGTTTCAGCAGGAACCCATGCAATCTGCTCCGGATCATCACTCAATATTGCCCCTTCGGCCAGTGTACTGGGAACCACCTTTACCTGGACGGGGAGCAACGGTAGTGGGGGGATAGGCAACATCACCGATACACCTGTCAACGCAACGAATTCGCCAGTTGATATCACATATACGGTAATACCAACCGGTCCTGCACCAACATTTTGTGTTGGTGCACCTTTCACGATTGTGGTGACCGTGAACCCGAATCCGGGCTTTACCGCTACAAATAACGCTGCTGCAATTTGCAGTGGAGCAAGCGCAAGCATTCTATTCAATAGTTCTACCACCGGACAT
>JAEUUG010000006.1 GCA_016787565.1 Cyclobacteriaceae bacterium
CGTTGCCTATCTTTCAAGCAGAAAAGCCTTCGCGAAATCGAAGGCTTTTTTTATGCCCAAATAAGCAGGCCCACCAGCGCTGATGGCCCGCCCTTTGGCGGGAAACCTGGGAGAGTAAGTCGTTGCCTATCTTTCAAGCAGGAGGTTTTGCTTTTTAATGGGTCGGAAAGTAACGCAGATTGGGTATTATCTATTAGTCACGTATCTTCAAGAAAAAATTCTGGTACGTGAAGAGATTCCCTGTTATTATCATATCTTTTTTAATTCTTGCCGTTGCTTCATTTTATTTCTATTATTTTAAAATCTTAAATAGAAACCCGGTTCAGTCTTGGGATTTAGTTCCTTCGGAAACAATACTTGTTTATGAGCAAAGCAGCTGCGAATCCTGCTTAAGTCAGGCCAGGTCTTCCGTTATATTTCAGATCATTGAACGAGCATCGTTTTATTCGAAGCCGGTGGACTCACTACAGCAAATACGAGAATTGCTGCGCACAGGCGTTAACATTGGATCGCTTATTTCTTTGCATGGAACAAAAAAAGATGAGTTCGATTTTGTTTTTTACAGACCACTGACTGGTGATATCTTGTCCAATCTGAAAATAATTATTCAGAAGGGAAAATCAGGGCGGGCTTTAAACTATTCTGAAAGGGAGTTCAACTCCATTAAAATTCAGGAGATCGCTTCAGGGAATACTATTTTTTCATGGGTAATTATTGAGAATGTATGGGTTGGAAGTTTTACACCTTTTCTTATTGAAGATGTAATTCGCACCCATGAGTCTCATGGTGAAAGGTCGTTCAAGTCGAATATAGCCGAGGTATATCAACTACCAAAAATGAAAAACGATGCTGGAAATCTATATCTCCACCTTCCTCATTTTTCAAAATGGGTTAGTTTGTTTAGTGTTATCCCTCCATCGGAGATGTTCAATAAACTTGGGCAATCTGCTGTTCTTGATTTAAAAATTGAAGAAAATAGTTTTGTGCTTAATGGATTTACTTCCGACAGTATTCATCAGTCAAACCAGACACTTGCACTTTTCAGCAAACAGAATCCTGAGCCGTTTAATCTGAAACAAATGATATCCAACAGGGCTGCAATATTTGTGTCGTATGGGGTAAGTGATGGTGCTCGTCTCGGAGAGTCAATCACGCGCTATTCGAAAAATCAAAAACCCTTACATCAGGATTCTCTTGCCAAATATGCCTCTGGAAATTCAATTGATATCAGTAAGTTGTATGGCACCATAAAGGGCGAAGTCGGAGTAAGCTACCAGGAATCAAAAGGACAGACGTTGTCAAAAATCATGCTTATTCAAACGACAGATCATGAGGTATGGCTGAAATCGTTGAATACACTTTCTCTGAAATTCAGCATCGATACAATCTTTTTTGAAAAGTTTTCGGAATACGAAATTCGCGAGCTTCCGTTGTATCAGTTTCCGGAAAAACTTTTTTGGCCTTTAGTATCTGGTTTTAATACAACCTACTATACGACAGTAGGAGAAACCGTGCTGATGGCAGAAGACCTGGAGGAGCTAAAGCATTTTCTAGAGGATTTTGATAAGGAGGACACCTGGGGCAAGTCAGTTAACCAGAATCATTTTTTAGAGTCTACCCTTTTGGAAGCCAATATCAGTGTATATATGAATACACCAAAATTATGGAACATCGTATCTGAATCTGTGCATCCACGGTGGAAGAAGTTTATTGAGGAAAATCAAACCTTATTACGGTCACTGCAAATGGGAGCCATTCAGTTTAGTCATCTGAATGAAAGTTTTTATACCAATATCTATTGGTCTAATGGAATATATACCGAGCGTAAAAAGAATAAAACCTCGCAAGAAAAGATAGCAACAAATTTTTCAGAAGCTATTCGCAAAGCAGTTGTTGTGCGGAGTCATGTGAGTAAAAGTGAGGAGATATTGGTACAAGACTCGGCTTATAACGTGAGTCTTGTTTCTGCTGACGGAAAAGTTTTATGGAAGATGCCGCTTGGCCAGCCAATAGTCGGAGAAGTGCATCAGGTTGACTTTTTTAAGAATGGAAAGCTTCAATTTCTTTTCATTACACCATCAGCACTGCACATTGTGGACAGACTAGGAAATTATGTTCCTCCCTATCCTATGAATCTGAAAATAAAAGATGCCCATTGGATAAGTGTAATTGACTACGACCACAGCAAGGCATATCGATTTCTGATTGCCAGTAAGACGGGTAAATTGTGGATGTACAATAAGGATGGAAGTAATCTTGAAGGATGGAAACCTAAAATTGTTGAAGGTAGTTTATTAGTTGCACCGCAACATCACCGTATTAGAGGTAAGGATTATATTCTGGCCATACGAAATGATGGATGGATTTACCTAATGAGCAGAAGAGGTGAGTTGGTGAAGAATTTTCCGCTTAACCTGGAAACGAAATTGTCCGGAAGCTATTTTCTGGAAACAGGGAGATCGGTAGCGGATACCTATTTTGTGGTGGTATCGAAAGATGGCTACAAGATCAGGTTTAACCTAGAAGGAAAAATTCTAAGCCGGGAAACATTGATTAAAACTGCGATCGATGCTCAATTTTCATTGATGGTCGAACGAAACAAAAAATCGTATTTGATCCTACGGCAGGAAAGCAAACAACTTTCTTTATTCGATGAATCGGGTAAAGAAATATTAAAAAATGATTTTGTTGGATTGAATCCCGTGGAGATCAACTACTACGATTTTGGCGCGGGCAAAGTTTATATAACCATAACTGATTTGGCTCAGGAACTTTCGTTTTTTTACGATGGCCAGGGTAAGCTATTAACCTCACCGCCAGTTGAAAGTAGTTGGATTGATGTGCGGTCTGGAGAGACTGAAAGGCTCAAGGTTTTTAGTGTAGATCAGGGCACATTATCGACACAACTATGGCCATAACGTAGGTTACTTTTAAATTCACAAAGTATTAACGAAGAATAAAATCAGAAATGTCATGAAAAGAATTACTTTATCTTCTTTCATTATCATGTTTTCAGTTTTTGCGTTTAGCGCGCTGGCTCAGGTACAAATCCATATCGGTGCAACATCGGCTTACAATGCAACATTTGTTCTGGATAAAGGGTTGTCTGACGATCCGCGGTACAATGCAAAGATGACCTACAATATAGCCCCAATCGGTTTTAATTTTGGAGTGGACTTCACAAAATCATTTGGTCTTTCGCTTGAATCAATTCTTTCTAAGCAGGGTCAGATTTATGAAGTCATCAATGCAGCAGAGCAAGTTGCCGGTGAACGAAAAATTGACTTGAGTTATGTTAATCTGCCTTTATTATTGCGTTTCATGGGTAGCGGAAACGGAGCAGCCAGAGCTAATTTTAATATTGGTCCGCAACTATCATTTTTAACGCAAGCTTCTGAGACATTGCAGTTTCAGGCTGGTGACTATACCATACCGGATGATCCGGACTGGGTGCTTCCGGAGGGAGCAACGAATAATGGAGATGGTACTTATAATATTCCGACAGGTCAGGAAGTTCCACAGGAAATCTATTCCAAAGCGGCAAATAATTTTAAGAACACTGAGTTTCAGATTGCGGCTGCTTTTGGTTTGGATATCGATCTTACCAAACATCTTTATCTGACAACTCAAATCCGCGCCAACTATAGTTTGACGGACATGAAGAATGGTGATGCATGGGAGACGATCATCAGCGGAAAACCACAGGATATCCTGAGTCAGCGAGCAAACTTATTGGTTGGTTTTCAACTTGGGTTACACTACATGTTTGGTACAACGCGATCATTTAAATTCAAGAAATAGACGTTCGCATTTTAAAATGAATAGGTTCCTTGTGCGGTCGTCTTTACAGATCTTAGTTTTTTAGTTTTTTCAAAATCCTGGTAGATCGGCTCCAGATTTTCCCAGAATTTTATCAAAGACGGGGTAGCGTTGAACTCTTTTTTAAGAGAGCTCAATTCTGCCCCGTTTAATTTAGCGGGAAAAATATGAACCGGAATTTTTTGTTGCCCGTTATTCGTGGCTTCAACAGCCAACACATAGAGCTCTTTGATTTTATCATCGGTAATCGGAATGCAGCCAATGGTGACACAATTGCCATGGATGTAAATGGCGCTACCCGGACGTTTCGAATCGCTGAGAATTTTATCTGAAGCATTTGGATAATTGATGCCGAGCGATAAATAGAAATTACTTACCGGATTAAAATGGTTGATATGGTATACCCCCTCAGGAATTTGAAGATCACCTTCCTTTCGTTTCGGGCCCAGACTTCCTGATGTAGAACAAAAGTCATAGGTATGAAGAAGAGCATATGTATCTTTTTCTTTTTCCCTGACCCACACTTCCAGCTTTTTTTCTTTTTTGAAAGCGCGAATGAACAGGTAAAAACCAGTAAAGGAAATATTGCGATCGGAGAAGTATTTTTTTACATCGGTTTCTTTTTCAGCGTAGGCTGACTTTACCCGGGTGTGCTGAAGCTGACTTTTTTTAAAAGGGGTTTGTTGTACGCTCATGATTAGAAAAAGGAATGTCAGAAATTTCATACCGTAAAGTTAAAATGTATGAGCATGTTGAGGTTCAATATTTTCACGTAATGAATCATCCATCTTCTTATGGATCATGGGTATTTTATCCATGAATGTTACTTCAATCATCGCTATGCCAAAATCTTCTACCACTTTCCCCTTCATAAAATAAAAGCCTCTTCCCCGAAAGGGGAAATTCCGTGCAATGTCTGGAAAGTGTACCGTATCAAAGACTTGGCCAAGCTGATCATAGAACGTGCCAAAATACATCGGTTCACCTTTTAGTGTACTGGTGGGCTTTGTGGTGACAACATAACCCAGAATCGAAATGTGGTTACTAACTTTTTTTGTCAGATCCCTTGCGAGCGTATCACCATAGTCGGGAGAAGAAACAAGTTCAAAGGGATTGCACAGCGGGAAACCCAGTAGTTCAATTTCATCAAAGGCATCTTCAATTTGATTTCGCTGTAGTTCCGGGAGTGGATATTCTTTTGGTTCTGTATCAAATAAATCAGATGTTTGGCGGATACGGGATTTCGAATGACTAAAAAACAACATGGCTTCCCAGAGTAAATGTTGCTTTGACTTATTCGTAAAACGAAAGGCCCCGATGCGAATGAGAATTCTAACCTGTTCAAGCCCAAGGGTAATCCTTCGCATAAAATTATCCAGACTTTTGTACAATCCATTTCGTTCCCGTTCATCAGCAAGTTGGCGGGCTACCGTGGTTTCCAAACTCTTGAGGTGAATAAATCCGATGTAAATCGTATTGCTGTAAATGGTGGTGAGGTAATTACTTTGATTGATACAAGGCGCTTCAATGGTTGCTCCATTCATGCGCGCTTCATGAAAGTAAAATTCTGTTTTATAAAAGCCACCGAAATTATTGATGACACCAACCATAAACTCAAGGGGATAGTGTGCTTTGAGATAGAGACTTTGGTAACTTTCTACCGCATAACTGGCCGAATGCCCTTTTGCAAAAGAGTAGCCTGCAAAACTTTCGATCTCATACCAAACCCGATCGGTTATGCGCTGTTCGTATCCCATCGCTTTACAATTCCGGAAGAACTTTTCTTCTACGCGCTTAAATTCTTCGCGCGAACGATATTTACCCGACATGCCCCTGCGCAACACATCGGCTTCGGTGAGGGTCAGCTTTCCGAAATGATGGGCCACTTTAATCACGTCTTCCTGGTAGACCATCACACCATAGGTCTCCTTCATTAATTCATCCATGACGGGATGAATCGCTTCGTAAGAGCCGCCATTGCGAACGGCATGAAAGCGTTCGATGTAGGCTCGCATCATACCCGACCGCGCAACGCCCGGGCGAATGATCGAACTGGCTGCTACCAGTGTGAGGTAATCTTCACAGCGCAGTTTGCCCAGTAGCATGCGCATCGCGGGTGACTCAACATAGAAACAGCCCATCGCCTTACTGTTGCGCATCAGGTCTTTTATCTTTTCATCTTTCTTGAAATCGTTAAAGCGATGTATGTCAACCTCAACTCCGCGATTGCGCTTGATGTGCCTGACGGTTTCTTTCAAATGACCGAGTCCCCGCTGACTTAATATATCAAACTTGAAAACACCAAGGTCTTCGGCATTATGCATTTCGAAATGAGAAACTGGATATCCTTTCGGAGGGAACTCAGTGATCGTATAAGCATAAATCGGTTCTTCTGTTATGAGCACACCGCCAGCATGAATGGATATATTCGCGGGCAAATCTTTCATTAATTCAGCGTACTTAAAAATTAATGTTGTGATGTGGTCGCGGTGTTGATGCCGTTTTGGGTCTTCCACCAACGAATCGATTTCATCTTTTGGTAATCCAAAAACTTTTCCAAGTTCGCGTATAACCGAGCGCTTTTGATAGGTTACGTGGGTGCCGAGCAAACACACATGATCATATCCATACGTGGAAAAAAAGTAATCGTATACCGCATCCCGGTTGTCCCACGAAAAATCAATATCAAAATCAGGAGGAGAAGTACGTTCTTCATTCAGGAAGCGTTCAAAATACAGATCAAGTTCAATCGGATCGACATTGGTAATGCCGAGACAAAAAGCCACTACGCTGTTGGCACCACTTCCACGGCCCACATAGTCAAATCCATTTTCTTTGGCGAAGACAATCAGGTTATAGGCAATCAGGTAATAGGCACAGAATTTTTTACGTTTAATGATATTGAGCTCACGCTCCAGCCGCTCACGTAAATCAGGGTTGCTTACATCATAGCGCTGCTGAAATCCTTCCCAGGCTTTGGTTACCAGAAAATCCCAATCGCTTTCTTCACTTCCGGTAATGCATGTTTTATTTTTATCCTCACCAAGGTTAAAGTCAACAGAACACTGATCCAGCAGTTGTTTTGTGTTTTGAATAATCTCCGGGTATTGCTGGTAGTATTTTGCCAGTTCTTTTTCCGGCATCATGATTTCTTCCGGCTGTGCCTGCTGATGGATAGACAGTTTACTTAAAAGCGTGTTGTTGTCGATAGCCCGAAGGAGGCGATGAATATTGAAATCAATTTTAGTAGCGAATGTAACCGGATGCAGAATAACAAATTTATTCTTGTGCTGTGGAAAGGGAGAATAGAACCTGAACTGATTCAGTTGATGCTTTTGTACACCGATGAATTCATTTGAACGCAACAGTTCCGGTTCAATTTTGCCAAACGGGTAGATAATAAAAACATCCTCAAGCTCAGGAGCACGTGTGGGTAATGATTTCCCTTCTGCGTTATGGTGTGATAGAACGCGGTTAAGCTTTTCGAATCCAGTATTATTTTTTGCAATGGCAATGTAAAGTAGTTCGTGTTCGCGCCTGCATTCAACCCCCACAGCAATTGTTAGCTCGTGCTGATCTTTTCGTTCGGCACACAAGCGCAGCATCTCGATGTATGAGGCTGTAGTATTGATTTCGGTCAGTACCAGTTTATGAACACCGCACCGCTGCGCTTCCTCAAAAAGCGTTTGCACTTTAAGTGTGCCGTATTTAAAACTGAAGGCCGTGTGACAGTTGAGAAACATAGTAAATGCAGATTGCAGGTCACGGGCTATTGATTTTACTGATCCGTATTTTTGCTGACTTCAGATCACGAGCTACTCCCCAAACGGAATCTCTTTGTAGCGTTCCCATTTATTTCCTGCTCTTCGAAGTACCGTTATCCGGTCGCACAGAAAATGCTGGTTGCCATAGTTTAGCCCTTTCAGGTAGGGCCAGCATTTCAGAAAATCATCGGACGATAAATTTTTGGCAATCGTAATGTTGGGTGTAAAGTCCGGGTCTTCTTTAATGATTTTTTCGAAAATATCGCGGATGGGATATTTGTTCACGATGTCCATGTAAATGGTACGCTTCGAACCGTTATAGAAAACACCAAAGTCTTTCAGAAAAACATTAAAGGGCCGGAATTCGGCAGCCTTTTCTTCTACAAAGCGAATCATGTCTTCGGCATGCTCATCGGCATATTTGAAAAGCGATATGTGCGCATTGAACTTCTGATCTTCGAACGGATGACCAATCAGGTAATGCACATCATCTTTGAGCACCGATACATCGCTGGCAATATGGCGGGCGGGTGCAAGCATAAAGAATAGTTCCTGTACCGGGTTTTGAATTTTAATCGCTGATGGTTTCATAATTCTTTTCCTGTTTTGTTGGTACGAACGTAGCATCATCTTTTGACAATTTGTGTCATTTACCAATTCTACCGTAAATTCCCCTTAAACATGTTCATTTCCATGCGCACCCTGCGGCCTACACCCAGGGTTGTGGCCCGCACAATTTTCTCCACACCATGTTTATGTTTAATGTGATCCATCGCCTCATAGAGGTTAATGGTTTCTGCTGTATCGTCAAATAAACTGATCTGGTGATTGCCGTGTACCAGCGAACTGAGGCGTACACCGACAAGACGGATCAACATACGTCTGTTGTACAGTTTGTCAAACAATTGGTTTACGGTTTTTAGTAACGTGTAATCAGACGAAGTATACGGAATGTGAATTTGTTTGGTCTCCGTATCAAAATTGGAATAGCGTATTTTCACCGTTACACACGAGGTGAGCTTCTTTTGCTCGCGTAACTGAAAGGCCACTTTTTCTACCATGGCAATGAGCACGGACTTCAGTCGCTTTACATCAATGGTATCTTCTTCAAACGTGCTCTCTGTGGAGATTGATTTCTGCTCACTGTACGGCACCACCGGTGATTCATCAATACCGTGCGCTTTATTCCATAACGACAGTCCGTTTTTACCGAATGCGCTCACCAGAAAATTCAGCGGCATCTCGCGCAGCGTGGCTACGGTGCGCACACCCATATCGTATAAGAAGGACGAAGTTTGTTTCCCGATCATCGGAATTTTTTCTACCGCCAGTGGTGCAAGAAATTCTTTTTCTGTTCCGGCCGGAATATGTTTTTCGGCATTGGGTTTAAATTCACCCGTAACCACTTTCGATACCAGCTTGTTGGTGGACATGCCGAGCGAAATCGGTAAGTCACTTTCTTTCATGATCTTTTTCCGCAGTTCTTTTGCCCACGTAAACGCACCGAAGAAACGATCCATACCACTGGCATCAATATAGAACTCATCTACAGAGGCCTTTTCGAACAAGGGTGCCGAGTCGGCAATGATTTCTGTCACTACATGCGATGCCTGGCTGTACGCTTCCATGTCGCCAGAAATCACTACAGCATCCGGACAAAGTTGAAGGGCCAGGTACATCGGCATAGCCGAATGCACACCGAACTTTCGCGACTCATAACTGCACGCGGCCACAACACCCCTGCGGCTGCTGCCACCAACAATCAGTGGCTTACCCTTCAGTTTAGGGTTACGCTGGCATTCAACAGCTACGAAAAATGCGTCTAAATCCAGGTGTATAATGTTCCGATCCATGCCGCTATATTAACTAAAAATATTAGTATTAAGTTTTAATATATAACTAAAAATATTAGTTTTGTCCTGTCGCTTTGCCATAGCACACTGGAATCTGTGAGTATCCCTGTTGAGGGGTACCTTCATGTTCCTTTTATTCTGATATGAGGAAATTGTATTTATTTTTTTGGGCGTGCCCCCGAATGCGCACGATGCCTTTCGCACAGGCTATCGGGGTCGGGCTCTCGGCACTCGCCAGTCAGTGCGCGGGCTATTCCGGGCTCAAACATTCCGATAGTTATCTCCCGATAGTTAGTGGGAGATAACTATCGGAAGCCTCGATCCCTCACGCGGAGCAGAAGGAACTTTGGAAGAGTGGTGGATCGATAGCAGGAAAAATATGGATAGCAAAATCCGCCAAGGCGGTTGAATTAAAAACATAGCGTTATTGCAACGAAAAGATAAACCATGAGTACCGTCAATAAAAATATCAAGTATCTCCGGCTTAAAGCTGAACTCACGCAAAAGCAGTTTGCAGAAAAACTTGGATTGAAGCAATCGGTTATCGGAGCTTACGAAGAGGAACGTGCCACGCCACCCTTACCTTGTCTGGTAGACGTTTCTGATTTGTTCAACGTGAGCCTGGATGTACTCACCCGTAAAGATCTGAGCCGTGTGCCCCAAAAGGAATGGAAATCATCTTCTTCCGAAAAGGAAGTGCTGGCCATTACGGTAGATGCTTCCGGTAAAGAAAACGTAGAACTGGTGTTGCAGAAAGCATCAGCCGGTTACCTGGCAGGCTATCAGGATCCGGAGTTTATTGGAGAGTTACCAAAAATCAGCATTCCTGTGTTGCCTCGTAATAAAACATACCGCGCATTTGAAATACAAGGCGATTCCATGTTGCCGATACAACCGGGTAGCATTATTTTTGGAGAGTATCAGGAGAATGTCAGCACGATCAAAAACGGAAAGCCTTACATTTTAGTCACGCAGCAGGAGGGCATTGTATTCAAACGCTTGTTTAATTTTTCGAATGATCAGGGAAAATTGTTACTGGTATCGGATAACCGGAATTATGCACCGTATGCCATTGAAACCAATGAGGTGATGGAAGTATGGAGTGCCAAAGGTTTTTTTTCAAATCAGTTTCCAGAAGTGAGTACTGCCGGAACAGCACCGGCTGATCAACTAGCGCTAACGGTTTTATCGTTACAGACAGAAATCGAAAAGCTGAAAAAGAAATAGCAAAAATTCATCATACTATCGTATGCACGGTCAACACCACTACAACACTTTCATCCGCTGGACGGGCAACACTGGCACCGGTACAGCTTCGTACAGAAGCTATGATCGGAGCCATACCATCAGTGTTGAAAATAAAGCAGATATTTTGTGTTCTTCCGATCCTGCTTTTCGGGGCGACAATACCAAGCATAATCCGGAAGAGTTACTGGTGTCTTCCTTATCTTCCTGCCACATGCTTTGGTATTTGCACCTGTGTGCTGAAGCGGGTGTTGTTGTTACTGCCTACACGGACCATGCCACCGGATTGATGATTGAAACAGCCAACGGTGGTGGAGCATTCACGGAAGTGATGTTGAATCCAATCGTTACCATCACTGAAAAATCCAAAACTGATCAGGCAATGGCCTTGCATAAAAAAGCAAACGAGTTGTGTTTTATTGCAAACTCGGTACGTTTCCCGGTGAAACACAACCCGATTATAAAGTTTACTGAAAGCTGAAGCAGATCAGGTAACAGCATTTGTTTCTTTCGCCAAAAAAACAGTTTGCGTGGGATAGGCAAACTGAATGCCCCGGCTTTGAAATTCTTCAAAGATGCGCAGGTTGATGTTCTGCTGTGTATCCATGTAAAAATTGTATTCGGAGTTCTCTACAAAATAGACAACCTCAAAATTTAAACTGGAGGCTCCATAGCCTGCAAAATGTGCGCGATCGAAGGTAACGCTGGGCTGATCTTCGATGATTTTTTTGAGCAACTCGGGTATCTCCCGCAGTTGATCAAATGTTGTCTGGTATACGATGGAGAGGTTAAACAAAATTCGTCTTCGCTCCAGGCGTTTGAAGTTATGCAGCCTTGACTTGGTCAGATCTGAATTGGAAAGAATAAGCTGCTCTCCGGTTAAGCTTTTCAGCCGTGTCGTTTTTACGCCAATGTATTCTACCGTTCCTCTTTTATCATCTACTACAATGTAGTCACCAATTTCAAAGGGTCGGTCAAAAAAGATTACAAAGTAATTGAACAAGTCGCCCAGAATATTCTGTGCCGCTAGCGCAATGGCAATTCCACCAATACCTAATCCGGCCACAATGGTGGTAACATCGTACCCCAGATTGTCAAACAACATTAACGCACCCAGCAGCCAGATCACCATATTGAAGATGAGCATGACCCCTTTCAGTTGCTTTACTTTTTCCTCACCACCTTCCTGCTTGCGCACGTACGAATGAAGGGCTACCTGAATGGTGGTGGCGATTAACCGGATAATAAAAAAGGTAATGACGGCAGCAGTTGCCACTTCCACGATGCGTTGGGCTTTGGCTGACAGTGCAAGGTAATGCAAGCCCCAGTAGATCACCAGAAAATTGAGCAAGGGTAACCCGAAGCGTTCAATTCCTTTTACCGCCAGGTCATCCAGGTTCGTTTCTGTTTTTTCGGCCCAGGTGTATAGCCGGTGTAGGATGATCCGTTTGAACAGCCGCAGGAACAGCATGCCCCCGATTATGATGGCACCTGCAATCAGGTAATCCTGAACGGTATTTTGGAAGTACGTTTTTGTTAATAAATCCTGCATGGTATAGAGGCGTTACCAGTATCTTTAAAGAGCGTAAAGGTAAACTGAATTCGCATACGGCAGAAGAAAAACATGTTGTTGTGGATACGTTTACCATGCGCTGTCTAATGCTTCTAAATGTATGGTTATGCACTATTCTTTGATTGCCTTGTTGTTGCTGTTGGTGGCCGTTTCATTTTATCTCTTCCTTACGGTGAAAAAACAAAAAGGAGTGCTTCAAAAACTGGAGGAGCAAATCCGGCAATTGGAGCTTGAAAAAGTACAGGAAAAGGGCAGTTACCGTACCGAACTGGTAAATGAGTTGATCGACCGCTATGAAAATGAAATTCTGAAAATGGGTGCCGACATTCATGATGACCTTATTCAGAAGCTTCATCTTTTTCGCTTGCACGTAGATAAGCTCGAGCGTGTGGAAACCATACTCGAAATGCAAGTGATAGCGGACCAGATGAAAACGGATTTCAAAACCATTGTTTCGTCCTTACGCAGAATCACTAACCGCCTCGTACCCGAAATGGAAATAGAATCTTTTCCGGCCATGATGCGGGAGTTGTGCAGCCGCATGGCCGAGCCAAACCGGCTGTTTATCTATTTTGAAACGTCAGGTAAGGAAATTTTACTGAACAAGCAGCATCACCAGCATTTATTGCGCATGGTGCAGGAACTCATCAACAACGTATCCAAGCACAGCACAGCCTGGCATATACGCGTGCGGCTGAAATACCTGCACCGTTTCGTGGAAATTGAAGTAGAAGATGATGGAAAGGAATTTCAACACCTCGCCCAGAAGATGGAGCAACCCGGTACGTTATCGATGCTAAAAATGCGGGCATCCAAAATAGATGCGGCCCTGCACTTCGAGCGAGTTGATGAAGGCACTAAGGCCGTGATTACCTATGTACCCAAATAATAACCTTAGTCCGATATTGGTTTTAAGTCAGACTTCATAAATATCTTCATAGTTATAAAGAGCAATAAACCAATAAAGACTATTGACGGTATTATGTTGACGAAGTGTTCATCTATCGGATTATAGTAGTTTTTTGAATCTCCATGCCCGTTAACTGTATAGCAGAATTAACGTTATTATACCTAAAACTAGTAAAAATCGCCTGTTGTAGATTTTGCTGATTTCCAGGGTGATAAGATTCATTTTTTGGGAGCTTGAAGTATTTCAATGTATGCTTCTTCCAGGTTTCCATACTCCTCCAGTAACAAATGAGTTAATGAATTTTTTACGATAACCCCATCTTTAAGGAAAAGTATACGGTCACATACCTTTTCTAGGTCTGAGAGAATATGACTGGTGATTAAGAAAGATGCTTTGTTATTTTTCTTTTCCCTTAGAATAGTTTGCCGGAGCAATAAGATCGAATCAATATCCAAGTGATTGGTTGGTTCATCAAGAAAGACAAGAGTGTTTTTTCTGATAAAGGGCAGTACTAATGAAACTCTTTGTTTCATGCCTGCAGAGAGCGTATTAAATCTTTGATGGATATAATCGATAGAAAACTCTATAAGAATTTTATTTACTGATTCCTCAGATGCGCCTAACAAACAAGCATGGTGAAGGAGGTTATTGTTTACGGTCATGTCATCAAAGAAACCTTTTCTTGAGACTGACATTCCTACTGTGGAGTTACTTTGTAATTGAAAAGAGCCAGACGTTGGTCTTACCATTCCCATCAGGATATTGAGTAGAGTTGTTTTTCCTGATCCATTGGGGCCGATTAGCCCAATTTCTCCCTCATGAATGGAGAAAGAAATATCATTAAGTATAGATTTTTGTTTAAATGATTTTGATAAAGATGTTATTTCCAGTAGCATTTAGTTGGGTCTGGTACTGATAATTTTACCTTATTCTACTGTATAATCCCATTCCGAAACCCATAGGCAATCAACCCGGCTGTGTTGAGGGTATTGGTTTTTTTCATGAGCCGTACGCGGTAAGTTTCTACTGTGCGCATGGCCAGGTTTAGTTTGTCGGCCATTTCTTTTGCTGTGCTGCCGGAAACAATCGCGCGCAGCAAACTCAACTCCTGCTCCGAAAGCGTAACGGGAGGCGGACCTTCCCACTGGTCGGCATTTTGTTTAATAACCTCTACCACGCGTTCCGGAAAATATTGCCCGTCATCCATAACCGTACGAATGGCTTTTTGAATTTCTTCGAAGCCGTTCATCTTTTGTACAAAACCATGAATGCCGGTAGTGAGCAAGTTGAGGATGAGTTCCGAGCCATCTAGTCCGGTTACGGCAATGATGCGGATGTCGGGGTGATGCTCACGAATTTTTCGGGCCAGTTCTGTTCCGTGAATGTCTTTCAGGCGGATGTCGAGCAACACCACTTCAATATCCGGTTCCGAAAAAAGAATGGTTAATGCTTCAGCACCTGAGCCGGCCTCCAGTACTTTTCGTGTAAACGGCTCACGCTCCAGCAACGCCCGGAAGCCCTGGCGCACCATTACTTCATCTTCAATGAGTAATATTTTTATTTTCTTCATCTGATGAGCCACTATAGTGTAGCACAAAGATGTGAGGAAAACAAGACATGCGCATGTCCAATTTATACTACAAATTTTCGTTGTGCCATCGGGTCGCTGCCAACAAGATGTTGTAACATCTCTAAATACCTCGTCATTGCGAGGGAGCCTGCCTGCCGGACAGGCAGGGAGCGACCGAAGCAATCCTGGTCCATCGTTCAAAAATTGCAGACTTCTTCTGCCGATATTTATCGGGAAAATAGTAGCGATATGCTGCCGAACATTCTTGTTGAATCAGGACAATGATGGTGTAATTGAATTAATGCGCAGCGTGTACTGCCAGGTAGTCTTTGATCATGCCAATGGTTTCTTCCACTGTATTGGCGATCATAACTTTATAAGTACCGATGTTTTTAAAGAAACGGACTGTGATTTCATCCTGATGCAATAGAATAACTTTTTTGTTGGCCTTGATGGCGAGGGCTACTTCTGATGCCGTTCCGGCTGCCATGCCGATAACCACTACAATGTGACTGGAGAGTACGTTGATCATGTTTCGGGCACTGCCCATGCCGGTCATAATTTTGATGTCGGCACTGTCGGAAGCATTGCGTTCGTTATCGTTGGGCAGCACACCAATGGTTAAGCCATTCGCATCGTGAGCACCTTTCATGGCCGATTCCATAATACCAAATCCGCGTCCACCCGTCAATACCACCCAGCCGTGTTGAGCAATAGCTTTTCCCAGATCAAAGGCCATGTCATTTTCATCCGGAGTAGCATTTTCTCCCGGACCCATCACACCAACAATAATTTTAGAAGCCATAGGTTAACTGTATAAAGAGGTTGTGCGAAGATAGCCACGCTGAACACATATTACAATCTCTTTCGGTCGGAAAAACTTTTTTTAGGAATCGGTAAATTCATGATCGCAACTCAGGCAATGGTTAACTTTTTTATGCGGGAAGAAAATGCCCAGAAAGAGCACACCCAGCGCTGAAACGATTTTGTTGTTGAAGTGCCGGGGAAAGTCCCGGGCAATGTTATTCGACCTGCACCGCGGACAGGGGAACTGCACCTCACCATCTGTCTGCATCTGGCTTTCCTGAAGAATTTCCCGGGCTTTCTCGGCATCGCGCGCAAACAGGTGAAGACGCACGCGAAAGGCCAGCATGGTATAGCCCGTACCGGGATATAGATTGGACATATTTTCCTCCGTCAGAAAGCAGGGTACGCCAAAGGCATCCAACTTTGTTTTCACGATGTTGGCATCGATGCTGGTATCGAACTCCTGAAACACGATAATCTCTTCCTCTTTCTCCATGCTGTTGCCGAATCCATTTAGCTACAAACTACCACGAGGCGCAACCGTAAGTCCATCGCTGATCCGAGGCGTAGTTAAGGCCAGGTTGATTTGGTTTTTATAAAGTCACATCTTTGTGCTTTCACCCAAGATAAGGAAAAGAGTGTATCATGGAAAGACTAATTGTTGACATGGATGATGTGATGGCCGATGCTACTGGTCAGTTTATTGACTACTATGAACGGGAGTTTGGTATTCGTGTGGACCGCGAAAGCCTGAACCATCAGGATGAAGGTCACGGTTTCCCGGATCATCAACACATCATCAAACAATTTCCACACCGGCCATCTTTCTTTCGCACCATGAAGCGCCATGAAAACAGTTACGAGGTAATGCGCGAGTTGAATGCCAGGTATGATCTGTTTATCGTTTCGGCTGCGATGGAATTTCCCCGATCGCTGTCGGAGAAACTAGAGTGGCTGCAGGAGCATTTTTCGTTTCTTACCTGGAAGCAAATTGTTTTCTGCGGAAGTAAAACTGTTGTACACGGTGATTACATGATTGATGACATGCCCTATAATCTCGAAAAGTTCAATGGAGAGAAATTTATTTTCACGGCACCGCACAACCTCCATCACAACCACTTCACCCGGTTGAACAACTGGAACGAAGTTGCTGTACGATTTCTATAAAGTTATTATCACGTGTTATCCGAGTCTGAACGAAGTCATGGAGATAGAACCCATGAGTGTTTTATCGTTGAAAAAAACTGCTTCTTCATTTTTCTCCTGTAGTCCAAGCGCATACAACATCGGCAAATAGTGTTCAGGTGTTGGTATGGCCAGTTTACCGGCCGTTCCCAGGTTTTCAAAGTTAATGAGTGCCTGATGATCGCGATTGGTGATTGATTTTTTAAATACCTCATTCATCTCCACAGCCCAGTCGTATCCGGAGTCCATGCGTTTCCAATCGAGTATGCCGAGGTTATGCACCATGTTTCCACTGCCAATGATTAAAACTCCTTTTTTGCGCAGGGCCGATAATTCTTTTGCGAGGTCAAAATGAAATTGTGGTTTCCGGGTGTAATCGATACTCAATTGCAATACCGGGATGTTGGCCTTCGGATACATCTTGCGCACAACAGACCAGGTGCCATGATCCAATCCCCAGTCATGGTCCAATCCAACGGAAGTTGTGTGCACGAGCGAAGTTGTTTCCTTCGCCAACATCGGATTTCCCGGGGCGGGATATTCTATATCAAAGAGTGCTTTCGGAAAGCCGTAAAAATCATGAATGGTTTTGGGATGCTCCATGGCGGTAATGTGCGTTCCCTTGGTGAACCAATGCGCGGAAATGCAGAGCACTGCGGTGGGTGTTGGAATTTCTTTTCCCATCGCACTCCAGCGCAAGCTGAATTCATTATCCTCAATGCCATTCATGGGTGAGCCGTGGCCCACAAAGAGCACGGGCATTTTTTTATTTTCATCTCCGTGTTGCTGCGGAAGGTTGTGTAAATCTTTCAAAGTATTCATGCCAGCAAATCCTGTTATAACTGATTTAATAAACTCCAGACGATTCATGCGATTGAAAACTCTGATTGAGAAAAATTGGTTTCAAAGAATCGGAGAAAGCAAACGCGCAGCTTTTTCGAGCCATTGCCGGGGTTTGCTGCGATGGCGCCAGGCTTCAAACGAAATCAGATCACTGTGTTCCAGGTCATCTAGAAAAACGCGCGTCAGTTCACCACATGGTTCCTGTCCGTAGATAACCGCGCTGATTTCAAAATTCAGTTCGAAACTTCTGAAATCCATATTAGCCGTTCCGACTATCGCGAGGGCATCATCCACAATAATGGTTTTGGCGTGTACGAATCCTTTTTTGTAGAGGTATATTTTCACACCACACTCCAGCAGTTCATCGAAGTACGATTGAGATGCCGCATTCACGACTGTAGAATCTGAAATACCGGGCACCAGCAAGCGTACATCTTTTCCACTCAGGGCCGCCTTGCGGATGGCATCGTTGATGCTGTTGTTGGGAATAAAATAGGGAGACGTGATGTAAACTTTTTCTTTCGCATTGATGATGGCAGTGAAGTAGCACAACATGATGCTTTGCCGTGGATAATCCGGGCCACTGGCTACGACCTGTACCAATGAATCGCCTTTCGAAAGTTGCTGGTACGGAAGAAACATAGTTTCATCCGGTGCCACCTGCTGACCCGAACAAAAATTCCAGTCGGCCAGAAAGTGATATTGCAAACTGAGCACAGCCGGACCTTCAATTTTAACATGTGTATCGCGCCAGAAGAGTTTGGTAGGATCACCGTTGTTGATGTAGCGATCGGAAACATTGATGCCGCCCACGAAACCAACCTGGCAGTCGGTGACAATGATCTTGCGGTGGTTTCGGTAGTTAATGCGACTGGCCAGCAGGGCAAAGTACACTTTAAAAAACGGATAGACTTCCACACCGGCTTCCACCATGGGGTTCAGAAATTTATTTTTTAAATCCTTACTGCCAAAGTCATCATAAATGAAGCGAACGATAACACCAGCTCTTGCTTTGCGGATCAGGATGTCACGGATCTGATAGCCGATGGCATTGTCTTCATAGATGTAGTACTCCAGGTGAATGAAATGTTTAGCATTCTCCAGGGCGCTGATGACTTCCGGAAATTTCCGTTCACCGTTGATGAGCAGGGTTACCCGATTCTGCGAAAGGGGCTCCAGCGAGTCGTTGAGCAAAAGTTTGATCAAATCCTCCTGCCCGCCAATCAAATTTTTCTTTTGCTCCAGTATTTGGTTGGTGGAGGATATGATGCGTTGCTTGATTTTTTGCCACAGCCAATCGTTGGCGATCAGCTTTTTACTGTATATTCTTTTTTTCCGGTAGTTGACACCCAATGAAAAATAAAGAAAGCTGCCGATCACCGGAATGGTAATCACCAGTAATAGATAGCCGAGGGCTTTTGCCGCATTGCGGGTATCCATGATCACACGGATGGAGGTAAAGAAGGCGAGGGTGTAAACGAGAATGAAAAGGACGATTTCAATCGGTGTGTCCGGAAGCATTGTTTTCCTGTTTTGTTCAAGCTACTAAACAAAACTGACTTGCGGAAAGCTTACTGTTCATGAAGTTGCACTAAAACTTTCTTTACTTTTTATTAAGTTTATTCTATGCGATATGTTATCCTTCTTCTCGTCATCTCTTCACAGACCAGTTTTGCCCAGCCCATTACGGCCGCGCAGCAAAAGGCGCTTAACAATTATGTGGATTACATCAACCATACATCCGATGATCTGACAGCGGTGGCTAAGAGTATTATCAATTATTACCCTACGCTGCAGCAGAAAAAATCCTTCATGGCCCCGCGGTATGTTTGTCCGATACAGACAACAGACTATCATTTTAACAAAGCTTTGCAAGAAAGTGCGGTATTGGGCAATACTTTATCTACTTCTCTTTTGGCCAAGGTAAAGGAACTGCACCTTGCCGTGGAGAAAGTGGAGACCACGTGTAAGGCGCTTGACACCTATCATAAGTTGGAAGACTATAAACAGGATGATTTTGCCAAGGCCCGCTTACTCATTAGCGACCTTCAGGTTATGCTGATGGATACCAGGAAAAGGCAAGGTATACTTTCGGATGAACTCCGGTCGGCTTACCGGAAAATGAACGCTTATATGGAAAACAATCCTTACCATAAAGCTGATGGCATGATGCGGCAGCAAATTGAAAGAGAAAGAAGTTTGCTGGAGGCCTGGACGTTTAACTTGAATGAAGACGTGCATACCGGCTGGCCGGTTGATGTGCTGGAAAAAAGTATTCTCGAAACGGATAATCAACTGCGCGCCTTCAATCACTATACGCCTGCACTCAAGTATCCGGCATCCAGTATGTACAGTTCCTTTAAAGGATCGCTGGGCGATATACTGGAAAGCAAACGCAGCGGTTTGGATGGTTATAATTTCGAAGCTAAAAAATCAGACCGGCACAGTAATGCAGTTTACCTGGGGCTGATCAATTATTTTAACGGAACGCTGGTAGCCGACTACAATACCTTCATTCAGTTTGCTGAACGCGACACTTATTTTGGGTTGAAAGCCATTCAGTATTTTCCAGCTTTTGAGGTCCGTTCACAAGTGAAATCAACCGAGATTGAGATCAAGCCTTTTGCGGATATTCCCCGCGTGCCGGTTGCTTCCATAGTGCGTAAGTCACCAATTTCTAAACCGGTAGCGCAAGCCCTCAATGGATATGTTGATTACATGAATGAATGCTGGCGACAAGTGCGCTATATGCAGATGGTGCTGCGAAGTTTTAATTCCAGTGCGCGGTATTATAAAGGACTCACTTCCTTTCAGGGGAGGGGCGGGCTTCACTATGATTACAAAGACTTTCAACTCCCGCTATCTTTGTATCAGAAACTCAAGGTCGATAGTAATGTCATTGACGCTGTGCTGGCAAAAAGTCTGAATGCTCAGGCGGAAGTGTTGATGAATATTTTGAAAGAGATGGATCAACTCAGTGCGGCCCTGGAAGTGGAAGTGAAGGAGAAGCGTTATGAAAAAGATGGATTGAAAAAAGTTTACGAAATACTGGAGCGAAATCATTTCTTGTTTGACCAGATCGATACGAAAAAAGGGCAGCTGTATCAGGATGTTCGGTTAATCTTTGATGCGTATCCTGCTGGCAATGTTGCAAGTTCGTGGTCTGTTTCCGGTAAGGCCTTACAAGGCCTGGTTGACCTGGATCGCACCGGGCTCTTTGGTGCGAAAGCATATTACAAAGGGGATGCATCAACGACTATTTCAACGGAAGCTATTGACAAGACCTTACGCGAAGTTATTGCCAACGAATTTGACAACATGAAAGGCATTCAAAAATTGGGTCGGTATAACGGACTTTGTCCCTATACACCGTATGAAGATTTGCCACAATCATCTAAGTCACTGAGTGAGTTGTTGAGTAAGCTGAAGCCGGTCAAGGCATCGGTCACGCGTCATCCCTATCAGGACATGGTGTATCACTACAATGACATCGTGGAAGATTACAATAAGTTTTGTGAATTATCGAAAGAGGTATGGTTACTGAAAACCGTGAAGCAGCCGGAGCTGTTCTTTGTTCTCTATCCGGAAGACCGCCAAACATCTGAGCCGGAAATTTTGCATGATGGTCCAGCGGTGCTTATGGTAACCGAGGGGGAAAAGAAAAAAGAGAATCCGGTAGTGGTAATTACCGACAAGACCAAGGTAATTCACGATACAGTTTACATTGAAAAACGCGATACTGTTTACCTGACTGGCCCGGGTGAAGAATTTCGTTCGATGGAAGGCTATGCCACCAACAACATGGTGTTACTGCTGGACGTTTCCGGATCAATGAATGCGCCAGAAAAACTTCCTTTGTTGAAGCAATCTGTTTTCAATATGTTATCCATGATGCGGCAGGAAGATCAGGTCTCCATTATTATTTATTCCGGCAAGGCAAAAGTATTGCTACCGCCCACCTCCTTTAAAGAAGAAGCGAGAATCAAAGAAGTAATTAACGGCTTGAAGCCGGGCGGAAAGACCGATGGAAATGCGGGAATTAAACTGGCTTATAAAACTGCCGATGCGAATTATGTAAGGGGAGGAAATAATCGGATCATACTGGCTACCGATGGCGAATTCCCGGTAACGGAACAAACACTAAAACTGATTGAGAAGTCGGCCTCGGAAGATATTTTTCTTTCTGTTTTTAATTTTGGCAAAGGCAATTCTTCCATGAAGAACCTGGAAAAACTTTCATCCACCGGATTGGGAAATTATGCCTACATCTCCCGCGAAAACGCGGAGCGCAATCTGATACAGGAGGCCAAGGCGAAGAAAAAGAAATAAATGAAAGAAATTTATCATCACCTTGTAACATCGCTGATCTTCCACCGTCTTGATTCTGAAACGTAACTGATGAACCTCGAAGCTTTTCAAAACCGTGTAATGCCGGCTAAAAACAAGCTTTTTCGATTTGCCCTCCGTTTTCTGGGAAACGAAGAAGAAGCCAAGGATGTCGTGCAGGAGGTTTTTATCCGGGTTTGGAATGGCCGCGAACAGATGAATGAGATACAGAATTGGGAAGCCTGGTGTATGCGCATCACCAAAAATCTCTCCCTTGACCGTATCCGCTCGTTGAACCGCAAGCAGACGCAACCCGTGGAAGAAGCTTTTCACGTTCATCAGCAAGAACTAACGCCACATGAAACCACCGAACTGCATGAAAGTATGCAACGTGTAAACAACCTGATCGCATCGCTGCCGGAAAAGCAGCGACAGGTGATCCACCTTCGCGATGTTGAAGGGTATAGTTATAATGAGATATGTGAAATTCTTGAACTGGATATGAGCCAGGTGAAAGTAAGCTTGTTCCGGGCAAGAAACGCAGTGCGCGAAAAACTGATGAAGATCAATGCTTATGGACTCTAAAAGAATTGACGAACTACTGAACAAGTACTGGAACTGCGAAACTTCGCTGGAAGAAGAGCAGCAGCTTCGTGCGTACTTCACAGGTACAGAGGTCCCTGAACAATGGAAGGAAACCGCAGCCTTGTTCCGCTACTTTGAGGATCAGAAAAAAAAATTGCTAAACGATGTTGCTTTTGATCATCAGGTTATTGAGAAAGTCAGACGGCCTGAGAAGGGTAAGATCGTGAAGTTGTTTTATAACTCCCTGCGCATTGCGGCAGGAATTTCTGTACTGCTGGTAGCAACCTGGCTAGTGCGAACGGAGATACGGAAAACTACACCGCAGGAAATCGTTGATACCTATGACGATCCTAAGTTGGCTTTTGAGGAAACGAAAAAAGCACTCATGATGATCTCTAAGAGTTTCGGAAAGGCAGAAACACAGGCCAAGAAGATTAACCTCTTCAATGAAGCACAACAGGAGATTACCAAGAAAGAAGAAGACATCGAAACAAAATTGTAAACAAGAAATCAAAAAGGATATGAAAAAAGTAATGGTCGTAATTATTATGATGGCTGTGATGACAGGAGTTCAGGCACAGGATGCCATCTCTAAATTTTTCAGCAAGTATCAAAGCGATGAATCGTTTAGTCAGGTGACAGTCTCGAGCAAAATGTTTGGATTGTTTACCAACATGGAAGCAGAAACACAGGAAGATAAAGAAGTGCTTGAGGCGATCAGTAAGCTGAAGGGATTAAAAATACTGGCAAAAGAAGACGCCCGCAATGCCCGCGAGTTGTATAAAGAAGCTTTTAAGTTGATTCCGATTAAAGATTATGAAGAACTTTTGTCAGTACGCGATAAAGACAAGGATATGAAGTTCTTGATCAAGGAAAGTGGTGGAAAAATTTCCGAGCTGTTGATGATCATGGGTGGCAATACCGAATTCATGGTGATGAGTTTATTCGGAGAAATTGATCTGAAGCAAGTATCACGCATTGGCCGTAAGATGAATGTGAGCGGCCTCGAAAACCTCGAGAAGATAGACGATAAAGGAAAGAAAAACTGATTTCTCAAGATCAACCCCCAAGTTCTGTTTCTGAATTCTGTGGGGTTGATTTTTTATTTTATCTTAACTGAAATTCCCCATGAAATCACTACGAATAATTTTTCCGTTTCTGCTCCTCACTTCGGTGGCCATGGCGCAGAGCAGCAGCTACCAGACATTAAAAAATAAATTCTCCGACAGCAAAGATGTGCATAGTTTTAGTGTGAACGGATTCTTTGCCCGGGCCATTCTCTGGATGGCCGATGAATATGAATTCAAAAAGGCTATAAGCGAGGTAAAGTCGATTCGCCTGATGACCATTCCGAAAAGTGAATTTAAAGACCGTGGTGTCAGCCTTAGCGGTTACAAAAAATTACTGGAACGCGATGCGTATGAGCAATTAGCCCATGTTCGTGATCACGGTGATGATGTTACGTTTTATTTGCAGTCAACCAAAAAGCAGGGTAACCGTTATATGGTCTTAGTGGAGGAATCGGATGAGGTTGTGGTGATCGAAATGCGGGGTTATATAGATCCGACTATTCTGTTAGACAATACCGAACTTGCGTACAAAAAACAGTAATGCTATGAGGTTTACCCTGATTTTTCTTTTCACTTTTTCTACATTTCTGCTATCGGCCCAAACGAAAACGACTGAGGCACTGACGAAAAAGTATGATGGTGAAATTTTCACCGCTTTCTTTTATCGAAGTACCCTGCAGATGTTAAATCAGAATGACGATAAGGATTTTGATGAGTTGGTTAAGGATATCGAAAAGATGCGCTTTATGATGCTTGATAAAGCAAAGCTTCACCTGGATGGAAATCAATACAAGAATCTTAAAACGCAATACCGATCTGAAGGCTATGAAGAAATGATGTCGGGAAGATTTGAAGGACGCAATTTTGATATCTACCTTCGTGAACAAAATGGTAATGTGAAGGGAACAGTAATTTTATTAAATGATTCCACAAACCTGATGATATTGGATATCTTGGGGAAAATTGCACTGGACAAAACATCTCAATTGTTTAAGACCATCGATGGAAGTACAGAAATTGGAAATAGGATAAAAGCCTTCACCGGCAATGGTGATAAGGATAAAAAGAAAGACGATCACGGAATAGACTGATTTAAATTTGGAAACCGTACTATCGATTAAAGGACTCACCAAAAATTTTGGACGTCTTTGTGCCGTCAATAAGCTGAACCTGGAAGTAAAGCGTGGCCAGGTATTTGGCATGCTCGGCCCCAATGGCAGCGGCAAAACAACTACTCTTGGTATGCTCATGGGAGTGACCAATCCTACCTCCGGTGAATTTTCCTGGTTTGGAGAGACACCCACCCACCACCTTCGTAAAAAGATTGGTGCCGTGCTCGAGCATCCCATATTTTATCCCTACCTCAGCGGCCAAAAGAACCTGGAATTGAATGCCCTGGTGAAACAATGCGATGCGCGGAACATTCCTAATGTGCTGGACTTGGTAGAGCTTACAGATCGCAGAAATGACAAGTATAAAACCTATTCACTGGGTATGAAACAACGACTGGCCATCGCATCGGCATTGTTGAATGATCCAACGGTTTTGATTTTAGATGAGCCAACGAATGGTTTAGATCCGATGGGTATTGCCGAGATACGGGAGCTCATCAAAAAAATTGCCGCAAACGGAAAGACAATAATTCTGGCAAGCCATTTACTTGATGAAGTGCAGAAGGTTTGTACACACTTTGCTGTTTTGAAACGCGGAAACCTGATTCATACAGGTCCGGTTAATGAGGTCGGGCAGGGTGAAGAACGAGTTGAAGTTAATGCTGAAGTTGAAAACCTGAATGAAGTGTTGCGGGGCTTTTCAGGTACAGCAACGGTACAACGCGAGAACGGATTTTATGAAGTAACCTTGCGCGAAAACTTCCACGGAAAGGACCTTAATCGTTTTTTATTTGATCAGGGCATTACCGCTTCGCATCTGGTTACTCGCAAGAAAAGCCTGGAGAAACACTTTTTAGAAATTCTGGCTGATGGAAAATAAGAATAGCTGATTCTTTCCGATCATTTGTTGTACCCCGTCATTTGTCCATCTTAACATTATGTTGCACTTACTGAAAATTGACCTTAAAAAACTTACCAGTTACCGCACATTCTGGGTGGTATGTGGTTTATATTTTGTAACCCTGGCGTTCACAACCGCCAGTGGTATGGAATTTTTGAAGTGGCTGGCGAATAAAAGTTCCGAATTCGGAGCTTCCGTTAACATTAACAGAATTCCTCTCTATCACTTTCCGGATGTGTGGCAAAACCTGACCTTCATCAGTGGTTTTTTTAAATTGGTGTTGGCGATTATGGTGGTAATCTCCGTAACAAATGAATACACCTATCGTACCGTTCGGCAAAATATTATTGATGGCTTAAGCCGATGGGAATTTCTGCAATCAAAAATTCTGACCAATGTATTATTGAGTTTTATGAGTGTGGCCATGGTTTTCATCATCGGTTTTGTTACCGGATTGATTTATTCACCTTCCACCAGTATTCAATATGCTATTCAAGATCTCGAATTTTTCCCGGCCTATCTGCTGGAGGTATTTGCCTTTTTATCCTATGCGTTGATGATTGGTTTTCTTGTGCAGCGCTCCGGATTAACGATTATCATCCTGATGCTATCGCACATGATTGAAGCCATCATCAAAGTGAATTTAAAAGGATGGGCTATTGAGCTGAAACCAATTTTCCCGATGGAATCAATCAGCAATCTGGTGCCCATGCCCTTTGCCCGTTATGCCTTTCAGGAAATTCAGGACTACGTGAGTTTAAATTCCGTGGCCATTGCCCTGGTGTGGGTGTTTTTGTTTAACTACTTGAGTTACCTCAAACTCAAACGATCTGATATTTAGCGTTAGAAGGAACGTCATTGCGGGGATTGATGGGATGATTGTGCGGAAGATGACATAGCCATCCTGGGTAATCAAGTTACCCGATGATGGAATTTGTCTTGTGAATAGCAGAAATAAATTCCTAATTTCAATTCCGTTTCACCTAAATCAATCGCTATGACCACCGTTTCGCGCAGAAAATTTCTATCCCGCATAGGAGCTGGTACAGCCTTACTTTCAGTTCCTTCCATTACATCATTATCTTCTGATTTTTTTCAGGGTGAGAAGAAGCTCAATATAGCCCTCGTAGGCCTGGGCTATTACAGCGAATTTAAACTGGCTACAGCTTTGCAGGAAACAAAGCATTGCCAGCTTGCCGGCATCGTTACGGGCACTGCGGCCAAGGCAGAGAAATGGAAAAAGCAGTATAATCTATCTGAAAAGAATATTTATAACTATCAGACCTTTGATCGGATTGCCGACAATAAAGCAATTGATGTTGTTTATGTAGCCTTGCCAAACTCCATGCATCATGAATTTGTGATTCGTGCGGCTAAAGCTGGCAAGCATGTGATTTGTGAAAAGCCCATGGCTGTTTCGGTGAAGGAATGCCAGGAGATGATTGATGCCTGTAACAAAGCTAAAGTCAAACTGGCCATTGGGTACAGGCTTCATTCCGAGCCATACACACAAGAGGCGATGCGCGTTGGACAGCAACAGGTTTTTGGAAAAGTAAAGATTGTGGAAAGCTCCATGGGTTTTAAAATCGGAGATCCCACACAGTGGAGGTTAAAGAAATCGATGGCTGGTGGTGGCGCGATGATGGATGTTGGTGTTTATGCCATTCAGGCGGCACGTTATTCTACAGGAGAAGAACCGCTTTATGTTACTGCACAAGAGTTCAAAACCGATCCGGTGAAATTTAAAGAAGTAGATGAAACTATTTTTTGGCAATTGGAATTTCCCAGCGGTGCCGTAGCCAATTCGCAAACAACCTACGCCAGTTCGATGGAGCGGTTATTCATATCAGCCGAAAATGGTTGGCTGGAATTACGGCCGGCTTTTGGTTACGGTCCGATCAAGGGAAGAACCAGTCAGGGCGAACTCAATTTACCAAATGTCAATCACCAGGCTATGCAGATGGATGACTTTGCGTTGTGCTTAAAAGAAAATCGCGAATCGCCTGTCAATGGAGAAGAGGGGCTGAAAGATTTAAAAGTAGTCGAAGCCATTTATAAGGCCATAGCAACAGGTGGGAAGGTGAAGATTTAATGTTGTGCTTTGCAGCTCGTTAGCTGAAGAGAGATTTCCGCAAACGTTTTAACCCAGCATAAATCATTTAACATTACATCTTCCGGCTATGCCGGTAGTTTCTGCGTTATCTTTGCAGTGTTAAAAGTAAATTTATGAACGAAACTCAAATCCTCGGTTTGGTAGCAGGTTCTTGTACAACCGTAGCTTTTTTGCCCCAGGTAGTAAAGACATGGAAGAGTCGCTCGGCAAAAGATCTTTCGCTGGGTATGTTCTCCTTCTTTTGTTTTGGGGTATTGTTGTGGCTGGTTTACGGTATCATGGTAAAAGACATACCTGTTATTGCTGCCAACATGGTTACCCTTATGCTTGCTTCTACCCTGTTGTTTTTCAAGCTACGGTTCAAAGAGTGAGCTGATGCCACGTAGTTTTTTTGTAGTGTGCGTGCAGCAGGAAAATGGCAATGAGTTGTATTGGTATGGCACCGATCAATATAAAATCAATCCTGGCCAGCAGATAATGAAGCAATCCGAGCGTACCAATCAATATTACCATGAGTATCCCTCGGGCAATATTTCCACTTTGGTTTCGAATGTTCGCGGCCAGCGACAGTGGTAACTGCCGTTTTCCGATTGCAGCAATAATCAGCAGCATCAGAAAATTATTGAATAGTCCGAAGAGTAAATCATCTGCAGCACTAACTCCCCATATCAGCAATACAATTGCACTGATTAGAATATAGCCTGGAATGAAAAGCCGGATGAAGATGGCTTTGATTGTACCGGAAAGAATTTCTCCCGGCCTGTTCAACGGTGCCGAAAAATAGATCCAGCTTGCTTTGTAATCATCCGAATACGGAATTTCATGAAGTGCCACTTGTAGAATCATAAAGGTGAGGTAGATCAGCATCAGGTGATAATGCGTAGTGGGTAGTTCGCGAAACGTAGTAACCAGGTCTTGCTTGTTTTGAATCAGGAAAACAATTCCAAAAACAAAGATGTATCCAAAAGCCGGATAGATTTTGAGTTTGATTTTTCTGTCACGCCCCAGAATTTTATAGACTACTTCAAATGCACCACGCTCAATGCCGGCAGTGGTTATCCATTTTGAAATACTGACCATCACCCGGCTTTTTTCGGATTTTGTTCTGATCTCTCGTTTTTCTGTTGAGCTGCCTAATGAACCCAGCTTTTTATTGAACACCGGAGTGAGGTATTGATTAACCAGGTAAACACCCAGTACCGGAATGACCAATGCTAATGTCAGCAGTGTGATATGAGGTAAGTCAAAAGTGTTTTCCTGAATAGCTTCCAGTGAACCTGCTATCCATACCGGAGGTAATCCGTAATGCCACCACTGTATTTCAAATGTATAGTTGGCAACATCCAACCGGCTGATCATCCGCGGAACAATTTGGTATCCACCGACCACCAATACAGCCATTGCAATCTGAAAATAGTTGATAATGTTTTTTAGTTTTTCTTCACTTGAAAATTGCATGATGACCAGATACATGCCATTGGTTAGAAAAATGGTGGTAGCTATCGCCAGCAAAATTCCAAGGGAGAAACAAAGGGTAAAGAAAAGTCCATATTTGAACACGACTACAATAATGGATGCAAGCGATAATCCAAGTGTAAGCTGACCAAGATAAAGCATGATGTGTGTGAGTCGTGCAGCAAAAAGAGTCCGACTGTCAACGGGCCGAGGCAAAATGATGGTGTTATCGCTTGTGTCAAGCAAGATGGATGAAAAGTCGGTGATCAGCGTCATGGCGATCATCACCATGATGTAGCTGAAGAACATAATCATCGACAAGATAAAGGAAGGAAGGGCGTACAACACGAAAGCAATGAAAAGCCCAAACAGCGAATAAATCAACAGCGTAGTGAGGAAAGCAGTGCCGGGTTCTTTTTTTCCTTTTGATTGATAGGCAATGATCTGCCGCCTGTTGTCCATCATGAGTTTGATGGCGACAATGGCCCGAAGCTGCTTATAGTTAACACCGATCAGACGGAATAAACCCTGAAACATATCCAGTATTTTCAGAACGAAGTTCTCCATGCTCATTTACTTTCCAGGATATTGATGAATTGGCCGGCTGTTGATTGATGTTCCGTATTGCCGGTAAGTTCGGTGAAGAGCTTTTCAAGCGAACCACTGTGTGCTTGCGCATTGAGTTCCTGAAACGTACCGTTAGCAATCATTTCACCTTTATTGATCACCATGATGCGGTCTGAAATTTTCTCAACAACGTCCATAATGTGCGAACTGTAGAAAATAGTCTTGCCGCTTAATTTGAGTTGTGCCAGTATCTCTTTCACCAGAATCACTGCGTTCGCATCCAGTCCCGATAGGGGTTCGTCTAAAAAAAGAATGGCAGGATTATGAATCATTCCGGCAATCAACAATACTTTCTGGCGCATGCCTTTTGAAAAAGTTGTCATGCGCGAATCGGTGTAGTTACCCAATTCAAAAAGCTGGAGAAGTTCTTTTGCTTTTCGTTCGATCTGCGTTGAGTCGAGATTATAAAGTTGTCCGATGAATTGAAGATACTCCAGGGGAGTAAGCGTATCATACAACGCTGCGTTTTCAGGAATGTATCCAATTTGTCGTTTGATTTCCAAAATATCTTTACGCACATCCAGGCCGAGTACGGTGGCATCTCCATCAAAATCGGGTATAATACCGGTTAAAATTTTGATGGTGGTACTTTTACCGGCACCGTTCGGACCGATATAGCCGATGATCTCACCCGGTTGAACATCCAGGTTGATGTTGTTGAGTACTCTTTCGGTATAAGTCTTGGAAAGGTTGCGCGTTGTGATTACAGGAGCAGACATTAACATGTGTAATTTATATATGAGGGTAGAACTTTATTCATGATCACAACTGCAGCTTTTGTTGGTGGCGGCTTTTTCGAAACACTCTTGCCCCTCACGGTATGAGAACCAGGCAAGGCCAAGTGTTCCGGCCGCATCCAGGTATGGCAGATGGGTGAGTTCATAAATGCCGCTGGAGACCAACAGTATCACAGACATGTAAATACAAACTTTAGTGCAATTTGCATCCGCCAGAATGGGTTCGGATTGAAGTTTCTTTCCAATCTTGATTTTTCCATAGATCAGCAACAACATCACAACGATACTGATGAGTGAAATCACCACGCCCCAAAATGTTGTTTCGGGTTTTTGCCCGGTGTACAGAATGAAGGCAGCCGAAAGCAAGAGGCCACTGGTGAGAATATAAAATGAATAACCGGTAATGCGTAGGGCTGTCCGTTCAAATTTACCCCTGGAGGAAGTTGGATTTTTTCGAATGCGCAGAATCATGTAGACAATTCCAATTCCTGAGATCATCTCAATAAAACTATCAATTCCAAAACCGAAAAGTGTCAGGGTTTCATCTTCGTATCCGAAATACGTTGCCAGAATTCCTTCTACCAGATTATACACAATGGTAAAGATGGCCAGGGCAAATGCCACGCTGTAGAGCTTGTGCTCGGGTTTTGATAGGGATAAGGGAGGAGCAGAATGCATACCTGTGTACGGATGGTAAAGGTAAGCATCAAAAATTGTATGGGTGAGAATATTCAGGTTCTTTTATTGGTGTGGTTAGGAATTCACTGCTCTGCTAAAAAATATCTTTTTATTCATTCGCGCTATTGATAAATTTTCGATCTTTCACATCTTCTAAAATCCTCAAAAATCATGAAAAATATTCCCTGGAAAAAAGTTGCCCTTGGCGTTGTGGCTATTACCGTTGTGCTGGCCGGAGTTTTTTATTTCATTCCAAGCAAAGGAAAGAAAACCGTTGGTGCTTATATCAACCCTGCCTTTAGCGCATACATATCTTCCTTTACCAGTGGCGTTATCAGTTCGGGTTCCATTTTGCGCATTGAGTTGACGCAAGATGCAGTTGACTCTGCTATGCTGGGCGAAACAGCTGTCAAACTATTTAATTTCAGTCCTGCCATTAAAGGCAAAACGTTTTGGATTGACAAGCGTACCGTTGAATTCAGACCGGAGGGCAGGCTGATCTCCGGACAAATTTATGAGGCGGGTTTCCGGCTGTCAGCGTTGCTGGATGTTCCGAAGGAACTTAGCACCTTCGCTTATACCTTTCAGATTGTACCACAGAATTTTGAAGTCATCATACAGAATGTTAAGCCCTATGTTAAGACGGAGTTAAAGCGGCAAAAGGTTGAGGGGATTTTATACACGGCTGATTTTGCAGAAGGCGAATCAGTAGAAAAGGCTATGCGTGCGCAACAAGCCGGTAATGCACTGAAAATTAGCTGGAGTCATGTGGCGGAGGGAAAGCAACATATTTTTACAGTAGAGGACGTAGCCCGTACAGAAAGTGCCAGTAAAGTATCGCTAACCATCGATGGGAAAAGTCTTGGCATTAGTCAGGCTGAAGAACGCGAAATTGAAATTCCAGCGCTGGGTGACTTTAAAGTTACGCAGATAAGGGTAGAACAAAGTTCAAATCAGCACGTGGTGATTCAGTTTTCTGATCCACTGAGTGAAAAACAAAATCTTCAAGGGATGATCAGCATCACCGGGCTTTCAAGTCTTGATTTTGAAATAAAAGAGAATGAAATCAAAGTTTATCCTCCCGTTCGGCAAACCGGTTCCAAAACGGTTTCGATTGAAGCCGGAATTAAAAATATTCTGGATTACAAGATGACAGCCGGTAGTTCATTTGATGTCATGTTTGAACAGACAAATCCTGCTGTGCGATTTGTAGGTAAGGGATCCATCCTTCCAAGTACCGATGGACTAATCATGCCGTTTGAAGCAGTAAACCTGAAAGCAGTAGATGTTGAGATTATCCGGATTTATGAACGCAATATTTTACAGTTTTTTCAAGTGAACAATTTCGATGGAAGCTACGAGCTACGCAGAGTGGGCCGGCCGGTGTTAAAGAAAGTTGTCTCACTTGAAAATGCTGGCGTTACCGATTTGGGTAAGTGGAACCGCTTTACGCTTGATCTTTCAAAAATGATCAGTGCTGAACCTGGGGCGCTTTACCAGGTAAGCATTGGCTTTAAAAAATCTTATCTCGCGTATGTTTGTGAGGGAACAGCGGAGTCATCAACTGAAATGACGGCCGCAGAGGATTGGTCCCAGCCGGATGATGAATCCAGCTATTGGGATTCGTACGAAGACTATTATTACGATGAGGATTACGATTGGGATGAACGGAACAATCCGTGTCATTCGTCTTACTATACCCGCAATCGCACCATAAAGAAGAATGTCCTGGCAACTGATTTTGGTCTTCTCGCAAAAAGTGGAGGCGATGGCAAGACGCTTGTATTTGTGAATGATTTAAAAACAACAAAACCCACTTCAGGCGTTACGTTGGAGTTGTATGATTTTCAGCAGCAACTCATCGGCAATGCAACTACTGATGGTGACGGAAAGGCAATCATCGAAGCGAAAGGTGTTCCGTTCATGGTGGTGGCCAGGAGTGGCGCACAACGGGGTTATTTAAAACTGATGGATGGGGAGTCGTTAACGCTTAGCAATTTTGATGTAAGCGGGGCACGCATCAATAAAGGATTGAAAGGATTTATGTATGGCGAGCGTGGTGTCTGGCGTCCGGGCGACTCACTCTTTATCACCTTCCTGCTGGAAGATAAACTCAAACTTCTTCCACCAGCACATCCGGTGGTTTTTGAATTGCAAAATCCGCAGGGTCAGGTAACGAATCGTCTGGTCCGTTCCGGAGGCGAAAATGGATTTTATAAGTTTGCCACGAAGACTTCCGCGGATGATCCTACCGGTAACTGGACAGCTCGTGTGAAGGTAGGGGGGGCAGAATTTAATCAGCCGCTCAAAATTGAAATGATCAAACCAAACCGGTTAAAGATCAACCTTGATTTTGGTGTAGATAAACTTACTGCAGGCAACAACAATGTTTCGGGTAACCTGAGCGTAAACTGGCTCCATGGTGCACCGGGTAAAAATCTTAAAGCACAATTTGAAGTGCTATTGGCGCGGACCGAAACAAAATTCGATAAGTATCCCGACTTTGCATTTGATGATCTCTCCCGTGATTTTTACAGTGAGACACAAACGATTTTTGAAGGCTTCACAGATGCGGAAGGTAATGCACGTGTCAATACTACGCTGGAGACTAACGAATCCGCACCGGGTATGCTACAGGCAATTTTCCGCGGTAAAGTTTTTGAAGAAAGCGGTAACTTCAGCATCGATAAGTTTACCATTCCCTATTATCCATACGGAACCTTCACTGGACTTCGCTTGCCTCCGGGAGATAAAGCAAGGGGAATGTTACTCACCGACACCACACATCGTGTGGATGTAGTTACGGTAGATGCCGATGGAAAACCCGTATCGCGTGACCGCATTGATCTCACCATTTATAAATTAGAATGGCGGTGGTGGTGGGATAACAGTGAGCAGAATGCCAGCTACATGTCTACTGCGTATTCACGCCAGATCGTTACCGGAACTACCCGGACGGTGAATGGAAAAGGTTCGTGGGATTTTAAAATTAAATATCCCGATTGGGGCCGTTACTATGTAAAGGCTTGTGATCCTGTTTCAGGACACTGCTCCGGTAAAGTGGTGTACATCGATTGGCCGGGTTGGGCGGGTCGCGCACGCGAAGGTGCCCAAGGTGCAACCATGCTCTCTTTCTCATCGGATAAGCCTGGTTACACGATTGGAGAAAAAGCAAATATCATTATTCCCGGCAGCGACAATGGTCGTGCATTGGTGAGCATCGAAAGCGGAAGTCGGGTAATCAATACATTTTGGGTAGAGACGAAGAAGGGTGATAATCCCTTCAGCTTTGAGGTTACACGCGAAATGACACCCAACATTTTTGTGCACATTACTATGCTGCAACCCCATGCCCAAACGGTGAATGATTTGCCCATCAGGTTGTATGGCGTCATCCCGATAAAAGTAGAAGATCCGCAAACACATTTGAATCCGGTCATTACCATGGCAGATGTATTGGAGCCGGGACAAGAGGTTGTCATTAAAGTTTCTGAACAGACGAAACGTAAAATGACCTACACGCTGGCGATGGTTGATGAGGGATTGCTTGACCTGACGCGCTTCAAAACTCCGGATGCCTGGAATAGTTTTTATGCACGTGAGGCATTGGGTGTAAAAACCTGGGATGTTTACGATGCCGTTATCGGATCATTCGGTTCCCGCATCGAAAGGCTATTGGCCATTGGTGGCGATATGGAAGCAGCCGGTAAGGAAGATGATGCGAAAGCCAACCGGTTTAAGCCCGTTGTAAAATTCCTGGGCCCTTTTACGTTGGATGGTGGCAATAAAGAACATCGGTTTATCATGCCACAATACATCGGTTCTGTAAAAGTAATGGTTGTGGCCGGGTATGAAGGCGCATACGGAAAAACAGACAAAGCTGTACCTGTGCGCAAACCACTGATGGTATTGGCAACGTTGCCTCGTGTGTTGGGTCCCGAAGAAAAAGTTAAACTTCCCATTACACTTTTTGCGATGGAGAAGAGTATTAAAAATGTGAAGGTTGATATAAAAGCTTCCGGCCCGTTGCAGATCAGCAATCCATCTCAAAATGTTTCCATGTCCGGAGCCGACATGACAGTTGAGTTTGATCTTGATGTGAAGAGCGCTATTGGTCTTGGTAAGATAGAGGTAACAGCAACATCCGGAAATTACAAAGCAACCGATGTAATTGAGATCGATGTTCGCAATCCGAATCCATCCATTTCAAAAGTTCAGGAAGCAATTCTTGAAGCCGGCAAAAACTGGAACGTAAATGTGACTCCGGTAGGCATGACGGGAACAAACTCCGCCACTTTAGAAATTTCAAGTTTGCCTCCTATCAACCTTGGCCACCGCCTCAAGTATTTACTGCAATATCCGTATGGATGTGTGGAGCAAACAACATCCAGTGTTTTCCCGCAATTATACCTTGATCAGGTGAAGGCTTTATCGGAAGGTGAGAAGACAACGATTCAACGAAATGTGAAGGCAGGAATCGACCGGTTGAAATTGTTCATCAATCGTGATGGTGGTTTTGCGTATTGGCCGGGTCATGAAGATTCCGACAGTTGGTCGTCAACCTATGCCGGGCATTTTTTAGTGGAGGCCGAAGCTAAGGGATACCTGGTTCCGAATGATATGATTAAACGGTGGAAAAAATTCCAGCGCAATAAAGCACAGGCCTGGAGGAAGAATCAGGAGTATAGCAGCAGCGAATTAATACAAGCCTATCGGCTGTATACACTCGCGCTCGCGGGCGATCCTGAATTGGGTGCCATGAACAGACTGCAGGAGCAAGCCGGGCTTCCACCAACAGCGGGATGGATGCTGGCCGCAGCGTATGTGAAAGCCGGTCAGCCGGAAGCTGCCAAAAAATTGATTGCCAATCTTTCAACAACGGTTAAACCATATCAGGAAATGGCATACTCGTATGGATCCGATCTTCGTGATAAAGCGATCATGCTGGAGACTTTACTGATGCTGAATGAACGTACGAAAGGATTTGAGTTGCTGAAAGATATTTCAGCATCGCTGAGTAATCAAAGCTACTGGATGAGTACACAAACGGTGGCATGGTGCCTGAAGGCTGTCGGTGCATTTGCCGGAACGGAGAAACGGGGCGACTTGAAATTCACCTATTCGTACAACGGCAAAGATGTTGAAGCCAGCACAGAACTGCCGATTGCACAGGTTCAACTACCGGTAGATGGAATTAAATCAAACGGATTAAACGTAGTGAGCAAAAGCTCCGGAATCTTGTTTGTTCGGTTGATTGGTGAAGGAACTCCGGCACGTGGTGCAGAAGAGGAAGCTGAGAGCAATTTAAACCTACGCATTGCCTACATTGATACGGATGGACAACCATTGGATATCTCCCGATTGGAGCAGGGAAAAGAATTCATTGCTTCGGTTACTGTAACCAATCCGGGTTACCGCGGTGTGTATAAAAACCTTGCGTTGAATCAGATATTTCCGTCAGGTTGGGAGATTAATAATCTTCGCTTTGACGATGCCGAACAACGGTTGAATGGAGATAAACCAACCTATCAGGATATTCGCGATGATCGGGTGTACACCTACTTCGATCTGAATGCGAATCAGCGCAAAACTTTTACCGTTCTCATGACGGCAACCTATGCAGGAAACTACTATTTACCTGCAGTAAGTTGTGAGGCTATGTATGACCGGAGCATTTATGCGCGCAAGAAAGGCCAGGTGGTTGAGGTGGTGAAGCAACTGAATCAGTAAAAGAATTGTCATCGTAATGTGATTTCTCCTTCAGCATACCTGGAGGAGAAATTTTCTACGCATAAAAAAACACTATCATGTTGGGTGGTCGGTTGCAGAAGAAATGGAAATATACTGCGGGCTTGCTGCTGGCGCTGAGTATCGTGTATTACTTTTCACTTCCGAAGAATCTTTTTCACGATCCATATTCAACTGTACTCGAAGATCATGAAGGAGAACTACTAAGTGCCTCCATTGCCGAGGATGGACAATGGCGATTTCCAAAGGCTGACTCGATACCAAACAAGTTTGCCGAAGCTTTAATCACCTTTGAAGATAAGCGTTTTCGGAGCCACCCGGGCTTTGATGTACACTCCATGGGTCGTGCCATCCGGCAGAATTTTCAATCCGGCAAAATCGTTAGTGGAGGAAGTACACTTACCATGCAGGTCGTTCGCCTGTCGCGAAAAGGAAAGTCGCGAACGTTTATTGAAAAGTTTATCGAGATCATCCTTGCCACGCGCCTGGAACTGCGATACAGCAAAAATGAAATTTTGAATTTATATGCTTCGCATGCGCCCTTCGGTGGAAATGTTGTGGGATTGGAGGCGGCCTGCTGGCGATACTTTGGTCGTGCTCCGGATGAATTATCCTGGGGTGAAGCAGCGATGCTGGCGGTGTTACCCAATTCGCCATCGTTAATCCATCTCAGCAAGAACAGAAATCAACTGAAGCAAAAACGCGATCGGTTGCTCGATAAATTGCAGCAGCAAGGTAAACTCGATGCTTTTACATGTTCGCTGGCGAAGGAAGAGCCGATACCTGGTGCCCCGCAGCCCCTGCCACGTCATGCGCGGCATTTGTTAACGCGTTTAGCGAAGGATGGCTACCGGCAAAGAAAAATTATCTCCACGCTTCAATATGCGTTGCAAGTCCGGGTCGAAGAAATCATAAAGGATCACCACGAGCGGTTAAAGGGAAATCAGATTTTTAATGGAGCAGCACTGGTGCTGGATGTAAAAACGGGGAGTGCGCTGGCGTATGTTGGCAACACAACGGTTGAAGGTGGAGGTCACTTTAGTGACGATGTAGACGTGATCACTGCGGCACGGAGTACAGGAAGTATTCTCAAACCATTTCTTTATGCCACCATGCTGGATGACGGTAAAATTCTTGCAAAGACTTTATTGCCCGATGTACCAACATTGATCAATGGATTCGCCCCTAAAAATTTTACGCACGAATATGATGGTGTAGTGGCAGCCGACAAGGCCTTGATTCGTTCGTTGAATGTTCCGGCTGTGCACTTACTGCGGCAATACCGGTATGAAAAATTTCATTCGCTGCTCACCGACATGGGCATGTGTACCTTGAATAAACCACCTGATCACTATGGATTATCCCTTATCTTAGGTGGGGCAGAGGGTTCCTTGTGGGATATTGCCGGCATGTATGCATCCATGGCACGCACACTAAATCATTTTCATGAACATCCGGGCAAAAACCGATACGACAGAAATGATTTTCGGCCAGCAACCTATGTTTTAAATGAGCGTAAGCATTCGGAAAGTCCATCGCTTGAAGCAACATCATTTCTAAGCGCTTCGGCTATTTACCAAACCTTCGATGCCTTGAAGGAAGTGTACCGTCCTGGTGAAGAAACAGGTTGGCGTTATTTTAACAGCGCCAGACGCATAGCCTGGAAGACCGGAACAAGTTTTGGCTTTCGTGATGGTTGGGCCATCGGGGTCACACCCGATTATGTAGTTGGAGTTTGGGTAGGCAATGCGGATGGAGAAGGCAGACCAGGTTTAACCGGAACGGAAACTGCTGCGCCCATCATGTTTGATATATTTTCTCTCCTGCCGGGCCAGGGTTGGTTCCAACCTCCTGTTCAGGAGATGGTTGAGGTTGTTGTTTGCACACGCAGTGGCCAACGGATTTCTGATTATTGCGAGCAATCGGATACGGTTTGGGCAACAAAAGCAGGCTTGCAAAGTGCTCCATGTTCGTATCATAAAAGAATACATCTTTCTCCCGATCAGCGCTATCGCGTTACGAGCGAATGCGAACCTATCGACAGGATGGTAGCTGTAAATTGGTTCGTTCTTCCTCCTGTTCAGGAATTTTACTTTCGTCCGAAAAATGTTTCTTATAAAACGTTGCCCCCTTTTCGATCAGACTGCCAGTCTCTATCGGCCATTGCTACCATGGATTTAATTTATCCCAAGTCCGGATCGCGTGTTTTTGTGCCTCGTGAATTGAGTGGTAGTATGGGGAGCGTAGTTTTTCAATTGGCCCACAGCCGACCGGCAACAATTGTCTATTGGCACCTTGATGGAAATTATATTGGATATACCCAAAAAAGCCATCATTTGGCCTTAAATCCTGCAAAAGGGAATCATATTTTAACCTTGGTTGATGCGTCCGGGGAGACGCTGGAGCGCACTTTTGAAGTTATTTCAGAATGATAAATGCCTGACAGGTAACATATTACTTGCTATTAATTAATTCTTTCCTATATTCGTAGTTACTTTTTAGACTGTAAATTAAAACCTCGTGCTATGAAGACCCTAAAACTTTATGCACTGGTGGGTATTTTTTCAACTATTTCGATAGTACTTCCTGCCAGGGTAGAGTATGGTAAAGACCAGATTAATGCCACGCAACCTCCAAATTATGTGGTGATTGGAGCTTTTTCCATTCAACGAAATGCTATTAAGTTCACCAATCACGCCAGCAAAATGAAACTGCCGGCACGATTTGAAATGAACCCCAGTAGAAACCTTTACTACGTTTACGTGCTCAGTACGGAGGATAGGGAAGCCGCCATCCAGGAAGCGCTGAAATTGAGAAGCGAGACAGAATTTTTTGACACCTGGGTATATAGCGGCATGCTCGGTAAGGTTGTGGAAGGAGTTGAGATAACGAAGGGAGTTGATATCAATCCGATGACGGAAAGGAATATGGAAAGTGTTCCGTTGGAAAACAATGCCACTGGTAAGCTTGTAGCGTCCACTAATCCGACAGTAGCATCCGTGAATGAAGCGACACCTTCGCTGGAAGTTCCTAAACCAAAAGCAGAGACAAATGAAAAGGGAACCGAAATAGAAGGAAAGAAATTCTTCTTTAAAATTTTCCGAAGTGTTGATAGCGAAGCCGTGGAGGGAGATGTGGATATCGTGGATAATGAGAAGTCTAGAAAAATGGGCACCTATAAAGGCAACACTGCGGTAACTGTGCCGGTACCGGGAAATAAGGCAGGAGAAGTATCCCTTATATGTGAAGTTTTTGGATATCGAAAACTTCAGCGCGATGTAAACTATAATAGCCCGGTGACTGAAAATGTTTCAGTAGATGCAGACGGAAATGTGGTGGTACCGTTTGAATTGGTGCGTCTTCAGAAAGGTGACATCGCAGTAATGTACAATGTATACTTTTTCAAGGATGCCGGAATCATGCGGCCGGAATCACGCTTTGAAGTCAATAGTTTACTGGAAATGTTGCAGGAGAATCCGAAATACAAAATCAGGATTCATGGTCATACAAATGGCGGAGCGCATGGTAAGATCATCTCAATGGATAAGAACAGCAAAAATTACTTTGCATTACAAAATACAAATGAGGGCGTTGGCTCCGCAAAAAAGCTTTCGGAGGAGCGCGCTTCGGTTATTCGAAATTACCTGTTGAGCAACGGGATTGAACCCGGACGTATGCAGGTTAAAGCATGGGGCGGTAAACGTCCTATTCACGAAAAACACAGTACACGCGCCAATGAAAATGTGCGGGTAGAAATTGAGATTCTAGAGAATTGATTAAAGATTTGCCAGTTTAAACGAAGGCTTCACCGGGTTAGGTGAAGCCTTTTTTATGTGTGGTAGATAACCATCAACTTGTCATCGCCTTCAATACATCATGCTGGGTAATGATGTGCACACTATCCTGAACATCACGAACAAGAACGGCTTTATTGTCTTTGTTAAGTAATGACGATAATACATCCAGCGTGCTATCGGGTGCAACAAAGGGCATGGGTTTATCCATGATATCGCCCACCATTTTTTGTTGAAGTTTCGGATCGTTAATAATTTTTTCCAATACACTGGCTGAACTGACACTACCCACAAATTGCCCCTGATCCACAACCGGAATCTGATCAATTCCCTCGCGGTTCATTAATAAGATGGCTTCACCAACCGTTGATGACCTGGAAACGGTGTGTAAATTATCCTTCCCATTTCTATTCACAATGATATCGCGGGCAGTGCTGAAGGTTCGTGTTTCCAGAAATCCATGATCCTTCATCCATTGATCGTTGTATACCTTTGCGAGGTAACGCGTACCATGATCGGGTAGAAGAATCACCATCGTGTCATCCTTTTTTAAATGCTCGCGTGCATACTCGAGCGCTCCGTGCACAGCCGATCCACTTGACCATCCTACAAATAACCCTTCTTCACGTGAAAGTTTTCGCGCCATGATGGCACCATCTTTATCGGTTACTTTGATGAATAAATCAATGACATCAAAGTTTACATTTTTGGGAAGGATATCTTCTCCGAAGCCTTCTGTCAGGTATGGATAGATTTCATTCTCATCGAAAATGCCAGTCTCCTTATATTTTTTAAAAACGGAGCCATAGGTATCAATACCGACTGAAATCATGGCAGGATTTTGTTCTTTCAGAAACTTTGCTGTTCCGCACATCGAACCACCTGTACCTACGGTTGCTACGTAGTGGGTTATTTTACCTTCGGTCTGTTTCCAGATTTCAGGCCCGGTGGTCTCATAGTGAGCTTGTGCATTGGAGGGATTATCGTATTGATTGGGATAGATTGAATTTGGAATTTCTGAATTCAGTTTGCGCGCAACGGAATAATACGAACGCGGATCATCCGGGGTAACGTTGGTGGGACATACTATAACTTCTGCACCCACTGCTCTTAAAATATTGATTTTTTCTTGCGACTGTTTATCGGCCATCGTAAAGATGCACTTGTAACCCTTGGCAACGGCAGCTAATGCAAGACCCATTCCGGTATTTCCGGAGGTTCCTTCAATGATGGTTCCACCCGGTTTTAATAGTCCGGCCTTCTCAGCATCTTCTACCATCTTCAGCGCCATACGGTCTTTGGTCGAGTTGCCAGGATTAAAGTATTCCATCTTGGCAAGAACAGTTCCTGGAATACCTTTTACCAGTTTGTTGAGTTTTACCATGGGGGTATTCCCGATGGTATCAATAATGGAATTGTAGATCATGGAATTTTTTTTCGAAGGATAAAAATACAAAAACTAAGGGTAAAATTTGGGCGATCAGGCAGCCGTGCCAGCCAGCAGATATAACACGGCCATGCGCACGGCAACACCATTTTCAACCTGATCGAGAATAATGGAATGTTGTGAGTCAGCCGCATCGCTGCTGAGCTCAACGCCCCGGTTGATGGGGCCGGGATGCATAATGACGATGGGCTTTTTCAGGCCATCCAGCATTTTTTTGGTGATCCCGTAATACAAGGAGTACTCTCTCAGGGAGGGAAAATATTTGATTTGTTGGCGCTCGAGTTGAATGCGCAATACATTGGCCACATCGCACCATTGCAGGGCTTTCTGAACATCGAGTTCAACCTCAACACCCAACTGACTGATAAATTTTGGAAGTAGTGTGGGCGGACCACATACCATAATCTTGGCACCCAGTTTTTGGAGTGCGAAAATATTGGAAAGCGCAACACGCGAATGAAGGATGTCACCAATGATGGCAATTTTTTTCCCAGATACACTTCCTAGTTTTTCCCGAATCGAAAAGGTATCGAGCAGTGCTTGCGTGGGATGTTCATGCGTGCCATCTCCTGCATTCACGATGTTAGCCTTAATGTGTTTGGCTAAATAGTGCGGTGCACCCGGACTGGCATGACGCATAACAACCATATCCACTTTCATGGCCAGTATATTATTCACAGTGTCGAGTAATGTCTCGCCTTTTTTGACAGAACTGGTAGAGGCTGAAAAATTAACAACATCGGCCGAAAGTCTTTTCTCAGCAAGTTCGAATGACAATCGTGTACGGGTCGAATTTTCAAAGAAGATGTTGGCGATCGTCACATCGCGAAGCGAAGGAACTTTTTTTATCGGACGGTTAATGACTTCTTTAAAATTGGCAGCTGTTTCAAAAATAAGTTCTATGTCTTCCCGTGTAATGTCTTTGATACCAAGCAGGTGTTTTTGACTGAGTTTCGACATAGTAGTTTAATCCTTGTTGACTAACCAGATTTTGTTTTTTGAAATATCGTCAGATTCCAAATGCACCAACACCCGCTGTGATGCCAGGGTATTTACCGCTTTACCAATGTAATCGGCAGCAATGGGCAATTCACGGTTGTACTTTCTGTCAATTAATACGAGCAGTTCAACCTTAGCCGGGCGACCAAAGGCTATCATTGCATCCATAGCAGCCCGAATGGTTCTACCGGTAAACAAGACATCATCTACCAGTACCACTTTTTTTCCTTCTATTATAAAGGGTATACGATTTTCGCTGGCTTTTGCCACAATCTCTCTTCTTCTAAAGTCATCACGGTAAAAGGTAGCGTCCAGATAGCCTAACGGGATTTCTTTTTTCGTCTCCTTTAACAGCCTTTTGTGGATTAACTCTGCCAGAAAAATACCACGGGGCTGCATGCCAATTATGACTGTATCTGGAAAATCTCTGTGATTTTCAATCAATTCCTGGCATAAACGGCTTATGGTGATGTCGAGAAGGTGGGAGTCGAGGATGAGTTTTTTCTGCATACTTACCGAGTGCAAATATAGAAAAAGACAGCCATTCTAAAATGGTTTTTATTAGAGGGTAGGGTTTGGTATACGTTAGGCGATTAATGCCTTACGGATCGGCAATCTTGATCCTGTTGATAAAGAATACTTTCCTTTTTAACTCCGATCTGTTTTGCCTGGTATTCGATATTTTCTGGACTCCATATGCATAAAAATTGTGCTCATACCAATACTCCAGTTTGCTTTTTTCCGTATCGCCTTTGCGCACAAAATCGGTATCGCTATTTAATTTGATCGGCTCCATCGTCTTACCTTCCAGAACGTTGTTATCTCTGATGATTTTGGTACGCAACTGGTGGTTGTAGAGGTAAATCATAGCGAGCTGCTGCTGCTGATCATCCAATTTTACAAACTGCTCCATTTCAAATGTTTTCACATCATTGATTTCAAAACTATTATCCCACAATAATTTTCCTTTTGCATTAAAGCCAATAACAATTGCATGGGTGTAGTTGTATCCATCGAAAATACGCCCATTCTGAATTCTGGAATAGGGTGCGTAGGAATAATTGTACTGGTAGAACCCTCCGAAGAATGAACGATCACTATAAATGTATCGTGGGTAGAATGCTTCCCCCAGCAAGATAAATTGGTTTTGATACGGCACGAGTTCATGTACCATTAGCCGATAGTTGAGTCTTATTTTTAATCCTTTCGCTTTTCTTCGTTCAATTCTATTTTTTACACGTTGCTCACGCCTGGATTTCATGTATTTGAAAAAATTTTGCAGATCACCATAACTGTAATATTGTATCTGTTGACTCCCCAATGGGTCAATGCTCGCAATATAGATTCCTTTTGAATATTCACTATTCCGGTTACCATACGTACCGGCAACAACCTGATTCCCATTGTGTGTTTTGATGGATCGGCCAAACGTGAAATTCTTATTGCGTTCGGGTTCAAGGGGAATTTTATTCACCAGGGTTCCTTCCTGATCGTAGTTTCGAATATAAACCGTTTGCTGTCGCTGCAGGTTCCGGGCACTTACCAGCACATCAAATGAACCGTCATCATATGTTCGGACCTGTGTAAGTTCGCCCGTTTCTGTGAAAAGGCCAGGTGCTACTTTTGATTTTTTGTCTGCCAGCGATAAGTACAACACTATCGGGATTCTATTAAAGTATCCACCTACGAGTGCAGCGCGCTGTGTCATATCGAAGGTTGTTATCTGCATCGGAATATAATTCCGAAACTCCTCGATGGTATAGGTGCTTTTGTCGGCATCTATGATCAGCATGAATAAATCATTGCGACTATAATCACGGAACCGCAAAAGAACATACAGTGAGGTGTTGAAAAATTTTGTCCGTACGACCGATAAATTCTTTTCCAGCCGGATGGCTCCGCGCCACTTAAGCTGAAACGCTGTGTCTATGTAAATGAGTTCGAGTGAATTATCAGGCAATACAAATTGCCGATACAAAAAGATGCCTTTCTCTTCAGCGTTCACCACCTCAAATGAGGTGTCAAGCTCACCCAGTGAAAACTCCAGCCGATTGCCCTGAGCAACCTGTGCTTCGGAGGCATGGGTGATTAGTATAGAAAAGATGAATAAGCTGAGCGGTGCGAATTTCAGTTTACTGAATTTGTATTTTATTAATGTAGAAAACATCACGTACGCGTTCGGCTTTGGTTACGTTTCTGATGGTTTGATAGCCCCACACAAAATACGTGTTATCGTGCCAATGCCCGATTCCTGTCTCATTTTTTTCCGAACGTATTTCTTCAATGGGATCATTGAGTTTTATTTTCACGACATCAGAAATTACTTCACCCGTTTGAAGAACAATATTTTTAACCAATAGTTCTGACTTCTTCTTGTAGAAGAAAACTACTGAAGTAGGTGAATAATGGAATTCACTTACCTGCTCTAATGCCGAGCGTTGGATATCATCTATCTTTATGCTATAGTCCCATCGTAATTTACCGTTAGGGTCAAAAAATAAGAGCGTACTCGCAAACGTTTTTATGTCCTCTGCATTTTTCAGATTGTTACCATAGGCGTACGATGGTCTGTAAACGCGCATGCCTGGATAGTAGCCGCTCCAATAGGGGTTATAAAAACCATAAGGGTTATACCCGTACGGATTGTTGTAATATGGATTTGAACTATATACGTTGACTGAAGATGGATTATACACTTCGGCCAGGAGCAAGTATCCCTCAGGTCGTTCTTCAATTTTAAAGGGAACAACATACGCTGTGAAATCAGGCTTTTTGCCCGATTGTAAATCTTCTTTTGTTTTTTCTTTGATCCGTGTGGCGCGCTTTGGTTTAAGGTAGTCCAGAAAATGATCCAGCATTCCAAAATGAGTGTATTGAATTCGCTGTTCATTAAAGGGGTCAACTTTTACCGCGAAAAAGCCATTGGATTGTTTGCTCGTTCGTTCACCCCATGTACCCAATACTACTAAATCCTCCCGCTCTAGCGTGCTGCTCATGCTGGTTTGCAGCGTGATGTTCTCTTCGATCGGCACAATGGACTCTAACAGCAGCACACCATTCTCATCAAATGTTTTGAAGATTAATTTTCGTTCTGCGCGCGAGCTTCGGTCAATCAATACAGTATTAAAGGTTTGGTTTTGGTTGACCCGAATGTCAACCACTTCGGTATCCTTTTGAAAAAAACCGGGAAGAACTTTGATTTGATTTTCAGCAGGCGTGTAGAGCAATACGGCCGGCTCATTGTTGACATATCCACCCAATACAATATGTTCACCAGTTTTGTGAAAGTGGGTTATCTTAAAATCCAGCTCAGGTTTGATTTCATGACGGCCAATCTCTTCGCCCTTGTTTACATCGAATGTTACAAGCTGTAAACTATTTTTGTTTGTCTCACCCATACGAAAAAGCAAGAGAAGTTGATGCGGAACAATTTCAAAGCCCATCAACGTGTGGCGTTGTTCAATTTCAAATTCAAGATTATGTTTTTCCTGTAACGCAGTATCCAAAATCACCAACTCCCATTTACGCTTATTGCCGCTAAATTTTTCTTTTTCCCGTACCAGTGCTATTCCGTTACCCTTTAAAGAAATAGCAGTAAAGTATTCGCTGGAATTTTTTTGGTCGCGTTCATAACGATGGGTCTGCGTGAGTTGAGCAAGGGCCGGATTTGAAAGACATGCGAACAAAAAAAGGAATAGGAATATGACCCTGTGGTCGGTGGTGATACGTGTAGAATAGATAGGGGTGGAAGACTGATTATCCGTTTTCATTTTTGTTCGCTCAGGGCAATGACAAAGTCAAATTCAGAAACTTTTACGGGCTGAACAGACAGACGTGAAGTACGTACCAGCGCCATATCCGACAAGTTCTTCTGCGTTTTAATTTCAGCCAATGTAACAGGTCTTTTTAGTTTTTTTTCTGCACCCAGTTCTACCGCAATCCATTCGTTATCCTTTGGATCGGGAAAAGCCTCTTTGGTAACTTTGCCGATTCCAACAATTGCCTTTCCTTCATTGCTATGATAGAAAAATGCCAGGTCGCCTTTTTTCATGGCCTTTAAATTATTGCGCGCCTGATAATTGCGAACGCCATCCCACACTGTCTTTTTATCTTTCTGAAAGTCATCCCAGGAATAGGTATCCGGTTCACTTTTAACCAGCCAATAGTTCATAGTGTATGAATTTGATTTTCTAAAATAGTAAATAGTCTCCGTATTTTCTGTTGCTTTGTCTGAAATGAAAGTTTTGATCATTGGTTATTCTTCATTAGGTGGTGTTATTTTTTCCACCCCGGTTATACGCACCTTAAAAACACAGTTGGCGGACGGAGAAATTCATTATTTGATGAAGCCGCATGTTGCCCCGGCAATGCAGGAGAATCCCTACATCGATAAAATACTTATTGAAGAACAGTCTTTCCGGAAAACCTATCAGCAGTTGCGCGGTGAACGATACGATGTCATCGTTGATTTAAGTTCAACGTTTATCAATTCGGTTTTGACTTTTTTACTGCGAACAAAAACATATCGATTACCCGGTTATCGCTGGAAAACATGGTTGATGGTGCGGTTCGGTATGAATCAGTTACCCAATCTTCATTTGACAGAACGAATGTTACTAACCATTAAGCCGCTGGGTGTGAAGCCGGATGATCTCGGACTGGATTATTTTATACCCGATAAAGATGAAGTTCCACTGGAATGGTTGCCGGAGCCGTTTCGAAAAGGTTATGTGGCCTTCTATATGGGAGCTTCTTACAATACGCGGAAACTTCCGATAACCCGGATGATTGAATTGTGTGATAAGATCAACAAACCTGTTTTGTTGTTGGGCACGCCAGAAGATTTTCAGGCGGGAGAAAGCATTGCACAATTCTTTCTACGATCAGAGCAGAATCATGCCTGGGAAGAAGGATTGCGGGAGCTCAATAAGAAGACAATCATTTTTAATGGATGTGGCAAATTTAATGTAAACCAAACGGCCAGTGTTATCCGTCAGGCACGGTATGTTTTTTTATTTGATGGGAACTTCATTCCCGTTGCTTCTGCTTTCCGAAAAGAAGTATTTTCCATCTGGGGCAATACGGTTCCATCGTTTGGCCAATACCCTTTTAACACCCGTTTTACAGTTCTTGAAAATAATAAACTTTCGTGCCGGCCCTGTTCCGCTTCGGGATTTGATAAATGTCCGAAAGGACATTTCAAGTGCATGCAGGAAAATCCTTTTGATTTTTATCTGCCATGAGCAAACAAAAAAGAGAGCCACTAGCGTGGCTCTCTTTTTTAATACTAAATTCAGATGATACTAGTAGCCTTCATTTTGAACAAGATTCTTGTTCACATCCGTTTCACGCTGAGGAACGGGGAAGATCAAACGTGGGCTGTCCCAAGCCGGGCCATTGGTATTATTAGAACCAGCTGTTGTGCCACGTGTTCTCTTGATGTCGTGTAACAGATGGCCCTCATACGCCAATTCAAGAAATCTTTCTTTCAAAATGGCATCCAGATCTAAATCAGCAATATCGAGGTTTGGTAAATTTACCCGTGTGCGGATTCTGTTCACATCGTTTAACGGCTCGTCTCCAACATTACTGCCCAAACGGAAATTAGCTTCTGCTCGTGTTAAATACATTTCAGCAAGACGAATAACCGGAACGTGACCGAAACGGTCGAGGTGTTTGTTGGTTAATCTTCGACCTGATGATGTATTAAAGTAGGTACGTCTTACATCGCCCGTTTCATGCAAATTGACCCAAGAGGTTTCAGGAGTTAGATCTCTGCGTCCTGCGGTGCCGGGAATGGATGAAATTGTTCCTCCATAGTAGGTGTTCAAACCATTGGTTCCATCCTGATTGGTAATTTTAATGTAGAAAATGTATTCCAAAGGAGCAACGCCACCAAAATTGATGTAGTTGAACCACAGATTATTGAAGGGTTCCGTTAAGGAATAGCGGTTAGATTCAATAACCTGATTAGCAGCATCAAGCGCAGTGGCGTAGTCACCCTGCATCAATGCAATTCGTGAAAGTTGAGCCAAGGCAGCCCACTTTGTTGCATAATGTTGATTGGTTTCGGGCAACAGCGTTACAGCCGCTTGTAAATCCGATTTTGCCTGGGCATAAACTTCAGCAACTGTATTGCGTGAAGGATAATCACTTTCATTTAGCCCGTCAATTTGAAAAGGTGTGGGTGTTAAAACCAAAGGTACCGCCAGATTGGTGTTGTTATTACCATCACCCCAGGTTCTACCGTATAAACGAGCAAGCTCAAAATAAAGTGAACCACGGATGAATAGTGCCTCTCCTTCTACAGAGGCCGTAGGACGGATAACTCCCTCACTGAGCTCCAGATTATCAAGAACCACATTGCAGGTATTGATTGTTTCATAGGCATCAGCCCAGGTATCTCTTGCCCACGCATTGTCTGTAAGAATAACATTGCTGGTGGTGGTAATACTTGCAATTTGTAACAAACCATTAAAGGTTCCTCTGAAACGGAGATAGTACCGGTTGGCCCACATATCGGCTACCAGTTGAATATCACCTCCATAGAGGCTGGCACTTTGTAATCCATCATAGGCACCTATTAAGGCCCCTACCAGATCACCTTCAGTTGATAAGGCCTTTTCAGGAGATAAACTCTGGTTGGGCACAATATCAAGTTTATCCTGGCATCCAGTTGCAATAGCCATCAGTGAGGGTATTATCAAAAGGAGTTTTATGATATTTCTTTTCATAGTATTCAATTAATGATGTTGATAATTATAACGTTTAGAATCCAATGTTTACGCCAAACAAGATTGTTCTTGGCTGAGGTGGTGTATAAAAGTCATTACCTTTTGAAATATTGGAATCAAAGCTATCCGCATTTACTTCCGGATCCCACAATGGGTAGTCTTTGGTAAACGTCAACAGGTTCTGGCCTGAAACATACAAGCGCGCACTTTGAAGTTTGATTGCTTTCAGCATGTCTTTGGAGAAAGTATAACCGAAGTTTACGTTACGTAGTCTCACAAAAGATCCATCAACAATAAAACGACTGCTGCGCTGGTTACCATTTCCATAATAATAACGTGCCTGAGGAACATTGGTAATGTCACCAGGATTTTGCCAGCGGTTCATCTGATCCGCGGTCTGGTTATCTTCATAAATCATGTTGGCCATTGAATACTGCCCCATGCCGTAAACGCTTACATCATTTCCAAATACACCGGAGAAGAGGAATGAAAAGTCAAAACCCTTATAGGAGAATGTGTTGGTAATACCACCGATAAATTTCGGATTAGGATCTCCTACAACAACACGCTGGGCCTGGTTGTAATCTGCATTTCCAACAATTGTACGATCAATTGTTCCGTCAGCATTCTTTGTGTTTTTGTAAAACTGCGCATCTCCGTTATCAGGATTTACGCCTGCATATTCAACGGTAAAAAATACACCAAGATTTTCACCCTCCATTGCGCGGTTCAATCCACCAACACCACCTTCAATTACCTGTCCTTGTATATCAAGGATCTTACCACGGTTTGTTGCGATATTAAATGAAGTGCTCCACTTCAGATCACCCACAGTGTTTTGGCTATTCAAAACCAATTCAAAACCTTTGTTCTCGATAGATCCAAGGTTTTTAACCACTGATCTGAATCCGGTACTTGCCGGAATGTTTACGTTCAACAGCAGGTCTTCCGATGTACGGGTGTAATAATCAATTTCACCAGTTAAACGATTTCCAAAGAATCCAAAGTCAACACCAATATCCAACTGTTTGCTGGTTTCCCATTTCAAATCGGGGTTTCCTATTTGTGATGGAGATTGTCCACCGATACCAGCATAGCTTGAACCACCCGTGAACAAACCAAGCTGAGGGAAGTTTCCAATTTCGGAGTTACCTACAATACCGTAACTTGTTCTGAGTTTTAAGAAAGAAAGAACATCAATGGATTTCAGGAATCCTTCTTCTGACATGATCCATCCTGCGGATGCAGCCGGGAAGAACCCATACCGGTTATTCACACCGAAGCGGGATGAGCCGTCAACACGTCCGCTGGCAGAGAATAAGTACTTATCTGAAAATTTGTAGTTCGCCCGTAAGAAATAAGAAAGAAAGGCATAGTTTGTCTCGGAAGAACTACCACCTGAGATTGTAGCGGCACTGGCAATCTTCTGATATGAATCAGAGGGAAAGTCCATACCTTCAACAAAATTGTACTTCGAAGTAGATTCCTGGAATTGCATACCCAGGGTTACACCTAAATCACTTTTTCCAAATCGCTTGGTGTAGTTGAAATAGTTGTTGGTATTATAGTTTACAATGAACGTTCCGCGATTGCTTCCCAGTCCGCGTGTGGCACGGGTTTGATTTCGCTTCGTCTGACTTTGGAAATAGGATTCTTCATTTTGCGTTAATAAATCAAGACCAAGTTCGGTCTGGAAAATCAAGCCGGGCATTAGTTTGAACGTTGCAAAGGCATTGCTGAAATTTCGGAATGATTCAGCTGTATATTTCGCATAGTCAACTGTGATTTGCGGATTGTAATACATCGGGATGTTTACATCTCCCGGAGGTGTACCCGCAGGAAGCCCCGTGTTAGGATCAATGGATGGCGTCATGGGCATCAGCGCCACACTTTGAAGCGGGTTAGAGAATGCGTTATCATCCGGTAACCTTCTGTTTAACGTTCTGGCAAAGTTCATATTCAAACCAATCGTCAACCAGTCAGTTGCCTTATTTTCGATATTCAAACGGGCCGTTAAACGATCAAGGTTATTACCAATCATAATACCACCTTGTTTTAAATACTGGCCTGAGAGATAGAATTTTGTATTTTCATTTCCACCGCTAAACTGCAGATCAGCCTGTTGATAAGAGCCTTTTTGGAAAACCACATCCTGCCATTCGTATGTTTTAGTAGGATTGGCTTGCCATTGATCGTAGCTAAAGTATTGCATCCAGTCAGTTACATAAACGGTCTCACTAAACTCATCATCGTAAGGTGTTCCGTTATCATCATCGATATACTTGGCACCTTCATACAGCAGTTCTGCATACTGCTCAGAATTTAAGAATGGTACTCGTTTGGTAGACTCAGAAAAACCTGTCTGGTAATTGAAGTTGATGGAAGTGCGACCAGATTTTCCTTTTTTGGTTGTGATCAACACGACACCGTTGGCAGCTCTTGATCCGTAAATAGCTCCTGCTGCTGCATCTTTTAAAACCTCAATAGACTCAATGTCGTTGGGGTTGAGGTCGATCAACGGGTTAGTTGCACCACCGTAGTTACTTTGGCTCGCTGTTGTTAGAGGAACACCATCCAAAACGTACAAGGGTTGATTGCTCGCACTAATGGAGGAATTACCACGTACCCGAACACTAATGGCCTGCCCAAGTTTACCCGACTGACTATTGACGTAAACACCTGCGGCACGTCCCTGAAGAGCTTGTTCAAAGGAAGAAACCGGAGCATTTTGAATGTCGGCACCTGAAACTTTTGCAATGTTCCCGGTAAGATCCTGTTTCAACTGTGATCCATAACCCGTAACGACAACCTCAGAAAGCTGGGTAGCATCTGATTCTATGGCTACGTCAACGATTGAGCGACTACCCACGGTCACCTCGGTTGTTTTAAATCCGATGAACGAAAAAATAAGTGTGGTTCCGCCTTCTGGTAAACTAATGCTGTAGCTACCATTTCCATCAGAGGCTGTTCCGATGGTAGTACCTTTTACGAGTACGTTCACTCCGGGTACTGGCGATCCGTCTTCTGTTGACGTTATCTTTCCGGAGATGACTCTTTCCTGAGCGAAGGATGATAAACAAATCATCCATGCTACTAAAACAAGTAGACTTCTCTTCATATAATAAGGTTTAGGTTAAATAATTACTGCCCCAATATAATAGAAATGAATGCTGGGTAGCAAAAAAACCAAATAAATACCGCGTGATAGGCTATTTTTTTGTAATAAACGGTAACCGCAATCGGTTTATGCAGTAAAAAATTCTAGCCTAACTGTTAGTAGGCGCGTACCAGTTTACCTTCCATATAGTTAACATACGATCGGTTAACCACCTTCATACCGCCTGGAGTGGGGTAATTGCCCGTAAAATACCAGTCGCCCGAATAGTGCGGAATGGCTTTATGAAGATTCTCAACGGTTTGGAAAACCACTTCAATTTCGGCTTTCATGTCTGCAGGCCGCACAATTTCGGAAATCTTGGCTGAAATCTGATCATCGGTAAATTGATCGTAAAGTGCCTTTACATAATTCAACTGGCTTTCATGACCGCGTGCGCGGATGCATTTTTCATACACCTCGCCCAGCATAAAATCTTTACCCTTTTCTTTTAGCAGGGCAATCATGGCGCGGAAGGCAACGAAGTCGCCCATCTTGCTCATATCAATACCGTAACAATCCGGAAACCGGATTTGCGGAGCAGATGACACCACCACAATTTTCTTTGGCCCGAGGCGATCCAGCATCTTTAAAATACTTTTCTCCAGCGTAGTTCCGCGTACAATGGAATCGTCAATAACGACTAACGTGTCAATTCCTTTCCGGATTACTTCGTAGGTAGTATCATACACATGTGCCACCATTTCATCGCGGTGTTCATCATCGGTAATGAAGGTGCGGAGTTTTACATCTTTCAATACAAGCTTTTCGATGCGCGGGCGGAACGAAAGAATTTCTTCGAGTGAATCAACAGAAGGTTTACCTTCAATAATGATTTCTTTTTGCCTGTTGATGAGGTAGTCTTCAATACCGGCCATCAATCCGTAAAAGGCAGTCTCTGCGGTATTCGGTATGTAGGAGAATACGGTATTCTTTAAATCGAAATTGATGGAGCGAAGCACCTGCGGCACCAGCAGTCGGCCAAGCTGTTTTCTTTCTTTATAGATATCCGGATCGTTGCCGCGCGAAAAATAAATACGCTCGAAACTGCAGGATGTTTTTTCCCCGGATTGAATGATAGAGTGCTGCTCATACTCGCCACTTTTATTCACGATCAATGCATGGCCAGGCTTAATTTCTTCAATCTGATTGTAATCAATATTGAAGGCGGTTTTGATGGCGGGTTTTTCTGAAGCCACCACCACCACTTCGTCATCAGCATAGAAGTAAGCTGGTCTGATTCCGTTAGGATCACGCACCACAAAGGCCGATCCTGATCCGGTCATACCGGCCATGGTATAGCCACCATCAAAGTCTTTACAGGCGCGTCTGAGCACGCGCTTAAGGTCTAATTCATTTTCAATGATCTCTGAAATTTCACGATTGGAAAACTGGTCTTTGTATTTCTCAAAAACACCTTGCACTTCTTCGTCCAAAAAGTGACCAATTTTTTCCATCACGGTAACGGTATCTACTTTTTCTTTCGGGTGCTGACCCAGGTTTACCAGAATATCAAACAACTCATACACATTGGTCATGTTGAAATTACCGGCCATCACCAGGTTACGGCTGCGCCAGTTATTCTGGCGGAGAAAAGGATGCACATTTTCGATACTGTTGAACCCATGTGTACCATAGCGCAAGTGCCCCAACCACAACTCGCCTGAAAAAGCAACTTTCTCTTTAAGCCATTGGTCGTTCCTGAATTTATCTTTGCCTTCCTTCTGGGCTTTCTTGAATTTCTTTCCGATTTTTTTGAATAAGTGGGCCACGGGTTGTGGCTTGATAGAGCGGTAGCGACTGATATAACGGTGACCTGGTTCTACATCGATTTTGATGTTGGCTACTCCGGCACCATCCTGCCCCCGGTTATGTTGCTTCTCCATCAGCAAATACATCTTGCTCATGGCATAGGTCGGACCATATTTTTCGATGTAGTAGGAGAGGGGTTTACGCAGGCGGATCAAGGCAATTCCGCATTCGTGAAGGATTTGGTCGCTCATGGTGCTCCGTTAATCGTTTTTCGTTAAAACGTTATTCACAAGACTATCTATTTTGTTAAGCTTTCGCTTTACACCGGATAGCGAACAACGGATAACGAATTAAAGTACAAAGGTAATTTTATTAATCCATCCCATCAACATTCCGGGTAGGAAGAAGAGGGCAAGTATGAGGATAACCAGAACGAGGCTCAAAAGATTTTCAGGTGTAAGAAAATTTTGTCTTTCCTGCGAATCACCACTTTTTATGAAGGCATAATAGGGGATCCGGAGATAGTAGAACAGCGAAACCACTGTATTCAGCAGACCAAAAACGAGCAGCCAGAGCAGCACTGGCTTTTCTGAAAGCTGATAAGCTTCCCAAAGTGAAGAAAAAACAAAGAGCTTACCAGTAAATCCTCCTGTAGGGGGTAAGCCTGTCAAGGCCACCATGCCGATCAACAGAAAAACAGATGACCATATAAACTGTACACCGGTTCCACTAAACTCTTCTATCGATTTGATTCCTTTTGATTCAAAATACTGCAAACTAATAAATACTAAAAAATTCATGATCAGGTACACGGTAGCATAGAAGAGCATGAATTGAACACCTTGTGGCATAAAGGCGACCACACCAACCAACAGAAAACCAGATTGCGCAATAGAGGAATACGCCATGAGTCGTTTTGGATTTTTCTGCAGCAAAGCAGAAAAATTTCCTACCGTTAGCGTAAGGATGGCTACAACACCAATAATCATTTGCCAATCATAAACGGATTGACCAAAAAGACTTAGGGCCAATAAAAATTTTGTCAGCACACCAATGCCCGCCAGTTTCGGAACAACGGAGAAAAAGGCAATAACAGGCATCGGTGCAGCTTCATAGACATCGGGTGCCCACGGATGCATGGGTACCGCTGAAATTTTAAATAAGAACCCAACCGTTGCCAGGAGTCCCGCCATAAGCACTAGAGGCGAATTGCGCGCAAGAAGTTGCTCCACAAATACAGAAGAGGAAAAATCAAGGGTGCCCGTCATCCCGTATAGAATGGAAAAGCCATATACCATTACCGCTGATGCAACTGAGCCGAATAGGAAATACTTTAAGCTTCCTTCTGCTCCTTTTCGGGTAAAGGCAAAACCTGCCAATACATAGGAGCTTATGGATATCAATTCCAGGGAAATAAATACCATCAGCATATTCATGCTCATCACCAGCAGGTGTGCTCCTAACAAAACAGCTAACACTAAAGCATAGAATTCTGAAGGATGATTTTTTTGATTTCTCCACGACATGGCCAGGGTAAGTACCCCAGCGATGTCAAATAATATTTTCAGGTAGGTAGAAAAGTCATCGCTGCGCAGCATGCCGTTGAAAAGTTTGACAGGAACATCAAACTGCTGAGCTTGTACGATGAAAAACAACAGCGATGAGAGGATGATCAGAAAGGCTAGTAACGGAAAAGTTGAAGGTTTTTTTCGGAAGAGTAAACCACCGAGCAGCATCAGCAGTATACCCGTTGAAAGAACAACTTCTGAAAAACACATGGTAATACCCATGCGAATAGAATCCAATTGTTCGGTTAGGCTCTGCACCATTACGGAGTTAGAATTAAGCGTTGACCGGTCGCGATAACCGTTTCAGCAAAATGTCGTGCAAAGGGATTAATAAAATCCAGCAGGGGCTGAGGATAAATGCCGAAGCCAAGGGTTATGAGTGCAAGGCTGATGAGCATCAGGTATTCGCGTGATGTTAAGTCGTAAAGTATTTTGGTTGCATCACCTTTAAAGTAAAATGGACCAAAGAACATGCGCTGAATGGCCCATAAATAGTAGCCTGCGCCCAACACCAATCCAAGTGTTGCTGTGATCGCCAGACTTTCATGCAACAGGGCAGATTTAAAAGCTCCCAGGAAGACCATGATTTCAGCAATGAATCCGGAAAAGCCGGGGAGTCCGAGGGAGGCGAAAAATCCAATCAGCACGAAGGCAAAATAGGATTTCATTTTTGTGGCGAGTCCTGAATAGTTAGTAATCAACCGGTCGTGTGTACGGTCGTACAATACTCCGGCCAATAGAAAGAGCATGGCCGATATGATTCCATGGCTGACCATCTGGTACACGGATCCGGCAACACCTTCAGTTGTAAGCGAGGCCAGCCCCAGCAAAACAAAACCCATGTGCGAAACGGAGGAATACGCGATGAGCCGTTTCAGATCTTTGCTGGCTATAGCATTCAGTGCTCCGTAAATAATGGAGACCACCCCGACTAAGCCAACCAGCCAACTGAAGTTTATGGCAGCCTCAGGAAAAATCGGATAGGCAATACGCATCAATCCGTATCCCCCAATCTTCAATAAGAGGGCAGCCAGAATTACGGAAATGGGTGTAGGAGCTTCCACGTGTGCATCGGGCAGCCACGTGTGCAGAGGAACCATAGGAAGTTTGATGCCGAAGCCAATGAAGAGCAACAAGAACGCCCACATCCGCGCGTGTAGTGGCCCGATACTCCAGGGATTATTTGGATCGAGTACAGAAAATGAAATAAAATTAGTGGGGTCACTCATAGTGACAAGATTGAAGCTGTGTACAAATTGACCGGATGATGCCGGATCATTTACCGACAAGTATAAACCGATCATTACAATCAGGATGAGAATGGAGCCCAGTAACGTGTAAAGAAAAAATTTGATGGAGGCATACTCCCTTCGCGGTCCGCCCCAAATACCAATGAGGAAAAACATCGGCAGCAACATGAACTCGAAGAATAAATAAAACAGCAGAAAGTCCAGTGCAACAAAACTTCCGATTATGGCACAATTTAAAATGAGGAAGAGGATGAAATAGCCCTTTACATTTTTTTCAATCGACCACGATGAAACGGTTGCGATCAGCATGACCAGCACTGCGAGGGCAACCAGCGGCAGACTTAAACCATCGACACCCAGAAAGTACTCAGCCTTTAGGATTCCCCAGGATCCAAGATCAAGTGAAATCCAGTTTTGTTTTTCGATAAGTTGAATAGCACCTGATCCCCTTTGATATTGCAGAAAAATTATGATAAGGATGGCAAGTTGTATTAAACTGGCGGCCAATGTTACAAGCCTGAAGTACCTGCCGGCCCGTGCCGGAATAAACAATGCTACGAGTGCAGCCAGAAGCGGGGTAAAAATTATCAGTGAAAGCAAATAGGCATGCATGGCGTACAATGTGGTCTTACCGTTATTTTACTTTTTAAAGCAGCATCCAAATTAGGAAAATAATCAGACCGAAGATGGACCAGAAAATATAAAGCTGAATTTTACCTCCCTGGAAAGATCGTGTAAAAGACCCTAGTCCGTTGGAAGTTGCAGCAACAGCGTTTACTGAGCCATCAATAATCCATTTGTCGAACCATCCGATGATGTGGGCCAATGTCACCTGAGCATAAACACCGGAATGCAGTACACCATCAATCCAATGGCGGTCAATCCGATCGGTAAAGGAAGCAAGGGCGAGTACAGGTTTTTCGAAAAGTAGCTGATAGATGAAGTCGAGATAAAAAGCCCGTTGAAAAATTTTAACGTTGAAGTTTTTGCCTGTTCGATACATGCGATGCGCTGTGCCGAGCGCCAGCAGCACCCAACTAGCGGAAACTGCGGCCATAAGATTAAAGTGAAAATATTTTCCAGGATGAAGAATCTGAAAAAGCCATCCGTTGAAATCAACTGGATTGATGGTGATGATAAACCACAGTGATGCTACAGCCAGGATGATGATGGGTAAACGCATCACCAGGGGGGCTTCGGTAACATCCAGCGCCTGCGTTGATTTTTCTTCGCCCATAAACATGAACCATACTAACCGGAATGTATACAGAACAGTAATAAATGAAACGAGAAAGGCGGAAACAACAACGATCCATCTCCAGGATGTTCCCATCGTTGCCCAGTTCCAGAGTCCTGTGAAGATGGCGTCCTTTGAAACGAAACCCGAGAAAAATGGAATCCCCGCCAGCGCACTACCACTGAGCGCGAAGGCAAAAAAAGTTGCCGGAAGTTTTTTTCGTAGCCCACCCAGGTTCCGGATATCCTGAACATCAAAATGCGTATGGGTTTGTTGCTGTGCCTGATGCAGTACATGGATTACTGCGCCTGCGGAAAGAAATAAGCAAGCTTTGAAAAATGCATGTGTGAACAGGTGAAGCATGGCTGCATCGGCCGCACCTGCACCTATAGCCGTTACCATTAAGCCCAGCTGGGAGATGGTGGAGTACGCCAATATTTTTTTAATATCAGTTTGTACGAGGGCCGACAGGGCACTGAGTACAGCGGTGATGATTCCGATGAGCGCAACAACATCCAATGCTTCCGGAGTATAGAGCGCAAAAATCCGCGACAGTAAAAATACTCCTGCTGCCACCATGGTTGCGGCATGAATCAGTGCCGATACGGGTGTTGGTCCCTCCATAGCATCGGGTAACCAGGTGAACAAAGGAAATTGAGCAGACTTTCCAATTACACCACAAAAGATACAGAGTGTGGCAGAGGTTTGCCATGAAAAAACTTCGGTTTGCAGCAGCAGATTACGGAGTTCGAATGTTCCGGCATTTGCCCAGATGATCATTAATCCAATTAGAAATCCGGCATCGCCAATGCGATTGAAGATAAAAGCTTTTCTCGCTGCGTTGACTGCTGCTGGTTTTTGATTCCAATGACCAATTAGCATGTAAGAAGAAAAACCAACCAGTTCCCAGAAGACAAAAATCAACAACAGGTTGTCGGCCAGCACAATCCCCAACATGGAAAACGTGAAGAAGCCCAGCATGGCAAAATACCTCCGGTTGTTTTCATCGCCAGCCATATATCCGGTGGAGTACACGTGAACCAGAAATGAAACCACAGTAACAACTACCAGCATGATCGCAGATACAGCGTTGATCTGCAGGTTGGCCGAGAATATGAATTCACCAATGTGAAACCAGGGCAGCGCTAATGTGTAGGGTTCAGCTGAAAGCGAAAAAAATACAATCAGGGCACCGATCATGCTGATCAACTGAAGCAATGGAGCAGTAAGGGTAATGACCCATGCGTAGCGGTCGGTTAGCAAAAAGGAAATCACACACGACACTAGCGGCAGCAGGAATACCATCAGCATGCAGGCGTCCAGAGTTGTGAGTAGATATGGTGATGTGGGTTGCAACGATTACTCTTTTAAATCCTGAATTTCATCCGGAATTGATGTTTGATAGTGTTGGTAAACCCGCAGCACAATGGCTAAACCAACAGCGGCCTCGCAGACAGCGACCACGATAACAAACAAGGCAAACATGTGTCCGGTGAACAATCCCGGTTGCAGTATATTGAAAGCAACAAGATTAAGGTTAGCAGCATTGAGCATTAATTCAATCCCGAGCAAAACCATAATGGCATTTCGCTTTACAATGACTACTACGATGCCCGCTGAAAAAAGAAAAGCGCTCAGGTATAGAAAATGATCAATGGGCGCCATCTTATATTTTTTTTGATTTGATTGTAGATGCAATGACGGCTGCACCCGCCAATGTAATCAATAGCAATACACCAGCAACTTCAAACGGTAAAGCAAAGCCAGTCATCAACTGAATTCCAATCTGTTCTATTGCGCCATATTTTGATACAGGAGGAATTGGTGATACACTAAAGGACTCTTGTGAAAAGAATGTCATCAGCAGGGCTGCCATGGAAATACCGGCAAAGATCCCGGCCAACCAATTGCCATGTTTTACAACTAATGGTTTGCCCGATATTTTCGTTGTAAGCATGATTCCAAAAATAATGACAACCAGAATTCCGCCTGCATAAATCAAAATTTGTGTTACGGCAACGAACTCAGCAAAGGCAAGTACATAAATGCCGGCAAGCGACAGGAGACAGATCAGCAGTAAAAGTGCACCATAGAAAACATTTCGTACGAAGATAAGTGCAAGTGCTGACAGTGCTGCCATTACTTCAAAAAAGTAAAACATGAAAGTAGCTATCGTCATGTATTGTCAGGCGGAGGGCCTGCAGGTTTTATTTTCGGTCTGAAAACCGGCTTTGCACCGACTGGCTTAGCAGGTTCAGTTCCTTCTTTTTTTATTTCACCGGTTACAGGTGAAGTAGAAGTTGCTACGGCAGCCTTATTTTTTTGATGCTCCTCCCAGACGCTTTTCTTTTCAGCTATCTCAGCTTCGGTCATTTCAGCAAACACAAAATTATGTTCGTTGATATCAAAGACACTGAAGTCGTATACTTTCGTCATCGTCAGGCATTCGGTCGGGCAAACGGTAGTGCAGAGTCCACAAAAGCAACATTTACCCATGTCGATATCAAATTTTGCTGCGTAGATTCGTTTGGGCGTACCATCCGATGTTCTGCCAAATTCTTCCGTTGCTTTGATGGGTTCGATGGTGATGCAATCCACCGGGCATACTTTTGCACATTTATCACACACAATGCAGTCATCAACTTCATTGTGTAACCGATAACGACCATTATCGGGTATGGGCTGCATTTCGTACGGATATTGAATGGTGTTTATGCCATCCGGTTCATCGAAATAACTTTTCTCCATTATGGATACCGGCCTTCGACTGTTCCGGGCTTTTAGCATGTGCCGAAAAGTGATGCTTAACCCGGCTCGTAAGGAGCGAATGGTGCTGCTGATGCTTTGCCAATATGATTGTTGCTTGGTCATGCGATACCGACTAGCAAAAATAGAATAGAAAAGGGTGAATAAAAGGAATGAAGGGAAGTTTTGCGGAGGAGTAACTACTTAGTTTCCCTTCGGCAGACTAAACCAGAAGGTACTGCCTTCGCCTTCTTTGCTCTCAACCCATATTTTGCCTCCGTTTTTCTCCACGAACTCCTTGCAGAGAATAAGACCTAATCCGGTGCCTTTTTCGTTTGCAGTTCCCCGGGTTGTGTAAGGTGCCGTTTTATCAAACAATATTTTTAGTACATCAGGCTTCATACCGATACCGTTATCTTTTACGGATATGATCCAGTCGAAACCTTTTTCTTTGGCATCAATCTCAACAGTTCCACCATCCATCGTAAACTTGATGGCGTTGGTCATGAGGTTACGGATCACCAGATTCACTGTATTGGAGTCGGCAAAGCCAATGGCATGCAGAGGCACATTGTTGAGCAAATGGATTTTTTTATCCTGAATAGATCCCAAGAGACTAATATTCTCTTCAACTATCTTATGGATATCAATCTTAGCGGCCTGTAGGTTAAGCTTATCCATTTGAAGCAAAGTCCAATCGAGGAGGTTATTGAGCAGCGTGCGTGTATGGTTGAAACGGAGGCGCAATTCTTTTGTCAGTTCAGCGAAATCATCTGCCTTGATGGCCTCTTTTGACATCAGGTCAAGAATTCCGGCAAGCGCATTGATGGGTGATCTAAGATCGTGTGATATAATAGAGAAGAACTTATCTTTCACCTGATTCAGCCGTTCGAGTTCCTCACTTCTTTTTTCCATTTCTTCCTGATGTTGTAGCAGCAGGGTATTGATTTGGCGTCTCCGTTGTCCACTGCGGTAAACCGTTACCAGCAATATGACACTTAGCGCCATGACCACTACCAGGATATTGCGGGCAAACTCCTGACGCTTCAATTGATCATCGCGAAGGTCGTTCAGTTTATTCAACTCCGCTATTTGTGAATCCTTGGCCAACGTCTCCGAGCGAAGCGCCTCTGTTTCAAAACGCAATTGATCGCGGAGCAGCTTTTCCTGCATATCCTGACTAAACAAGGTATCTTCTAGTTGCTTGAATTGCTTGAAATAGTTCAACGATTTCTTATAATCACCTTTTGATTCCATCAATGTGGATAATTGAAGGTAGCCGCGAATTTCGAGGATGCGGGCATTAAGTTTCTGAGCTACACTCAAACTCTTGTTGATGGATGCCAGCGCTTCATCTGGTTTTTGCTGGTTCATAAAGACCAAACCTCTTCCAAGTTCAACTTCTGCTATTCCGTATTGATTATTAGTTCTGCGGTGGAGTTGGTACGTTGAATCATAGAACGCCAGAGCGGTGGCATAGTCTTTTTTATTGCGATAAACTCTGGCGATTTTCGTTAACACCGATGGTTCCAGTACATATTCCTTATGTTGGCGTGTCATCGTCAAAGCATTTTGAAGAAAGCCCAGTGCTTTATCATATTCTCCATTTCGCAATGCGATATCACCCATTTCATCGTAATAATAGGCGGTACCAATAGTGTCTCCTTTTAGATCACTTATTTTTTTGGATAGCGTAAGGTGGCTGATGGCACGCTCGAACTGACTTAGTTCCTTGAACACCCGGCCAACATTGTGCAAGGCAATGGCCATTCGGAAAGAATCCGGAAGTAAACGCGCCACGCGGAAGGACTGGGTGAAGTAGTAATAGGCTTCATCGTACTCGCCCAGATCATAGTAGTCGTTGCCAATATTATTATAGTCGATCGCCAGGTGAGCACTATCCTTCGCGGCCATGCTGTTTTGAAGCGCGAGGTTGTCGTAGCGCAGTGCTGTGCTGAAGTCTCCACTTGCCGTATAGAAGAGGGCAATATTTTGGTATGCTTCAATTTTGCTAACCATTAGGTCTTTAGTATCTGCAAGTTGTAAAGCCTCTTCGGCATACGCTCGACCTTTTTGGTTATCGACATATTGATACTCCCGTGACAACCGAATCAGTGTTGTGATCTTGTCAGAATCGGATAGGTTTTGCTTGAGTTTCTTTTCGAGTGTTTCAATTTCATTTTGTCCGTATGAGAAATTGAAACAGAAACTGAGTAGTATAAGGATATAACTGTATCGCACGCTTAAAAAATTAGTTTCCAAAATCCACATAGTATGATAAGGCCTAAAGCAAATGGTGTTAAGTATTTCCAACTTACATTCATCAGTTGATCTACCCGTAATCGGGGATAAGTCCATCGTATCCAAATTTGAGTGGCAACGAAAAATAGTGACTTACTCATTAACCAAAAAATTCCCCAAAGGGTCGAAGCTGTTGTACCGGGTTCCCCGCTTGTCCATGTTGCCAACCTTATCGCTCCTATATTTGGCAACAGCGAATTCCAGCTTCCAAAAAATAATATTACCCCTAATATACTTACTAATAACATCATAGCATACTCACCGAGCATAATTATGGCAAACCGGAATCCTGAATACTCAGTATGGAAGCCGGCCACCAGTTCTGATTCAGCCTCTGGTAAATCAAAGGGCGCCCGGTTGCACTCCGCTAGTGAGGCAATGAAAAAGATAACCCAGGCAAAAAAAAGCAGTGGCATGCGAAAAATATTCCAACTAAGAAATCCACCAATGGCCGTTACATCAATGCCTAGCGCTTCAATGCTCAGGAAGTATTGGGTTTCGGGTGAATAGATGCCCTGTTGGTAAGATATTTTTTGCAAATCCAGAGATTCACAAACCATGCAAACACATAAAATGGAGAGGCCAAGCGGCACTTCGTACGATATGATTTGTGCTGCTGAACGCATGGTGCCTAGCATGCTGAACTTGTTATTTGAACTCCATCCTGCCATGATGATGCCGATTACGTCCAAGGCAATAATGGCCAATAGAAAGAACACTCCAGTAGCAATACCGGCACCCATCCAGGTACTGCTGAGTGGCAACACCGAGAAACCCGTAAAGACAGCAACAAAAATAACGATGGGAGCAACCTTGAAGAGTGGTTTATCCGCTACCGTTGGAATGATATCTTCTTTTTGAATCAGTTTTAATAAGTCGGCAACGGTTTGTGCGAGACCATAATATCCTACTTCCATCGGGCCAAGCCTGTCTTGAATGAAGGCTGAAATTTTTCGCTCAGCATAGATGCCCAGAATCGTGTACAGCACCAGAAAGGGTAATATGAATAACAACGTTGTTAACATGAGCATTTCTGGAGGCCAAGATGGGAAAATTATCAGGTATAAATTCTATAAAGTACGTAAAAACAATACACTATTTTCAGTCATTCCAAAGTGGGTGCTTGTCGAGGTGCACTGATTCATGAAAGAAGATTTTAGCAGCGGCCTCAAATGATTCTGTATAATCGGAAACAAGGAATTGGTGTGATGGTGTTGTTGAAGTATTGATGAGATCGGCTTCTGTTAAATACGTTTGAAGCGCCTGGGCGATGACCTCAGAAGAATCCAGAATATTCATCTTGTCTTCGTAAAAAGCGCTAATTTCTTTTTTAATAAGGGGATAGTGGGTACAGGCAAGAATCAGTGCGTCTATGTTTTGAAGGGACTCATCTGCAAGGTATTGGGCAATAATCTCATGACTAATCTGGTTGTTGAAAAAGCCCTCTTCAATCATTGGGGCAAGCAACGGGGTGGCCAGTGAACTGATGGTAATACCCTTCTTTGCTTCTTCAATTTTACGGGTGTAAACACCGGATTGAACGGTTCGTTTTGTCCCAATCAAACCAACTCGTTTATGCTCAAATTCACCAAGAACAAGATCAACCATAGGGTCGATTACATTGATGATAAATGTGTCTTTGTGTACATATTCTTTCAATAATTCATAGGCCGCAGAACTGGCGGAATTGCAGGCGATAACGATAACCTTACACCCTTTTTTTAGTAGCACATCGGCAATTTTAATGGAGTAGGCTTGAATGGCGGCTTCGGACTTATCTCCGTACGGAAGATGAGCCGTATCACCAAAATAAATCATGCTTTCGTTGGGCAGTAATTTTTTGATGGCATGGGCAACCGTCAGGCCTCCAATGCCGCTGTCAAATATGCCGATGGGGGAATTTTTATCTTTCTTCAAAAGGATATTAGATCATCCGCGAAGAAAGGGATTTAAACCAAGTTGGAAAAATTTTATACCGAAATATCCCACAAGCTTTTTTTCAACTGTTTTCAGACAGCATGGCAATTACAACTTCTTTTGCCTCACGATGCTTGCAATAGCTGCACTGGTAGTGCTGAAGCAGTAGGCCGGTTTCCTGTTGCGAGGGTTTTTTTTCAATTTCTTCTACATCAAGTTTCATCGTTACAAAACCGCATTCGGAGCATTCAATAGCATGCTGATAGGCATTGTATTTTTCAATCTTTTTATAGCCTGTTTTGTCGTCAATCCAGATGTCATAATCAATGGAATGCACATCCGTTGGATTCTCGGATAGTTGGGCGGCATCAAGGTGAGTGGCTTCTTCTTCGCCTGATAATTTCCGCATGACATTTCCATTGGGCGAAATACGGGGTGTGTTGCGCAGTTTTTGTAATCGTTTTTCGACATTTCGTGGATAGTAAATCCGAACCATACTGAAAAAAACAAAGTATGCTATTACCGAAAAACTAAGCGTAACAAAGAGCCGGACATAGAACCACATCATCCGGGTCTCAATTACATCAGAGGCAATGGTATTGGTATAAAACAAAGCCGCCAAGATCAACATCACTACAACATACCAGAAGTATTTGATTTCGTTCAGATTAACGTAGTCGTACTTTTCTTTGTAGTCTTTAATCTGTAAAATCTTGTATTCATGATACAGGAAAATCAAAACAGCGAGTCCGATACTGACATAACAGCCCAGGATCATGATGCGATCCCACAGGCCAAATGAAGCGACTGCATTTTCCATACTAGATTTGGTTTTGAATTAGGTATATAAATATATCAATTTTCGGGAGGTTTGAAAGGTATTAGCCAGTTAAAAATGTGAGCCATCATTTTCAGCTTCCCTGACTATTCGTAATATTGGGTTGTTATTACCAGACCAAAAAGAAATACTATGGCATACAACTTACTTAAAGGCAAGCGTGGAATTATTTTCGGAGCACTAGACGAAAACTCTATAGCCTGGAAAACAGCATTGAAGGTTAAAGAGGAGGGAGGAAGTTTCACCCTTACCAATGCACCTATTGCTATGCGGATGGGCAAAATTAATGAGCTTGCAAAGACTTGCGGTGCAGAGGTGATTCCGGCCGATGCAACTTCAGAGCAGGATTTGTCTAACCTGATTTCCAAATCCATGGAAGTATTGGGTGGTAAGCTTGACTTTATTTTGCACTCCATTGGCATGAGTCCGAATGTGCGGAAAGACAAAGCCTATGGTGACTTAAACTACGATTGGTTTTTGAAAACACTGGATATTTCAGGAGTTTCTTTCCATAAAGTTATGCAAACTGCCGAGAAGGCTGATGCCCTGAATGAATGGGGCTCCGTTGTTGCGCTAACTTACATTGCTGCGCAACGTACATTCCCCGATTACTCGGATATGGCTCAGGCAAAATCCGTTCTGGAATCCATCGGCAGAAGTTATGGCTATCGGTACGGGAAGCTTAAAAATGTTCGCGTCAATACCATTTCGCAGTCGCCAACCAAAACAACAGCTGGTGCCGGCATTTCTGGTTTTGATGTATTTTACGATTATGCCCAGATGATGTCTCCCCTGGGTAACGCCAGTGCAGAGGATTGCGCCAATTACATTGTGCTTATGTTCTCTGACTATTCCAGAATGGTGACCATGCAGAACCTGATGCACGATGGAGGATTTTCTGCAACCGGCATCACTGAAGATTTAATTGAACGCCTTTCCAAATAAGATAAGCAACCTTTCCCGCTGCCTTGTTTATCAGCAAGGCAGCTTTTAGGGTTTTTCAGTATGGTAGTTTTTCCTCCATGTAAAATAAACCTCGGTCTTCACATCCTTCAGAAAAGAGCTGATGGGTACCACGATCTGGAAACGTGTTTTTACCCGGTTCCCTGGACTGATATTCTTGAGATAATTCCGTCAAGAGAACTCTCATTTACCAGTACCGGTAATGCTATTCCGGGTTCAGCTCTTGATAATCTTTGCTTAAGAGCCTACGCACTTCTAAAGGCTGATTTTGGTCTCGAGCCCGTTGCCATTCACCTGCATAAGTTAATTCCTACCGGTGCGGGACTGGGTGGAGGTTCATCGGACGCAGCGTATACTTTGAGGCTGCTGAACGAAATTTTTCAGCTTAAAATCACCCAAGAAAAAATGGTGGAATATGCTGCACAATTGGGAAGTGATTGTGCTTTTTTTATACAAGACAAACCCATGATGGGAAGTGGTCGGGGGGAAATTCTTTCGGCTACTGAAGTTAATCTCTCGGGTAAATTTTTAGTGCTCGTTAAACCGGATATTCATGTTTCTACCGCAGAAGCATATGCGGGAATCTTTCCGAAAAAGCCAGCATTTTCATTGACTGAAATTCTGATTGAAAAGAACCTGTTATCGTGGAAGGAATGCTTAAAAAACGATTTTGAAGACTCTGTTTTTTTCAACTTTCCGATGCTTCGATCAATAAAAGAAAAGCTTTATAGTCTGGGCGCTTTGTATGCCAGCATGAGTGGATCAGGTTCTTCCGTGTTCGGGATATTTGAGAACGAATGCGATCTAAAACCTGAATTTAATAACGTTTCGTTCTGGAGTGGTAAGCTTTGATGTTAGTCGATCAGAACTGTTTTGTCAAATTGCTTTTTCAGTAATGGATAACTGATCACGGCACATAAAATCACGAATGTACCAATGTAGAAATTTGAACTCATCTTTTCAGTGTCTTTGAAAATAATGAGCGCCATGATGATACCATATACAGGCTCTAGGTTTAGCGAGAGCTGAATCAGAAAAACAGATATTTTTTTCATGAGTTCTACCGCCACAGTGTAAGCATAGACTGAGCATACTCCTGCCAATAGGGCAATCCAAAGCCAATCGAGTTTAGAGGGTGCGAGTTGTAAAACCCCATCGGTTGCCCAGGTAAATTTGTACACCGGAAGGAAAATAGATATGGCAATGAATACGCCTATCATTTCATAAAAAGTAATCGCCAGCGAACTCACACGCTTTACCATGTTGGCATTGAAAACTGAGAACAAGGCGGAGGTAAAACCTGCGACAATGCCCATGATCAATCCGAGTTTATATTCAAAGTTGAAGGAGAAAATAATGTAGAGGCCGCACAACACCGTAAGGCCGAGAAAGAGTTCAAATTTCTTGACGCGCTTACGGTTCATCCAGGGCTCCAACAATGCGGCCCATAACGAATTCGTGGCAAAGCCCACAAGGCTCACGGATACATTGGCAATCCGTGCAGACCCGAAAAATGCTATCCAGTGCAGCGCCACGATGAATCCGATTAAAATAAGTTTTATTAAATCTTGTCGCGAAACCCGGAAGCTACCGTTCAGAAAATATATGACCAACCCCATGCCCGAAGCAGCCAGAATTGACCGGAAGAAAACAAGTTCAACAAACGGAATGGAAACTAACTTACCGAGGATTGCTGAAAAGCCCCAGAGAAAAACAATAAAATGAAGTTTAAGGTAATCGGATGTCGTGGCCATTATCGCGGAACGTATTTATACATAGCCAGTGAAATGATTCCGAAAATAATATTGGGAATCCACACCGAAAGTTGTGGAGGTAAGTCGCCCGCTTCAGCAAACGTACGAAACAGGACAAAGAAAATGAGGAATATAAAAGATAATACAAAGCCCAACGCAATTTGTAAACCCGTACCGCCACGGCTCTTGCGCGAGGATACAATCACACCCATGAAAACTAAAATGAAAACAGAGAACGGTGAGGCATAGCGGGTAAACTTTTCAACTTGGTATACTTCAATGCCTGTTGATCCGCGTTCGCGCAATGTTTGAATGTAGTCCTCGAGCTCTTTCAGGGTCATGCCATCATACTTGCGGTAGTCGCTCTCAAATTCTTTTGGGTGAATAACAAGGGCGGTATCAAGGGTTGCGCCTTTCATGGTGTTATCGCCACTGGCTATTGATTTCGTTTCAATAAAAGCCGAATTTTCAGGTTGCTGGGAAGAATCAAAGATTCCATCAACCTTTTTAATTCTCCATTCACGTAGGGTCCATTTTTGTTTGGTGGTGTCCCACTCAATTCGATTGGCTGTCAATTTTTCTATCAACCGATTATGATCGAACTTTTCCATGGTAAAATGATACCCGGTATTGGTGCTGTTGTTATAGCTCTGCAAGTATAAGTAGGTGTCTGGTGCTACCTGGATGTGAATGTTTTTCTTGTCAAAATAGTATTTGCCCTTAAGGTACTGCACTTCAAAAGCAACACGGGTTTTGTTGGAATTGGGAATGATCCAGCCGCTCAGCACAAAACTGATAGAGGCGACAATAAAAGCACCCATAAAAAAAGGCACCATAAATCTGCGGAAGCTAACGCCACTGCTGAGGATGGCAATCACTTCCGTGTGCGAAGCCATGCGCGAGCATACGTACACGGTTGCAATAAAAATGGTGATGGGCGTTAGCAAACTTCCAATCCAGGGGATATAGTCCATGTAGTATCCCAGAATTTCGAAAGCGCCTAACTCTGCTTTTGCAAACTTGTCCATTTTTTCCGTCAGGTCGATAACCGTAATGACGGCAAGCAGAATTAGCACCACAAAGAAAAATGTGCTGAGAAATCGTTTGAGAATATATTTATCCAGTAGTTTCAGGATAGTGGATTTAGGTTTTGCTTATCAAAGTCGGGCAGAAACTTTTTTCACCATTTCGTTTTTCCAGCTTGCGAAAGTTCCGTCCAGAATTCTTATGCGCGCTTCGTTGACCAGCCAAAGGTAAAAAGTCAGGTTATGAATGGAAGCAATTTGTGCGCCTAATATTTCTTTATTGATAATCAGGTGACGTAAATATGCCTTGGAATGAAATGTACTGACATAACCACCTAACCTTTCATCAATAGGAGAAAGATCATCTTTCCATTTTTCGTTGCGGATATTGATGATGCCCTGTGTTGTGAAGATCATTCCATTCCGCGCATTCCGGGTTGGCATCACACAATCGAACATATCAATACCCAGGGCGATGCACTCCAGTATATTTTCAGGCGTACCAACACCCATCAGGTAACGCGGTTTATCTGTCGGAAGAATGCCACACACCAGACTCGTCATCGCATACATATCTTCATGGGGTTCACCAACAGATAACCCTCCAATGGCATTACCCCATTGATTTTGGGCGGCAATAAATTCGGCCGATTGTGTTCTCAAATCCTTGTAAACACTTCCCTGTACGATTGGAAAGAGCGCCTGCTCAAATCCATATTTCGGTGCAGTTGAGTCGATTCGGTTGATGCATCGTTTTAACCAGCGGTGCGTCATGTGCATGGAATCTTTCGCGTATTGATATTCGCACGGATAGGGTGTACACTCATCAAATGCCATGATGATGTCCGCACCAATTGAGCGTTGAATATCCATCACACTTTCTGGTGAGAAGTGATGCTTCGAGCCATCAATATGGGATTTGAAAATCACACCCTCCTCAGTTATTTTTCTGTTGGCGCCCAACGAGTAAACCTGATAGCCGCCACTGTCGGTAAGAATAGGTTTTTTCCAACCATTGAAATGGTGAAGTCCGCCTGCTTTTTCAAGTAAATCGATGCCGGGTCGAAGATATAAGTGATAGGTATTGCCGAGTATAATCTGAGCTTTGATGTCATTTTCGAGTTCCCGTTGGTGCACAGCCTTTACTGAACCCGCAGTGCCAACCGGCATAAAAATAGGCGTTTCAATAACGCCATGATCAGTATGCAGCATTCCTGCTCGCGCGGAAGACTGAGGATCATTGGCCTTCAATTCAAATTTCATGATTCATGCCTGATAAGGAGGCGCAAAAATACCGTAAGATGAGGCGTGGTACAAATGGCTGAAGTTCGCCATTAGTGAATTCCGGATCCTAAATAGGAATCAAGGTTTTGCTGCGTAATAATCTCCAGCGGAAAGAGTTCCGTTTCGGGTGGTCTTTTTTTAAAGATCAGATAATTGGCAAGGTGGCTAATGCCAACTGATACCTGTCGTTTTGGATTTTGGTTGATCAGGAAGTCGATCACACCTGACTTCAGGTAGTTGAGATTTTCATTCAGCATATCATAACCGATAAGCCGAATGTTTTTCTTTCCATGATTTTCAAGGTAAGAGGCAGCTACCGAAGTTCCGTTGGATGTACTCACAAAAATTCCTTTCAACTGAGTATCGTCCAGCAGCAGATTAAAGTTCTTTTTAAAAGAGGTGTCGTTCGGACTTAAATTGAAATCCTGAATGGTAAACGCCAATTTGCTTTTTTCTTTAAAGTATTCTCGAAATCCCTTCTCCTTTTCAAGCAAATGGACGGAATTGTGAATGTCCTCATCAATATGGAGTACCGCTAAAAGACCACCTTGATGTAAACCGAAATGCATCAACTCTGCACCAACGCGGCCGCTTTGAAACAAATTCTGACCAATAAAACTCAAGGGATTCACTTCCGGAATATTGGTGTTGAAAAGCACGTATGGAATTCCTTGTTTTTTAAAGAGCTTGAAAAGCAGCAGAGCTTCATCAAAAAAAATGGGTGCTGCCAGAATCCCATCAGGTTTTGCTTCGAATACCTCTTGTCCTTTTTTCGTAAAAGATTCTTTATCAAAGAGATCAAAGAAATAAAGATTTATATCAATTCCATACTGCGCCCATTCCGCGGTAGCTTGTATAAGCCCCTGGTTCGATTGTGCCCAATATGGATCAACAGTTGGATCGGGAATCAGTGCGGCAATACGGTAACTCTTGTTCGAACCCAACGTACGGGCGATGAGATTCGGCCGGTAATCGATCTGTTCCATAACCGCAGTTACTTTCTGAAGAGCATCCTCCGATACCCGTCCGCGGTTGTGCAGAACACGATCAACCGTACCAACAGAAACCCCTGCAAGCCGGGCAATATCTTTAATTCTTACATTTTTGGGGATTGACATAGATTCAAATGAACATTTTTTTCAGTCAGTTTGCAAGAAATTTACGAAAAAGCTGACTTGGTGTTTTCGGGCACAATGGTGATGTGCGCGGAAACATAAGGTAGTGTCATGGATTGCCAGGATGGACAACTTGGGTCGCTAAAAATTAAGAAAATAGAATCAGCAGACAATCGTGGTGAAGTTACCATTTGAATCCGAAAGTACATGACTGTTTTTGAAGGTCTGCGGCAAACCCGATTCATCAGGCTTATCTTAAAGATTACAATTTCGCTCCAACGCTCCTGCAACTAATGCCTTCATTCTATCCGATAAGCAGCCGGTGGAAATAATTGATACATCTATCCCAAATTGCTTTTTACCTTTCGGCACTCGTTTATATTTGTGGCTTAATTGAAATTTCTTGCAGGTTCTCTTCATACTCTTTCTTATCGCGATTGCCCTTCAGCTCATTTTTCTGGTAACTTTTTTGGTTTCTCTTTCCCGAAAAACGGAAGCAAAGCAGTTGCACGAGCCACCGGTTTCCATTTTGGTTTGTGCGCACGATGAAGAAGAGAACCTCAAACAGCTTATTCCACTTTTGCTTGAGCAACAGTATGCCACGTTTGAAGTCATCATTGTTAACGATCGTTCGAATGACGCTACTTTTGATTTACTGTTGGAGGAGACTAAAAAGGACCATCGGCTTCGCATGGTTCACGTCAACAGGTTGCCCGAGCATGTAGATGGTAAAAAGTATGCCATTACCCTGGGCATCAAGGCAGCAACGTACGACTGGGTATTGCTCACCGATGCCGATTGCCGTCCGGAGGGAAAAAACTGGATTTCAGGAATGAGTCAATATTTTCAGGAGCCAACTCAATTTGTACTGGGCTTTTCACCCTATGTTCGAAAAGAAGGTTTCTTAAATCTTTTTATTCGATTTGAATCGTTGCTCACCGCCATTCAATATTTTTCACTGGCTATTATCGGATTGCCCTATATGGGTGTCGGAAGAAATCTAGCGTACAGAAAATCATTTTTTTTGGATGCAAAGGGATTTAATAAAATCATTGGCGTTACCGGAGGTGATGATGACTTGTTTGTGAATGAACATGCTACGGGTAAGAATACTGCTGTTTGTCTGGATGGAGGTGCTGCCGTTTACTCCACACCCAAATCCACGTGGCGGTCCTTCTTTCATCAAAAGATCAGACACTTATCCGTTGGAAAAAAGTACCGCTTCATACATCGCTTTTTGTTAGGAACGTTTATGTTATCCTGGATTTTTACATGGATTCTCGCGGCCATGCTGCTGATCCTTAACCCTGTTGTCCACTATGGAATGATTGGTGTATTTGTATTCAGAAGTTTGGTTCTAACGATAGTATTGCATGCCTGCACCAGGCGATTCCGGCAGAACTTTGAAACCTGGACAATACCGTTTTTAGATTTTGTATTTTCGATTTACTATATTTCAACGGGTCTTGTGGCGTTATTTACAAAAAAGATTCAATGGAAGAAGTAAAACGGGAATTTTCAGATAAGGCAATTGAGGACTTCCGCCTGATTGATTTGGCTGTCGGAGGTGATGAAAAAGCATTTGCAAAACTTTTGCAGCGCTATAAGCGTGCGGTTTACCATATGATCCTGAAAATGGTTCGCAACGTTGACGATGCCGAAGATCTCACCATTGAGTCTTTCGCCAAAGCTTTTAAAAGTCTGCATCGGTTTAAAAAAGATTTCACTTTTAGCACCTGGTTGTTCCGTATCGCTACCAACAATACCATCGACTATATTCGGAAACGGAAACTGAATACACTGAGTATAGAAAATACCTATACAGATGATGACGGACAATCTGTTTCCATTGATGTGGAGGATGAAAATCTGAATCCGCAGGAAGAAACTATCAAAACACAAAAAGCTGAATTGATTCAGGTTTTTGTTGACAAACTTCCACCCAAGTATCAGAAGCTTGTTCGTTTGCGGTATTTCCATGAACTTTCATATGAAGAAATTGCCGTTGAACTGGATGCACCCCTCGGCACAGTTAAAGCCCAATTGCACCGTGCGCGTGAACTGATGTTCGAAATGGTTAAAAACAAACGTGACCATATCTGATTTCAATTTTCGATTCACCAGTGGATAGTGCAGCTGTTATATTTCATTATTTCCCGGACCTCACACCCGGTCAAAAACAACAATTTGAAAAATTGTTTGCCCTTTACCGGGAATGGAATAACAAGATCAATGTTATTTCCAGAAAGGATATTGAAAATCTGTACATCAACCATGTGTTGCATTCTTTGGGTATTGCAAAAGTGACAACCTTTAAACCGGGTGCCCACATCCTGGATGTTGGAACTGGTGGTGGTTTCCCTGGAATTCCCTTAGCTATTTTATTTCCGGAAACTGATTTTCATCTGGTTGATTCCATCGGTAAGAAAATCACGGTGGTGAATCACGTTGTGGAAGGGTTGGAGTTGAAAAATGTCCGAGCCGAGCAAATTCGTGCCGAGCAAATAAAGGGTCAGTATGATTTCATTGTGAGCCGGGCGGTAACGCGGTTGAAAGAATTTTATGGTTGGACACACACTAAAACTAAGGCCAAATCCAATCATGAATTGCACAACGGAATCCTCTATTTGAAGGGTGGCGATCTCGAAGAAGAGTTGTTAGAACTAAAGAAACCTTACGCATTGTATAGCCTCTCCGATTCCTTTTCGGAAGAATTTTTCGAAACCAAAAAAGTGGTTTACGTGCCGTTGTAGGCAGATTTTACAACTGTTAGCCAACCGTATTTTAGTTCACCGTTTGATTTTTCAAACACTTTTTCATAATGTTGGTGTATCGTGCGACAATTATTTTCCATATCTCTCGTGTTGCTCCTGCTCCTGAATGTGCTGGGGTACTACGCTTTTTTTGAGGGATTGCATTACCAGAATAAGCAACGCATCATGCAACGACTGGATGTTGCTGATTATAATGTAGACGAAGCCTTAACTTTTAAAATTCCAATTACTATTCCTTACGCCACCGATTCAAAGGACTTTGAACGGGTGGATGGGGAGTTTGAATATAATGGCGAATTCTTTCACATGGTGAAACAACGATTGTATAAGGACACCTTGTTTATTGTTTGCGTAAAGGATAATACAACCAAGCAAATTAACCAGGCGCTAACAGACTATGTAAAAACATTTTCTGATAAACCTGTAGATGCCAAAAGTTCATCCAGTGTCATGAACTCCTTTATTAAAGATTATGTAGGCAATCAAAATGAAATTGAATGCAAAGCTCCCGAAGCTTCTTCTGTTGCCAAAAATCAAATTGCCTCTCCTGTTTTTACTGATTCTTTTTACGCTTCAGTAATTCATCCGCCTGAAAGGGCTTAAGATTCCTTTTATACACATGCTGTATGCTGTAACAGTCGCACATCGTTGATGCTGTGTACTGTGTGCTAATCAATTTATTCTTTAACAACCATGTAAGGGTATTGATCATGAGTTCGTCAACTCAGGTTGGGCCACTGAACGAAATTTTATAAACCAAAAATCTATGAAAAGACTTTTACTCATTTTAATGGTCTTATTGACTCAAGCATCCTTTTCGCAAACACTCACCGATGGTTTGATGATGCCAAAAGATAACCTATGTACCGGTTTTGTTTATGCACATGACCAATGGAAAGAATATTGGGAAGGTGAACTGAAACGTGACAACGGAAATATTGGCAAGTTAACCACACAAAGTTTACTGTGGATGGGTAACTACGGCATCACCAACAAACTAAACATTATTGCCATGCTGCCCTATGTAAAAACCCAAGCCAGTGCCGGAACGCTTCAAGGTATGCAGGGAATTCAGGATATCTCTGTTGGTGTTAAGTACAATTTCCTTGGAGCGAAATTTGAAAAGAGTGCCTTTAACACCTTTGGTGTTTTTAATTTCTCAACACCGCTCAACAATTATACTCCAGATTTTTATCCACTATCGTTGGGTGCGCACACTACAAATTTATCCTATCGTCTAACGGCCCACTACAAACTGGAGCAAGGATGGTTTGCCAACGTTTCAGCAGGGTATACATGGAGGAGTAATACAGAGCTTGATCGCCCTTCCTATTATGACGGTAATGATTTCTACAACAGCAGAGAAGTTAAAATGCCCGATGTGTTCGATGTATTTGGTAGCATCGGGTATCAGAAAGATGGTTTGCAGGCTGAGCTAAATTACATGCAGCAAAACACGTTGGGTGGTGCTGATATTCGCAGGCAAGATATGCCCTTTGTTTCGAACCGCATGAATTATATCAAAGCCGGAGCCTTGATCATGTACTATCCAGCAAAAATTAAAAGCCTTGCCCTGCGGGGAGCTGTAGCATATACAGTAACCGGACGAAATGTTGGTCAATCTACTACGTACCTGGCTGGTGTTCTATACACCTTTCAATTTTCTAAAAACCAGTAATGCTTACGACAATGAAAAGAATATACAAATCCATATTTCTGACCACATCCCTTTCGCTGTTTGTGGTATTTAGCTGTAACAAAGACATTGATTTTACAGAAGAGCTCAAGCCATTAACACCTGCTAACCTTGATGCGAATGCGGAAAACTGGGAGCCCATCGATGCGACAGTATTAACATTGGATAAGATCATTGCCATTGTGGAAACTTCTACTCCCAAAGTTTTTAATCCACCGGCAGCTATTACATCCGATGCCTATAAAGCTGAGCTTACTGCGATTAAAGATGCGCAGCGTAACCTGACAAGCGAACAGATGAAGATAATTGAATATTGGAGTGGCGGAGGTGTTTTGCGCTGGAATCAAATACTGCGTGAGTTAGTTGCACGCTTTAATCTTCCACCTGCTCCGAAGGCCGATGGCACGTATCCGGCACCGGATGCCGAGAATCCATTTGCCGATCCGAACTTTCCGTTTGCAAATCCTCCCTACTCTGCGCGTGCCTATAGTTATGTAAGTGTTGCGCAATATGAAGCCTTAAAGGCCGCCTGGCATTATATGTATTTATATAACCGTCCATCACCTTCCAAAAATGATCCGGAAATAAAATCGTTAGTACCTGAAACTGATCTACCTTCTTATCCTTCACATGACGCGGTGTTATCGGGGGTATCTGTAGAAATGTTGAAGTTATTATTTCCGGCAGCAATAGAAGAAATTACACTGCGAGCGGCCGACCAACGCAATGCAGCCTTGTGGTCTGGAAAAGCTTCATCGAGCGACATTTCAGCAGGACTGGCACTGGGAAAATCTGTAGCCAACCAATTTATTACCCGTGCGCGAGGCGATGGCATGGGTGCTGCATTGGGCACAAAACCGCAGTGGCAAGCACTCGCAGATACTGCTATCAAACATGGAGAGATTCCGTGGATCAGCCTGGAGACACCCATGCGTCCGCCTATGCTTCCATTCTTTGGTTTACGGAAAACGGGAGTATCCAATGGAGTGAAGGCATGGAGAATGACGACACAGGATATCATTGATCAGCGCCCAACACCACCACCTTCAACTTCATCAGCAGAAATGAAAGCTGAGGTTGAGGAAGTGAAATATTATGCTAACTACCTGACTCGCGATCGGCTGTCTATTGTTCATAAATGGGCTGATGGCGTTGGTACGTATACTCCTCCTGGTCATTGGAATGATATTGCTGCAGAATACATTCGCGATGCCAACTACAGTGAAGTTCGTGCTGCACGTGCTTTCGCTTTATTGAATATGGCCTTGCATGATGCTGCTGTGGCATGTTGGGATACCAAATATTTTTATTTTAATCCTCGCCCCGCTCAATTGGATGCGAGTATCAAAACCGGAACCGGTATACCCAACTTTCCGGCCTTTACTTCCGGTCACTCTACGTTCTCGGGTTCTGCCGCAACTGTACTTTCTTATTTGTTTCCGCAGCACGAAGACTATTTTCAAGCTGAGGCAACTGAAGCTTCTTTGTCACGCTTGTATGGTGCCATTCACTATCGCACCGATGTAGAAGTAGGCCTGGTGCATGGACAGACTGTTGGAGGATTTACTGTGAGCTTTGCGTTAACCGATGGTGCAGATGACTAGCCATGGCGTTGATATGCACAAGAATAACATTTTTTTGTTTGGGTGTCCGGGTAAGGTTTTCTCATCAGCCTTCCCGGACCCTTTGGGTTTTGCTTAAATGAATTTAAAACAATGCATTTTGTTTGGGTGATCTGGGGTGGCCTTTCTCATCGGCCACTCCAGACCCTTGGGTATTTATTTTATAGTTACATTTTGTTTGGGTAATCCGGGTAAGGTCGAATCAGCCTTCCCGGTTTTTTTTACAAAAAAATTACTATTGGAATTAATTCTTCTTTCGGATCAGGTACGCTACACCTGCTCGAATGGAAAATTCACCTGCAAAATAGAAATCCCCGATGGCCTCGAAGCGTAGGTTGTCATTGAGTGGTTTGCTCCAACCCGCGCCAAGGGAAAGATCATTTTCTCCAATCAATCCGCGGGCACGAACAAAGAAATCTTCAATCGGATACCACCGACTACCCAATACGAAACTGATTTTATCATCGGTCCAGAATTCAAAACCTGCGGTCGCTGTAAAGGGGCGGGCTAAAAAATAGTTAAACTCTGTGCCCAGCTGTGCTTTTCCAAAAAAACTGTGATTATCGGTTTTAATTAAATCAAGGCCGCCACCAATCATATAATCATGGGCAATCTGACTGTGAGCAGCGGAAATTAAAAAGCACAAGCAGGCTGTTAAAAGTACGTTTTTCATGGTTTGAAAATAAATGCGAATGTAAACGATCTATTCCACACACCTTATCGTGATTCGATCAATTTTTGAAGCGCCTGGTATTCATCACGAAGCTTGGCAGCTTCCATAAATTCCAATTCTTTTGCAGCCTTTTCCATTGCTTTGCGTGTTCGATCGGCCATCTTGATAAGTTCATCTTTGCTGAGGTAGGCTACTACAGGATCGGCCGCCAGTGTAGTCTCTTCATCTTCCACATAGTATTTTTTGTTCAGCTTTTTCGAATCTGCCACTTTTGTCTGACCCATAATCGATTCTTTCGAGCGAATAATGGTGCGTGGTATGATGCCATGTTCGGCATTATAATCGAGTTGAATTTTTCTTCTCCGATTGGTTTCATCAATAGCCTGTTGCATCGAGTCGGTTATTTTATCGGCATACATGATCACCCGCCCGTTCACATTTCGCGCAGCCCGGCCGATGGTCTGAACCAGTGACCGCTGATTGCGCAAGAAACCTTCTTTGTCTGCATCCAGAATGGCGACAAGTGAAACTTCCGGTAAGTCAAGACCTTCGCGCAAGAGGTTTACACCCACCAATACATCGTAAACACCCAACCGTAATTCACGCAAAAGTTCAACGCGGTCTAACGTGGCAACCTCCGAATGTATGTAGCGGCACTTAATACCAGCGCGATCCATAAATTTTGTGAGCTCCTCTGCCATGCGCTTGGTTAAGGTTGTCACCAATACACGTTCTTTTTTCTTTACACGCTCATCAATTTCTTCAAAGAGATCATCAATCTGGTTACGGCTGGGGCGCACATCAATTTCCGGATCAATAAGTCCCGTTGGCCGGATGAGTTGTTCAATGATAATGCCTTCAGATTTTCGAAGTTCATATTCAGCGGGTGTGGCACTGACATAGATGGCCTGGTTTACGAGTGTTTCAAATTCGTTAAATGTTAGCGGGCGATTGTCTAGCGCAGAAGGAAGGCGAAAGCCATAATCGACTAGATTAACTTTTCGTGAACGGTCTCCACCCCACATGGCACGCACTTGCGGAACAGTAACATGACTTTCATCAATAACCAGGAGAAAGTCGTCTGGAAAGTAATCAATCAAACAGAAGGGTCTGCCACCGGGCTGCCTTCCATCGAAATAGCGTGAATAATTTTCAATGCCTGAGCAATAACCCAATTCGCGCATCATTTCGAGATCGAATTCAGTTCGTTCTTTTAAACGCTTCGCCTCAAGATGCCGGAGTTCTGATTCGAACATTTTTACCTGCGCTACCATGTCCGATTGAATTTCCTGCATGGCCTGGTGCAGCAGGTCTTTGCCCGTTACAAAAAGGTTAGCCGGAAAGATGGTAACAATTTTTTCATCGGATATTTTTTTTCCGCTTTGCGGATCAATGCGCTGAATGGATTCTATTTCATCTCCCCAAAAATAAACCCGTATGGCATAATCGGCATACGCCAGAAACACATCAACCGTATCACCCTTCACGCGAAAAGTGCCACGTTTAAATTCAGCTTCTGTTCGGTTGTAGAGTATATCCACCAACGCAAAGAGTAACCTGTTGCGGACAATCGTTTCACCTACTTTTAATTTGATAACATTCTTCCCGAACTCTTCCGGGTTACCAATACCATAAATACACGATACCGATGCCACTACAATAACGTCTCTTCGTCCGGTCAATAGGGAAGAGGTTGCGCTGAGGCGAAGCTTTTCAATTTCTTCATTGATGGAAAGATCTTTCTCGATGTATAAATTCGAAGACGGAATAAAAGCCTCTGGCTGATAATAATCGTAGTAGGATATAAAATATTCCACCGCGTTCTCTGGAAAAAATTGTTTGAACTCTCCGTAAAGTTGGGCAGCCAGTGTTTTATTATGACTTAATATTAATGTTGGTTTGTTAATCTGGTTGATCACATTGGCGATGGTAAATGTTTTTCCTGAACCGGTTACGCCCAATAATGTTTGATGCGCCTCGCCCTGATCAATACCCTTTACCAGTTGCTCGATGGCTTTGGGCTGATCGCCTGTAGGTTCGTATTCGCTCGTGAGTTTAAAATCCATTTTGGAAGTTAGTCGTAATCACCTAAACGTTAATCGTTCGTCCGGCAAAATAGTTTCAGCCATAAAAAAAGTCGCCCGGGAAAAGGCGACTCGATGCTTTATGAACCAGATAGAATATAAAAGACCTGTTAATTGTTCCAGATCAACCACGATTTTTCAGCCTGAACATGGAGCATTTCAAGACCATTCTTAAATGTGGCACCCTGCATTTCGGCTTTTTGCAAAAACTTTGTGCGGGCCGGATTATAGATCAAATCGTATACAAAATGATTTTCGCCAATATTTTCCAAATCGATGGGCGGCATAGCCTCTGTGTTTGGGCTCATGCCCAGTGGTGTGGTGTTGATAATCAGGTTGGATTTGCTAATAATTTCTGGTTTCTTTTCAAGGTCTTCGTACGTATAAAGGCCTTTCTTTTTTTCTCTGGAAACCAGTTTGAAATCAATTTTCATTTTGTTCAACGCTTCCTGCACAGCTTTGGATGAACCTCCGGTTCCCAGAATAAGGGCCTGATAGGTTAGGTCTTTGGGCAACCACTTTTCAATTGTTTCATAAAAAGCATCGGAGTCAGTATTGTAACCGATTCGCTTGCCATCTTTGAACCGGATAACATTGACAGCGCCAATTCGTTTGGCCTCCGGATCAATTTCATCCAGGTGTTTAATCACCATTTCTTTATACGGAATGGTAACATTTAGTCCAGTGAGCCCTTTAGTGTCGGTGATTAAGGTTTCAATGTCATTGATGCTGTTCATCGGGAACAACTCATAGCGGTAATCGCGCAAACCTTCGCGAAAAAATTTTTCATCGAAATAGGCTTTTGAGAACGAATGGCTAACGGTTGCACCGATTAGTCCGAATACTTTTTCCATGTTCAGATTTTTGTTTTAAGTCTAGCTGCAATTTTTTCTAATAAAACCACTATAAACACACCCAGCGCCATCATGAGTATAGCCTGGAAAACCTGAGGATCTTTGCCAGTTATTGCCATGTAATTCCACGGTAAAATGCTTTTGTCGAATGCCGGTACCTGCACCCCTTTGCTATTCGTTACATATTCAACCACCTCACGCCAGGGCCATACTTTATTGAGTGAGCCCAGCATAAAGCCAGCAAGTAACGCTACCGTGGCACTATGGTAATGATTTAGTATCCAGCTTAAAAAACGGGAAAACCCAATAAGGCCTACTACACATCCTGCCATGAATACAAGAACCACAGGAAGGTTGAATCCGATTAGGGCGCTGATCATGAATTGATACTTTCCAATGAGGAGGAGAATAAATGCGCCTGAAATACCTGGAAGAATCATAGCGCAAATAGCCAGTGCCCCCGCCAGGAAAACAAACCATAGTGCATCCGGAGATTGAGCCGGTGACAAAACGGTAATGGCATACGCTACACCCGCACCCACAAAAAAGGTTATGATGGCACCTATCGTCCAGCGTTTTATTTCGCGCAGCACAAGGGGTGCTGCAATCAGGATTAAGCCGAAGAAAAAGGACCAGATCAGGATCGGGTGGTGTTCTAAAAGATAGGTCATTAACTTGGCCAGTGACAGCAAACTGGTTATGATTCCGGCAAAAAGTGTGGCTAAAAATTTTCCGTTAATTTTTTGCCAAAAACCTTTCAAGTCAAATTTTAGAATAAGCTTTAAAGCATCCAGATCAACGGACTTAATAGAATTCAACAGCTCATCGTAAATTCCGGTAATGAAAGCTACCGTTCCTCCGGATACACCCGGAATTACATCGGCTGCCCCCATACTCAGTCCTTTCACGTACAGGAGAATATAATCTTTCAGCGTTTTCAAATCAATAGGTTAGTCTATTTCAAAAGGAGGCGCAGTATTGGTATTTTTTCTTTCAATACCAAGGAAATGGAGAAAGGTATCACCGCGCAAGCCGAGGCGTATAGTTTCCAATGGAATTACTTCCTCTGGCGCAATGTTTCCCAGGTTTACATTAGCGCCCAGTAATTTTATAAACCATACCTGCTGCGCTTTTTGTGGCGCTTCCCAGATGATTTTTTCAAACGGAATTTTGGTAAGAATTTCCTGAACCAATCCGGAACGTACCTCACCGGTGGAGCGAAACAATCCGACATTGCCACCCTCGCGGGCCTCACCAATCACCTTCCATGCACCGGCATCCAGCTCTTTCTGCATGAGGTCAATCCACATATACGGAGGAATGATTTTGTCGGCATCTTTGGATCCTACTTCCGAAAGCACTGTAACTTGTTCTGAAAGTTGGGTTATGTAATCACATTTTTTGTCGTGATCGAGATCAATCGAACCATCGGATACTTCGGCAAATGACATGTCGTATTTATCCAATATCCGTCTATACTCATCAAACTGATCGCGGATAATAAAAGCTTCAAAGAGCGTTCCACCAAAATAAACGGGTATTCCCGCATCTTTAAATACCTGAAGTTTTTCTTTGAGGTTCGGGGTAACAAATGAGGTGGCCCATCCCAGTTTTACGATATCCACATGATTGGCACAAAGTTCTACAAAATCTTCGGCCTGCCGTATACTCAGGCCTTTATCCATGGCCATAGTGAAACCGTATTGCCTGGGCTTTTGTGTACGCTCAGGCAGGTTTTTAATTTCGTAATTCATTAGCTGTTTTCTTTTCTAAACTGTTCGATGATTTTGTACAAGGCCTTTTGGGTTTCGAGTTTTGGAAAGAAGTCGAATAGGGTTGCATGGGCATCGAAGTCCAAAATTAATGCATTTTCTAAATAATTAAAGGCTTCTTTAAAACGTCCTGATTCAATCAGGTAGGCTGTCATCCGGTAGAAAAACTCGGCATCATCCGGAGTTTCTTCAAAACCCTGCAACAGTACTTCAATGGCTTTGTCGTAGTTGCCTTGTTCAAAGTAAATAAACGACCAGTTAAGCCAGATTTCTTTATCGGAAGGATCAAGTTTGCTTGCCTCTTCATAGGCATCAATGCTGGAAACCGTATTTCCGATTTTGAATTCGGCATGCGCTACTGACTTCCAGTACTCTGAATTTTCAACATGGAGTTTCAGGGCTTTGTTATAAAAGTGCAAAGCTTGGTGCCACTTCTCCATTTTTTCAAGGCAGGCTCCTGCTCCGTACCAGGCTTCGTCATAGAGTGTATCCAGCTTGGCTGCTTTTTGAAAATATTTGAGTCCGAGTTCGTATTGTTCCAGACTCTCGTAAGCTGCACCGACACAACAATATACTTCCGGGCTTGGACCTTCAATTTCAATGGTCTTTTTAAATGAATCCAATGCCTTGGTGTATTGCTGAAGATTCATGTACGTATTGCCCATGTTAAAATAGGCAGAGGCAAACGTATCATCAATCGTGATGGCGTAGTCGTAGGCGTGAAGTGCTTCATCGAAACGCTCAAGCTTATTGTACACAATACCCATGTTATACCAGGCTGCAGCCGAGTAAGGATCTTCGTCAATAAACTTCTGATAATAATCAATGCTACTTTTTAGCTGGCCGGAAATATCCAAGCAATAGGCAAGTTCATATAGGGCGCCATCGTGATTGATATTTTCTTCGATAGCTTTTTTATAAGCTTCAATGGCACCTGCATAATCCTCCATGCCTTGTCGGGCCAAACCAATATTATAAAAAATCTCATCCCTTTCTTCCGCATACAACAATGCCTGTTCATAGTTCTCTATTGCTGCTGCATGGTTTCCCTGAAGGGATAGAATTGATCCTTTGGTTAAAAATATTTCCGGATCGTTTGGTTGCAACGTGTGTGCTGTGTCCAAAAGATTTAATGCTTCTGCGTACTCCTCAAGGTTGGAAAGTATTTGAGCTTTGGCTGTGATAAGTTCAATGGAAAACGGATACTGACTGATGGCCTGATTAACGGCTTGAAGAGCTTTGTTATGTTTACCGCGAATGATATAATGATCGATGATTTGTTCGTAGGTATCGATGTCAAAAAATTCCGCTTTCTTTTTCCGGAGATGGTCTTCGAATCGTTTAATCAGCTCATTTTCTTCTTCGCGCTTTCGGTATTCTTTCGCCATTGGACAGAAGGTTTTCCCAAATTAGGTAAATCTGGCGTAAAGCTAAGGCCTTTGAGTCTATTTTTTAGTACTAAATTTTGTCATGTAATAATCGCAGCACCATTGAAGTGTTTCGTCAATCGATTGAAACCGGAATTCTAGTGTTTTAATGATTTTTTCATTATTGTAAGAAAAAAAAGTGTTGGCTATTCGGGCTGTTTCGCGTGTAAGTAAAGGTTCGGAAGTTAACAGCCATGAACGGAACTGTTCAATCCTGGCGGCTGCCATTAAAATATTTTTTGAGACCTTTATTGATGGTGGTTTCTTGTTCCACCGCAAGGCCATTTTTTCAAAAAGTTCTTTGTTTGTCAGGGTTCCACCGCTAACAATAAACCGTTCACCATCAACGGATGAGTGAAGCAGTTCAATCGCGGCTTTCGCTACATCGCGCACATCAACATAATTGATGAGGCTGTTGATGTAGAATAAGTGTTCATGCCAGGCATACCGAAAGAGCGTAGCGCTGCTTTTATTCCAATCGGCAGGAGCAAGAATGACAGATGGATTGAGCACAGCAATTTGTAGCCCTTCTTCATGCGCACGAAAAACTTCCAGTTCTGCCTGGTACTTTGATTCAGCATACGCGCTATTCAGAGGGCTGTCGATCCAGCGTGCATTTTCATCTATGTGACGTTGATCTTTCTGTCTGCCAAGTGCAGCAACAGAACTGATATGAACCAATCGTTTGATGTTGGTGGCCAGGCAGGCGTCAACAACATTTTTGGTTCCCTCAACATTAATTTGAAAAATTCTTTTTTTATGTCGCGGGTTGAAGGATACTATGGCTGCGGAATGGATAACGTGTGTTGCCTCTTCAAATGTTTCGTGCAGTGCAACAGGATCCAGGACGTCAACATCTTTCCATGTGATGTGATGCGCAACATCGTCAAGCAGGGAGGTATCGCTGTCTTTGCGCTTGAGTGCAATGAATGGGTTGCCTTGCGTAATGAGTTGCCGAACAATAAAGCTCCCCAATAAACCATTTGCACCCGTTACAATTACCATTACAATGTGTTGTTTAAGAGCGGTAAAGCTAAGGCTTTTTGAAAGTATTTTAATTTTCTGACTTCCTCTACCTGGCGGGCATGAATACGATGATGACAATCGCTGCCCAGAAAGTGAACCCAGCCGTTGTCAATGAGTTTATGTGCCATCCGCTGTGCGGGTTTGGAATAAAGTCCGGTGAGGGAGCCGATGTTGAGTTGGAAGAGCACACCCCTGTCCAGTAAATCTTCTGCTTTTCCTAGATTGTTTTCGAGGTACATGTATCGCTCCGGATGCGCGAGCACAGGCTTGTATCCTTTTGTGGTTGCTAGAAAAATAAATTCCTTCAGGGTAAGCGGTTCATTCAGAAAGTTTGTTTCAAACAGCAGGTAACTTTCTCCAAACGTAAGCAGTGGATGATTGGTAGTCAACTTTTGCATCAGGTTCTCATCCAGGTAGTATTCTGCTGCCGCTTCAACCTCAATTTCTATTTTATTTTTTTGGATGGATGCTTTAACGATAGCGAGTTGTTCACGAATACCATCTTCCGTATTTGGATAGACATCGCTCATGATGTGTGGTGTTGTAATCAGTTTACGATAGCCGAGTGAATGAAATTGTAAAATAATTTCCAAAGCCTCTTCCAACGTTTTTACGCCATCGTCAAGGGCAGGCAGTAAGTGCGAATGAATATCCACCTGTAGGGTTGAATCCGGTGGCGTCTTTCCCTTTTTAAACCAGTTGAACACTATCGCTTAAAGATTGACTTGATTCGGGATGATTGTGAGGGGTCTTCATAATATCCATACCCATAATTCTTTTCACTTGTTGGCGGCAGGGCGTTCAGCAGTGAAGTAATATTTGAAAACTTGTTGATGGTTACAATTCGTTTTAGATTCAGTAAGAAATCTTTTTTTGAATAGTTGGCTCTGAAAATATAAATGGAAATATCAGCTCGCTTCATTGCCATAATACCATCGGTCACCAAACCAACGGGTGGCGTGTCGAGAATAATAAAATCATAATTCTTTTTAAGTTCCTCCAGTAATGCTGCGAACTCACCATTCAGCAATAATTCGGATGGATTTGGCGGATGCGGACCGGCCGGAATGTAGTCAAACTGCTCTAATGCCGTTTGGACAATGCACTCCTGCCAGGTGTTTTTACGAATGAGGATGGTGCTTATGCCCTTTGTTTTATCTTCGGGCGAAGCAGGTTGGTGCGTTTTTGGTTTACGCATATCCAGATCAAGCAAGATTACTTTTTTCTTTGACAGCGCAATAACGCCACCCAGGTTCATAGCGATGAATGATTTCCCCTCACCGGATACGGTAGAGGAAACCGCTATTACTTTTTTTGTACTGCTGACGTTGAAGAACTCCAGGTTGGTTCGGAGTGTGCGGATGGCCTCACTCACCATTGATTTCGGATGCTCCACAACATGCAGTCCCTGACTTTGAACATGGCGTGATGCTGGAACAACCCCAAGCACCGGAACATCAGAAACTCTTTCAATCTCCAGCAGGTTTGTGATTTTGTTATTGGCAAGATAGAGTATGCCGAAAAGGAAGATGATTGTAACCAAACTCGCGACAAAGCCAATTCCGGCAATGATAAAGTTACCGGGTGAAATCGGCTTTGTTGGGAATGTTGCTGGTGATAGAATTTTGAAGTCGGGTGTGCTTCCGGCTTGTGCTATTTCAAATTCTGATTTCGATTTCATTAACGTCAGGTAAAACTCTTCGTATAGTTTGTAGTACCGTTGGTTCTTGGTGAACTGGGTGTTTTTATCCGGCATGCCGGCAAACTCATATTCCAGTTTTATTTTTCGTTGGTTGAGTTCCTGAAGCTTGCGCAGGAAATCAGATTTTAAATCGGTGAGTTGCTTGAAAGCTTTGTCTTTGATATTTTCTATTTCCTTTTGTTTCTGACGAAAGGCAAATGTGATTTCACTGTACGACATCTTCACTTTTTCCTGCTCCACAACAAGCCGCTGCAGTTCATCTAAATTTTTATTAATAAAATCGGGCAGCATCTGCCGTTGTGATCCATTTATAAAAAAAGTACTCGTCTGAATATTATCCAGCAGTTGGTTGATCTCTATAATTTTTCGTGACAGTTCATAGCGCTGCGAGTCAATCCGACTAATGGTAATAATGGTTTTTTTTAGATCTTCGCCCAGGTCGCTGGTTTTGTTTTGGAGCGTAAAATCCTCAAAGTAGTTTTCGAAACTCTCCATTTTTTTTTCAATCTGCCCCAGCTCCTTTACGAGCCATTCAATTTTTTGTGTGTTAGCCAGATTTTTCTGTTCGTTACTGTATTGGAGATAAACCGTATCAATCTTGTTGAGTATTGCCTGGGTCTTGAAAGGATTGTAATCTTTGAATGATACCCGAAGCGTGTTGGCATTATAATTTATAGGCTCGGCTGATAGATTACTGAGCAAATAATCCAGCAGCTTGTCGCGGCTGTTGATAGTGAAAAAATAACCAATCTCATCACCTCTCCGGAAAGCTTCATTTTTGTGAATGATCAGCTCAATATTATCGAGCGAAATTTTTTCGTTGTATCGACCTTTTATTTCCCGGCCACTGTTATGAAAACGAAGTACAAACGATGAAGGACCATCTTCATCAAAATAGACAGGTTCATTGTAGATGCTAGGATGCTTTACGGTATAGTGAAGCTGTATGGGAGGATTGCCAAAAAGTTCATCATTCAATACACGGCCGATGCTGTAGAAACTTACTTCGATATTGGTTGAATCCAGTACACGGTTAAGAAATAATTTAGACCTGATAATTTCGATCTCACCGGCAAGCATGTTCATGTTTTGGTCCTCCACCATGGTTTTAATTCCCAGTTCGGTGGCATCGGTTTTAACATCGAGTTTCAGAACAGACTCAGATTCATAAAGATTTTTTGTATACCGGATAAAAAGATAGGCAACGGAGTTAATAGCAATAAAAATCAACAACAGCCATATCCAATTTTGCTTCAGTATAATGCTGAGCTTATTGAGATCAATATCTGCTGCGGTAGATGCTGGTGGTATCGTTCTGTTTTTTTCCACCGTATCAATTCGATTGGTCGATCACCAGGATGAGCGTGGTAATACTGGTGAGTAGGCTGATAAAAGGTGCGTATTCCTGAACTCCTTCGGAGAATGGTCTCCGCACCGGCTCAACATACACAATATCACCGGGCTCCATGAGTAAATCGTGTTTGGTGTATCCCTCAAATGTGCTGAAGTCGACCACAAAAACCTGTTGGCCACGAATAACCCTGATGTTATGTGCTTTCGCATCTTTGGATAGGCCTTTTGACAAAGCGAGGATTTCCACCAGCCGGGTATTGTCGTTAGTGAGTGGAATAACCTGGCCTCCGGGTGCACCCAAAACAACTACCCTTTTGTTCAGGTATTTCAGCTTAACAAAGGAATCGTGGTAAAAGCGCTCGAATTCTTTTTGTAAAATATCTTCGGCTTGCCGCAGGGTTAATCCTGCAACACTTATCTCATCAATCAATGGGAATTTTGCACGTCCATCAATATCAACCAGGTAATTTTTTTCTTCTTTCGTTGGTGTTTGATTGGGTTGATCCTTCGAAAGCAGAAAATCAGGGTCCAGAATTCTTTCACCATTGTTCGTATACACTTCAATGGCAAGCAAATCATTCTTTTGGATGATGTAGTTTTTTTCAACCTGCTGAACTTGCTGCTTCATGGCCGATTCATCCGGCACTTTGAACATGATATTTTGCTTGTATGTGCTGCAAGAAGCCAACAACAAGGTGATGGAAAAACTAAAGTATCGGATTAAAAGGATGTGCCTCAACGTCAGAAGGATTATTTCAGTGACGTGAAATTAAGGATTTTCTTAACAACTCATCGAAGGTGGGTAGTTGAAGGTCTTTTCCCGAAAGAATCGGATTTTCAATCTGCCAGTCAATTTTCAGATCTTTGTCATTCCAGATGATGCCCGTTTCAGACTGCTGGTTATACAGGCTTGAACATTTGTAGAAAAAAATACTATCCTCCAGGGCAGCAAAACCATGCGCGAAACCTTCGGGCACAAAGAGAAGGTTGTGCTTTTCTCCATCCAGTTCGCAGTAAAATACCTTTCCGAATGTTTTTGAATTTCTGCGCAGGTCTACTACCACATCCAAAACCTTTCCGCTGATCACATAAACCAGTTTCGCTTGTGCATACGGCTCCAACTGCATGTGAAGACCCCTGATAACACCCTTTTTGGTAAAGGACTGATTGTCTTGAATAAAGCGCTGTGTTATGCCGTGTGTGTGAAATGCCGATTCCTTATAAAACTCCAGAAACCATCCTCGACTGTCGGGATAAACATCTGGAATAATTTCTACAAGACCTTCAATACCGGTTTGCTTTACTTCCATGAAGATTGACTGAGGTTAAGATGCAGGAGTAAGATCATGCAAGGTTTGCAGATACTTATTGATGACGATGGATTCATCGTATTCTTTTTCCATTTTTAATCGCCCGTTTTGGCCAAGTTCCAACAATTGCACATCTGTAAGACGTTGCATCTGTTTCATTTTTTCCGCCAGGTCATCAGCGTCTTTCAGGCGGCAAAGCATACCGTTATAATTGTCTTCCACAACATGATTACAACCCGGAACATTTGTGGCAATGATTGGCTTAGACGAACTAGCCGCCTCCAGCAATGTTCGTGGTGTACCTTCGCGGTAGGAAGGGAGTACGATACAATCCGCTTGTTGAATAAAATGGCGAACATCCTGTGTTGTTCCCAGATACTCCACCGTTCCGGAATTTATCCAGGATTGTATGACTTCTGTTTTGATTCCTCGCTTGTGCCTTGGATCCATGGCGCCTAACAGTTGAAAACGCGCATCTATGCCTTCGGATTTAAGTTTTTGAACGGCCTCAATGTATTCCAAAATACCTTTATCCGTTATAAGCCGCGAAATTAACAAAAACGTAAACTTTTCATTTCTGCTAAAGGAAGTAGGTGTAAACCGTTTCAGATCTATTCCGGACCCGGGGATTAGGTCAACTGCAGCAGGCGACACTAATTTCTTTTCGAGAAAGAGGTTCAGGTCATCCGGATTTTGAAAGAAAACTTTTTTGGCAAACCTGAAACTTATTTTGTACAGCATCATTGCCACAAAGGAGATGGCATCATTTTTTAAAAACACCGTTCCCAAACCACAAACATTGTTAACAACCGGAATGCGTAAAAGACTAGCGGCTATTGTTCCGTAAACATTTGGTTTGATGGTATAATGCAAGATGATGCCTGGTTTTACCTTCCGGTAGATCATGAAGAGTTCTGCAATGAGTGCAGAATCTTTTAAGGGATTGGCTCCGCGACTATCCATGCGCACATTATGATGAATACAACCGGCTTCTTCCAGCAGGTGGGTATAATCATCATATGGTGCAATGGTGTGAACCTCATACCCCAGCGTAAGCAAGTGGCGCACAAAATTCATCCTGAAATTAAAGATGTTCCAGGAGGTATTCAGGACGATAGCAATTCTCATTGGGCTCTTTTTACGAGAACTTCCCGATCCCAATACCGACAAATGGTCGAAAAATCAGGTGTTCTAAAGAAATCTCCGGTTTAGATTGTTCAAAGGTAAAAAAAGTAACCTTGCTGAAAAACTATAGTCTGATTTTATCGCGTATGTTTGCCCTCCGAAAATAAGTTGAATGACCGAAAAATCGCGTACCGCAGTTTTGGTAGCCCTCGGGGGCAGTCGTAATGCAGACGAGACGCAGGAGCATCTTGATGAATTGGCTTTTTTGGCCGAAACTGCAGGTATTAAAACCGAAAAGCGTTTCATCCAAAATTTACCTCATCCGGATAGCCGGACGTTTTTGGGTAAAGGTAAATTAGCTGAGATGAAGGAGTATGTCATTATTAAAAAGATTGATAATGTCATTTTTGATGAAGACCTCAGTCCTTCGCAACTACGCAACCTGGAAAAGGAATTGAATGCCAAAGATGCGGAGGATTTTAAAGTCAGAATTTACGACAGAAGTCTGCTGATTCTGGATATTTTTTTATGGCGTGCACAAACCGCTCAGGCGCGCACGCAGGTAGAACTGGCACGTAATCAATATTTGTTGCCCCGGTTAACCCGAATGTGGACGCACCTTGAACGGCAGCGGGGTGGAACCGGCACACGGGGTGGAGCAGGTGAAAAGGAAATTGAGACCGACCGAAGAATCATACGCCAGCAAATAGCTGTGCTAAAAGAGAAACTGGATAAGATTGAAAAGCAGCGGATCACCCAACGAAAGTCAAGGGGAAATGTTGTTCGTGTAGCGCTGGTTGGTTATACTAATGTTGGCAAATCAACTTTAATGAATTTGCTTTCGAAATCGGAAGTGCTTGCCGAGAATAAACTTTTTGCAACCGTTGATTCTACCGTGCGAAAAGTTACGGTTGGCAACATACCCTTTTTGCTCTCCGACACAGTCGGGTTCATCCGGAAACTGCCACACCATTTAATCGAATCCTTCAAGTCGACATTGGATGAAGTACGTGAAGCCGATATTTTGTTGCACGTGGTAGATTTTGCGCATCCGCATCATGACAATCAAATAGAGGTTGTTACCAAAACATTGCATGAGATTGGTGCCAGCCATATCCCCACTATTCTGGTTTTAAATAAAATTGATTTGTTCCGACAACAGCATGCCGAGGTAAACTTGGATGATACAAAGGGATATTACCGCCAGCAGGGTTTTGATAAAATTATATTTGTGTCCGCCACTGCGCGTGAAAATATTCAGGAGTTGCGCCAGTTGTTGTTTGAGGAGGTCAGGAAAAAGCATATCACTATTTTTCCGAATTACCTGGATAGTGGTAATGCCTTTACGGATTGGTCAGAGCATACTTCGGTTGAATCGTAGGTTTAATTTTTTACCTTTGCATCCACGTTGTGGTACCCTGGTTTACTGGATACCAGCCTGCCTGTAAGTTGGCCCCGTAGTTCAATGGATAGAATAGAAGTTTCCTAAACTTTTGATACAGGTTCGATTCCTGTCGGGGCTACCAAAGCGGACAGTTGAGGAATTTTTCCTTCCTGTCCGTTTTTATTTTGTCTTAGCGACTCTGAGAATGAGTAAGTTAGAGCGAGTAGTGGATTGACCTCATCGGTTCGATAATGGTCTATTTTACGATCATACAATAATCCCTTCGGGAAGAGTAGATTTTGAATATTCTTCTTCTCCTTAGACCCACCAGAAAGCCACAAATTCACCAAATTTGACATGATTTCCAGTGCTTTATTCACCTGGACTAATGGGTTCGATAAAATCAAAGCCGACTTTTCAATTTCATTGCCTAAGTCCGTTAACTCAGCCTTTAATTTTTCTGAAATCTTCTCATAAATCGTCCTATCGATTTCACCATACGCAAATCTTTCCTCAACTTTTTCAAGCTTCTGTTTTAGATCTGTTAGTTTAGTCTTTATTTCCTTACTGCCTGAAGCATTCTCTTTAACTACCTCCTCATACTGTTCAAGAATTTTATCTCGTAATACGGGTACCCACAATTCGTTAGTTTGGAACGCAGATAGAAGTTCCTGGAAACGAGCGTGAAGGTGCTTGGCACTTTTATTACACTTACATCCTATCTTATTACACTTATAGTAATATAGATTTTTGCTTTTAACGATATAGGCAGTAAACGGAGTGCCACACTCTGCGCAATAAACAAATTGCTTTAAAGGAACATTGTCATTTTCCTTTTTATGCTTGTACCCTGAAAGGTTGGCTTTAGATTCTTTAATAACCTCGTTTGCATGAAAGAAGACCTTCTCGGAAACAATAGGTTCATGGTTTCCTTTTACAACTTGTCCTTCCAGTAAAGAATGAGAAAGGAATCCACAGTAGAATGGATTCCTTAATATTTCTGAGATTCTCTTTCTGCTAAGTTTTAATCCGCG
>JAEUUG010000007.1 GCA_016787565.1 Cyclobacteriaceae bacterium
GCTCGCTCCAATTATTTTATTCCTTTGAATATCAAAGGCGTTGACAAATCCTTTGGCGTGGATTTCGGTTAGAACCTCCATCAGAGATCTATGGGAGTGTTCCGTGTGTTGTAGTTTTTTATACTCGCGCACCGAAAAACCAGTGACCTTTCTAAATTGCGATGAAAGATGTTGCACATTGGTGTAATGCAGGCAGTCTGCTATTTCATTTAGCGTGAGTTGGTCTTCCCGGAGTAATCTCTTCGCTCGCTCAATTCGTTGCCGAATCAAATAGGCTTCAATTGTCATTTTTTCAGTGCGACTGAAGAGTTTGCTGAGGTTATAATAATTCTTCGACAACCGCCTCTCTACGAATTCTGAAAACTTGCCAACCTTGTCATGTTGTTCGATCTCATCCAGGTATCGCTTTACTTCAAGTTTGATGGACTCGACAATCTGTTCGTCCTTGGAATGGATGATGTGGAGGTTGAATTCGTTAAGTCTTTTTTCCAACACGGGTAGAATGTGCTCACTTGCGGATAAGAAGGAAACTTGCCCGAGATCGATTTTCACCCGTACAACATTGAACTGATTTAATATCTGCCGCACCACATAAATGCAGCGATCACAAAGCATGTTTTTAATATGCAACTTGAATGTTTTCATAACTTAACCCAATGGGTTTAAGGTCGAAGAAGAAAAAGTGAAGTGGAAGTATTGAAGTGTTGCTTTCCGCTCAAAATTTGAGGAAAGGAAACAATGCCATGCTCGTTACATCAAGTAGCAAGAGGCAGAAAAGTCGAATGACCTAAATAAGGAAAGTGCAGAAAAGTATAATGATATGTTGGCCGACCTTTCCGCCAGGCGGGCCATTGGAGTTGTGATCGTAGGTGGAAACAACCTGCAATCGTTTAAAGGACTCTATCTTTAAAATATTTGGAAGAGTAAAGGTGCAAATTACTTTAAAAGCTTCGGCATGAATCAGCGAACCAAAAGAACCACCAGAGGAACTGACCAGCGATGAATAGAACTGCTGGGTGATGTCATCGCAGCAATCTTCCGCTTCATTGCCATGCCTATCACCTGCATGATTGTGCAAATTATGATCATGACCTGTTGCAGAACTTCCATGGTTACCCTGCTCATTTTCATGACTATGATTGTGATTATGGGAATTAGCGGCTACAACTGTAGGTGTGGCGGGCGCGAATGAAATTATGCCCAAGTCGCATAAAAGATCACACCCGAATACCAAAGCAAATGATACTATGACGCAGAGCGCCAGCGGACATTTGATCTTTCGTATGGCTGAGAAACTTATCATCGCTCAATTGTTATAACAAATTAACTATCAAGCCAAGCAGCACCCTATGACTTTAGTTGCTTGAATACATGACAGAAATCAGGAATCTGGCATATCTGATATAAAGTTATAAAATTTTGGCTTCTCAGAAAAGCAAAAAAGCCTGCCAGCGGGCAGGCTTTTTACTATTTACTGGCCAGTCATTTCTTGATATTTTCATCGATTTGCTGGGCATCTTCGCTCTCTGAACTGAAGAAGCAATGAACTAGGCAGCCGTGGTCTTTTCTGTACTTATATCCGCGTTCTACCTTGGCAACTTCCTTTCCCTGTACTTTGAGCACTCCATCTTCATCGGTTACCACGTACCCCTTGTTGGATTTGAAACTGCCGTCCTTCTGCATCGTGCCTATGATTCCCTTTCCATTACCCGTGGTAACGTCACCCGATTTCGAAATAATACCGATTACTTTCCCGGTTACATCGCAGATTTTACCTTCCTTGGTGATGTAACCGAGTTGCTTACCACTCTCATCGTATACTTTTCCATCGGATTTTAAAACAGGATGCATTCCTCTGTGTTTGGGTGGCAGTTCCTGAGCTTTTAATTGAGATGAAGTTATCGTCAGTAGCAATAGAAATGATAGGATCAAATTT
>JAEUUG010000011.1 GCA_016787565.1 Cyclobacteriaceae bacterium
ATTCAATGAACGTTCTATCCCAATAGTCTCCCATCAGAATAATTGTAGTCTCTAAACTCTCTCTCAAGACCATCTAAAATCCAAAACTCCAATATCCTCTCCCAAATCAGCCTCCTACCGTTTTGGGAGTGCAAAGGTATATATCGGTACACAACAAAGCAAGTCTGTTGCAAAAATATTTTTAGACTTAAGTGTTTTGTCTGTACACGGTTTGCGTACGGTCTGGGCCTGTGGATATTAGGGTGATTGGAACGCCAAGTTGCTTTTCTAAAAAATCAATGTAATTCCTGAGCTCAGCAGGCATAGAATCCTCAGAAATTTCAGAGAGAGAAGTATTCCAGCCCTTTAACTCAACATAAATGGGTGTAATTTTTTCATTCACCAATTCATATGGAACCATTTCGGTAACTGTGCCATCTGCCAACTCGTATTTGGTGCAAATTTTTATGGTTTGAAAAATATTCAACACATCCGCCTTCATCATTAACAATTGGGTAACACCGTTGATCATGATGGAGTATTTTAATGATGGAAGATCAATCCATCCACACCGTCTGGGTCTTCCAGTGGTCGAACCGAATTCATTTCCTTCTTTTCGCATAAGTTCGCCTTGCTCATCCAAAAGTTCTGTTGGAAAAGGGCCGCTTCCCACCCTGGTGCTATACGCTTTGAAAATTCCATAAACCTCACCAATATGGCGAGGGGCAACTCCCAGGCCTGTACAAGCCCCTGCTGTCACGGTATTGGAACTGGTTACAAAAGGATAACTTCCAAAGTCAATATCTAACAAGGCACCCTGGGCACCTTCAGCCAGGATTGTTGATCCCTCCTTTAACTCCTTATTAAGGAAATACTCACTTTCAATCAGGTTAAATTGCTTTAAAAAATTAACGGCCTCCATGAACTGAACTTCCAACTCATCCCAGTTAAACTGAATGTCATGGTCTTTCAATATTTTAAAATGAATGTCTGCAAGCTTTTGAAATTTTTCTTTGAATCTATCCGATAGAATATCACCAACACGTAAACCCTGGCGCCCTATTTTATCCTGATAGGTTGGACCGATGCCCTTTAACGTGGACCCAATTTTATCAACGCCCTTTGCTTTTTCATAGGCCTGGTCTAATAGCCGATGTGTCGGGAGTATGAGTGTTGCCTTCTTGGAAATATATAGGTTGGCCTTAACGTTCAGGTTGTACTTGCTGAGTTTTTCAATTTCTGCTTTAAAAATAACCGGATCCAGCACCACGCCATTTCCGATAACATTACGCGTTTTCTCTCTGAAGATACCAGAAGGAATCTGATGCAGAACATGTTTAATTCCATCGAACTCCAATGTATGACCAGCATTGGGGCCTCCCTGAAAACGCGCAACAACATCATACTTAGGCGCCAACACATCAACGATTTTACCCTTACCCTCATCGCCCCACTGAAGCCCTAACAAAACATCAACTTTCGACATGACTTATTTTTTTGAGATTTTCGAAACTTCTTCTTCGCTCTGCACAATCTGAAAAATGGCATTCAGCTTGGTTATAACCAACAGTTTCTGAACACTTTCGGACGGTTTCATGAGGTACACTTCACCGCCCTTGTTTCTGAACTTTGTGAGGATGGTAATTAGGACACCAATACCACTACTGTTGATATACCGCAATTCGGAAATATCAATTAAGCAGGATATTACGCTTTGATTAATTGAATTATTGACGACCTCCATTAAACTCACTCCATTATTCTCTCCGATCAGATCTCCAGAAAGACGGATGATCAATAAACTGTTTTTTATTTCGTGTTTAAATACCATAATGCGTTACTAAAATCAATGAGATTCTTTTCGGTTTTCGCAATTAACTTTTGTACATGTTGCATATAGAATCAGCGAATGATGCAATACGTTAAACTGAAGAATTTCTTCAACCGTATTCTGAATATTCTGAATACGGGGATCGCAAAATTCAACCACCTTGTGGCAATCGGTGCAGATTAAATGGTCGTGTTGCTTATAACCATACGACTTTTCATACTGTGCCAAGTTTTTACCAAACTGATGTTTACTGACAAGATCGCATTCTACCAATAAATCCAATGTATTGTACACTGTTGCCCGGCTAACCCTGTAATTCTTATTTTTCATACTGATGTAGAGTGATTCCACATCAAAGTGTCCATCGCGTGAATAGATCTCCTCCAATATAGCGTAACGCTCAGGCGTTTTACGCAACTCTTTATTTTCCAGGTAGGCTGTGAAAATTTTCTTTACCTCTTCGAATATCTTAGGATTCAGCGCCATGGTGTTTTGCGGGGCAAAGATAATCAGGATTAATGATTTACAACGCCATTGACAAAGTAGACAAATTGACAAAAATGTAGTAGGCAAAATGGGTTTCCGTTTCTAGATGCCAGTTACCCGGTAAACGGAAACAACTAATCTATTCCTTTGAATCAAATCGACTGGCCTTGACTACGCCTTCTACCTGTTGAAGTTTGCTGATGAGTTGCTCTAAATGCCGGGTATCGTTGACATACAGCATAATTTCTCCTTCAAATATTCCCGAATCCGTATGAATAGACATGGAACTCATGTTCACCTTTAGCTCATCTGAGATTACTTTCGTGACATCATTGATCAAACCCACCCTATCCGTTCCCCGTATGCGCAGGCCGGTTAAAAAGGCAACTTCATGTTGTGAAGTCCATTTTGCCTTAACGACCCGATTACCATGTTGAGACAGCAACTCCGGTGCATTCGGGCAATTTGTCCGGTGAATTTTAATGCCTTCACTAACCGTAACAAACCCAAAAACATCATCACCCGGAATTGGCGTACAACACTTGGCAAGTTTGTAGTCCACCACATCCATATCTTCACCGATGAGTAAAATATCTTCATAGCGCCCCTTTGCTCTCGTGATCTCCTGTTCAATCACTTTACCATCCGCAGCAGGGAGATTGGGTTTATTCCTGATGGCGGAAGCAGGTTTGTTTTCAGCAAACTTCTTGATATCCGCGGTGGCAATAAAACCACTGCCGACCCGGTGGTACAAATCAAAATTTGTAGGAGCCTTGAAATACTCACGCATTTGCTCGAGCAATTGCTGGTTAGGCTCTTCCTTCAATTGACGCAACTTTCTAAATACAATTTCCTTTCCTTCGTCTGCCGATTTTCTTTTGACCTCCTTGAGCTCATCCTTAATTCTTGATTTTGCTTTTGAGCTCACCACAAACCGAAGCCAATCCTCGTGAGGCTTTTGCTTCTGGGAAGTCAGGATCTCAATCTGATCACCATTTTTAAGGACATAGTTGATTGGGACTAGTTTGTTGTTCACTTTCGCCCCGATACATTTGGAGCCCACCTGCGAATGAATTTCAAAAGCAAAGTCGAGGGCTGTAGCACCATAGGGCAATGTTTTTAATTCACCACGCGGGGTGAATACAAATACCTCTTCGCTGAAAAGATTGCCTCGGAAATCATCAACAAAATCTAACGCGGAGTGATTATTCTGTTCCAACAGGTCGCGTACCCGGGCAAGCCATTTCTCAAGGTTGGATTCTGCCGTTGAGTTGCTGTCTTTGTATTTCCAATGTGCGGCATATCCTTTTTCAGCGATTTCATCCATGCGCTTAGTCCGAATCTGTACCTCCACCCACTGGCCATTCTTCGCCATTACGGTGGTATGCAGTGACTCATAGCCGTTTCCTTTCGGTGTGCTTATCCAATCGCGCAGGCGATCGGGGTTTGGAGTGTAATAATCTGTTACAATGGAATAAACTTGCCAGCATAACGCCTTTTCATGCTCGGGTGGAGTATCCAGGATAATACGTATCGCGAACAAATCATAAACTTCTTCAAATGGAATATTCTGCTTTCGCATTTTATTCCAAATGGAGTAAATCGACTTTGGCCGCCCTTTGATCTCGTATTCAATTTTTAATTTATCAAGTTCATCTTTAATAGGCACCATAAACTGTTTAATGAACTTTGCGCGAGCAGTACGCGTGGCATCAATATTTTCCGCTATGGAACTATAAACAATCCGGTCAGTAAAACGCAAGTAAAGATCCTCCAACTCTGTTTTAATGGCATTAAGACCCAGACGGTGAGCCAATGGGGCATACAGGTATATGGTTTCATTGGCTACCTTCAATTGTTTAGGGCGGGGCATGCTATCGAGAGTGCGCATGTTATGCAACCTATCTGCCAACTTGATGAGAATTACCCGAACATCTTCCGAAAGCGTGAAGAGCATCTTTCGAAAATTCTCTGCCTGTTGGGAGGTTCCGTATTCGAAAACACCACGGATTTTTGTAAGACCATCAATAATCTTGGCGATTTTTTTTCCGAACATCCGCTCAATGTCCGCCAGTTCGATATCGGTGTCTTCTACCACATCGTGCATCAGCGCTGCAATAATGGAGGTCGTTCCAAGGCCAATCTCCTCCACACAGATTTCAGCCACAGCCAATGGATGAAAAATAAATGGCTCTCCCGATTTTCTGCGCATATCCTTGTGCGCCTCGAGGCTAATGGTGAAAGCCTTTTTTATGAGTTTGGCATCCCCTTCTTTCAGAATGGGCTTTGCCTTCCGTAATAATCTCCTGTATCGTCCGATGATTTCCTTTTTCTCCTGCTCAGCATCTATTACCATCATTGATTTCTGTCTTTATTATTGGATTTTAGTGTAGAATGTCAACATTTTGAGGTTTAGAATGAGTTTTTATTAAACCCCATCAAACTATTCTTTATTTGTGAATAATCTATAAATTTGCGCTCCTTTCGCGGATGTGGCGTAATTGGTAGCCGCGCCAGACTTAGGATCTGGTGCCGCAAGGCGTGGGGGTTCGAGTCCCTCCATCCGCACGGCAGAACCCTCGATACCAGTAACTTTTCTCGGGTATTGAGGGTTCTTGATTTATCGAAGAAAAACAACAAACGTTTTAAGTTTTGGAAATAACACTAAACAAAAAGAGTAACACTGAAGGTCTTATTAAAATTAAGCTAACCGAAGGTGATTATCAACCCAGCGTTGAAGAAAAAGTTAGGGATTATGCCCGTAAAGCTACCATCAAGGGCTTTCGTCAGGGCAAGGTTCCAACCGGAGTAATCAAGAAGATGTTTGGTAAATCCATCTTGGCAGATGAAATCAATCATTTGCTATCGCACAAGTTATCCGACTATATCAAAGACAACAAACTGAAAATTTTGGGTGACCCGCTGCCGAACCACGACAAGGCTGGTCAAATTGATTGGGAAACTCAAAAAGATTTTGAATTTGAGTACCAGATCGGAATGGTGGAAGACTTTAGTTATGAGTTATCGCCAAAAGTAAAAGTAAAATCGTATCCTATTGAGGTAGATAAGAAGGTAATTGACGAGACTGTTGCTGATCTTAAAAAACGTTTTGGCAAAGTTAACTATCCTGAGACCAGTGAGTCGGCTGATAATCTCTATGGTAATCTTGAATCCAAAGAAGGCGAAACGCCTTTCAAAAAGGAGTACGCTTTTATTGAAGTAGAAAAGGTTGACAAAAAAGAACAAAAGAAATTCATTGGACTCAAGAAAGAGGATATTGTTGAGTTTGATGTTACTCAAATCTTTTCAGATGAAAGTCTGAAAGCTCAATTGTTGGGGATTTCCATAGAAGAAGCCAATGCGGTTAAGGGCACTTTTACCTTTAAAGTAAATACAATCAGTCGTGTTGAACCTGCTGAAATCAATACGGAACTATTCGATCGTGTTTTTGGAAAGGACGTTGTGAAGTCAGAAGATGAATTCATCACCAAAATAAAAGAGACGATTGGTGAGAATTACAAACGTGAGGCCGATCATTTTCTGGAGCACCATATTGAGGACTATTTCATTGCGAACACCGCTATCAATATGCCGGAAGATTTCCTGAAGAAATGGTTGAAAAGCACCAACGAAGGCCAAGTAACGGATGCCGTACTGGATTCTGAATTCAGTTCCTACTCCCGCGGCCTAAAGTGGGATCTTATCAAGAACAGGATTGCAGAAGACAACCAGATTAAAGTTGAGGCTGACGAGGTTAAGAACAAAGCCAAGGAAATGATTATTGCACAGTTTGGTGGACAGGCCTTTGCCGAACAAATCAGTGATAAACTGGACGGCATTGCGGATAATTACCTGGCTAACGAAAATGGTCAGAACTTCATGAAGCTGTACAATCAGATTCGAAATGAAAAAATCATGAGCCATGTCAAAAGTAACATCACTATTCAGGAAAAGAATGTTACCGTAGAAGAGTTCAAGAAGATTGTTGAAGAACACAAGCACTAGTGGTGGTCTCAGCATCACCCACTACAATATAATTCCATACAAATCGTCAATGGTTTTAGTCCGATAATTTAATCGGATTAAAACCATTTTTCATTTAACAGGGTTAAAGGCATAAAAGGTTGGAATTTTGAAACCGGATAGCTAAGATTACCTTATTTTCAACTTTAATCTAATCACTAAATTTCATTTACTTAAGAATATGAATAATAACAACGAATTCAGAAAGTATGCTGTCCATCATATGGGTATGAGTGGTAACACCATCGACAGCTATGCGCAGAAAATTGAAAATATGACGCAATACGTCATTGAAGAGCGTCCTGGTAACTTCCGCGCCATTGATGTATTTACGCGCCTGATCTCCGACAGGATTATCTTCCTGGGTATGGGTATTGATGATCAAATTGCCAACCTTATCCAGGCTCAACTACTGTTTCTGGAGTCTTCCGATCCCAAAAAAGACATTATCATGTATATTAATAGTCCGGGAGGATCCGTTTATGCCGGTCTGGGTATTTATGATACCATGCAGTACATCAATCCGGATGTGGCCACCATTTGTACCGGACTTGCCGCATCGATGGGCGCTGTATTATTAACAGCAGGAGCAGCTAAGAAGCGATCTGCCCTTACTCATTCCCGAATTATGATTCACCAGCCCATGAGCGGAATGCAAGGTCAGGCTTCCGACATGGAAATTTCCCTGCGCCAGACACTGGAAGTAAAAAAGGATTTGTACAATATCCTGGCATCGCACAGTGGGCAGAAATACGAAAAAATTGAGAAGGATTCCGACCGTGATTATTGGATGAGAGCCCCTGAAGCTAAGGAATATGGCCTTATTGACGAGGTTTTAGAGCGCAAGAAGACGAAGTAATGTGCCTCTTTTCAATGTGTCATTGTGCCGATTTAATGGTACTTTTGTAACGCTGTTGCTTTCCTTTCAGGGGCACATTGACGCATTGGCAATTGACTAATTAATTTTATGGCGGAAGTAACCTGTTCATTTTGCGGAAGAAATAAAAAGGATGTTGACCTGATGATTTCAGGTATTCATGCCCATATCTGTGACAAATGTGTTACACAGGCCAGCCAGATTCTACAGGAAGAAAAAAAGAATAAAACGGAATCTGGGTTTTCGCCCAACTTCAAATTGATCAAACCAAAGGAGATCAAGACCTTCCTGGATGAATATGTTATCGGGCAGGATGAGGCTAAAAAAATCATGTCCGTGGCGGTATACAATCATTACAAAAGATTGACGCAACGGAAACTTGACAACGAGGTTACAATTGAAAAGTCAAACATCATCATGGTGGGCGAAACCGGAACCGGTAAGACCTATCTCGCCCGTACACTCGCCAAATTATTACAAGTACCGTTTTGCATTGCCGATGCTACCGTTTTGACAGAAGCCGGTTATGTGGGTGAAGATGTTGAAAGCATTTTGACGCGACTGCTACAGGCAGCTGACTATAATGTAGAAGCAGCCGAGCGGGGCATCGTTTATATTGATGAGATTGATAAGATAGCACGTAAATCCGATAACCCTTCCATCACCCGCGATGTGAGCGGTGAGGGTGTTCAGCAAGCGCTGTTAAAGTTGCTGGAAGGCACCGCAGTTAATGTTCCCCCGCAAGGCGGAAGAAAACATCCGGATCAAAAGATGATTACGGTTAACACCGAAAATATTCTTTTCATTTGTGGTGGTGCCTTTGAAGGAATAACTCGGTTTATTGGCAATCGTCTGAATACACGTCCACTTGGTTTTGCTTCAGCCGCTGACTTGCATCCCGGTGATATTGATAAAGACAATTTACTGCAGTTCGTAACCGCACAGGACTTGAAGAGTTTCGGGCTCATACCCGAATTGATTGGGCGTTTGCCTGTCGTCTCATTTCTGAATCCACTTGACCGCAGTGCGTTGAGAAAAATTCTGGCAGAGCCCAAAAATGCACTGGTTAAGCAATACAAGAAATTGTTCGAGATGGAGAATATCGAACTGGAATTCAAAGAAGGTGCAGTTGATTTTATTGTTGAAAAGGCAATGGAATATAAACTAGGCGCGCGTGGATTGCGCAGCATTTGCGAAGCCATCATCAACGATGCTATGTTTGAATTGCCCTCTGAAAAAGGTATAGAGAAACTCGTTATCAATCGCGCTTACGCGGAAGAAAAATTCAGCAAATCGCAGTATAGTAAGCTAAAAGTTGCTTAATTGATTGCTGCTCGTGTCAAATCACTCAATGGGTTTATTTTTGGTAATTGAACATTGAGCACTTTATATATCTTCTTTAAGGTACTTCACCATTAAAGCAGCAGCGTTTTCGGAAGCCGAGCCGGCATCTAAGGTTTTAATAATTTGATTGTATCCCGCTACCATTGCTTGTCGGTAGGTATTGTCTTCCAGCATCTTGGTTAGTTCTTCCGTAACATTTTCCGGAGTGGCCTTTGACTGTATCAACTCCTTTACCACTTCGCGACCTGCTATCAGATTCACCAACGAAATAAACGGAACTTTAATCATCCACTTCGCCAACCAATATGAAATCGGATTCGCTTTATACACCACCACCTGGGGCACTTCGAACAAGGCGGTTTCCAACGTTGCTGTTCCGGATGTTACGATGGCAGCGGATGCATGCTGCAACAGATTATAGGTGTCTTCAAAAATTAATCGAACGTTTGCTAACTCGTTCATCGCGCTATAGGCGGTTTGATCAAGATTGCTCACAGCAGCTATTGCAAATTGGTGATCGGGGAATTTTTTAACAACTTCAATCATTAACGGTATAATGGTTTTCAACTCCTGCTTCCGGCTTCCAGGTAAGAGGGCTATAATCTTTCTATCCTGATGAAGATTATTCCTGATCAAAAATTGCTGGTCTGCCACATGTACTTTCACCGCATCCAAAACCGGATTTCCAACATAATCGCATTCCCAATCAAACTTTTTAAAGAAGTCCTTCTCAAAAGGAAGGATAACAAAGAGTTTATCTACGTGCGGTTTCAACCACAACGCCCGATTCTGATACCAAGCCCAATATTTCGGGGGTATGTAGTAGAATACTTTTATCCCATGCTTCTTTCCGAATTTGGCAATCTGCAAATTGAAGCCTCCATAATCGATCAGGATAATCACATCCGGTTTGAACGTAAGAATATCATCCTTACACTTCCGTATATACCGTTTGATTTTAGTGGCATTCGTGATCAATTCTGCGAGGCCCATAAAAGCAAGCTCACGATAATGAACTTTCAACTGTACACCAGCCTGCTCCATATGCTCACCACCAAATCCACGGAAAACTCCCGCATGATCGTTTAGCTTGAGTGCCCGAACAAGATTGCCTCCGTGCAAATCACCCGAACGTTCGCCAGAAATTAAGTAGTAACGCATGAGACGTGGATTAAAATTGGCAAGGTTAACTTTACCTTACCTCAAGTACCTCTATATCAAAAACCAATATTTCATTTACCTTGATGATATCCTCAAATTTCTGGAACCCATAGCCCAATGGGGATGGAATATAAAACGTTGCCTTCGCACCTTTACTTAACAGCTTAAGCGCCAAATGCCAACCTACAATAACCAACGATTCATCAACAATTACAGTTAAGGGTTCATAGTGGAGTTTCGGATCATAAATTCCCTTCTCATCGGCAATAGACTTGATGTTGGTTGCAAAGTATTTCCCATCCAAGGTATAACCAGAGTAATTTACAATTACCGCCTCACCGGAAATTGGCTTCCTTCCCTTTCCTTCCTCATGGATAATATAGCGTAAACCAGACTCATCGCTTATAAAATTTAGGCCTTTGGTAGTCAGATATTCGTCAATAAGCTTAATGTCGCTAGCTAATTGCTTATCGCGCTTCATCAGCTTTGATTGATAACTCCAATCGCGGTAGGCCTCCTTACTCATAATCGAGTCAATTGAGACCCGATAAACTAATCTTTGTGTGGAGTCCATTCCACTAGGAATTGGCATCTGAACAACCTTGTTAAAGTATTCGGCAACCGTTAATGTAGTGGTAAGGCTGTCGCCATCCGAGACCATTCGCAGCATTTGCTTTAAACCTTTCTCCTTACTAATAAAGGACGAATCTTTTACAACATCAATGACCGGAAATCCATTTCGCCAGGTATCTATCCAGATAGAATCATTGCTATCGGTTACCCTATAATTAAAGACCACAACCTGTCCCTTTCGTGGAAGAATACCGTCACCTTTTTTGATAATTTCAAACCTCAGACCGCTGGGAGTTTCCTTTATATTGGACTGGCACGCCACCAGTACCAGGACTATAAAAATCAGACAAATTCGCATTTCCATTTCACTTTAAAGGTCAAAACTAATCTTTAAATCCTTGAAAAATAAAAAAGCTGACGGTGTCCCGTCAGCTTTTTACTACCATTATAAGTATTACTTACCGAGGTCCGGTATATTCAAGGTGCTCATTAAATGATACACGGATATGCGGAGGTGTTGTAACAACGCTTGGTTGAATGAAATTGTAGGTCATATCAATTGAACCATCGCTTTCATTCCACTGGTTGATTCCAACGCTTGAATCCCATGTTAGATCACGTGTGTTTGCGCAAGGGGACCACGGGCTCTTGAGATCCACAATCTTTCCCGTTGTCGGATTAAAAGTAGCCTCAACACCAAAGCATCCGTATGCACTTCTTGATCCACCACTGCTAATAGGATGGAAATATGTACCGAAGAAGGTATCAAAAAATACGATACTATTCTCCCCGGTTGTTTCTGCATACCACTCAAATGGATAGTAGTCTGTAATGGCTGCATTTGCAGCATCTACCCAAGGATCGCCTGTTACTTCGTACACACCATCAAATTTGTTGATTGGAAGTGTTTGAACGATGGCTAAACTCAGTCTTTCATTCACCTCAAAACCACTTGATGCACTTGAAATAGCAAATGGCAGAACGTGCTTCAACGACAAATCAATCAAACCTGTATTCAGTGTTATCCGAATAGTTTTAGCTGACTCGCCAGGAGCGAATGTAATTGTTCCGGGAGAAACACTCAGCGTATAAGACGCAGGATCCAACAAAACAAAGTCTGTTTCATTTTCCTCATTATAAGCCTCCAAAGCAGCTTCATCCAGTGACAGCGTCACCGTTACCGATTTGGAGTTATCACCTTCTGAAATGGCATCCCGATAAATGGTAACCAGCCCTTTTGTTTCAATAGCATCAGGCGTAAAGGTTACGATAGAGAATTCTCCAGCAGAAAACCGGATTCTATTTGCACCCACACCTGAGATATCTTCTGAATCAGTAATACACGATTGCACAATACCGGCCGTTCCGATCAGCAGAAGTGCAACTACTCGTTGTGTTAATCTATTTAATTTCATAATCATGTTTCAGTTTAAGTTTAGTCTACATCCCACCAAACATGTGTTCCATCCAAATCACCGCCCATTCTTGTAACAGCAGTTTGAAGCTTTGTACCATTAAAAGTGTACTCAACTGTTGGGTATGGGAATCGGATCGGGATTTGTTTAGATTGGTTGATAGCTTCTGCTGTAGGTGTAAGAACGGGAAAACCTGTACGTCTCCATTCCGACCATCCCTGAGGACCGTTAGGATAGAATGTTAACCAACGCTGTGTAGCTATTTTAGCATCGTCAGCAGCAGCTCCGCCTCCGGCCAATGCTACCGCAGTACCTCCTATATAGCTCGCAAAAGTTGTAGCATCGTAAACGCCCCATTGTTGTTGTGAAGCACGTAAGGCATCATTATACAACGTGACATAATTTTCCGCTGTCCAACCATAATACGCAGCCTGTGCACGGGCCAATAAGGCATCGGCATAGGTCAAGATAAACAATGTTGATGCCTCGCTCCTGAATCCATCATTAAGAATTAAAGACCAGGTTGGGTTAGCAGCTGTCCACGCAATTGCATCCTCACGCTTCAAACCATAAGGAACACCTACCAGCGCACTACCAGCCGGTTTACCGAAGGCTGCTCTTCTCGGGTCTGCAGTAGAGTTTACTGCATTAGCGATAACATCACTTACTCCCTGGTCAGCACCGATACCAAACCAGATATTCCTGAAGTTACCACCTGGATATACCAAGGTAGCATTATCGATATTGCTGGCAAAAGGGCCACCGTCAGCAGCCAGTGCTTCTAAAAACTGTGCTTTACCCAGTGTTGCATTTACTTCGGATATACGAAGTGCCAATATCATCCGGAGAGAATTAGCAAATCTTTTCCACTTCGTGTTGTCACCACCGTAAACGATATCACCCTTTACGTTACCGGCATTGTCAAATTGTGCAACAGCTTCTTTTAACTCTTTAAAGAGATCTGTATAAATGCTCTCCTGAGAATCTACCGTAGGCTGCGCATTTCCCTGTAATGCTTCGAAGTAAGGAATATCACCATACCGGTCAGTAAGAATCGAGAACCGGTACGCCAGTAAAATTCTGGCAATAGCGATCTGATTATTGTTCGAACCTTGTAACGCGGCTACATCTGCAGTTGCAGGATCGGAGTTGATGTTGATGATGTTTTTCAAATCATACATACTACCGGCATATTCAGCACCCCAATCCACATTTTGGGTAGCGTAAAGCGAAGCCTCGGTATATTGCGTCAAGGAAAAATATTGCGCATACAAACCAGCTGTAAAGTTAGCGCCACCCGTTGTTGACCCGCCCAATGTAGATTGTGCATTCGTAAGCAGGGCAGATGTCAATGGTGTGGTTGATGCATTCGGGTTAACATTAATGTCCCCAAAATCGTCACACGATGCTACAATCAGCAGCACCGGTAACATGAAATATGAAAATATTTTTTTCATGATTGATTTCATTTAGATGAATTAGAATCCAAGTCTGATATTAAATCCGTACGATCTCACACTTGGAAATTGTCCGTTCTCGCCAAAAGCGCCTGAAACTTCAGCTGGATCGAAATCTTTCTTGTTGACATTCAACAGGAGAAGGTTTCTTCCCACTGCAGAGATGCTGGCTGACGTAAATACTCTACCCAGGTTACCAATCTTATTAACCGGTATTTGATACCCTAAGCTAAGTTCTCTCAGTTTCACAAAAGAAAGATCGAAAACAGAAGGATCAGCAATACCACTGCTATAGAACTGGTGATAGTAACTCTGTGCATCTACGTACATATCAACTGCCTCACCATCCGCTGCAACACCCACTACGTGCACACCACCACCATCGGCTACCGCATCCCGTACAGGATTACCCAAATCATTAACACCTGCTGTTCTCTCGGTCAAGCCTGAGAAAGTTCCCCACTGATCGGACAGCGAGTAGAATTTACCACCCTTCTGGAAGTCGAAGTTGAAAGCCAGGTTGAAATTCTTGTACCGGAAGTTGTTAACAACACCACCCGTGTAATCAGGAAGTACGGAACCAAAACTAACAGGACCTGCCGTGGCAACATATAAACCACTGGTTTTATTTACGATAGGATTTCCGTTAGCATCCCGTTGAATAGTTTTGCCGCGCAACTGACCCCAACGTTCACCAACCACATGGAAAGTAGCACCTACGTTGAATGTTGCGGCACCAGTGCTGGCAGGGATGGCATCTACACCTTCCGTTAACTCAATAATGTCTGTATTAACTTTTGACCAGTTAACGGCTATATTCCATTCAAAATTATTCATTTTAACCGGAGTAGCCTCCAAGGTCAATTCAATTACATCACGGTGAATTTTACCAGCATTGATAATCTTGTTTCTAAAACCACTGGCACCCGAAACACCTACTGTCAGGATTTCATCGATATTATCCTCGTTCACAAAAGTAGCCGAGAACCCTACCCGGTTTTCAAAAAACTTCAGGTCGAAACCATATTCGTAGGAAGACCTAAGCGAAGGTTTGATGTTTGGATCAGTCAAATTATCTGGTGTACTTGATAAAATGTTACCATTCCACTGATTGGCGGATAGTGCATAATTCAAGCTTAACTGATAAGGATCCAGATCAGAACCCACTTGCGCCCAGCTGGCTCTCAACTTACCAAGGGATAGGAAGGGCAATGCTGATTGGGTGTATTCACTAAACAGTACTACTGCACCAATAGATGGGTAGAAGTAGGAGTTGTTGTTAACCGGAAGGGCAGAACTCCAATCGTTGCGCACAGACCAGTTCAGAAAAAAGGTCTCGTTGTAACCAAAAGAACCTCTTGCATAAACGCTGCGAACTTGTTTCTCAGCACGGACATTGCTATAACCAAAGTTGGGATTTTTGGAGTTACCGATAATGTATAAATCGGGAACAACCAGACCTAAACTGGTATTCATAGAAAGGGATGATGATTCTTCCATACGGAGGTTAGCACCACCGGAAACATCCACGCTCAACTTGTCATCGAGGAAGCGGTCCTGGTAAGCAACGAGGAATTCTAAGTTATCCTCTTTGAAGAAAGTTTGTGACGTTCCGTAGTAATCATACTGTGCTTCATTATTCGGTCTGTTTTCAGTGTAGAAGCTATACGGCAAAATTGAAGGGCGTTTAAACTCGTTATTAGTTGTATAGTTATTCTTTCTGTAATAAACAGCGGCATGCAAATTATCTGTCAGGTTGAATCGCAAATTAATGTCACCAAACAGGCGATTGCGGTTTTGAGTGTAATCAACCAAGTTCATGTAGGCGTTGTGATTGAACCAGTAGTATCCACGGTAAAATTTATCACCATTAATCACACCGTCCTTATCGGAGTCGCCAATGTAATAGTCAGGATTAAAGTGGTTCCAGGATACCAAACGTCCTTCCGGAGACTTTAATCCCTGAAGTTCATTCATGATGTTCATATCCAGATTTCTGTGGAACCACTGGTTGAACGATCCTGTGGTTGCGTTTGAGTATGCATCATCAAACTCTCCGTTAATAACGGTATTCACGAAGTTGATATTGGCACCCACTTCAACGAGTTTGCTCAGTTTAGTATTGAAATTCACCGCTACAGTGTTCTTGCCTAAACTTGTGTTGGGCATGATACCTGTCTGATCTTGATGGGTGTACGAAAGGCGAACATTGGTGTCATCATTAGCCTTCGAAAAACTCAAATTGGTAGTTCTGTTTACACCTGTTTCATAGAAATCACGGATGTTATTGGGCTGACCAACCAATTTGGCAGTCTTTCCAGTGTATTTTGTTCCAGGAACCCATGCATACCATGGAATATAATCCTGACCCACCATACGAGGACCCCAGCTTGCATCATCCGTATAATCATGATAGTACTTGCCATCCAGTGTTTTCCACTCTTCAGGCATACCGGGTTTCCAGGTGAATTCCATTAAATCAGCCTCAGCGCCACCGGCATATGAATTCTGGTAGCGAGGGAGAACATACACATTATCAAAGAAAACGTTTTGGTTAAGGGTAATTCCAAGACCACGACCTTTAACACCCTTTTTGGTTGTGATCAAAATCACACCAGCATCACCACGTTGTCCATAGATAGCAGTTGCGCTAGGACCTTTCAACACACTCATTGTCTCGATGTCATCCGGGTTGAAATCAGATGAGTTGGTAACAGGGGTACCATCAATAATATAAAGAGGCTCCTTGTCACTTAATGATCCAGCGCCACGAATACGAATAGTTGAGTTACGACCCAAAGCAGCACCCGATTGACCACGTACCTGAATACCGGCTACCTTACCCGCCAACCCATCGTTTACGTTGTTGGGACGGGCGATTACTAGTTGTTCAGCACTAACACCTTGCACAGCGTAAGAAAGCGTTTTTGTCTCTCTCTTTTCACCGAGAGCAGTTACAACAACTTCGCTGAGTTGCTTTGCATCCAATGCCATAGAAATATCAATGGTGCTGCGGTTGCCAATCTCAACCTCCTGCGAGGTGAGACCGATAAATGTAAATACCAACACGCCTCCATTGGCTGGAACGCTAAGTGAAAAGCGTCCCTCTGCATCGGTTACTGCGCCAGAAGTAGTACCCTTGAGTACCACGTTAACACCCGGTAATGTAGTGCCATCTTCAGCAGATGTCACTTTACCCGTAACCGTTCGATCCTGTGCCCACGACTCGCTGCTGGCGAGCATAAACACCGCTGTCAAGCATAATAGTAGAATTCTCTTCATACGGTAATAGTTAGGTTAATGAATATATAATAGAAGGCCCAAACATATAACAAAATAGTAATCTTCAAAAGGTTATTTACACAAAATTAGGTAGAGATATTAATCAAAAATACCCCATAATGGATTACTGCAATCGTTTGTTGGCAATTATTGCACGATTTTGAACTCAATCCTGCGGTTTTGAGACTTACCTGCCTCGGTTTCATTGGAAGCTACTGGTTTTTCGCTTCCATAGCCCTTCCGTGATATTCTTTTAGCATCTACCCTATTCGCCATCAGGTAGTTAAACACGGATTGTGCCCTTTTTTCGGAGAGTTGACGATTGTATTGTACCGAACCTGTATTATCGGTATGCCCTCCGATCTCTACATGAATCTGAGGATTTTCATTTAAAAACCTGATTAATTTCTGGAGCTCAGTCTCTGATTTCTTCTGTAAATCGAACTTGTCGACTTCAAAAAAAATGTTGTTTAAAACCACAGTTGATCCGCGTTCAGCTTTTTCAAGGTCAATGTCCATCACAAGAGGCTCGAAATTCGAAATCACCGAGTAATTGAAATTGACACTTTTAAACAAATAACCAGGCTTGTTAACATACAAGGCATATTCCGCACCCTGCGTAAGTACCATCAGGTATGAACCACTCACGGAATCAGACATCACAAGGGATTCAACCTGGTTCTGCTCAATGTTAAACAACTCAATCTTTGCCCGCAGGGGAGCTTTCGACTGTCTATCGCGAATAACTCCTCGCACGAAGTTGCTTCTGAATTTAATTCGGTTTTCTTCCGGAATCTGAATTTCATAAATTTTACTGACGGAATATCCATCGGCTTTGGTTTCCTCGTGTGCGTAATAGCCCTTCTCACCATCGGCTGTAATAAAAAGTGCGAACTGGTCTTCATGGTTATTGATGGGTGCACCGAAGTTTATGGGATTCGACCAGGCCTTAGCAGAATCTTTTTCTGAGAAGAAAATATCATATCCACCAAAGCCCGTCAAACCATTGGAGGCGAAATATAATGTTCGGTTATTGGCATGAATGAAAGGCGAAATCTCATCGTAAATAGAATTAACCGGCTTACCCATATTGCGGGCTTTTGTCCACTCACCCCTATCATTGAGAGAAGACACCCAAATATCTCTGCGCCCTATTCCTCCCCTTCTGTCAGAAACAAAATACAATTCACGGCCATCTGCAGAAAGTGAGGGTTGCGATTCCCACTCTGCACTGTTAATTGCTGGTCCAAGGTTTCGAGGCTCTGTCCAATCATTGCCGATTTTTACACTCTCATAAAGATCACAACTACCGATACCGTTGCGGCCTACACAGGACGTGAAAATTAACTTTCTGCCATCCGCAGATACGGTACATGTACCTTCATTGAGCCTTGTATTAATATTTTTAGAAATTGATTCAGGCTCCAGCCAACGGCCACGTGCATTTTTTTTTGATACCACCAGGTCTTCATCATCATTCGGTCCACCACCCAGTCGCCTCGTGAATATTAGTTCTTGTTGATCAGCCGTAAGCACGGGGAAGTATTGCATGAGGAATGCATTTACGGTATCACTTAACACCTTGAGTTTATATTTTGAGGTTAGTCCCTGATTTTCCGTTGCAAATGTGATGTTACGCAACAAAAGATTAGCACGATCAATTTTTGGCTTACTCTGATTTTCCACGCGGAGAAAATCATCCAGACACTTTTTGGCTTTGTCGTATTCACCCAACATAAAGTAGCTCTCTCCCATGTCAAACCAGAATACCTTTTGTTTTTTGGGATCAGTGGTGAACAGAAGACCATTTTCGAAATAGTGATTAGCGCGCGGATAATCCTTCAGTGACATGTAAACAATGCCCAGGCGATAATAGGCTTCAAAAAAACTCTTATCCCTTTCAATCGCCTGCGTCAACAAGCTAATGGCTTGAGAGAACTGTCCGCGAACCCGGTAGTTATCGGCCTCGGTATAGAGCTCAATCGCCTTCTTATTTTTTGTGCTCAATACACTTTGCGCACTGAGTGTGAAAGAAAAAAGAAAGAGCAAAATGATGAGTCGATGGATCATTGTTGCAAGCTAAAAAACAATCTTTGATACCTCAATTTCCGGACCGTCAAATTCCAACATTGCATTAATCAATTTAAACGATTCGAACGATCGGATATCCTCCATTCTAATATCTTCTTCCATAATGATATTGTTCTCCAATAAATTCTGTCGCATGGTTCCCTTGAGCAAGGCCGACCACGGAGTATACCAATGCTTTCCCCGTTTAAAAACAATATTGGAATAGGACGCATCGGTAACGAATCCCCTTTTCACGATCAGAATATCATCACACCCTTTTCGCAATTCAAAAAGTCGGTTGATCGTTTTTCGGTCCTGGTATTTGAATTCATACGACACCTGGTCATGCTCTATGATGCGCAGGGTTTTAACAATCTTTGGCTGGTAGGCAATAAATTCTATATCCTGCGATTCCTCATCGTATACAATACGACATTTGAACAGCCCAGATGCGGGTCGATCGACTTTATTCAGAAAGGATTCCAAATCAAAATGATCTTCCACCCCGCACAACATCTTCAGCGAACGGTTCATGCGTTGTTCATGATAGGAGAGATTGTAAAATTCTCCATTACTTAATTTGATGGATTCAATCAACAGGGACATACACTTTATCTATCGCTTCCTGATATTCCTTTTCTACAACACTCTGTGCGGTAATACCTCCTCCACTTCTGTAGAAATATTTTCCGTTCTCATCTTCAATGAAACGAATCATCACACAACTATCCAGCTTTTCACCGTCAAAGCAACCCATCACACCGGTGTAATATCCCCGCTTCTCTCCTTCCGCCTCTCGGATAATTTCAACTGTCTTTGTTTTGGGCGCACCACTAACGGATCCTGCCGGCAAAAGCTGGACCAGGATATCACCCAATTTCGATTCGTACCCAACGGGTAACTTACCAACAATCTCAGAGCTTACTTGCAAAAGATTCTTGTGATTGGTTTTCAGTTCATCAAGATAACGAAAACGCGTAACCTTTACATTCGTGGATACCAGACTTAAATCATTGCGAATTAAATCGACTATGGTTACATGTTCCGATAACTCCTTCTCATCATTTACTATCAATTCACGTGCATCAGCAATACCTGCATCAATGGTCCCTTTCATGGGATAAGAGAATATTTTCCCATCCCGAATCTGAATGAAAATCTCCGGTGAGAAAACCAGAAACTTATCATCCACCAATAGTCTATATTTCGCTTTGCTCTGATGAAAAATATTCCGCAGGGAATGACTGATTTGTATTTCGGTTTTAACGGTAAGATTGGTTAGATACGAATCGCCAAGCCTAAGATGTTGATGAACCCTTTCGAATTTTTTGCCATAGTCTTCCAGGCTGATGGGATTTCGTGAAGTAATTTCGATCGTATCGCCTGATGCTACCGAAGGAAAATTTGTTAGGCCATTAATATCGAATATTATTTGTTGCGGATCAACATCTTCCAATCGTATGGCTAGAGGATTCTCCATCTCAAAATCGACCATAAACAAAAAGGGGACTTTCGCCTGTCCCCACTCGTTTATTTGTTTTATGAACGCTGAAATATTCATCACCTATATCGTTATGGGATGTTCATATACTTGTGAATCTGCAACGAAACTTTCCAGCGTGGATTTTTTTTGATAAAATCAATTATCAGCGGAAGCATTTCTTTTTCTTTTGACCACTCCGGTTGAAGATACAATGCGCAAGTTGATTTCACGTTCTCTGCCTGTGTAACCGCCCAGTCAAGATCACTTTTATGGAAGGCTACAACCTTCAACTCATCAGCCTGCTCAAAAATGGATGGATGCGGTGCTTTAAATTTTTTTGGCGAGAGGCAAACCCAATCCCATTCCCCCGTAAGGGGATAAACACCCGATGTTTCAATATTTGTACGAAGACCTTCATTCTTCAAAGCCTTTGTGAGTTCTGTGAGATTATACATAACCGGTTCACCACCGGTCACCACCACTAACTCGGTGCCACTGGCTTTGGCACGCCTTGCCATTTCGGCAACACCTACCATCGGATGCGCAGCAGCATCCCACGATTCTTTTACATCGCACCACACACAACCCACATCACAACCACCCAGCCGAATGAAGTATGCGGCATGACCCTGGTAGAATCCTTCACCTTGAATGGTGTAAAAATCCTCCATCAGCGGAAGAGCGAGCGGGGAAATATTTTTACTTGTTACGGGCATGAACAATTGAGAAGTTGTAACAGGGAATAGTACCCCATTATGAGTACCTCTGCCTAAGCTTAGGGGTGTTGTAATTCAGTGGCACGCAAGGTGTTCAACAACAAGGAAGCAATGGTCATCGGACCAACCCCTCCGGGTACAGGTGTTATAAAAGAGGCTTTTGGTGCAACCGTTTTAAAATCAACATCACCTTTAATGGCCCATCCTTTTGCAAATTGAGGACCTTCAACACGCGTTGTACCTATGTCGATAACAACAGCACCTTCTTTCACCATATCGCCCGTGATCAACCCAGGCTTACCCACTGCCACTAATAAAATATCAGCCGACCGGGTAAAGTTTGCCAGGTCTTTGGTGTACTTATGGCAAATCGTAACCGTGGCGTGTGCCTGTTCCGTTAGCATCATGCTGAGGGGCGCACCGGCTATGCGACTGGCTCCGACTACCACAGCATGTTTACCCTCTGTTTCAATGTTATAGCGTCTTAATAACTCCATCACACCAAAAGGAGTCGCGGGCATGAGCAGTGGACTCTTAGAGATGATGCTTCCGAAATTCTGATTCGTAAATCCATCCACATCTTTATCCGGCCGAATTTTTTCGGTGATCTTCTCCACTGAAATATGCGAAGGCAACGGAAGCTGAACGATAAAACCGTCCACATCGTCATCGTTGTTCACATGGTCGATGTGCTTCATCAGCTTCTCTTCGCTAATGGTGTCAGCAAAACGCATCATGGTATAGTGGAAGCCCACAGACTTACATGATTTCACTTTATTATCTACATACGTCTGACTGGCACCATCATCACCTACTAAAATTATTGCCAGGTGCGGAAGTTTCTTGCCTTGCTCCTTTCGCTCAGCAACACGCTGCATGATTTCGGTTTTGATATCGGTGGATACCTTCTTACCATCAATGAGCGTATAGGATGTTGTTTCTATCATGCGCAATCGAAATGTGTGAATATGATTTGATTGAACAAGCATGCTTGAACCGTCATGCTTTGTTCAACGGGTTAATCTATTTTTAATACAGCCATGAACGCTTCCTGCGGAACTTCTACCGTTCCAATCTGGCGCATCCGCTTCTTCCCTTTCTTCTGCTTCTCTAACAGTTTACGCTTACGCGAAATATCACCACCATAACATTTGGCAATTACGTTTTTGCGAATGGCACTAATGGTTTCACGTGCTACGATTTTCTGTCCGATAGCCGCCTGAATGGCCACTTCAAACATGTGGCGTGGAATCAATTCCTTCAATTTTTCACAAAGTTTCCTTCCCCAATCCTGGGCTTTACCGCGGTGTACGATGGCACTCAGAGCATCCACTTTTTCACCATTCAGCATCACATCCAGTTTCACCATATCCGATTCACGGAAACCAATCAGGTGATAATCCAGAGAAGCATATCCGCGGGAAATCGATTTTAGTTTATCAAAGAAATCAAATACAATTTCGGAGAGTGGCATTTCAAACGTCATCTCTACCCGATCGGTGGTGAGGTAGTTTTGATTTTTAATATGACCTCGCTTATCAATACAAAGGCTGATAATCGGACCAATGTATTCGGATTTGGAAATGATTTGCGCCCGGATAAACGGTTCTTCTATGCGTGACAATCTAGTAGGATCAGGCATCTCAGATGGTGCATTGATGCTGATCTCTTCGCCATCCGTTAAGTATGCTTTGAACTGAACAGACGGTACCGTGGTAATGACCGTCATGTTGAACTCGCGCTCCAGTCGCTCCTGGATAATTTCCATGTGGAGCATGCCGAGGAATCCGCAACGGAAACCAAAACCCAATGCGGCAGAGGTTTCGAGTTCCCACACGAGCGAAGCATCATTTAATTGAAGCTTCTCCATGGCATCGCGCAGTTCTTCAAACTCTGATGTTTCAACCGGATAAATGCCCGCAAACACCATGGGTTTTACTTCCTGAAAACCACCCAATGATATACCTGGATTGAGTGGATTGGTAATAGTGTCACCAACATGAACTTCTTTTGCCACTTTAATACCCGATATCAGGTAGCCTACATTGCCGGCACTGATTTCAGGGCAGGCCTGTTTCTCCAGCTTCAATACACCAATTTCTTCCGCATTATATTCCTGGCCTGTGCTGACAAATTTTACTTTGTCGCCTTTGCGGATGGTGCCGTTGAATACGCGGAAGTATACTTCAATTCCCCGGAAGGAGTTAAAAACAGAATCAAAAATCATGGCCTGCAGCGGAGCTTTCGGATCCCCTTTTGGCGCCTTGATCCGGTGCACAACGGCTTTCAGAATTTCTTCAATACCGATGCCTTCTTTTGCGCTGGCGCTGATAACATCTTCACGCTTGCATCCGATCAGTTCAACAATTTCATCGGTCACTTCCTCCGGCATAGCATGGGGAAGGTCAATCTTATTCATCACCGGAATAATCTCCAGATCATGTTCAAGTGCCAAATAGAGATTTGAAATAGTCTGTGCCTCAATACCCTGGCTGGCATCGACAATGAGCAAAGCACCTTCGCAGGCCGCAATGGAACGGGAAACCTCGTATGAAAAATCTACGTGGCCTGGGGTATCGATCAGGTTCAAAATGTATTCCTGACCATCGAGTTTATAGTGCATCTGGATAGCGTGAGCCTTGATGGTAATGCCCTTTTCGCGCTCCAGATCCATATTATCGAGAACCTGAGCTTGCATCTGCCGCTGGTTCAGGGTTCCGGTAAATTCCAAAAGCCTGTCAGCCAGCGTGCTTTTACCGTGGTCGATGTGTGCGATTATGCAAAAATTGCGGATGTTTTCCATTCTCTCTACCTCAAAATCAAGTTTTACAGTCCGTTAAGGATGTATTTTAAGGACGCAAAAGTAGGAAAATATTAGTGGATAAGAGCGGTTTCCGTGAGGTACAGAAAGAAGTTTTAAACCTCAGCGTTGAAGGAATCTTTCATCTCAGTTTCAAGTCAGCCAGTTGCCAGTTAAGCGGACTTTGCTACTTATAAACAACTCCATCTTTCATCACAAAACTCACGGTTTCCATTGTTTTGATGTTCTTCAATGGATTGTCATCGGTGGCCACAATATCGGCAAGCTTTCCGGGTTCGATGGTCCCGATTTTATCTGACATCCCTAATATTCCCGCATTTACTACCGTTGCGGACTTAATTGACTCGATCGGAGGCATACCAGCTTCTACCATATAGGTGAATTCCTTTCCATTTTCACCATGCGGGAATACACCAGCATCGGTTCCAAAAGCGATCTTTACGCCACGCTTATAGGCTTTGCCAAAGGTAGTCTGAATTTGAGGCCCAATTTCCAAGGCCTTCGGCACTACCAGCGGATGGTAATACCCTGGCTCTTTTGCTTTTTCCCCCACAAACTTTCCGGCTGTAATAGTCGGAACATAAAAAGTACCTTTTTCTTTCATGAGGTCCATCACCTCTTCCGTCATTTTAGTGCCGTGCTCAATCGTTGTAATGCCCGCTAAAACTGCGCGCTTCATCCCCTCAGTTCCATGTGCATGTGCCGCGGTGTGCATACCATAGTCTTTTGCTGTTTCAATTATCGCTTTCAGTTCCTCATCCGTAAACTGCGGTCCCGATCCATCTTTTGCTATACTCAGAACACCACCGGTTGCCGTGATCTTGATCAAATCTGATCCATCCTTGTACCGCTGCCGCACCGCCTGGCGGGCGTCTTCCGGTGAGTTGATCACACCTTCGCGCGGTCCGGGATCGCCCATCAAATCTTTTCGATAACCATTTGTCGGGTCGGCATGCCCACCCGTTGTGGCTATTGACTTACCCGCTGAAAAAATTCGCGGACCAACCACCAACCCCTGGTTGATGGCATTACGTAAAGCGTTATTAACACCCGAACCGCCCAAATCCCGCACTGTGGTGAAGCCTGCCAATAATGTTTTTCGTGCAAAAACGGTTGAGCGAAAGGCAACGTCAGCTTCGTTAAAGGTGAAGCGTTGGATGGCCTGATCTTTACTTGTTTCACTTTCCAGGTGAACGTGCATATCGATCAGTCCGGGCATCACGGTTTTTTTGCTCAGGTCGATCAGCTTATCGCTTGCTCCGGGTTTTGTAAATCCCTTTTCAACCAAAACAATTTTATTGCCCTCTACCACCACCGTCATCTGCGGCTGGGCGTCATTGGTTTTTCCGTCAATCAGGTTACCGCAATGAATAATCGAGCGCTGAGCAAAACCAATATTAGAATGACCAGCCATGATCAATAGTAATGCATACATTACTTTCAGTATAGACTTCGTTTTCATCTCTGCGCCTTTAGATATTTTTCGGTAAGTTTTTTTAACTCTTGCTTTTCATCTTCTGCCATAGCAGCTGCCTTCACGTGCAACATCAGATCAAACATCACTTCCTGATCGTAACCAAGACCAGACGCTACTTTGGAGCAAAACATAATTTCTTCCTTGTACATGCGTTCATCTATTTTCATGAGCTGCACCAGGCTAAAGATGTAATCAAACTTCTGATCATCCGAAAGGTTCTGTGGTACGATAAGTTCATGCCGCCTGTCAAACAGATCAACAACCTGATCGGGATAAATGCCGTTGGCACGGCCAATATTAATGATATAGTTTTTCTCCCGGTCAGCCACCCGTCCGTCAATTTGGGCGAGGTTGATCAAAAGTTTCATTTGCGACAATACAGGCATGGTGAATTTTATTAGGGGTTATCCGTTCACGTGTGTGGTTTTACTTCAAGGCTTTGAACTTCCAACCTAACAACTAAATAACAAATAACCAATATCTTTAACGGACATGAATTTTCTGGCTCATCTGTATCTGTCTGGCACCAGCCCCAAAATTATGGTGGGTAATTTTATTGGCGATTTTGTAAAAGGTAAAAGTCAGTTGAACACCTTCGAAGCAGAAATTATTCGCGGCATTGAATTGCACCGCGCCATCGATGAATTCACCGACAGTCATCCAGTGGTCTCACTAAGCAAAAACAGGCTGCGACCCAAATACAGACATTATTCACCTGTTATTGTTGATGTTCTATACGATCACTTCCTGGCAAAATACTGGAGCCAGTATCATGATACGTTACTTCCTGACTTTGCCACATCATCGTATCAAACGCTGGAGCGTTTTCACGCGATATTACCACCGGAAGTTCAGCGCATGCTTCCTTACATGATCAGTGGCAACTGGCTTGTTCATTACGCCCGTATTGAAGGAATTCAACGCGCCCTCACGGGCATGGCAAGGCGAACAAAATTTGATTCAAAGATGGATGAATCCATCAATGATTTGCGTGCGCATTACGATGCTTTTAAGGAGGAATTTGAAGTGTTCTTTCCAGAATTAAAGGCGTACGCACATGAGTTTTTAAAAAACCATCCGTAACGAATAATCAGGTTTTAAATATTCCACCAGTAGGTAAATTTCAACACCAGGGCCCGGTTCTTCACACCAAAGTTTTCAGGAAAGTAGTTATCGGTATACACAATAAACAAATCGGACGCGGGTCGGTAACGCCATTGAATGCGTGTATTCAAATTAATGTTATCCTGCTGTTCATTATACTGCGCAAAAGCGGTGAAAAACAATTTGTTAGTCATGGTAACATCGAGGCGTGGGCCAATTAACCAGAACGTATTACGTCCCCACGGTTCTGGCAGTTGGATATCATTATAACTGGAGCTTACCGCAATACTCACGAAAGGCTGAACGCGATACCCCAGATCGGCCGTCAGGTTGAGGCGGGTACCATCGGCATAATACCCACCATACCGCATTGTAAAACCATAGGTAAATAATTGTTGTGGTCTGGAGTAGTATTCTAAACCAAAAGCATTCCAGTTGTGCTCCGAGCCAGTTGCTAATGTATCCAGTCCGGAGTTGGTGGGATCAAACGGCTTGAGCAACTTAACATAATTATGTGCCACCCACCCGAGGAATGTACTTTGCGACCGGAATGTAAACTTGTAGGCCAAAAAACTTTCATTATCGGTTTGATTAAACTTGGTGTCGTAGAAGTAAGTAGAACTGATGGTGGGTCCGTGCGTCAATACCTTCTTGCTTTTCGAAAGAAACAAATAACTCACTTGCGGATTTACCTTGATGTAGTTCTGCCGCGGCACATACCCCACCTCAGCATTGTAATTTTTTCCAACATACTCGTGTTGCCAAAATACATTCCACCTGCGCGTGGCGTATTGAATGTTTGCTGCATGGGTGATGTCATCACCTTTCTTATCGGGACTGATGGATTTCAACAGCAGCATTTTACCTGTCCAAAGATTATTGGAAGAAGCTAAGTTGTATTCCAAACCAACATTTCGATTATATGTTGAATAGGTAGCCGCATCAGATGGCGAAGGTGTATAATCAAGCGACTGCTTGTTAATAAAAATGAATCCGATGTTTGATCGGGCAAAGACCCTTCTCTGGATGGCCAGCACAGCAAAGTTTTGCGAAGGCAGATAAATTGAGTCGATATTACTTGTCTGCATATCCATGGCACCAATGCGCCAGTTTTTATTGAGCTTTCCGCTGACGCGGGCGCCAAATTGAATCGGTACTCCCAGGCCAATGCGCCTGGAAAAGAAAGGTCGAATAGTAGCGTAGCCAAAGTTGGCGAACAGGTCACCATTTTCCAGAAAGAATTGTCGTCTTTCCGGAAAGAACAATTCAAACCGGTCGAGGTTTGTTACTTGCCGGTCAACTTCCACTTGCGAAAAATCCGGGTTAATCGTTAAATCAAGGTTAAGTGATGAGGTTAACCCGATTTTTACATCACCTCCAATTTCCTTCTGGTACTGTGTAGGTTTCTTGTTCGCATAGTCACGGTTAACGCCACCCAGTATATAGGGTATAACGGATATGTTCGGCCCGATGGATGGCGGTGGTTTATCCCAAACAAGCGTACCCGAATACGCTAACGATGCAGTCGGAAATTGTCGTGGTACAGGTGCCCAAGCCGATTTTTCTGTTGTCTTCAAATCAAGCCGACTGAAATTAATTCCCCACTCTGTAATTCCTTTTTTGTAGCGAATGGTTTTGAAAGGAATACCCATTTCAAAAACCCATTTATCAGCATAATTTTTGACAACCGATTGCCATTTATTATCCCAACTCAAATCAACTTTTCCACCTTCGTACATCACACCATCCCATTGGGCACCAGCAGCATTGGCACCAAAAGAAAAACCGTTGGTCTGATCATCGAAGGGATCCATGAACAATAGAAAATTATCATTCTTCCCAAAGTTAAAATCACGCCTCAGTGATTCCACCATGTACGGTCCACTTACGGCATGATGGCAAATGGCAATCAGGTAGAGGTTCTCATCATCGTACGTCATCCGCACTTCTGTGCGAACTTTTGCACGGCTGGTATCCATGGGCAACACCATATAAAAATCGGTGGCCGTTTCAGCTTCTGCCCACGAAGCTTCATCCATGTTACCATCAATCACAATGGGCGATGAAGCCTGGTGCAAATGCAGTTGAAAGGATTCATTCTTTTTTTGGGCGATGGCCGGAAGAAAAAGGCAGGTGAAAAGGAAAAGTAAACTTACTTTCAACACACGAATGGAGTAGAGGCTTTTAGCATTGACCTTCTGGTGTAAAGGTATTAAACCGAAACAAAATAGCACGCTTCACCACAGTAGTCGATGATCATTATTATTTTAGCGGTTCATTACCACCTGCATGCATAACGATCCGGAGTTAAATGGAAAATACCTGGGCACCATTTCACAAGATTTTGTGAAAGTTGCCGATACTATTAAAGAAGCTTCATACCAAATCCGAAAAGCAGGCTTTGAAAATCCTGTCTTCCCGGTATGCAAAGATTCGCAACCGATCGGGCAGTTGCTGCTCGACCGGCTTCATGCCGACATTGACTGGAACTATTATGCTTCCTTTATGGATGAATTTGTGCAACGCCAATTGATTACCAGCATAGATGAGTTTAAACTTGCCTACAAAGACCCTGACGAGTTTTGTTGTTTGTTCGTGGTGGACCGTGAGTTCACCAACTTTGTATTTATTCCTTACCCTGAAGATTAAGTTTTTGAATGAGGTGGCTTAAAACCGGGTACAACGCGTTTCTCGTCTTAGCGATTTTGTTAGGATCGCTGAACGTCTTCCGTGTATTTGCGCAAGAATCATTGGACGGTATTTCCTTCGACCGGATCACCATACCGGGCACTGTCAGCTCCGGACAAGTTACCAGCATCGTGCAGGATAAATATGGTTTTATATGGTTTGGTGGAAACGGTCTTTTCCGCTACGATGGCCGTAAATTTTTTTCCTACCGCGACATTGAAAATGACCAGGGAGGATTGACCTCGAAGGAAACAGATGTTTTGTTTTTTGATTCACTGAATAACCGGCTATTAATCGGAACACGGAATTACGGGCTCGTAGCGTATAACTACTCTACCGATAAATTATGGAAGTTACCAACCCCTCGCGAGGGAACACCAGTGGTCAACGAGATAGCGCAGACCTCCGATGGCACACTTTGGACTGTATCGTTTGATGGCGGATTGCGGTATTTAAAAGAAGATACGCTGAAAAAATTTACCCACCCTTCCTTTAAATTCATCCAACCTACCGGCCTGTTAAGTAAGGGTCCGAAACTTTTTGTTGGCGATCTTCATCGGATTCTCGTAATCGAGAACAAGCAAATTATTGATAGTATCAAACTCGAATGGCAACATGAAGTATTGCCACCGTACACCCGCATCACCACGCAATACATTGACCGGAACGATAACATCTGGATTGGCACCGAAAAACAAGGTGTATTTGTATACAGCACCGCACAAAAAAAATTCATCCGGTATTTTAAACCAACGCAAGCTCCATTTTTTAGTCGCATCAATAACATTCTTCAAGATCGCGATGGTCTCATCTGGATTTCAACAAAAGCCAATGGCCTTGCGGTTTATGATCCAATGAAAGATGTTGTAAAACATTTATCCTTTAGCCTGATTTCTCCAAACTCGCTCTCCAGCGATAACTGCTACGCTGTTCTGGAAGACACCAACGGTATCATCTGGATAGGCGCAACCGGTGGTGTAAACAAGTACGATCGGAAAAAAATCAAGCTGAAACATATTTATCACAATGCTTTTCAGGAGCCTTCCCTTTCTGATAATATGGTGCGGGGAGTTTATGAAGATCATGCTGGTAAAGTGTGGATCGGCACTGATGGAGGCTTTATCAATATTCTGGAAAAAGGAAAAAAAACAGTTCAAAAAATAAAAGTAAACGTAACGGGCCATCCCGGAAATTTTGTTCCGATGTATTTTCTTGAACTGGATGATAACGTCATGCTCATCGCCACCTCTCTCGGGTTAATCCAGTTTAACCGGAGCACCAACGTGTTTTCACCCTTCACACCCTTGTGGCAAGAAACAAAAGACAATATGGTACGGCAGCTTATTCGCGATGGCGATAACCTCTATATGCTGTACGGTGGCAGTTTCTCTGCTTATAATTTTACAACGAGAGGTTTTCACAAACATTCGAATTTTGAAAAAGCTACATCGGGTAGTGCTACAGTCATGTACCTGGATAATCACCAACGGCTTTATATTGGTGTGCGAGGTGGTATCGTTTATGTTGACGACAAAACAAAGAAATTCAAATTCCTGTCACTACCGTCCAGGTTAACACCAACCGATGGATCGCTAACCATGGTGCTTTCGCTGCAGGAGTACAAAAACAAACTGTACGCAGGAACTTTCAACAATGGATTTTGGGAAATCGATATTGCCCAGATGGATTCACTTAAAGCTCATAAGAATTTTACTGAAAAAAACGGTCTACCCAGCAACACCGTCTACTCCAGTATACCCGATAAACACGGTCGTTTGTGGATGAGTACCAACAATGGAATTGCCCGCTTTGATCCGGTAACACAACAATTTTTACACTTCACCGTAAGCGATGGGCTCCAGGATAATGAATTTAACCGACTCACTTTTTTTCAATGCAAGAACGGTGAGTTTGTTTTTGGTGGCATAAACGGTGTTAATATTTTTCATCCGGATGTTTTAGCGCCAGCTATTGAACATTATTCGCCCACTATTACCAGTTTTATTGTCTGGAACCCGTTAGAGCCCGAATCAGAAGGAAAGTTTTATGCGCAGCCCGCTACTAATTTTCAACTGCATCACGATGAGAATTTTATACGTTTCAATTTTCTGATCCCCAACTATCGGGAGCCCAGGCACTTTAAGACTTTCTACAAGCTGGATAAACTCGATGCCGATTGGAAAGAAGTCTTGTACGAGAACAGTGCCAGCTATGCTAACCTGAAACCCGATCATTACACCTTTCATGTAAAGGCGGTTGGCAGCAACGGAGATGTGCAAACAACCTCACTATCGTTTTCCATCAAGCCTCCTGTCTGGCAAACGTGGTGGTTTATGTCTCTCACCGTGTGTGTGGTGGCCTTCCTGATCATGACGATTATCCGCAGTTATATTCGCAAAGCACAGTTCGATAAACTTCGCCTTCAGGAACAACTCAAAATCCATACGGAAGAAATTGAAAAATCGCGTGAAGAACTGATGGCCCTGAATCAAAAGAAGGATCTCATCTTTTCCATTCTTTCACACGATCTGCGTTCACCCCTCACCACCCTGAAAGGATTTTTAGGCTTGTTGATTGAAAATGATTTTTTGTCGAAGGAAGATGTTAAGCGGCATGCCACCAGTATTCGTCAGTCGGTTACCAACTCCCTCGACTTAATTGACAATACACTTTTCTGGTCGCTCTCGCAGATGGGCAACATTCATTACAACCCAACATCGTTTGCGTTAAGGCCCGTGCTTGAAAAAGTCATTGCGCTTTACCAGCTGACCACTGAAAAAAAGAAAATTCAGGTAACGCTGGAATGCGATGCATCCATCACCCTTTATGCAGACGACAACATGATCTACGTTACCCTTCGAAATCTGATTTCGAATGCCATTAAGTTTACACCAGAAGGAAAATCAATTTCCATTGCCGGTAGTATTCAAAAAGGCTTGGCTGAAATAAAAGTAATGGATGAGGGTGTGGGCATGAGCCCCGAGTATCTCAAGAAAGTGCTGTCCATGGATCAACCCATGCTAAAAACCGGAACATCGAATGAAAAAGGAACAGGATTAGGCCTGTTGTTGTGCAAGAATTTTCTGGAAATAAACAACGGCACACTTCAAATCGCCAGTATGGAAAACCACGGTACCACCTTTATCATTACACTTCCCCTGGCAACTGAACCGGTTGCTACGCATCCCTAAAATGATCCCATCCTTGTGCTTTTAACGCTACCACGTTACCCTGTTTGGTAATCATGATTTTCTCATCTTTCCTTTCATGCACATAACCGATCATGTGGATATCGGGATGCTTCTTAATTCTTTCATGGTCCTCCTGCTTCACGGTAAATAACAGTTCATAATCTTCGCCACCGTTTAACGCACAGGTGATCGGATCAAGTTTAAATTCAACAGCCGTTTCAAATGTTAGTTGATCGATTGGAATCTTATCTTCAAAAATCCGAACCCCTACACCCGATTGTTTACAGAGATGAAAAAGTTCTGACGCTAAACCATCCGAAACATCAATCATCGCAGTAGGCATAACACCTGCCTCTTCCAGATCAAATATTATTTCGGTGCGGGCCTCCGGCTTCAACTGACGGCTTACCAAATATTCATACGGCTCTAACCCCGGTTGCATTTCCGGATTGGTTAAAAAAACTTCCTTTTCACGTGCCAATACTTGCAGGCCCATAAAGGCAGCGCCCAGATCACCGGTGACACAAATGATATCAGCTGATCGCGCCCCGCTGCGGTACGCCACTTTATCTTTTGCTATTCGCCCTAGAACCGAAATAGAAATAATCAATCCGGAAACGGATGACGTAGTATCTCCTCCGACTAAATCAACCTTATAATTATCGCAAGCCGACTTAATACCCTGATACAGGGCGTCAACCGCTTCCAGTGAAAACCGATTGCTTAAGGCCAGGCTAACGGTAATCTGTTCGGCCTTTCCGTTCATAGCAGCAATGTCTGATACGTTAACCGCCACGGCTTTATAGCCGAGGTGCTGTATGGGTGTATACGATAAATCAAAATGAATTCCTTCCACCAGCATATCAGTGGAAAGCAAAACAAAAGCTTCTCCTGCATCCAGCACGGCTGCGTCATCGCCAATTGCTTTTATGGTTGATGCATTGACCGGATGAAACGGCTTGCTGATGTGGTCAATCAGGCCAAACTCACCTAACTGACTGATTTCTGATCGGTTCTGACTCATAACAAATCGATGGTATTTATATTTTCAGCGTTCATTCATGCTGCTGGTCTGCAAAAGTAAGATTAAAGCCGAATTTGAAAGTTATGATTTTGCAAGGTGATGTATCTATGCAGCATAAATCATCAAATATGAAAAAGATAATTGGGGTAGTTATGGGGGCGAGTATCCTGTTGAGTGCGTGCAGTACACCCAAACCCTATTACAAAACTGCTACGGGCAAGAAGAAACAGAAATATTATAACGAAATTCAGTTCGGTGGAAAAAGTGCCAGTACTATGAAGAAAGGTTTCTAGCGCTCCTGACACAACTCAATCAAAACACCCTGGGTAGTTTTAGGGTGAAGAAAACATATCAACTTATTGTCGGCTCCGATTTTTGGTGCTGCATTAATCAATTCAAAACCCTTTTCGCGATACGTATCAATACTTTCATTGATATCTGAGACTTCAAACGCCAGGTGATGAATGCCCTCACCCCGTTTACCAATAAATTTGGCAATAGGCGAATCTTCCCGGGTAGCCTCCAAAAGTTCTATTTTAACTCCTGATACCTCAAAAAAAGATGTGCGTACACCTTCTGATTCCACTTCCTCCACTTTGTAATGCGCACAACCCAACAACTGAGCAAACAGCTTATTCGCCACTTCCAGGTTCTTTACGGCAATGCCGATATGCTCTAGTTTTTCCATATTTGTTACCTTTACACCATCAAAAAAGGAAACTTTTTGGTGAAAACGAAAGTTAAGGATTGAAATTCGAGCGAACCATGACAGAAACTGTGAGCGAAATGCACGTTGAAGCGGCCCGAATTCAGCAGGAAATTAAAGATCATCTTGGTGTTCGCACGGCTGATCTGGTTTTTGAATTTTCAGCGCTGGAGGGAAAAATTAAACTTGACTTGATTACTGTCAATCCAAGGCATAATCAGGCATTTCTTTTTCACAGCGAAACCGGCAGCGACAAAGTTGATGCCCTGAAAAAAATGCTGAACTATGTTCAGAATGCCAAAGAAAAGGAAAACTCCTACACCATTCAGTGGGCCGCTAACGATCACAAAGAACTTCACACTTCCTACTTCCGGGCCGGCAACGTAATGGATGCCTTGCAAAAATTATATTATGGCCGCGATATGAACACCATTACGGTTTTTAGTGTTGTATTGAATCCAATCTCATAGAAAGTATGATAAGCGTAACCGATAAAGCAAAAGAAAAAATCAGCGAGTTGCTGAAAGTTGAAGGCCGCACCCCGCAACACAATGTTCGTGTTTCAGTGAAAGGCGGTGGGTGCTCAGGTTTGATGTACGATTTGGATTTTGACGATACGATTCAGGCAGCCGATCAGGTTTTTGAAGATAAAGGCGTCAAAATTCTCGTGGACAAAAAAAGCCTTTTATACCTCTTGGGTACAACCCTGGATTTCTCCGATGGATTAAACGGCAAAGGATTTCAGTTTATCAATCCGAATGCATCGCGCACCTGCGGATGTGGTGAGAGTTTTTCGGTTTAGATTTTTTTACAGTATTCAATTAAGAGGAGCATCGACACAGATGCTCTTTTTATTGGTCACCAATTGTAGCAATACACTTTAACTCAATGGCAATAGGTGTTGGCAGGGCATTGACTTCCACCGTTGTACGGCACGGCTGATTGTCTTTAAAATACTCCGCGTAGATTTTATTGAACACCGGAAAATCCTTTTTAATGTTGATAAGAAACACCGTTACATCCACCAGGTTTTCCCAACGCGATCCGGAAGCTTCCAGCACCAACCGAACATTCTGAAAAACAGAATGACATTGCTGCTCAATGTCATAGGAGACAACATTACCATATCCATCCAGTGTAACACCCGGAATCACCGATGTGCCTTTCTTACGCGGACCAACGCCCGACAAAAAAAGAAGATTGCCAACCTTCCGCGCGTGTGGATAAGCACCAACAGGCTCAGGAGCCTGATCTGCATGAATTTTATCTGCCATAGAATTTCTATTGAACACCAAACACGAAACTTCCCCAATAGCTTTCCCAGTCTGCCTCCCCGGATTTAGAAGGAATCATTTTCACGGTACTGATCATCCACGAACCGGTGTTGCTGATGCGGGCTTCTATCGTTCCATCTTGCATGGTGTAAACCGGCTGTGCCATTGTCTGATTATTTTTTCTGTTCCACACCATCACCTTTGCACCAAACAGCGGCTTGCCCTGAAACAATATTTTAAACTTTACCAGCTCACCAGGTTTATAGTCGTACGGATTTTTCTCCGGAACAATTTCAAGCGGAAGGCCAGCGCTCTTGAGTGCTGTATCATCACGCTTGTTTCCCACCTGAAGCAAGAGCTTGGAATACCGGGAGTACAACTCACGTCCGGGCTTATTCAATGAATTTGTTTTCTCACGTTGCTGATAAGCCTCATCAAGACCATCTTCTTTTAAATAGTTGTTAAATTTTTCAGCATCCAGTTCAATAAAAGAATTGTTACTCTGCATTACCACCAGATGCGTTCCTTCTGATTTCAGTTCCAGCTCTACCTGATTGCGTTCACCTTCTTTCGCGAAAGCCCTCAAATCGCTAATTCCGGAAACCTGATGATGCTCAAGGCGAACGAGCCGGGCCGCGGTCGATTTCCAGGGTTCACCAACGAAACCTTCACCAACAACAAAACTCAGGGTTGCCTTTTCGCCAACAGCAAAAAAATATCGCTGCGATTGAATCCAGAATTCATGTGCCTGGGAAGCGGCAATGCACAGACTTAGAATAACTACACATAGTAACTTTTTCATCGGTTATTAAACTGTTCGCGTTTCAGGTTGCTGGTTTCAGGTTGGCGCTGAAACCAGCAACCTGAAACTTGCAACCTATTTTCTGTTCATCAAATCTTCAATCTCCTCCGCTTCCACAGGAATATTCCTCATGAGATCGTGCACGCCACTTTTCTGAATCACCACATTGTTTTCAATGCGAACACCCAAGCCTTCTTCCTTGATGTAGATTCCCGGCTCTACCGTCCATACTTGTCCAACCTGCATTTTATGATACATGTTGCCCACGTCATGAACATCCAGACCTAGTTGGTGTCCGGTTCCATGCATAAAATATTTCATGAACAACGGCCTCTCCGGATTTTGATTTTTGATATCCGTTTTGTCAATCAATTTCAATTTGATCAACTCGGCCTGCATGATCTGTTGTACTTCCTTGTGGTACTCAAAATACACCGTTCCCGGCTGTAGCAACTTCATAGCCTCACGCATCACTTTAAGCACAGCATTATAAACTTCCTTTTGTCGTTTCGTGAATTTCCCATTCACCGGAATGGTGCGCGTCATGTCTGCATTATAATTCGCATACTCTGCGCCCACATCCAGCAACAACACATCTCCATCCCGACAGGGCTTACTGTTTTCAATGTAGTGAAGCACGCACGAGTTTGCTCCCGAAGCGATGATCGGCTCATAGGCAAAACCCCGCGACTGATTGCGTAAAAACTCGTGGGCAAACTCGGCTTCTATTTCGTATTCGTGAACACCTGGCTTTACAAATTTCAATATCCTTCGAAAAGCTTGCTCGGTGATATCACACGCCTGCTGCATCAGTTCAATTTCATACTTTGATTTAATGCTGCGCAACGTGTGCATGATGGGTGCTAACCGCTCGTACCGGTGCAGAGGATACTTCTGCTGACAGTGTTTAATAAACCGTGCATCGCGGCTATCCACGACAGTGTCAGTTCTGTAATGATCATTGGTGTTGAGGTAAACATGGTTCACATCACCCATCACCATCATGGTATTAAACAAGCGGGGAAATTCAGCGAGCCACAAAACGGTTTCAATGCCAGTGGCAGCACGCGCTTCCTCCTTGGTTAGTTTGTGGCCCTCCCATGTGGCAATCATTTCGCTTGTCTCACGCAGAAATAGAACTTCACGGTATTTTTTGTCATGAAAATCCGGGCAAAGCACCAGGATAGTTTCTTCCTGATCGACTCCTGTCAGGTAAAACAAATCACTGTTCTGGCGAAAGCGCATGGTGCCATCTGAATTGGTGGGCATGATGTCGTTGGCATTGAGCACAACTACCGCATTCTCTTTCAATTCTTTCAGCAGTCGCTTCCGATTGCGAATGAATAATTCTTTGTCGATATTTTTATAGCGCATGGCAATACAGGTAAAGCGCCTCCAAATTAAAGGATTTACATTCTTTTCCCTATCAATAGGTGTTTTTGATGAAGCAGTTTTTATAATACCGTCAAGTCCTTACTTTTAGGTAGAGCAACCACACCATCATGAAAAAATTCACTCTCCTTGTAATCCTTTTTATTTGTTTTCTAAACTCCTCGCATGCGCAATGGAAATATCAACCCGCTCCGGAAAATCTGAAAAACCGCGAATGGTTTCAGGATGCGAAGTTCGGTCTGTTCATTCATTGGGGTGTCTACAGCATTCTGGGTGATGGCGAATGGGTGATGAATGTTCAGAAAATACCGATCAAGACCTACGAAAAACTCCCGGCCTTTTTTAATCCAACCCAATTCGATCCGAAGGAATGGGTTGCCATGGTTAAAGCCGCTGGCATGCAATACATCACCATTACCAGCAAACACCACGATGGTTTTGCCATGTGGGATAGCAAGGTATCCGACTACAACATCGTGAAGCGCACACCTTACGGCAAAGATGTGTTAAAGATGCTGGCCGATGAGTGCCGTACGCAGGGCATCAAATTATTTTTCTACCACTCGCAACTCGACTGGCATCACCCCGATTACTTTCCTCGCGGGTTTACCGGTGGTGAATGGACCGGCCGGGAGGAAAAAGGTGATATGAATAAATACCTCGATTATATGGATGCCCAGCTAGCTGAACTGCTCACGAATTATGGCGATGTGGCAGGCATCTGGTTTGATGGTATGTGGGATAAAAAAGATGCTGACTGGCGATTGGAAAAAACATATAAACTGATTCACCAATTGCAGCCCGGTGCATTGGTAGGAAGCAACCATCATGTTGCTCCGTATGAAGGTGAAGACTTTCAAATGTTTGAGAAAGACCTGCCCGGACATAACACTACCGGCTTTGCGCCCGAACAAAAAATCGGTGAGTTGCCGAAAGAAATCTGCGAGACCATCAATCACAGCTGGGGCTTCAACTTACAGGATGCGAGCAATAAAAGTCGGAAAGACCTGATTCAATATTTGGTGAAAGCAGCTGGTTACAGTTCCAATTTTTTGTTGAATGTCGGGCCAATGCCCAATGGGAAAATACAACCTGAACACGTTGCCCTGCTCAAACAAATGGGTGAATGGCTTAGTCAATACGGAGAAACCATTCACGGTACACGCGGTGGCCCGCTCAGTGCGCGCGATTGGGGTGTGGCCACACAAAAAGGAAATAAAGTTTACATTCATATTCTTAACTGGCACGATGAATCGCTGGTGATTCCTTCCTGGGGAAAGAAGATCAAGTCGGCAAAACTGTTTAGTGACAAGACTCCCATAAAATTTTTAGAGAATGAATTTGGGATCACACTGAAAATTCCAAAAGCCAAAATGGATGAAGTCGATACGGTTGTGGAATTAGAGTTAAAATAAATCTGGCTATCATGAAATTTTTGTTTTACACGTTACTGGCTGCAACCCTTCTAGTTGGATGTCGACCAAAAGAATCGCAGCCTGTTGAAAAGAGAATGAAAGTCATTTTGGATACCGATGCCAACAACGAACTGGATGACCAGCATGCAATAGCCTATCTTTTATTCAATGCCGATATCTTTCATATTGAAGGGATTACCGTTAACCGGACAAGAGGTGGCGGTGATGTAGATAAGCAAGCCGAAGAAGCTGAACGTGTTGTTACGCTATGCGGACTAGTCGACAAAATCGCTGTTATAAAAGGTGCAAATGGAAATTTTAATGAGATAAAAGATAAGCTCGATTCAAGTTCTTTTGATGGCCAGACTGCCGTGAACTTTATCATTGAGAAATCCTTGCAGGCTTCCGAAGATAAATTGATTCTTCTGCCCATCGGTAAACTCACCAACATCGCGTTAGCCTTAAAAAAAGAACCCGCCATTGCATCACGCGTACGAATCGTTTGGCTGGGATCGAATTACCCGGAGTCCGGAGAATACAACCTGGAAAATGACACAACCGCCCTGAATTTTATTCTGAGTACAGAAGTTCCTTTTGAAATGGTGACTGTGCGGTATGGCAAACCTTCTGGTACAGATGCTGTTCGTGCCTCACTCGATGAAATACGGAAACGTATGCCCGGAAAAGGACCACACCTTGAAACGCCCGTGCAGGGAAGACATGAAAAACAATTCACCAGCTTTGGCGATTACTCGGTTGATCTTTTCGAGCACATTGATTTACACGGTGATCCTCCTTCACGCGCCCTTTTTGATATGGCCGCTGTTGCCATCGTAAAAAATGCAACATGGGCTGATACTGTCCGTGTCCCTGCTCCGCTGTACATCAATAATGAGTGGATCGAACGACCCGGTAATAAACGCAGCATTCTTATTTGGGAAAATTTCAAGAAAGATAACATCATGCATGACTTCTATAACCGGATGGAGCATTACCAGGTAAACCCTTGATAAAGTTTTAGGCACCTAATAATTATCGACCATGAAAAAGCTTACCCTATTTTTCCTTTTACTTGTCTCACTGATCAGTTCGCAATGCCTGGCACAACATGATTTACTCGAAACGGAAAAAATGCGTTTTCAGGTAATGATCAAACAAGACACGATTGCATTGGCTTCCATCCTGGCAGATGATCTGATCTACACGCATTCCAGTGGAGTGACGGATGGTAAAAAACAAATCCTAAAAAGTGTTGGCGCAGGCACCTACAGAGCCATCGAGATACTGGACCAGAAACCAATCGTCTGGAAAAATACAGGTGTAATTGCCGGTAAAATTCGTGTTACTATTTTCAGTCAACAAGTAGAACGAACCTTCATCCTCAAATATCAGGATGTATACCGTAAAGAAAAGAATCAATGGAAAATGGTTGCCTGGCAATCCCTTCGTGTAGAAAACTAGGCTTCTTTAAAAATACATTAGGGAAGTTATCCCGGTTACTTTGATTCACCTTGTGGATCATTCACATCATCTGTATCCACAAAGTTGATGATGATAAAAGTAAAGAGTAATCCGGCAAAGAGACCTTCCAGCGCCACCATAAAGGCAGTTATATACGGATTAAGGTAACGGCCCATTGGTTCATTATCAATAATACCCTGCATCAGGCTGGCATCAACAGAGAGGTAAATGAAAATAAAAAGTGCGAATACAGCAGCCCCAATAGCACCCGCTGCCACTCCGGTAATGAGTGCCCTGAAATAATTCATGTGGTCTTCGTGCGTTTCCCTGAACTTTTTGAGTGCGAAATAAATTCCACCGACCTGAATGAAAACATTGAGGAAACGAAGCTCATAAATATGAATCAGACCAACCAGCTTCATCACTACGAAAAATGCGATCAGGCCACCGGCTATTTTTAACCCATAGTTTTCAGCAATGCGATTCGGATTTTGAAACAAATTCATACCATTTGGGGGATTTGATGAAGAACTAAATTTTCCAAATTTTATGATAATTCCAACGTTTGCATAGCACAATATTTTCATTAACTTCATCGCCTTCAGAAAATCACCTCCTCACCAAACCGCTTAATCAACCCCTAAAACTATGATCAAGAAAATTCTATTGGGCCTGCTTGCACTAGTGGTGCTGCTGGTCGTAATTGGTTTTTTCCTGCCCGGAAAAATTGACATCACCAAAAGCATTTCCATCCAGGCACCCGCTGCCAGCATTTTTGAAGAGATTAATAACTTAGAAAAATGGCAACACTGGGATTACTGGAATACATTGGACGACAACATGCAAGTCACCTACGGTGATAAAAAAGAAGGTATCGGTGCTTCCTATTCGTGGGATGGACCCAATGTAGGCAAGGGCTCAATGACCATTACACAAAGTGAGCCTGATAAACTGGTCGGGCTTGATATTAACTTCACGGAAAGCCCGGCAAAGGCAACCTACAAAATTGAATCATCAGGAGAGAACTCAACGCTAACGGCCGACTTCTTATATGACAATGGCTTGAACCCCATTGCCCGCTGGATCGGCACGTTCATTAAACCCGAGGTTGAAAAATCATTTGACTACGGATTGGATAAAATCAAAAGTATTGCCGAAGCTAAACCCAAATTCTCGATAGCAATCACAGAAGAAACTGTTTCTCCGGTAAGTTATATTAGTATTTCACATACCATGAGCCCGAAAGACCATGAAGCTGTGAGTGCGCAGATCTCAAAAATGTTTGGTGAATTATATGGTGTAGTGGCTAAAGCAAAAGTACAGATGGCAGGTCCTCCGTTTTGTTTATATCCATCCTATACCGAAGAATCCATGGACATGGTTTGTGCCGTGCCGGTACCCGCTAATGCTAAACTTCCTGCGAAATATAAAATTCAACAAACTTCCGGTGGACCCGTTGTAAAGGGGATTCATAAAGGATCGTATCACACCATCAATGGTGTGTACACGCAGTTAGATCAGTACATCGCCAATAAGAAACTGGAAATAAATGGCGCACCGTGGGAAGTATACATCACCGATCCGGAAGAAGTAAAAGATACCACACAATGGATAACAGAAGTTTATTACCCGGTGAAGCATTAAAACAATCTCAAAAATAAGAACGTCATTGCTTCTCCCGATTATCCTCGGGAGAAGAATCCTTCAAAGGGCCAATACTATAACTCAATCCTGATCGCGAGGCGTGGTAAATCTTTTACCATAGCCTCGCGGTTTCTATTTTTGAATCATGACACTCGAACAATTTAAAGCATCGCTACAACATTCCACTCCGCCCGATCGTGCAACAAAACTACTACAATCCATGTGGTACGATGGAAAGGACAACTGGGAAGAAGCTCACAATCTTGCACAAGATATTCACACCACCGAGGGATCGTGGGTGCACGCCTACCTGCATCGCAAAGAAGGAGATTTGGGAAATGCCTCCTATTGGTATCACCGGGCAGGACGAACGATGCCTACGCTATCCCTCGAAAAAGAGTGGGAGGAAATTGTGAACGCTTTTCTCAATATGAGTTAGGCGCATAGGCGTCAAGACGCTTCAAAAGACTTCAAAAGGGTCAGGCGCCTTTCTCTAAAAGTAAGCAACTTCCTCCCGCTCAGTGTCACCCGCCAGAGGACGCCCCTGCCCTTGTTGTTGTTGTACGAAAGCGAGTGCGTGGCTCACCAACAAGCAAGGGAATCTATTTATTCTTTCAAACGAACATTTTAATCTATCCTTCACTCTTTTAATCCCTTTACCTGTTATCCTTGCTCATCTCGTTTGTTGGTCAAGAAGACCAACAAAGGCGAGGGTGACCAGGCACAAGTCACACACATGCCATCTCGCCTTCCTAAGACTTGCGCCAGTTGGGGCCTGTACATTAGCCTTTCAGATGTTCCTAATAAGGAACGTCTTACTATAAAATTATTGTGGGACTGCCAGCGCACAGCCTTCTGCTGATATTCTTTCCAAGCTGGCTGATGTACTGGATGTGACTACCGATTTTTTAATGTCTGGCTCTCAAGATGACATGGCCGCGGTGCTCTGATGATCTTTTTAAATTCTCCAAAGCTTGAAGCTACTGCCTACATTGGTGAGACTGGAGATGACCCTATCGTAAATCGAAAAAACAAAATCGCTAAGTACGGGATGGGTGTGATCATGTTTGGATTTCTACTGCAACTCATTAGCAACTTCTTGTAACTAGGCAGGTCAAGCTCAAATTATCTCGCACACTTCCTCACGCTCAAAACTTGAACTAGTTCAAGTTTTGAGAACAGTGGGCCTACACAATACCATCCCAATTAGATAATCCCATAAAGAAAAACAGAAAAAAAAGAGCGCTGCAAATATAAATTATACTTCGAATAATATTTCTTCTCAGAAGTAAGCTGATAATCCCTGTTCCGAAAAGTAAAAACATATTAAAAAAACAGTAAAAAAAAATAAGCAGCGTCAATATTGGCAAATCTATAATATCCTTTCCTTTTACTAGTTGATGCTCATCGAGTAATGATATCACTGTATTTAAGAAAAGAACGACCGAAGCTATGTCCAAATAAGTAAAAAAAAATCTTTTCATTTTAAATTCCTAGTTTCAATGTTTTACAAAGCCATTTATCAATCTAATAACTAAATCTGCAACTCCTTCATCAATATTTCCATGATCAATTTTGCTATAGCCTGAAGCATCAATATTAAAAACACCTCCCACTTCTCCGTTGATTCTTGTGTTAGGTCCACCATGTGAATATAGTCCCTAGTTGTGTGCCATGCATTAATCAAGATTTGACCATGAAAGTATCGACAGACAATTTGAACGTTTTATTTCTTCAGATACATAAAGCTATTGAGGAGACAGCCGACAAAGCAGCGACTAGCTTGACAAATCACTCAGCAGACGAATTAATAAGCTATCCACCAAACGGTGGACTAAATGAACTAGAAAGTGAATCATTAAAGACAACCACTCGACACCTTCCCATAGCAGTGTGATGCGGTTGATCAGATTATTGCCAACGGTATCATACTGGCGCAAGTGTTGCGCGTTACAGGCGCGTGGATCACTTGTGCCTTTACCACCGGTCCCAATTCCTCAAATCAAAATTACATCGATTAGTGTTTCGGGTAAGCCTGCATAGTTTACTGCGCTGCTGTAAAGATAATCTTCAGGCGACAACACAAGGCCTGCTTCAACCGGGTTGTTGTGTAAATAATTCAACCGTTGATCGATGATCTCATTCGTACTTAATTCTATTGGGTGATTATGTTGCTGCCAGAATTGATACCGGGTATTATTACTATTTTGCGTCCCAGCCTTTTCAAAGAGCATTACCAATATTTCCTTGCGACTTTCCTGTGGGTTTTTCCGTATGGCCTCAATTATCTTGAATGATGTATATTTCTTAATATCCCGGATAATGCTCTCCAAAGAGGGCTCTCCGTGCCGGCCAATGATTAAATGAACATGGCTTGACATAATACAATATGCACAAACCTCCAATCCTTTATGTTGCTGACAATACCGTAAGCTATCCAGAAAAATATCACGATACTCTCTTCGAATAAAAACATCCAGCCAGTAAACAACGGTGAAGGTGACGAAATAAAGTTTATCCTGATCGCGGATCTTGTATTTGCGGCTCATGGCTAACGGAAATGGTGTAACGAATTTAACAGTTTTGCAGAACCGGTACAACATTTTTACTATGTAAGCACAAGTTACGATTTATGACTTGCAAAATATAGATGCAGGCACAAGTCACACACATGCCATCTCGCCTTCCTAAGACTTGCGCCAGTTGGGGTGACGCAATGCTGCGGCAGAAGCTATCTCTGTTTAACAAAAAATTTATAGGTTACTCTTGATCCATCAATCGATAAGGTATCTCTGGCATTTTTATGTCTAGTAGTGATTCGTAAAAAATATGGACCAATCATATTGGGTTTTACTCTGTATTCGATTCCATTAATTGAATTCTCCATCAAAATTGTTGTATCTGGCTTATAACTATTTGTTAATAGGTCATATTTTTCAAATTCATATTCTATTTCTCCTCCTAATAATAAACCAAACCTTATCTTCAAAATAATTTCACTATTTTCTGGAATCGTGTCATTAGGAAAAAATTTTTGCTCATCGTTTAGGAAATCTAAAATCTCTATAGGTATTCCTTTGAAGGAAGTAGGATCCTCATTAGGAATTTTCACTTTTACATAGATAAGCTCACCTTTATCATTAAACGTTTGCCTTTCAGTAAAATTCCCAACCGAATCGTAAATCAAATGATCACCAATATTTCTACCCGACATAAATAACCCCATTCTGGAAACCGTTCCATTTTCGTTGTATCTAAAAGAAGGCCCATCGAGCAAATCCTCTTTATAGGAAAGTTTATACATCGGTAAGCCGCTTTCATAGAAATACAAACACTCTCCGTTTCGTTTTCCTTCATGCCATTTTTCAATGGATTCAATTCTCCCAGATTTAAAATATTTTTTCATCTCACCTTCGTAAAGCCCATTTTTAATCGAAACTGTGGACCTTAGTGTACCATCATCGAAATACTCTTCCTTCATGTCACTGGAGCATGACACGAAGATTATAAAAACGAATACCAAAAATCTATTCATACTTAGCTACTCCGATTAAAAGAAAAGGTTTTGAATTGAACTATTCTTTTCCCAAGCATCCTTTCGACTATTTTTATAACGTTAATACATGACGATGTTCAAGTAGAGTCTCTGATTTTAAGACGCTGGAATCAGGTTGAAGATAATGCTTTATACTAAAGACGCAAATTCCGCTAAAATACCTTGTGTCCCCAAAAGGCGACTCTCATGCGACAGAAGTGATGCCCTGCCCTTGTTGGTGTTGTGCGAAAGCGAGTGGGTGGCTCACCAACAAGCATGGGAATCTATTTATTCTTTCAAACGAACATTTTAATCTATCCTTCATCTGTTAATCCCTTTACCTGTTATCCACGCTCATCTCGTTTGTTGGTCAAGAAGACCAACAAAGGCGAACATGAAGTAGGCGCGCAGGCGTCAAGACACTTTCAAAGTGTCAGACGCCTTCTGTTCACTTATTTCAATTCAAACTCGCCCTGCTTCACATCGCGGGAATTGGTGCCCACAAAAACATGAAACTTGCCCGGCTCACTTACCCACTTGAGGTCACTGTTGTAAAAAGATAGTTGCTCTTTCGTGATGGTGAATGTAATCGTGCGCTTCTCACCGGCTTTCAACATCACCTTCTGAAAGCCTTTCAACTCCTTCACCGGGCGTGTAACCGATCCGATTAAATCGCGGATATAAAGCTGCACCACTTCCGCTCCATCGCGGGAACCGCTGTTGGTCACATCCACCGAAACCAAAATAGAATCGTTGGCCGCCATCTCTGTTTTACTCAGTTGAAGTTCTCCGTATGTAAACGTGGTATAACTTAAACCATAACCAAATGGATAAACCGGTTCATTGGAAACATCTAAATAGTTCGATTGAAATTTCTGAAACCATTTTCCGTTCAACGGACGACCGGTATTTTTGTGCGCGTAATAGATTGGAACTTGCCCTACGCTTTGTGGAAAGGTAGTTGTCAGTTTTCCCGAAGGATTAACATCACCAAACAACACATCGGCAATCGCATCACCGGCTTCACTTCCACCAAACCAAACATTTAATATAGATGGAACATTTTCTTCCTCCCACTTCAGCGCCAGTGGCCGGCCGGTGAATAAAACCAACACCACCGGTTTGCCCGTTTTCAGTAAGGCCTTAATCAAATCTTTTTGTGTTTCCGGAATTTCAATGTTTGTGCGACTGGCGGCTTCACCGCTCATCTCGGCAGCTTCACCGGCTGCTACCACAATAACATCTGCACTTTTTGAGATACGCAGTGCTTCGTCACGCAACTCCGCAGCAGAACGCTTATCGCGATGGAGGGACTTACCAAACAGTGTAGCATTTGCCTCAAGCACTTGATCTTCATCGAGGTTGGAACCTTTTGCGTACAGGATTTTTGCATTTGCCCCTACTGCTTTTAGCAATCCTTCGCGCACCGAAATGGATTCAGAAAATCGTGCCGCCACACTCCACGTACCCGTCATGTTTTCCTTCGCATCGGCCAATGGGCCAACCAAGGCAATCGTTCCGGATTTTTTAATGGGAAGTATATTGCCCGAATTCTTTAACAATACAAAACTCTGTGCCGCTGTACTTCTGGCCTCAGCCCGGTTAGATGCATTGAAAACTTCATTCTTCGCCCGATTCGAATCACAATATTTATATGGATCGTCAAAAAGACCCAACACGAATTTAGCTCTCAAAATTCTTCTGCAGGCCTCATCAATTTGCTTCTCCGTAAGTTTTCCTTCCTGCACCGATTTGCCTAGTGTTGTCAGCAATCCTTCACTCACCATATCCATATCAAGACCTGCTTCAACTGCTTTCGCAGAAACATGTTGAAGATCGCCAAAGCCATGATTGATCATTTCACTCACACCAGTGTAATCCGAAACTACAAAGCCCTTGAAGCCCCATTCTTTTCGGAGAACATCGGTGAGCAACCATTTATTGGCTGTTGCCGGGATACCATCAATTTCATTGAAGGATGCCATGATGCTGCCAACGCCTGCATCCACTGCAGCTTTGTAGGGCGGAAGGTATTCATTGTACATGCGATGTCGACTCATGTCTACTGTATTGTAATCACGTCCCGCTTCCGATGCACCATACAGGGCATAGTGCTTCACACATGACATGATAGTATTGTTAGCCGAAAGGTTATCGCCTTGAAAACCTTTAACCATGGCACGTGCAATCTGCGAACCGAGGTAGGGATCTTCGCCACTGCCTTCTGAGACACGACCCCACCGTGGATCACGGGATATATCCACCATCGGTGAGAATGTCCAATTGATGCCATCGGCACTGGCTTCCTGTGCGGCAATACGTGCGCTGCGCTCAATCAGCTTCATATCCCAACTGCAACTCAATCCCAACGGGATGGGAAAGACTGATTCATATCCATGAATAACATCCATTCCAAAAATCAACGGAATTTTTAGCCGGCTCTTTTCAACGGCTATCTTTTGCATTTCTCTAATGTTGGCAACGGTCTTGATGTTAAAGAGTCCGCCAACACTGCCTTGCTCAATTTTTTTTGCGATATCCGAACTCTCCACAGCACCCGTTGTAAAAGCACCTGCGGAAGGCAAATTGAGTTGTCCGATTTTTTCCTCCAGTGTCATCAACCGCATCAGCGAGTCAATGCGCTGATCGATCGTGTTGGTTGACTGCTGTTCATTTTTCTGACATGCTGTTAGTCCCAGCAGGACAACCAGCACAATACTTGTTATTCTCTTCATACATAGGTCGGTAAAAATTCAACTTCATTATTTCCAAGCCGCATTTGCCTTGTCAAACCTCCCCGGCTGTTGCCGGAGGAGGTTCAATCAAGGCGGGCTTCCGTATTATTCAAATCCTAATTTGGTCTTGGCTACCTGTACTTCAGGAGCCGACATAAATAAATTCCACAGCAAACCGGTGCGATGGTTTTCAATCATCACTACGGCAGGTCCCTGATCAATCGCCAGGTAGCGTGGCAAATACCAATTGTTTTGCTCACTGAAGGCATCATAAAAACCATACACACCAAATACCTTATCGCCAAGATCTTCATACAGATGGCGAACTACTTTCATCGATTCATCGGGTGTATATGGAAATGATGACAATGCAGCAGTCGGTGAGATAACACCCAGATCTTCCGTGGGACTATGTGCAGCATATCCGTTGATCGAATAACTTGCTGTTAAGCCCCAGCAATTTTCACCATACCCTTTGAAGTGCTTCGGATTCTCTAAACAATATTGCCGGTTGATGAGGGTATGATTTGTATTGTGTTCCCAATAATCGGCATAGCGGTCTTTGAGGTTGCGCGGATCCAGGCCAAGAAAAGAATAGTGCGACCAAAACAAAGGACCGCCATATTGCTGGGCACCATTGTGTTTCAAACTCAGGTGATAGCCATATTGCTGATGCGCTGTGTCATTGCGGATGCCGCCTTTGCGGGCCCACCCTTCGTGATATACTTCTGCCGGAATACTGTGTGTAGGTGAACCTGCTGCGAGGAAATACATGATGAGGCATTCATTATATCCCTCTACTGCAAAATTCATCTTCCATTGTTTATCCGGTGACCAGTGCCAGTATAAAACATTCTTACCGTTTCGATACCAATCAAATTCTACCGCGCGCCATAGCGCATCAATTTTGGCCACCAATGCTTTCTCTGCCTCGGTTCCGTTTTTAAAATATTCACGAACACAAATAAGTCCTTGTAATAAATAAGAAGTCTCCACCAGGTCACCGCCATCATCGTTTGGACTAAAGGGTTTAACTTTTCCCGTTTCGCCATTCAACCAATGGGGCCATGCACCGTGAAAGCGATCTGCCTTTCCTAACCAGTCAACCAGTTTATCCAGGCGCTCAAATCCTGCTGCACGTGTAATAAACTTCCGTTCAATACCGACAAGGATTGCCATCACACCAAAGCCTGTTCCGCCAGAGGTAATAATATGCTTATCATTTTCAGGATATACATCATCGGCATGAAAGCGTTCGCGCGCTGCTCCCGATGTTGGCTCCGCGCCATCCCAGAAGTATTGAAAGGTTTTGTATTGAACAAGAGTAAGCAGGGAGTCGTCACTCAGTGTTACAACAGAAGCCGTTGTGTCTTTCTTTTGTGGTGCACAGGCCGCAATCAGTACCAGTGACGCCAGAACATAGAAGTACCTTTTCATGGAAGAATTATTTCATGTTAGTTTTTAGAAAAATTCAATTTAGTCATGCCCTGTTGAACTTCCGGTGCCGACATGAATAAATTCCACAACAAACCCGTTCGGTGATTTTCAATCATGACAATGATCGGTCCCTGGTCAATAGCCAGATAGGATGTTGCAGTCCATCCTTGTGTGATATTGAAGGCATCATAAAACCCATACTGTCCCCAAAGCCGATCGCCCATCGTATAGTAAAAATACTTCAAGGCTTTCATCGATTCATTGGGTGTGTAGGGAAAAGAAGACAGTGCAGCGGTGGGCGTAATCACACCCAAATCATTAGCGGGTGAATGCGCATTGTATCCACTTTGATTATCACTGGAGGTAAGGCCCCAGCAGGCATCACTGTAGCCGACAAAATTCTTTGGATTGGCTATGCAGTACGCTTGATTGATGCGCGATGCATTTACGTTTTGCTCCCAGTAGTTAGCATAGTCATCGGTAAAGTGAGGATCAAGTCCGAGATAGGAATAATGCACCCAAAACAAGGGAAAGAGTCCGCCAAGCTTGAGCGGAATGCCATAGTATGTATTGTTTCGAACGATGCCTCCATTTTGTGCAAAGCCGTTGGTGTATACAATTTTTGGAATGCTGTGGGTAGGCGAAGCGGCTGCAAGCAAATACGTAATCTGTTGTTCAAAGTATCCTGACAAAGCGAAGTTCATATCCCAATTGTAATTGGGCGACCAGTGCCAATACAGAACATTCTGATCTCCCCTGCGGTACCAGTCCCACTCGACACCTTCCCATAGCAGTGTGATGCGGTTGATCAGATTATTGCCAACGGTATCAGTCGGTTGCAAATATTGCCGAAAGGTTAAGAGGCCCTGTACCAGAAAAGATGTTTCAACTAAATCACCACCGTTGTCCTTCGTGCTGAAAGGGATAACCTTTCCGGTGCTTCCATTAATCCAATGCGACCAGGCACCATGAAAGCGATCGGCTGTTTCTAAAAAGCTCACAATTTTTTTTGCACGCTCGATGCCATCCTGGCGGTTGATAAAATTTCGTTCCATGCCCACAATTAATGACATGATGCCGAAGCCTGATCCACCGCTGGTTACCAGATTTCCCGATCCATTTCGCTCGCGTGCCATGCCGCTGTTGGGCTCAGCATAGTCCCAGAAATATTTAAACGTTTGTTGCTGAACCAGGGTGAGCAGTTCATCATCCGATACGACCGGAAATTTTGGTGTTGGATCAACTGCCGTATAGAAAATTTTATTCACATCACTAAACACTTCTCCATTGGCTCCTTTAATCTGATTGGAAAGAAAAAGCTGGTGCCGACTGAGATGTTTCAGCGGCTGTGATGAGGTGAGGGTAAGTTTTTTATTCCCGTCTGAAAGCGAAAATATCAAGGGCACTGACCCACTTGTTCCGGAAAGGCGAACAAGATCAGTAGTAATGGTTGCCGGATTCAACGCATGCGAAAAGTTAATCTCCGCAGACAGTATCTGCGGTATATCAACCACTGGACTGATGTTCAGAACATTTGCACTGTTCATCATTAATGATGTTATCTGTAATACATCCGGAACTGTGGTAAAACCGATCGTAGTTCCCGGAAATGTTTCACCCTGTGTACCCTTGAGGGTATTGGAAATTCGTAATTCGAATTGCTCGTTGGCTGCGAGTGAAGAAGCTGGCAAAGCCGATAATGTTTTGTCAGTATCCAAAAATGAGAAAGTGAGCGGGATGATATCACCGGAAGAAACTTTCTTTAGCTGGATAGCCAGAGAAACTGAATTGACATCCAGCGGTGCAGAAAACGATGCAACAATCGGTTGGTTAACCGGAGCTGTAGCATTAGCGGTGGCATTGGTGAGGTTAAGTGTGTAGGTTCCTACGCGGGCAATGGTGAGTTGAAGGACATCCGGTTTTACCGGATCTTTTTCATCGCAGGATTGAAAAAAAAGTAAGGAGAGAGAGAGGAAAAATAAGGTGAATTTAAATTTTGTCATTCGTGAAAGTAAAAAGAGACGTATAAAAAGGTTTCCGGCAAGCCGGAAACCTTTTCCCCAATTAACCCTTAAACTATGATGTTAAGGTTTTCCTGAATTATACATGGATGTAACTTCTGCTGCAGTCAATACCTTGTGGTAAATGATAACATCATCCAATAAGCCTTTAAAATGGTTTGCACTTGCTTGTGCGTAGCCACCCCAAGGTTCGTCATCCCATAATGTTCCAGCACGTGATTGGATAAAACCAAATGCTAATTCATTTTTAACATCGGGCTCTACTCCACCGTATTTCAATCCCGTGATGAAGGTTTTGTTATCACCATCAGGCCACAGATCAAAATCCAGCTCGCGCATCTTTTCACCATTGGCATAGTAGATACCTTGCTTGGTTGTGCTGTTATAGGTATATACCATGTGAACCCATTTGTCTTTAATAATCGCTGACGGACCACCACTGGCAGTAAGGTCCTTTGTGAAGGCAAAACCCTGCCATCCACCGTTGGTTGCATCCTTACCATCACCGTTGAAAGCGTTGTCTTCAGTAATTGTGTTGATCGTTCCGGCATTATTGAATTCGTAGCGGGTGGCTAATTTCCAGCCACCATAACCTCCAAATATTTCAAATTGAAATCCGTAGAATGCACCCAGGCCCATAACGAAATGACCCTTGTCTACATTATCCGTGTGCTCCGTTGCCTTCACCCAGAAACTCAATGTAAAGTTCTGTGTGTTCATCAACTGATCGCCATTTGAAATTTCGATGATACTGGTCGTGCCATTAAAAGAAGCAGCCTTTCCTGCATCCGCCTTTCTACCAGCCGCGTAGGTAATGTCCACGATCTGTGCAGCAGCGGCATCATAAGATCCAATGATATCATTTGCATTATCCTCAAAAGTCCAGTGGGCAACAGCACCCGGTACTGCAAATGTTCCTTCTGTGGAGAAGTTACGTTCGATGGCAGTGGTTAATGTTTTACCTCCGGTACTCTTGAGGCCTGCACCGAATTCCAGAATGAATAACGTTCCTGTGCTGAAGTCGGTGTTTGGATTAATCGTAACTGTTTTTCCGTCTACCGTTATGGTTGAAGCATACGCTGCGGCATCAAACTGACGCTCCAGGGTAATAGCACTTACCGAAGCAGGATCAACTTCTGTAGAAAACTCTGCTGTAATGGTTGCTCCTGTCGGCACTCCCGTTGCACTGGTGGCGCCATTCAAATCAATACTTCCTGCTGTTAACGACACCAACGTCAGCGCAGGCGGCTCATCATCATCACAACTTGTGATCAATGTTGACATGGTTGCGAACAGCCCCACTGCCAACAGAAAACTAAAAACTACTTTTAGATTTTTCATACGCGTAATTAATTGATTAAAGGTTAAACAAGATTAAAATTTTACCAGCCCGGATTTTGTGTCCAGGTATTTTGTGTTAAGTCCATTTCATTTTGCGGAACAGGAAGCAACTCATGCTTACCGGCAACGAAACCAAGCGGGCCCAATACCGCGGCTGCTTTACCGGTGCGCACCAGATCCCAGAACCGGTGTCCTTCCATCGCGAGTTCTACTCTGCGTTCGTGCAGAATAATTTCATGCAAGAGGTCTTTGTTATTTTCAGTGATGTCTAAAAGAATAGCATTGTTGCCATGCCGAGCTCTTGCGCGAACTTTATTCAGTTGTACACGGGCTTCAGCAGGCTTGTTGTTTTTATTTAACGCTTCCGCTGCCATCAGCAATACATCGGCATACCGGATAATTCTTCGGTTGTGATCAAACTGTGTTGGCACGTTGTTGCCCGGTGTCCACACTTTCTGATTGTAGCACTCAATCTCAATCAGGTCACCGTTTGTATCATAGGTCTCATCGAGTGTCGGGCCGTCACCCGCAATGGTGATACCATCAAGCACTTCACCCAGAAAAACAATGGTTTTATCTTCCCGCGGATCGCCCGGTTCAAAAGCATCCATCAAATCCAATGTAGGTCGGTTAAAGCCCCATCCCCTGTTGGGTGTGCCGCGAACACCCTGCACATTACCATACTGAACACCACCGGTTCCTTCAATGCCAATCGCTCCGATTTCAAAAACTGATTCAGCACCAAACTCACCGGCTTTGCTATTCGCATCGGCAAAGTCGGGCATCAAATCATACTGCGCGGAATTGATAACTTCCATCGCGTACTTTTCTGCATTGACAAAATCGCCCTTGAAAAGATAGACTTTCGCGAGCAGCGACTTTGCTGCACCGCGTGTAGCGCGACCCAAATCGGCTGAAGCATAGTCTGATTTTTCCGGCAAACCGCTGATGGCCTTCTCCAAATCCGCCACGATTAAATCGTAAATCTCATTGGCATTGGCGCGCGGCAAGCCAAGCGGAACAGTGCTTGTAGTAACCTTTGGAACATCCCCCCATGCCCGTACCAGATCAAAATAAAATAGTGCGCGCAAGAAACTTGCTTCGCCTATGTACCGATCGCGTAAGGTTGCGTTCATGCTGATAACGGGTACTTTTTCAATCACCACATTGGCTCGCCTGATCCCTTCATACAGCGTGCTCCACCACCGACTTAGATTTGCTTCTGTAGCAATGTGGGTGAACTTATCAAACGGACCGATGGTCGATGCGGCATCATCGGGATTACTTCCCTTGCGCGCATCATCCGACATAATATCCATGATGGGGAATAGCCCGAAATGAAAGCTGGATTTCAACATGATGTTATACACACCATTCGTTGCTAACAATGCATCGGATGCACTCGTTGGAAAATTCTCCTGCGTCAGTTTCCCTTGCAAGGGTTTGTCAAGAAAATCATCGCAGGAAACGGGCAGCAAAACCACCAGCACTAAAACCTGCAAAATTCGCTTCGAAATTATTGTGAACTGTCTCATAGCTGTTGTGCCATTTTAAAATGTAACATTGAAACCAACACTGTACACCGATGGAATCGGATAACCTCCACTGTCAATTCCATTATCCAGTACACTACCACTTGAAACCTCCGGTGTGTACCCCGTAAATTTTGTTACAGTAAAGAGGTTTGTGCCACGCACATAAACCTGAGCCGATTTGAAATGTATCTTTTCAATCATCTGTTGTGGCAATCCGTACGCCAGCGATATGCTTCGCAACCTGAAAAATGATCCGTCTTGAATGAATCGGGTAGAGGGTAAGAAATTGTAACCGCCTGCACTGGAGCGTGGTTCGGTATTGCTGGTACCTTCACCTGTCCAACGATCAAAAACATGCTGCTCGAAATTATAGAGAGCGGGTCTCACCGTTTCTTTTGCATTGTATATTTTATTCCCCTGTTGTCCTTGAAAATCAATAGACAAACTGAATCCTTTATACGCACCCTCCAGGTTTAATCCATACAATACTTTCGGAATGGGTGAACCAATGTACGTTCGATCGTTACCATTCAATACACCATCCTTATTGGTATCGACAAACCTGACATCACCAACTTCTGCAATGGATAAATGCGGGTAAGCATCCAACTCTGCCTGGTTCTGAAAAACGCCATCGACTACATAACCGTAGAAAGCACCTAGCGGTAAGCCTACGCTTGTACGCGTTGTGCCGGCTCCATTGGGCTGATAATCACCCTCACCACCAGTAGCTTTTACTTTTAAGGCTTCGTTGTGAATGGTGGTGGCAATAGCTCCGATACGGTATTTCAATCCGCCTAAAATTTCATCATTCCAGCCGAGGTTCAATTCAATACCCTTGTTTAACACTTCCGCAGCATTGTAGGTAATCGAAGCACCATCCCCATTTCCCAGGTATCCGGGCACCGGTAAATCAATCAAAATATCTTCTGTTCGTTTGTTATAATAATCAATTTCTGCTGTGAGCTTGTCTTCCAGAAATCCAAGTTCAACGCCAATATCGGTTTGATAGGTACTCTCCCATTTCAGATTGGGATTGCCGGAAGGACCGTAGGTAGAACCGGTGGTATAAATTTCACCTGCACCGAAAACTCCACCTACACCATTGAGCACGGAGGAGTAACGTCTGTCATACCGGGTTTTTTCGTTACCAATTACACCCCAGCTTCCGCGAACTTTAAAATTTGAAAGCACGGCAACATCGTTCAGGAAATTTTCATTGATCACATTCCATCCTAATGCTACAGAAGGGAAGTCGGCAAAACGATTGTCTTTCGAAAACTTAGAGGAGCCGTCTCTGCGATAGGTTACTGTTAAAAGATATTTTCGATCGTACGTGTAGTTCGCACGGAACAAATATGAGATCATGGAATAGTTCAAATCATCGGACACACCATTATTAACAGTAGTAGGAACAATGTTTCCGGGATCGAGGTACCAGAAGTCTTCTCCATCACGCAGAATATTCTCGCCTGAAGCCGAGATGAATTCAGAAGCTGTCTCTTGCATGGTATACCCTACCACAGCATTCAGACTGCTCTTACCAAAATTCCGGGTATAGTTTATTGTGTTCTCCCACAGCCAGGTAGAGTTGTCACCAAAGGATTTGTTCAAGTCGCTGGTACTGTTCTGCTGTTGAGGATCAACATAGAATACAGGTGTGAAACTCTTCGACTTTCCATAACTAAAATCAACACCGAAGCTTGACTTAAACGTGAAGTATTTCAGGAAATCAACTTCTGTATAAAAGTTTCCAACGGAACGAATTCCTTTACCATAACTATTGGTGTATTCCAGATCGGCCAACACATTACCGACACCGGGAACGGGCGAGTAACTGCCATCTGGTTGATAGGGATTGACGGTTGGTTGTGCCCGGTACACCACAAAAACAGAATTGTTATTGGTATTCTGCTGACTGTATGGCGTAAAGGCAAGATTATTTCCAAACCGAACATTCTTTGAAAGATGATAGGTGTTGTTCAGTTTGATGGTAAGACGTTCGTAGTTGGACTTCGGAATGATTCCTTTCTGATTGAAATATCCGATACCCACATAGTATTGAATCTTTGCAGACGCACCGGCTGCCGAAATCTGATAATTTTGAATGGGTGCCGTTTGAAAAAGTAAATCCTGCCAATCGGTATTGGGAACTGCATCTACGTTGTTGTATGATCCCGGGTTAATTTCATTGGCAATGATGGCAAACTCTCTTCCGCTCAGCAGATCAATTCTGTTAGTAAGGCTTTGAACACTATAATCGGCATTGACTGAAATGGTTGGATATTCCTGACCCATCACCCCTTTTTTTGTAGTGACCATGACAACACCGTTGGCGCCACGCGAACCATAGATTGCAGTAGCGGAGGCATCTTTCAGAACTTCAATGGATTGGATATCGCCCGAATTCAAAAAATCGATGTTATCCAGAATAACACCATCCACTACATAAATTGGACTGGCATTATTGAAGGTGCCTACACCTCTGATCCGCACAATGGCACCTGCTCCGGGTGCACCCGATGCCGTTGTAATTTGAACACCAGGGATTTTGCCTTGAAGCGCTAAAACGGGTGAAGCTGCCGGAATTTTATTCAGATCATTCCCTTTCATGGATGAAACGGAACCTGTTAAATCTGACTTTTTCACAGTTCCATATCCAATCACCACAATATCCTCTAAGGTCAAAACATCAACCTCGAGCGCTATATTAATGGTTGTCCGCTCGCCCACTTGTACGGTTTGCGTTTTATACCCTACAAAAGTGAAATTGAGTGTGTTTTCGGCCGCAGCCAATTCTATGGTGTAAACACCATCAACATCTGTAGTTGTACCTCTCGCAGTACCCTGAACAACCACATTGACTCCAGGTAGTCCCTGGCCATTTTCTGCATCTGTAACCTTGCCCTGAATGGTACGGGTTTGGGCGAAGGCATTTGTTACTCCAAGCGTAACGAAAACGATTAACAGTAGTATTCTCCTCATAATCCTTCTGACGGTACTTTTTGGGTTTTTTCTCTTACCGCAGACTTAAATTATAATTTGGTCAAGTATTACACTCACTTTTTTTTATCAATGTGCATAAAACACACCGTTTCCTATACCTCTTTCAGTGAGGCTTTTTTACGCTTAAAAAACATCGATTTCAAACGATTTCAGGTATATTTTATGGAATTATGAGAATTCGTTTCATGGATTAAAAACATGACACTTTTGATGCCCTGAAAAGCAGTAGGGATCAGGATATTTTCTCAGGCTTCGAGGATTCCTGATTTGATGATGATTTCGGGAATTTATGGTGCTCGTGAATTAAAATAACGTCATGCCATCGGGAGGCATGGGGCCTGTTTCCCTTACCTTCAAGCACCTGTATGCGCTCGGAAACTTTATGTTTAAAACCCCAAACCGTATTTACCCGCAAATCGAGCTGTGTAGCCAGGCTTTCCAGGGTATACTCCTTTTTGCCCGTTACGACCAGGTAGGCGATATAAAATGCCTTTTCGATTGGGAATTTAATGCTGTGAAAGATCGTAAAGGCTGTAATGGACTCATTGTACCCGCACCGTGTACAGCGCCTCGCAAATTTCTGTGCACCATCAAAATATTTCTCATTTCCGCATTTTCGGCAATGAAAAGCCTGCTCCCACTTTAGATTCTCTAAAAATCGATGGCATGAAAGCGTATCCGGGTAAAGGGTCTGGAATTGGGTATAATCCATCACTTTCTCCAGCAATCGCTCGTTGAGAACCTCCTTGATACTGTTTTTCAGCTTCCAGTTGTCGAGATCGAGAATGGAGTTAATCTGGTTGATTTCACGAGCCTGCCGCTCAAGCTTGTGGTTGCTTTCTTCTAACTCGATATTTTTCTGGTTGATTTCGATGGTGCGCTCCTGCACCTTTTGCTCAAGCTCACGGTTCACTTTGTCTTTCAATTGCATGTTCACCTCGTTCTGATGAAGGATTCGCTTTGTGGCCCGGTCGCGCATCCGTTTCAGAATCCGGATTCTATCGCCCAGGGCGAAAGTCAAAAACAGCATTTCAATTACAAAACTGAAATGCAAACTATAGTGCGATCGCGTAGTAAGTGGTAAAACATTAAAGTATACTAATGAGCGCACAAAGAAACCCGCAAACAAAATACCGTACGCGATAACAAAGAAGCGCGCTGGCCTGTAACCCCGGTACCACACATAAATGCCTGAAACAAAAATCAGCGAAAGCGGAATGATTTCAATGTTGCGATAGGTGAGTAAGTATTGGAGAAAGAATAATTCCAAAACAAAAAAAACTGTACGGGCAACGATCATCCACTTCAACGCCAAATCAAACCTGGGGGCATTGCCCCGCGTGCTCAAAAACCTCCGGGTGAAAATAAGTCCCCAGAGTATAACCGAGTAAATGGTAATACCCACCGCATAATCATTCCACTCCGGATGATTTGGCCAGAGGTATTGAAAACCGATACCGTCCAGACTAAGGGCATAGGCCGCCACACTGAGGATGTAAAAAATATAGTAGATATTTTTGATTTCGCGTATGGCCAGAAAGACCAAAAAATTATACAGGGCAATGATGATGATCATGCCATAAAACGTGCCGAACAAAAAATACTCATTGAGTGCGTAGTACACGAAATGATCGACCGAACGAAAAGCAATACGGATATCGGCAAACTCACCAGACTGTACTTTAAAATAATAGTACAGCACAGTGTCGGCTTTTACATCTAGTAAAATCTCAAAGTTTTTATGTCGGAACAATCGCTCGGTGAAGGGCTGGCTATCGCCCAACTGCAATCGTTGATAATTCCCTTTATCGTCTGGCGTATACGCTTCAATGTGATCGATCGTTTGATCATAAAATTCCAGCAGCCAGAGTTTCTGAGTCGCTGTTGTATGCCGTATTGGAAAGCGAATCCAATACGCGGTATTGATCATGAAGTCTTTATTCTGATACGAAGCGTGTTGTCTGAAACGATTTGAAAATTCGGAAGACGAAATCCGGGAAAAGGAAAGTGCGTTAGTCGTATCAATGAAATAGGTTAACTGTTTCAAAAAAAGGTCGCGCGCATCCAACGCATCATCAATTTCAATGGGCTCCTGTGCCTGAACATCGATGCATGCCATCAGCATGAACAAAAAAACCAAACGCTTCATCATCATCGTCTCACCATATCTGAACGAACTTCAGCACACAACTATCAACGCAGTAAAACTCGTCATTTAAAATAAAAAGAACACCAAGGTGACGCTCAATTCGATATTCCTTCGCGGTCTTTTACACCAATGGTTTCCTTTTTCCATTGGTCTAGTTCCGCTTTCCGCTGGCGTAACTCCGCTTCAGTTGGTAAAGTATGGAGTAACCCTTTGAGTTCAGGTTGACCGGCATCTACCCAGGCCGTGAACCAAACATCGCCAATCATTTTTACAGCCATTCGCATTTGCTTTTCAACCATACCTTCAAGCAGTTTATGGTAGGCTGCGGCATATTCCCGGGCAACGACTTTCACCGTTTGCTTGCCTTTGGTTTCAAAGGAATACTTTTTATCGCCCATGCGAGCTGACAGGTTCTTCTCCTGTTGCAGCACAGCATTCACTTCATGGTGCGATGTTTCAATTGCTTTCCAGGCGGCCAACTGAACATTGGGCAGATGCTCGGCTTTACCAACAAAAAAATTATACTCCGTAAAAAATAGTTCCGGCAACCTCGATTCCCAAAAGGCATGAATACCCTCCTGCCCGGTAAGTTGACCATTGTAGTTCTCTGTTGTATGAAGTGGAACATGTGCATCGGCAATATAGTGACCGATTTCAGCAGAGAGCCTTCTGATGCTTTCCGGATCGCGGAGCAAAAAAGCGTGCTTCAGCTTGTAATACATTACCTGGATATGCCAGGGAAGAATGCCGTAAGCCTTCAGCGTATCTTCACCATATTTTTCGACAGCACCTTGCCAATACCGAGGCATCGTAAAAACAGCACTGTCGCCATAATGGTCAATATCGATATAGTGTCGTGGCGCTTCGTCTACAACTGAAAATCTTCGTTTATCCGGATTGACAGAAGCTTCTGAAATGTACGTGATGTTGGTTTTGTAAAAGCCGATCATCTCCGGAGGCAGTGTAAACACAGCGAGGCGATTGATGCGTTCGTGGGCATAGAAACCCCACTGAAAACTTGTGCAAAATATCAGTGAGAGCACCAGGATAATGGTGACAACAGTGCGCTTCATAACCTTAAGGTACGGGAATATCAAGAAGGATAAAAGCATATCAAGAAGGATAAAAATAGATACAGGCAGTCCGCTCGTACAACGCGTAACCCGATGGCAGAAATGGTTGGAAAAAGTTCTTCACCATTCGTTACTTTGACTACATTTATTTACCAACTAGATTTTTGCATGAAATCACTTCTGATCGTTCTCCTCTATTTTCCTGTCCTTGGCTTTTCACAGCAACAACAAAATCTATCCATCGATGATTTTGACATTAAGCACTACACGTTTGCGCTTGAACTCAACGATAGTACCGATAGTATTTCCGGCAAGGCAACGGTGTCGGTTCTGTTCAAAAAAGCACGTACTGATTTTAGCCTTGACTTATCCTCTCAGAATAAAGAAGGGAAAGGAATGCATGTTTCGCAGGTAAGCCTGAACGGGAAATCTCTTTCGTTTGAGCATATACATGACCGGCTTACAATCGCATTAAACACTCCGGCCGCACCAAACGAAAAGCTGTCGTTCGAAATTTATTATAAAGGCATCCCGCAGGATGGTCTGATCATTGAAAAGAATAAATATAACGACCGCACATTTTTTGGTGAAAATTGGCCGAACAATGCGCACCATTGGTTACCGACCATTGATCATCCATCTGACAAGGCAGGTGTTGATTTCATTGTCATCGCACCACCATACTATGAAGTGATTGGCAATGGCGTTAAGCTGGAAGAGAGCATGCTCAATGCGCATCAAAAACTTACACACTGGCATGAGGTTGTTGATATTCCCACGAAAGTGATGGTTATTGGCGTTGCCCGATTTGCCGTTCAACATGCCGGGTATGTGAATACCATCGCGGTTGAAAGCTGGGTGTATCCTCAGAACAGGCTGGAAGGTTTTTCGGACTACGCAATTGCCACGAAAGTGCTCGACTTTTTTAACAGTCACTTCGGGCCCTACGCGTACAAAAAATTAGCAAACGTTCAATCTAAAACACGCTATGGCGGAACCGAAAATGCCAGCAATATTTTTTATTACGAAAATTCTGTAACGGGAAAAGGTGGCATTGAAAGTCTTGTAGCACATGAAGTGGCGCATCAATGGTTCGGCAATTCTGCTTCAGAAAAAGACTGGCACCATGTGTGGCTTAGCGAAGGATTTGCCACCTATTGCACACACCTGTACAATGAGTTCACGTATGGTCGCGATAGGCGTGCCGGTGATATGGAAGCGGATCGTGAGGATGTACTTAAATTTTTTAAGAAAAGTCCACAGCCAATTGTCTTCAAGGATCTACCCAAAAACTTAGTCCATATTCTAAACGACAACTCCTATCAAAAAGGAGGCTGGGTCTTGCACATGCTGCGACAGGAGCTGGGTGATCAACCGTTCTGGGCTGGTCTACGCGAGTATTACAGGCGCTATCAAAATAGCAATGCCTCTACAGGAGATTTTCAGACGGTGATGGAAGAAGTTTCGGGGAAAGACCTCGATCAATTTTTCCAGCAGTGGCTCTATCGTGCCGGGCACCCGGTTATCGAAGGATTTTGGAGCTACGATTCCAAGACCAAAACAGTCAACATTAGTATTACGCAAAACCAGAAAAATCAACTTTTTGATTTCCCGTTAGAACTCGGTTTTGAAATCCCCAACCAGGTGTTATCGAGGGTAGAGGAAGTGCGTATCAATAAGGAATCTCAAAAATTCAGCTTCACCGTAGATACCAAGCCAACGAGAATAGCTTTGGATCCCAATACAAACCTCCTTTTTGAAGGAAAAATGAAGAATTGATTTTTCACAAGGACTTTGCAAATATGGGATAAGCGCTTACCTTTGCAGTCCTTATTTTTAGAAGATATGGCAAATCATAAGTCAGCAGAAAAAAGAATCCGTGCAAACGAGGTAAAACGCGTTAGAAACCGCTATCAGCACAAAACAACCCGTACTATTGTAAAGAAATTACGGGCAACAACGGTTAAGTCTGAAGCAGAGGCTCTTCTCAAAGAAGTTTCATCGTTGGTTGATAAGCTTGCTAAAAAGAACATCATTCACTGGAAAAAGGCTGCAAATCAAAAGTCTAAGTTGACCAAGCTGGTTAATAAACTGGCGTAATAACCAACTTTCAGTTACTATAAAGTCAGAAACCCTGCCGGACGAATACTCGGGCAGGGTTTTTCATTTTAAGAATATCCCTTAATTTGAAGCACATTCACCCGTTAGCCATGATGGAAAATGATAAATTCCTTTCAATAAAAAGCTGGTCGCCAGAAGATCGTCCGCGCGAAAAACTCCTGCTGAAAGGTAAATCTGCACTTTCCGATGCTGAACTTATTGCAATTTTGCTTGGAACGGGGTCCAAAACGATGAGTGCAGTAGACCTGGCCAAGAAGGTGCTGCAAAACACCGGCAATAACCTTCACGACCTGGCCAGACTTTCCGTAAAGGAATTGATGAAAACAAAAGGAATCGGGGAAGCAAAAGCCATTACAATTGTTGCCGCGCTGGAGCTCGGAAGGCGAAGAAAAGAACTTGATACGGATGAAAAGCCCAAAATATCCAGCTCCAAAGACGTTTATGAATACCTCAAATCCGATTTACTGGATTTACCGCATGAAGAATTTTGGGTACTACTGCTGAACCGGGCTAATCGTGTGATCAGGGAAAATCAAATCAGCCAGGGGGGTGTAACGGGCACCGTGGCTGATCCAAAGATTATTTTCAAGATGGCCCTTGAAGAACTTGCCAGCGGTATCATTCTGGCACATAACCATCCCTCCGGAAACCTGACCGCCAGCCAGGCTGATATTGATCTCACCAAAAAACTGAAAGAATCGGGTAAACTGTTGGAGATACAGGTTCTTGATCATCTTATCCTAGCAGGACAAAAATATTTTAGCTTTGCAGACGAAGGTATTCTGTAAAGCATGACAAGAAAGAAAGTAATTGCAGCCATTCTATTTCTCATCATCATTTCAGTAGCATTTCTGCTGCAGTTACCATCTCCACCCATTACCCCGAAGAAAAAGGTTGTCGTGCACGAATTGAAAGCCCGGGAATCGCTGAAAGCTGTTCCTGTCAACAATCCATTTTTGAAGGAATTGTTAATTGCGTATGAAGCGGAAATTGAAGCATTGATTGCATCTTCGAAAACACCGGGTGCCGCCATCGCCATTGTTCAGGACACATCCATCATCTATTTAAAAGGATTTGGTATCAAAGCCATTGGCACACAAGACTCGGTAGATACGGAAACCGTTTTCAGACTTGCTTCTGTTTCCAAATGTTTTGCACCAGTCCTCACCGGAATGCTGGTGGAAGACAACGTATTGAAATGGGACGATAAAGTCATTACACACCTGCCCGATTTTGCCCTTAAGTCCAGGGAGCAAACAGAACAACTTACGCTGCGTCATGTTTTATCACACACAGTGGGTCTTCCATATCATACCTACACCAATCTGATTGAAGATGGTGAGGATCTGCATACGATGCTTACCAAACTCCGTGATGTAGAGATTATTGGAAAAGTCGGTAAGGTCTATAGCTATCAAAATGTGGCCTACAGTATTATTGCCGAGGTGATTCAATCGGCCACCGGAAAAAGTTATGAACAGTTAATGATGGAAAGGATTTTTAATCCACTGCATATGACCCATGCCTCTATCAGCTACGATGCCATCATGCAAAACACCAATGTTGCCAAGCCTCACCAGCATACGCGTAAAAGTATGGCGCTAACCACAATATCAAACACGTATTACAATGTAGCACCGGCAGGAGGAATAAATGCATCTGTATCGGATATGGCGCAATGGATAAAGGCCATGCTGGGAAACCGGGAAGATGTTATTGCCCATGTAACACTGGATGAAATTTTTACACCTGTTGTTAAGGCCCCAGCCAAAAACAGAAACTTCAGAAAGTGGTCGCGACCGACAGGCTCATTTTATGCAATGGGTTGGCGCATGCTAAACTTTAAAACCGATACGTTGTATTACCATGGAGGATACGTAAATGGATATCGCAGTGAGTTGGCTGTTGACCGGAAAAATAAAATTGGAATTTGTGTACTCACCAACGCAACCGGTGCATTGGCTGATAACAGCATCCCCTATTTCTTTAATCTTTATATGAAACATGGAGAAGCCATTCGAGAGTGGGATTTACAAAACAGGACAGTTACAACTCAATCAAAAGTAATTGCAACCGCCAGGAAATAATTTAGAATCAAATGAAATTAAAAAACATCATCCTTCTTCTTGCTGTTGTTGTCGCGTTGATTTCGGTGTTTTATACCTTTCGGGGCGACCAGGGTGAGGCTGCCTATACAGCGGAAATAAATAAGGAGCGTGAAGAAAAAGATCGGTTTATGCGCACAGCCGCTGAATCTCCCTTTGCAGAAAATCCGGATACCTTCAAGGGATTATCGTACTACCCGCCCAGCAGCCGGTACAGAATTATCGCTGAACTCAACCCAATTCAAAATAAGAAAGCAGTTTTACTTTCAACGAACGATGGAAAAGAGCAACGCTACATCGAGTATGCTTATGCAGAATTTGATTTAGATGGCTATCACAACAAGTTGCTCATATTGGAGATCATGGATATGGGACCTTTCCGTGGAAAATTATTTCTATCATTCGGTGATGAAACAAGTGCCAGCGAAACATATGGAGCAGGTCGGTACCTCGATGTTGTAAAAATGTCCGGCAGCAAAACCATTACACTGGATTTCAACAAGGCGTACAATCCATATTGCGCTTATACTGAAAAATATTCCTGCCCATTACCTCCTCCTGAAAATCTTTTACGGGTGGCCATTAAAGCGGGTGAAAAAATTTATGAACATTAATCCGTAAACTATGCGAACACTATTTTCTATTGCGATCATGCTGGGCATTACAACATTAACTGATGCCCAGGTAAAACCATCCGATCCCTTTGCGCACACCTTCTCCATTGTTGCACGCGATGCCAAAACCGGTGAGCTGGCGGTGGCCGTACAAAGTCATTGGTTTAGTGTTGGTACAGTGGTGGCCTGGGGCGAAGCTGGTGTTGGCGTTGTGGCTACACAATCGTTTGTAAACAAATCGTTCGGCATTCGTGGATTGGAATTATTGAAGCAAGGGAAAACACCACAGCAGGCAGTTGATCTTTTGTTGAGTGATGACACTGGAAAAGACTTCCGTCAGTTGGCCATTTTAGATATTGACGGTCGTGTAGCAACACATACGGGTGCGAGTTGCATACAGGATGCAGGTCATAAAAACGGTGAAAATTTTTCGGTGCAGGCCAACATGATGCTGAACAACAAGGTCGTGCCTGCGATGGAAAAAAAATGGAATGAAACGGGTAACCTTCCGCTTGCAGAGCGAATGATTGCCGTGTTACAGGCAGCGCAGCAAGCTGGTGGCGATATACGGGGTAAACAATCAGCCGCCCTGCTGGTGGTTGGACCAAAGGCTTCAGGCGAGCCATGGAACGATCGGATAGTTGACCTGCGCGTAGACGATGCCGCTAATCCTATTCAGGAACTCGAAAGATTACTAAAAGTATTTCGTGCGTATGAGCACATGAATCAGGGTGACCTCTATGTTGAAAAAGCCGAGATGGAAAAGGCCATGATAGAATACCGCACAGCCATGAAAATGTTTCCCGATAATTTAGAAATGCAATACTGGACTGCCATTACCCTGGCGAATAATAAAGAATTGGCCGATGCATCGGCCATGTTGCAGAAGATTTATAAAAAAGATGCAAACTGGCGCGAGTTGACCAGGCGCCTTCCAAAGGCAGGTTTATTAACGGTGAGTGAACATGATTTGAAAGAACTTACGCGATAGATCGACACAAAAAAAAAGATGGTTAACCTCCAAAAAGATTAACCATCCAATATGATTTAGCTCAACCTAGCGCAGATCAATCACTTCAACGCCCGGATATTTTTTCGGATCGAAGGTGAAAAGATTATCTGCTACGGTAATGTTAGCGGTAAACTTGCTGAGTGTATACTTATACCGGTTACCTGCTTTATCAAACATCGTCCAATTTTGAATGCTTTGGTCTTTCTTTGAAATATTCATTCTGATTTTAAAGAACTGGGCGTCTTTCTTTTCCGGAACCAAATCAATCACATCGCACAAAACACCGGCCTCAGTTTTCTCTTCGATATGTAAATACTTGAATCCTTTTTTATAAATCTCATAGATCTTCGAGGGGTTGATCTCGTCTGAACCAGGATCGTAGTTATCGATGTTCACTTCTTTCGCATCCGGCAGGTACGTCCAGGTGGTTTTACCATCATTGATCACCTCCTGCTCAGGCAGAACAAGCTTAAACTTATCGCCCTTTACTGTGATCTTTCCCTTAAACTCTTCATTGATTTTTTCTACATCGTTGGTGAGTGTGTACGATATATTGGCTTCAAAAGCAGTATAGGCCTTATACTTTTTGCTCATGGCATCCAGTATTTCAAGGGCCTTCGGATCATACTGGGCAAACGATAGTTTTACAAAAACCAGTAAAACAACAGCTAAAACAGATTTTTTCATTCTTCAATAACTTAAAAAGGTGCGCAAAGTTAAGCGGGATTATGTTTTTCTTTCAATGCACTCAATAATTGTTCCAAAGCCACCTCATCTTTTATCAAAACTTCGCGGGCTTTGCTCCCTTCAAATGGGCCAACAATGCCGGCAGCTTCCAGCTGATCAATGAGCCGACCTGCTCGATTATAGCCCAATTTCAGTTTTCGCTGGATCAAGGAAGTGCTTCCCTGTTGGTGACCTACAATCAGGCGTGCCGCTTCTTCGAAAAGCGCATCCCGATCAGAAAGATCCACATTCGAAGGTCCACTTTCATCATCGCCCTCATATTCGGGCAACAGATATGCAGACGGGTATCCACGCTGCGATCCTATAAAATCACAGAGGCGCTCTATCTCAGGCGTATCCACGAAAGGACATTGCAACCGGATTACGTCCGATCCGGAGGATAACAACATATCACCCTGACCTACAAGTTGGTCAGCACCTCCCGTATCCAGAATGGTGCGGGAATCAACTTTTGATGTTACGCGGAAAGACAATCGGGCAGGGAAATTTGCCTTGATCACACCGGTGATAACATTTACAGAAGGCCGCTGTGTAGCCACCACCAGGTGAATGCCGATAGCACGGGCAAGCTGAGCCAGGCGTGCAATGGGCGTTTCAACTTCTTTTCCGGCTGTCATCATAAGGTCGGCAAGTTCATCAATCACCAACACGATGTATGGCAAAAAGCGATGCCCTTCCTTGGGGTTCAGCTTGCGCGAAACAAACTTTGCATTGTATTCTTTGAGATTACGCGCTCCGGCATCTTTTAAAATTTCGTACCGGTTTTCCATTTCAATACAAAGGGAGTTCAGCGTGTGAACCACCTTTCGGGTATCCGTAATAATAGCTTCCTCACTATTGGGCAGTTTGGCGAGATAGTGCCGCTCAATCTTACTGAAAAGCGACATCTCAACCTTTTTCGGATCGACCAGTACAAATTTTAACTGTGATGGATGCTTCTTATATAATAGAGAGGCGAGAATCACATTCAGGCCAACCGATTTACCCTGCCCTGTAGCACCAGCCACTAATAAGTGGGGCATTTTGGTCAGGTCAACCACCAGTACTTCGTTCGAAATGGTTTTTCCCATCACCACCGGAAGTTCCTTGTCTGTTTTGGCAAACGCCTGCGAAGCAAACACAGATCGAATGCTCACCATTTCTCTGTTCTTATTCGGAACTTCAATACCAATGGTACCCTTACCGGGAATGGGCGCGATAATCCGGATGCCCAACGCTGAGAGGCTTAATGCGATATCATCTTCCAGGTTTTTGATTCTGGAAATTTTTATACCCGCATCCGGAACAATTTCATAGAGCGTAACAGTCGGACCAATCGTAGCTTTGATACTTTGAATACCAATCTTGAAGTTGACCAGCGTGGCTACAATTTTATCCTTGTTCTGGTTCAGCTCTTCCTGCGTTACGCCCGCTTTATTGGCTTCATATTCGTTGAGCAACTCCAATGTTGGATACTTGTAATGGCTCAGATCAAGTGTAGGATCATAAACACCCTGCGATTCTACCAATTGCTCGGCCAGCTCATCTGTTTCGGTTTTTTCTTCGATCGTAAAAACCGGTTCCGCTTTTTGCTCCCGCTTTTGTTCGGGCTTTTCGATATCGAGTGTTATCTCCTGTAGTGGCTTTACAGGAATAACTTCAGGTACCTTTGTTGTAAGAACCGGTTCGGGTTCAGGCTTTTCAAACTGATCAGGCCAGTTATCCTTGTCATCGGTATACGATTTAAACAAGGGATCATCACCGTCTTCGTCCACAATGGCCTCATTCCCCATCGGCTTCGGATCATTCATCATGAAGGCTGGTATAGCGGTAACATTAAAATAGAAAATGATAAAAATGAATAGCGATAAAATGAGCACCAGAAATGTTCCCCATCCAAACATGCTTTCGCTCAACTCCGCCAAATGAAGACCTAAGCCTCCGCCTAAAAAACTCCACTCGCTTACTCCCTGATTGATTAGGGTCATATAACCAAGCAACAAACTCAACCAGATACCGGAGAACAATGCAAAAATAGAATAGGAGAAAATGCGAAAAATTTCACGGTTGAATACAATTTTGAAGCCCACCAAAAACAAAAAAGGTGGAATAAAAAACGCTGAGATGCCAAACCACCGGGTAACAAAATAGTCGGAAACAAGCGCCCCATAATAGCCCAACCAGTTGGCAACTTCTTTACCTGATTCAAGAACCGAAGCTCTGTTTTGCTGCTGCACAATATCAAAATCTGCGCGCCACGTAAACAAAAAAGAAAGCAACGCCAGAAATAAGTACGTGCTCACAATCATCAGAAAGAAGCCGGTGGCGAGCTTGAATCGAGGATCTTTCAGAAATGCAAAACTGAATTTTCCGCTGGATGATTTACCCTTCTTCTCCTTCTCGGGTTTTTTGAATGTATTGGATTTGTATGTGTTTGCTGCCATTGAAATGATTCACGCAAAACTAAAGAAAAACGGTAATAAGTCCACGGTTCACAACCAACTGTCAACCGCATTCCTCAAAATAACTTCCGAACTATTTTCCACAAACATGCCATTGTTTACAGTCGAGCGTGTACACGGACTTTCACTTTGAATTACTATCTTCAATGTTCATGAAGACGCAAACCCTCAAGCTTCTCTTCCTCATCAGCACGCTGCCCGGATTTGCAGTGGCACAAACCCATCATTTCGAAAAGCTAACCGAATTCCACGGTTTATCCGATAACCGGGTTACCTGCTTTATGAAAGACAGAACGGGATTTATGTGGATCGGAACTCAAAATGGACTTAACCGCTATGATGGACATACTTTCAAAATATACAGGCCGGGACAAAAAAAGCAAACGCTTTCACACGAACACATCAACGATGTTGAAGAAGATAACGATGGACGTTTGTGGATTGCTACCTGGAACGGATTAAATGTTCTTGATCCGAAGACTGATAGTCTTTATGTTTTTTCACCTGACGAAGATGCCTACCGGCAAAAGAAAACAAAGATAGCCAGCAACATGATCTGGGATTCTTACATCGACAAGGCCGGAAGAATCTGGCTCGCTCCCGATGCCCGCGATTTATGCTACTATGATCCCATTGTTGACGAATTCACTTATTTTCCCTGGCGCGAATTTGTAAACACGGAGCTTCCTCAGTATTCATCTGCTTACAAATCGATTCACAAAATCAAGCGAAAGTCTGATCATGAGCTCTGGATTGGCACCACATTAGGATTGTTCAGCTTCGACATCGCATCAAAAAAATTTTACTACCATGGTGGTGAAGCTGTTGTTGATTTTGTTGCGCTGGAGTATGACACCCTGCAACAGCGTGTTTATTTTGGCCAACAAAAACTGTTTGCACTGGATGTTGCAGAAAATATTGCATCCGAAATCAAGTCCTCTGTCAACACAACACCGGTAGGCCAGCGGGCACCATCACTTTTAATCCCATCACTTGCCGGGTTATGGTCGGTGAATAAAACCACACTCCAGGCTACGCTTCTTCCGCAGAACAGCAAGAACTCCTTTACGCTTCATCATGAACCTGTCAATACGGTTTTCGTTGATCGTGATCTGGTTTGGGTGGGAGGCGCTTCGGGCATTACCCTGTATGATAACAACCTCAATATTTTTCCGTTCGTGCGCGTATTTCCGGAAACCGTTTCTCCAAAACCCGGCAGCATTTATTTTGTACTCGATCATGATCGCGATGACGCTTACTACATTAGCTCCTATACTGAGAATTGCCTCATCATCATCGATAAAAAATCAGGCGACCGTCAGGTTGTATCAACTATTCAGGGGAAGCCGTTGCTCAAGTGCACAAAAATTATCGAAGACAGCCAACAACGATTATGGATACTAACAGAAAAATCCATATTTATTTCCGACCCAACACACCGTCATTTCTCGATGTTTCCATTTCCAGCAACGGAAGATAATTATCGCTTTGTAGACATGGTAGAAGACACCGAAGGCAATTTCTGGTTTGCTTCGCTTAGCTATGGCATCTACCAGTATACTTCAAAAAATAATTCATGGAAGTTTTTCGAACAAGATCCGAATAGTTTGTTTACCGACCGCCCGACTGGTTTGCTGCTGGATCCGACACATCATGCGTTGTGGATTGCTGATTTTAGTTTTGGCGTGTTCCGGCATGATCTCATCACAAAAGCATTCAAGTATCACGGCATGAACTCAAAGGATCCGCGCTTTCTGCAATCATCCTTGTCAAACGCATTGGCGTTGGATAAGGAAGGCAATGTATGGGTCGCTACAACATCCGGAGGGGTCAGTAAATATCTACAGGATAAGAAAGAATTCATTACCTATTCTATGGAAAGCGGGCTACCGGAAAACAGCATGGATGCCATTCAGGCCGACCTTCACGGAAACGTATGGCTCGCTTCAAACAAAGGCCTCACCCATATAAAACCGAACGGTGAAGTCATCCGGCATTACGATCAGAACAGTGGTCTTCCATACAACAATTTCAACACTCCGTTTTCAACGAACGCACGAGGTGAGGTTATGATTGGAATGCGAAATGGATTTCTCAAGTTTCATCCCGACAGTCTGGTTGTACGATCAGCCGATTTCCCGGTGGTGATAACGTTAGCCCAACAGGGCAATCGCGCAATCGACAGCACCGTGCCGCATCAATTTTCATACAACCAAAACGAATTTACGTTTCACTATGCCGCATTAACCTATTCGCTTCCTGGCGAAGTCACCTATTTTTATATGCTGGAAGGGTATGATAAAAACTGGATAAACCCGGGTCACGATCACACCGCGCGCTATACCAATTTGAGTGATGGTGCCTACACGTTTCTAGTGAGAGCCATTGATCACAGTGGTAAGCCATCCGCAAACGTAGCCCGAATTTCTTTTTCGATTTACCCACCTTTCTGGAAACAGGTCTGGTTCCTTGCCTTGCTTGTAATCATAGGAAGCACGTCAATTTACCTGTGGATCAGAAGCCTTCAGCGTAAAATTCAATCGCAGAAAATCCTGAATCAAGTTGCTACCTCTCTCTATGGGCAGAATACCATTGAAGGTATTTTCTGGACCGTGGCAAAAAATTGTATTGAGCTGCTTCACTTTGAAGATTGTGTGGTGTACCTCCATCAGGAAGATCGCGGTGTTTTAATCCAAAAAGCAGCAGCCGGACCAAAAAGTCAGGAGCCTTATCAGATTCTTAATCCGATGGAAATCAAAATCGGAAAAGGTATTGTTGGATCCGTTGCGCTACATGGTAAAGCTGAAATTATTCGTAACACAACAAAAGACAACCGGTACATTGTGGATGACCAGCCAAGGTTTTCAGAAATAGCCGTACCCATCCTTGTAGAAGGAAAAGTATTTGGCGTTATCGATTCAGAACATCCTCAGAAAAATTATTATCGAAAATGGCACCTGCACATGGTAACGGAGATTGCAGCAATTTGTAGTGTTAAGATTGAACGGTACTTTATAGAGGAACAAATCCGGAGTAAAGTAGCACGCGACCTTCATGACGACATGGGCTCTACCCTTTCCAGCATCAAAATCATGAGCAACATTGCGCTGGAGAAAAATGATCCCGTAGCGGCCCAAACCTACCTGAAAACAATTCGTCAAAATGCCAACACCATGCAGGAAAGCATGAGCGACATGGTGTGGGCCATCAATCCGGAAAATGACACACTCGAAAAAGTAATCATCCGCATGAAAGAATTTGCTGCTGAAATTCTGGAACCGCTCGACATTCAGTATGAATTTCTGGAAGACGGTGATTTCTCTCGATCCAAAATGGACCTTGCTACACGAAAAGATTTTTTCCTGATTTTTAAGGAAGCTGTAAACAATGCAGCCAAGTATAGTCAGTGTAAAACATTTACCGTAGAACTGAAACGGTATGCGCATGGAATTATGATGCGTATCCGCGATGACGGAAATGGATTTGATGCTTCCGCGATTACTGGAGGTAACGGAATCAAAAACATGAAATACCGGGCTGGTACTATTAAGGCTTCCTTACAGATAGAATCTGTTTCCGGGGCAGGAACAACCATTCAATTGGAAACTCCTATCACATGATTGAGGTATTTCTTTAAACCTGTATCCGCTTACCTTGCATGATGCCCATCCGAATCCTTACCTATGAAGACAACCAGCAACTTCGCGAAAGTGTTGTTGCCATGCTTTCCCTTTCGACTGACTTTATTCTTGTCGGAAGTTTTGGTGATGTGTTGAAAGTGGAACAACAGGTAAAAGAACTAAAGCCCGATTTGATTCTGATGGATATTGATCTTCCAGGCATGAACGGCATTGAAGCCGTGAAAAAAGTAAGGTTGTTCAATGCATGGGTACACATCATCATGCTTACGGTTTTTGATGACAACAAACATGTTGTGGATGCCATCTGTGCGGGGGCATCTGGTTATTTGCTAAAGATGCACATTCCGGAAAAATTAATGGAGTCTGTGAATGAGGTTATTCAGGGTGGCGCACCCATGAGTCCGGGCATTGCCCGCATGGTGATTGCCAAACTGCAACAACTACCCGAACAATCCAACACCTATCAACTCACTGCGCGCGAAAAGGAAATTCTTTCCAGTTTATCGAAAGGCAACAGCTATAAACTGATCGCGGCACAATTCAACATCAGCATTGATACGGTGCGTACCCACATCAAACACATTTACGATAAGCTCCAGGTAAGGAGCCAGACGGAGGCTGTATCAAAAGCGATTCATGAAAAGTTGGTATAGCGGAATGTCATTCAACATGGCAACGATCAACAAGTGTGTTTAAATTCAGAAACCGATTAACAGCCTATGTCACTAACTGCACAACCTACGTTGCAACATGAGCGAGCCGACATCCTCGATATACTGCGAGGTTTTGCCTTGTTAGGCGTTCTGCTAGATAACCTCTATGGTTTTACCGGTTATGGTTTTTTTTCGCCAGCACAGCGGGAGGCCCTCTCAACGTACTATCCCGATATCGCGCTCGCGTTGAGTGAAATTGCTTTTATCCATGGAAAGTTTTACTCACTGTTCTCCATACTCTTCGGAATAGGATTTTCCATCATTCTCATTCGGAACGAACAAAGGGGAATTAATCCGCTCCTTATTTTTTACAAGCGACTTGGTATACTGGCTTTGATTGGACTAGCCCACCTGTTGCTACTATGGGAAGGAGACATTCTGTTGCTTTATGCTGTGGTGGGTTTTTCGCTCCCACTCTTTAGAAAATGCACTGACAAAACCGTGTTAATATGGGCTTTAGCATTGATTCTATCACCCATTTTAATTGATATTGTAAAAGTATTGTTGGATGTAAAACCAGGCGCCTTTTTAGAAGTGTTGGCTCAAGGCATCGATTCGAGAAACGGACTTCCAACTGACGAAAGCTTTTCGAAGTATCTCTATAAAGAAGGAAGTGGATGGACCGAATGGCGCAACTGGCAACAATCGGGCTTGTATTACCGCTATGCCTACATCATTGAAAGTAACCGGATACCAAAAGTGCTGGGTCTGTTTCTGTTAGGATTTTATATCGGCAGAAAAATGATGTATGCCAATCTCCATCAACATGTAGAACTTCTGATCAACATCCGAAAATGGGGATTTATTGTCGGCATACCCCTCAGCATCGGAATGGCTATTTTTGAAATTGATGGAAAAGCTATTCCCAATCCACTGGGATTAATCGACACAGTGCTGTACGCCCTCAGTGTAGTACCCCTAAGCCTGGCGATAGCAGCTTCTATATGTTTGTACTGGTTAAAAACAAAAGGAAACACCCGGTGGAACAAATTGGCACCGGTTGGTCGTATGGCGCTGACCAATTACCTGATGCAAACCGGATTCGGTATCCTTATTTTTTATGGAGTTGGGTTTGGATTTGGAGGCAATATCGGACCTACGTTTTATTTCCCGATTGGCTTGGGTATTTATGTTTTCCAAATCTTGTACAGTAACTGGTGGTTTAAATATTTTCATTTTGGACCGATGGAATGGATATGGCGTCAGTTGACGTATGGAAAAACCCTACGTCTTAGGAAAAATCACAAAACCTGAACGCCAGGTAGATATCCTGTCATGAATGTCCTTTACCAACTCTCACATCAATATGTGATTCTCTAAAAATGTATTCACCTTATATTGTAACGGCTTGCCCAACTCATTAAAAAATGAAAATAAAACTTAAACCCATCATTATTTTGGCGCTTGGTATGGCTGCCCTTAGTTTTTCATTCATTCAAACCTGGCAACACTATGATCTTGAAATTCCGCGCATCTGGACAACCAAAGCCCTGAAGGATTGGGAATTGCCCAATGCGAACCCGGCATTTACAGTTGAACCTGTAAGCGAAGAGTTTTATTATGCTTTGCCCGAGCGGGTAATTTATAAAACCTACCCGGTGTATCATCCCGATTATGAGCCAGAAGGTTATTGGGAATGGCTGCATGAACAAGATGCTCAAATTGTATTTGATCCAGCGCAACTTAAAACCGAAGCAGACTGGATTAAAGCGGGCGAATTATTGTTTGACTATCCTATTGATACACTAGGCGCAGTTATTAGTGCGAAGCATGTGCGCAGCAAAGAGTTTTATACTGCTTCCGGAATGCCCATAACACCAGATGGTATTATGCCATTTGTTCAATGGGTGGTGGCAGGCAAAGGGAAAGTCTATCTCGGAAATTTATCTTGCGCCATGTGCCACACACGTGTAATGCCCGATGGCAGTACGATAAAGGGTGCACAAGGCAATTGGTCGGGCGATAAAGCTTTTGCTTACGGGCTTGAATCAAATGGCGCATCAGAAGGAGATGTGCAGGCCATCACGCGTTTTTTATTCAGCAGTCCATGGGCAGCAGGTGATCCGCACGGTAAACTACTCGCCAGCGGAAAGGAAGAAATTATTGCTGCCTACAAAGCCGTTCCGGAAGGTGCCTTCGGCAGGCAGGGAACCAGTATCTTGTATCCTCCGCAAGCGCCCAACCTGATTGGTGTGAAAGACAGAAAATATTTAGATCATGGTGGGCTAAGTCAGCATAGAAGCATAGAAGACATGATGCGCTACATCGCCATGAACCAGTCGCTCGACTTTTTGAATTTCTATGGTGATTATAATCCGATTGGACTAACCAAACAAGAATTAAACAACGGAAAGCCCATCATCTTTCCCGGAACATACGACCGGCATTCTGAAGCACAGTTGTTAGCCATCGCCAAATATGTATATTCACTTACACCACCGGAGAATCCGAACAAGCCCAGCGCACTTAGTGAAAAAGGAAAAATAATTTTTGCTGAACAAGGTTGTGTTACCTGCCATACGCCTCCCCTTTTTACCAATAATAAACTTACCCCTGCCGATGGTTTTGCTATCCCTGATGCGCATTACAGCAAATACAACATCTTTGATATATCCGTAGGTACCGACCCCGGTTACACGATGAATACCCGTAGAGGAACAGGATATTATAAAGTGCCATCCTTGTTAGGCCTATGGTATCGCGGGCCCTTTTTGCACGATGCTTCGTTAGCGAAACTGGAAGATTTATTTGACTCTGCCAGATTGAAAGATGATTATGTGCCCACTGGTTTCAAACCCCATAATGTGAAAACCAAAGCCGTACCCGGTCATGAGTTTGGGATAGACTTAACTAAAGCAGATAAAGGAGCGTTGATTGCCTACCTCTTAACCTTGTAAGACATGAAGCCGATTTATTTAATCATCACACTCTTAACTTCTTTTTTCAGCACAACTATTGAAAAAGGAGTTGAGCCCATTCGCTTCGAAATCAAGAATGCAGGCATTACGGTGAATGGTACCATCAGCAATTGGGAATTTGATATTGTTTGGGATGCAAAAAAATTAAGTAATTGCAAAATCAACGGACAAGCTAATCCAACATCCATCGATACCGGAATAAAATTACGCGACAAACATTTGCAAGGCCGGCAATACTTTCATGCAGAGAAGTTTCCTGTCATCAGCCTGCAATCCAAAAAAATTGTATCCACAAGAAAAGGTAACTACAACGGAATTTTTGAAGTGCAAATCAGAGATGTTAAAAAAGAGATTGAAATTCCGTTTTCAGTCGTAACAAGGAGTGGTAAACAAAATTTCAAAGCGGAGTTCAACATCAATAGACTGGATTTTAACCTTGGTGAATCAAGTCTGGTATTGGGTGACGAAGTAAAGGTGTTCATTGAGTGCTCTATTTAGTTTATATGTCATTTTTTCTGACTACAATTGATGAAGTGAAGTAGTTTAAATGTGATTGTACGTCTGAAAAAGAAGGACTTTTTTATTTTAGCCTCATTCCTCCTTTCCTTGTTCTTTTTTTGCCTTTCTAGATAATCTCCTGCGTGAACCCGCTAAAGAATTGGTTAGAATATTTTAGTAAACAAAAACTAGTAGCGATACGAATATGAAGAGAAACTATTTTTTCATAGTTAGCATGATTCTACTTGGGCTATCTTTTTTTGCCTTCTCCGATAATCTCATTACCGATGTTGGCCAAAAAAGTAATTCCGATCCAAAGTTTATCATTCATGGCCTGTTTTGTTTTGCATGGTTCTCGCTACTGGTATTTCAAACATTTTATATTAGAAAAGGTGATTACACTACACACAGAAGACTAGGTATTATCGGTGGATGGATTGCAGCAGGAGTTTTTATCAGCACAGTATATGTATTCATTGTCATTTTTGATAGCTGGGGTGAGATGTGGTTTGTAGCCAAAGCCAATCGGTTCTTTATGGCGAGTTATGCATTACTCATCGTACTCGCTTTTGTCAACAAAGCGAACGGAGTAAAACACAAACGTTATATTTATCTGGCAACGATTTACATGCTTGGTCCCATTTTAGATCGTGTGGCCGGCAAACTGGATTGGGACGAGATTATTTTCAATTCAATAGTGTGGAACCTGCTCTTCATTTCCCTATTTTTTTACGACTGGAAATCGCTTGGAAAAGTACATCCTATCAGTTGGATTGGATACGGCTGGTTTTATCTGGTGTGGGTTATTGCTCTGTTTACTTAACTCATTGCAAACTATTGCTGTTCGGGATTCTAAATCCTTTTCTACCAATCGTTTGACACTGCAACTGAAAAGCAAGAACAGCAGGACGCAACAGTGTTACGATTTATCTCCTCCTCACATCATCATGTGATAGTAAACTGCCTTAATTCTGCTGAACTTTCGTGCATGAAAGACCCTCTCATTTTTATTACCCGAAAAAGTTCACTCCGGGAATTTGGATTGCATCTAGAATGGACAAAAAGGCACATGATATGGTAACTCGAATTTTCATTTTTAGCCTCATATTGGTTGTAGGAGGTGCTGCATCAATTTCCTGCTCTGAAGATATTCCAGATTGCCCATCGCGGATGTGCATCGTGGCCGGTGGCTGGCAACTCACTGAAGTGTATGTTGACAACGTGAAAGACAACAGTGACCTGAGTCAGTTCAGGTTATTTCTAACCATGCCTTCACCCACCACCGCCACCACTTCCGTTTTTAGTCGCGTTCAGCCGAGTGGCAATACTGATGATGGATCATGGTCGCTCGAAAACAATGAAACGATTCTGAGACTCCTGCCCGACAATGACCCGGCCTTTATGGAAGATTGGATTATTGAAAGCATGACACCGCGGAAAATGGTGCTGATCATTAATCGTGACACCGGCATCAAAGCCGGCCCCAGCAAAATTGAATTCATCCTCGAACCATTTTAAACAAGCAGGCCATGAATCGACTTTACCGAGCTATCCTTTTCTGCCTTTTATTTTTCTTCCCATTTCTTGTATCAGCACAAATCTGGTACATCGGTGGCAAAGCAGGAGCAAGCTTTTCGAACTATAAAGCCAAAACACCCTGGAAGGAAGTATCGAATGTGGGGTACACCGTTGGCATCACGGCATACAAGCAGGTGAAAAAAAATTATGGTATCAACCTCGAACTGCAATACATCCAGAAAGGATACTATCATAAAATTTGCAACGACATCTACGACAAACTGGAAGCCAACTACATTGAGTTACCCGTCATGTTCGACTACACCTTTATTGTTCCATCACTTCAAAATTTTAAAGGACACCTGAATGCAGGTGTATATGCTGCCTATTGGCTGAGTGGAAAATATAAAATGCAGGGGTTTGACGAAAGTAGTGAGGATTTTGATTTTAAAGAAAGTGACGCATCACGATTTGACTTCGGTCCCAATGCCGGTGGACGTATTGAATACATTTTAAAAAACGGTAGCCTGTCGCTTGATTTCCGTTACGAAATCGGAGTACTCGATTTACAAAAACAAATTAACGACAATACCGCCAATACCAATCGCGCCTTTATTGTTGGGTTGAGTTACCTGAAGCTGATTGGAAACTAGATGTTGAAAGTTATGTGGCAAAAGAAAACAATACTCACCTTTGTTATCCTGTTGCTCACGTTATCGCTCCGGGCACAAATCACCAGTACCTTCGATACAGATGCGGATGGGTGGACATTCTTCATTTCAACAGGACTACCTCCCAACCACTCTACCATCGGTGGAAATCCCGCAGGGTTTGTTTCAAACACCTACACCGCATTTGTTTACAATTATTATATCGGAGCCACACAAGTCTGGAAAGCTCCGGCCAAGTTTTTGGGTAATCAGGTAGCGCGTTCAATGGACATGAACCTTCGCTTCGATTTGCAACAATCACAAACCGGTGCTTCATCGGATGTCAATGGTGACGTTATTATCAGGAGTGTCAGTAGTTCCATCGTTTATTCTTTACCTACAAAACCTGCGGTAGCCCCGGCATGGTCATCGTATTCACTTACGTTGGATGAGACGCAAGGTTGGCGAATGAGTAACGTGGATGGTGCTTTAGCAACCCGGAGTCAAATCATTGCCATACTCACCAACATTACCTCCATCGAAATCCGTGGAACATATGCTACAAATGCTACCTACACATCAGGGCTTGACAATGTAATCCTCGAACAAAAAACATTGACACCCGCTCCGGTAGCAACATCGCTTTCTGTTACACAAGGCAAGCCAGGCGATATTATTAGCATTAACGGCTCGGGGTTTAATAGCGACAAGTTTGCCAACACTGTATGGTTTGGTTTTTATGGAAAAGTAAAAGGCGTAGTACAAAACGCAACACCTACGCGGTTAGATGTAGTAGTTCCGCAGAATGTCGCGTATGGGCCAATAACGATTACAAATAAGGTAACCGGCCTTAGCACACAAACCGCTCCGTTCAATCCGGTGTTTAATGGGGGCGGTAGAATCATCCCAGCCTCATTCAAACCTAAGTTCGATATCCCAACTATTCTAATAGAATCTATTGCTGCAGCAGATGTGGATGGTGATGGTTGGATTGACCTGGTTGTAACGAATGACTTCAGTGATCGGGTAATTGATATCTACCGAAATCTTGGGACTGGCGGAACGCTGTCAGCCGCTTCGTTCGCTGCAAAAGTAAGTTTTACCTACCCAGGTGTAAGTTCCAATGGCACTGGACTTTGGTTTGTTGATCTGGATGGCGATGGAAAATTAGATGCCGTTACTTCAACTTCATCGGGCGGAATTGGTCGCTATGTTACCTTTCGCAATACCAGTACACCGGGAAACATTTCATTCGAAGTTCCGGAATATTGGAACGGTGCATCAGACGAAAGCCCTATCTCATTTATTGGCGATTTAGATGGCGATGGCCGACCCGAAATGATGTCGGGTGAAGGCGCTATACCGGGCGGTTTTTGGTTCAATCAAAACATCAGCACACCCGGCAACATTGAGTTTGGCAGTTGGGTGGCTCCTTTTAGTTTGGCTGTTATCAACGGGTTCACACAGGCGAATGCAGCAGACTTAGATGGAGATGGAAAACCAGAATTGATTATCACCAACGGACAAGGGCAGGCAATTGATGTGCTGCAAAATTTTTCTACACCAGGCGCTCCCGTCTTTACCCCAGCCTTTCAATTTGGTACCAACCAATACACCAATGCTCCCGTGTTAGTTGCCGATATGAATCTGGACGGCAAAAATGATTTACTTTATAAAACGAGTGGCGAAGTAGGTTTTCATATCCGGCTTAATACAGATACCGATGGCATACTCACTGCTGCTGACTTTGCTGCTGATCTTATCTTCATTGGCGATCTGTCGGGGCAAGGCGGAATTTCAATTGCCGATATGAATGGTGATGGCAAGCCCGACATCGTAGCAAGCGATAATACCGACTTTGGTGTTTTTGAAAATGTGTTTAGCGGAGGTGTATTTGATCTCAACTCACTGGTTCCTGCATATCAATACGAAGCACCAGGTCTCAACACATTCCCGACTCAACCAATAGCGGTTGATCTGAATGGAGATGGAAAACCAGAAATATTTGCGGGTATCACCAATGCAGGATCGCCCGATAAGTTTACGATTTATGAAAATGTAAACATAAGTGCTCCGGTCATTTCGCTTAATACGGTGGCTCCTCTTTCAGGGCCAATAGGCAGTACCGTAACCATTACCGGAAGTAATTTTTCTACCGTTGCTATTGGGAACATGGTTTGGTTTGGTGGCGTGAAAGCAACCGTGCTTACAGCAACTGCGAATCAACTTACGGTAACGGTTCCACCCGGTGCCGGCTATGCACCTGTGAGTGTCACGAAAGCAGAACTCACCTCCACGTATCATCTTCCATTTCAAACTACGTTCTCGCCTGGCGTTACCTTTGATAACACACACTTCGCACCTCCGGTACAATTTACTTTGGCAAATGCTGATTACGATATTGTTGTTAGCGACCTCGACAATGATGGTTTGCCTGATGTGGTAGCCGAAGGTACGCCACTTTCGGGTTTGACTTCATTATTTCGCAACACACATACCAGCGGCCTCATCAGTACAACTTCATTAACCTTGAATGGTACTGTTACTAGTGCGCACAGCCCCAGGCTGGAAGATTTAGATGGGGATGGATTGATCGACATGATGGGAGCTCGGGGTACGGTGCATAAAAACAACAGCACTACAGGCAATATCTCTTTTCGGGCAGGTGTAGCCATTGCTAATGTGGATGGTTTTTTGGCTGCCTTTGCGGATTTTAATCGGGATGGAAAATCCGAGATCGCTGTTACAGGAGCAGCCTTATCAGTGATCTTGGTCGAAAACCGTACAGCAAATCTTACGGGAAATTTTACTACCGGAACGTTTTCCTCTTTCGCACCAGGAGTAGTGGTCCCCCGGCCCGGAAACAATGGCACTTTAGTGACTGGTGATTTCGACAATGATGGTTACAAGGATATGATCGCTACCAATCCTTTCCTTGATAATATCAGCATCTATAGAAATGCACAGCGGCCGCGTGCCAATGCAACCTCGTTCGCGGCCAATGTGCAACTGGCCGTGGGCGATAATCCCCAATTTATTTACACAGGCGATTTTGATCGCGATGGTAAATTAGATGTGTTGATACACCACGGTGCAGGCACAACATCCACCTTGCTGATTCTACTTCAAAACACGAGCACGGTGGGTAACATCAGTTTCACAAGAATTGATTTAACCAATCCCAGCGCTACCACCGTTGCCACCATTGCCGATTTAGATGGCGATGGCAAACCTGAAATCATTACCACAAGCGAAGCCGGTAATCGCTTCTCCATCTTTAAGAACATTCATACAACTGGCCCGTTAACCGCTGCTTCATTCGCTGCTCCCTTTAACACCACGGTTACGGCACCACGCGGAATCACAACTGGCGATCTTAACCTGGATGGCAAACCTGAAATTATTTTAACGCGTGCAGCCGGATTTTTGGTGGTCTATGAAAATCTTATTTCATCGGGTCCAACCATTACCATTAACACACAGCCAACTTCTGCCAGCGCCTGTGATGGAACAACAGCATCCTTCTCCATATCAGCATCAGGAACAACCAATCTTACCTACCAATGGCAAAAGTTTGATGGAACAGCATTCTCTAATCTTTCAACTGGTGATGGGTATTCCGGTGTAGCCTCAGCAACACTTACTATTAATACATTAGGAAATTTTGGCGCAGGCGATTAT
>JAEUUG010000013.1 GCA_016787565.1 Cyclobacteriaceae bacterium
AGCTTCGGCTGCTCTACTTGTTGTTATGTACCATGTTTACATTCTTTACAGTCCAACCTTTAACAAGACCTATGTCGGCTTTACTTCCGATCTGGAACAACGTTTCTTATCGCATAATTTTTTGGCTACCAAAGGATTTACCTTACGATTTCGACCTTGGGAAATTATTTATCAGGAAGAGTTTGAGAATAAGAAGTAAAGCAAAATCTTTACGCGTTGATTACCATAAACTTGTAATCTATTGTCACCAATTAACTTCAACATTTTTCAATCTGGCTCTACTCTCATTTCTATTATTTTTAAATTAAACCATAGAACGTCAGGGAGTTTATTGCAGGTTAGCGGTGTTATTCTATTTTTGCCACCTGTTTAAAAATATGGAGCACGAAAATATTAATCGCTGGGTTGAACAAATTGCAAGAGAGCTTTCGCTGCATGTCAAAAATGTAAAATCCGTTACTGATCTACTATCCGAGGGTGCCACCGTGCCTTTCATTTCGCGATACAGAAAAGAAATGACCGGAAGCATGGATGAGGTAGCTATAACAAGCATACGAGATCGCATTGAGCAACTTCGCGAATTAGATAAGCGAAGGGAGTCAATCATTGCATCGGTAGAAAAGCAAGGTAAGCTAACCACTGAGTTACTCCAGGCAATCGTTGGTGCAGCTACTCTATCTGAACTTGAAGACATTTATCTTCCTTATAAGCCAAAACGGAAAACGCGAGCCAGCGTAGCGAAAGAAAAAGGTCTTGAACCGTTGGCTAAAAAATTATTCGACCAGGAAAGAATAAGTCTCGAGCAATTCGCCTCAACTTTTATTGATACTGAAAAAGGCGTCAATGATTTACAGGAAGCACTGGATGGTGCACGTGATATTATTGCCGAGTGGATCAGTGAAAATCCGGAAACGCGAAAAAATGTGCGTGAGCTTTTCTGGAAAGAGGGTGTCATTGAAACCCGTGTTATGAAGGGAAAGGAATCGGAAGGGCAGAAATACAAAGATTACTTCGAATGGAAAGAGCCTATTCAGAATACACCCTCGCATCGCTTGTTAGCCATGCGCAGAGGCGAGAAGGAAGGTGTTTTAGCGTTGGATATATTTCCTCCGGAGGAGATCGTTATCAGTGCTCTTGAACGCCAGTTCATCAAAACCGAAAATGAATCTGCCGAGCAGATTAAATTGGCAATCACGGATGGGTATAAGCGCTTGCTCCGCCCCTCTCTCGAAACAGAGATACGGATGGAGTCAAAAATGAAAGCTGATGATGAGGCTATCAAGGTTTTTGCCACCAATCTTAAAGAGTTGTTGCTCACAGCACCTCTTGGGCAAAAATCCGTATTGGCGTTGGATCCTGGTTTCCGTACAGGGTGTAAAGTTGTTTGCCTGGATAAACAAGGAAAGTTTCTCCATTATGAAGCTATCTATCCAAATGAACCTCAAAAACAAATAGCTAAATCCGCTGTAGTTATTAAAAATCTGGTTGAAAAGTATACCATCGAAGCAATAGCCATTGGCAATGGAACAGCCAGTCGGGAGACGGAGGCATTTGTAAAATCCATTGGCCTCAGCCATAAGATCATAGTCGTTATGGTGAATGAAAGTGGCGCGTCTGTTTACTCCGCTTCAGATGTTGCACGGGAAGAGTTTCCGGATCAGGATGTTACTGTTCGCGGAGCGGTATCTATTGGAAGACGCCTCATGGATCCATTAGCGGAATTGGTAAAGATTGATGCAAAGTCAATTGGTGTGGGTCAATATCAACATGATGTTGATCAGGTTAAGCTTAAGCTTGGTTTGGACGATGTGGTGATGAGCTGTGTCAACTCTGTTGGGGTCGAGGTTAACACCGCAAGTAAGGAGCTTCTCTCCTACGTTTCAGGATTAAGTCCCGCATTAGCGAGAAATATTGTTGAGTACCGTAACCAGAACGGACCGTTTAAAGACCGCCATGCGTTGATGAAAGTACCCCGGTTGGGTGAGAAAGTTTTTGAGCAGGCCGCTGGATTTCTCCGCATCCGCGAAAATCAAAATCCGCTCGATGCCAGCGCAGTTCACCCAGAAAGTTACCCCATTGTCGAGCAGATGGCTGTTGATCTGGGTTGTTCTGTGAAAGATCTCATGAGCAGTGTGGATTTAAGAAAGCAGCTTGACTTGAAAAAGTATGTGACCGATAAATTTGGATTGCCTACTTTAAACGATATCCTGGCAGAACTTGAGAAACCTGGACTTGATCCGCGTGAAGCTTTTGAGGTTTTTAGTTTTACTGAAGGTGTTCATGAAATCAGTGATTTGAAAGTGGGAATGAAATTACCGGGGATTGTTACAAACGTTACAAACTTCGGAGCTTTCGTTGATATTGGTGTACACCAGGATGGTCTCGTCCATATCAGCCATCTTGCTGATCGTTTTATTAAAGATCCCAATGATGCCGTTGCTGTTCAGCAGAAGGTAAATGTTAGTGTTGTTGAAGTAGATGTTGCCCGTAAACGGATTGGTCTTTCTATGAAGAGCGATCCATTTGCCCAGACCATCGAGCCACAGCAGCCCAAGGCGAATAAGCCAAAATCCGGTAACAGTAATAGCAGTAAACCAAAGCCGAAAGAAAAAGAGGTTAGCATGGAAGAGAAACTTGCCATGTTGGTGAACAAGTTTAAGAAGTAATCTGCCATGTAAATCGGGTTACTGTTGGTATGGAAAAGTTTTTCAATCCATCAGCCAAAGAACTATCTTGCAACTCACCTATTAGAAACCTGATTTATGTTTCCCAATCACAACCCAACAGAAACTGCAGCCTGGCAAAAATTAGAGATGCATTTTCTTACTATACAGGCTACACACATGCGTGAATTGTTTGCCGAGGATGCCAACCGCTTCGAAAAATTCCACCACACCTTTGAAGACATCTTAGTTGACTACTCTAAAAATATTCTAACAACAGAAACGCTAAAATTACTTTCAGAATTAGCACACGAAGTTGAACTTAAGGAAGCAATCGATGCGATGTTTCGTGGTGAAAAAATCAACCAAACGGAAAGCCGATCGGTATTGCATGTAGCCTTGCGGAATCGTTCTAACACACCTGTTATTTTCGAAGGAGAAGACATCATGCCGGAAGTCAATCGGGTATTGGATCAAATGAAAAAATTCACGGACAGTCTTTTGAGTGGAGCATGGAAAGGCTATTCAGGAAAGCAAATAACGGATATTGTTAACATCGGCATTGGTGGCTCAGACCTGGGACCCTACATGGTTACAGAGGCACTTCGCCCCTATTGGAAAGGCATAAAACCTCATTTTGTGTCAAATGTTGATGGGACTCACATTGCAGAAACACTCAAGCGGGTCAATCCTGAAACCACGCTTTTCATTATCGCATCAAAGACATTCACCACACAGGAAACCATGACAAACGCTGAATCTGCGCGAAAATGGTTTTTGGATAACACAAATGGTAAAGGTGAAGTAGCAAAACATTTCGTTGCTGTTTCAACAAATCAGACGGAGGTTACAAAATTTGGTATTGCATCCGAGAACATGTTTGTGTTTTGGGATTGGGTTGGAGGCCGATATTCCTTATGGTCATCCATTGGTTTATCCATCGCCTGCACCATCGGGTTTGAAAACTTTATCCAGTTGCTGGAAGGTGCACACGTCATGGATAATCATTTTAAAAATGAACCTTTTGAAAAGAACATTCCTGTAACACTGGCGCTACTCGGAATATGGTATAATAATTTTTTTGGTGCAGCATCCGAAGCCATCCTGCCGTATGATCAGTATCTCCATCGTTTTGCTGCATACTTCCAGCAGGGAAATATGGAGAGCAATGGTAAATATGTTGACCGTAATGGGGACCCTGTTCATTACCAAACTGGCCCTATCATTTGGGGTGAGCCTGGCACGAACGGACAACATGCATTTTATCAACTTATTCACCAGGGAACAAAAATGATACCCTGCGATTTCATTGCGCCTTCTATTAGTCATAATCCGTTAAGCGATCACCACGACAAACTCATCTCTAATTTCTTTGCCCAGACAGAAGCTCTTATGACGGGAAAAACGGAGCAGGAAGTTGAACAGGAATTATCCAAGTCCGGTATGAGCAAAGAAGGAATATCCTTTCATACCGCGTTTCGGATATTTGAAGGAAACAGACCAAGCAACAGTATACTTTTCAAGCAACTTACCCCGCGCACATTGGGTAGCCTACTTGCGTTGTACGAGCACAAGATTTTTGTACAGGGTATTGTCTGGAACATCTTCAGTTTCGATCAATGGGGTGTTGAACTTGGAAAGGTTCTCGCAAAGAAAATTCTTCCCGAACTTAGTACAACCGATGAAATCAAGTCACACGATTCATCCACTAATGGCCTAATTAACTATTTCAAACGATTGAAGTTCAATTGAATAAATAGTTGATGATAAAGTAATTCCAGTACCTTATTTTTGATCGATTTTTTTAAAGAATGGAGAATAAAATTCTGAAAATTGGTGTCTTCACTTCCGGTGGCGATGCTCCTGGAATGAATGCCGCAATACGTGCCGTAGTACGGGCCTGCACCTATTACAAACTCGAAGCTTATGGCATTATGCGCGGTTACGAAGGAATGATTGATGGTGATATTGTGAAACTTGGGGCCCGATCGGTGGGCAATATCATTCAACGCGGAGGCACCATATTGAAATCTGCTCGAAGTACCGAATTCAGAACTCCGGAGGGAAGGAAGAAAGCTTACGACAATATCAAGAAGGAAGGCATTGAAGCGCTTGTTGCCATTGGAGGTGACGGTACATTTACCGGACTCCATAAGTTTTACGAAGAATACAAAATCCCCTCCATCTGTATTCCTGGTACGATTGACAATGATCTGGCCGGCACCGATTATACTATTGGCTATGATACAGCCACCAACACAGCCGTAGAGGCCATTGACAAAATCCGCGATACAGCACTTTCGCATAACCGCCTTTTCTTTGTTGAGGTCATGGGCCGTAATTCCGGTTACATCGCCATCAATAGTGGTATTGCAGGTGGTGCCGCAGCAGTTATTATCCCGGAAGAAAATATCACATTCGAGGAACTCTTCACACTCCTTGGAGCTGGAGAAAAATCAAACCGGAAATCGAATGTTATTGTGGTTGCGGAAGGTTCCAAAATCGGTGATGCCAACACGTTGGCGAAAATGGTAGCTGAACGCTCCTCCTACTTTGATATCAAAGTTACCATACTCGGTCACCTTCAGCGGGGTGGTTCCCCTACTTACTTTGACAGGGTTTTGGCCAGCAAAATGGGTATCGCTGCTGTAGAAGGCTTGCTTGCTGGAAAAATGGATGTTATGGTCGGTGTCCGTAATAATGAAATGGTGTATAATGATTTTGATACCATTATGACCAAGCATCATGAAATTGACAGCGAATCTCTTCGCATCGCAAAAATACTTTCTATCTAAATTTTTAATTGAAATTTATCATGAGGGAATTAACCGTTGGTATTGATATCGGAGGTACAAACACCAAGTATGGAATTGTTGACCGAAGTGGCCAGGTATTATCGCACGGAAGTGTTTCGACAACCAAACATGAAGAGTTTATTGATTATTTTAAAAGTCTGGCCAAAGCACTGCGTGATGAATTTCAAAAAATCGAAGGAGAGTATAAAATTATTGGTGTAGGCGTAGGTGCAGCCAATGGAAATTATTACAAGGGAACCATTGAGCGGGCCACAAATTTGAAATGGAAAGGCATCATTCCGCTGGCCGATATGTTTAGAGAAGAGTTTGATATTCCTTGTATTGTAACCAACGATGCCAACGCTGCGGCAGTTGGTGAAATGATTTACGGAGGTGCCAAAGGATTAAAGGATTTTGTTGTTATTACCCTCGGTACAGGCTTAGGAAGCGGATTTGTTTGTAACGGACAACTCCTTAACGGCAAGCACGGTATTGCCGGAGAGGTGGGGCACACTTCCGTTAACCCGGCTGGTAGATATTGTAATTGTGGCAAGCGTGGTTGCCTCGAAACGTATGTATCGGCCACAGGTATAAAACGCACAGTGTATAAATTGTTGGCCGATCACCTTGAACCAAGTGAACTTCGGGGCATCAGCTTTGATAACCTGACAACAAAAATGATCACAGAATCGGCCATGCGTGGCGATATCGTTGCACTTGCTGCTTTTGAATATACCGGCAGAATATTGGGAATGAAGCTGGCAGAGACAGTTGTACACACCGATCCGGAAGCTATTTTTCTATTTGGCGGCCTTTCACTGGCAGGCGATCTTATTTTCAAACCAACCATCAAGCACATGGAAGCTAACCTGATGCCGCTTTTCAGGGGAAAAGTAAAAGTGCTACCCTCAGGGTTACAAAATCAAGCTGCCCCTATACTTGGAGCAAGTAGCTTAGTTTGGAATTATCTTGATAATCAGCCCAAAGCTGAAGTTGTGTGAAAAGCATTTGCCTTTCATTACACCAAACTAATCTAACCATTCTTTCTGTCTAAATTCGTAATGATGGCAACCCTTTCCGGGGATGCTCCGTCCTGTGCATGAAGGCTTCACTAAACTGATAAAAATACCCGATGCAACTACTCATTCAGGGTTGCAAGAAAAACGACCGCGAAAGTCAGCGCCTGCTGTACAAGCATTACTATGGGTATGCTATGCGGATTTGTGCGCGCTATTGTCGTTCGTTTGAGGCCTCCAAAGAAATTGTGAATGACGGGTTTCTTAAAGTGTTTAGTAAGCTTGAACAACACGATACAGAGGCTTCCTTTAAAGGTTGGTTACGAAAAATAATGATTAACACCGCTATTGACCATTACCGCAAAGAAGTAAAGCATCATCATTATGAAAGCATTGATATGACATATAAGATTAAATCGGATGATGTGAGTGTAGTGGATCAGCTTTCGTACGAAGAGTTGATAACATTGATTCAAACGCTGTCACCGGCATACAGAACTGTATTTAATCTCTATGTAATTGATGGTTATACACATGAGGATATCGCAACGCTACTTGGAATATCCATTGGTACTTCCAAGTCGAACTTGATGAAAGCCAAGGAAAACCTAAAAAAGAAATTGGCAAGCACGAATAACTCTGAAATCTATGCAAAGTATATCGGATGACGAGTTAGACAAACTAATGAAAGAAGCCGCACAAGGCTTTTCACCACCTGACGATCCTGCTGCATGGAAGGAAATGTCGAATAAACTGGACGAGCGTGATAAATTCATAGCATGGAAGAAATGGGGATCAATCACCTTCATTGCATTGCTGGTTATCTCCACAAGTATAGTATATTATTATACCCAAGAGCGTGGTGAAAAGATCAATTCCTCAGTATCACGAATTAAGTCGCAGAAGGATATTTCAGAAGCAAGAGTAAAAGCCAATCCCGACAAAGCCACTACCAATAAATCTCATGAGGTTGAAGTCGCAATACAAGGTACTTTTAATCAACCAGAGGTTTCACCTACACTCAGTATACCCGTCAAAAAGAACAAGGTAGCAGATTATCATTTTAGCGGTAAGGATCAATCTGAAAATCACCGAATAAAGCCTACTGCTCATACTTCAAAATCGGGTATTGCACAGGTTTCCGAACGTTTAACGACTCTACCAGAAACGGAATTAGCAACAGCACAGGATTTAGCCGAAAAAGAAACTCAAACTACTTCCGACAATGCTGCGAACCTTTCAAGTCCCAATTCAGAAAACAAAATTGTTTATGCTCCGGATTCCGCGAGTTTGCCTGCAGATAGTGAGTTAATCGGTAACGAAAGGAGAGCTGCTGATGAGGACAGGATTGATAATCCAAAAACAGATTCACATCACTATCCCTTTAGTATTAAGTTGGCTTTCTCCCCAGACTTTTCTTCCATCAACTTCTTTACAGCCGATAAACCTGGAATAAACATTGGATTGTTGGCAGGATATACTTTCAACCAACGATGGTCAGTTTACACAGGAGCTATTTTATCACGAAAAATTTATACGAGCACTGAAATTGATAAACCGTATTCATCGGGAGGGTATAATTATCCTATTACCGAGTTGAATGGTGATTGTAGAGTAATAGATATTCCCGTAAATATTTACTATTCCTTTTTCACCAATCGTTCATTTTCTCTTAAAGCAGGATTGGGACTATCCTCCTACCTGATGCTACAGGAAGACTATACCTATTCCGTTAAAAAATATTACACAACCGATACATACTATCAGCGTATTGACCATCAGAATAACGAGTGGCTTGAAGTGATGAATATCTCGTTGCTGGTACAGAAAAAAGTGAGCGATCGTTTTTATCTGGAAATTGAACCATTCTATAAAGCACCACTCGCTGGAATAGGCGAAGGTAAAGTGTCGCTGGTCAGCCTTGGAACTTTTCTTACCCTACGATTTGATATCCAACCCAACAAACCCAACTAGAAGTATGAAAACATTACAAAAACTCATCTCAGTATCCTGCATCATTCTGATCTGCCTGTACACGGGCTGTTCAAGCAGTGAAGATCCTTCTCCTTCCGATTGCACTACAAGTACGCTCGCTGTGTCTGTCAAGACAAAAATAAATCCATCAGCCTGCGGAACAAATAATGGAAGCATAGAAGTTGAAGCTTCAGGTGGTGAGGCGCCCTACACCTTCGCAATAGGTTCAGGGAGTTTCTCCAGCACATCTGTCTTTCAAAACCTGGGAGGTGGAACATTTTCAATCACAGCCAAAGATACCAAGGGATGTACAAAAATAGTTGCATCCACACTTTCAACGGGCGTCACCTACACTACAGATATCCTTCCTATTTTTCAGGCTAAATGTCAATTTACAGGATGTCATCCAACGAATGGAAACTGGTTTGATTACACCACAGCAAAAAGTAAAGCCAGCATCATTAAAACTAAAACAGGTGATAAATCAATGCCGAAAAATAATGGTGACGGAAATGGCGGACCACTTTCAGATGAGCAAATCGCGCTGATTGCCTGCTGGGTGGATGGCGGTGCACCTAATTAACAAAGCGGCATAATCTGAATTTCTTCACTAGTCTTTCTGCCTCATTCTCTTTTAAAAATGTGATATAGGATAAAATCATCAGCAACGAAAATTCCGGAATACTTAACATCACTGCAATGCAAAGGTGAAATAAGATTCCTGTGACAAGGAATAGGATTCGGGTTTTGCGAAACCACACGAACACTACAAATCCCAATTCGAAAGTTATAGTAAACCATGAAACCACTAGGTTAATCCATTCTTGTCCTTGCAGGAAAGTGAGATAAGATGGGAACAATATGTCAAAATGGGTAACATAATCAATCGCCTCTCCGGAACGCCAGATCGGGCTCATGACTTTATCTGCCCCCGATACAAAATAGATGATGACAACCTGCATCTGGCAAGCCAACCATCCCAGATTCGCAATTACATTTTGTCCTGCATGAAGGATTTTATTCTCAAAGCCTGGATAAGCAATCATAAAAACAGACCAGAAAGCGAGTACATAAAGTAAAATGTCTGAGCCATTAGCCAATGGAAGTGTTATGAGATAGAAATTAAATGATATCCAACAGAAAACTATCAACAGAAAATACCTTGGCCTTAAGAGAAAAATGACAGCAAAAAGCAATAGCGCCAGACCAAAAAATAAGTCAATGCTAAACACTGCAACTATTTTTGGCGCCAATAGCAGTTTTCCTTTTACTGTAGTTGGAACATGTTGATTGTAATGTTGTCCAATCAATCTCATAGCTGGCCAAAGCACCAATAGCTTTAAGATGGCATAGAGATTCAACGCCTTAATAAAAAGTAATGTTCCTAACGGATGATGAATACCATCCGCCAAGCGATTAACAGAATCACAAAGAATGACGTTACCGCGTGATGCCATGGGGATGATAGCAAACATTAAAAGCTGTATCTAAAGCATATGCTTTTGAGCCGGAGTTATAAGCTTTCACAACATAAATCAAGCGAATGGAGTCAGGGGAATCACCCTCAAAATAGATATCCTGTATAAATCCATTCAGAGAACGAAACACAGACGAAGTAGAAACAATATCAAAATTTTCTTTTTGAAGGGCTTGAGAAACTTTCCGTGCAGTATACCTTTCAAAATCACTGAACTTAAGTGCTTTGTACCGCAATGGATTGGTAGTATACTGTTGGAAATTTTTCGATCCATAGTCTACCGGAGCAGACCACTGTTCATTTCGTCTAGAAAGAATATAAAGGTGAGCTGATGCTTTTATCCGATCCTCATTAAAAAATGGTCCCAATAGAAAAATCCCGCTATAAACCTTTCTTACTAAACCGGAAGATGTTGGTGGCGATGAGAAGTAATAAAAGATGCAGCCGGAAAGGTGAATGACAAATAGAAACAGGCCAGTTATTACCAGAAAGTTTTTAGTTGTGGCTTCTTTCACAAGGTGAAGGTTATATTATAACATTAGTCAACTTTCACACCCAAATTGTCGCCCAATACATTGAATTGCTTTATCCACTCTGCAGATTGGCCATCGTGTTTCTCATTTGAAATCTCAAAGTATAGATTTTGACTTTTATACAGATTAGGTTTCAAATTGAACTTCACTAATAATGGAAAAAGTCTGTTTAGGCGTTCAATCCGCTTAAGGTTTAGTCCTTCAGAACTTATTCGCCTGAGCTCTTTAAATATACTTTCTCCAGCCAATCGTTCAACCTTAACTGCATCCTCTATTTTTAACTCCCACTTGGCCATTTCGCTCATAATACGCTCCACCAACCGAATATTTATTTTTTCTGACAAGAAGCATTTAACCAGATCTGCATTCAGCACATACTCGAATGTAGTTTTGTATGCATTGGGAATTGGTATATCATTGTTCGCCAACCCAATAACCAAAGAATAATCCCGATTGTAGATTCTTCGTAAAGAATCTTCCAAATCATTCATACTTTGTTGCGTGATGAGATTGAATACCTTTCGCTTTTCATCGGTAAAAAGTTGCCAAATGGTGTACTTTTCCGGACCAAAATAGGTTTGCATTAATCCAATAACATCGCCAAGCCTACCCTCTTCAAAAGCATTGACCATGCGCACCTGCATGCTGGCAAATATATCGGATTCCATATCCAATGAAATATTACCAATAATGTTATGCTTACCCATGTACACAACAGCAAATGCAAACTTCTTTTCTGATCGCGTAACATTCGATTGAACGTTGGTGACTCCTAAAACAAGTTTTTGCTCGCCCGCTTCCTTACGCAAAAAGACATCGTTTGACGTGGTGTAGTTAAACACAGGGAAGGATTCTGGGTCTTCTTCGAAAAGGGAGGAAACTGCGTAGTGCATACCCACCCGCTGCAGATTCGTTTTAGCAGGCAACACAAATTTAGCATAGGCCTGAGCCGCAGTGCTTAATGTAGGTACATTACTAGGTGCCTGCTCCAGTCGTTTCAGAAATTCTTCTTCGAGGTTTATTTCTGCAATCTGGCTTACCAATTGCATGGCCCGGCAGGCATATTGCATGATCTGTGTAGTTTCAATTCCTGAGACCTCATCAAAGAACCATCCGCAACTGGTATACATCAGCATGGCATTTCGCTGTACCTCCATCAGGCGTAAAACCTGGTTCGGCTGTACTTGTGTTCGGCAATGATCTTTGAGAAATTTACGAATGGTCTCATCGTCACGGGTGAGAATAACATTTATATAATCTTCGCGTGCCGCCCATACATCCTTTAAAAATAAAGATCCTTGCTGTTCGTAAATTTTAATAAGCTCATCCCGCAGCCAATCTAAAGATTCCCGCAGCGGCTTTCGCCATTGTTGGTTCCAATCCGGTTTGCCGCCCGTATTGCAGCCGCAATCACTCCGCCAACGCTCAACACCATGAACACAACTCCATGAACTGTCTTCATGAATCGTTGCTTCATATTGTGGTGGAAATTTGGCAAGGAACTCAGCATAGTTTGTCAGGCGTGAATTTTTGTTTCGTTCGATATAATCTAAACAGAAGGCAAGTGCCATGTCACCATGCTTGTGATGATGTCCGTATGTCTCACCATCGGTAGCTACATGAACAAGTTGAGGTTCTTCTGATTTTTTATTTAACGAATCAACCAATCGGTCTGCAAATTTTTTTCCATCGTTCAGCAAACCATTAAAAGCAACGGCTTGTGAAATATCCCCATCATAAAAGAAGAGTGATATAGTCTTGCCAGAGGGTAATGTGTACCGATAGGGTCGTTTGGTGTCAATGGCTGAACTGGTGGTGGTAGTCCAGGCTTCATCGCCAATCTTCCGAAAGGCCTTGGCTTGTCGAGGTGCCAGTATGGTAAATTTAATGTTATGCTTGGCGAGCAACTCAAGAGTCTCCACATCAACAGCCGTCTCGGCTAACCACATTCCTTCTGGCAGGCGGTTAAAGCGGTGTACAAAATCACGGATACCCCAACTAATTTGAGTCTCCTTGTCGCGGCTGTTTGCAAGCGGCATGATGATGTGGTTGAACACCTGGGCAATAGCCGATCCATGTCCTCCAAAATGCTTGATGCTTTCTTTATCAGCCTCGAGTATAGCCTGGTAGGTCTCCTGATCATAAAGTTCAAGCCACGACAACAATGTGGGACCAAAATTGAAACTGATTCGCGAATAATTATTCAGAATATTCTTAATTACCCCGCTATCGTTCAAAATTCGAGATGCAGCATTCGGCCCGTAACATTCGGCTGTTATGCGTTCATTCCAATCGTGGTATGGGTGTGCCGAATCTTGTACCTCAATAACTTCCAACCAGGCGTTTTCACGGGGAGGTTGATAAAAATGCCCGTGTATACAAATGTACTTTTCCACTGTTCTATGCGCTTAATGATTATTACTGTGTTCTTGTTTCAATGGCTGTTGTCTGGTTGTGGAATAAATTGTATTCAGAAATCAGGATGTTTCCAGTTCAAATTCAGTTACTTCTTTTTCCAGCTTTAACACTGAAATAGCTAATGGCGGCAATGTCAGCGATAGAGAATAATCTCTTCCATGATACTTAACAGGAGATGTTGTAAGCAGTCCATGATTCATAGCTCCACTTCCATTGTATTTCAAATCATCGGAATTAAAAACCTCCTTCCACTGTCCGCGATACGGAACCCCTACCCTGTAATGCCCTCGTGTTTCAGGTGTAAAGTTGCAAACCACAATCAACATATCTTCTTTCTGATCAGACTCACGCTGAAACGCGATAACACTATTTTCGCGATCAGCATAATCGATCCATTGAAAGCCCCGTTGGTCAAAAGCAAAATGGTAAAGAGCTGGTTCTGTTTTATAAAACTGATTAAGGTCTTTGATAAGTTTTGAAACACCACTGTGGTAGCCATAATCGAGCAGATGCCAATCCAGGCTCTTCTCGTGATTCCATTCAGCTGATTGTCCAAACTCTCCACCCATGAATAACAATTTTGTACCAGGGTGCATAAACATATAACCAAACATCAACCGAAGATTGGCAAACTTACGCCACTCATCGCCTTGCATACGCCCGAGTAGTGAACCTTTCCCATGAACAACTTCATCGTGCGAAAGCGGCAACATGAAGTTCTCGGTAAAGGCATACATGATGCTGAAAGTAATTTCATTCTGATGATATTTCCGGTGCACCGGTTCAAGCTGAAAATAGTGAAGGGTGTCGTGCATCCAGCCCATCATCCATTTTTGTCCGAAACCAAGTCCACCAAGGTAGGTGGGTTTTGAAACACCAGTCCAGGACGTTGACTCTTCCGCAATGGTAACAACATCAGGGAATTGACTATAAACCACTTCATTCATTTCTTTTAAGAAGGTAATGGCTTCAATGTTTTCGTTGCCTCCATATTGGTTGGGTATCCACTCTCCTGCTTTCCGCGAGTAATCAAGATAAAGCATTGACGCTACAGCATCCACCCGAAGGCCATCTATATGAAACCGATCAAGCCAAAATACTGCGTTACTGATTAAGAATGACCGGACTTCATTTCTTCCGTAATTATAGATGTAGCTTTTCCAATCCGGATGAAAACCTTTACGGGGATCTGCATGCTCGTAGAGATTAGTGCCATCGAAATTATACAATCCATGTGCATCGCCCGGAAAGTGCGAAGGAACCCAATCCATAATCACACCGATTCCAGCTGCGTGAAAACTATCTACGAGGTACATGAAGTCTTCAGGACTTCCATAACGGCTGGTTGGTGCGAAATAACCCGTTAGCTGATATCCCCATGATCCATAAAACGGATGCTCCATCAATGGAAGAAATTCTATATGTGTAAAGCCAAGGTCTTTAACATACGCTACAAGTTCCTGCGCCATTTCAGGATACGTCAACGACCTGTTTTCATCAATCTTTCTTCGCCAGGAACCAAAATGCACTTCATATACAGAATATGGTTTTGGTTTACCCACCTGGCTCTTTCGTTCCGTTAACCAGGCAGCATCTTTCCAATCGTATTTCGGTTCCCAAACGATGGAAGCAGTCTTAGGTGCCTGCTCGCAGTATAAAGCAAATGGATCTGCTTTTTCTAAATACTCACCGGTGTTGGAGTGAATAGCATATTTATAGGCTTCACCTGTTTTAATGTGTGGAAAGAAACCCTCCCAAATTCCAGACTCATCCCAACGCGGATTAAGTTTATCCTGCCCATCTTTCCAAATATTAAAATTTCCGATAACCGAAACTGCACGGGCATTAGGAGCCCATACAGCAAAGTAGGTTCCTGCAGTTCCGCTAAACGTAACCGCGTGAGCACCTAACTTTTCATATAATTTAAAATGCTTACCTGTGCGAAAAAGATGAATATCAAAATCAGTCAATAGACTATTTGAATCTGATTTCTCAACGCCTGGCTTTGGTACTGATTTTTTAGCCATCTGTATAAAGGTTTAAATGTTAACATGCCGGTGAAGTTCACCGTCCTATTTTTTCTTCTTATCTTCTTTCTGCTGAATATACCGATTTACCAGATAATGAAGACCACGCAATGGAATTATCGTCCAATCCGGGCGACCGTTTAACTCATAGCCCAGCTCATAGATTGCCTTTTCGATAAGGAATGTTCGGATCAAGATATCGTATTCTTCCGGAAGCTTATTACCCATTCCGATACGCTCCATGTAGGCTCCCAGGTAGAATCGGCTAACATAATGCTGCCATTGTTCAGCTGCTTGTTCAAGAAAATCCAAATCACGGTCACGGTAGTTCTCATTCAACAATAACTTTCCAAATGCAGCATAGTGAAATGATCGCATCATACCGGCCACATCTTTCATCGCATTCTTCTTCAGTCTTCGCTCACTAAATGAAAATCCGGGTTCTCCTTCAAAATCAATAATCACAAAATCCTTTCCGGTAAACAGTACCTGACCAAGGTGAAAATCACCGTGTATTCTAATTTTTGTTGCTGCTATTCTGGTTTGATACACCTCACCAAAAGATTCGAGAATAGCTGACTCCATGGCCAATACTTTATGCGCAAGGTCCTGTGCCTCGGGCGATAACTTTTGCATGGAGCTTTCCAGTAGATTAAACCGATCGCGCAATAATTTTCGAAGCGATGAATAGAGCGATCGCTGATAATTGGCTGTAAAGTTCTCCGGTGCGAAAGCCGGATCGGATGTATCAGAAGTCAGGGCCAGGTGCATCTCCGCTGTTCGTTGCCCGAGCCGCACAACACGCTCATAAAAGCCACGTCCAATAAATTCCTGAATAAGTTCTGGTGCATCTTCGAACTTAATTGCCGGATCGTTCACCAACTTTGGCAGTTTAATATTCTTAGCCTTTGTCATGACCCGTTCATAGTACCTGCCGACTGAGTCAACAGCCATGCCCCACGCATCTCCCTGATTCTCTACTTTTTGTTGCAGCAACCCAAATACAATTGGTTTACCCTCGGCATCATGATATTCAATACTGCCTGCGTATTTCGGACTGTTTTGAAAAGTTGTGTGTTCAGAAAGGAATCGTACTATCTCTAAATCAGGGTTAACTTCTTTCTCAAGTTTCCGATAAAACTTAAAGAAGTATTGATCATTGTAGATGATGGCTGTATTACTCTGATCGGCTTTCAGTATTTTAGAATCAACACCTTTTGACGTATCAATTTTAGCAAACACACTGGAGTTGAATTCTAACACTCCGCCTTCATCATCCTTCACCCGAACACTCTTGTCCATGCTGATAAACAAGAAGTCGCGGAAAACCCTATCGTAACTGCTGTCCATGATAAACCCTGCTGTTCCTTGTATCTCTGCGCGGCAAACTACACTTTGCACGGTGTATTCCACACGCTCCAGAATACTATCAGAAGGAACGAATGTTAAGGGCAAAAAATACAATTCGGGTAAGCGTTGCACATAGTGCACCTCAATCACCGTGAGGAAGTGTGTGTCACCATCAACCTTTAAGGGTATCGTTTTATGAACAGCGATTTTACTCACCACCTTTGCTTTGCCGCCAAACCATCGACACTTTTTCATAAAAGGTGGAAGCATTTTGCGCTCGAAGGTTCGCACTTCATTATAGTTGTCGAACAATCGCTCCCACGAAATATCTGTTTTTAATAAAGGAAGTTCTCCGCTGGCTTCCGACTTTTCCTTTCGCTCAGCGGCATCCACCTGGAACCAGAAATATCCATACGGACCAATTGTAATGGCATAGTCACCATCGCGCACACTCATAAAACGATTCTGACTAAATACCTCTGTAATATCACAATCTTTGTACTGAGCCAGGTTGAGTGTTGTAGCTTGTGAAAATTGTGACAGGTTGGCAACTACAATGATTCGCTGTTTTTCATACGAACGCGCAAATGATAAAACCTTTGCATTTGAGCTCTCAATAAAATGCATATCCCCACGGCCAAAAATATTGAGGCGTTTGCGCATCGCCAATACATTCTTCATCCACCACAAGAGTGACGATGAATTTTCTTCCTGCGTATTCACATTAACCGATTCGTGCCGATAGATCGGATCTGTAATGATGGGTAAAAACAACCGTTGAGGGTTAGCGGTGGAAAATCCTGCGTTGAGATTCATGTTCCATTGCATGGGCGTACGCACGCCAAACCTATCACCAAGGTAAATGTTATCACCCATACCAATCTCATCACCATAGTAGAGAACCGGTGTTCCGGGCAAAGAGAATAAAATGGTATATAGCAATTCTATTTTTCTGCGATCATTGTTGAGTAACGGAGCGAGCCTTCTGCGAATGCCGGAATGTACTTTCGTATGCGGGTCAGTAGCGTAGGCTTTGAAAAGGTAATCCTTCTCCTCTTCTGTTACCATTTCAAGCGCAAGCTCATCATGGTTTCGGAGAAAGAGCGCCCATTGACTGTTGGGTGGAGTATCAGGTGTTTGCTCCATGATGTCGATAATCGGATAGCTGTCTTCCGTCCGCAATCCCAGGAACAAACGCGGCATCAACGGATAGTGAAAGTTCATGTGGCACTCTTCACCATTGCCAAAGTATGTAGCCGCATCTTCAGGCCACAGGTTTGCCTCAGCAATTAAAATTCTGTTCTTGTAATGCCTGTCAATATGCGTTCGAAGACGCTTTACGAATGTGTGGGTTTGCGGAAGGTTCTCACAACTCGTTCCTTCCTCTTCAAACAAGAACGGGACGGAGGCTAACCTAAACCCATCAACACCTATTTTCATCCAGAAGTCGATGATCTTAATCATCTCCATCTGTACTTCCGGGTTTTCAAAATTCAATTCAGGTTGATGTCGGTAAAACCGGTGCCAGAAGTATGCTTTGGCTTCTGCATCATACGACCAGTTTGATGCTTCTTCGGTAAATATCACCCGAGCCTCTTTGTACTTGTTTGGCGTGTCGCTCCACACATAGAACTCGCGGTAACGCGTTCCCGGTTTTGCCTTTTTTGAACGCTTAAACCATGGATGTTGATCGGAAGTATGATTCATGATCAACTCCGTAATCACGCGGATATTTCTTCGGTGTGCTTCCTTCAGAAAAAACTTAAAATCAGAGAGGTCGCCATAATCGGGATGTACATCGCAATGATCCACTACATCAAACCCGTCATCCTTTAACGGTGAAGCGTAAAAAGGAAGTAGCCAGATGGTGTTCACACCGAGGTCTTCGAGATAGTCCAGCTTTTGGACCAGCCCTGGAAAATCACCAATGCCATCGCCATTGCTATCGAAAAAAGCACGCACGTGTAATTCGTATATGATGGCATCTTTAAACCAAAGCGGGTCAGTATTTTTTAGCGGTGCACTCATGCGTTACATATAAGATTCGTGAATTTCTACTTTAAACAAATGGAAGGGCATCTTATACGGATTGAGCTCCACATAATTCCATTCTTGCGTCCAGGTATAGTGCTCATCGGTCATCAGATCGTGGAGTTTAACATTAACCCGATCACCAAGTTTCAACCGCTCTTTCGGAAGTTGTACATAGCCCGTATGGTGATTATGAGGATCGATGTTGATAATAACCAAAATGATGTCCGTTAAATCGTCTGTCGCTTTAATGTACGCCAGCAGGTTGGTGTCCTCGATTGCACAGAACTGAATATTCCAGGTTGATTGCAAAGCAGGATGTTCTTTTCTGGCTTTGTTAATCATGGCAATAATATCAGTCATCCGGTTGGTGCGCTTCCAGTCATGTTTTTTAACCTCGTATTTTTCAGAATCCCAATACTCTTCTTTTCCGGGAACCGGAACATTATCGTAGTGCTCGTAAGCCGGTCCGTAGATGCCATAGTTTGATGATAAGGTAGCGGCAAGTGCCAGACGTGTGATAAAAATATTTTCATCCTGATGTTGCAGGTGATACGGAAGAATATCAGGGGTATTGGGCCAAAAATTTGGACGGAAGTAATTCCTTGAAGGACCAAATACCAGTTCATTCATGTACTCGATAATTTCATTTTTTGAAACCCGCCATGTGAAATATGTGTACGACTGTGTAAACCCAACCTTGCCCAGCGAAGCCATAATCTTGGGGCGTGTAAAGGCTTCGGCCAGAAAAATAATATCCGGATAGGCTTTATTCACTTCTGCTATAGCCCATTGCCAGAAAGGGATGGGCTTGGTGTGCGGATTATCTACCCGGAATATTTTTACACCCTGGTCGATCCAAAACGTTATAACGGACTTCAACTCATCCCATAGCGCTTGCCAGTCATCACTTTCAAAGTTAAAGGGATAGATGTCCTGATATTTCTTGGGTGGATTTTCAGCATATTGAATTGATCCATCCGGACGTTGTTTAAACCAATCCGGATGTTCTTTTACATACGGATGATCCGGAGCGCATTGAAACGCAATATCAAGGGCGATGTCAATTCCAAATTTACCTGCTTCTTCAATTAGTTTTTTGTAGTCCTCCAGTGTACCCAGCTGAGCATGTATGGATTTATGTCCGCCTTCGTCACTGCCAATAGCCCATGGTGAACCGGGCTCACCCTTCTCCGCACGAACGTTGTTGTTCTTACCCTTCCGGTTGATTTTTCCGATGGGATGTATGGGCGGAAGATACAATACATCAAAGCCCATTGCATGCACACGAGGTAATAGTTTGATAACATCCTGAAAACTTCCATGCTTGCCTTCCAGGGAAGCTGACCGCGGAAATAATTCATACCACGTGGTGAAATTAGCTTTCTTATGCTCTACCACAATTTCCAACTGCTTATCGAAAGTTGTTTCAAATTCCATCAGTGGATAGTGATGAACGACATACGCAAAGTCTGCACTTAACACTGTTTCAATTGCGCTGGCATAATGCTTATCTTCCAGTTTATCGGCCAACCGTAGCAAATCTTCATACTTGTTACCTGCAAGTTTTCGCAGCATCAAAGCCCCTTCCAAAAGTTCAAGATGCACATCGACCTTCGCGGCTACTTTCTTCTTAAAACCATCATACCAGGTGTCAAAATGATCTACCCAGGCTACAATTGTAAAAATATAAACACCTTTCTCGGGCACCATGAAGGAAGCTGTCCAACCATCATTCATGCCGGGATTCATTTCAGTTTTTTCCCAAACAGCAGCCTCTTTTTTTCTGTATTGAACCTGAGCCCGAATATGGTCGTGTCCATCACCAAAAATATCAGCTGATACCGCTACACGTTCGCCTATGGTTCGCTTCGCTGGATATAAACCTCCATCAACCTGTGGCTGAACGTTCTCAATGATAACGCGTGATTGTCCTTTATCGAAATGCATGAATTCTGGTTTTCAAATTAATTGTCGAATATACACGACTGACTGTATCCGGAGAATAATTCTCCTTTTTAAATCTTTTGTTTTTCTGCTGTAGGCTGCTGTCAAAAAATTCTATTGGATTTTGAAGATGTACGTTCCATAAGGTTTCATCGATAACTCACTGCGGAAGTTTGAATCAAACCTAATCTCGAGTTCACCCAATAGCATATCGCGCGCGGTGTTTGTTTTAGCTGGATCGAGCGAAAGCTTTGCAACTGCATCCGATGTAAGTTGAACGTGAATATTTATTTCTTCTTTGCCGAAACTGGTAACCACCAGAAGTTTCTCCTCGCCATAATAGCGGATAAAAGCGTGAACCTTGTCATCGAAATTACCGGCCTGTATGTTTGCCTCCGTAAGATCAAGGTATTTACCGTGCGCCAGTGCCTGATTTTTTGCTGCGAGGTTTAAAAGCGTAGCGTAGAAATGTCGCAATTGCTTTTGTTCATCCGATAGTTGTCCACCATCAAACTTACCGTTGTTCATCCATTTTTGATGTTCCGGAACTCCCCAGTAATCGAAAATAGTAGTGCGGCCATCATCGCCCTGAAATCCTTCAACACCTGCGCCTGGTTCCCCAACCTCTTGTCCAAAATACACCATCACGGGACCACGATCAATCGTAGCACTTACAACCATGGCAGGCAATGCCTTCCAGGGATCACCGGCAAAAAAACGTGAAGCAATTCGCTGCTCATCATGATTTTCCAGAAAATGCAGCATATGGTCACTGATGTCTGCCAACGCTTGCTGAACGGGGTGAATATCACGTGTGGTACGATGTCCATTAATTAAAAAGCGAAGGGTATCATACAACTGAACTTTGTCATACAGATAATCAAACCGGCCTGTATAGATGTAGTTCTTGTACTGATCGGGATTATAAATTTCGGCAACAAAAATAATTTCAGGGTAAATAGCTTTTACCTGTGGGATGGCCCAGTTCCAGAACTCCACCGGCACCATCTCGGCCATATCGCAACGAAAACCATCTATATTCTTTCCTGCCCAGAAAATCAAAATGTCTTTCATTTTGATCCATGTATCGGGTATCGGATCAAAATATGTTTTACGGCCATCCTGAATATCAACTCCATAGTTCAACTTAACCGTCTCAAACCACTCGTTTACACCAGGAGTTGCTGTAAACTGATCATTGCCCGTAACTTTAGCTGGCATCTCTTCATACTTCCCATCCTTTGTTGGGAAAGAATGTCCGCCAAGCGGTTGGTATTCTCTCGGAACCTGAAAGGATTGTCCTGGTAGGTAGTAAAAATTATTGGCCGGTGAAAATGCCTTCGATTGATCATCGGTTTCACCGAGATCGCTCACACCGTCTGGCTTGGCATCAGACTTATAACTTCTTGCTACATGATTCGGAACAAAATCGATCAGTACTTTTAAGCCCTGGGCATGTGTCCTGTTCACGAGTGACTCAAATTCCTTCATGCGATCTGGTACATTCACAGCCAGGTCAGGATTCACATCATAATAATCTTTAATGGCATAAGGAGACCCTGCCCTGCCTTTCACTACATCGGCATCATCAAGTGGAATTCCGTACTTTGTATAATCGGTTAATACCGCATGTTCAATTATACCCGTATACCAGATATGTGTAATTCCTAAATCGCGGATGGACTGGAGTGCCACCTCAGTGATATCATTCATTTTACCTACTCCATTCTCCTCTATCGTACCATACGGCTCATTGATAAGCATTGTGTTTCCGAAAAGCCGCGTCATGATTTGATAGGCTACAATCTTACCGGATGAACTTTCCATGGGCGTAACAGGTGGTATTTTCTCTTTGGGTTTAGAGCAGGAAATGAAGATTTGAAGCACCAGAATGCTGAGTAAAATCTTTCTCATAAACCGTTAATTTAAAAAGAAAAGCCTGCTTTTAAAGATATGCTTGTAAAAACGTTTGCACTATCGACTTAAGTGGACAACACAGATATTCTATGCCTACATTTCAGTGCATTACAACTTCGATTCATAAAGGTTGGCAGCAATGCGCTCGAGCCATGCATCAGGAATGAATTTAGAGACAGCCACGGTTATAAAATTTGTAAAACCCGGAATGACTTCAGGTCGTCTTTTCAACATGGCCGAAATTCCTTGCCGGGCTACTAGCTCAGGAGACATTTCAAACTTCTTCGCTGTGGACTCCATGGCGCGCATATTAGCCTCTTCAAGAAAATGCGTTGACATAGGGCCAGGACTCAAACACGTAACCGAAACATTGGATTTCCGCAACTCATACCGTAACCCTCTGCTGAAGGAACGTACGAAGGCTTTGCTTGCGGAATATAATGTAAGGGTCGGAACAGACTGGTACGCTGAGGTGCTGCATACATTGAGGATATAGGCCTGCTCGTTACCTCGCAAAAGAGGGAGCAAACGATAGGTGAGGGCAACCATGCTTTGCATATTAAGCTGCAGCATATCCAGTTGCTTTGGTAAGGGTAGTTTATCAAAATACCCCCAACAGGCAAAGCCAGCATTGTTTGCCAAAACCGAAGGCTGAAATTTATTTGACTCACACCATTGCGCAACCTGGTCAATCGCCTCAGCAAGGGCTAAATCAATAGTTAGATAATGGGCCTTTACCGAATATTGAAGCGTTAACTCCTCAGCCAGTGAAGCAAGCAACTCTTCTGATCTGGCCACCAGCAAAACTTCATAGCCCCTGGAACATAACTCATGTGAAAGTGCCTTTCCAAGTCCCTTACTCGCACCAGTAATGATTGCTTTCTTCATCTTGCAAGTATACGAATCAGCAACCGCAGATTATCTCAGATTAAATTCAAGTTTTACCGAACCAGCTTTTGGAAGCGCTGATAAAAAAGCGTAGGACTGTTTTCATTTTTAATGGCATAGGCACCGCTGATGATCGGGATGTACATCACCTGTCTGCGGCTCTGCTCCCCTACCACAGAGGATTTTGCTACCCTATGCCAAAGCCTTCCATCGTGAACCGTTAAGTCTCCCGCTTTGGTTTGAAGGCCTATTTCGTTCTTATCCGGCTTGTGGTCAAAAAAGTATAATTTTCTAGTTAATAAGCTGACAGTGTTTTGCTTATGCGTGCCCGGAATGAGTCGAAGTCCGCTTTGATCAGGAAGCGCGTCTGTTAAATGAACACCAACATTGAGCATGGGCTGAATTTTTTTTCCGTAAAATACATCGCGCAGACAATCGGTGTGCCAGCCCATTTTAGAAAAATTGCTGCCACTTGCGTTGATGTAGTGATTGATAACCAGTCCATCTTTCTCATTCTCTCCTATTCGGGGATTTTCAGCCTGGCTACCCAACAATGGGAATAGCGCGTGAAGGCGGCTGTTGTTCAAAAAATCAGAGAGGGTTTTACTGTACTGTGAACTAAATGCAAATCGTTGTACAATTGGCCGGCCATCCACATCGGTGCCGTATTTAATCGGAACGCCATTAATCTTTTCTACTTGTGCAGCAATCCAGCGTTCTTCTATTGACCTCATCTCATCCCTGAAAAGGGCAACCCTATCCGAATCAATAAAACCCTTGAAATGCAAAAATCCATATTCCTCAAAATACTCCTTTTGCTCAGCCGTTAATGGACTGGAGAACTCAAAACGTTGGTAATTAGTCATCATCATAGAATACTCATTACGGAAAAGTTAAAAACTGGTTAAGTTTCAAACGTAAATACCCTCAAATTTATGCAAAGATTAATATTTTGCTAATCAGGAATACTTGCACTAATGCTATTTCAGTTCTGTCTTAATCAGGACCTTTAGCGCCAACCAGTAAGCCAGAAAGGCAAAAAGCGGAGCTGCCAGCACATCAATTGTATAATGTGCGTGTTGCACCAAAACAAGGAGACCTATTACCATTGCTCCTAGATACAGAACAAGGCGGAAGCTCTTATGAGGATTAACCAGGCCTAATAAAATTAAGATACTGGTATGCCCTGAAAAGAACAGGTCCTTGGTTATAGCCGCCTGATAAAATAGTTTCTCTACAATTGGATCACGAAGCTCCACTATATGCTGTGGGGCTTCCAACGGAAAAAGCAGGATCGTTCCAAACCGGAGAATCGTAAGCAACACGTATCCAACGATGCCCAACAACAAATTCCGTGGAAAAGAACAGAGTGAAGTAACGCTTAAGGCAATCAATAAATAGATAACCGAAAAAATCCAGTTCGATACATTGATAGGCGGCAGTATTTCCAGCAAGAAATCATTCAACACCATACCGGGCCGGTGTTCTGCGTATTGAAAAATTAAAGGAGCGACAGCGCCACACAATAGCAAGGATATTATGGACAACAGCAAAGCCCATCGGAATCGCTTATTGGCCCACTCCTGGCGCCATGCTACACTTATTCTACTTTCTGAACGATACACTGATTAGTTTGTTGAACGGCTGAATGTCAGGTAAATTAGAGCAGTATTTGGTAATTTCCCAACCTTGAAGTGGGTGATGAAATTTTCAACCTTTTATCTTTGTTTGCGTTTGCGAGATACATCATTCGCCAGTATTAACTTCATGAACCGTACGAAATTTATTCTTTTCGGTAGTTTGCTTTTTCTGATAAGTGGCTGGAGTTTCTCTGAGTTTCCGGTGCCACCACACTCTGCCAATACACTATTTTACATCCAGCGCAGCAACAATGCAAATACTGTTATGTATGAGATTAACAGACAGACGCCAACATCCATTCAGGAAAAAGACCCTGTTCATGTTTATTGGATTCGGTATGCTGAAAAAGGTCAACGAAGAGACTTAAACTACATCGAACGAACATTGGCCTACGGAGTGCGCTGTGAACCCTTATCAAAAAATACTTTTACGCTGCGCTTCGTAGCTTCAAAAACACGTGTCGCTGAGATTTTTCTGAACGAAAAGGGACAAGCTACCGCGCACATGCTTATTAACAACAAGAAATCAACCCTCCGGAAAATCTTTGTTCAGGTGACTGAAACCGGATGGCTGATACCAAAGGTCGACTATGTTGAATTTTTCGGAACCGATACTGAAACCCTGCAACCAACCTACGAAAAGATGATCATATAACATTGACCTTTTTTATCCGAATGGATCGGATTATGTAAAAGATCAGTACAGCATCACAGATGAGAAGCCCCAGAAATTCCCGCGATTCTTCAATATAAGGATGTTCCATCTTCGCGACATCATCAAAAAGGTCAGCCTTGTTGTCGGTTTGTAGCCACTCCAATACACCGGGAATATATACCAGGCTATACAAACCGTATACGACCAATAAAGCAATCAGAAATTTCGTTGGATAAATTTCAAAGGCTGCCAGAACACAGGCTACAGCCATGGCCCCATAAATTAAAATCCACAGGATAGGATCCGGATCGTTTACCTGCACAAACGCAAATAGCAGAAACATGAGGGCAAGTATGTAATTAAGAACTCTCATAATACTTGGATTTCTTGTTATAAAACAAAAGTAAAATATTCTAGAAATCTATCCGGTAAACAATCACCGGAATAAGTCCCAGCTGATACTTTGTAATGACTTTCTGCTGAATGTTATCAAACTGATGATAGGCTTCATTTTTCTGTCCCAGTAAATTCTGAATATCAATAGCAAAGGTACGTGTATAGCCGGGCTTATTCTTGCGGAAACTCACCTTGAGGTCAATGCGCATATAGTCTTTCAATTGATTACTAAATCCGCTTGATGTATCATAGACGGTTTCATATGCAGCTTGTGACGCTGCCAGATCAACAGGATTCTCCCGCAATCCACCCAGATACAAGAGACGCGTGTTCAGCCCTATCGTTCTGTTCTTCGTTGATTTAACCCATTCCTTTCCATACACTGCGGTAAGCGTGTAGTTGCCATTAAAACGCGTGCTGTACTGCTTTCCATCTCCTGTTGTGTAGTTTGATTCATAGTAGCTTCCGCCCAGAATAAAATAGTGCTGGTCAAAGAATGGCTTCTCCAACATCACATCAACGCCATAGTTTTGCCCTTGCCCATCCTGTATCAGATACGTTGGTACTGTATTCTCCATCAGGTTAAGCACCGAAAAAGTTGATCCTGAAAGTACCTCTACCGGAACGTCAAACAACTGTTGAAAGAATACTTCAGAGCTAAATCGAATTGCGTGGCGGAAACTGGCTTGATACTTAGCACTAAAATGCCTGGCCTTGGTAAAGCCAAGATCGTGGTTACCCTGCGTAAAATACGTTACAGGTAATTGCTGCTGGCTCACCAGTCCTCCCGAAATGCTGATGGTGGATTTAGCAGAGGGATAATAATACAATACAATGCGTGGTTCTGCGCTGGTAGCATTGTTATACGAGTAATTAACATACCGGAAACCAGCCGTCATGGAAACTTTTGTGGAGAGCGCCATGATCATATTGATGTAGGGCTGGAAAAGAACACCAGAGGATAGTCCGCTTACTACTTCTGCATCATCGCACTGTGTGCAGGGCTGCGGGTTAAAAATTGGTGCTAACAACACATGACGGCTATACAACGTATCGTGTTGGTAACTGATGTTAGCACCCAACTCAAGCCGGGTGTTTTCACTGACAATTCTGTTATACCGCACAAAGCCTGAAAGCAGTTCGCGTTTGAAAAGGTATGTATCAATAGGATAGCGAACATCCGATTTGTGCAGATCACTTTGGCGTGTTTGCTCTGTAGCCGAAAATGATAAGCCGGCAGAAAGGCCATCCTTATTTTTCAAGGGAAGGTTGTAAAGAACACCCAGTGCATAGGTAGTTGCTTTATACTGAATGTCGTAGGCATCCTTATCCTCCTCCCTATCAACGGAGTCTTTGGCTAAAAAATCATTTTTACTGAGGCCTCCAAGGCCGAAGAACGTTAATGTTCCGCCATTTTTCTGGTGCGTGGTGAGGTTAAAAGAAAAATCCTGAAACGTAATCGACTCACCGCCAAAGTCAACACCCATGGCGCCAAGCAACCCGACTGTTGAATAACGATAGTTGGCCAGAAATGAACTGTTGTGTTTAGAGGATAATGGTCCTTCAGCAGATGCATCCAGTCCGATCAGACTGGCCTGCGCAGTATATTCGTATTTCTCCCGATTGCCTTCACGTAATCCCATGTCAACAACTCCGGATAAAGCATTTCCATAATTCACAGGAAATGCTCCCATATAAAAATCCGTCCGATCCAGCATCTGCGCACTCAGAATGTTTACACCGCCACCATTAGCGGCAGGCTTATCACTTAAGGTACCGGCATTGGAAAGATGATTAGGATTGACAATGTCTAACCCATTCAAACGCCATAGCAAGCCATTGGGAGAATTGCCCCGCACCACGATGGCATTACTTTGATCATTGGCTGCAATAACTCCGGGAAAAGCCGTTGCTATCCTGACGGGGTCAAAAAAATTGGCCGGAATCCGTACTGTCTTCTCAATGGATAAAGACTTTAATCCAGGTAAATCCAAATCCTGTGTGGGTGACGCGCTCACTTCAATCTCCTGCAAAACGATGGTAGTCGGTTCAAGGGAAGCCTGATACACAGTTTCTCTTCCGGCAATCACTAAAACCTCATCACGAAGTGTTTTATAACCCGTAAAGGATATAACAAGTTGATAACGACCGGTGGGAACATCAACAGAAAAAGTTCCGGATTCATTTGATGTTGTGTCCATCTGCAGTGATACTGATCGCAATTGAATACTGGCACCGGCAAGCGGACCATTACTCGTCTGATCAGAGACTTTTCCTTTCACGATTTGTAACAAATCTTGTCCCTGAATGCCGGAAAAGCAGAGCATCAATAAACTCACTACATAAATCTTCTTCACAATTCTTTCTGAATTTTAATCCCCCAAAAATAACAATGTCGGGCACAAGTACCCGACATCATTTCAGAAACCTGTAAACAAACTTTTACAGTATAGTCTTCAAATACTTGATGCAGTTTTCAATACTATCGATGGGTTCACCCGGATACGTTTCTTGCTCAACATAAAAATGTTTCATGCCCGAGAGGCTGGCTTGTGCAAAAATCGGTTTGTAGTCAATGGTTCCGGTACCAACATCAGCATTTCGATTGCGATCGGCCTTATCCATATCTTTTACATGCCACTGTTCAAAACGACCAGGATGCTTTTTAAAGTACTCAATCGGATCATGCCCTGCATTTACAATCCAGAAAATATCCAGTTCCCATCCAACATTTTTAGGATCCAGTTCGGTCAACATTACATCGAAGGGAATCTGGCCCTCTAATGTTTCAAATTCAAATGCGTGGTTGTGGTATCCAAACCGGATACCTTTTGCATTACAAACCTCACCTGCTTTATTCAGATTTTCGCAAATCCATTTATAGTCATCAATTGATTTTCGTTGAGGCTCGGCAATGTATGGAACCACCATGTACTCCATTCCATTTTTCTTCGCATCGTCAACTGCTCTCGACCACGTATCACCCGTAATTTGATCCAGCCCATAGTGACCTGAAACTACGCGCATACCCAACTTCTTACTGTATTGACAAAATTCATCGTATGGCATACCGAAAATTTTCCCATCGCGGTAGGAATAAGCCTCAAGTTCCGTGTAACCAAAATCCGCAACCCTCTTCAGCACTCCTTTCGGATCTTTACCGATTGTTTGACGCAAACTGTAAAGTTGAAGTCCAATACCTTTTTTATTATTTCCGGCAGCCATCAGCGAAGGCATGGCAAACATTCCGGCAGTAGCCAAAGCGGATGCTTGAATAAATTCTCTCCGTTTCATAGTATTTTGGTTTATGTCAATTACTTATTACTTAACCCTAGTTGTGTAAAAAAATACAACACCTTATCTCCTGCTTCTGGATTTTTAAACACAACAAAAAGGTCATGAATACCAGTAACCGATTCAATTTTAAGCTGGCCGGTTAATAACTCTACTCCTTCCATCACCATCGTGCGGGATGCGTTTTTGAAATCATAACTACCAATAAGTTTCCCTTCTGGTGAATCAAGACGTAATTCAAGACTTCCACCTGCAACATCTCCATACTTCCCGGCCATTGGCATGACCGTCTTTATGTTCGTCAGATCAATATTCTTAAACATAATGTGTGAGCCGTTCTTAATTTCATCGACATAAGCTGCGCCATTGGGCGCCTCTGCTTTTCGGGCACGATGATAGGCCGATATCTGGTTGACATTCAACACAGGCGCACGCAATACAACACTTCCTATCGAAGAAAGTGACGGAAGATTATTTACACTTTTATCAGAATACGATGCGGTGAGCACGTAAACTCCTTCTGATTTATTCTCAGCCAAGACAGTACCACTAAGCGGTAATCGCTTTACTACTTTCTGTTCATTCAGGGTAAGAATATAGGACACCATTTTCCTGGCATCTTCAACACTGATTTGAGGATGTGCAGCCATTTCAGTTGTGCCCCAGACACCTGCACCACCCTTAATGATTTTCGCGGAAAGTAAATCAATGGCGCCCGGGTCACTTTTGTACTTGTCGGCTATTTCTTTGTAGCCAGGTCCGGCTGATCGCTCGTTCATCAAATGGCATGACTTGCAATCACTTTTGTCCATCAGCGCCTTCCCTGGCAATTCAGCAGAAGGCATTTGATGGCCTTGTGCAATCTGTGTCATATCAAAGCCTTTCAGGTATTCAAAAGTTATCAGCGCATCCTGTGACCCGATTTTGCCATCCACAGTACTGCCATCTTCCTTGTCGGAAATTTTAATTGCATAGTGGATCGGTGTACCCGGAAAGAAGAAAGAAGTATTACCATCAACTAGAGATGCCTCCACTACCGGAGGATCGTTACCCGCTATTATTTGCACGGCAGCCGAACCGGATGCGCCCTTGTCATCTGTTACCGTAAGAACAGCCTTGTACACACCGGGTTTATCGAATGTGATGGTGCTGCTTCCATTTTCAATAGTATATGTTTTTGCCGCAGCCTCCAGCGTGTAGGTAAGTTTATCCGAAAGATCATAATCCATCGAACCATTCGCAGAGAAATTCACGGTTAATGGAACTGCTCCTGAAACTTTATCAGCCGAAAGATTGGCTACTGGAGACCGATTACCTCCATTGTAATCGATTCGTACCAATCGAGCATCCAGGTTCTGTTTGAACCAGCGGGTGCCATATTCAAGCAAATACAATTTACCATCAGGCCCGTAGGTCATGTCGATGATGTTGTTGAACGCGATGTTCTCCATGAACGGCTCGATATCGAGAATGTCTCCCTGATCATCCATGGTTACCAGAAACATCCAGTTGCGCATCCAGTCATAGATCAACAGTTTGCCATCAAAGTAATCCGGGAAGGCTGTGGTAACACCTTTGTATTTTTCACTGTAGTAAACCGGACCTGCCATAGCATTTCGTCCTCCGGTTTTCACCATCGGAAATTCATCCGACTTATCGTACGGATACCAAATGAACGGAGGCGCCACAGATGGCAATTCGCGTTTACCTGTATTGTTTCGCGATTGGTTGATTGGTTTATCCGGATTCCATGGGCCAATAATTTTCTTGGTAGCGAAATCATAGTGCGCATAGGCATAATTCTTTCCAACAAAATAAGGCCACCCAAAAAAACCAGCCTTCCTGGCCTGGTTGATTTCGTCATAACCGCGGGGGCCTCGGATGGAATCATTGTTGCCGGCATCGGGACCTACTTCCCCCCAATACAAGTAGTCTGTTTTCTCATCGTACGAAATGCGGTAAGGATTCCTGTTACCCATCACATAAATTTCGGGGCGTGTTAACGGCTCGCCTTTTGGAAAGAGATTGCCTTCTGGAATGGTATAGGTTCCATCGGGTTCAGGATGAATGCGCAAAATTTTTCCACGCAAATCATTGGTATTTGCTGAAGATTTTTGTGCATCGAAAGGCGAACGCCCCGGGCGTTCATCTGATGGACTAAATCCATCGGATTCAAATGGGCTCGTATTGTCGCCTGTAGAAATGAACAAGTTTCCTTTTGGATCAAAGAGCAGCGACCCTCCTGTATGACAACAGGTTTCTCGCTGCGTAGGCACCTCGATGATTTCTTTTTCGGAGGCCATATCAATTTTACCATCGGTGAACGTAAAACGTGAAACAATATTGGCTGATCGTTCGGGATGGGAATAGAAAATATAAAGCCAGTTATTCTGTTCAAAGTTTGGATCGGCTGCCAGACCAATCATGCCATCTTCAAATTTTGTCCCGATATTAAATGTATTGATCAAACTGACCTTGCCATCTTTTGGATCGTATAGTTTTACAGTTCCCTTACGCTCCAGGAAAATAATTCTTCCATCGGGAAGCATGGTCATTTCCGTTGGCTCATCGAGGTTAAAGTCGAGAACGGTTTTCGTAAAGCGATTATCTTCCGGAACACGCTTGGCCTTCACCTTTGAGTAATCAAGTTTGGAATTATTGCCTATGGCATACTGAATACCTTTCAGGACATGATCGCGGAACAGCGGATCTGCATAACTCTCTTCAGTATGGCCCAAGCCGGTATAAAATGAACGGCCACCATCAAATTCGTGATACCAGGCGATTGGGTGATTTGATCCGTTCTCACCGCCTTCGTACGAAGTTTCATCCAACGTATAGAGCACATTAATTTTATCAGAAATATTCTTGTAATTATAAAGTTCATCGGTGCGAACCCATTCATCGGGCAAACCTGCAGTCAGTTCATGCTGACCAGTTTTTACAAACTTTGCTTGCTGTGTTTTCGGGTGGCTTTTAAAATAAGCACCAACCAGTTTCCCATACCATGGCCATTCATATTCTGTATCGGCTGCTGCGTGAATGCCAACAAAACCGCCACCAGCCTGAATAAAGCGTTTAAAATCTCCTTGCTGAACGGGATCTAAAACATTAAGGGTTGTACTCAGAAAAATAACAGCATGGTACTGTTTCAGTTTTTCTTCCTGAAAGAAACTGGCATCTTCCGTGGTATCCACTTCGAACCCATTCGTTCTTCCCAATTCCATCAGCATCGTTTTCCCGACACCAATGGAAGCGTGCCGGTAACCACTCGTTTTGGAGAACACCAATACCTTTGGCTTTTGATGCTCACAGGAAATGAAAAGAATGAATATTATAGCAATCGCTAAATAAGACTTCATATTGGCTTTTAAAAATTCTGAGAAAGGATAAACAGCCGCTACCGTACTTTCATGCGAGGCGGTTCAGCATCACTATTGGTATGGAATCAATCCTTGGGTTTCTCTCCATCCAGGGAAAGTACGTACATGGCCATCTTTTCAGCATCAGCCAGAGTTAAATCAGCATGGGCTGTCATTGGGATTTCTCCCCACACACCGGTCCCACCATTGATAATCTTTTGTGCCAGCATGGAGACATTAGCTTGTGTAAATTCATACTTGGTGGCCACATCGGTATGTGAAGGTCCTACAATTTTATTGGTAGCATGATGGCATGTTTTACAATCACTGGCATCAACCAAGACCTTACCCTGAGCAATTAGATCATCGGCTGATGCCTTTTTGGGTTGCGCGGTTGCATAGTCATCGTAAGCATCTTCTGAGGTTGCCTTTTCTTCTTTTTTTGTTGATCCACAGGAGGTGAAAATGAATGCTGCCATTCCTGCCAAAGCGATGAATACAAATATTTTTTTCATTGTTGTTTTGTTTAAATTCCTAAAATTCTTTTGTTGAGTTTCTGATCCTTTCCGCTTGAAGCGAAATCATCAAACGCCTTTTCGGTTACCCGGATAATATGGTTTTTAATAAATGGCGCACCTTCTGCAGCTCCCTGCTCAGGATGTTTAATGCAGCACTCCCACTCCAGAACAGCCCATCCGTCATAACCATAGTGGGTAAGTTTTGAAAAAATAGATTTGAAATCGACCTGGCCATCGCCAAGTGAACGGAACCTGCCCGCACGGTTGGCCCAGTCCTGATAACCACCATATACACCAACTTTTCCTGTCGGATTAAATTCAGCATCCTTCACATGGAACATCTTAATGAACTCATGGTAGAAGTCGATGTATTGTAAATAATCGAGCTGTTGTAACACAAAGTGACTGGGATCATAAAGAATGTTGCACCGTGTGTGCTTGCCGGTTGCCTCCCAGAAACGCTCGAATGTAATACCGTCATGAAGATCCTCACCGGGATGAATTTCATAACATAAATCAACTCCTGCTTTATCAAAAGCATTGAGAATAGGAAGCCATCGTTTAGCAAGTTCCTTGAAGCCATCTTCCACCAATCCGGAAGGCCGTTGGGGCCACGGATAAACTGTATGCCACATCAAGGCTCCTGAAAATGTTACATGCGCATTGAGTCCAAGATTCTTACTGGCTTTTGCGGCATTTTTCAATTGTTCAACCGCCCACTTCGTTCGTTCTTTCGCATTCCCGCGAAGGTTCTTTGGAGCAAAGCCATCAAACAATTCGTTATAAGCCGGATGAACAGCCACAAGCTGACCCTGTAAATGTGTGGAAAGTTCAGTGACCTGTAACCCACAGGATTCTATTGCTCCCTTCCATTCTTCACAATAGTCCTTACTCTCGGCAGCGAGCTTCAGATCAATGCAGCGCGGATCCCATGTTGGTATCTGAACACCCACATAACCCAACGAGGCAGCCCATTTACAGATGGTTTTTATATTATCGAAAGGCGGCTGGTCGCCCATGAACTGCGCCAGAAAAATAGCCGGTCCCTTAATTGTTTTCATGATAATGAACTCCTGTTAAAGTTTTAGTGCCTATTTTAATGTAGTCCATTTGCGATTCGAGCTGGCCGACTTCACCACCGTTTGCACGAAGTTCATACCGTGAACACCATCCTCAACATCCGGAAAATCATACTTGGCATAATTGATTTTCTTTCCAGGCTTGTAATCACGAACTGCCTTGGAGAACCCACGGTATATGTTTGCAAATGCTTCCAGGTATCCTTCCGGATGACCGGCAGGTGTACGCGTAAAAGCTTTTGCATCATCCGACAAATATTTTTGGCCTGCACGCACAATTTCCTTGGGTCTGTCAAGCCACTTTACAATCATCGTGTTCGGATCTTCCTGCTTCCATTCCAATCCACCCTTCTCTCCGTATACACGAATGTTCAGATTATTCTCTTCACCTGCCGCCACTTGTGTAGCCAGCAATACACCCGAAGCGCCATTGTCAAACCGCAACAACATAGAACTGTCGTCATCGAGTTTACGGCCTTTCACTACGGTATTGAGCATGGCACACAATTCAGTAATTCTTGATCCTGTAATATACTCTGCCAAGTTTGCAGCATGGGTGCCAATATCACCGATGGCACCACCCATCCCGGATTGCTTTGGATCAGTTCTCCAGGATGCCTGCATATTGCCGGTACCTTCTAGCAAGGTGGATAGCCACCCTTGAGGATATTCCACAAACACCTTTCTTACTTTTCCTATTTTTCCGGACGCGACCATATTGCGCGCCTCCTTTACCAAAGGATAACCTGTATAGGTATGTGTCAGGCCAAGGATAAGTCCGGTTTTGCTAACAAGTTTTTGAAGTGTTTTGGCTTCTGCTACCGAAAAAGCAATAGGCTTTTCAACGATAACATGGAAGCCATGCTCCAACGCCATCTTGGAAGGCCCGAAGTGTACGTGGTTTGGTGTCACTACGGAAACAAAATCAATACGCTTATCAGCTGGCATGTCTTTCTCTTTTTCAAACATTTCCTGGTATGATTCATACACGCGTTTCGGGTCTAGATACAGGGCTTCACCAGTAGCTTTTGACTCGCCTGGAACAACACTAAAAGCTCCACAGACCAATTCAATTTCCCCATCAATTCCTGCTGCCTTGCGGTGTATAGGGCCAATAAAAGAGGTAAGTCCACCACCTACCATGCCCATGCGTAATTTTCTTTTCATACGGTTTATTAGTTTGATTCAAGAAAGATTTAAAGACTGAAAAATAAGCAAATAAAATTATCGGAATCGATTGCGGAAAAGGTTGAACGGAAGAAAAATCTGTAATGGTCAACATTGTCAGAATGTATTGATTCCGAACTACCAATCACCATCCTTCTTCTGTTCTTTAAACAAGAACCGGTCGGTGAGCGCCAGATCAAGCAATCCTAATGTATTTGGTTTACACCAATCTCGAGAAAGTACTGTACCACTGTTGGTGCAGGCGTAGTTGGTCAGATTTTCAGGGCTAAGAATTTTCTTATAGCCGATATCCCCTTTTACTTGTATTGACTTTAAAGTTACGCGGTATTTATTGTCGCGTCCCTCCATAGAAATTTTGGCACTGAAGCGTCCGGTTTGAATAATTGGTGGCACGGCTACTTGATTAAACTGGAATTTTTTGTAGTCGACCACAAAGTCAGTCAGGTCAGCCTGCACAATATTATTTACAACCTCTACATTGGCAATGTTGGGTACAGTTTTCAAAAACTCCACGAGTTTTTCGGTTGTAACAGAATCATATCCGGACACCTTTTGATAGATTATCTCCGTGTTGATGATTTTAAAACTTCCGAACTCCGTTAGCTGAGCCATCATTCCAATAGGAATAAAGGCCATGCATAACCCGATAAATATTTTCTTCATTTCCGTGCATTTATTTCCGGAAGATACAATACAGGGTCAAATGCAACTAATGCACCTGACCCTGATTTGATAATCTTTCTAAAACTTAAATGAACTTGTTCAGTAGGTTTTCCATATACTCTTGCCGTCCGCTAATCTGTTCAGGCTCACCATGCTTTAGAGCTAGTTGACGCAGTGACTCCAACCGCAATTTACCTTTTGAAAATTGCTTACCCTTACCGGAGTCAAAAGAAGCATAGCGCTCTTTGCGCATGCGTAAATATTCGCCATCATCTAAAATGGCTTGTGCGGCCAGCAGTGCGCGTGCAAAGGCATCCATACCACCAATGTGAGCATAGAAAATGTCAACCAAATCTGTTGAGGTACGTCTTGTCTTCGCATCAAAGTTCACGCCTCCGGTTTTAAAACCACCAGCTTGCAGTACCACAAGCATAGCCTCTGTCAGTTCATACACATTGTTTGGGAACTGATCGGTATCCCAACCATTTTGGTAATCACCACGATTAGCATCCATGCTTCCTAAAACTCCTGCATTTGCGGCTACTTGTAATTCGTGGTCAAAGGTGTGACTGGCCAGTGTAGCATGATTTACTTCAATGTTCAATTTAAAATCATCCATCAAATCGAATTCGCGCAAAAATGAAATCACCGTTGCTGAATCAAAGTCATACTGATGTTTGGTGGGCTCCATTGGCTTGGGCTCAATCAAAAACGTTCCTTTGAATCCGTTTTTCCTCGCATAGTCGCGTGATGCATGGAGGAATCGTGCCAGGTGCTCCTGCTCGCGTTTCATGTTCGTGTTGAGCAGCGAAAGATACCCTTCGCGGCCACCCCAGAATACATAATTTGATCCACCCAATTCAATGGTAGCATCAATGGCATTTTTCACCTGGGTGGCTGCATAACAAACCACATTAAAATCCGGATTCGTAGCAGCCCCGTTCATGTAGCGGGGATGAGAAAAGAGGTTAGCAGTACCCCATAATAATTTTACTCCCGAAGCTTTTTGTTTCTGTCTGGCGTAGTCTACAACCTTTCGTAACCTCGACTCCGATTCTTTCAGGGTTGAACCTTCTTCCACTAAATCATAATCATGAAAGCAATAGAAAGGCGCTCCGATTTTGGTGATAAATTCAAATGCAGCATCCATTTTATCCAAACCGCGTTGCACCGGATCGGAACTGGTCAGCCATGGAAAATTTTTGGTTGGTGCTCCAAATGGATCACCCCCATTTCCACAGAAGGTATGCCAATAGGCAATGGCAAAACGAAAATGTTCGGCCATGGTCTTCTTCCCTACCCTGCGTTTGGCATCATAATATTTAAAGGCCAGTGGGTTATCCGATTCCTTTCCTTCAAACTTAATTGCTTTTACACCTTTGAAATACTCTTTATTACCTTTTAATACTTTCATAAGCGGAAATTTTAGGTTGATTTAGTCAGTTGAATTTAATGATTAGTAACACAAGCCAGCCAATGCTGATATGCTTCTGTGTATTGTGATTTTTTATCGGCATTAGCTTCTTCAAAGCGGATCATTTTTAAACCTTGGAATGCCTCTGCAAATGATGAATAGATACCCGCACCAATGCCTGCCCCAATGGCAGCTCCTTTCGAACCATCGGTGTCAAAGAGTTCCAATCGCGCACCTATGGTATTCACGAATGCTTCCCGGAATAGCGGGCTTAGAAACATATTGGCATTTCCCGCACGAATAACATTGGTGTGAAGCCCCATTTCCTTGAGGATATCAAAACCATACTTCAGCGCAAAAACAATTCCTTCTTGTGCAGCGCGAAATATATGCGCTTGTGAGTGACGGTTGAAATTTAATCCATGAAAAGAGGCATTCACTTCCCTGTTTTCAAAAATTCGTTCTGCACCATTTCCAAACGGCAGAATGCGCAATCCGTCAGAACCAATGGGAGCCTGTGCCGCCAGTATATTCATTTGCTCATAGTCATACGATGAACCATTTCCTTTTGTATTTTTTCGGAGCCAACTGTTTAAAATACCGGTTCCGTTAACACAAAGCAGAACTCCATTCCGGATAGCAGGCTGTTGGTTATTCACATGGATAAACGTATTTACACGTGATTTTGCATCAAATGCATTGGTGTCGGTTACACCATAGATCACGCCCGATGTACCTGCGGTTGCTGCTGTTTCTCCGGGGTTCAAAACATTAAGTGAAAATGCATTGTTCGGCTGATCACCTGCACGGTATGCGATGCGGATACCGGCACGCAGTCCGAGTGCATGGGCTGCCTCATCACGAAGCAAACCTTGCTCACCAAAAACAGGAACCTGACGTGGTAATAACGTTGTAGGAATGCCGTAGTAATCCAACAAATTTTGAGAAACGCTGCGATTGTTATAATCCCAGAAAATTCCTTCTGAAAGTCCTGTATCGGTGGTGCAGATTTCACCGGTCAGTTTCATAGCAATGTAATCGCCCGGCAACATGATTTTTTCAATGCCTTCAAAAACACTGGGCTCATTTTCTTTCACCCAGCGTAACTTTGAAGCTGTGAAATTTCCAGGTGAATTCAGGAAATGTTCGAGGCAATATTTCTCGCCTAATGCCTGTGTCGCTTTTTGACCAATCGTAACGGATCGGCTATCACACCATATAATGGCAGGTCGCAAGGGTTTGTGGTCTTTCCCCACAACCACAAGACCGTGCATCTGATACGAGATACCAATGGCCTTGACCTGCTCGGATGATATTCCGGATTTCAATAAGGCACTTCGTGTACTTCTGATAACATGCTCCCACCACATCTCAGCATCTTGCTCTGCCCATCCTGATTTCACTGCCAACATGGGCATTTCCTCTGATGGAGAATATGCTGCCGCCACAACCTGGCCTGACTCAGCATCCAGAAATGATGCCTTAACGGATGAACTTCCGATATCAATACCCAGTAAATAATTTGGCATAGCGTTAATTTTCTCTGATTAGGTAAACAAAAATACCACTAATAGTCAATTTGACCATAATTTGTTAATATATTTAATAACCCTTACTTAATCTTGGATAGTTATGCCCCCAAACAATTTCCCGGATAGTATCATTGATACGCTGTCAATTGACTGCCTGATATTTGGTTTTAAAGATGGTGAGCTGGACATTCTTCTCGTCAAACATGCCGAAGGAATCAGTAAAGACCGCTGGGCCCTGCCCGGTGGATGGATACAATATAACGAAAGTATTGATGATGCTGCTAACCGATTGCTGCATTCATTGACGGGTGTGTCCAACATCTATCTGGAACAACTGCGCGCCTTTGGTCACGTTGACCGATACCCGGCAAATCGTGTCATTACGATTGCATACTATGCCCTCGTGAATGCCGATAACTATTCTCTAAATCCCGGCTTTACCGCTTCGGATGTGCAATGGTTCAAAATTCATGATATCCCAAAATTGCCGTATGACCATAACGAAATCCTATATTTTGGATACATGCATCTGAAACAGAAAGTCATGAATGAACCCATCGGATTCAATTTATTACCTAAGAAATTTACCTTGCATCAATTGCAGCAATTGTACGAGGCAATACTTGAGACAAGTTTGGATAAACCCAATTTCAGACGGAAGCTGTTAAACATGAATTTACTGAAACCCTGTAACGAAAAACAGGAAGATGTTTCACACCGCGCTGCCCAACTCTACCGGTTTGATAAGAAAATGTACGACAAACTTCGCGAGAAGGGATTCATCTTTGAATTATAATTCGAAGACAGTTTTAATTCTTTTTTGTAAACCCGTAGTATCATCTTAGAAATAAGCTTGCGTGAATAAAAAAATACATCCATCTTCAACAACTAAACCGTAAACCTTTCGCCTCATGGAACAAAAATTTAATGCTTCAAGACTTTTTATTGGCAGTTGTCTTGCGCTGCTCGTGACCTCCTTGACCTTTGCTATCCGCGCTAAAATTGAAGGCGTATTTTCTTCCGATTACGGATTGACCGGGCAGGAAATCGGGTGGGCCTTTGGCCCTGCCTTCTGGGGATTTACCATTGCCATGTATGTTGGCGGGTTAATAATTGATGCCGTAAAAACGCGATCGATAATCTGGCTCGCCTTCTTCATGCACCTCATTGGTATAACCTTACTCCTGATGGCTACTGATAAAACCATGCTATTTGTAGCCAATGTTTTTATTGGTTTTGGCAATGGAAGTGTAGAGGCGGCCTGCAACCCACTCATAACAACCATCTATTCTACCAACAAAACCAAAATGCTAAATCGCTTTCACGTTTGGTTTCCCGGTGGGATTGTTATTGGTGGCGTATTAGCCTGGTTGCTGATGGATCAGTTGCATCTAAGCTGGCAACTCCTTACCGGATTGTTATTTATTCCACTTGCCATTTATGGATACCTGTTTTTCGGTCAAACTATTCCGGAAACTGAACGGGTAAGCTCCGGTGTTTCATTTAAGGACATGTTGAAAAATGTGGCAGCTCCCTTTACCATCATTGCCGTTGTTTCGTTCATGATTTTGAGTGCCTCTGTACCAGCCATTAAAATAGACTTTTCATCGAGCTTAACATACATCGTCATGGCACTCATTGTCGTTGCCGTTGTCATTGAAGGAAAGTTCGTCAATAAAGTAAGCCTGCTGTTTCCTTTCATGTTGTTCTGCATGTTTTTGACGGCCTCCACTGAGTTGGGTACCAATCAATGGATCAATGCACTCCTGGAAAAAAGTGGTATCAACCCAATGATTATTTTAGTGGTTGTTACCGGCATTATGGCTGTAGGCCGATTCTTTGCCGGTCCACTTATTCACAAACTTAACCCTGCCGGTGTTTTGCTTGGTTCTGCCATTCTTGCGGTAGTAGGACTTTATTTATTAAGTGTAGCAGATGGTGCAGTTTTCACGATGTCGGCCGCTATTGTATTCGCCTTTGGCATTTGCTACTTCTGGCCTACTATGTTGGGGTTTGTCTCTGAGAATATTCCGAAAAGTGGTGCATTAGGTCTCTCCATCATGGGTGGAGCAGGAATGGTGGCTACCTCAATGGTTTTACCACTTATGGGTGAATCCATCGATACAGCCGGACCACAGGCCACACTGCGGTATGTAACCATTTTACCAGCTATACTGGTGGTGGGTTTTATATTCCTGAATGTATACATGCGCAATAAGCCATCACAACATTAAGGACAAAACACTATTCAAAACTAAAAAGGATGGCTTGCGCCATCCTTTTTAGTTTCATCAACTGATTATCAGAATTCCTATTTCAACGAAATTACTTTACCATCCATAACAATTTCCAATGGATCACCAGACTCTAAAATTGTTTCGGTACCGGATTTAGAAATTTTAATCTTGAGGACCCTTCCACGGAATTCTAACCGGAAGGAATATGACTTCCATTGGTCTGGTGTATACGGACTGAAGTGAAGTTTCCCGTCTTTAATTTTCATGCCTCCAAAACCTTTCACCACACTCATCCAGGTACCAGCCATAGACGTGATGTGGCAACCATCTTCTGTGTCATTGTTATAATCGTCCAGATCAAGGCGCGCAGTGCGTAAATACAATTCGTATGCTTTTTCCTTGTAACCGAGTTTGGATGCCAAAATCACGTGCACACAAGGTGATAACGATGACTCATGAACCGTCATCGGCTCGTAGAAATCAAAATTCCGCTTGATTGTATCTAAATCAAAGTCATCCTCGAATAAATAAATCCCCTGCAACACATCCGCCTGCTTAATGAAGCACGACCGAAGTATCCGATCCCACGACCACTTCTGATTCAAGGGCCTGTCCTTTGGATCAAGATCTTTTACAGCTATCAGCTCTTTATCCAAAAATCCGTCCTGTTGCAGAATAACGCCACGGTTCGGATCGTGCGGATAGTACATATTCTCTGAAATCTTCTTCCAATTTTGTGTCTCTTGCACATCGTTAAAATTTGTTACACGAACAATTTCTTCAAAACGTTTCGGATCGGATTTCTTCACATACTCCACAGCATCATTGGCGAACCGGAGTGTCCAGGCACCCAGGTAGTTGGTGTACCAGTTGTTATTTACATTGTTCTCGTATTCATTCGGACCGGTTACACCCAGAATGACATACTTGTTCTTATCAGTCGACCAGTTTACGCGCTGTGCCCAAAAACGTGCAATGCCAATGAGCACTTCCAGACCATACTGCGATAAATAAGTTTGATCGCCTGTATAGTTGATATAATCGCGAATAGCATAGGCCATGGCACTGGTACGGTGAATTTCTTCGAACGTAATTTCCCATTCGTTATGGCACTCCTCTCCATTCATGGTAACGAACGGATAAAAGGCTGCACCATCTTTAAAGCCGAGTTTCCTGGCGTTCTCGATTGCCTTGGGCAAATGCTTATAGCGATATACGAGCAAGTTTCGGGCAACTTTCTCCTCGGCTGTACTGAGGTAAAACGGCAAACAATACGCCTCGGTATCCCAATAGGTACTTCCACCATATTTCTCACCTGTAAATCCCTTCGGGCCAATGTTGAGGCGCTCGTCCTCGCCTGTATAGGTTTGTGTTAATTGGAAAATATTAAAGCGAATACCCTGTTGTGCCGCTACATCGCCATCGATGGTGATGTCACACTCTTCCCATTTGTGCGTCCAAACCCTGGCATGTTCTTCAAATAGTTTGTCAAATCCTTTTACGGAAGCATCAAACAATACATTGTCACAAGCTGAAACCAATTGATCTTTTGGATGATTCTCAGACGAGAGAACAGCCGCATATTTATAAATTACAATTTCTTTTCCTTCCTGTAAATCAAGTTGCAGAACATTTCCGGCAAACTTTTCACGAACCTCAATATTAAATCTTTCAAAATCCACATTCTTTCCCTCAGATTGAATAAAATATTTCATTCCTGTAGTCACATGAAAGAAAGTCTTTTTTGTTTGTGCCGTTACAACAGCCCGGCCGGGAGTAGCTTCCTTATAAACCTCTTCCCAGAATTTTTCATCATAATTTGAATCCATGTTCACCACATCGGCATCTACATAAATACCAATAGTAGTTTTGGATGAAAAATTTAGAGGTGTAAGGGCGTAGCGTATGGCACCAATTTCACCTTGCGCCATACTACAAAATCGTTTTGATTCTACCTTCACTCTTTTTCCGTCAGGAAAAGTTGCTGTAAAGCTCCGCGATAGCAAGCCCACTTTCATATCGAGCACACGCCTGAAATCCTCAACCTTACACTTGGCCAGATCGAGCTTATGGTTATCTATACTGATGTGGATACCAATCCAGTTGGGTGCATTCAATACTTTGGCAAAGTATTCCGGGTAACCGTTCTTCCACCAGCCTACACGAGTTTTGTCGGGGTAATAAACACCGGCCACATAACTGCCACGAAGTGTTTCGCCAGAATAGTCCTCTTCAAAATTGGCACGCTGACCCATCCGGCCATTACCAATGCTGAAGATACTCTCTGAAATTTTATTTACATGTGGATCAAACCCTTCTTCAATGATTTGCCATTCATGATGTTTGAGGTATTGCTTCATAAAATCTATGCTTCGTTCAGTTATATTCTCGATAATTCTGCAACTGTAAATTCACCTGTTTTTGCAATTACTTTCGTGGCTTTTCCAAGTTGATCATGCGATCCGATACCAACACATTTCATTCCTGCTGCGCGGGCAGCCTCTACTCCAGCTTCAGCATCTTCAAAAACCAGACACTCCGAAGGAGGTATTCCCAGCTTCGTTGAAGCAAGCAAAAATATTTCAGGGTCGGGTTTAGAGTGTGCGATCATGGTGCCATCGACTACCGCATCGAAATCGTTTTGAATGTGAAGAAGCTGAATAACCGTTTTTGCATTCTTGCTGCTGGAGGCCAATGCCACTTTAATTCCAGCGCTGCGCAAATCTTGTATGAGTTTTCTTACGCCCGGAAATATTTCCTCCGGAACCATTCGCTCTACATAGTCAACAAACCAGGTATTTTTCTTGTTGGCCAGAAGCTCTTTTTCGTGATCGCTCAATGTTATTCCGGCCAGTTCAAGAATAATTTCCAACGACTGCAAGCGACTGACACCTTTCAATCGCTCATTATCAGTTTCGGTGAGATTAAATCCCAATTCATTGGCTAATCGCTTCCAGGCTAAAAAATGATAATGCGCTGTATCGACAATCACACCATCCAAATCAAATATACAGGCTTTAACCACGCTCGTTATCGTTTATAAAATGGCGTCAAAAATACGTTTCGCGAATGATTTTATTCGTTTCTTCAAGCGATTTAAATACCGCAAACGTTTTCCCCTGGGTGCGGAGTGCCCCAAGGGTATTGCCATATTGTGCGGCTCCGATGTAATCCCGTGGCTTTTGCAATAAACCGAAACCAACGCCACCCGCAAAGGAGTCACCGCACCCTGTTGTGTCAATTACTTCTTTCACTTTAACTGCAGGCACCATCTCTTCCACGAAGTTCTTTTTATCGTAGTAGTAAACCATACATCCACGTGAATCGACTGTGATGTAAACACACTTTACACCGAAGCTCAGACAATGCTTGGCAAAGTTGCGCAGTTCATCGCGATCAAAAACAGGTTCGCCCGCAAAATCCATGGTCTCATATTCCTTCTTGAACCAAGAGGCATGTGCCTCTTCCAGGTTCATTTTTAAGATATCAATGTACGGAAGCCATAAATCTCTATCCACCCAGAATTTGCGCTGACGCTCGCCATTGTAGAGACAAGCGGTAGTCGGACCGTGAGCATCAAAAATAATCAGACCCTTACTTTTCTTCTTGATGAACTTCAACGTATCGAGTGATATTTCGTAGTCGCTAATGGGAATAAAAACAAAAACCTTTGCGTCCAGAATTTTCTTTACATCATCTGGAAGAATCGGATCCATAAAACCTGTTTGTCGCTCTAACCGGTTATTCATATCCAGAAAACGCAAACTGATGATATCACCCTGATCATTTTTGGAAGTGATGTAATCCAGGTTAATGCCTGAATACCCCTCAAACACCTCGTGTACATTGTCAACATCAACGTTTCGCACGTGGCACACCGGAATAATCTCTATCTTCTTTCCAGCCAGGGTTGAAAGTGCAATAACAGGATGCGTTACACACCCCCATTTCTGAATCAGGTCTCCCTGGTGTGTAACAATATGATCTCTTGGAATCGGGCCAAGAACAGCAATGCGTTTTTTTATCATGTTGCCTGTTTGGTTAGTATCAACTTACAAGATATGCAGCACCAAATACACCGGCACTATCGCCAAGCGATGGCCGCACAATTGGCGTATCGAGTCGGTTATTAAAAACATATTTTTTCACAGAGTCAAGACCACGATCGTATAACTGATCGATATTGCCCACGCCACCACCGATTACAATCACATCCGGATCAAGGATGTTAATGATCACGCTTAAGGCTAATCCAAAATATTCAATCAACCGGATCATGGTTTTCTGTGCAGTCGGATCAACTTTTGATTCGGCCAAGGCCACAATATCTTTAAGTGGTTTTTTATTTCCCGTTTCCTTGAAATAGTAGCGTTCAAGTGCGGGACCTGAGATAACATTTTCAACGCAGCCTGACTTTCCGCAATAGCATGGTCCACCGGATTCATGCAGAAAATTATGTCCCCATTCCCCGGCAATTCCTTGCAAACCAACAATCGCCCTTCCATCCACTACAATACCTCCGCCTACCCCCGTTCCCATGATTACGCCAAATACAACGCGGGCATCCGGAAACTGTTCTTTAACAACACCAAATCGCGTTTCGGCCAGTGCAAAACAATCGGCATCGTTAGCCATCTCCAGCTTAACCTTGAGAAGTTTTTCCAGATCTGTTTTCATCGGCATGCCATTCAGCACAACTGAATTGCAATTTTTCATTGTACCCAGTTTTGGATCGTTGGTGCCTGGCGTACCGATGCCAATTCGCTTTGGCAAAAAACCAGCTTCTTTCTTCATCATATCCACCAGTTTCTTTACCTGATGGAGAATGTGATCATAACCCTGATCGGCTTCGGTAGGAACACGATCACGAAAAAGAACTTCAGGATTCTTGGCGGATTTTAAAATGACGCCTTCAATCTTCGTTCCTCCCATGTCAATACCCCACAGGCTTGATGCATCAATTTCACTTTTCTTTTTCTTAGCCATACTCTTTTGCGTTCGCTCAAGTTACTATTTCATCCATTTCTAACAAGTGAGATTAATCACTTTTCTGAAGAATAAATTGGGATGTGCGTGGATGAAATGTCCTCCACGAATGCCAAAATTCCTGATAGGATTGTATCTTCGTCAACTGACTTCCTTTTAATGGGCCATCCGTACAGTAGCCTCTGAAATTCCAAACTGAACTTGTTGGACTATCCGTAAGTGTTTCGCTGTACGCATCCTTAGAAAAAGAGTACAAATCCCTGCGAAAGACATGAAAAGACGCACTGTCGTGCTCCACAACAATAGCAATGGGAATGTTTGCCAGCGTATCATTAATGACGCGAGCGCGGATGAGATCATTCCAATCGTAAGCACGTGACATTCTCCCCAACTGCACTCCTACCACCCACGATTTTTCCTTCCACGAGAGCGAATCCCTGCGGGTAAGACTTCCTTTTGATTTGCCCTCATCAAACTTAGAAAGCCCTTTGTACTGCTCGGAAAATGTTGAATCCGGTTGAAGAATTACAGCGGCCGGATATTGTTCTAACCAGGCCTCCAGTGAAACTTGTTCGGAAGGAATTTCGGTCAATACTTTCCCCTTTCTTTTACCCACTATTGCTTCACCATTCACCTGTCGCCACCAGCTTCCCGTGGATTTGTCTTCAAACATGGCATTAAAATGGTCCATGCCCACGAGGCGGAATTCCTCCGGGTTTCCGTCTACAACCGGACTATACACTCTGCCGGTTCTGCAAACCGTGCAATACGTTATCATTAACGGAATTTCCCCCAGGGTATCGCGCACCTGATGATGATACCCGATGATTTCAATCGGGTAAGCCTTCGCGCGACCATTCAGATAAACGCCCAGTACCAGATTAGAAGTCGGTATTATATTGTGCGCACTTCCTGCAAAAACAATAGAACCCGGCTGATAAAACATTTTATCAGCGAGAAATTTAAAATTGAACAGGTAGGCTATCACCATGTACAAAAGCAGCAATCCGGCAACCACCCAACGCCCCACTTGGCCCTTGTGCTGAAACAAAAAGTAGAAAGCCGGATAGGCGATCAGGATTATGCCTACGCTTCTGATCCAAAAAATATGCTGATGAATTGCATACGCCAGCGCAATTGAATTTTGCTGTTGACTTCCCGGAAAGGGCATGATAAAATAAACACGCAAAATTTCTGTTAGCAATAGCGCAACAATACCTATAGCAAAAAGTATTTTTTTCATGATTCATTAAATGAAGTGAGTGCCTCTGCCAACCTACCAATGGATTCAACCTCCTGCTGTTTCCGGGTTTCATCCCAACCGAGTAATGATTTGAATTCATCGGCTACTTCGGTATTCCATCGCCTAACACGAGGAAGGTCAAAATACAAGAGCCCTGTTCTGCGTACAAAAAAATCCTCCAACGTAACAACCATCTCATGCTGAACGGAAAAGTAAGCCATCGCCTTTAATAGAGACAACTCGGGCTTTTCGCCTTGCAGCCGTTGGCTAAAATGATGCAATATCGCTTCGGTATTTTTTCCAAAAGTAGTAACCAATTCAAAGCTGATCGTTTCGGAAAAATCAAACGGCTTAAGCTGCTGGTGAATCTCTGCGATATACTGCTTTACTTCATTGATGTTACTAAAAGCAGGATGCGTAATTTTTAGTTTCTCCGTCTGACAACCCTTAATGGCACGATCCTTAAAATATTTCTTTACCACCAGACTCACTACACGTTCCGCCATCTTTCGGTAGCCCGTCAGCTTTCCTCCGGCAATTGAAATTAATCCGGTGGGCGATTCAAAAATTTCATCCTTACGGGAAAGCTCGGAAGCCGATTTCCCATCTTCGTGGATCAATGGTCGAAGACCGGCCCAACTTGATTCGATGTCAGCAACGCTGAGGTTTGCGTCAGGAAAAGTTGCGTTAACAGCGGTAATTAAATATGCAGCATCGGCTGCCGTAGCCATAACATTATCTTTGTCATCATCGTAATTTGTGTCAGTTGTTCCGATGTAGGTAACCCTCCCGCGTGGAATAGCAAAGATCATTCGTCCATCATCCACGTCAAAATAAATGGCCTGGCGTACGGGCAATTTATCATACGCTACAACAACATGAACGCCTTTCGTCAGGTGTAGCGATTTACCCTCTCTCGACTTATTAATCTCCCGTAACTCATCTACCCAGGGGCCGGCAGCACTAACCACTGCCTTGGCTTGAATTGCAAAAGACTGGCCTGTTCGCTGATCAGATGCTACTACACCTGTAATGACACCACGTTCATAGGTAAAATCAATCACCTTCGCATAATTCAGAATATCCGCTTGATGTTCTGCAGCACGCTTAACGATTTCAATTGTAAGGCGGGCATCATCGGTTCTGTATTCGGCATAAAGCGCACCTCCATTTACTTCTTCTTTTTTCAACAATGGTTCCGCCTTCAGGGTTTGAAGTTTTGTTAGCATCTTACGTTGATCTTCAGGCTTAACACCAGCGAGCCAATCATATAATTTTAATCCAATGGATGTTAGCCAATACCCCAGCCCCTTTTTCTCTGAAAGGGGCAATAACATTTTTTCGGGCAATACAAGATGAGGTGCCAGGTTGTGCACTACAGCACGCTCACTGCCAACTTCTTTTACCAAGCCAAATTCCAACTGCTTCAGGTAACGCAGGCCTCCATGAATGAGTTTGGTTGAGCGGCTACTTGTACCGAAGGCGAAATCATTTTTTTCAACAAGAGCAGTACGTAAGCCCCGCGAGCTGGCATCCAGGGCAATACCCGCGCCCGTAATTCCACCCCCTATTATCAACAGGTCATAGTGCTTTTCGCGAAGATGTTGTAGAATTTCCGGACGGTTTAAAAAAGAAAAATCAGCCATATATCATTCGTAGCGATGAAGCAAGATCAATCCACCCAGCCTTTTGTTCGTTCAACTGCCTTAAGCCATCCCCGATACAGTTTACTTCTTACCGTATCATCCATTACTGGCAAGAAGGTCTTCTGAATTTTTCTATTCCGGACGATATCTGATTTCTTCCAGAGTCCGATTTGTATACCGGCTAAGTACGCTGCACCTAATGCCGTTGATTCTATAATATCCGGGCGTTCTACTTCCGTACCGAGTATATCGGCTTGAAACTGCATCAGAATGTTATTGGCACAGGCGCCACCATCTACCTTCAGGATGGCCAACGTCAATCCCGCATCTTCCTGCATGGCATTTAAAATATCCTTGGTCTGATAGGCAAGCGATTCCAGCGTAGCTTTTATGATATGATCTTTACCCGTATCACGTGTTAAGCCGAAAATTGCTCCGCGCGCGTACATGTCCCAGTAGGGTGCGCCCAATCCAGCGAAAGCCGGAACAACATACACTTCATTCGAGCCTAAGGCCTTTGCAGCAAAGTACTCCGAATCTTTTGACTGATCGATGATGTGCAATCCGTCTCGTAACCATTGCACAGCCGCACCTGCAATAAAGACACTTCCCTCTAAAGCATACTCAACCTTTCCATCAAGGCCCCAGGCAATGGTGGTGATCAATCCATTCCTGGATTGCTGGATGGTCGATCCTGTATTCATCAGCATGAAACATCCGGTGCCGTACGTGTTCTTCGCCATTCCAGGTTCGAAACACGCTTGTCCGAATAAGGCCGCCTGCTGATCGCCAGCAACACCGGCAATCGGAATTTCAACATCATCCACTTTCCAACTGCCAAAGTTAGCCGCTGAAGGTTTAACTTCCGGAAGCAGCGATTCATCAATCTCAAGTTCTGCCAGCAGTTTTTTATCCCATGACAGATCGCGAATGTTGTACAACATCGTACGCGAAGCGTTGGTGTAATCCGTTACATGCACCTTGCCTCCTGTCAGGTTCCAAATCAGCCAGGAGTCAATTGTACCAAAAGCCAGTTCACCACGACTTGCTTTATCGCGGGCACCTGAAACATGATCGAGTATCCATTTTACTTTCGTAGCCGAGAAATACGAATCAATAACCAAACCGGTATTCTTCCGAACGTAATCTTCCAAACCTTTGGATTTTAAATCTTCACAGATTGGTGCTGTTCGTTTGTCTTGCCAGACGATGGCGTTATAAATTGGCACACCGGTTTTTCTGTCCCAGATTACTGTTGTTTCACGTTGATTGGTTATTCCCAGTGCTGCGATTGACGCAGCGTCTATATTGCTTTCGCTGATGACCGTTGTTAGCACATGAAGTTGCGTTTTCAGGATTTCTGCCGGATCGTGCTCCACCCAACCAGATTGCGGAAAAATCTGCCGGAATTCCTGCTGGGCAACACTTTTAATGTCACCATGCTCATCAAATACAATGGCCCTGGAACTGGTAGTACCTTGATCGAGAGCAATGATATACGTAGCAGCCATAGTACGTGATTAATGAAAAAGAACAGCATGAAGCCACGCACCAAAAAAAGCTCCGGCAATAGGGCCGGCAACTGGAATCCAACTGTATGACCAATCGGAATCGCGTTTTCCGGATATTGGCAAAATGAAGTGCGCCAGGCGTGGACCGAAATCGCGGGCAGGGTTAATGGCAAATCCAGTAGTTCCTCCCAGCGATAATCCGATGGCGGCAATGAGGCATCCAATAATTAAAGGATTCAATCCATCGGCAAATTTATTGGCTCCGATAAAGAGAAGACCCATGATCAAAATGGCAGTGGCTAGAAATTCACTTATAAAATTCGATGCTGTCGACCGTATAGCCGGAGCTGTACAAAAAACAGCCAGTTTAGCATCTGCACTTTCTGTTCGACTCCAAAATGGGTAATAGAAAATCCAAACGACTACAGCTCCCACAAAAGCACCGCCCACCTGTGCAGCGATATAGCCCGGAACTAACGCCCAGGAGAAATCACCTGTAAAAGCTAAGGCAAGTGACACTGCCGGATTGAGGTGCGCACCACTAAAATTTCCAACCGCATAAATCGCAAGCGTCACACCCAGCGCCCACGCAAAAACAACAGTAAGCCATCCGGCATTTTCTGATTTTGTTCCTTTTAATACAACACCAGCCACTACACCCTCTCCGAGGATGATGAGTAACATGGTACCAAAGAATTCTGCGAGATACGGATTCATGCGAAATCGCTTTTGTTAGAATGGATTTTAAGATAAAGCAAAATCCGTAATTTATAACGATTGCGAAAATTAATTTACTCCCTTCCTTCTTGCTAAAATAAAAGCCAGGCACATACCGGATGCCTGGCTTTAACTTTTTTGAGCGATATGACTTAGTTTGAAAGCTTTGTGTCCTTTCTTCTGGTAAGAATTCTGCTGCCCACAAATTCTCCAACAGCATGTCCTTGCTTCATTCCAATTTCACAGGCTGGCATATAATGTATTCCGCCATAAAACCGACTAATGGTTGCTTCCTCTGCTGCATGCTGGAAGGAGTTAAAGCTGCGTACACTTAAACCAAATTCAATTTCAGTAGAATCAGTAAAAGCAAAGTTTTCACCGAATAAATCTGTAAGGGCTACTGCTGCCGAATTCGAAATAACGCTATGACCGCTGGTGTGCTCCGGAAAGGGTGGTGTTTGCAAGAGCGGAATCCAATCCTGATCGATGAACTGATTAATATAGGTTTCCGGACGAATGAGCTTACTCCTGTATTTTTCATCCCAGCAACTAATAAATCCTTCAGCTAACGAAATGGCAACTCTTGCATACGCTTCCGCAGACTGGACAACATTGGCATTGGCCTTAGCGCATGCAACATGGGTAATATTAATCCAATGCCCGCCTGGAGAGATTTTTTTCGTTGCGAACATCACGTGCCCTTTCACATTCATAACAAAAGGATTGCAATCCCAAAACATAGCAATTTGTTTTTGCTCTTCCGTTAACGCATTACCAACATCACGAACCTGTAATGCTTCTTTATAAAATTGGCTTTTCTTATCGATTGAAAAGGGAGTATTCCGCTCAGGTTTAAATTGTGCAGCAGAGTCCAGCACAAAGGTTCTGATTTTATTCCAGTGCGGTTCAACGGCATCCATGTACGCAGGCGGTGTAGGTTTCCAGGTTGATGGATCATCGCTGATTGAATACTTCGGAAACGAACGTGTTTGCTTATAATTATCTTTTCCTGACCAGACTAAGATATGATCGGCAACAGCCGTTCCGTAGGCTAAAGAACGATCATACACATCTTTGGGCATCCCTGATTTTTTATACATCAGCATCAGGCTGTCGTAGTACTTATCCATTTTATCATCAGAAAAAACCAATGCTTTACCTACTTTCAAAACAGCAACGGTAGAAGAAAAAGGAAAGCAATATTCCACACCTGCTTCAGGTTCAGGAGGTGCCTCCAGTCCGTGTAACTGACCTGCTAACGAGAGATAAGTTGAGTCCTCATGCCGGGCTGCCTCATACCCAGCTACACTGATGTAGGCATAAATCCGGGAAGCCACGGGTGGCGAAAATATATCATGTACAATTACATCGGTAACCTGCTTGACAGAATTGTGCAATAATTCTGGATTGCAAGCTTTATTTTTCCAGTCGCCATTGTTTTTTTCAGAACACGATACAAGCACAACACCTGAAAGGACGAAGATCAATACGAGGTTTTTCATTTTAATCTTTAAAAAATTTGAACCACAATATTAAAGGTTTAGAAAAACTAAAAAATGACATTGATCATAAACTTTCGTCTATTTCACGACAAAGTCTCGCTTCTCAACGCCAACACCTTTAAGTTGAAGGGATTTCCACTTTTTAGGTAAGGTTGCTTTCTGCTGAATAATCCCCTGATCTGTGATTTTTAAACCACCCAATCCGAAGATAACAGCCTGCAGCATTCCACCTGCACCAGTAGCGAAATAAGGATTTGTGCCACCGGCTGTTTCTGCCAAAACACCAAAGGGTGGCACTTCATTGGGCGTATAGCATTTAATCAATAACTCGTAAGCTTTATCAGGGTTACCGATTTTTGCATACAATGTCGCCAATGCTGAATTACCCATTGCAGGTCCCTCGGGTGACATGCGCACTTCGTAGTAGCGCAAATCTCTTTCAATTTGTGAACGATCTGTAATAATCTCCAACGGATACGACAATAAATTAGCATCGGCCTGCTTGATGTCCACACCATCATACGTTTCATTTTCCTTTGTTGTGCCGTCCGGAAATTTCAGGATCGGAATATTTTGTGCAACATGATCCCAATCCGGATTTGGAAGCAAGCCTAATTCTTTAGCAGCTAGAGAAGCATACCGGAGCGCAGTTATTGCCATACCGTTGGTGAAGGCATTGTTGTTAATATTTTCCTGCCATTCATTTGCTCCGATAACATTGTTAATTTCATAACGACCGAGACCTTTGCGTTCTACTCGACTCGCCCAAAAATCAGCTACTTCTTTCAGCACAGGGTAGCCCCTTTCACGAAGCCAAAGTTTATCTTTTGTGACCTGATAATACTTCCAAAAAGCCCAGCCAACACAACCTGTAATGTGATGCTGAAAGGGTCCTGTTAAGGCCCATACCGGGGTGTCTTCCGTTCCTTCATCGGATGATTCCCAGGGGAACATGGCGCCTTTATATCCATGTGAAAATGCATTTTGCTTCGCTGCTTCCAATCGCTGGAAACGATACTCCAGCAATGACTTCGCGATTTCCGGTTTCAATACCAGCAACGGAGGATACATCCACAATTCGGTATCCCAGAAGACATGGCCGTTATACCCTAATCCGGATAAGCCCATGGGTGACAAGCTGTAGGCTGTTCCTTCGCGGGCGAAAGAGTAAAGATGGTAGAGAGCAAACCGCACATCTTTTTGAACCTCATCATCGCCCTCAATAACGATATCACTTTTCCATAATTTTTCCCATTCTGCTACGTGGCGCTGGAGCAATCGATCTGTTCCCTCTAACTTGGCAAAAACGGTGAGTCGCTCAGCTTCATTGAGCGGATCATTATAATGCTCGGTGGATGTTGCCGAAGATACTATACTGAACGTGTACGTCTCCCCTGCTTGTAATGATTTGTAAAACTTAGCCAGGTGCATGTTATAATCCCAGTCCTCATGAATTAACGGGGGCTCATGACCATGCTGTTCTGAAAAAATGAAACTGTTACTGACGGCTACGGTATGTTTTCCTGATGGACTTTTTCCCACAGAAGTTAGCAACGGAATTTTTACATGAGGTCGGTCAATCTCGCTGTATAGGTTACGAACATCGGCAAGATGATTGGGAGCTTCAATAACACTCATAGGTGTAATGACACAAGCCTTCAATGCCTTAATCTCCACAATGGTTAGTGCTGTAAACGGGAGATGCCGCAAGGCCATGAGTGTATGTTTCACTGTTACCTTATCCCCCACGTCAAACGTAGTCGTCAAAGAAGCATTCTTCATATCCAACACCTGCTTATAATTGGAAATTTCTCGTTGACCAACTCGGATGCCATCAACATCCAGGTTCATGTTAACATGATTAAATGTTTTGAGTATGTTGGATACTCTCCCGCGCTGGTAGTAATCATACACACCATTTAACACAACATCCTTTACTTTCATGGGTTCAGGCGAAGAAACCAATCCGATCATACCATTGGCAACGGTAACTCCAAAGTAATGATTGGGATCAATACGTTGGGCTTCCACATTCCAGGGTGACTGGGCATTAGATAACTGTGGAAGAAAACAAAAAATAATGACAGCAATTCTTAAATGAAATGTCAATCTATTATTATCCATAATGATCTGGTTTATTGCACAATATTTAATATAAAGAAAGCCAATTTCTTATGAAAAAAGAATCAACCTTTCTATATTTGAAATTACAGTATTGATCGCTGCGCTGTTGAAAATTAAGTTTCTTTTATTCTTTCTTTTTTTACCTCTTTTGTTAGCTGCTCAAAGCGAAGCAGTAACAGTGATGTTTGGTGACTCAACATTCAATAAGCAGAGTAGTTATATCCTTACAGGATCCGTCATTAATGCAACCACCAAAAATCCTATTCCAGGTGCGCATCTTCACATTGATGGACTACTTCGGGGAAGCACAGATGAAAATGGGAAATTTTTCGTTATGGTTAAGCGGGGCGAAAGTCGTATTGTGTTCCGACATATTTCCATGCAACCCAGACAATACAAAATTCTTCTTTTTGAACTCGGTGTTCTTTCTGTTGAAATGGCAGAGAAAGTCTTTCAACTGGATGAAATTGTTATCAGTTCCGACATGATCGACAAAAATGTACAAGAAACCATCGGTGGTACTGAAACTATGAGCGCATCTGTTATTAAATCCTTGCCCGCATTAATTGGGGAACCTGATGTCATCAAATCACTTCAAATGCTTCCTGGCGTAAGTTCAGTTGGAGAAGGTTCTTCAGGAGTAAATGTAAGGGGTGGGAGAACGGATCAAAATCTTATGCTCATGAATGATGCGATCGTGCTTAGCACCAATCATGCAATGGGCTTTTTGTCACCCTTCAATTCTGATGCACTGGAGAACTTTGTTTTGTATAAAGGTAATGTTCCAAGCTATTATGGAGGTCGATCTGCTTCAACACTAAATATTCAGATGCGTCAGGGAGACTTTGATAGTTGGAACTTTCAGTTAAGTGCAGGATCATCTGTTAGTAAAATCCTGGTGGAAGGCCCTATTCTAAAAGATAAATTGAGCATCCTTGTGGGAGGAAGAATATCTAATACCAATTGGCTGCTACGCAAGGTTGATGATGAAAATGTACGCTCCAGTAAAGTATACTTTTATGATACTTACAGTAGAATTTCTGCAAAACTCAACAGTAAAAATTTCCTGGATCTGCATTTTATGACAACAGGAGATTCCTTTCGATTTTCCGATCAGTTTGGCTATTCATGGTCAACGTTGCTGACGTCTGCTACCATGAAAAATCTTATTACAGGAAATTTTTCGATTACTACACTATTTGCCTACGGTCAACTTTCAAACAGCTACTATGATATCAGTACACAAGAATCTCCGGAAATCAGCAACAGTATAGGATACAAACAACTAAAAACAAGCTTCTTGTTTACACATAATGAAAACTCATTGACTGCTGGAGCAGAAGTTGTGCAATACAATAGCTCCCCTGAAACAATAGGGCCCTATCAAAGTACCTCCACTATCGTTGAGCGACAAATTTATAAGGATAAAGGAAGGGAACTTGCCTTTTTTGTTTCAGATGACTGGGCCCCAATCTCCTGGCTAAGTTTTTCGGCAGGTCTTCGCTATTCATTTTATGATCAGCTGGGACCAGATTCTGTCTTTACCTATGCGCAGAGTCAACCACGCACTATATCACATATGGAAGACACGTTACTTTATGGTAAAGGTCCCATTCAACATTATTACGGACTCGAGCCACGCTTATCGATTCGTGTCAACATCAATCGCAGTCAATCCATTAAAATGGGATATTCTAAAATGTTCCAATATCTCCATACTTTATCAAATACAACAGCACCAACACCAATCGATTTGTGGCAAGTCAGTACTACACACATTGCACCACAACAATCCGAAAATTTTTCACTTGGCTATTTCAAGAATTTAAAAAAGGATTTGTGGTCACTCTCAATAGAAGGATTTTACCGTATATCAACAGACCAAATTGAGTATAAAGATTTTGCCGATTTGACAATGAACGCGCACCTTGAGACTGAACTTCTTCAGGGTAAGGGAAAGGCATATGGTATGGAATTTCAAATTAAGAAAAACAGGGGTAGGTTGACCGGTTGGCTGGCCTATACGTACTCAAGGTCATTTTCAAAAATTGATGGAGAATTTAAAGAGGAAAGAATAAACCAAGGTGAATGGTTTCCATCCAATCATGACAAACCTCATGTAGCCTCTCTTGTGCTCAATAGAAAACTTTACCCCAGGAGCTCATTTAATCTCAATGTTGCTTACTCAACCGGGCGCCCCTTGAGTATTATCGATTCGTATTATGATGTTAATGGGGCTGTAATACCCAATTACTCCAGTCGAAATGAGTACCGGATTCCAAACTACTTTAGAATAGATGTTTCGTTTGAGATCGGCAGCGTATTGAAAAAAGTTGACGACACTCTTACTCTGGGCATCTATAATTTGCTGGGGCGGCACAATGCATACTCTGTTTACTTTCAGCGGTATGCCGATCGGACAAAACTTGTTCCATACCAACTGTCAATATTAGCGTCCGCTCTTCCATCCGTTACTTATTCGATCCGATTCAATGGAAAAAAAGATGAAAAGAAAGATCAATAATCTTATTACTTTTTGTTTTGTTCTAACGATTACCAATAACTGTATTGATCCGATTTTATTTCCAATAAATACAACCACAGCCAGTAACCTGGTAATCTATGGACAACTTACCGACATTGATGAGCCGCATTATGTTTACATTCAACGAAGCTCAGTTGACGATAAAGCTCCAACACCTGTTCGGGGTGCAGCGGTAACCTTGGTAGATGAAGAAGGCACGCGTTATCCTTTTAAGGAAGATAAACCAGGCCGGTATAAACTACTGGATCTTACTCAAGGAATTGCCGGAAAAGCCTATGGAATAAAAGTAGTCATAGGATCTAACACCTATAGCTCAAGCTTGGAAAAAATACCAATGCTGTTGGGGACAGATTCTCTCCACTACAGCATTACGGAAGAATCCTATGAAAGTGGGGACAACAGCCGTATTGTCCACCATCTTCAAGTATTTGCCAAAAGTCAATTGCCCATTGGACAACCTTATTATCTAAGATGGGATACGGATGAAGTATACTACATGGAACTGACGAACTTTCCTGATCCATTCAATACGCCAGCCCCAGATTGTTTTGCCTCCGGCCGTGTCGATCCGCAACGGATTACCCTGCTGGATGGAACAACAATTAATGGATTGGAAATTCAGCAACTGGTAGCCGTGCGTGAAATTGATTTTACATTTACAAACAGGCACTACATCATTGTACGGCAATTAAGTACAACTTTGGAAAGTTATGAGTATTGGAATAAGGTTAAGCTTTTACTTGGTAATACCGGTTCCCCTTTTGATATACCTCCTGCTATCATTCAAGGCAATATATCTAATCTTACTACTCCAGATGAGACAGTGCTGGGCTACTTTGAAACCTGCCGTGTATCAACCAATCGGTTTTTTCTGGTACCGGGTTACATTCCATATTACATAGAACCATTGTGCACTTACGATCCAGCTAAACCCATTAATAAATATTCGGCAGTGTGCCTAAATTGTAATAACTTACCCAATGGAACAAGTGAAAGACCACCCTGGTTTTAGTCTATGGATAAATGAGAAACTCGGGCAAACCAGAATTACCAACGAGTAGCAAGGTTGATCTGCCTGCTCTCTTAATAAGTTTAACAAAATGATACTCCTTACTAAAATTCGCTTTTCTACTAAGGTTTTGAAAATTAAATTTTCCATTGATATCTCCCAGTACCAGGACCAAAGATTGTGAATCAGCATTTCCGAGATTGGCGGTATGCGAAGTCGAATTCCCGATCATGAAGATATCTTGATATCCATCACTATTGAAATCACCAATAGCAACATTCTGAATTAAACTAAACTGAACTTCGTAGGGTAATGTTTCAGATGAATAACTGCCATCACCAGTGCTAATAAATACATGGCTAAATAAGTTATTGACTATTAATTTTTTACCACCCTTGATTTTTTCTACCGGTAGTAAGTCATTTGGTCTTTCTATTGCGGCAAAAGCCTGAAAAGATGTAAATCGTTTATTTATGAATGGCATTTGCTTCGATAACTGTGCTTTTGTGTTAAACGGAATTTGCTTACCCCCCAAGTAATAAAATATGACCGGATCAGGTTTTCCATTGTCGTCAAAGTCGTTGAGATACAAGGTGACAGGTTCTTCCTGTGTCGGACGCAACTTCAAATTTCCTCCTGCATTGCCCGCAAAAATATCCATCCTCCCATCGCCATTAACATCGGCAAGTTCAAGACATCGCCACCAACCCAAAAATTTTTCCAGTCCGGTAGGCTTCGCTAACGGCTCAAATCGCGCGTTGATATTTTCGTAAATGGTGATGGGCATCCAGTCACCGGAAACAACAAGATCATTCCAACCATCACCATTGTAATCGAACGATGCAGCATCCGTGATCATCCCCATCTCGAATATCTGATGAACCTGGAATGTTCCCTTTCCATCATTGCGGAGAAGATAACTCTTTGGGCTCAACCCGTAATGTCCGGGAACAGATCGATTTCCAACAAAAAGATCAGTATGTCCATCGCGGTCTACATCAATGGGCAGAACACATGCACCGTTCAAGTGAATAGTGGGTAAACTTGTGCGGGAACGCGTGAAAATACCTTTACCATTATTTATATATAACCTGTCTGCCAAAAGCGGACTCCATTCCGAAAATTCATTACCTCCGCTTACAACATACAGATCGAGATGCCCATCCTTATTGGCATCAAAAAAGGCCGCATCTACATCTTCATGTTGAAAGTCTATCATCAAGTCAGTAGAAACTACTTCACTAAACTTTCCTTCTTTGTTTTGAATAAATATTTTCCCGGACTGCCCTGTTGGCCCTCCCAAAAAAATATCATCCAACTGGTCACCATTCACATCAGCCACAGCCACTGCCGGCCCCTCCCGTGATAACAAATAGGGAATCAATGGCTCAACAGCATAATCTTTAAAATCATTTTCAACATATTGATATGGAATAGAAGTCGCTTCTACCTGAAACGGTTTCTTTTCCTTTCTTGAGATATCTATTTCACGAATAACGGACAGTGGTCTATTCTCTTGAACAACCAGACGCTTATTGATGCCGGGGTCTCTTAGAACCTGGGATTTCCGGTCACGCCAAAAAATCTCCACACTATCAACAGAAGTCGTTGCCCCTAATCCGAATGTCAAAACAGGAGAAACAGAAGATTGAAATCCGCGAGTCAACATCATCTCCTGTTGCCAGTTTTGATTGCCTGAGTGAATTTTTACTTTTGCCCCGATACCATATGTATTCGTATCACTTCGCAATTCAACTTGTAAAAAATGATGATGGAGTTTTTCTGTCGAGTTGTTTTGATAAATAAATGCTTGCTGATTAACATTGTTAACGACTAAATCCTGATCACCATCGTTATCAAGATCAGCATAGATTGCTCCGTTCGAATAGGAAGGTTCTGCGAGTCCCCACTCCTCTGATCGATTATCAAATTTTAACTCACCACGATTTACAAAAACTGCATTTGATATCTTCAACGTAGGCATTCTATTGATCATCTTAGACTCAATTTCAGTATTGCTTGAGTTGATATTTTTCGAATTTGCAATGTCAGCCGTAAATTGAATGTAGTCTAAATCATTAGGACGTTTATATATGCCATTGGTAATGAATATCTCCGGCTTTGAATCGTTGTCAAAATCGCAGATCAAGGGTGACCAACTCCAGTCCGTGGCTTCTATGCCAGCCCATTGCCCAATTTCAACAAAATGATCGCCTTGATTTAATTGTAAACAGTTTCTGACGTACTGGGAACCGTAGCCAAAATTCTTCTTGATATCATATACCTCTTGAGTATCTTCTGCCCCTGATTTCAGCAGAATAGAAGGATTATTTGGAAGCATATCAACTGTGACAATGTCCGGCCATCCATCCGCATTGATATCCGCAATATCATTGCCCATCGAATACCGGCTGGTATGACTGATAATTTGCTCCAGACTCTCCTGAAATGTACCATTACGCTGATTAATGTAGAGATAATCATTTTCATGAAAATCATTAGAAACATAAATATCCGGCCATCCATCACCGTTAATATCAGAAACAGCCACCCCCAGGCCATAGCCAATATGGCTACTGTAAATTCCAGATTCATGAGTAACATCCTCGAAATATGACCTGCCCTCACTAAAATTATTGCGATATAATCGGTCACCCGCCAGGCTATCTTTTTCCTTTCGTAATTCTGAAGGTCCATAACTTCTCACACTATGGACTGAATGGTTAAGCAGATACATATCAAGGTCACCATCTTGATCATAATCAAAAAAAACAGACTGCGTTGAAAAGCCCGAGAAGTTAAGACCGAAAGATGCTGCTTGCTCTGTAAAAGTCAGATCACCATTATTGATAAAAAGTCGATTGTGCCCAGTTAAACCTTTGAAGTCACTAACCTGACAAACATAGAGATCTAGAAACCCATCACTATTAATGTCTATCATCGTAACTCCAGTCGACCAATCAGCAGCACAGGATACTCCTGCCTGTTCTGTAATATCGTCAAATTCAAAATTTCCTCTGTTGAGATAAAGTCGATTAGCCCCTTCATTAGAAGTAAAATACAAATCAATCCATCCGTCATTATTAATATCTCCTGCAGCAACACCACCCCCGTTGTAATAATACATGTATTGAAGAATATTGAGATTTTTGTTCTCCAACGAGTTGACAAAATCAACATGTGTTTTAGAGGAAGGAAGGAGTGCAAATAAAGCTGTATCGGATGAGGCTCTGCGTTGACAGGCAACAGCAAAAACAGCGATGAAAGAAATAAAAACAAGTGTTTTCATTTATTGGGGCGGATCGAAATTACCCTGAGTGAATCGTTATTCAACGAGACCAGTATTTTGTTCGGACCTGAAGAGATCAATGACATATCACGAATAGCTCCGTTAATATGCAAACCGGATTCCCGCACGGTTACGGGCTTCAGCACACCGGAACCAATTCCTTGCAGAAACAATCCATAGCTCGCATCATAACGACCAACTTGAGGCCTCGCTTCGTACAGGTTCCCACCCAACACAATATCCATTTTTGAATCGGCATTGAAGTCACTCGGCAAGATACTATACACCGGGGAAATTTGAGCTTCCATTGGAAGCAATCGAAAACTGAAACTACTTCCTTCATTGATGAGCAGCGCAGAGCCTAGGTAATTAACCTGAAGGATAGTTGACCTTTCCAGTTGTTTACTGGAAAAAATATCAGTTAAGGTTTGATCATTGTAGTCTTTGTATTTAAGATACCTTTTTTTTAGTTCCGGGAGTTGAGCAATCAGATCGTGCTTCAAAGCATACGGATAAATTTTGTCACCGATTACTTTACCAAAAATGTGCTCAATACTACCATTGTTATCAAAGTCGTTAACAAAGAGAACAATTGGGCTCTCCGGTGACGCCTTGAATCGAGAATTAAGACCATGATTCCCCAGAACATAATCAACATCACCATCCCCATCAATATCTGTCTGAACAATGGTATTCCACCAACCCGTGTAAGTATTGAGTCGTAATTTTTCAGTAAGGCGCTTTAATTTACCGTTGGTATTCTCAAACAACTCAATGGCCATCCACTCTCCAACAATTATAAGGTCATCATCTTTATCGTTATCATAATCAGTCCAGATGGCATCTGTAATCATACCTAGATTTTTCAATGATGGAGCCACTTCTTCTGTTGCATCGTAAAAATTACCATTCCCATCATTTTTATATACAATACCATTAGCAGGCAAACCATAGCTAAACGGTATTGCTCGTTCACCTACAAAAAGATCAAGGTCGCCATCCTTATCAAAATCAGCTGCAACAACAGTTGCCGTAACATTGAAGTGATTTCCAAAGGCGGGCTGCCGCGAACGTGCAAAACCACCATGACCGTTGTTAATGTACAGTCGATCGGTCAGTTCATGTGAGCCAAAGGAAAACTCATTTCCACCACTGGCCACAAAAAGATCCATATCCTGATCATTGTCAACATCCAAAAAAATAGCATCCACGTCCTCGAATCGATTGTCTTCATCAAAAACAGCAATTTTCTGCCTTAGAAATTTTCCGGAGGGTTCTTGCAAAAATAGAGTTCCTGCCTGGCCTCGCGCTCCTCCAATATATACATCCTCAAGTCCATCCAGATTAACATCAGCAACAGCAAGATGTGGCCCTAAAGTGGATAGCATGTGAAAAGTCAACCGGTCGCGATCAAAGTCGACAAACTCATTCTCTTGATGTTTGAATGGAAAAATACTTTGTTGTGTGATATCCTCAAAAAAAATCGAGTTGCTATTTTCGGGGTTAAGGTTATCTTCCCTTACAGAGCTTTCCTGATTGATCGCTAATGTTTGATCGGCATTAACATGCTGTAAGACCGTTACCGAATGATCGGGCCATGTTATTTTCAAAACATCAATAACCTCATGATTTCCCAATCCCACAACAATGGATGGATCCATGGAAGACTGGAAGCCGCGAGTCGGCATCTGTTCCATAAAAAATGTATCCTCACCAGTCTGTATTTCCACACGGGAACCAACAGCATGTGTATTTAACCCTTTGCCTACCAAACTGAGTTTGATGTAATGATGATTTGGAATAATACTCCGGCTCCTATTTTGATAAATATGGGCTGCCTCATTTACATTATTCACAATAAGGTCCAACGCACCATCATTATCAAGATCCGCATAGGCTGAACCATTGGAGTGTACCGGGTCGCCCAACCCCCATTCAATAGCCATGTCCCTGAACGTAAGATTATGCTGATTCTGGAATGCAAAATTGGGAACTGAGGTAACTGGAATGGGATCAACCAATGCCTTATAATCAACACCTTTACGGCTGATGATTTTCTTTACCGTATTTTCGTCCATAATAAAACTGAGGTAATCCAGATCAGTGATGTCCCGGTAAATTCCATTGGCAACAAATATGTCCTTATACCCATCGTTATCCATATCGAAAAAAAGTGCTCCCCAACTCCAGTCCGTTGCTTCTACACCAGCAAGTCTTCCTATTTCACTAAATGATCCATTGCCGTTATTGAGCTGAAGCATATTGCGGTTATACTGATAATGGTATCCGTTCTGCACATTGTATTTGAGTTTATCCCAATTTTCAAAAGTGGTGACTTGCTTCAGTCTTTTTTCTTCCGCAGGAAGCATATCTGTGACAAAAATATCAAGCCAGCCATCGTTATTGATATCGGCCATATCAGCTCCCATAGAAGCCGCGCTAATAGAGTTCATGCTTGTTTCAAGCACCTCTTTAAAAGAACCGTTGTGTTGATTCAAATACAAATAGTCACGCTCAAAAAAATCATTTGAAACATAAATATCAGGCCAGTGATCATTGTTCACATCACCAACAGTAACACCTAGTCCGAAACCAATAACGCTTCCATAAATACCAGCCGCTTCACTCACATCGGTAAATGATTTCCCATCATTCCGAAAAAGTTTATCACCACCCACTGAATCTCGCTTATCACGGATGTTTTGCATGAGGTTGAAACTTCCGATGGCCTGAAAGGAATTATTAAGGAGATACATATCCAAATCACCATCCTGATCATAATCAAAAAACGCAGCGTGTGTCGAGTAGCCTCTGTCCGCTAATCCATATTCCTCGGCCCGCTCTGTAAACGTCAGGTCACCATTATTAATAAATAATTCATTTTGCTTATTATCATTTTTGATATCCCCTGAATTACAGACATAAATATCCAGCAAGTTATCGCCATTAATGTCAGCTATCGCTACACCAGTACTCCAGGCACGTGATCCGGCAACCCCTGCTTTCTCTGTAATGTCCTCAAACTGAAAGTTTCCCTTATTTAGGTACAACCGATTCTTACCCTGATTGCTGGTGAAATATAAATCCGTTAATCCATCATTGTTAAAATCGCCTGCACCAACTCCACCACCATTATAAAAATTGCGATAGGTATAAATATTGAAGCTCTCATCAAACACCAGATCATTCCTGAAATCAACCCCGGTTTGTGCGGGATCGAGTCTGATAAAAAGTGTTTGCTTCTTTTCTGTTGAGCAGGAATTTAAAAGTGATATCAAAAAAATAAAGGCACCAATGCGCATGACTACTCTTCAGGTTTATCTTTAGTTTTTTCTACCTCCAACAGATTTGTAAAATCTGCATGTACGATGGAAATATTTTTCTTGAACAACCTGATTCTACGGTTTCCATCTACCTTAATCCAAACAACTTTCGATCCGTCTTTATTTTTCATTTCAACGAATCCATCACCGTACCATTTTTCATAAAGTTGTTTGACCTCCATCAGTAAGGTATCGGCAGAAAGCTCCTGATTCCAGGGTGCCCAACTCTGATACGAAAATTCTACTGGCATACTAGTAATTTTATCATCCTTGAAGTCAGGATAAAACCACATGAATGTTTTATCCTTCATTAAGGTTGAATCCACCTGATATTGAACAGATAAGTTTCCCGGCCCTTGCATGATGGTGCCTTTTTTGTTGAGCTCCCAACAATGAGTAAAGAAATCCTTTCTCGTCATACCGAAGTGAAGGTCAAGGAACAGGCTATCATAACGAACATTTTTGGCTAACTCCTTAGCAACCATTTTTTCATAATCAGATTTACATCCCAACAGTAAAGCCGAAAGAACAACCACTAAAAATCTAACTTTCTTCATGTCGATATTGTGCTATTTATTTGATTTAAAAACCTTAAGACTACTACTATTTACCAGAAATAATACATGATCTCTCCCCGATAAGTTAATACCTTTTATATCCCTGACTTCACCTGAAACCTGTAAGCCCGAAAAAGCTGTAGGTACTACTTCAAAGTTTGCCGATCCATTCCCCATTAGAAGAAGGCTTTGTGATGCGTCTTGAATCCCCCATTCGGGCTTCGCCAGATATTCATTACCTCCGACTATCAAATCAAGGTACTTATCCTGATTAAAGTCCATCACAAGAATAGAATAAATTTTTGAATACTGTGCTTCAAAAGGAAGTGGAATCATTTCAAAATTCATCCCTTTCCGATTTATAAAAACACAACTGCTCATGTAATTCGCTTCGAATCTTTTTACCTTCCGGATCACATCGTTTGAAAAAAGGTCAGATAAGGATTTATCCTTATAAGAATCATATGTTGGAAATCGTTTTCGCAAGGTTGGAATTTGCTTGGTAATATCCCCATACATCGCCAACGGATAATCTTTACTACCAACAACTTCACAAAGGAGTTGCTCCTCCACACCATTTCCATCCAAGTCTCCCACAATCATCGAACCTAAAATCCGATCACTAAAGTGATTATTCAGGCCTGCATTTCCCAATACAAAGTCAGGATATCCATCACCATTGAAATCACCAGTTTCGATAGTATTCCATAACCCCGAATATTCGGTCATTCCATGGTTGGACATTCGCCTAAAATGGCCCTGATCATAAACAAAAATTTCGATACCCATCCAATGACCACATACTACTACATCCAGGTCACCATCCTGATCCACATCAGCAAGAGCCGCATCGGTCAGCAATCCAATTGTACTGAATGCAGGAGCATAATCTTGCGTAACATCGATCAAATAACCCTCACCCGAATTTAATAACAAACGGAGACCAACAGGCTTGCCATATTGAAAAGGAATAAAAGAACTGCCAACTAACAAATCTGTTTTACCATCACGATTAAAATCAAGAGTCTTTACAAATGAGTGGCTTTCTGGCATGCCTTGAGGCATTATAAAATTTTCCACTTTTCGAAAAACACCGGAACCTGAATTCAGATAAACTCGGTCTTTCAATTGATAAGAACCTTCTGAGAAATTGTTTCCTCCACTGGTTACAAAGAGATCAGGATAACCATCGCTATTAAAATCAAAAAAAACAGCATCTGTATCTTCCGATGCTTTATCTGCCTCAAATAAAATGGTGTTGGTTGTTGAGAGGGTGAAGCCCTTTTCACGACTTTGAAGCCATAAAGTACCTGGAAACCCTGCCCTTCCGCCAATGTAGATATCATCTAATGAATCGTTGTTAACATCCGCAATAGCCAGTTTTGAGCCACGATTGGAAAATCCTTCAAACAATAACCGATCACGATTGAAGTCAATAAATGAAGAACCTTTGCTGATGTATTCACTTAGCCCAACTTCGGTTCGCTCAAAATATTTTTTAATTGCTTGCTCAGCCAAGCATGGTACTGATTTCAGGACAGCCTTATTTAAGACAATCAATGTATTTTTCTCGACTCCCTTCAAACAAGTGCAGGTAAGGTCAGGCCAGCGAATCATCACAGAATCAATGTTTGTTACTTCACCTAACCCGATGTGGATTTTGGGATCTACGGAAGATAAATAGCCTCTGCCTGGCGACTGCTCCGTATAAAACCGTTTATCATCACAATAGACTGTTATCTGCGCACCGGTAGCATAAATATTTCGTGTTGTATCCTGAAACTGAAGTTGAAGAAATCCATTCCTGTCAGAAACTAAATGGTTCTTATAGACCGATGCAGGTTTGTTGATATTATTCACTACCAGATCAAGCGCACCATCATTGTCCAGATCACCATAAGCTGCACCATTGGAAAAAGTCAATTCTGACAGGCCTACTTCTGTTGCCACATTGTTAAACCTATTCTCAGAAAGGTTTTTAAACAGAAAATTCTGAACAGGTTCTGATGGCATACTATTAATAAGTTTAATAAGTATGGCCGAATCATAAACAAAATCCTTTCGCTCCAAAATGGAGGGAGCAAAGAAGTTAACATAATCCTGATCGAGCAGATCGCGACCGATACCATTGGCCACAAAAATATCTTTGTATCCATCATTGTCGTAATCAAAAATAAGCGCACCCCAACTCCAGTCTGTAGCATGCACTCCTGCAAAGCGACCAATTTCACTAAAACTCACCTGAGTTGTATCATCCGGCAAGGGGCCATTGTTCAGTTGCAATATATTTCGGTTAAACTGGTGATGATAGCCGTGGCTGACATTCTCAATATATTTATCAAAGTTCTCGAATGCAATTTTTGTTTTGATCCTGCTCAGTGTGGCTGGCAGCATGTCAGTCACAAAAATTTCAGGGTAGGTATCGTTGTTTAAATCGGCTATATCTGCACCCATAGACCCTAAACTGATTTCGCGAATATATTTTTCTAATGATTCTTCGAATTTTCCATTCTGCAAATTGATATAGAGATAGTCTCGTTCAAAAAAATCATTCGAAACAAAAATATCGGGCCAACCATCTTTATTCACATCCGCAACAGAGACTCCAAGCCCATATCCAATGGCACTACCGTAAATCCCAGCCTCCTTGCTTACATCCGAGAATTTAGTCCCGTCATTCCGGTAAAGTTTATTCCCACCAAAAGGATCGCGGATTTCTCGCTGTCCTTCCCGCAAATCAAAAATTCCAACAGATCTATTCGAGTTATTGAGAAGATAAAAATCGAGATCACCATCTTTATCGTAATCAAAAAAAACGGAGTGAACAGAAAGGCCTTGGTCTGAAACTCCCCACTCAACCGATTGCTCGCTAAAAGTCAAATCCCCATTATTCATGAATAATTCATTGTGCCGAACACCTTTCATGGGAGGTCCGCTCTTGCAAACAAATAGATCGAGAAAGCCATCACCATTTACATCGGCAAACGATACTCCTGTCGACCATGTGTCGGGGCAGGCAACTCCGGCTTTAACTGTAATATCTTCAAATGTAAAGTTCCCTTTGTTGAGGTAAAGCTTGTTGCTCACTTGATTCCCACTAAAATATATATCCAGTAAACCATCATTGTTGATGTCTCCAAGCGCTACACCAGCTCCATTGTAAAAATTCCGGAAGGTATAAGGGTTTATAATGTTGTCATATGCCAACGTATTGCTGAAAGTAATCCCGGTTTTTGTAGGAGAAGTAAGTTGAAATGGGGTGACTTTCTGTTCACTCTTCTTACATCCAGTAAAAAAAATAAAAAAAACAAAACCAAGAACAAAATCTAATCGCACCATGTGAAATCATCTCAATTGTAAAATTAAAAAGGAAGACAAATGTCTTCCTTTCTAATTTATTATTTGCAACAAAAATTAATATCCCGGATTCTGAACAAGATCAGGATTTACCTGAATTTGCCCCTGAGGAATTGGAAATAAATTTTTGGAAGCTGCTGAAACAGGCTTCTCCCACCATGCATCATTGTACTTGCCAAAACGTATGAGATCAGAGCGTCTGTAACCCTCAGCAAACATCTCACGACCGCGTTCTGCTAATAGTGCATCTGCTGTTAGTGTTGCTAATGGATTACCAGCCCAGGACCGTGCTCTAACCTGATTTACCAAGTCAAGAGCTTCAGTGCTGCTTGCATTTAACCTCCATAGTGCCTCTGCTCTCATCAACAGGATATCACCATAGCGAAAAATCGGAAAATCATTACTTAAATCAGGACTTGTCCCTAATTGAAATTCAAATTTACCTATACGAACACCAGCCTGACGCAAACTATTTGGAAACAGTTGGTTGATTTCAGGTGTGTAGGTGAGCGGGGCTCCATCTGGATCAGTAGGCTCAAAACTTAAATCAGTCAACCGTACACCCGTGGAGGAAAACTGTGGACCTGCCAAAAAGCTTCCAATGCGCTTATCTGCTGGATCAAAGGAATTATAAAATTCCTCCAATGAAGCATAACCATTCCAGGGTTGTTGTTGCAAATTAAAAGTCGCCTGACTTGAATAATGTAGGGTCATCTGCGGCATGTTAAATCCTACTCCATTGTTCTTATCATAATTGATAACAAAGATATTCTCTTTTGAACCCGCATTTTCTGTCTTAAAGTTATCCAGAAAGTTTGGCTCTAAAGAGTAAAGACCTCCGTCAATTATTGCCTTACACGCATCTGCAGCTTTTTGCCATTCAGGTGTTCCTTTATAGACACCTGCGTTCAGATAAAGCTTTGCAAGGATAGCTTGCGCAACATAATAATTAACAGTTGCATAGGTTTTAGTCTGATTGAGGTTATCAATATTATCCAATACACTTGATTCGATGAAGGCATAAATCTCCTGTCTGGTTTTGGTTGGTGGTGTAGGGTCTGTATCCGTTTCCAAAATAATCGGCACGTTACCATATGCATCAATGAGCCATAGATAAACCATCGCCCGCAATACCTCAAGTTCTGAGCGCAAGAGTTCGCTTGAACCAAAATTTTTCAATAGGTTATTGATCGTTCCGATAGCGCTATAGCAATATCCCCAGCCATTACCTATTGATTGCTCCGATGGAAGGTAATTGTGTTGGTGTGTTCTTATCCACTGCCCACCATCTTCCCAGTCAGCACCCTTATGCGTAATAGCCATTTCATCGGAAGCCACCTCATGCATAGACCAAAGCGAGTTGTGGGCTCCCCACGTTCCAACCAAGGGTTTATAGGCACCTACTGCAAATGCTTGAAGCGCAGTCGGATCAGTTGTGCTTAGTGCGACATCATTAGGAATTTCATCAAAAATTTCCTGATCGGGTGCTTCACAACCTGTAACGGCCATGAAAACAACGATCAATGCTGCAATAAAATTATTTCTAGTATTTCGCATATTCATTTTTATTTAATCTTCAAACTAACTCCAAGTGTAAACGTACGTGTCGTGAAGTACGTATTTCTACGTTCAAGACCAGGAGCTAAACTCGCTGTAAAGCGATCTCCATTCTCAGAATCACTATATCGAACTTCAGGGTCAATACCCGTATAGTTTGTAATAGTCAACAGATTTTGACCGGTAGCATAGATCCTTACATTAGAAAAAATATCACCCTTAGTTGGTAAGTTGTAACCAAGTGAGAGGTTATCCAAGCGAATGAATGATGCATCTTCAACATATAAGGAAGAGAAGGTTGGCGGAGATGTAACATATGGAGTTTTATCTGTTACAACGCTGTTCCATGTGTTTGAACCCGGATCTCTATTTTCGTAAAAACCTCTATAAGAGTTGTAAAGATCATGTCCAAATGCACCTCTGAAGACAAAGCTTAAATCCCAATTCTTGTAACTAAAGTTATTGGTAAAACCAAATTCACCATCGGGCAAGCCATTTCCCACAACAACGAAGTCATTGGGATTTGTGGTAGACAATACGTATGCACCGTTCTCATCAATTCCTCTGAAAATCGGTCCGTACATATTTCCCAATGTCTGGCCAGGAATATTGCGAATGATTTCATTGTTGTTTTGGCCTGGTGAGCCAGGAGTTGCTAAACGCAATTCAGCAGGACCTAAATCTCCAATTCTGAAGGACTCAATATTTGCTTTTTGGTAGAATGTAAAATTGAAACTTGGCGTCCAGTTTACAGGTCCAAGTTTTACATTGCTATACGATGCTGAAAACTCAAATCCGGAAGATGTGATCGTTCCAATATTCGCCCATGCAAAACCAACTACGTTAGCTGGTGAATTGATCGGATCAAATGGATTCGGAGCCCCTGTAGGGATATTGACACCATAAAGCAAATCACTGATATCGCGGGTATAATATTCCATAGAACCCGAAAGTCTTCCGTCAAACAAACCAAAATCAACACCGAAGTTTAATTCTTTCTTCGTTTCCCACTTCAACGTTGGATTTGGATCTCTTAATTGTCTTAAACTTACATACTGATCACCAGAGGTTAATGGATCGCCATCAAAGTCAAGAATTCCGCCTGGTCCAAAAGATGCAATTGCCAAATTAGAGGCAGGCGGAAGGTTACCCGTTACTCCGTATGATGCACGAACTTTTAAAGTACTTACAGGGCCCATCGAAAATAAGTCTGTCAACTGAACACCTGCACTTACTGCAGGAAATATTCCTGATTTCTCATTTTCACCAAACCCACTAAAGGACTCGCTCCGCACACTTGCAGATAAGAAATACGTGCCTTTGTAGTTTAAATTCACACGGCCAAAGGTGGATCGGAGAACATCCTCGGATGCATAACTTGAAGCTTCTGTATTGCTGCCATTCCGAATGGCTCCAAAGTCTATTCCATTAAAGCCAGTGTAGTCATAGAGAAACTGACGTGTTTGTACAGCAAACCCTTCAAAAGATTGCTTTTGGTCAGCAAAGCCGAGTAAGAATTCGGTATTTAAATCACCAAATCCTTTAGCATACTTCGCAGTAGCTTCAATCAATCGTCTGCTATTGTCGTAAGTATCTCTTCTAGCCTGTCCCAATGAACCTGCTCCGGTTACTAAATCTTTTTTACTCCAATACGACCCATTTAAGCCAGTTTCCTTATCAGTAGAATAATTAACAGCCAATGTCAGGTTATCAATCAAATCGTATTCAACCCGATAATTGGTTAAGGTATTCTTTCTTTCTCCAACAAACTGCTGCTGTTTGGAAAGCGCTACTGGATTGTAAAAATCAAACAACGGACGTTGGAAATAACCTCCATTGGCATCATCAGGGGCTCCCTCAAAAACAGGGGCAGTAGGATTGTAAATTACGGCATAGCGAAATGCCGATAAGTTGATCGATTCTTGATCTCTGTCGTTGTGGGTAAGTCCGAGGGTAAGTCGCAATTTTCCATTGATTGCGTTGTGTGAAACAGAAAGCCTGGTGTTTAAACGTTGAAAATTTACACCTTTCACAATACCCTGATTATCACGATAGTTTACAGCACCTCTAAAAGAAGTGTTTCCTGAACCACCTTCAACGGAAATATTTTGCGTTAGGGAACTGCCATTCTGTGTTAATTCATCAAACCAGTTTGTGCTGGTTCCAAAATCTGTTCCTCCTCTGTTGACAAATTCCTCAGGACTCAAAACATCGATTTTATTAGCCACCTGATCGATGCTTACGAAACCATTGTAATTTATATTGGCATAACTACCCTTTCCAGACTTTCCTGATTTGGTTGTAATCAAAATTACACCACTTGAACCGCGGGCACCGTAAATAGCAGCGGCAGATCCATCTTTCAAAACATCCATCGATGCAATGTCATTGGGATCAACGTTATCTAATGAGGCACCTACGATACCGTCTATTACGACAAGTGGTTCTGAATTTCCACCAAAAGTAGTAATACCACGTAATCGCAACGTTGGTGATTGGTTAGGGTCCCCACCTGGGCGAACAACTGACAAACCAGCAACTTTACCTGCAATAAGAGAGGCAGGGCTCGTTACGTTACCGGTATTGAATTGGTCGGCACTAACACTGGCAACAGCACTTGTAATTTCTTTCTTCTGTTGTGTTCCGTAACCAATAACCACCACTTCTGATAGTGCTCGTATATCGGATTCGAGGGCAACATTAATGTTAGTTTGATTTCCAACAACAATTTCTTGCGAAGTAAATCCCACAAAAGAAAATACCAACGTGGCATTGTTGCCTACACTAATTGTGTAGTTACCATCTGAATCAGCAACAGCGCCATTATTAGTACCTTTTTCCAAAATATTTACACCGGGCAGGGCGCTCCCATCATCCCCCGAGGTAACTTTACCCGTAACAGATTTCTGTGCAAAGGCAACCGAAGTTCCCAAGAACAGGAAAAGTGCTACGAAACGTATTATAAAGTAAAACTTATTCATAGTAGATTATTTAGTTATTTAAAAGAGTATTTTCCTGTGGAAATATCGATGGTTATCGTGTAGGTTCCCGGAGTGACTGTAATATTGTCACCGTCTTGAGTTCCTGTACCCTCCGGAAAAGCAGTCCCACCCCAATTAACAGCCCAATCATCGTCAGCTCTAAATTTAACCTGTCCCGTACCTATCGTATAATTAGGTAAAGTATAGACATCCGGATCGGTTGCACTTTTGGTTAAGTTCACATCACTTCCCCATCCACCAACAGCATCACCTATAATCCCTACAGAACCAACAACTTTAAAAGCGGTGGTATCAGCAGCTTCATTACCGTTAGTATCTTCAGCCAATAGCACGAGTTTATAAGAACCGCTTTCTAATGACAGTGCTTCTGTCACTTCGGTTATAACCCCGCTAACAGTTAAAGGTCCCTCTTCAACGATTTCGTCATCACTGTCTAAAATCTGATACGAAGCTAGTTTAAGCGGTGAACTTGAAATACTGGAGACTGCCCCATCAGAAAACTTAACCTTGAGATTAAAGGAAGATGAGGTGACATTAACCGGCTTAATAACATCAATTGCCGGAGGCGAATCAAAGATCGTAACATCCGCATTCCCATTGTCGCACGATTGCAACATCAGGAATCCCGCTGCCAGGATCAAAAACGAAAAAACACTTCTTTTCATTTGTTTGGGTTTAAAGGTTAACTAAAAAATAAAATTGCGTTTTGAGAGAATTTTATAACCTTAAATGTAGTCAGTTTGACATCAATAATTAGCATAAAAACATCAAAAAAATTGCCCCAATCGAGCGCGCAAACGTTTGCGTAAACTTAATTACCATTAACGTATTTTTAACATTTATCAACACTTTGGAACACAAACCTAAGCTCATCCTCAATTCCTTGAAAGAATAGGTCATTGGCTTAATAAATCTGAATAGACTATTTAATGAAACTTTAAAGCGACCTTTTTCCGTTTCGGATTTGTCTTTGAAAAACCAAACCATAATCTATTGCTAGCTAAACGCCTCAAGCCTCAGATAAATGGTCTGAGTTGTAGGGTAAAGCGTAATTGTAAGAAAAGTAAAATTTAATTATGGTTCAGGATACGTGTCACAATCATCCCGAAAAGTAAGAATACCCAGAGGGGTTAAAGAAATCACTATCAACAACTCTTGTGGTGTAGCCGAAAACATCCAACTCATAAGAAGGTCATCTTTTCATCGCTTGATCACTTTAAAGCGCTGTATCCCCTTATTTTGTTTTACTTCCAATATATATAATCCCGGGGGCATTGAACTTATATCCCATTCGTTGTAATGTAACGCTTTGGGTGCATGCACTGTGCCATTCAAGGAGATCATTTGAATATGGTGGATTGCGTCTTCAGACTCTATTGTCAGAATATGATCCACAGGATTCGGATAAACCAGCATCGTGAGCTCGCGTGCCTCCTCGACATCCGTGATGATCTCATTGGCTATCTGGACATCTGTGAACATTTTGTATTCACCAGGCTGAAGTGTCATTGAGACAGAGTTACCAGTCACTGAAAGTGATGAACCGTAAGCATAATAATTAAACCAATTTCCAGTATGCGGGAAACTTACATTTACATTTTTCTCCACCACATCAAAGTTGACCACTACAACAACATTCATTTCAGCTGCAGAAGTTGGTGTTGCCGTATAGGGGGAACTCTTCAGAATTAGTTGTTTGACCGATGCTGTTCCAATAAATACCGTTGCATCTCCAGCCGAAAAAACTGGATACGTCTTACGAAGTCTGTTGAGGTCACTGACAATATCAAACAAACGTTGCCTTGCTGCCTCATCCTTGTATGACCACTTGATTGGTTTCGGGTCAAGCCGGCATTCGTTATTTACTGACCCATTGGTACAGTGGTTAATACTAAAGTCATATCCCAATTCCTCGAATTGCCATAGCATTTTTGGACCAGGAACGGTAAGAAAATAGACAAAGGCTGCTTGCGCCCTGCTTAAAGCAACATTTTTATTTTTAATAGAATAACTACCACTGGAATTTCCGGATTTAATACTATTGTACATCATGCGCTCTTCATCGTGACTCTCCATGTATCCGATTAAGTGAGGATAGTTCCATCCTCTGGTCTTATGATAAACTGAACTTACGTCAGACCCATCGGTAAACCCTGCGGCATTTTGTAAGTAAGCATGATTCAAATTTCCCCAAACCATCATTCCCTTACCTTGATCCGCCTTATATTCTGCTAATTCTTTTTCCTCTTGATTTTGAGCAAAATGTTCCAAAATGACATAGGCATCAGGTGAGTGCTCCCAAATCTTGTCTGCCATTCTTTTGAGAATAGCTATGCGTGAAGCATCATAAGCACTCCATGCACCAACATTGTCCGGATTGTTTGTCTGCGTGAATCCTTTTGATAAATCAAACCTATATCCATCTACTTTATATTCATTTATCCAATAATGGGTGATGGTATCCAAATAAGCCTTTGTATAAGGGCTTTCATGATTCATGTCGTAAAAAACGTTGAACGGGTGAGTGGCAGAAACATTGAACCATTTGTTCTGCAGCGTTGGCTTTGATGTTGAAAAATCAAAATCCATCATTACATAAGGGTTTGGCATATCCTGATGATTCAAGGCAATGTCCAGGATGACGGCAATTCCATTGGCATGGCATTGGTCCACAAATTCCTTGAATTTATTTTTAGTACCGTAATATTTATCTGGTGCAAACATAAAAGTTGGGTTGTAACCCCAGCTTTCGTTGCCGTTGAATTCCATAATGGGCATTAATTCAATAGCATTGATTCCTAACCGCTTCAAATAGTTTAGTGTATCAATAAGGGTTTGATAATTCCGGTTATTCGAATCAAAATAGTCACGCAGCAGGAGTTCGTAAACAACAAGGTTCGATTTTGCGGGTTTCTCAAAATTTGTCACTGTCCACGGATAGGAAGCCTGATTGGTTTGGAAAACAGAAACCCTGTTATAGTACCATTCTGGATTTAACGCTTTCTGAGGGTATGTTTTAAGGTTGGGGTAAGTTGTAGCAGGTATGTATTGATCAGAGGGATCTAATATCTTATCAGCATATGGATCGGCAAGCTTTAACTTTTGATCAACAAGATACTGGAAGCCATACTCTTCTCCGGAGGTTAACCCGGAAATCGTCAACCAAAAATACTCTCCATCACGGTTCATCAGGTTCTCGCCCAGCACATTCCAATTCGTAAAATCTCCAAATGCATAAACAGAAGTTTTACCTGGAGCCCATAGACACAACGTAACTTTAGTAGGGTCACTAGATAAATAATTAATACCAGGAACAATTCCAGTGGGCCTAGGCAAGACGGGACTTGCCATATTTACAAGAAATTGAAAGGAAACTTCTTTAATACTTGTTCCAGAAGTTGCCTTAATAACTACATTGGATGTGCCTGCTGCTGCAGCAACCAGATAATCAAATAAATAATTTGTAATGCCAGATTGAACATTTTTTAATACTCCATCTACTCGAAGTTCAAAATCGGCAGCCTCTGGAGTCTCTGCTTCAATTGAAATAGATTCTCCAACTGTAACAAAAAATGGTGACTGTGTTGGTTTGAGCAACTTCACATCAAAGGTTCCATTCCAAAATGATGTAACGAAATCGGATGTCTGCCCATCCGCCCAACTCTGACCCTTCAATAAAATACCCAAGGTGCTTTCGGATGAAATACTGGTTGTGAAAAAGTCTGACGGAGTAAAGACAAGGGTAAAGTATGTCCTTCCGTCAACAATAGATTTTGTAAATCTGGCAGGTATTGCGGCAGATGTAGCCGGATTGATATTATATTTTGCGTCAATGTTCTTTCCCGGAATCCAAACCCAAGCATACGCTTCTGCCAGGTTAGCAAGAGCTGTTCCGGTTACATCATACCGAACTGTAACTTGAGTATCATGTTTGAAAAACGATGGTGAAATGAGTGGGTCTGCAGCCTTCGCCTTATCAGGAAACAGTAATGTACAAATAGTAAAAATTAGTATAAATCTCCCCATAGCGGAATCTATCAATTAGGTTAACTTGAAGCAAAGTAGCAACGAGGGCTTAGGAATCAGAGCAAAGTGTAACATATAACTCAGGAAACAAAACCGCAATCGATTGCGGTTTTGTTTCCTGAAAATTCATATTTCCGGAAATTCTATAAATCCCTGTTTGTATTCAAAACCCTTCATTCATTTAAAAATCAGGGACTCCATTGGACTTAGTGTTAGGTTCTTTTGAACAATCCGTTCAGTCTTCGTTAACATATCTGCATGCTTACCCAGAAGCTGTTTCGGTGCTGTAAATGAAGACTCTTTGGAAGAACTCAAATTAATAATAACCCAGATGGTTTCCTTTTCTCCAATATTTTCCACCACCCATACATCCTCATTGTCTACTGGGTAGTATCGAATTTCGGTTGGGCTTAATAAGGCAGGATTTTCATTACGAACCCGAATCAACCTTTTATAATGATGTAGCAGAGAATTCTCATTATCAATCTGCGATTCTACAGATTTGCCTTTCCCTTGAATGCTCTTCCAATAATCACCCCACCAACCCGAATGATTAGTATTCCAGGGGAACCACTGGCCTTGATCCAACCAAAAGTTTCCTGTTGAATTAAACCCGGAATAGTTATCCTCAGACCACTGCATTATAGCTCGTCTGTATTGATCGTCACCAGTTTTAAATTGGGTCATACCTATTTCCTCACCATAATAGATGTAAACTGTTCCTGGAGTAGTCAGAAGCAGACTTGCGGCAATTTTCGCCTTACTCTCATCATCTTCCAGAGTGAACATGATCCGATTTTGATCATGATTGGTCAAGAACGGAGAAAAGTATTGGAGTGGTGCCGCAGCAATTCGATTTTGTAAATTCATCCATAAGTTTTCTCTATTCTGAGTAAGTGAACCTGAGCTCAACGTTCCAAAATCTGCAGATTTTGAAGCCTGCTTATTAAGAATATCAATCATTACATAACCAAAATCAAAATCAAAAGCAGCATCCAAACCATTGCCGCCATCCCTGTATCTTCCTACAATATCTAAACCAGTCCAGGCTTCGCCAACGAGTAATGCATCGGGTTTTATTGATTTAACATACTGAGCAAAATTTCCCCAGAAATCTATTGTGCTTTTTGTATCTGCTTGAAGCGGATAAGGACCTTCTTCAATAGCATATCGAACAGCATCCAATCTGAAACCATCTACACCTTTAGATAACCAAAAGCTTGCTAGTTTATGTAATTCATCAACAACAACTGATTGAGTAAGATTTAAATCAGGTTGGGAACTTCCGAAAGCCCCATAGTAGTATGCCCTTCTTGTATTATTCCAATGCCAAACAGATTCAGGCTCAACCGCTGATGACCAAGGCTTACCCCATCCGGCAGGTATTTCATCTTGCCAGATAAAATAATCTTCAAAGCCAGCCTCCCTCCCTGATGATTTGATGAACCAATCATGTTGATCAGAAATATGGTTTAAAACCAAATCCAGAATTACTTTAATTCCCCGATTATGTGACGCTTGAATAAAATTTTCAAAATCTGACATGGTACCATAATCAGACTCAACTTTATAAAAATCTTTAAAGTCGTAGCCATGATATGATGGTGCTTCAAAAATCGGAGTCAACCAGATTCCATTGATACCTAGGTCCTTCAAGTAATCTAACCTGCTGATCATTCCCCGAAAATCGCCACTTCCATCGCCATCAGCATCCTGAAAAGATCGAGGCCAGATTTCATAAAAAATGGCTTTGTTCCACCATAACGATGAGCTATCCATGGAAACGAGTGAATAATAATTTGGCGAATTGTCTTTTTGGGAGCACCCAACAGTACAAATCAGAGCGATTGACAGCCAAAAAGAAAACTTCATATTCAAATTTTTATTGTAAAGTGGAAAAATAGTCTATCAAATCGTTAAAACATTTTGGTTATCATAAAAAATCAAATATACTCGTTCTGAAAAGCATTCAATCGTTTGCGGTTTACCGAAATAATAGCGCAACTGTTTGCGGTGCTTCTGCAATTGTTATAAACTTGTAGCATGAAATACAATCAGGTTACCATTAAAGACATCGCCCGTGAATTGGGCATATCTCCTTCAACTGTTTCCCGAGCCCTCAAAGATCATCCTGACATAAGCCCTGAAACTAAAAAGGCAGTAAATGAACTGGCCACGAAATTGAACTACCAGCCGAATATTGTAGCGCTTAGTTTACGGCAAAGTAAAACCAATACCTTGGGCATTATCATCCCAGAACTCGTTCACTTCTTCTTCTCTACCGTAATTAGCGGAATTGAAGATGTGGCGTATAGCGCGGGCTATAATGTTATTATAACCCAATCAAACGAGTCTCTCCAGCGTGAAAAATCTGATATCAAAGCGCTCTTTAATAGTCGGGTAGATGGCATGCTCATTTCGATTTCGCGCGAAACAAACAACTTCGAACATATTGAAAGCATTCTGGCTAAGGGTGTGCCGATGGTCTTCTTTGATCGTGTATATGAGAATATCAACTCAAGTAAAGTAATTGTTGACGACTTAAGTGGTGCAAAAGAAGCTACCCAACACCTCATTGATCAAGGATGTGTGCGCATTGCCCATTTGGAAGGTCCTCCAAATCTCGACATCACTAAACAACGCCTGGAAGGTTATGTACAGGCACTCACTGAAAACAAAGTTCCGGTTAACAAAGATTACATTGTTTCTTGTCCGCTCGGCACCATTGAAGAAGGCAAGATGGCTACTGAGAAATTACTGGCCATGAAAAATCCTCCGGATGCTATTTTCGCTACGAACGATCCTGCCGCCATGGGTGCTATGCAGGCCATTAAAGAAGCAGGACTTAAAATTCCGAAAGACATCGCTATTGTTGGTTTTAGTAACTGGTTCTTTAGCGCTCTTCTTGATCCACCATTAACTTCTGTTGATCAGCCCGGATTTGAAATGGGCCAGGAAGCTGCTAAACTTCTTATCCGTCATATTGAAATGAAGTCGAAAGATTCGGATGTTGAACCGCCAGCAGAAACTAAAATATTGAAAACACGACTTATTGTTCGCGAATCATCCCTGAAAAAAGGAAAAACGAAAAAGTAAGTACGCGCTATACCCTTATCAAAAATGTCCTGCACCTGAACGTGTGGGATTTTTTTTGCCAGAAAGCAATCTGAAAAAGTCTTTGACACTTTGCATTCTGACTAATTAATTGTTACAGGTTGCTGGTTCCAAGCACACAAAAACCTGAAGCCAGCAACCTGCAACTTTCGAAATCAAGGTTTGCTGGACAACATATTTCATCCTGAACTTTCAATCAGGACAGAGATAAACCAACTGGAAACCGCAATCGATTTCTGATTTTTGAGCGTGTACTTATTAGGTTTGTTCAGCTATCTTAGCTTTACTTGAACATCAAACCAATTCGTCTATAATGCCGGTAAAATCAAACACATCGATAAGTCAAAGTCTTGGTAATCTAACCTCCTGGAAGAAAGAACCTTCAGGGCTATCCGGTAAAACCGATCAGGAAAACTTTAGAATAGTATTTTATAATGATAGCATTGCCCGAATAAGCATTACCCGGCACGAACTGTTTGATGATTTCTCCTATTCTGTAATCGCAGCGGCACCATTGAGTGATTATCCTGTAACTGAATCAGAACACGAACTTGTTATCGAAACCGGTACGCTCATTCTTAAAGTTCAAAAAAATCCAGTGCGGTTTTCGTTCCTCAACCTAAACCATCAGATAATAAACGAAGATGACTCAGCCTTTGGAACCTCCTGGAGCGGAGACCAGGTAACAACGTATAAAAAACTTCAGGAAGGCGAACGGTTTATCGGCCTGGGTGAAAAAACCGGCCCACTCGACAGAAGAGGCGCTGGCTACATCAACTGGAACACTGATAATTTTGCCTATATAAAAGACGCTGATCCGCTTTACTCATCGACACCCTTTTACATCGGCATCCATCACAACCTGGCATACGGAATTTTCTTCGACAATACGTATAAATCATTCTTCAACTTCGGTGCTTCCAACAATCGCTTCTCAAGCTTTGCGGCCGATGCGGGTGACATGAATTATTATTTCATCTATGGAGAAACCGCAGGCGAAATCATTCAACACTATACACACCTCACGGGAAGAACTCCTGTTCCACCGTTGTGGAGCATTGGGTATCAGCAATGCCGCTACAGCTATTATCCCGATAAAGAAGTACTAAGTGTGGCACGAACGTTCCGCGAAAAAGAAATTCCTGCGGATGTCATTGTTTTCGACATCCATTATATGGATAAGTATAAAATTTTTACCTGGAACCAACGTGATTTTCCCAATCCAAAAGCACTGCTTGAAGAACTTAAGCAAATGGGATTTCACCTGGTGGTCATGTGCGACCCGGGCATTAAAGTAGAAGAAGGTTACAAAACGTACGATGACGGAGTAAAAGAAAACGTCTTCATTACCTATCCGGATGGTACCAAGTATACAGGTCAGGTGTGGCCGGGTTGGTGCCACTTCCCCGACTTTACCAATCCCAAAACACGGCAATGGTGGAAAGAACAGTTTCAGGATTATGTGAACATTGGTGTAGATGGATTCTGGAATGATATGAATGAAATTGCCACTTGGGGTAACATGCTGCCTGAAAATATAGAAATGGATTTTGAAGGAAATAAATCCAGCATACGGAGGGGGAGAAATATCTACGGCTTTCAGATGGCACGCAGTACCTACGAAGGCACCAAAGCACTATTGAAAGGCAAGCGCCCTTTTAACCTGACGCGCTCGGCTTTCTCGGGCATTCAGCGTTATGCTGCGGTATGGACAGGCGATAATGTTGCCTATGATGAACACATGATGCTGGGTGTGCGTATGGTGAACAGCATGGGCCTGACGGGAATGGCTTTTGCCGGATATGATGTTGGTGGATTTGTGGGTGATGCCAACAAGCAACTTTTTGCACGCTGGGTATCCCTCGGTGCGCTGTCACCTTTTTTTCGTGGGCATTCCATGATCAACAGCCGTGACTCCGAACCGTGGTCGTATGGTGAAGAGATAGAACAAATTTCAAGAAACTACATTCGGTTTCGCTACCAGTTAATGCCCTATATCTACTCACTCTTTTACGAGGCATCACAAAGCGGAATTCCGGTACAACGATCGTTGGCCATTGACTACACGCATGATCCTAAAATCTACGATGGTCAGTTTCAACATCAATACTTGTTCGGTCCCTCCTTGTTGGTTTGCCCTGTAGAAAGCTTTAAAGAGTTTGTGAAAGTCTATTTGCCATTTGGCGATTGGTACTATCTCTATAACGGAAAGCAATATGGTGGAAATACGGAGGTGATTATTGAATGCCCGATGCACAAATTACCTGTCTTTGTTAAAGGTGGTGCTATTATTCCCATGCAAGTGGCAAAATCCAACACAAGTGAAAAAACGGATGTTCTTATTCTTCATGTTTATGCCGGAAAGGATCTTACTTCCTTTGTCCAGTATGAAGATGATGGAACTAGTTTCAACTATGAGAATGGCGAGTTTCTCAAGCGAACAATAGAACACAAATCAGCTGAGCGAAAATTAGTTTTGAATGCATGTGAAGGAAATTTTAACTCCTCTTTCAAAACCTTGAAAATAGTATTTCATGGATTAGAATACGCTCCACAAACAGTAAACGTCAATGGTCAGGCAATCGGTCTTCGCCCTGATGTCAACCGTTTTTTTGCAGGTCTTGAAAAGTATGATCCAATCCACGATCCCGAGCCTGCACCCGAAGAACCTGTTCATATTGCTGAAACTTCTTACCTAACTCAAGAAATTATTGTAACCTGGTAACCATGCTGGACATTCAGAAGAAATTCACTCAATCATTTTTTGTACTGCTGAGCCTTCCCGCCACGGCAATGGGTTTTGCACTCTGCATTCAGATTTCAGCATTGAGCTGGATACTCTCTACCCAATACAAACTCGACATTCATGAAGTCGGCATTGTCTGGGCGGCAGGGCCCTTGGCAGGAATCGTTGGCCAGGTGCTGATAGGCATCATTAGCGATAAAGTGTGGTTTTGGGGTGGACGAAGGAGACCTTTTATTTTGATTGGTGGAACGTTGGCAGCCCTGGCTTTACTGGCGTTGCCAAACCTGGGTGTCATCAGCAGTGCTTCCGGTATCAGTATTTTTTTCATCGCCATCATGATTGCTACTACGCTCGACATTGCAATTAACATAAGCTTCAACCCCACCCGATCAATCATTGCCGATGTAACGCCAGAGGGTGAACAACGCACAAAGGGCTATACCTGGATGCAGACCATCTCTGGCATGTTTGGTGTGTTGGCGTATGTGATTGGCGCATTTCTCGGCAACTACAACCTCATCTACCTTGGTATTTTTCTGGTGCTGTTCTTTTCATTGCTCCCACCCTTCTTCATCAAGGAGCCTGAGCAGTTAAATGAAAGTTTCACTCCCGATCAGATCAATGCACCGAAAATCACGGTTAGCTACAACCAACTGTACAGAATTTACTTTGCGCATGCGTTCTGCTGGCTGGGGGTACAAACCATGTTTGTCTACATCTACGCATTCATCAAAAATGAAATGGTACCGATGTCGGATGAAGGCGTAGGCCAGGTCATTGCCATTGCGTTTGCTGTGTTGAATACTGTTGGATTTATTCTCCCTGCATTAATACTGGAACCCCTTGCGAAAAAAAATGGTCGCGTAAAAGTTCATGCCCTCTGCATGGGTGTGATGGCGCTTGGCTATGGTGCAATCCTATTCTTAGGTACAACACCAATGCTGTTGTATATCTTCATGGGTGTGGTAGGTATCGGCTGGGCCGCTACCGTAAGCTTACCCTTTGCTATTATGACAGAAAAAGTAGACAAAACAAAAATGGGACTCTTCATGGGCATATTCAACTTATCCATTGTGATACCTCAACTCATTGTGAGCTTCGGATTTGGCAGCATCATTCAGGCTGCTGAAAACAAAAATGTCATTTTCATCATCAGCGGAATATCGTTGGCTATCTCCGCCATTTTGTGGACTTTCGTACAAGAGCATGCAGTGAAGAAAACTGATGCCAGGGATCATTATCCCGAATTTTCAAAAACACACTAACATCACATGAGTACTACAGCATCATCTCTTCAGAAGCCACGCATGAGTTTTTGGCAAATCTGGAATATGAGTTTCGGATTTTTTGGAATTCAATTTGGATTCGCACTTCAAAATGGAAACGCCTCCAGAATTCTTACCTCCTTCGGTGCAGATGTTGAACATCTCTCCTGGTTTTGGCTGGCAGCTCCCTTAACGGGGATGATCATCCAACCCATCATCGGATATTACAGTGATCATACATGGACCTCGTTGGGAAGACGAAGACCATACTTTCTGGCAGGCGCCATACTTGCCTCCTCAGCATTGCTATTCATGCCAAACGCTGCTATTCTCGCCAGCATACTCCCCCCACTCTATGTGGGTGCCGGAATTCTCATGATTATGGATGCCTCTTTCAATGTAGCTATGGAACCCTTCCGCGCACTCGTGGCTGATTTGCTTCCTTCTGATCAGCGTACGCTGGGTTTTTCCATTCAAACTTTTTTAATCGGACTGGGTGCCGTTGTAGGATCATGGCTACCGTACATCTTCGCTAATTTTTTTGGAATCCAAAATCCGAATTTAGCAGCGGGTGAAATTCCAATCGAAGTTAAACTCTCCTTTTATGTCGGAGCCTTTGTTTTTCTGGTTGCTATTTTATGGACAGTCATCACCACCAAAGAGTTTCCACCAGACGAATACAATAAAGCGGACTACGAAAAGAACCCATCCAAAAAAGGTTTATCCCAGATCATCAGCGATTTTCGGGGGATGCCCAAGACGATGAAACAACTTGGACTGGTTCAATTCTTTTCATGGTTTGCGTTGTTCTCGATGTGGGTGTTCACAAGCCGCGCTGTCGCAACCCATGTGTATGGCCTCTCACCAGATGACATAACTTCCAAAACATATCAGGATGCTGGTAACTGGGTTGGAATTATCTTCGGAGTATACAACGGTATCTCCGCTATCTATGCTTTATTTCTTCCAGCCATCGCCTTAAAATTGGGAAGGAAATTAACGCACGCCATATCCCTGGCAGCTGGTGGCTTTGGCTTGATTTCAATCTACTTCATTCACGACCCAATGCTGCTGTTGTTCTCTATGATTGGCGTTGGAATGGCCTGGGCTAGTATATTGGCAATGCCCTATGCAATTCTTGCCGGAGCTATCCCCTCTCATAAAATGGGTATCTACATGGGGGTATTTAATTTCTTTATTACGCTGCCGCAAATAGTCAATGGCATTGTTGGTGGACCGATCGTGAAACATTTTTATAACTCAAATGCCATTTACAGTTTGGTAATGGCCGGTGTATTCCTGCTGATCGCAGCTTTCTGTGTCCGATTTGTTGAGGATAAAGATGATATCGTTAAAACATGAGGTTTGTTCTTTTTTTTATCTGTGCCATTCATTCCGTTCTACTTTTCAGTCAGGATTACAAAAGCTTTACGCAGACCATCCAAAAGCTTAAAAAAACATCAACCGCAGAAGAAGCTAACAGCTTATGGACTGAGCTAACATCAAAAGAAGCTATTCCCCTGACCTATAAAGATTCTGTTGCCTTTTTGTATAAGGGTGAAGCCACGTCTGTTATGTGGGTGGGCGATTTTAATGAATGGGGATCGAATGCGCAACGCAACAAAAAAGGGGAACGCATTGTAAATACCGACATCTGGTTGCTGAAAGCATCTTTTCCCGAAGATGCACGGCTGGATTATAAAATCGTTATAAACGAAACAAACTGGATATTGGATCCTCTGAATCCTGATCAGCAGTGGTCAGGTGTTGGTGGCGGAAGCCCTAACTCCGAATTGCGCATGCCCCAATGGAAAGAAGATCCTGTTACCACCGCTCCACTTCAAGGTGTTAAACCCGGCAGACTTGAAAAAGATATTCTTTACTTCAGCAAATTACAGGGGTACCAGGTTTCTTATTCTGTGTACCTTCCGCACGGCTATTCATCAAATTCAGTTTACCCAATAATTTATGTTACTGATGGTTACGAGTACATGCATGAGCAGATGGGAAACATGATTATCGTTTTGAATAATCTGATTCACCTGCAAAAAATACAACCCATTATTGCCGTATTCATCGATCATCGTGAACCGGCTGATCGCTCCAATAACAGAAGAATGCCCGAACTCGCCATGAATGAAAAATTTCTTTCTTTCATAACAAAGGAGCTTATTCCTCTGGTTGAAAAGAAGTATACCGTCTCGACAGATCCTGGTCAACGGGCCATCATCGGAACATCCATGGGTGGACTCGCTTCTGCTTATATAGCCTTTTCAAAACCTGAATTCTTCGGATTGGCGGGAATTCAGTCGCCAGCGTTCTGGTTTAAGCCAGAGATTTATTCGCTTTGCGAAAATCTGCAGACTCCACCCATAAAAAAACCTTTATGTCAACCGGTAAAATTTTTGACACCGAGGAAGGAAGTCGAAAAATGAAAAGTCTGCTGGACAAAAATGCATGCACATATCAGTATGTTGAGGTGAATCAGGGACACTCATGGGGTAATTGGCGTGATCTGATTGATGATATGTTGATTTATTTTTTCGGGTTCAAGTGATTAAATTGGGCACTTAATTTGAATAGAACCCAAAAGATCAACTATAAAATGATGAACCTTAGAAACTTACTGGCCCTGGCATCAATAGCATTACTGGCATCCTGCAGTTCCGGTAAAAAAGCCTATGAACGTGGAAACTATTACGAAGCCGTGATGAGATCTGTAGCAAAACTCAGGCAAAATCCGGATCACGCCAAATCATTGGAAGCATTGAAGAATTCATATCCAATGGCGGTGGAGTACTTTGAAAGCCAGGCAAAAAACGAAATCGCCTCGAATTCGAACTATAAATGGAAAAATGCAATTGACTCATACAATCAAATCAACACCATGTATGAAGCAATCCGCCAGTGCCCTGGTTGCTTAACGGTTGTGAAAAGTCCCAAAAATTATTATTCGGAAATCGCTCCACTCAAGGAGAAAGCTGCCGAAGAGAGCTATACAGCTGGTATCAATTCGCTGATGAAGGGTACACGGGAGGATGCCAAACGCGCCTACTTTAACTTTGCAGATGCCCAAAGTTACGTGCCTGGTTATAAAGATGTGGTGGAATACTTGGATAAATCTAAATTTGAAGCCACCGTTAAAGTTATTATTGAGCAAATCCCAGTTCCGAATCGATATAATTTAAGTGGTGGATTTTTTCAGGATAAAGTAGAAGAGTTCGTTCATAACAACTATACCGATCGGGGATTTGTTAAATTTTATACTCCGGAAGAGGCGCGGGCGGTTAATCTTCCTTTTGCCGACCAGATCATGCGGATTCAATTTGATGACTTCACGGTAGGCAATACAATTTTAAAGGAGAAAGAAGAGACTGTATCGAAAGACAGTGTAAAAGTTGGAGAAGCAAAGGTTGATGGCAAAACTGTGCCCGTATACAATACCGTAAAGGCAAAATTCACAACCTACCGTAAGGAAGTACTGTCTGCAGGTTTGCTCAGCATGGTCATTGTTGATGCAAAAACAAACGGTGTACTTTCACATAAAAAATTTAGTGGTGAATATGTGTGGTTCAGTACATGGGCTAGGTTCAATGGGGATGACCGTGCACTGAGTGACCAACAACTCGCCCTTTGCAAACAAAGGGAAACACAACCCCCCGTGGCACAGGATTTATTCCTGGAGTTTACCCGCCCTATTTACAACCAGCTCATACCCGCTATTAAAGGGTTCTACCAGAACTACTAGACGAAATACTATATGCATCAACAGAAAATCCCCATATAGCCAAAGGGGATTTTTTGTTTTCCAGACGACAATACCAGTAAACTTCTTAAACCATTTGGCTTACATTAAGGTTTACATAACAAAGCTTCGTATATGTATAAAACCTATTCAATGGCCGCTTTTCTGATCCTTCTGGTTGTCGGTATCTCCTGCGGTCAAAGAACAAAAGAAAAAAACACAACGATTATGATACCTGAAACCTCAGCTAAAAGCAGTTTAGAATTGGCCACCTTCGGATCGGGATGCTTTTGGTGCACAGAAGCTATATTTCAGAATATTGATGGCGTTGAACTGGTGGAGTCAGGGTACTCCGGAGGTAGGGTAAAGAACCCCACCTACCGGGAAGTTTGCAGCGGACTAACCGGTCATGCTGAAGTAATTCAGGTTCATTATGATCCCGCAAAAGTAGCATTCGAGGAACTCCTGGAAATATTCTGGAAGACACATGACCCAACCACACTGAACCGCCAAGGCGCAGATATTGGAACACAATATCGATCGGTTGTCTTCTATCATAACGAAAATCAGAAAAAGTTGGCAGAAGAATACAAGTCAAAACTCGATGAGTCCGGAGCTTTTGATAAGCCAATTGTAACAGAGATCAGTCCATTCAATATTTTCTATAAGGCGGAAGATTACCATCAAAACTACTACAACCTGAATGGAAGTGCGCCTTACTGTTCCTACGTTATTCAACCTAAACTTGAAAAGTTCAGGAAGGTGTTTCAGGAAAAATTAAAAAAATAAGCAACGTCAATGCAACCTGTAAACCATCCTGTCGTTATATCCACAAGAGTAGAGTAATTCTTCTCATAGGTTTAGGTTTAGGTAACAAAAAAGCCCAGAGACGCTGGGCTTTTTTGCTTTTCTTTTAACGCTGTATCAAGCCTTCATTTCATATGCAATTTCCATTACCTTAACCACTTCACCCGAACGATTCTTTATCGGAGAGAAGTTTGATCGTACAGAAATCACCTCTCCCTTTCTGTTCAGACGTTTGTAAATTCCTTTCTTGGGGTAACCCGCAGCAAGATCTTTCCAGAACTGCCTAAACTCTTCCGTATTTCTTTCTTCCTTGGTAGCGAACATCCGATGGTGTTCACCGATCACTTCATCCTGTGTATATCCGAATAGATCAAGGAAATTGCTATTAACCTTGGCAACCGTACCATCCGTGCTGTAATCCGCAACGGCAAGGGCACCGTGAATAGCAACCATGGTACTCTCCGTCTCTGCCTGGCTACGCTGCATCTCTTCCTGGGTGGCCTGAAGCTCTTCCATATTCTGACGCATCTCCTCCTCCTGAGCCCTCATTTGTTCTGTCATCTCCTGTGATTCTTCCAGCAATCGCTGAGTACGAGCATTAATCTTAACAGCCGATATGGTAGAGGCAATACTCTCGGCAATTTTCTGAACAAATTCTATTTCGAAGTCCTTAAAAGATGAGAAGGATGCCACTTCCACAACACCAAAGATCTGCTCATTAACTTTCAGCGGAACGATGAGAACACTTGTTGGATTAGCATCACCTAAGCCAGATGTTATGCGTACATAATTTTGGGGTACTTCTGTCAGGTAAATAAGATCACCTTCCTGCCACGCCTGACCTGCTAAGCCTTCTCCACGATGAATTTGCTGATTAAGAAATTTCTTTTTATCCCACGCATAACATGATTTCATGGACATCGTTTGCTCACCCTCATCCTGATCATCCATGATATAAAGTGCACCCTGGTTCGCCTTTAAATACTTCACAAGGTTTCCAATTATTTCATCGGATAGCTTTAACAGATCACTATTGTTTGTCCGCAAAATTTCTCCAAACTTAGCCATTCCTTCAGTTGCCCAATTACGCTTCTTATCATCCTCAGCAACTTTTGCTAGATTGCTTCTCATGTTAAGCAGTGCGTTGCCCAACACATCATGTTCACTCAAGGGTTTGAAGTCACTGGAATAGTTTCCATTACCAATATTCTCTGCAAAGAGTGTTGTACCCTTTAGCCCGGTTACCAGGTTATCCATAGCGAGCGCCATGTCACCAATTTCATCGTTGCTGAATTTGGCCTGCTTTTCTTCCACCAATTCTCCACGACCAAGTTTCACCACAATATTTTTCAAGAAGGTAACGGGCTTGGTTATAGAGCGAAGCAGGTAAATAGCACTCACCAATGCAATAGCAAGAAAAATTCCTCCGAGTATCAGGGTTAAATTCTTAAGCTGTTTGATAGAAGAGATTACTTCAACATCCGACTGACTGGTTACTTCCCCCTGTTTTTGGGCCAATACATTTAACCGCTCAATTAGGTCGTTTGTAATTGGAATAACTTCACTCTCAATAGAATTTTCAGCCATAAACTTAACGGTAGGATCTTCATAGTTCTCGAAGCTCTGTAAATTGGCCATGATCGATTCCTGCTGTATGGTAACCAATTCATCGAACTTCAGAAATACGGTATCCATTTGAAGTTTCTGATTCTGATCCCAATTGTCGGAAAGGGAAACGATTTGTTTCCGAAGGGCAGGATAGTCATCATTCTGAAGCTTTCGCAACGCATCCTTATCCTCTGTATTGGTTTGCAAATAAACCCAGTTCGTAACCAGCATTCTGGATCGCGTAACCAACAATATAAATTCGTTGATGGCATCTTTGGATGGCCGGTAATTATCACGGGAATTCTTGACCACCGTGTCAATTGCATTGCCGTTTCCAAAGATTATGGAAACAACAATTATGAACAACGCAATCAGGATAATGAAACTGCCTAAAATCTTGTTACCGATGGTCAGGCGAAAACGAAACTTACTTTTAACTGTTTCTTGCATAGCTAGGTTATATCGAAATGGCGAGTCTACTCAGATCTGTCGAAGCCTTTAGATTCTGCCTTGACATGGATGTTTGATTAAGTTCGAAGGCTAATTTACCATCTTTAACGATAAAATTGATATTACTACCCTTTGCTCCCAGTCCAGGCTCTTCCGTAATCACTAAAATAGATTGGGTATTAACTTTATCCAATACATCTGCGAGTTGGCTGGATTTATTTGCTGAGACAAACAAAATATTAGCCTTTCGGATATCACCAATGCCATTGATTTTAGTGACTTTAATGGCTCTGCCTTCTCCCACTTTTTTTGATTGGGCCATATCTTTCAAATCATTTATAATGGGGGAATCGCCTAATACCAGAATCTCAAAATCTCCCTGATTATAAGCATCCGGCCACTGAACATACCGGGTAAAACTAAAAATAAAAACCGATTGATACTTCTGTGTCTGAGCTTCGACAAACTGGAATCCGAAAAGTAAGAGGATGAATAAAGTGGTCTTTTTCATGGTTAGGTAATAATACGTTTTCTTTAAAAAGCCTCCAAAATTATGGTCATTCATATCACAAAAAGTTTTAAAAATCAGGAATTCCTGACGTTGTGGGGATATGGCAATAACTTAGCCAATTTTGTCAGCTCCACGACCCGATTACCAAAACCTAATGCCTCCTTTTGTAGTTAGTTGTGTTATAGAATTAAGATACTATGCTAAAATTTAATCTGATTTTTTTCCTTGCTGTGACTTCACTTCTGCCGGCCTGTTCTCAACAAAAGAATTCATCCGATGCAAAGCCTAATCCGGTCTTCCTCCAGAAATCAGATGCTGATTGGAAAAAGGAGCTCACCTCCATGCAATATCATGTGCTCCGTGAAAAAGGAACGGAGCGTGCCTTCACTGGTGCTTATTGGAATAACAATGAAAAAGGGGATTACCACTGTGCCGGATGCCATCAGAAACTATTCAGCTCAGAAACAAAATTTGAAAGTGGATCGGGCTGGCCCAGCTTTTATAAACCAGTGCTTGAAGCTGCCGTTATTATCGGCACTGACCGCAGTTACGGCATGGTTCGCGATGAGGTTGTTTGCAGCCGCTGTGGCGGACACCTGGGCCACGTCTTTCCGGACGGTCCCAAACCAACGGGACTCCGTTATTGTATGAATTCGGCAGCGCTTACCTTCGAAAAAGAACCTTAGCGATAAATTCAGGGGTTTTTTTTCCGGCAGAAAGCAAGTAACTTATCCAAAACATTGTTGCTTATGTGCCGTCTACTTGCCTACATGGGAACTCCCATCGTTATTGATAAACTCCTCTACCAACCCAAAAATTCGCTCATCAATCAAAGCATTAGCGCCAAGGAATTGGAAGAACCTTTAAATGGTGATGGTTTTGGAATAGGGTGGTATGTTCCTGAAATTAATTATGAGCCGGTAACATTCGTATCGGTGTACCCGGCCTGGAATAACCGCAACCTCAGAAACCTGGCACCTAAGGTAAAAACGGATTGCTTTATAGCCCATGTCAGAGCGGCTAGTGTTGGCGATGTATCAGAATCGAATTGCCATCCTTTTCAATACAAGAATCTGATGATGATGCATAATGGAGGAGTCGAAAATTTTGGTGCCATCAAACGACATATACGCCAACCGCTGTCGGATGAACTCTATAACTGGATCAAGGGCCAAACCGATTCCGAACATATCTTCGCATACCTCTTGAATCAACTTCTCACAAATGAGCATGACGTGGTTAGTGCTGAGGCTGTGGTGGAGGCCTTTGAAAAGACTTTCGCCTCCCTGAAGCACATGATGAAGGTGAACGGTATTGATGAACCGGCCTACCTGAATATGGTTGTTACCAATGGATTATTTGTGGTGGCGACACGCTACGTCACTGATCCGAGCGAAGAGCCGTTAACGCTTTACCATTCTGAGGGAAGCCGGTTTATTGTAGAAGATGGTATTACTCAACTCACAGCTCCAGCTGATGATGATCAGGCCGTTCTGGTAGTTTCTGAAAAACTTACGGACGACAAAGACTGGACCATGATCCCAAAAAATCATTTTGTAATTGTGGATAAATCCCTGAATGTAAGGGTGAGGCCCATTCAGGCCTAGAATGATCTAAACGTGCGCAATAATTCAATTTAATGCTTAAGTTTCGCATCTAATATAATTTTGTGCAGTACGATATCATTATTGTTGGTGGTGGTGCTGTAGGCTTGGCCACAGCACTCCAAATCCTTGAGAAAAATCCTTCATCGAAAGTATTGGTCATTGAAAAAGAGCCGGGAGTTGCCCGTCATCAAACCGGCAACAACAGTGGGGTTATTCATTCTGGTTTGTACTATAAACCCGGGAGTTTAAAAGCTAAAAATTGTATTCACGGATATCACTTATTAATCGACTTCTGTAAGCACAACGAGGTTCCTTTCGAGTTGTGTGGTAAAATTGTAGTGGCCACCGAACCGGGTGAACTACCATTACTGAAAACACTTTTCGAACGTGGCCGGCAAAACGGACTTCAAAATCTGAAATTGCTTAACCCTTCCGAACTACGGGAACATGAGCCGCACGTTGCGGGCATCGCTGGAATTTTTGTGCCGCAAACCGGAATTGTTGATTATAAAGTAGTTGCCGAGAAGTATGCAGAACGCATTCAAAACCTGGGTGGAACTATCGCTCTCGGAGAAAAAGTGATCGATGTTCAACTCGGAACCGAGGTAGTTGTGGCAACCCAAAAATCAACCTACAGCGGCAAACTGATGATCAACTGTGCAGGTCTCTATTCAGACAAAATAGCCAGACTAACTTCACCCCACATCGATGTTAAAGTGATTCCCTTTCGTGGTGAATATTATAAGTTGAAAAAAGAGAAAGAATACCTTGTGAAGAACCTTATATATCCTGTTCCGGACCCCAATTTTCCATTTTTGGGAGTCCATTTTACCCGAATGGCAAAAGGCGGTGTAGAGGCGGGACCAAATGCTGTGCTTGCATTTAAGCGCGAAGGATATAAAAAGACCGATATCAACATAGCAGAATTGGGGGAATCTCTGGCTTGGCCGGGCTTTCAAAAAGTAGCCTATAAATATTGGAAAACAGGCTTCGGTGAAATGTACCGCTCATTCTCCAAGGCTGCTTTTACAAAAGCCTTACAAAAACTGCTGCCCGAAATACAAGAGGGTGATCTTGAGCATGGTGGTTCCGGAGTGCGGGCACAAGCATGCGATCGTACAGGTGGCTTGGTTGATGACTTTTTAATTATTGAAGAACAGCATGTGATCAACATCTGTAATGCGCCTTCTCCTGCGGCCACATCATCCTTGTCAATTGGCGAAACTGTTGCAACACGCGCCTTGCAAAAACTTGGACTCACTCTTTAAGAAAGTTATGAAAATTAGGAGTAGTTATTCAACCTGCTCCCTAGGAAGATTTTCCTATGAATTGTCATCCTCTCGCGATTGTGTATTTTTGATTGCATGACGGGGCTAACGAACGATGAAGTAAAACGCTACGGCCGGCACCTCGTTTTGGAGGAATTTGGCCTGAAAAATCAACTCAGACTAAAAGGCTCCAGTGTGCTAGTGATTGGCGCTGGCGGACTAGGATCTCCTGTCTTACTTTACCTTGCCGCAGCTGGTATTGGTACATTGGGCGTGGTCGATGATGACGTTGTGGATCTTTCCAATTTGCAACGCCAGGTTCTTTTCACGACAAAGGATATCGGAAAGAATAAAGCTGAAGCAGCCATTCAAAAACTTTATTCACTTAACCCCTTACTTCAGTACGTCAGTTATCCATTCAAGATTATTTCGGATAATGCGATGGACATCATCAGGAACTACGATGTTGTAATCGATGGCAGTGATAACTTTCCTACACGCTATCTCGTGAACGATTGTTGTGTATTATTGGACAAGCCTCTGGTGTACGGATCCATTTTAAAGTTTGAAGGGCAGCTTTCCGTATTCAATCTAAAGAGAAGTGATGGTCAATATAGTTGCAACTACCGCGATTTATTTCCTGACCCACCCCTCCCAAACAGTGTTCCGAATTGTGAACAAGCCGGGGTGATTGGTGCACTGGCAGGTATTATCGGCAGCATGCAGGCTAATGAAGCCATTAAAATAATTTGTGGCACGGATCAAACACTTCATGATAAACTGATGATCCTGGATAGCACATCCATGCAACAAGTCATTATTCAAATTAAAAATCACAATGCCCGAAATCGCATAAAAAACCTTATCGATTATGAAGATTTTTGTGGTGTAAGTCACAATAAAAATAAATCTTTGGAAAGTAAACCCATGGCTATGAAAGAAATCACCGTTCAGGAACTACAGAAGCTTCAGAAATCAGGAGCTGATTTTCAATTGATTGATGTTCGTGAACCACACGAATTTGATATTTGTAACCTCAATGGCGAATTAATACCACAGGGAGAAATTCCGCACAGTGTTGATCGGATATCTCGCAATAAGCAGGTCGTAATACACTGCCGGAGCGGTGCCCGCAGCGGTAACATGGTTCAATGGCTTGAGAAAAATCACGGATTCGAAAACCTCTATAACCTTAAAGGAGGCATATTAGCATGGGCCAAGGAAGTTGACCCGTCTATGCCAACCTATTAATTAATTGTTATGCGATAAGCTTCATGATATTACTTAGAGGCAGCAATAGCTTGCTCAACATCATCAATAATATCACTCACATCCTCAAGTCCGACAGCAATTCGGATTAAACCGGGTTTGATGCCCACAGCCGCACGTTCTTCTTCGGTTAACTTCGAGTGTGTTGTTGATGCCGGGTGAATTGCAATGGTTCGGGTGTCACCAAGATTGGGCGAATGTGATATCATGGATAACGCATTCAGGAATTTTCTTCCCTGATCGAGTCCCCCTTTTATTTCGAACGTTACCAATCCACCTCCAAGCTTCATTTGCTTTTTTGCCAATGCATGATGGGGATGCGACTCCAGAAATGGATATTTCACTTTCAGTACCTCAGCATTTGCCTCTAAATATTTTGCTAACGCCATCGCATTCTGGCAGTGTCGCTCCATCCGAACAGCTAATGTCTCCAGACTCTTTGATAGAACCCATGCATTGAAAGGAGACATGGAAGGTCCGGTGTGCCTTGTAAAAAACCTAACCTCTTTAATTAATTCTTTTGTTCCTAAAACAGCACCACCAATAACACGCCCCTGGCCGTCCATGAATTTTGTGGCGGAGTGTGTTACAATGTGCGCACCCCATTTCACAGGATTTTGCAAGTACGGAGTAGCAAAACAGTTATCAACATTCAGGATCAGGTTATGCTTCTTTGCCAGTTTTCCGAGCCACTCCAGGTCAATAATATCCAACGCAGGATTGGAAGGTGTTTCAACAAAAATCATCCGCGTGTTGGGTTGAATTTTTGCCTCCCATATATCCGGTTCTGTGATATCGGCATAGCTGTGCGAAATACCGAAACGTGGAAATATTGTATTCAATATCTGATGAGTTGATCCGAAAACCGAACGACATGCCAGTATATGGTCGCCTGATCTCAACAAGGCAGCCATACTACTGTACATGGCTGCCATACCCGAAGCGGTAGCAACACCATCCTCCGTGCCTTCCATCTGACAGAGCTTATCGATAAACTCGTTGGTGTTGGGATTGGAATAACGGCTATAAATGTTGCCGGAAATTTCATCAGCAAACATGGCCCTTGCTTGCTCTGCGTCATCAAAGACAAAACTGGAGGTCAGATAAAGTGGTACGGAATGCTCACGAAAAGGTGTGCGCTCATGCTGATTGCGGATGGCATCCGTTTCAAAGTTTCTTTTCTTCTTCATTGTTAGGGAATGATTTCAACGCTATAGGTAACCTTCGCAGTTTTTTCAAGTGTTTTGGCTACAGAACAATATTTTTCGACCGATAACGCAACGGCTTTATTGGCCTTATCGCTATCCAGATTTCCATACAAACGAAAGTGGGCATGAACTTCGGTATACAGAGACGGAACCGCGTCCCTTTCCCGCTCACCGGTAACGGTAATCTTGATATCACGAAGGTCTTGCTTTTGTTTTTTTAAAATACTAATCACATCAATTGAGCTACAGCCTCCCATGGCGGCAAGGAGTAATTGCATCGGGCGCATACCCTGATTCGTTCCTCCGATATCGGGCGAAGCATCAATATGAACAGCGTTACCCTGTTCATTCACAGCCTCGATATGGAACGCTTCATTTAACCGACTAAGTTCTATTTTTATCATATTCAATATTCTCTTTATTCGGCCAGGTTAAACTTCCTGCCACCATAGCCACCATACTAACGAATAGTGCAGGCACCAGACTAGGCCATGATGTATCATAAACCTCAAAGATAATCCAAGTAAGCATACCGAGTATCATTGAAAGCATCGCCCCTGTATTGCTGGCGCGTCTCCAATACAAACCAAAAACCAACGGAGCAAAAAGTGATACTAAACTAAGTATGGACGACTCCCCTACCAGCTCATAAATATTTGAGCGAAGGCAAGCCATGATGGTTGCCAGTACACTAAAAAGCAATACCGATATTTTGGTAAGAATTAGAAATTGCTTGTCTGAAAAACGAGTTGATGCCAGTGGCTTAATTATGTTCTCGGAGAAAATTGCAGCCGGAGCCAGTATAGCCGAACTTGTTGTACTCATGATGGCAGATAAGAGCGATCCGAAGAACAAAATCTGGATTGGCATAGCAGTATGCGCCAGTACCATGTTTGGCAAAGTCAGTTGCGTATCTCCACTTACCTGAGCCGGGTACAAATGCTTGGTGCAAAGGCTGATGAATAGCGGCAACATGGCAATGGTAAGGTACATCCCTGCCGCAATATAACACGACCACACAGCTGTTTTAGCAGAACCCGATGACATGGCTCGTTGAAAGACATCTTGTGAAGGAATTGAACCAAGACCTAATACCGACCATGCCGCGAAATATAAAACGATCTCTTTTATTTCCATTTTTGGAAAAAACCGGAAATCAGATGAGGGCACTTCTTTTAAGATCACATCCACCCCTCCTGCTTTATTGGCCAGAATAATAGCCAAAACCAAGAGACCAGCTATGATGATAATGCTTTGAACAAAATCAGTAATAGAAATAGCCCACATTCCTCCAACATAGGTATACAATGTAACAATACAGGCACTGATCACCACACCTTGCCAAACCGCCATTCCGGTAAGGACATTGAGGATCAAACCCATGGCCACGAGTTGAGCCGCGATGTATCCGATGTAAGGTGGAGCAAGAAAAATACTGGCTGTTAATTCCGTTTTTTTGCCAAAGCGGATTTTAAAAAAATCCCCGAGGGTCAACAGGTTCATGGTGTACAAACGCCTCGCAAAAAACATCCCGAAAAGTACAAGACACAGAGCCGCACCAAACGGGTCCTCAATAACATTATACAAACCACCTTTTAAAAATTCTGATGAGGCCCCGAAAACCGTTTCGGAGCCAAACCATGTCGCAAATAAAGCGGCCGAACTCAAAACGATTGGTAAACTTCGGCCGGCTAACATATAATCGCCAGAAGTTTTAACTCTCCGGGATGCCCAGAATCCTATCAATACCGTGACTACGAGGTAAAGAATAATTGATAGTAGTAGCAATGCCGCAGTAGGGTTTAGAAAGAAAACATTAAAAGTAAAGCGGCAAAATTATCCGAACAAGAATTCGAAGCGGTTATTTATTCTTCTTTGTCTGAAATGTTCGGGTCACATTAAACCCAAGATGGATATCCCCATCAAAAAAATTATCCCGCGTCTCGGTGATAAATGCGCGTTCAGTCAAACCAATCGCATTGGTGATGAGCAATTGAAAAACGTGCCCTCCAGTTTCAAGGTCTATGCCTAACCCCAGGGAGTTATAGTAGGGAGCGTTCTCTTGTATCGATACATTGTAATAGTACTCACTCGTCAGCGCCATACTTTTCGTAATCTTCAACCTTCCACCGAAACCCAGTGCAAACTGATTATTTTTTTCGATCGACTGATCAACAGCATTCTTATGCACATACGAAGGCATTATTTGCAGTGAGATTTTAGAATTAAACTTGCGGGCAATAAGTAACTGCGTTGTATAGGCAAGCCTGTCAATCGTTTCGAAACCATCCACAGCATCTTCTTTCTTTGGTGAGGCTTTGTAGGCCATGCCACCCAAGATTGTAACGGTTACCGGAAAATCAGCAGATCCGCTTTTTTGCTTCAACAATTTGAACTTAAGATAACCATCAAGTGTCTTATCAACTGAATTGCGACCTATACTGGCGCTTAGGTTATCGGATATACCATAGTCAAGTCCCAGGCGTACATACGCCTGATCAAGTCCCCATAATTCATACGCTCCCTGGTTCATGGCACCAAAGCGATGTTGAAAGATAAACTCCAAGGTATGTTTAGGTTTTGATTCAACGGTATGACCATTTACCAGCCGTGTGCCGTTAAATGTTTGAAAGGTTTTCTGCGTCTTCCGCTTTTGACTTTGCTCCAACTCTTTCAATAAATCCTCTTGCGCCATAAGGATCGTGGTCGTAGCCATAATGCTAAAAATCAATACTAACTTCTTCATATACATTTGTTGTAAGGGGATGTATTCGAAATTTATTGAGCCTTGTAGCTTACAAGCACGGATACTTCAACTTGCTCAGCAATATTTTGCCACAGTAATTTGGGAATAGTAATTCTATAATTTTCTAACGTTACTGAGAATTTTGATTTCAGTATAAGTTTTTCGCCTGATCTTTCAATGGTACCAGGCACCTCTACCTTACGCGTAACTCCGTGAATAGTGAGTTGACCATTGGCTGTAACCGATTGTTGTTTTTCAACCAGCGGATCGTAGCCGATTAGTTTACCCTGAAAGGTTGATGTCGGATACTTATCAGACTCCAGGTACTTCTCATTAAAATGTTCCTGCATTAATGCCTTCGGAAAACGGAATTCAGATATCGGTATGGAAAAAACCAACTCATGGGTGATTGAATTAAAAATACTGCCCACCTTTTTATTTTCAGCAGCAATATCCTCAATTGCTGCATGCGAAAAGAATGAAACTGTTCCTTTGTCAGCTATGTACTTTTGAGCAACTCCCCAATAGCTTTGAATACAGAAAATAATTAGTAGTGCGTTTCTCATGGCATTAATTATTAATCGATGCCCCCTGCTCTACCCAACAAACAAGCAGCGTAATCTGCTGTTGACTGATACTTCCCGTTAGAGGCATTTTTTGATTATCGGTCTCCGGAAGCGTTACTCTTCTTTTCACCTCATCTGAATTATTTTGAAGAGCAGTGGGAATGTTCCAGTTTTTCTCGGCTCCAAGTGTACCGTCATGACATCCGGTAATGGAACAGTTAGCGCTAATGATCTGCCTGATCTGAAGTTCATAACTGATCTCGTCTACTGTTGAGCATTCCACCGTTGGTGCCGGGAAATCATGATCAACACAAGAGATGACAAAGCCAATCAACAGAATAAAAGTAGAACTGGTGTGCCGAGCTAAACGTCTTACCATGAGCAGCGAGTTGGTTTGCAATCAGGACGGAAAAATGCACAAAAAGAGTTGCCCGAAAGTAGTGACAGTCGTAAAATAATAATCCCCCGAAGTCCTGGACCCCGGGGGATTATTTTGTCTATAGTTGGCTTTAATCTGTCAGAAAGGTATTAACCGCTATGAAATTGACCACATTAAATTCGATAATAGGGAAGAAATGTGTGATGGAATAGCAAAACAGGGAGGTGAGGCAATACGGAAGGCCCAGAAATTGAAAATCCCCCTAAGTTCTCGACAAAGGGGGAATTTCATGTCTATAGTTGGCTTTAATCTGTTTTAAAGGTACAAAAAAAATCTTTCGAAGCAACCGTTTGCAGAAAATTTGCTTAGAAACTGAATTTTAAAGGACTTTTCTGGGGACTGTATCGCTTGAAAGACTATCCAACGGAAGGTAATTTTGCTGAATTCTTTCCTTTAACTGAGGCTTTGAGCCGGGAAAAGTGGTTCGTTTACTGATATCAAAACTCACCCAGATCAGTAGGCATAAGAAGAAAAAAAAGAGTCCTATAAAAATCTTTTTTGAAGTCTTCATACCTTAAATATACTCCATGATCTTATCAGCCAACTTCACATTGTCGGATAGTAACTCATAAAACTGATCCTTACTGAATTTAAGAATAACAACGTCTGACTTGGCACGCAGGAGATTGGTATTTAAAAAATTCGGATGCGCTAACATCTCGCCAATAAATTGACCCTCGGTAAAAACAGCCAGGCGCTCTCCCTGTTGATAGAAATCAACTGTTCCTGAAACGATGACGTAAAAATTATTGTTGGATTTTTCGTCCAACATCAGGGTATCATGCTCGGGTAAACGAACCTCCTGACTAAGGTCGGCCAAGTGGGATAACGTAATACCTGGAATGGCTTCAAAAACTTTTATTCTTTGAAAGAACAAAACCCTTTCAAAGGTTGTCATGCGCTTGGATTGAATGATGACTTCATCCAATTCACGTCTTGCAGCCTCACCAAGCCTGCGCGTATTTTTCGTATAAACGTCTTCACCAATCTGATGAAGTGCCCAGGCCGAAACCTCCCGAATCAATAAATCTGGATTAAAAAGCTGAGCAATCAGATCCATCTTGAAATCGCCAATTTTCAAAATTCCAATCTGGAAGAGCACACAAGCTTTTGTCCAGCGGTTAGATTGGGTAAAGTCCCGATTGATTAGAAACTTCAGAACAAGATTATCATCGAGTTTTACCCGTGGGTAAAAGGCATCCAGTCTGCTAATTTTGTCAGCGTCAGAAATATCATCGAGGATGGGAATAACACGTTGTTTCAGTTGTTCCGACAAAAAAACGTCCAGCAACTCAATGGCATACGTTATACCCTCGGTGGTACCGCTATCAATATTTTCTTTTACCAACTGAATGGAGCGGGTGTCATAAAGCATGGCCAACAACATGTAAATGTGCTCAATATCATTTTGTATTTCCCAACGAAGTGAGCTTTTAATCTGTTCGCTAAACCCATCATTGCCAATTTCCTGAACGGCACTCAGGTTCCACCGAATATCTGCGATATCCGCTTCAATCGCGTACTTAATGCGCGTTATCTGAGAAATGCCGGCTTTAAAACCTGCCTCTCCCAAAGACAATAGAACTTGCGAAACAACAACCTTATTAGGATAATCAATTTTTCCCCACAGCAACTCTCTTGCTTTCTGTCCACCGATTCTACCCATCACCTGAATAATTTTCAGCATGGCCTGTGAATTCTGTCCGCTTCTATAAAAAGCAGATTCCAACGCTGGCAATGTCTCCGCTCCAATTTGGGTTAGCGCATTCATGGCCTGGTTACTAAAGGCTGGATTAGCAAGATTCGAAATCAGTGCATTTGTTACTTCAGCGTTATGCTTCTTGACTGATGTTTTAATAGCTGTATTTCGTACTTTCGGATCTGGATCGTTTAAAAGCTCCATCAAAAAAGATGTGCATTCTTCGCGAGAAGTGTGTAACAATAGTTCTGCAGCATATTGACGATCGTTGGCAAGTACAGACCGGGTAAGTTTTTGTATCCTGGCTTTCGTAATATCACCACCGTTATCAATAATTAATTGTAAGTCAACTTTACTCAATATACTTTTATCACCTGCCCCTTCTCCTACCTTGTTCTCATCAATCCGAATAACGTATTGATCCGAAACAGAGAGTCCCTTTAATTCATTTAAGCGTTCCTGACCATAGTGTCGTGTTGCTTCATCCTCATTTCGCATGAGGGCGTTGATCCATCCCGGAACTTGTGATGCATTAATTTTTTCCAAGAGTTTAAAAGAAAAAACAGCTTTTTGTGATGCCGGAGTAATCAGCATTTGTTCAAGTTTTGAGGTAATTAACGCGAATCCTTTTTCGAGTTTTTCCTGATCGCCTTCTGTGCTTTCCAACTTCATCCGGATCTTGTTCCGATAACCATTGTACATGCGGTTAACGACAATAAAATACAATCCGGCCAACGCAATCAACAGTACGGATATATAAACAATATTGAAGAATGGAAGGAATGCAAAACCAAAGATCATGAGACCCGCGATAAACCTGGCACTCTCATTTACAATTCCCTCAACCTTCGACTGGATATTAAACCTTAGCCGGCTATCGAGGGGAATGAAGAATAACTTAAAGACTGGATTTTCCAGCGATTCACGGAGTGTCCAGTTAAACATTCGGCTAATGGCAACAAACAAGAAAAAATAGATAAATCCAGTGGGCGAAGTTTGCTTATCAAATCCAAAAAAACCACCGGAAATAATAGCACCCAGGGAGAACACACCAACCACAATCGGTAGTATGAAGAGGGAGATTCGAAGTCCGTAATTTCCAATAACGCGGTTGTTTACAAACGTCTGCATGATCAAGCTCAGGCCATAAACGGCTCCGGTAAAAAAAGAGTTGAAGTTTGTAAGTTCACGCTCATCGGTGTATTGCTCTTTTATAACTTCCTGAAACGTATACTGACTAAAAACAAACATCACCATGGAAACCAACAGAAAAAAGGAAAGCATACCGATATAGCGGTCGCTGAAAACATTTCTAAGGTTGGTTTCGCGCCTGACTTCTTTTCCGAATTCGCGGGGATCATTTTTTACCAGGGCGAAAGAATTTGAAATAATAAAAAGCAGAATGGAGACAATGAAAATGCTGAAGGCACAAAGCAGGAGATAATTTGTTGTATCGGGAATCAGTTCCGTAGTTAAGGGAATCACAATTAAGGTGGCCAAAATAGCTGCTATCAATTGGCCGGTATCAATCCAGCCGATAATTCTCTTCGATTGTCGGAAATTAAACAAGCGACCAAATACCCCCCAATAACTCAGCAATAAAACGGCCGTCATCGGACCCGTCATGCAGTACATGGTAAAAATGAAAAAGTTATGCCACTCCGGATTCCCGTAATGCAATAACCAATACGCACCGAGCGAAAAGGATGAGATTAGAATAACACTCACTAACGCTAGCGTTGTAAATTTTACCCAGTTCTGAAAAAAGGAGAATAAGGCAGTCGTGATGATCCCCAATCCACCGGCAATAAGAAATGCTTTTGTTAATTGATCACCCATCCGGTTAAGGAAGAGTGAGTCTGCTGTTACCTGATAGGTGGCGATAAATACACCCATAAAGAACCCGGTTGCCAGCATGAGTACAACCTGTTTCTGTTCCTGGGTTTTTACTTGTAATGCTTCAACAAAACGATTTGCCATAGATTAATACCAAATATAAAAATAAAAAACCGGCCTGATCATGATCAAAGCCGGTTTTTAAAATTTCAACGAGAGAAGTTATTTCTTTTTGGCTGTGCTATCCGCCTTCACACCAGTAGGATTTTTATCTTTTTTATATTCTTCGTTAAGCCCTGTAATCACTTCCTGTGTTATATCTAAAGCTTCGCCTCCGTAAAGGACATCGCTGGTTGGATCATACTTCAGAACAATTTGGATTCCTTTCTCAGCACCATACTGCTTCAAATAGGCGGTTACACGATCATAAAGTTCTTTATTTAACCTCGCTTCCTCTTCCATCAATTGTTGTGTAAGACTTTGCTGATAGAGTTGAAGATTTTGCTGCTTTTTGCCCAGATCTTCCTCAACGGCTTTAACCTGACTCAAGGTCATTGTGTTAACGTTGCGTTGGTAATTCGTGATTTCATTTTGGAGCCCGAGAGCTCGGTTGCGATACTCTTGCTCCAGTTTTTTGGACTTAGCTTCCAGCACTACACGATTTGCATCCAAAAAAGCATAATTTTTTGTGAGTGAATCGGAGTGAACAAAAGCAATTTTTAATTCCGATGCCATTGAACCTGCAGCGTCCGTAACGGTTTCTGTTTTATGACCGCTAAAGTGCAGGTAATACAACACTCCTACTGCAACCAGCAGTACGATGTTCAGGATAAGGGACAAATTCTTCATTATCTAAAATCAGGTTTAGGGCGCAAATATACTTTTAAAGTTGAAAGTTTAAACTTTTGAGTTCCGGAAAGTGGATTGGATCAAATTATTCTGATTCGTCTTCCGTTTGAAAGGAGTACAAGGTCGGGTCTAAGGCCAGATTGCCGCCATTATAGTCAGTGATGAATTTTTCAATGATTGATGGCGTGATGGTGTCTGCGTGAAGGCTTACATCCAGACTGACTCCGAAATCAACATGCTCATCGAAATCGATGTGCTCTTTTACTTTTACGCTTTCCTCCTCCTCTAGTTCCATGATTACTTCCGCCATGTAAAGACCTATTTCTTCCTCCAGCGGATCTAATGTTTCCATGTTTCCGTTTTCATCCTCATCAAAGGTAATTTTTTTGTATTGCGGAAAATGCTGCGCAGCCCGATGTTCTGCAATCTCAAACATTTCACTTTCATGCTCCAGCCGTAAAGTATACATAACAGCATCGTAGATGACTTCTTTGCCTTCAAATTTTCCAACGAAATAGAAATGAGCATATTCATCTGTCATTTCATCCTCATCATCTAAGACATAATTTTTTCCGGACGCCTGAATTCTGGTGCGGTACTCCTCTATTGTTTGGGAATCAAATCCTGTATTCGTTGCCTTCGACATAATTGATTAAGGTAAAAATAATTGTTCAACATACTGGTAGTTCCCAGCCATTTCTTTCAAAGTAGTTGGGTTAAAACTATTTCTTGAACCACTCAGCATACATAGGATAATTTCTGGCTGTCCGCTGGATAACAGCGCGCATTTCGCCACCAATATCTTTGATCCGTTTAGCTGGCATGCCTGCATAAATGCTGCCCGGTTCAACGCGGGTACCAGACAAAACAACAGCACCAGCTGCGATAATTGAATTCGAACCGATTATGGCATCGTCCATAATAATGGCCCCCATCCCCACCAAAACATCATCTTCGATCGTGCAACCATGAACAATAGCATTGTGGGCAATCGACACATTATTTCCGATTGTAGTTTTGGATTTCTGGTACGTACAATGAATAATAGCCCCATCCTGAATGTTGGTATTATTTCCGATAGTGATGGTATGAACATCTCCCCGCACAACCGCATTAAACCAAACCGTGCAGTTATCGCCCATGTTCACTTCTCCAACAACCACGGCATTGTCAGCCAAAAAACAATTCGCTCCAAACTTGGGCATAAACCCTCTGACTTCTTTAATTATCGGCATTATTTATCCTGTTAGCGTGAAACAGGTGCAATCTAATTAACACAAGCTAATTCCATATTAATGCATGACAATATGTCATTTTAAAATACTAAAAATTGTATTTTTGCGACCTGATTAGTGAAAGAAATGGAGAACTTGATTAATGATATTGGGATTCTGGACCAAGCTGAGCATGAAGCGTGTGAGACTGTCCATATCTCAAAAGATCAACATACCGGCAAAAGCCGAAAGCTTTACATAGAAAGTTACGGTTGTCAGATGAATTTCTCTGATAGTGAAATTGTTGCGTCTATTCTTCAAGAAGACGGGTTTGACACAACTTCCGATATCTACCAGGCAGATGTTATTTTCCTAAACACATGTTCCATACGCGAGAAAGCAGAACAGACTGTTCGCCACAGGCTGATGCACTTCAACGGCTTGAAGCGAAAAAAACCTGAGTTACTGGTCGGTGTACTGGGCTGCATGGCTGAACGCCTTAAAGCTAAATTATTGGAAGAAGAAAGAATTGTTGACTTGGTAGCGGGTCCGGATGCTTACCGTGATTTACCAAAGCTCATTGCGCAGGTAGATGATGGTCAAAAAGCCATTAACACTTTCTTGTCCCGTGACGAAACCTATGCCGACATTAGCCCTGTGCGCCTGAATTCCAATGGGGTGACAGCCTTTATTTCGATTATGAGGGGTTGCGACAACATGTGCTCATTCTGTGTTGTTCCCTTTACCCGCGGACGTGAGCGCAGCCGTAACCCTGAATCCATATTGGCTGAAGCAAACGATCTTTTTAAGCGGGGTTATCGTGAGGTGACTTTACTTGGACAGAACGTTGATTCTTACAAGTGGAGCCCGGAAGAAAACAGCAAATTATGGATTGAAAAAAAGGGAATAGACCAGGTTGTAAACTTTGCCAATCTGCTGGAAATGGTGGCGCTGATCCATCCCGATTTAAGGGTACGCTTCTCAACATCTCACCCGAAGGATATTACAGACGAGGTACTCCACACAATGGCCCGTCATGAAAATATCTGCAAGTACATTCATCTTCCCGTTCAAAGCGGGAACACCCGCATACTGGAATTAATGAATCGCGGCTATTCACGCGAATGGTACCTCGATAAGGTACTGAAAATCAAAACAATTTTAGGTGATGAGTGCGGCATCTCTTCTGATATGATAACCGGATTTTGCTCCGAAACAGAAGATGAGCATCAGGATACGCTAACGCTGATGGACGAAGTGCAATATGACTTCGCCTACATGTTCTTTTACTCGGAGAGACCTGGCACCCTGGCGGAGAAAAAACTGAAAGATGACATCAGCCTTGATACCAAAAAACGAAGATTGGACGAGATCGTTTCGAAGCAAAGAAGCCATTCATTTCTTCGAAACAAACTGGACGTGGGTAAAGTACACAAGGTACTGATTGAAGGTGTTTCAAAACGATCAGAAGATTACCTGCAAGGAAGAAACACCACCAATAAAGTAATCGTATTTCCAAAAGAGAATTTTAAAATTGGCCAGTATGTTACCGTACTGGTACATGAATGCACAGGAGGAACATTAATTGGAAAAGTTGTAGGATAAGGATATGGCCATTACAGATTCTGAGATTCAAAGTGTAAAGCAACGTTTTGGCATCATGGGAAGCTCGCCCTTGCTCAACAATGCTGTGCGTGTAGCCATGCAGGTTGCGCCTACCGATATGTCGGTATTGATAACAGGTGAAAGCGGAAGTGGTAAGGAATCCTTCTCCAAAATCATTCACCACATCAGCCCGCGAAAGCATGGACAATTCATTGCGATTAACTGTGGATCGATTCCAGAGGGTACAATAGATTCTGAATTATTCGGTCACGAAAAAGGATCGTTTACAGGGGCGCATGAAGCGCGAAAGGGTTATTTTGAAGTTACCAATGGAGGCACTATTTTTTTGGATGAGATTGGAGAAATGCCCCTGGGAACGCAGGCCCGGCTGCTCCGGGTGCTCGAAAATGGCGAGTTCCTTAAAGTAGGATCTTCAAAGGTGCAAAAGACGGATGTACGGGTAGTGGCCGCTACTAATGTTAACCTGATGAAGAATGTTGAAGATGGAAAGTTCCGGGAAGATTTATACTACAGGCTAAGTACTGTACCCATCTTTGTACCCCCTCTTCGGGAACGTGGAAAAGATGTTGAGTTGCTGTTTAGAAAGTTTGCATCCGACTTCGCGGAAAAATACAAGGTGAAGCCTATTGCCTTAACGGAAAACGCAAAGGAAGTTTTGCTCAAGTATCGCTTTCCGGGCAATATACGCCAGCTGAAAAATCTGGTAGAACAAATCTCCGTTCTCTCAACAGAACAGAAAGAAATAGACAGTGAGGCACTTCAGCGCTACCTGCCCAAAGAAAACAGTTTACCAGCATTGTATCACCATCCATCTTCCGAAAAAGAAACATTGTCTGAAAGAGATATTCTCTATAAGGTTCTCTTTGATATGAAAAAGGATGTGGTTGATCTTAAAAAAATTGTGCTTGACTTACTGAATAATCCAGGCACCCAAGCCGGACAACTCATCAAAGAAAATCCAGGACTCTTTGATGGTCTGCATGGTGAAACTACAGATACAACAAATGAGCCCGTTGTGCTCAATCTGCCGCAAAATTCCACCGATGATAATCACCTTGAGGAAATCCAGGATATTTCGCACGAAACAGAAGATGAATCTTTATCGATAGAAAAAAAGGAGAAAGAACTTATCCTGCGGGCCTTACGCAAGAACAACAACAAGCGGAAATATGCGGCACGCGATTTGGGCATCTCCGAACGCACACTCTATCGAAAAATAAAACAGTACGAACTTGAAGAATAATCGCATACACAAGAAAACATGGCTGATTGTATTCGTGTGGGCAGGGTGTTTAATCGTTCCCGTTTCCTGCGGAGTTTACTCGTTCAGCGGTGCTGCCACCAATGCTAAAACCATTTCAATTGCCGAGTTTTATAATGATGCAGATTTGGGCCCGGCTAACATGGGACAAACATTCACAAATGATATCAAAAACTATTTCATTCAAAACTCAAGCCTGACCGTGGTTGTTGAAGAAGGTGAACTTCAACTCGATGGTGAGATCAGCGATTTCAGGTTGACACCCATTGCACCAACTTCAACTGGAGATCCAAGTCAAAATTATAACGCTTCATCTACCCGGCTTACCATAACGGTAAAAGCAACTTATGTCAATACATTGGATAATGCTTTGAGTTTCAAGGACAAGACCTTTTCATTCTATAAAGACTTCTCCAACGACCTTAACATCACGGATGTGGAGGAGCAATATACCAAAGAGATATTTCAACGGATCATCAACGATATCTACAACGCGTCAGTGGCTAATTGGTAAATTTTACTATTTTTACCTAAGCCAATTTGTTTGTGGATAAATATCACTTTAACAGCTTACTACAACGCCTCTCCAATAGTTCTGTTGAAGATGCCCAAACTATATTGACATTAAAATCTGATTTCCCTTACAGTCAACTCCTTCACGCACTATCCGCCCGAGTAAGTAAAGACCACAGCTTAAGTCAACAACAACTGGAACTTCAATTGGCCGCAGTTTATGCTAACGACCGGGCTGTATTAAAGGAAATAATGACCAAAAGCTTTTCTGAAGAACTGATTGTTGAAAATTATCAGGATGTAAAGGAATATGTAAAGGGAGAATTAAAGGAGACTAAGAGTTTAACTCAAGAAACGGATATTCAAGAGTCTTCAACGGATTTGGCTGATGAACTGATTCATGATCTCGAGAAACTCCATGAGTCCAGGTTGAAGTTTGAAATGCTCTTCGGAGGGGTAGAAGCTCCTACTAATACTACACTTGAAAAAATTCAGGGCACCGAAGATCCGCATGGACGCAAATCCAAAAAAGAAAGAATCAAGGAACTGGCCAGGGCTATTCAGAACAAACCTGAAGAACCATTAAAAACTGAAACAGGCCAAAAACCGAAAAAGCAACAGCCTCAAGTTGATTCTCTAATCGAAGAAATTAAGACAACCAAAGAGGAAATTATTCCGGCAGGAGAAAAGCAGAAAGAGCAATTGCACATCATCGAGCAGTTCATAAAGATTCAACCTAGTATCGTTAACACAAAAGAAAAGCAGGCCGCTATTCCCCCGGGTGATTTATCCACGATTAAAAGTGGAGAGTTCAGTGATAACATCGTATCGGAAACACTCGTTGAAATTTTGCTTAAGCAAGGAAAAAAGGAAAAGGCCGTTGAGGTTTTAAAGAAGCTGATTTGGAAGTTTCCACAAAAAAAGGCTTACTTTGCGGCTCAAATTGAAGAACTTAAGAAGTAAGCTATGTATCCATTAGTAATCAGTCTCATTATATTTTTCGCGGTATTATTGGTTTTGGTGATTTTGGCCCAAAATTCAAAAGGTGGTGGCTTATCCAGCCAATTTGGTGGTTCAGGCGCAAGCAATATCATTGGTGTTAAGAAAACAGGTGATTTATTAGAGAAATTGACATGGAGCTTTGTAGTAGCTATTATGGTTTTGGCCCTATCTACGCACTTTATTGCCGAAACCGGAAGAGGTACAACAAACGAAATACTTGATAAGGCAAGTGAGCAGGCTGCTCCCATGCTTCCTGATGCAGGTTTGAATCTTGGTTCGGACCCAGCAGCATCGGACACTGCTAAATAAGAAATAGAAATTTCAGACGAAAAGGCATCCATAGGGATGCCTTTTTTTGTTCCGTCTTTCCGAAAGAATTGTTGATCCCTAAACATAGCATAGCTGCGTTTAGACTACGCGCAGACATTGGCATGCGATCCCAAACCTTCCTGCAACGCCTTATCTCGTGCCGTCATAACACGTAGCTATTAGTTGTGGATCATCAACAAAAAAAGCGAGGTTACCTGGGTAGCCTCGCTTTTTTTTAGTTTAAATTACAATCAGGCTTTGTTCTTCACCTCTTGAACCTCTGCTCTGATTGCCTGAGCAATGTTTTTAAGATCTTGCATGCCTTTTCTGACACGCGTTCCAGCTGCGCTGTTTCCTTTATTATAGAACTTGTCAATATCACCTTCGAGTGATGCTATCAGGTTTTTAAGCTCTTCAAATTTTTGCATTGTATTAAGTTTTAAGATTTAAAAAATTAGTTTCTACCGCCAATTTAATCAAAAACCGTTAAAATATACCAGAAATGCGTTTTTTTTACATTCCCTTGGTTACACTAACCAGTGCTTCTTCACGGTAAAAACCACTGTCTAATTTTACCTTCAGCTTAGAGAAGGCACTTAATGTCTCCTCAACGTCTGCTAGTGTATGGGATGCTGTTGGTATAATCCTGAACATGATAACATCCTTAGGAACAACAGGATAGATCACCACAGAACAAAATATATTGTAATTCTCACGAAGATCCATCGCCATATTTGCGGCCTCACCTACACCTCCTTTAAACAAAACCGGAGTAACTGGTGAGGTGGTTGTTCCGATATTAAATCCACGTTCGCGCAAACCATTTTGCATAGCATTCACAATCTTCCAAAGATTTTCTTTTAGTTCAGGCTGGGTACGGAGCAACTCCAAACGCTTTAAACCGCCAACCACTAGCGGCATAGGCAAGCTCTTAGCATAAATCTGGGAGCGCACACTATAACGCAAGTACTTGATAATCTTTTTATCACCTGCAACGAAAGCCCCAATGCTGGCCATCGATTTAGCAAAGGTTGAGAAATACAGATCAATCTGATCCTGAACGCCCTGCTCCTCACCTGTTCCGGCACCTGTTTTTCCCATCGTTCCGAATCCGTGGGCATCATCTACAAAAAGACGGAAATTATATTTCTTCTTCAGTTCTACCACACCTTTCAAATCTCCCTGCTTTCCTGACATTCCAAAAACACCCTCGGTAATGACCAGAATTCCACCACCAGTCTCATCGGCAAGTTTGGTTGCTCGCTGAAGTTGTTTCTCGAGGCTGTCCATATCGTTGTGGCCATACACAAAACGCTTTCCAATATGCAGACGAACACCATCGATAATACAAGCATGTGATTCAGCATCATAAACAATAACATCCTTTCGATCAACGAGCGCATCAATAATCGATACAACGCCCTGATAACCAAAATTGAGAAGCATTACATCCTCTTTCTTTTCAAACTCAGCCAACTGACGCTCCAGCTCAAGGTGATTTTTCGAGTTGCCTGACATCATACGTGCGCCCATAGGCAATCCCAAACCGTATTGTGCAGCGGCCTCTGCATCCGCTTTGCGAACTTCCGGATGATTGGCAAGGCCCAGGTAATTGTTCAAGCTCCAGTTCAGCACTTCCTTTCCGTTGAATTTCATGCGGGGACCAATCTCTCCTTCAAGCTTTGGGAAGAAGAAATAATCATCAGGAAGGTGTGAATACTTGGCCAGCGGACCGGCCTCCATTTTCAGTTTTTCGAATAAATCTACCATTGATCAGTTGATTAAAATTGCGGCAAAAATAAAGAAAAAACAGCTCACAAACGCAGAAATGCCAAAACCAATGTTAGCTTGGCTGGTCACCAAATAATCGTTAGCATTGCATTTTAGCCACTTGTCATGCCGAAGATCAAAAAAATTGTGGTCGCCAATCGTGGCGAGATTGCATTGCGTGTAATGCGAAGCGCCCGTGAAATGGGTATTGAAACGGTTGCCGTTTATAGCGAGGCTGACCGTGGATCATTGCACGTTCGGTATGCCGATGAAGCAGTGTGTATTGGTCCTCCTCCATCTTCTGAATCCTATTTGCAAATCGATAAAATCATTGATGCTGCGCTACAAACGAAGGCAGATGCCATTCATCCCGGTTACGGCTTCCTGTCAGAAAATGAAGATTTTGCCAGCCGGGTGGAAGCAGAAGGTTTGTTGTTTATTGGTCCATCGGCCGGTGCCATTGAATTGATGGGGAGCAAACTGGCAGCTAAGGCAGCTGTTGCAAAGTTCAATGTTCCCTTGGTACCCGGAACATCGGAGCCAATTACAAATGTAGTAAAAGCAAAAAAAATCGCGGCTGAAATTGGCTACCCTATTCTGATTAAGGCGAGTGCTGGCGGTGGTGGAAAAGGGATGCGGGTTGTAGATGATGAAACTTCCTTTCAGGAGCAGATGGAACGCGCAGTAAGTGAAGCGACCTCAGCTTTTGGCGATGGATCTGTTTTCATTGAGAAGTACATCACCAAACCACGTCATATTGAATTTCAGATTTTTGGCGACAAGCACGGGAATGTTGTCCACCTTTTTGAACGAGAATGTTCCATTCAACGCAGGCATCAAAAAGTTGTAGAGGAAGCTCCGTCTTCCATTCTGACGCCCGAAAAACGTGAAGCCATGGGTCAGGCTGCCATCAATGTTGCCAAAGCGTGTGGATATTATGGAGCCGGCACTGTGGAATTCATTCTGGATGAAGACTTGCGTTTCTACTTTCTTGAAATGAACACCCGTCTGCAGGTTGAGCATCCGGTAACAGAACAAATTACAGGCATCGACCTGGTGAAATTGCAAATACAAGTTGCAGAAGGTGAAAAATTACCTTTCGAGCAAGGTGATCTGAAGATCAATGGACATGCTGTTGAAATCAGAGTATATGCCGAAGACCCATCCAATAACTTTTTACCGGATATCGGCAATCTGAAAACCTATAGGCGACCTCAAGGAAATGGCATTCGTGTTGATGACGGATTTGAGCAAGGTATGGACATTCCGTTTTACTATGACCCCATGATTGCCAAACTCATTTGCCATGCCGAAACCCGAAGTGATGCTATCGAAAAAATGATTCGTGCCATTGACGAATATGAAATTACAGGATTGGAAACAACACTGGGTTTTTGCAGGTTTGTGATGAGGCACGATGCCTTCCGGTCAGGAAAGTTTGATACCCGGTTTGTCGAGAATTATTTTACACCAGCAGTATTGCTTCCAACAGCCGTACCCGAAGAAGAAAGGATTGCTGCAGCATTGGGTGCACTTTTATTAAATGGTCGCGATAAAATTTCCTCATCCGTACAATCAGTACCTCAACTTACCACCAGTAAGTGGAAGAAGAACAGACTTTAGAATCGAGTACACTACATGGCAGAAATTTTACCTATCCGATCCTGGCGCTATAACCAGGATCTCGCCAGTCGAATTGATGAACTTACCTCTCCGCTTTTTGATGTGGTCTCAGAAAAACAGCGGAAGTCCCTGTATCAAAATCAATTTAACAGCATCCATCTCTCTGTACCGGAAGCTCCTGAAGCCGCAACCCGTGCATCAAATCTGCTCCGGGAGTGGAAGCAAACTGGAATAATTCAACAAGATAAGTTACCGGGTATATACGTTTACTACCAATACTTCAAACTTGCTGGTGTAGCCAAGGAGTTTTGCAGAAAGGGTTTCATATGTCATATCCGCACATACAACTGGGAAGAAAAAGTTATTCTCAGACACGAGAATACAATACCAAAGGCTGTGAACGACAGAATTGACTTGCTGGAAAAAACCGAATTGCATGTCAGTCCGACTCATGGATTATACACCGATGCAACCCATACGCTTGAAAAATACATGGACGAGGCGGTTCAGTATCCGCTATATGAAACGGAAGACTATCAGGGAGTACGTGATGTACTGGCTGTTATTCAGGATGCCCATGTGATTCAAAAGTTCTTAGACCTCATGCAAGAAAAGACAATCATTCTGGCAGATGGTCATCACCGGTATGAAGGTTCACTGTTGTATAAACAAAAAAAACGCAGGGCCAATCCAAATCACACTGGCAAAGAAGGATATAATTATCACCTGATGTTTCTGACAAATACGGAATCGGACGATCTGAAGATATTACCAACACATCGCTTGATCAGAAATGTTGCTGATTTCGATGAACAAAAAATTATCAAAGCACTGGAAGAAAATTTCATCCTTAAGCCAGTTGAAGATGCGGCTACACTAAATGAAATCATAGTAGGTAAGCAATGGGCTTTTGGTTTATTATTTAAAGACAATGCCTATAAGGTCCGGTTAAAGCCGGAGTCACTTACAAAACTAAAGTGGCCATTCCCAAAGGAAGTAAAAGAACTTGACCTGACGGTAATGCATTACTTCATCATTGAAAAGGTATTGGGTATTCCCGGTAAGGAACAGCGTCAATCAGAAAAGATTGATTTCGACAGAAGCTTTAGTGATTGCCTGAAGAAAGTACTTCAGGGTGATGTCCAACTGGCTATCATTACCAATGAAATCTCCATCGAAGAAGTTAAGCGTGTTTGTCACAGTGGCTTTACTATGCCGCAGAAGTCTACCTACTTCTATCCTAAAGTGATATGCGGCTTCTTGTTCAGCTCCGTTCAGGAAAAAGAATTTAAAACTCCGATTTTCTCACCATTTTGATTGCTTTTGTTTATGACCATAGATCAACCCATCATCCTGGCATCAGGCTCGCCCCGGAGACAATACCTGATGAAAGAAGCCGGTTTCAACTTTACCGTTGAAAAGCCTGATGTAGACGAATCGTTTCCATCAGATATGCCCGTAGAGCAGGTGGCAAAATATCTGGCGTTGAAAAAGGCAGAGTCCTTCAGACCCAACATAAAAAACGAGATTGTTGTCACGGCTGATACCGTGGTTATTCTGAACAATATCATTCTGAACAAACCAGTAGATCGTGCCGAAGCCATTGAAATGCTGTCGGCACTTTCCGGTCACACACACCGCGTCATGACCGGAGTTTGCATGGTTTCAAAAGAAAAGGAAGAAAGCTTTGATGATACGACCGAAGTAACCTTCAAAAAACTCACTGCACAGGAGATTGCTTATTACGTTGATGTCTATAAACCATATGACAAAGCCGGAGCCTACGGAGCGCAGGATTTTATTGGCATGATCGCGATCGAAAAAATAATTGGCTCATACTTTAACGTCATGGGCCTGCCAATTCACAAGGTATATACTCACCTTAAGAACTGGTAAAGAAGAATATGTGACTTTACCATATCTTAATACGAAAAAGGTTTACGGTAAAAGTTTCTGCAAAGCCTGTTGCATCCTCGATTCATCAGATCCAAGTTTATCCCTGCCCAACTTTCCAGTTGTATAGATATTCGGAAGGTGATGGATAAGATTCCGTTCAAATTCAGAAATACAGATTACCTTTTTCATTCCACAATGCTGATAGATATCGGTATTGACCTTCGGTATGGTTCTGTAGTGATCATTACCGTAAAACCGGACAAAGTTTCCATGCATCATTTTGATCCGTTTGAGTTGTTCTTTGGAAATTAGAAAACACGACTGATTCAGATTAGTGAAATGTGCAAACTTCTTTCCGGAATATTCTTCTACGGAATCAAAATCCCAATCATAATTGCCGTGATAAGCCGGGTAATAAAAACCCGATGCATCATCAAATTCTTCATACTGAATCAATCCGGCAATCCTGTTTTCCGGAAGAATACGTTCATACTCGATAAAACTACTGATGTGATCCTCCAGCCACAAGTGATCATTCTCAGTAAAAATGAAATAATCATAATTTTCCGATTCCTGGTCGATTACCTGGCGGCAGGTCATCGGAAGGAGCTTGTAATCAAATACCTTTCCGTTCCACAAGCGTTTATCAATCTTGAAGAACAGGTTGGAAATATCCCACTTCGTGTATCGCTCGATTACGTTTACACGGTCAATACCGGTAATGTCTGGAAGGGAAATATTCGAATTGACAATAACAGTGATCTTATAGGCTTTAATTTCTTTGAGTGCAGTGACCACCTGTTGAAGGTATTTTTTCTGCTCCGATCCGAAATTTACGATTACGGCTAAGACGGTTTTCATGAATAAGCAGCAAAGGTTAGTTTTGTAAAATTACTGAATTTGTATTCCAATATACTATGAATCAGTTGAGAACAAAATCAGCTCTAAATTCTTTAGCGCATATTTCTTCACTATTTTTGTTAGCCAATAACTGCACATGTTCGCAATAAAAAAACTATTCTTATCGCATAAAAACATTAAACTCTTTTACTACGCAGGGTGCATCTGGCGCGAACTGTACCCCAAATTTCTTTGCAGGCTTGTATTGAAGCAAAAACTTAAATCGATCGGTTCCTACGACCTCAACTACATACACTATCGGCTTAATTATTACAATAAACTTACTGATAACGTTACGCTCGGGGAAAATGCCATTAAGCTTGAAGCCTTGAAAATGCCGAAGCGAAAGCGTGTCTATTATTTTGATGCCGTTGAATATACCCGCTTTTTCAACAATCAGTTAAAGGCAAGTTTTCTGTTTGGCGACATTACGCATGTGCCCGATGAACCTTGCATCACGAAAAGCCGACCTGTTCAGGGCGACAATAGAAACTCAGTTATTCTGAAACTTGAAAAGTCAAGGCACTTCATGTTTGTGAAATATGACATTCCATTTACCAGCAAAAAAAACATGTTGGTATGGAGAGGAGTAACGGGAAGCGCATCAGAAAACCGGCAGCATCGGATTAAATTCATGAACATGCATTTCAACTCACCTCTTTGTGACCTGGGCAAAGTGGGTGGTGGCATGGGGCCAGATGAATGGATGAAGGGAAGACTAACCATTGATCAGCAGTTAGCGTACAAATTCATTCTTTGCATAGAGGGCAATGATGTTGCCAGCAATTTAAAGTGGGTTATGTCTTCCAATTCACTTGCCGTAATGCCAAAACCAACGTATGAAACCTGGTTTATGGAAGGCACACTAATTCCTGATTATCATTATGTCGCTATCCGCGAAGATTATTCAGACCTGGAAGAACGCATTTCGTACTATATCAACAACCCGGAAAAGGCGTTGGAAATAGTTAAGAATGCACATGAATACATCGATCAATTCCGTGACAAAAAGCGGGAAGACTTATTGTCACTTTTGGTGCTGGAGAAATATTTCGTAAAAACCTGTCAGATGAAACCCCTTAGTGGGATAGAAATTTAATACCTTTAATTTATTTTATTTTATGAAAGCTTCTCTCTTTGAAAAATTAATGGTTAGTAGAAAGAAACGACTGCAGCGATTGAAAAATAATGTTGTGAAGTATCTCTCCAGTCTTTCTGAGAATGAACTTAAAGAGGATCAAAAGCAGGTACTGCAATTTCTAACTAAAAATGATATAGCAGTATTTCCATACGAATTTACCCGCAAGTACAACCCTACCGATATACCACTTTTCTATGATACAGCCAGAAAGCTATTGTATACACCCTGGGAAGGTGGGAATCTGTATTATAAAAACGGAACCCAAAAAGAGAAAGCACAACGATACTTTAATAGTCTTCGACTGGAGCAGGATATACTCTCCCCTCACCGGTATTTAACAGAAGATTTTAATGTATTAGAGAATGATGTAATTGTTGACGTGGGTGCAGCAGAAGGGAATTTCTCCCTGAGTGTAATTGAGAAAGCAAAACACATATACTTATTTGAGCCGGAAAAAGATTGGGTGAAAGCATTGGAAGCTACGTTTGCTCCCTGGAAACATAAAGTAACCATTATACAGAAATTCATTTCGGATAAAACATCGGATAACAGCATCACACTCGATGACTATTTTAACAAGAATCAACTTATCAATTTTATTAAAGCTGATGTTGAAGGTGCAGAAGGGTCTCTACTACGAGGCGCTACTAATCTCATTCAGCGGCATAAAAATCTAAAAATAGCTGTAACCACATACCATAGCCAGGAGGACGCATTGCTACTGGAGTCAATAGTAAAAGAAGCTGGTTTTACCGCTTCGTTCTCTGATGGCTATATGCTCTTTTACTACGGCAAAGAAAATGTTGTGAAAGAACCGTACTTGCGTAAAGCAGTATTGCGGGCTGTTAAAAAGATCGGATAGTGACGTTATCTATTGTAATCGTAAACTTTCGTGGATGGAAACGGCTGCGGCTTTGCCTCGAGTCCCTGCGTTGCCTTCAACAAGCCAACTTTACCTGGGAGGTTATCATCATTGACAACCAATCGAATGACAACCAACTACCTCAGTTCGAAGCAGATTTTCCTGAATTTAGTTTCTTTGAAAACGAAGGGAATTTTGGTTTTGCAAATGGATGTAATGTTGGTGCTTCTCATGCAACAGGTGAATTCATTTTCTTTCTAAACCCGGATACCACCTCCAGTCTTGATGCATTTCAACACTTGTTGGAAGTAGCTGATGAAAACCCTGACGTCACGATACTAACCTGCCAGCAACTCAACGACAAGGGAAAGGATACAAAGCCCTATGGACTTTTTCTTCGCCCTGCCACACTAACAAGTTTGTTCAGAGCGATCTACCGCCTCTTACACAATACACTACCGGAAATTCAATTGAAATCCGGCCAATGGACGCAGTCGCCAGAATGGGTATCGGGTTCTGCTATTCTCATGAGAAGAAATGATTTTACCAGGCTCCATGGCTGGTGTGAAGACTACTGGATGTATTTTGAAGATGCTGATTTATGTAAGCGCGTATGGGAAACCGGTGGGAAAATAGCTTTGTTAAATACAACCAAACTAACCCATAACCATGGTGGTGCCTCTCGAGTTAATAGTGTTACAAAAGCGCTAACAAAATCAGAAGTATTGATATCGCGACATGTTTACGTTAGCAAGCACTTCACCGGTATAAAACGGTCATTGATGCAAGCGTACCTGGTATTTGATAATCTTATCATCAGTCATTTACTGATCAGCCTTATTGGCGTAGTGCTCTTTTTTATTCCATCCATTAACGCCTACACAAAACTTTACAGGAATATTCTAACATACTATCGCCATGTAGTGGTAAACAAAACATGGCTCAGCCCACGCTCCGTGAATTTTAATCGTGTTTAGTTCTTTCCTTATACCTTCTTATAAACTTCTTTGTAGAATGCAATGCTTCGCTCAATAATCGGCAAAGCTTGCTCCCTGCTTAAGAATTCATCCACCACAACCTTTTTATTTTCGAGCGTCTTATAGTTTTCGAAAAAGTGCTTTAGCTCCGCCAATATGTGCAGAGGCAAATCTTTAACATCATTGATATGGCTAACGCTGGGATCCTGCTCGGCTACAGCAATGATTTTATCATCGGCCTCACCGCGATCAATCATCTGCATTACTCCGATAACTTTAGAAGGAATTAAACAACGGGGCACAACAGTAACCTGGGTCAAAACAACTACATCAAGCGGATCGTGATCCTCACCCAGCGTTTGCGGAATGAAGCCGTAGTTAAGCGGGTAATACATGGATGCATAAATTACGCGGTCCAGTTTAATTAATCCACTGTCTTTATCAATCTCATATTTTGCTCGTGATCCTTTGGGAATTTCAATGATAGCATTGATGTGGCTGGGTGGATTATCCCCAATTGATACTTCATGCCAGGGATGTTTGACCATAGTTTTTTAAACAATATTAATGAAAAAGCCCTCCGTTTGTATGGGAGGGCTTCTTCAGTGCCTTACTTTTTATCTTCTTCTTTTTTCTTTTGCCCAGTAGGCCTGATTTTCTCACCATCTTTCAATCGCTTGGATACAACGAGGAAAGGTCCGGTTACAACCTCTGTGCTGTCTCCCACTCCGGATAATATCTCAATATTATCATAATCGCTGATTCCGGTTTTGACTTCTATCATTTTCGCTACACCCTTCTCATTTACAAATACAACAACTTTGTCTTCCTTCTTCTTCGCTCCTTTTTTCTCACTTCCTGATGTTGTCACGTTTGAATCATCAGCAGAATCACCCTCAACTACTTTCTTTTCATTTTCAGGGGCGCGTGTAGTGACCGCAGCCAATGGCAAAGACAATACATTATCCTTTCTATTGGTAATGATGTCAACGCTGGCGGTCATGCCGGGCCGAAATGGGAACTTATTACCTGCGAGAACCAAATCCTGGTACGATGAACTCAGAATGAGAATTCGAACTTCAAATTCTGTAATGGCATCGGAGGATACCTTGTCTTTCGCTGTGTTCGCAATCAATGTAACAATCCCTTTGAATTCTTTATTTTGATTAGAGTATGCATCCACATCGATGATGGCAGTGTCACCCATATGTACCCGAACGATGTCGTTCTCATTTACATCTACACGAACCTCCATCTTATTCAAATCGGCTATGCGGAGCATTTCAGTACCGGCCATAGTAGCCGTACCGACCACGCGTTCCCCGTTTTTAACAATAAGTTTAGAGACAATTCCATTCATAGGGGCCATCACGGCTGTCTTGCGGAAGTTCTCGCGTGCCTCACGAAGCGATGCCTCTGTGCTTTGAATAATATAACGGGCTGCTTCAACATTTTGCTTAGCAGCGGCTACATCGTTTTTGGCAACCTCATAGTTTTGCTTGGCAAGCTGCCAGTCGGCTTCTGAAATAACTTTTTCATTCCATAATCTTTCCTGGCGCTTAAAGTCCTGCTCAGCACGTGTGAATTGTGCCTCAGAACGTGATAAACTGGACTTCGACTGCTCCAGGTTTGCGCGCTGCTGACTTAAACCAGCTTCAGCACGCTCTAGTTGACTTTGCCATGTGTCAGGGCGAATTTTTACAAGGGTTTGTCCTCTTGCTACGGAATCACCTTCAGCAATCAGCAGTTCAATAATTTCGCCTGAAACTTCAGGTGCGATTTTAACTTCTGTAACGGGTTGAACTGTACCCGATGCACTTACTTTTTCAACGATGGAGGCACGCTTGGCTTTGGCCAACTCTACCTCCAGTTCCCGGGGTTTCCCGATCCAACCGAGTGATTTTGCCACCAACAAGAGTACAACTATCAGGATACCGCCTGCAATAAGATAAATGACCGTCTTATTTGATTTTGCTTTTTGCTTTGCCATTAGTTCACGTATTAAAATTCGATTGGTTTACCTTGATAAAAGTCGAGTATTTTCTTCTTGAAAATGAAATCGTATTTGGCACGCGTCATATCAGACTTGGCCTGAAAAAGATCGTTCTCCGAAACTTGATACTCCACATAATTGGCTGCACCCAGTTCATACCGTTGCTTCATCATGCGGAATGCTTCCTCGCGGGAATTCACCTGACGCTGAGAAGAGTTGTACGTTTTAGAAGCAGCCAGGGCATCATTATAAGCCGTTTCAACTGACTGACGAAGTTGGTTCTTTGTCTCCAATGAATTGATCTCAGCTTGCTGTGTGTTGATTTGCGCACGTTGGATACTGGATCGTGTTTGAAGCCCATTGAAAATCGGGATGGATAAACTTAATGATACCGCCCTGAATACGTTGTCCTTAAACTGATCTATTCTGCCATAGCCATCTGTATATGTGCCGGTTGGAGTGCTCACATCCCTGAAAACCGGAGCGTTTGAACCCTGCACATAACCTATCTGCTGAGGTTGAATGTTTTCGCCACCATCGGTCACAAATCGATCAAAGTCTGAGGCACTTGAATAATTGGTGGTGATATTTCCATTTAAACTTAATCGTGGATACAAATTCCCTTTGGCAGCTCGTAAACCGTGAACAGAGCTCTGAATTTTAAATTCCGCACTTTTAATTTCCGGCATCACCTGCAGGGATGTTTGATAAATTTCTTCGCGCGAGGCGTCCAGCACCAGATCCTCAGCATTCAAAACAGGCACTTCAACATCTAAATTGGTGGATGCTGGTATCAGCATGGCCTGCTTTAATTGCAAGAACGAGAGGTTCAATGCATTTTCCCTGTTAATAAGATTCAATTCATTGGTTGCAACTTGCGCATCGAGATTCAGTTCATCTGACTTTGGTAACGCCCCGGCCTCAACCTGCTTCTTTGTACGCTCATATTGTTGCTGACTTGAGTTAAGTTGAAGTTGAGCAGTCTGGTATAACTCTTTGTTAAAGACGACAGTCAGATAAAGCGTCACGATGTTGATCATCACATCGTTTTTGGTTTTAGCCAAGTCGTACTCTGATGCAGCTAACGTAGATTTTGATTGCTTCATGGTTTCTTGTATGCGCAATCCATTAAATAAGGTTACTGAACTCTGCAAGGCCAGGTTGTTTGAATTAATCTCCTGGGTTGTGAAAAGGTTAGTTACCGGGTTGATGGATCGACCCCAGTTATAACCATAGGTAGCGGACCCATTCAAGGTTGGAATCATGGCCGCACGTGACTGATGTAAATCAACTTTACTAGTCTCAACGGTAAAGCCACTTCTTTTTATAGTAAGGCTGTTGGCCACAGCCTGATCCACACATTCCTTTAAGGTCCAAACCCGGCTTCCGGGAGGTCCATTTTGTGCGATTAAACTCGTTGATAGAATTGCAAGGAATACAACTAAGGTTACTCTTTTCATGAAATTAACGATCTATATCCGGTACATAAATTACTTCTTTCACCCAGCTAAGACTCTGAATGTAGGCTAATGTTACAGGCTTAAGGCCTGAATCCATTTCAATAACAAGGCAAGCCAGATCATTCTTTCCTTTGCGGGAAACCGACATGGTAGCAATGTTACAATCATCATGTGCCAACACATTGGCAATAAAGGCAATGCTTCCACGAACATCACTGGCAGTGATAATCATTGTATGCAGATTCGCACTGAAGTCGGCCTTAAACCCATTTACTTCAGCAATGTTAATTACTCCACCACCCTTGCTCTCACCCACCACGTCAATGACTTTATTGCCTTTTTTCAGCGATAACCTGATCGTATTCGGATGAAGTGCTGAGGCGTTTCCGATAGACTTAAAATGATAAATGAGCCCCTCCTGCTGAGCAATTTCCAGTGCATCTTTAATTCGCTTATCATCAGTTTTAAAGTCCAGAAGACCAGCAATAATAGCCCTGTCGCTTCCATGACCTTCATAGGTACGGGCAAAGGAATTATAAAAAATGATTTCTGCTGAGTCGGGTCTACTTCCCAATAGTTTTAAGGCGGCTCGGGCAATCCTGACAACACCGGCTGTATGGGAACTGGATGGGCCGATCATAACCGGACCAATCATATCAAAAACACTGCTTTTTTCAGCCATACACGCTACAATACGCAATCTGTCGCGAAAAGGATATAATTGTTACAATAAATCAACATCAGGCAATAAAATTAGATTTTTCTGCTGTTGAAGTTTTAATACGTTCAACTATTTTTACATCGAGCCCTGATATAGCCGTATGAACCGTTACCCCATACTAATCTCTTTTATTCTACTGATCTGCCTAAGATCGCCAGCGCAGGAACCCTTGGTTAGCTTTGATGATCTGACGTTTAATTCAACTATTGAAAGAGATATCCTTACCAATCATTTTCTCAACAAAAAAACTGATCTCTTCCAACTATTTATGGCCAATGGAAGATTGCTTAATGAAGCATCCCTATTGAAAGGTCAGCAGCGATTTTCCGATCATTTGAAGGAACTGGATCAAAAAACTGCAGCTATTAAGAAAAATGACAAGAAAATAAAAGTCATTTACACTGACATCCATCAGACATTTTTACAGAAATACGAAGAAGTAAACAGCTTTGAAGATGTTTTCTATAATGGTTACTACAATTGTGTTTCAGCAACCGCCTTATTTGGACTGGCCTTTAACCGGTTGTCTGTCCCGTATGCTATTAAAGAAGAACCAACGCATATCTATCTGATTGCTTACCCCAATTCGGAAAGAATCAGAGTTGAAACCACAACACCATCCCTCCTGTTAAAGCCAATCGATGAAACTTTCAAACAAAGTTTTGTTAACACGCTAAAAGCACAGAAAAGGATAAGTGCGCAAGAATTTGCCAGCAAATCGACAAACAGTCTTTTTGATCAATACTACTTCGGCAATCAAATGGAACTGACCCTTTTTAACCTTGTCGGCATTCAATATATGAACGATGCCATTGAGCAATATGAAGCAAAAAAGCCTGAACAGGCTTATATGCAATTAGAAAAGGCCTATTTATTTTACCCCTCTGAAAAAATTGTGTACATGCTCCTAATGGCAGGAACAACGGCACTTGAAGATCGGAAAGTGAAGGATGTTACTCATGCAACGTACCTTGGAAAGCTATCGAGGTTCAAAAATTATGGAATTACAAGTGATATCATTGTTGGTGAATTCAGCCTGGTGATTCATAAACTTCTTTTCGAAGAAGGGCAATTAGAGAAACTGAATAGCTATCACACATCACTAAAGAAGGGAGTCTCCGATATTCAAACCAATGTTGAAATTGAATTCCTATATAACTTTGAACTGGGTAGGTATTATTATAATAATGCTAAATACAAAGAAGCACTTCCTTATTTCGAAACATGTATTGATCTGAAGCCAAACCACTTGGATGCCACTACCGGGTTCTTAAGTGCACTGAGCAGATCTCTGGATACTTCGCCCGGAAACAATCTTCAAATTATCAAATCATTGGAATCGTACGCTTCTCTACATCCCGGACTTCATCAAAATAATACCTTCAATAACATGATGGCCACAACCAATTTAGTGCAGTTTACACAAGATTATGGATTTGATCGGGCTGCAGAAGGAGAACGGAATAAAGACCTTTTCGAAAGGTATATTGAAAAACATCCAGATCTTCCGCTGAACCATAATCTTATTGGACAGGCCTATTCGGTAGCTGCTGTTTACTATTTTAGAAAAGGCCAGACCGCCAAAGCAAAATCAATAATCAGTCATGGGCTACTCATATCTCCAAATAACTATGAACTGCTCACCCGCCAACGCATGATCCGATAAGGATTTCTTAGTTAACGATTTTCAGCAGCAACATTGTACCTAATCTGTGTGATATAATCGTTTCCGAGCAGCGTCTCAACTTTTGCAACGATATTAACTTGTTCCATGATGAACGTACCTGGCGGTACTACATAGGTAATCTCTGCAACACCTTTTTGGGTCTCAAAAATATTACCCATAAAATTGGATAAACATTCCCCTTCAGCAAGGGAGCCACGATAATATTCAACCCTTTTTGTATTATCAGACATCGAGATGCGAAGTGTATAGTGCCCATCCTTCCAAATGTTATCAACTGGAGTTACTATGATACTAGGATATTTCCTTCTTGGTGAGCCATCTGTCAGATACTCTTTCAATCCCACGCAGGGATTATTCTTGTGATATGGAATCTCAGCTGATAATTTCCCGTCACTACGGTACTTTTTCTGGATACCTTCAATCTTTCCGCTATCATAGGGAGTTTCCTGATAAAGTTGGCCGTTTTCATAATAGCGTTTAGCCCTGCCATGCTTGATTCCATTGCTGTACATAATCTCTTGAAAAATCCTTCCATTCCTGTAATACTCTTTAGCGAGACCATCCTTCTTTCCTTCGGTGAAACTTATTTCAGCACGTACGGAACCGTCTTCATACTTTGTTTTTACAATTCCGGTTTTCTTTTTGCCATCCGTAGAATTCTCGCTATTGGATTTTTCCTGCTTTAAAAAATCAGGGACACAAGCAACAAACGACAAATAAATAAGAATAGAAGCTAAACGTTTCATAAACTATCTAAACAGCAATGGGTGCTTTAATGGAAGGATGCGACTGGTAATTGACGATTTGAAAATCTTCAAACTGATATTCAAAAATAGAATCTGGTTTGCGTTGGATGATAAGCTGAGGTAGTGGATAGGGCTCACGACCTAGTTGCAACCTGGCCTGTTCAACATGGTTGGTATACAAGTGCACATCTCCACCTGTCCATACAAATTCACCAGGCAACAAATCGCATTGTTGCGCAAACATATGGGTTAGCAAGGCATATGACGCGATATTAAAAGGAACCCCCAGAAAGAAATCAGCACTGCGCTGATATAACTGACACGACAGCTTGCCATCAGCAACATAAAACTGGAAGAGCGCATGGCATGGTGGAAGGGCCATTTTATCAACTTCAGCCGGATTCCATGCTGAAACGATATGCCTGCGGGAGTCAGGCTTTTGCTTAATCTGTGCAATAACTTGTGTGATCTGGTCAATATGCCTTCCATCGGGAGAAGGCCAACTGCGCCATTGGTGTCCATAAACTGGGCCCAGCTCTCCATCCTCATCAGCCCACTCATCCCAAATGCTCACGCCATTGTCTTTCAGGTATTTGATATTGGTGTCGCCATGTAAAAACCAAAGCAACTCATAGATAATAGAACGGAGGTGTAACTTCTTGGTGGTGACCAATGGAAAGCCCAGAGCCAGATCGAAACGCATTTGCCGACCAAAAACGGAGAAGGTTCCGGTTCCAGTACGGTCAGTCTTTTGAACTCCGGTCTGGAGGATGTCATTCATCAGATCGAGGTATTGCTTCATGCTTTACGGATATAAACGCAAGTAAAACAGAGTGCGTAAGATTCTCAAGTTCGATCAGAAATAAAAAATCCCGGGTATCCCCAGGATTTTCATTAAGTAAGCATTTCCCTTACTTAATTATTACCAACAGTTACGTTGCGTGTAACGCCATTCACAGAGATAGATACTATCCGATCGCAGTCACCGCTGCCATAATCGATCGTAATCTGCTTGCCATCAGTAGAAAATACCTTTTTACCCTGAACAGCCATATATATTCCATCAGTTAAAATACAAGCCCTGCGATAAACCAATTGATTGGTTATACTCATGCTGTAGGTTTTTCCTCTGCGGGTAGTACCACTGGCATTACCATCCAATAATACCTTTTCATCTGCAGCATCTCGTACCCATTCACGCGAAAACTCAGCAGCACGGGTTGCCGACCCACCGTTATCCGGCCAGATGGCCTCTCCATTTACTAGTGAAATATCATGCTTAATATTGTTTTCGGCACTCGCTTGCACCTTGGTAATGGTTCGCGTTCCTTTTAACTGGATACTGTTAATCTTGTAGTTGTCAAATGTGGTTACAATTTTAAAGCCTATAGCACTCCTTGGTCCATTGGAATAGGTAAGAATAATCTTTCCCGAACGGGTATTACCACGAACCGTACAGCCTGTACCAAAGTCGATGGTGATCGAACCGCTGGTAGTGGTAGAATTTGGCGAAAATGAAATCACAGCACATTCAATGCGGTCGTCACTAGACTGCCTTCCATCAGTGGCCACCCTACCGCCTAGCTCATCGTAACCACCTTCGAATACAATAAAGGAAGAAAGATCATCTACATCTTCGAAATAAGAATCTGAAACAGATTCTTCACTGATCGCCATCGTGTCCTGAGCGGTGAGGCGCTCTTCCTCATTACATGAGGATATAACTGCAATTGAAGCCAGCATAGTCAGCGAAGCAACTTTAACAAACCAATTTTTCTTTTTCATATCATTTAGTGTTTCTGTAAAATTTGCCCGTTAGATGGGCCTTTTGTATAAAGGTTTAAAACCACTTGATTTTTTTTTTCACCTTTATGCCTCGAAAATGATAGTATGGTAACCACTTACGTCAGAATTATACTCCTTTTTATTGTCTTAACAGGATATAGACCATGCCAGGGCCAAATACCTGTAAAAATTGCCAAGCTGAAATATAATGGCGGAGGTGATTGGTATGCCAATAAAACAGCATTACCAAACCTGATCCGGTTCTGTAATGATGAACTTTCAATGAACCTGCCATCGGAAGAAGATATTGTTGAGGTGGGAAGCCGGGATATTTTTCTTTATCCATACATCTACATGACAGGTCACGGAAATGTTGTTTTCTCTGAGGCCGAGGCTTCCAACCTGAGAAAGTATCTTTCGGGAGGCGGCTTTCTGCATGTTGACGATAACTACGGTCTTGATAAGTTCATTCGCATTGAATTGAAAAAAGTATTTCCTGAACTAGAATTGATTGAAGTACCGTTTGATCATCCCGTCTATCATCAAAAGTTCGATTTCCCAAAAGGATTGCCAAAAATTCACGAACATGATGGAAAACCCGCACAAGGCTTTGGTTTATTTTTCGATAGCCGGCTGGTCGTGTTCTATTCTTTTGAAAGCGATCTGGGGAATGGTTGGGAAGACCAGCGTATTCATAACGATCCGCAAGAAAAAAGACTGCAAGCACTTCGCATGGGTGCCAACCTCATAGCATATTGCTTTACCCATTCGTTCTAGGTACAATGAGATTTACTCCCTTATTTTTTCTACTCAGTATTAGCGAAATCCTTGTTCTTTCAAGCTGTGAAACCTCCGATAAAAAAGAAGAGCGACTAGCAAAAAAATATTGCAGTACCTGCCATCAGTTTCCCGATCCATCGCTACTCGATAAGACCACCTGGAAGAAAGGGGTATTGCCACAGATGGCCTTTAGAATGGGGCTTAATTATTCTTACCTGTCAACCATTTCTAAAGCGGACTATCCTATCGTGTCTGCTACGCTTCCTGATCATGCTATGCTGAGTGAGGACGAATGGCAAATCATTCAGCAGTACTTTATAAAAAATGCACCTGATTCTCTGCCCCTTTCCAAAAATCCTCCAACAGACCAACTTACGCAATTCAATCCTACGCGTATTGCTATGCCTATTGATGGATTTCCGCTGGTAACCATGGTCCGGACAGATACCCTTCAAAATAAAATCTATATCGGAACCCGCACTTCCCAACTATTTAAACTGAATAGCCAATTTGCTTTAGAAGACACCATTACCCTGAGTAGCCCTCCATCGCATATGATCTTTCGAAGGTCAGGTAATCCCATCCTTTCTCTTATGGGCATCATGGATCCAAATGATCAACCGCTGGGAGAAATCGTTGAATTCAATTTTCAGAACAGAAAAACCGAAAGAATGATTGATTCATTAAAGCGACCTGTGCACATTGAAGAAGTTGACCTTAACAATGATGGAAGAAACGACTTTGTAGTGTGCGCGTTCGGCAACTACACAGGTACCTTAACCGCCTTTGAGAATTTAGGTAATGGTTCATTCAAAAAACATATCATCAGTCCAATGCCGGGATCCAGAAGAGTGATCATCAAAGACATAAACAATGATGGACTTCAGGATATCATTGCCCTACTAGCTCAGGGCGATGAGCAAATTTCTTTATTCACAAACGCCAACAATTTTAAATTTAGAATCAAAACACTTCTTCGCTTTCCTCCTGTTTATGGGTCAAGTTACTTTGATATTGCCGATTTTAATCAGGATGGAAAATTTGATATTCTCTATACGAATGGCGACAATGCCGATTACTCTATTATCTTAAAACCCTACCATGGTATTCGGATTTTTCAAAATGATGGCAGGAATCAATTCACTGAAACATGGTTCTATCCGATGCATGGAGCATCACAGGCGCTGGCCCACGATTTTAATATGGACGGGCGGATGGATATTGCTGCCATTTCGTTCTTCCCGAATTATAAGGATGGAGAAAATGGGTTTCTTTACTTTGAGAACACCGGCAAGAATTTTATAGCATTTTCAACACCACTTGCATCAGCGGGACGATGGCTGGTCATGGAAAAGGCAGACCTCGAAAAAGATGGTGATGCCGACATTATTTTGGGAGCGCTCGATTTTTTACCATCCGTTCCGGCCAATCTGGTTACAGCGTGGCGCAATGACAGAACTTACCTTTTAGTTCTAAAAAACAATCAGATAAAAAATTAATAAATAAAAATAAAGCTAAAGGTTTGTCTTTAATAACTATATTATTAGTTTTATACCTAAATAGATAGTCAATGAAGGATTTAAAAGAACTTACCCGGGCGGAAGACCAGGTCATGCAATTATTGTGGAGACTCGATAGAGCCTTTATTAAAGATATTGTAGAACTGATGCCCAATCCGAAACCGGCCTATAATACGGTATCAACCATCGTGCGAATTTTGGAAATGAAAGGCTTTGTCGGTCACAAGGCATACGGAAAAACACACGAATATTTTCCATTGGTCAGCAAAGAGAAGTACACCAAATTCTACTTGAACAATATGGTGAAAGGATATTTCAATGGGTCATTTCACAACCTGGTATCATTCTTTGCAAAAGAGAATAAATTAGATGCACAGGACCTTCAAAAATTATTGGATGAAATTAAAAGTCAAAAGCCATGAACACAATTGTCAATTATATGGTGGAAGCCAATATTGGACTTCTCTTCCTGCTGGCATCGTATTCAGTTTTGCTTGCTCGGGAAACGGATTTCACTTTCAAGCGCTGGTATCTTATGATTGGCATTTTGGCTTCCCTGATTTTTCCATTCTTCCACATAAACGTGGTTACGCAAAGCACCATTGGGTCAATCCGCGAGGTACTTCCAGTCTATTGGCTTCCTGAAGTTACCATTAGAGAGGAAAATCAAACTGTAAAATCCCTCAGCATGACTAAAGTTGTTCAATGGTTATACAGTATTGGGCTCTTTTTCTTTGCGCTTAAGTTTATCGTTCAGCTTTCGTTTCTCTTAAAAATTATTATTAAGTCAAGACACTATCGTTTAAATGGACTTAAACTGGCAACCTTGTCAGGAGATCAACCAACCTTTTCTTTTTTCAATTATGTTTTCATTGGCCAGGCTGATTCCCTGTCAGAAACTGAAAAAAGCAAAATCATTCAACACGAAAGTGTACATGCCCGGCAATATCATTCGCTGGATATTTTACTGCTTTCTATCCTAGGCATATTCTTTTGGTTTAATCCCTTTATCAGGGTTTATAAAAAGATATTCGTTCAGTTACATGAGTTTGAAGCCGATGCGCGCTCGGTTGGCAACCATGAAACAAACGAATACTGCAATCTGTTAGCGAGGGTTGCATTACAATCATCCGGTTTGAAACTCGCCAATCATTTTAATCATTCATTAACAATAAAACGAATTGCTATGATCAAAACTATAAAACAAAAAATAAGCAGATGGAAATTGACCACTGCGCTAATGATAATACCCGCTTTGTTCTTTATCATCGCGTGCCAGGACCAGGTGATGGATGAAGTAAGTAAAGTTGCTCAATCATCAGCGATGGCGCAGGATATTCCAGTAAGCATTCAAAAGCAAATTGATTCCTTCAAAGCTCTTGACCCTAATAAACAATTTGTTGTAGTCGAAACCTCAACAGAAGAAGGAAAAGCAACACTTGAAAAACTGAAGGTTAATGGAATCTCACACCTTTATGTTTTGAAGGACACCGAAGGCGGGTCCGGTCGATCATTCGTTGTCATTAAAATGGATGAACAAGGCCAGGAACTTCAACAAGCTACCATGGATGGAGATGTATTTTTAGTTGTTGAAGAATCTGCAGAACCTGTTGGTGGCATGTCGGCCTTCTACGAATATGTCAGCAAAAACATCGCCTATACGGAACGTGCCAAAAATGAAGGTGTTGAGGGAAAAGTTTTTGTTCAGTTTATTGTGGAAAAAGATGGAAGGATAACTGAGCCTATGCTCCTTAAAGGGATCGGTTCTGGACTTGATGAGGTTGCTTTTGACTTGGTTAAGAATGCGGCTCCATGGATTCCAGGTAAACAAAAAGGAGAGCCTGTTCGTCAGAAAATGGTATTGCCCATTGTTTTCAAGCTCTAGAAAAATTATAAAGACTGGCTATTTCCTTAGCCAGTCTTTTATTTCCATATAGGGAATAACAACCTCAGTGGGACCGGCTGCATAAGAAGCAATCTCATAGCTGTTAAAATAGAATATGATTCCTTCTTTCGTAAAACCAAAATTTTCATTCAATACAAATGCATTGTTTGGAAATTCGAAACCGGCATCTGCCAGCGACTCCGAACTTTCTATTTCACGTACTTTTCGAAATGCAGCCTCTCCTGCTTGGCGCAAAGCTTCGGAATAGCCTTGCTTAAAAATCTTGTCCAACGTTATGGTGCTACCCGAATGCGGGTCAACGTTGATGAAATAAACACCTGATCCACCATCCGCCCCTCCGGTATAAAAATCTTCCTGAACCGATAAACTGATCAGGGTATCAGAGAGAATTTCAATGCTGACATTGGCTTTATAATACCAATTAGCGGAAGGCAACCCCATTCCATCACTTTCAAACTCTTCAAACTCTGCAATGAAACTTTCTGCAATATCCTGCATGGATCTTCCTTCAGCGTCAGGATTTCCCATTGACACATCTGCAGTGATTGCCTGGTGAATAATGTGAGAAACTGATGAATCTAGGCCGGAGAAAACCGGGAACTGAACTTGGTAGGTGGCGCAGGGTAATGAATCCACGGCACATCCTTTCGAATCCAACCGGAAAGTCTCCATAGTATACTGAATCACCAACGGAGTTTTTGTCTCCTTTGTTGAGCAGTTGGATAGCGATAGTGCTGCGCAGATCACCAGAAGAAATGAGAACCGAAGTTTTTTCATTTTTTATTTTTTAAATATCTCCGCAAGCTTGGCGTCTAAAGCCTGGCCCCGAAGGTTTTTAGCAATGATAATCCCGTTCGGATCCAACAGCACCGAAAAAGGAATTCCGGTTATGTTGTAAGTCTTCGCAGCTTCCGATTGCCAGTATTTCAAATCAGAAACGTGTGTCCATGTCAATCCATCATCTTTAATGGCCTTCAACCAATCCTCTTTACTGCGATCCAATGAAACGCCATATACTGTAAATCCAGAATCTTTATACTTGTGATAGGCCCGAACAACATTAGGATTTTCCTGGCGGCATGGTCCGCACCACTTTGCCCAAAAATCCACTAACACATATTTTCCTTTCAGGGATGATAATGGTACAACCACACCATCCGGATTCGGCAATGAAATTTCAGGGGCCTTGGATCCGATTGCCAGGGTTTTCATTTTTTCAACCTGGCTGACAAAACTTTTTGCTTGCGAATAGGTGGGCCATTCTTTTTTTAATTTTTCTGCTACAGCGTTATAGGTCTCAAAATATTTGTCTTTGTCAATAACATTGGTCTGCAAGAGGTTGATGACAGCCAGCGAAGGAGATTTTTCAACCAGCATGGTCGCAACCTTGTCGTGATACGATTTCAGGATGGCCTGATATTCACCTTGCAGTTGGAGCATTTTCTGTTGATCCTTATTTTGAGCAGCTTTTGTAAACTCCTCGTTAATCCGTGTCATTTCAGGACGTGCATTGACTTGCGCCAGTAGATTCTGTACATCGCGTATAATTTCAAGATCGGGTGAACCTTTAACTTCATAAAATCCCTGCGCATTACTACCATCGGCATTTACTTCGAGATCATGCTTAAACAAGATCAAATCAATCATCTGTCTGTTATAGAAATTTAAGCGATAGTAACCTGGTTCTGATAAAGAAATTCTCTTAGCATACGTGCCATTGCTTTTCAACTGTATGGTGTCTTGCCAACCAAAGGAACCGTCCTTTAACTCCTGCACAATGATGGTGCCCTGCTGCGGATTATTAACCTTACCTTTAATGGTTACTTGCCAGCTTCCATCGGCTGCTGCTTCTTCTGCAGCCTCCCGCGTGGATGAAGAACATGAGATACTCATCACCAGAAGTATAAAACCAAAAGCTCCGAACTTTTGTCGCAATCCTTCCATCATACTAATCATATTTACACCCATTGCTTTTTTTCTCATACTTCCTCTAGTTTTTTAGTCAATAATTGTGTCGCTACTTTCGGATCTGCCTTTCCCTTGCTCCGCTTCATAACCTCCCCCATAAACATGCTCATGATACCCTTCTTACCATTCTTATACTCCTCTACTTTCAATGGAAATTCTTTCATCACCTGTTCCACAATGGGCAAAATCGAATCCTGATTACTTTCTTGAATCACATTAAGGTGATGGGCAACTTCCAAGGCAGTCTTTGCAGGGTTACTCAACAGGTCAGGGAATACCCGCTGTGATGCTACCGTATAACTGATTTTACCCTGATCAATTAAGGTAATGATTTCTGCGATCCGCTGGGGCAATAATGGGAATTCGTGGGCATTCAACCCTGTCTCATTCAGGTAAGATTTCACCGGGCCCATTACCCAGTTGGAGGCAGCCTTGTAGTTTGATGTATGTTTACTTACGGATTCAAAATACGTTGCTACATCTTTTGTATCGGTCAATACCAACGCATCGTATTTGGGTAATCCATATTCCTGCTCATACTTCAGTGCCAACGCGCGGGGAAGAATGGGCATGGATGCCTGAATAGAACTTAACCACTTGTCTGAAATTTCGAGCGGACTCAAATCCGGATCTGGAAAATAGCGGTAGTCGTTCAACTCCTCTTTTGTGCGCATACCATACGTCTTACCATTGTCGGCATTGAATGTTCGTGTCTCGGAAATAACAACCTCACCTTTTTCCAACAAGGCAATCTGCCTATCAAATTCATGCTCAATGGCCCGCTGTACATTGCGAATAGAGTTCATGTTTTTAACTTCTACTTTCTTTCCGTATAACGATGAACCTGCAGGCATCACCGAAACGTTAGCATCGCACCGAAGAGACCCTTCTTCCATGTTGCCATCGCAAATTTCCAGGTAGCGTACCAACTTGCGCACCTCGGTAAGAAAGGAAGCTGCTTCTTCTGAACTACGTAAATCGGGTTCACTAACAATTTCAATCAAGGCTACTCCTGCCCGATTAAAATCAACCAGCGTATCGGATTCATTTTCAAGATGAATGGACTTTCCCGCATCCTCTTCTATATGAATACGATTGAGCTTTACATCTCGTTCACCAGTACTTGTGGTAATGGTAACAAAACCTCCTTTACAGATAGGAGTACGATCCTGCGTAAGCTGGTATCCTTTGGGAAGATCCGGATAAAAATAATTTTTACGATCAAAAATGTTAAGTCGGGATATGGCACAACGGCATGCAATTCCCATTCTAATGGCAAACTCTACAACCTTTTTGTTCAATAAAGGTAGCGTGCCGGGATGGGCCAACGTTATCACACTGAGGTTCGTGTTTGGCTGACTTCCATAAGCTGTTGAATCAGGCGTGTAAATCTTGCTCTCCGTGAGCAACTGTGCATGCACTTCCAGGCCAATGACTAACGTATACTTGTTGCGCAGAGATTTACTCATTGAATTAGTTTTCGAGCCTTTTCAATAACAGCATTCAAACCATCCAGATTCTTGCCACCGGCTGTAGCAAAGAAAGTCTGTCCGCCACCTCCGCCATCAATTTCTTTTGCCAACTCTTTTACCATATTACCAGCATGATATGTATTGGTTTGCGCTAGTTTTTCACCGATCATCACCGTCACCTGAGGTTTACCTTCTACATCGGCTGCCAATACCAATAGTAAATCATCAAACTGATTGCGCAAGCCGTAGGCGATATTTTTCAATGCATCAGCATGGGGAACAGATACTTTTTCAATGATCAGGTGATAGCCATTGCGCTTCACCGCTTTGGTGGCAAGTTGATCTTTCAAAAGATTTGCCTGCTCTTGCTGAATAGCCTCCAGTTTTTTCTCCAGCGCATGCTTTTCATCTAATAGATTTTTTGTAGCTGTTACCAAATCCTTTGGGTTCTTAAATAACTCCTTCACCTGATCCAATAGCCCCAGTGACTCCCGAACAAATCGTTCAGCTTCGTCCGCAGTGATGGCCTCAATTCTTCGTACACCGGCTGCCACAGAACTTTCTGCAATAATTTTAAAGAGTCCGATCTGACCGGTTGCTGCAACATGGGTTCCACCACAAAGTTCAACGGAAAACTTCGGATCAAATGTTATCACCCGCACAACGTCACCATACTTCTCTCCAAACAATGCCATTGCTCCGAGTTGTTTGGCCTGATCAATGGGCACATTACGCTTTTCATCGAGTTGAATATTCTCCCTGATTTTCCGATTAACAATATCTTCAACCTGTTGAATTTCGGTTGGCGTCATGGCCGTAAAGTGAGAGAAATCAAAGCGAAGCATTTTATCATTCACTAGCGATCCCTTTTGCTCAACGTGTTTACCTAATACCTGACGCAAGGCAGCATGAAGTAAATGTGTTGCTGAGTGGTTGTCCATACTCAACTGTCGCTTTTGCTTATTTACTACTGCGTTAAAAACAGCGGTCATATTTTCGGGCAACCGTTCAGCATAATGAACGATCAATTCATTTTCCTTTTTTGTGTCAATAATGTGAATTTTCTCGTTTGCGTTTTCAATAAATCCGGTGTCCCCTATTTGTCCACCGCTTTCAGCATAAAAAGGCGTTTGATCAAATACCAACTGGAATAGCTCTTTACTTTTTTGCTTAATCTTTCTGTATTTAACAATGCGAACTTCCGCTTCGAGATAATCATACCCGATGAATTGGGATTTGCCATCACGGCCGATTAAAATCCAGTCACCCGTTTCTTTCGCAGCATCAGCCTTCGATCTTGCTTTTTGTTTCTCCATCTCTGTCTTGAAACCAACTTCATCAACGACAAAGCCTTTTTCGCGGGCGATGAGCGAGGTCAGATCGAGCGGAAATCCATAGGTATCATACAGTTCAAAAGCCTGCTCACCGCTGATGGAGGTTAATCCTTCCATGCGCTTTAAACCTTTTTCCAATGTTCGAAGGAATGATGTTTCCTCTTCAAAGATCACTTTTCCGACATAATCTTTTTGCGATTCAAGTTCAGGAAATACATCCTTTAGTTGATTGGCCAGAACCGCCACCAATTTGTACATAAACGGTTCCTTAAAATTCAGGAAGGTGAATCCATAGCGAACCGCCCTTCGTAGTATTCTTCTGATAACATACCCAGCCCCGGTGTTAGAGGGTAACTGGCCATCCGCAATAGCGAAAGAAACAGCGCGCACATGGTCGGCCATAACCCGCATCGCGATGTCAGTTTTTTCATCCTGCTTGTAGGGCACTCCTGCGGCATGACCAATGAAATTCAGCAATGGGGAGAATACATCAGTGTCGTAATTGGAAGTTTTCTTTTGGATGGCCATACAAAGGCGCTCGAAGCCCATGCCTGTATCCACATGCTGGGCCGGAAGTTTTTCAAGTGAGCCATCAGCCTTGCGATTGAACTCCATGAATACATTGTTCCATATTTCAATCACCTGCGGATGCCCGGTGTTGACCATTTCTTTGCCCGGAATTTTTTCTACTTCTTCATCAGCGCGAAGGTCAATGTGGATTTCAGAGCATGGCCCACACGGACCCGTATCGCCCATCTCCCAGAAATTATCCTTTTTATTACCCCGAAGAATACGGTCTTCATCAATATGCTCTTTCCAGAAATTAAACGCATCCTGATCGAACGGCAGATTCTCTTTAATGTCACCTTCAAATACGGTTACATAAAGCCGATCTTTGGGAAGATTATAAACTTCTGTTAACAACTCCCACGCCCAGGCGATGGCTTCCTTTTTAAAATAATCACCAAACGACCAATTGCCCAGCATTTCAAACATCGTATGGTGATAGGTATCAATACCAACCTCCTCCAGATCGTTATGTTTGCCGCTGACACGAAGACATTTTTGCGTGTCTGCAATCCGTCTACTTTTCGGAACAGCATTACCAAGAAAATAATCTTTGAACTGCACCATTCCTGAATTGGTGAAGAGAAGTGTGGGATCGTTTTTCAGAACAAGTGGCGCTGAAGGCACGATTGTATGCCCTTTACTTTCAAAAAATTCCAGAAATTTCCTTCTGATCGAACCCGAATCCATCGTATACGTGCTTATTTTATTTTCAACTATATGATTTTTGCTATATTAGCCAGCTAATGCCATCCTTTAACAGACAATAACCCACAAAATTAAGCTGATTAGTTTGATTTTGTAGAATTTTAAGGAGAATGATTAAACCTAAATTCCATTATAATCCGGAGACGTGCCAATATGAGCGTGCAAGGGTAAGTTGGGTTGATTGGCTAGGATACATTGGAGGCACATTCACTATGGGTGCCATCTTCTTCGCTATAATATCTTCGCTGTCTGACCGCCTTATTGAATCCGAAAAAGCTTCTGCCCTTCGGCAGGAAAATCAGGTTCTCGAAAAACATAAAGCAGTACTTTACAAGCACCTTCACGAAGCGGAGTTGGTTCTAGGCGAACTCCATGAAAGAGATCGAGAACTTGCATCAACCCTATTTGAAAATATTCTTCCCCAGGTTGATTTATCAAAGACCCGAAACAACAACACAGAAATTTTGTTGGCGGACGCCTCCGGCTTTCAGTCGATACTCGAATCACTGCTTTCAAAATCATCTTCCCTTGCTAAAAATTCACAACAGCAAAATAGATACGCGGCTTCATCGCCCTTAATAAAAGATATTGCTGTATTACGTTCCATCCCCACACTGCAGCCCCTTGAAAATTTGCAGGTGGAAAAAGTCTCTTCAGGATTTGGCATGCGCATCAATCCCTTTCATAAAGGAATTTATCATCATCCGGGTATTGATATCGTATCCCCGCGTGGTACTTCAGTCGTTGCCACGGCACCCGGCAAAATTCAGAGTATCAAACGAAGTGACCTTCAAGCAGGCTATGGAAATCTGATTGAAATCGATCATGGAAATGGTTATATAACCCGATATGCACACCTGGAAAACATTCTGGTAAAGTCAGGTCAAAAAGTTTCAAAAGGAATGGTGATCGGCACTGTAGGGAATAGCGGGGGATCAATTGCACCGCACCTTCATTATGAAGTACTTCACCAAGGGAAAAATGATGACCCTGTTTACTACCTGATAGAAGGGTTAGAAAGTGTTGATCACCAAAAGCTGGTTACCCAGAGTAAAAAACAAAATCAGTCGCTAGATTAATGGCCGCCAGAATAAAATATCGATATAATCCCGATACCTGTAAATACGAGCCCTGGTATTTGCAGGGTAAAGCATTGCGAAACCGTATACTTATTTTTTTAGGAATTTCCTTTATGGTTGGTTGCGCTACATATTTCTGGTACAGGCACAATTATTCTTCTTTTGAAGAACAATACCTGACAGAAGAAAATAATTCTCTCCAGGTGGAGTGGTCCATTCTGGAACAACGGATCAAAAATACCCAAGTGCAACTCCTCAGTTTTGTTGAAAAAGACGATAAGAATTATCGCGTTATTCTGGATGCACAACCCCTATCAACAACCGAACGTGAAGCGGGTGTCGGTGGTAGCGAAAAGTTTAACCTGAGAGAGATTAAAGATTTTCCAAAGGTATTGCGGGGTTATCAACAGATCGAAAAACTGAAACATCAGCTCACTGTTGAACTCCAGTCATTTAGTGAATTAAAAAGGCTCACCGAATACCGTATTAATATGTGGGCATCGCGGCCCGCTATTCAACCCATTAATAATAAGCAACTTAATCGTCTGCATCTAACCTATGGCACCCGGTTTCATCCAATCTTTAATGTTTACCAAGACCATAAAGGTCTTGATTTTGCAGCGGAACGTGGAACACCAGTCTATGCTACCGGAGATGGAAAAATTACAATGACTTATTTCTCCGGGTCGTACGGTAATGTCATTTACTTGAATCACGGCCATGATTTTGAAACCCGCTACGCCCATCTTTCCGGATTTAATGTTGTACCCGGCCAACGGGTTAAACGCGGTCAGGTAATTGGCTTTGTCGGGAATACCGGAAATTCCGTTTCATCGCATTTGCATTACGAAGTTCTTTACAAAGATCAGCACGTTAACCCAATCAATTTCTTCCAGCAAGATCTGAGTAATAAGGAATATGAAAAGTTGATTGAAGTGGGGCGTAAACAGCAAAATACGCTGGACTAGATGTAGCGGCAATTTTATTTGTCTCGTTCGAAAAACTCCCTTTCTTTGCAGTCCGATTTTTATAAGCCCTTATGCGTCTACTTTCAGTCCTATTAATTCTCCTTGCACTCTCGCTTTGCTCCAAGGGACAAAGTATTTCAAAAAAAGATACAGTAACCATTATAGGTGTTGGCGATATTATGATGGGTACCAACTATCCTGATAACAGCAGACTTCCCGCCAATAATGGAGCTTTTTTAATGGCAGAAGTTGAAGCAGTGTTAAAAAATGCCGATGTCACTTTTGGAAACCTTGAAGGAACCCTGTTGGATGAAGGCGGCACCCCGAAAACATGTAAGGATCCAAAGGTTTGTTACGTTTTCAGAACCCCAACTCACTATGTTGAAAATTTAGTCAATGCAGGTTTTGATATGATGAGTCTGGCGAACAACCATGCCGGTGATTTTGGTGAAGCGGGTCGAAGAAGCAGTATGAAAACACTGGAGAATGCAGGTATTTTACACGCAGGTCAATTGGATCAAAAAACAGTAATCTTCGAAAAAGATGGAATCAAATACGGTTTGATAGCTTTTGCTCCAAATTCAAATTGTGTTCCCCTGAATGATATGGAAGGTGCCCGATTGCTCGTTAAACAATTGGCTGATCAGGTTGATATTGTTATCGTCTCTTTCCATGGCGGGGCTGAAGGTGCACAATACCAAAATGTACCGCGAACAAATGAGTTATATCATGGAGAAAATCGTGGTGATGTTTATAAATTTTCACATGCGCTGATTGATGCAGGTGCCGACATCATTTTTGGTCATGGCCCGCACGTCACCCGCGCAGTTGAGGTATACAAAGAACGTTTTATTGCCTATAGTCTTGGGAATTTCTGTACCTACCAAGGCATTAGTGTTTCGGGTGTAAACGGACTTGCACCCATTGTAAAAGTCTTTACCGATGGCCACGGCAAATTTTTCCAGGCGAAGATTACAGCTACCCATCAGACTTATGGAACAGGTGTGCGCATTGACCCTGATAAACAGGTGATTAAGAAGATAAAGGAGCTCACTAAAAAAGATTTTCCTGAAACTCCGATTCAGATTGACGAGAATGGTTTAATTACTTATCTTGCTCAATAACATGGCGTATAAGGAAAAAGAAATTGAAAAGCTTTACTACTCTATCGGAGAAGTAGCAGAAATTTTTAACGTTGCACCTTCACTCATTCGGTTTTGGGAATCTGAATTTGACCTTATCAAGCCAAAAAAGAATCGTAAGGGTAATCGGCAATTTACCCGGGAGGATATTGATAACGTTCGTACCATATATCATCTCGTAAAAGAAAAAGGCTTTACGCTTCAGGGAGCAAAAGAGATGCTTCGTAATGACTCTCAATCCGTAAAGGATAAAATGGAGATGATCGATTCCCTTAAGCGAGTCAGAAATTTCATGGTTGAGCTCCGGGAAAAAATTCACTAGTAAAAATATTCTGGTATAAAATTTAAAGAAGGCGGTGCGCACCACCGGCTTGCTTATGTTATAGGTTTTTCGAATCTTCATGGAACCAAAACGTTGTACACTATACCATGAATCAGGCACACCTCTCCTTTCTTGCGTTGCATTTTATACCGGGTGTTGGTGATTACCTTCTCAAACAATTGATCAGCTACTGCGGATCAGCAGAGAAAGTCTTTACTACACCAAAAGGAAAACTCCTGAAAATACCAGGAGTAGGTAATGTTACAGCAACAGCTATTTTGCAGGGCAAAACCTTTAATGATGCAGAGAATGAAATAAAGAAAGCCAACCGCGATGGCGTTAATATTATTTTCTATACCGATCCCAACTATCCATCCAGGCTGAAACAACTTCATGATGCACCCTCACTCCTGTATTGTAAAGGAAATATTGATTTTGAAAATCCAAAAGCCATTGGGATTGTCGGTACTCGCGAGTCTACTACATATGGTAAAGAGCGTGTAGAAGAATTTGTTCGCGATTTAATTCCGCACGAAGCGCTGATCATTAGTGGCCTTGCCTACGGAATTGATATTCATGCACACAAGCAGGCTGTGAAAAACCACTTGCCAACCATCGGTGTCATGGGCAGCGGAATAGATATCGTTTACCCTGGAGCACATCTTGAAACAGCCAAAAAAATGATGGAGCTCGGAGGATTAGTTACCGAAAATGCATTTGGTACAAAACCCGATGCTCACAATTTTCCGGCACGAAATAGAATTATTGCCGGGCTCTGTGATGCGCTTATCGTTGTGGAGGCGGCAGTCAAAGGCGGAGCACTCATAACAGCCGACATTGCAAACAGTTATAACAAGGATGTTTTTGCCTTTCCCGGTAATATCGGACAAAGTCATTCTGCCGGATGCAATAATTTGATCAAAGCAAACAAAGCACATTTGATCACCTCGGTTAAGGATCTTCAGTATATCATGAACTGGGACATCCAGAAAGTAAAAAAGAAAAAGGAATTTTCACTTGAGGGTTTCGAGTCGAATGAGCTATCTATTCTTCAAACGCTGCTAGATAGTAACGGGCAAATGATGATTGATGAAATCAGTTGGAAAAGTAATGTGCCAATCAGTCAACTCGCCTCCATTTTATTGGGTCTTGAGTTCAAAGGTGTTGTTGCTTCCTTGCCCGGAAAAATTTATAAGGTGATTAAAATTTAATAACTGCCATCACTTTCCTGCGACTTTTGATTGCAGCGCTCCTTTATAACTTCATACGCTTTAAGATCGCCTAACTCACCTGCCTTACTCAGATCGAGGCATCCATTTTTCATATCGCCAAAATCAATTCGTAAAATGCCCCGCATGTAATAGGCATCCATGCTTTTAGGATTAATTTGAATTATTTTAGTGCAATCATTAATAGCATCCTGATAAGCCTGCAGGAATTGTTTGGCTTTTCCACGTTTAAAGTAAGCTTCCACATAGTTTTCGTTGATACCAATCGCTGACGTATAATCCGAAATGGCTCCATAATAATCCTGAAGCTTCATCTTTACATTTCCACGTGCAAAAAAAGCATCTGCAAACTTTGGGTTTTTCTCAATGGCTGTGTTGTAGTCTTTCATGGCACCATGACGATCATCAAAAGCATCCTTAATATTGGCACGCATATAATAGGCCGGTGCATAGTTTGGGTCTACCTCAAGTGCTTTATTAAGATTTAATAAAGCCTCCATAAATTCCCGCTTTTCATATAATTCCCTGCCCTTTTGCGTCAGATCTTTGGCAGCTTGTGAAAACACCTGAAAGGATATCACAACCAAGCATAGGATGATGAATATATGTTTCATACAATTGAATTTACACAAAAGTAAACAGATATAATCCGAATTGCGTGGCGAGGTAATGTTTTCAGCCTTTTGGAAATATTTCATCTGCCAACTGAATGGCTTTTCTTAGCTCATCCGGGTTAATCGTCATCTGTTCCCTTACGCTATACATATAATCGATTATAGTCTCTGTCGCGATGTTGCCTACCAGATCGTCCTTTGCCATCGGGCAACCACCGAAACCCTTTAGTGCACCATCAAATCGTCTGCAGCCCGAAGCGTATGCCGCTTCGATTTTTTCAATGGATTGTGGAATGTTGGAATGCAGATGAACGCCAATTTCCTGTAATGGATATTTCTTTGTCAGTGTTGAAAACAAGTGATGGATCAAGTCAGGCGATGATATGCCAACCGTATCCGCCAGTGAAATAACATCTGAATTGAGTGTTACGAGGATATCGACAAATTGACTAACCAGATCAACATCATACGGATCGCCATACGGATTACCAAATCCCATGCTGATGTAGGTGACCAGCTTCTTATCGCTTTGTTGACAAATGCTTTGAATTTCCACCAGCGTGTTCAGCGCTTCCGCGATTGACTTATTTGTATTTCGCTTTTGGAAAGTTTCAGAAATAGAGAGTGGGAAACCTAAATATGTTATGGCCTTATGAGACGCTGCTTCCTGTGCGCCTCGGGCGTTTGCTACAATGGCGAGAAGCCTGGAATTGCTCTGCTCCCATTCTAACTGTCCTAAAAGGTCAGCCGTATCGCGCATCTGTGGTATCGCTTTGGCGGAAACGAAACTACCGAAATCGATTGTATCAAATCCAACTTTTAAAAGCTGATTGATATACCGAACCTTATCTGACGTTGGAATGAATTCATCAAGCCCCTGCATAGCATCCCGTGGACATTCAATAAGTTTCATATACATAATGTTCTGATTAGTGCAACGTATGGATTAGTCGATCATTTGTTATAGTTGATGATCGTTATGCTTGACCATTCATCGCGCTGAATTATTAAATCAATTTTAACTTAAAGTTAAACTTTAAACTCAAGTTGATTAATTTTAATCTTGATACTTTGTGGGTTAAAATCAGGTGAATTAAAGTGAAAGGAAAATAGGCGCAATAGTCGGTGACTAATGCCATTCGTCTGACATTTGAATTACTTTTACAAGATTGATGTATATATAGGCCTATTGAAAAAACTTTACTATGCCATTACCGGAATATAGCGGCACCCTTGGAATAAAACGGGCTGCTCACCTTTTACGAAGGGCAACCTTTGGCGCTACCAAAAACCAGATTGATACTTTTGCGAGCCTGACACCGGCTCAAGCAATCACCCAATTATTCAGACAAACACTTGCTGATCCTCCTCTCCCCCTCGATCCGCTAACCGGGCAAACCTGGGTAACGACTGGCCCAGCCAACGATGATCGGGAATTTGAATTTCAAGACTTCTTTAAGGGCTGGTTCATCGGGCAAATGATGAGCACGGGCGTTAGTCCTGCACAATCCTTAGCTTGGTCGGCACGCGAAAAACTGGTACTCTTTTTACATACACACTTCACGTGTATACAATCAAAAGTCGGTAACAGCAGGTCGATGTATTTTCAAAACCAGCTTTTCCGACTATTCGCCCTGGACGCTCTGAATGTCGATCCGGATATCAACTTCAAAAAACTAACGGTTAAAGTCAGTGTTGACAACGCTATGCTTAGGCTGTTAGATGGTAATCTTAATGTGAAAGGATCTGTCAATGAAAATTACGGGCGTGAATTGCTCGAACTTTATTCCATCGGCCGCGGATTGGAAGGAACTTTACCTCCACCAACAGGGCCAGGAGATTACATTTTATTCACCGAACAGGATGTGCAAGCTGCTGCAAAAGTTTTATCCGGTTGGGATATTCGCGATCAGTTCACAACCATCGACACCGATACTAACTTACCACGTGGATCGGTGAAGGGATCGGTAACTAATGCTACATCTCATGATAATACTGCGAAGCAATTCAGCGAACGATTCAGTAATGCAGTTATTCAGCCCGATCCACTTTTACTAAGCGGAGGAAATCCGACAGAAGCCAGTGCACTAAAAGAAATAGAAGATCTGATTGATATGATTTATGCTAAACCTGAAACAGCTAAACATATCTGCTGGAAAATCTACAGATTTTTTGTTCATGCCACCCACACGGTAGACGACAGCCTGGCGATTGATGGGCCCATCATCACAGAAATGGCAAACACATTTCAGGCAAATGGTTTTAAAATCCAACCCGTAATTGAAAACCTGCTGCGTAGCCAGCATTTCTATGAAGCCTCTGGTGGAACAGTAACGGATGATAATTTTGGTGGCATTATCAAATCACCCATTGACCTGACACTCGGTACATTCCGATTCTTTAATATCCAATTGCCTGATATGGCAACACAAACCACTGCTTTCTATGATGCTGCTGCAGAAATATTACAGATCGTTGACCACCTCGGTATGGATTTTTATGAACCCTTTGATGTTGCCGGTTATGAGGCCTATCACCAGTTTCCTATTTTCCACCGTGCGTGGATTACACCCAACTACCTCTCCAGACGGTATAACTTTATACGCGTTTTGCTAACGGCTACAGAGCCCGGCATGTTCAAGGTGAATGTATATGACTATGTAAAAAATACTATTCCTAACGGCATTGCCGCTGATGCGCGCCTGCTTGTAATGGAACTGGCCAAATACCTGTTGCCCATAGCCGATAATTTAACGTATGATCCGGATGCCGATGATTTCGCCAGCCTTACAGCCTTACGACTAAATTATTTTAAGGAGCGTTTTGTACAAGATTTCACTACAGACCCGGAGGCATACTGGACCAGCCGATGGAATGCCGGTACAGAGATTGGCGACTTGCGCGCACAACTCGAATTCCTGTTTAATGCCATGCTTCAATCGCCCGAATATCAATTAGCCTAACACGATCATCATGAACCGATCACGAAGAGACTTTTTAAAAAAATTGCCTTTGGCGATGAGCATCCCCTTTACCATTGGGGGCATACCGATTAAACTCATGGCTGAAAGTCCGTTAGTGAAAATGGCACGCGCCAGTATTGATAATGACCGCGTGTTGATAATCCTGCAAATGCATGGTGGCAATGACGGCCTGAATACCCTGATACCTGTTGAGGCTTACGACATGTATTATAGCCGTAGAGCAAACATTGCTATTCCAGCTAAAAACCAATCACGGGGGTACATTCCACTAGACAATACTTTGCCTTCAAATGCACAAGTCGGACTTCATCCGGATATGGTGAACATGAAGGCGATGTATGATATCGGAAGAGTAGCGGTGGTGCAGGGCGTGTCGTATAAAAACAACAATGGTTCGCACTTTCGTGGACGCGATATTTGGTTTATGGGCGGAGCAGCGGATGAATATCTGCAGTCTGGATGGGTGGGTCGTTATCTTCAAAATGAGATTGCTCCCAAAGTATATCCGGAAGATTTTCCGAATGCGGAAATGAGAGATCCACTGGCCATTGAAATGGGAAGCGATGTGTCCCTGATATTCCACCAGGAAGGAAACATACCTACCTCGATTTCAATCAGTAGCCTTTCCGATTTTGAACTGGACGATCTGGAAGGATTTGTGGATGAAGACGTTGATCCAAGAGGACTTCCTCCCGATTATCTCACAGGCTCACCGTATTACAAAGAACTGGATTGGATATTAAGTCTGGAAGACAAAACAAAAGATTATGCTCAACGTCTGCTCCAGGTTTATGCAGCGGGTGGAGCGACATCGCTAAACTATCCCGAAATATATCCGCTGAATGCGCCTAAAGGTGCATTAAAAAACCCGCTTACACCACAGTTAAAATTAATAGCCAGAATGCTGGCAGGTGGCTGCAAAACGAAAGTTTTTCTGGTAAAAATCGGAGGCTTTGATACCCATGCCGATCAGGTAGAAAAGTTTAACCCCACCATGGGTGGTCATGCAGCGTTGCTATATCATATCTCCAGCGCCATGAAATCCTTTCAGGAAGATTTGCGGCAACGCGGATTGGAAGATCGGGTTATGACCGTAACCACTTCCGAGTTTGGCAGAAGAATAAATTCAAATGGTAGCTTTGGAACGGATCATGGAACAGGCGGACCACTTTTTATTTTTGGTAAAGGTGTGAAGCCTGGAGTTGTTGGTGTTGTACCACCAGAGATTTCCGATACTTCCAAAGGCAATATCGGGATGCAATTTGATTACCGGAATGTTTATGCCAACATCATGCGAGACTGGATGCTGGCAGGTGACAGTAACGCGGATCAAAAACTCAATGACATCTTTCCTGGCCTTATGACACCTGCCGGAACAAAAGATGGCATTACCTTTCAGGAATTACCATTAGCCAACCAGATTATTACAGGCGTGGATGAATTTATCAGCGATCGTTTTTCGCTTCATCATTGCTACCCGAATCCGGCAAAGGAGAAAACCACCATGCACTTTGCAGTGAACAACTCCGGTAAGGTGTCAATTCAGCTTTTGGATACCGCGGGGAAGCCTATACGGATGCTCATCGATGCCGAGTATGCTTCTGGTGAACATCGCGTTGAGGTTGACCTGAAAGGAATATCTGCCGGAAATTATATCTATACTTTAAAGAGCGGATTTTTCAGTGACGCTAAAAAACTATCGATTAGTAAATAGTCGTATACTACCGAATGATGTCAACTTGTAACTTTATAACATGAAAAGATTTTACCTCCTCATACTGTGCACGCTACTTGCGCTTGGATCACAGGCGCAAGCAAAAAAGAAAAGGCCGTCTAGCTATAACAAGCAAAACAATGAAAACGATAGGTTTCTCGAAAAGCAGTGGTGGCTTGGATTTAAAGCTGGTGTAAACCTGTCCGACCCGGTAGTTGTGAAAACCTATTCTATTATTAAGCCTACCAATTATGAGCGCAGTATGGTAAATAAAGATTATGAGCACTACAAAAAAATAGGCAGTCAGGCAACAGTAGAAGTTACCTTCACCTATAAAGGCGCCTCGTTCAGTTTTCAACCAACCTACCGTCACGTTCGTTTTCAATATTCCAATCACTACGAATGGTCAGATGTAGATAACGCCACTAACAGATTAATTCTTGATCTTTATCAGGAACAACAAGTTGATTACCTGGACTTTCCTATTCTCATCAAGTATGATTTGACCAAAACAAAATTGAGACCCTACCTTCAGGTAGGGGGTTACAGTTCTATTTTACTTAACGCAGTAAAATCAGTTGAACGATCCGGAACGGATTATGCCTCCGGAGGTGAAAATGAATTTAAGGATGAACCCATAACCGTTGGTGCGACCGATTTATTTGCAAAGAATCATTGGGGATTGATTGGTGGAGCGGGGGTTAATTACAATCTTGGAAATGTCAGGGTAAACCTGGATATCATGTATCGACTGGGCATGAGTAATGTTACATCTACGGAGAACCGGTACGGAAGCGACAGACTTTCGGGCGTTGGAGATTCAATGGACGACCTGAAACTGAACACGCTCACCATTTCACTGGGTTGTCTCTTTCCGATGCGTTTCCTGAGCAGTGGTTTTAAATCCCTAGATAAATAAGATATCAACCTGATGAAAAAGATATTCTACCTATTTTCAATCCTCTTGGTGATTCTCCAAACATCATGCGAGGAAGAATCAAATCCCGAATTCGATGAGAATAATTTCACGGCCATCTTTGATAATAATCAATTCTCAATTACCTATAATCCCATCGATGTTAAACAAACGGAAGACGGTGGTTATTTGATTTTAGGCAGCCGAAAACTACCTACACCGCCATCCTCATCACCTCCACTCTATTCAGGGATCTATATCATGAAGGCTGATAAGTTTGGAAATTTTACGAGTGAAGTTGATGTGGATGCAGCATATGTCAACCCCATTTCGCCCCTCGCTCAGATTGATGGGAAATACTATTTCTTCTGCATGCAGGACCTTACTCTACAAACGCAGCTTGTTGAACTCACAGGCAATGGTGAAGTTACAACCATTACCGAAGTGTCGGGTATTACCTTTCCAACAGCAGCCAGCTACGATCTGGATAGCCGATTGTTTTTGTTGCTGGGATACAATCATGTAGATAAGCAAACTACGTTTTGCCGCGTTACAACATCCGGTACTATTCAAGGCGCTGTGAATGAGTTTGGCATCGGAGTTGGTGACGATAACATTGATGAGCCTCTATTGAATCATTTTACCCGTACCGGCACCAAACTACCCTTTGCTGTGGGTAAAGCCGGAGCACAATTCTACTTCAATGGTTTCTATAATTATACCTTCTCGCTGGTATTCTTTAATCCAAGCCAGGAAAATCCTGCAGGTGTCGTCCAAGGTCAGCTAGACGAAGGTGGTATGAGCGCAGTACTTCCGTTGGCGGGGAATAAATTTGCGGCATCCAGGTTTAACTTCGGTGACAACTATCTGCTGCCAAACGTTCTCTTATCTACAACCGGAATTTCTTCAAGTACCGATCTGGGTGGTTATAGTTTGCCTGAACTTGTTTCCAATGCGAGGGTAAGAATACTCAGTGCCCTGATCGATACAAAAAAAATATTGATCTACGGCAGTGATTCCCGATCCAAGCAAATTGCACTTCTCTTTTACGATGAGTCAACCGGTACATTTATTTCTAGTAAATACCTCGGCTTTTCCAATCCGTTTGAAATTTCTAGCCTATTGCAAACAGCCGATGGTGGACTAGTGGTTTGTGGCACAACCTATGTGGCGGGGCGGTTCCCACGGATTTGCTTATTCAAGATTTCAAAAGAAGAGCTGGAGAAAAATTCGCGCTAGGGAGAAATTCAATTGTCTGATGCAGGCAACTATGCACTCTCATCTTTTTTTTACACCTTGGCAGTGATTCGATTAGGTCATGTATACTATTCAGCCACAGGTAAGCCTTCAGCCTTTCAATACATTTGGAATTCAGGCCATCGCCCAATACTTCGTTACCATTACCTCGATCGGTGATGTCCAACAACTGATCAAAACTCCACTATTTGGTAAAGAACGGCATCTGATTTTGGGTGGAGGAAGTAATCTCTTGTTAACGCAGGATTTCAATGGCCTTATCATAAAGAATGAAATCAAGGGTATAGAAATTCTGAAAGAAATCGATGACACCATTACCCTGAAAGTAGGTGCGGGTGAAAACTGGCACACCTTTGTACTGCATTGTGTTAATCAGGATTGGGGTGGTGTGGAAAACTTATCGCTTATCCCGGGAACGGTAGGTGCAGCCCCCATGCAAAACATTGGCGCCTATGGTGTGGAGATTAAGGATATCATTGATTCCGTTGAGGTGGTCAACTTACAGGATGGAACGGTTAGTAACTTTACCAATTACGCCTGCAACTTCGGATACCGGGAAAGTATTTTTAAGCAGAGTCACCGCGACAAGTATCTTATCTCAAGTATTACTTTAACACTGACTAAAAAAAATCATCGCTTTAACGCCAGCTATGGATCAATCATGGATGTGCTTCGGGACAAGGGTATTGCTGAACCATCAGTAAAGGCCATCAGTGATGCGGTTGTACAAATCAGACGAAGCAAGCTACCCGATCCGGCACATATCGGTAATGCTGGTAGCTTTTTTAAAAATCCATCGATAAATACAGAGACACTCGAACATCTAAAACTTGACTATCCCAACATACCTTCATTTCCAGGAGAGAAGGGATTGAAAAAGATTTCTGCGGCATGGCTAATTGAACAATGCGGATGGAAGGGAAAGACCTTCAACAACATTGGTGTTCATCAACATCAGGCACTCGTTCTGGTTAACTACGGTGGTGGCTCAGGAAAAAATATCTGGCAACTTGCCATGGACATCCAGGCGAGTGTTAAAGAAAAGTTCAACATCATTCTTCAACCTGAAGTGAATGTGATCTGAGAGAAAATCGATTCATTAGTTCATCATCATATCACCCTCAAGAGTGATGGGTAAAAAAATCCTAAACGAAAAAATTTTTTGTGTTTTTTTTTGTAGATAAATTTTTTGTTACTACTTTTCGTGTAGTTTAAACATAAATTAATAACGCTATGGCAAAAACAGCGAAGAAGACAGCAAAGAAAGCAGCAAAGAAAACTGCTAAGAAGGCTGCTAAGAAGAAGAAGTAATTAGGTTAAACCTAACGAAACTTTGCGAAGGGAAGTAAATCAGATTTACTTCCCTTTCGTCTTTTTAATAAGACCGTTATTATATTCATCCTTGCTATACACATCTTATTAATCACGCCTTTCCCCCTCTTACTTAAACTTTTTCTTTAAGTATTAAGGGTTATTCACTCGGTTGCGTAAATTTTATATTCTTTTATGTTGTGCCTCGCAGAATACACGCGTAACTTTCTGGAACAAAACTTCATTAACCAATTTCCTTATGGCAAAATCTCCTGTCAAACCCACGGCTAAAACTGCAACAAAAGCCGTAACAGCTTCCAAGAAGAGCAAAGCCGCCACCGCTCCTGTTAACCTTATTGAAAAAGGATGTGAAGAGGCGCTTAAGAAATTGCAGTCCCTTGGTATTGAACAACAACTCCAAAGTGATCTCTACTGGTGCCTCGGCAGCTATCGTCACGATAAAAATCCTGTCGGTCTTTATGAAATGGGACAACGAGCCTTAACTGTATTTAAAGCTGAAAAAGAGAAGAAGACAAAGGGCATAACAACGAAAATAATTGCCGACCTTGAAAAAGCCCTGAGTACAAAAGGCTAGTTTATTTACCTCTTTTGGTAGGCAGGCCGGTGATATCCGGCCTTTTTTATTATTTCAAACTTTAAATCATATGCGTCACATTGGTTAACGCTCCATGATAACGCTCAGTATCCACTCCGAACCTTTGTAGGAAATCAACACCTTCATCGGAAGTCAAGCCCTTATGCTCGGCATATGAATTAAAATAGATAACACGCCTTATCCCCATACTAAAAATTATGCGGGCACAAGAAAGGCACGGAGATAACGTCACGTAAAGCGTAGCCCCATCAACTGAAGTCTTATTCTTGACGGCATATAGAATGGCATTTTGCTCTGCATGAATAGCAAGTGAGCAACCCCCCTTAGAATCACGCGGACATCCAACCTCAGGCCACTCTTCATCGCAATTGTGCGTACCGGATGGAGGTCCGTTATAACCAATGGAAATTATCCGGGTGTCTTTTGTTAGTACTGCTCCCACATGGCGTTTTATACAATGGGAACGCTTGGCAAGGTTTACAGCCAGTTCCATATAAATATCATCAAATGCAGGACGCGTCATAACCGTAAAAATAGAACACAGAAACTACAATTCAGAATTTGTGATGGCAGGTGCCCTAAATTCTGTAATCTATTCTATCTTTAACCGCATATGAAACCAGTAACCCTGCTCTTACTATTTTGGTTAACGGTATTTCACGCCACTGGTCAGGATGCTATCAAGCCACGACCAAGTCCGCTAGCCATAACAACTCTTCGCTACAAAGATGCGTACCTTAAAATCACCTATGGTCAGCCGCATAAAAACGGAAGAGAAATTTTTGGTAAACTCGTTCCTTACGATGTTGTTTGGCGAACCGGTGCGAATGAGGCTACCGAGCTCACCTGTACGAAAGATATTCTCATCAACAACGTATTATTAAAAGCAGGTACCTACTCTCTGTTTTCAATTCCAGGTAAAGAACGATGGACCATTATACTGAACCGTGACCTGGGACTTTGGGGCGCATACAACTATAATGCTAAGGTGGATGTTTTCAGATTTAATGTTCCGGTCAACTCCATTTCGGAACCTGTCTATGAGGCTTTTACGATAAAAGGTGAGCAAAAAAATGAACTGGCAGAACTTTTGTTACTCTGGGACAAAACAAAAGTTGTCATACCTATAAAATTCACAAACTGAACATGAAGTTGATTAGAACAATTCTCTTTCTGACAACCTGTGCACACCTGTGTTTGGCCCAGGAAATATCAGAACTGGACAAGAAGAATGGATTTAAAGATATTAAACTCGGCATGATAGCCGATTCGATAAAGGGAGTTAAACTAAAAAAGGAATTTAAAGAAAAAGACGAGTTCGCTGCCAAGCTATTTATTGTTGAACATATCGATTACACCAAGATTGGCGAAGTCAAGGTAGATAAGATTGAACTAAAAGCGTATAAGGATATGGTTTACGAAATCAGTGTGGTTACGCAAAAGGACCCCCGTTTAATGAAAGCACTCGAATCACTGTATGGTAAGGCAGATTATGACTTGAAAGCAGAAACCTATTTCTGGAAATCTGAGAATATGATTTTAAAGTTTCGCGCGCATGGAAAGCATCACCTCGAATTACTGTATCAATCGTACCTGCTCCATAGAATGATGAAAGCAGATAAAAACCAAAAAGTAGACGATATCGCTAACGACTTCTAATTAAATTTTATGACTATGAAGAAATCCATTTTATCAATTATTGCGCTTCTGTTGACAGCAACATTTTCTTTCGCGCAAGCTCAGAATAACAAAAAGACACCGGAATCAACTGAGGTTTGGGACCCGGCTGTACGTATTATTCAAGCAGGAGATCAACCCGGAGCAGCTCCCTCGGATGCCATTATTTTATTTGATGGAAAGAACCTTGATCAATGGGTAGCTGTAAATGGTGGCGGGCCTTCAAAGTGGACGGTAAAAGACAATGCTGTAACTGTATCGCCCAGATCAGGTGATATGAAAACCAAATTGGAGTTTGGTGATTTTCAATTGCACGTAGAATGGCGCACACCTGCGGAAGTCGATCCGAAGGTAACAGGACAAGGACGCGGCAATAGCGGAATCTTCTTGCAAGAGCGCTATGAGGTTCAGGTGTTGGATAATTATGAGAATGTAACGTACTCAAACGGTCAGGCCGGATCTATCTATAAGCAAAGCATGCCACTGGTTAATGCCTGCAAAAAGCCGGGCGAATGGCAAACCTATGATATTATTTTTACTGCACCACGCTTCAATAAAGAAGGAAGAGTTTTACTTCCTGCCTACGTAACCGTAATTCATAATGGTGTTGTCGTACAGAACCATACCACATTATGGGGCCCGACAGAATATATCGGCTTACCTGTAAACAAACCGTATGAGAAGGGGCCGATCCGACTACAGGATCATGGCAATACAACAAGTTTTAGAAACATTTGGATAAGAGAGCTTTAAGCTCTCTTATTTTTTTGAACAGATATTGTATTCGTCCTCGACCATCGGGAATAAACGTATATAACGGTTAAGATTATCAGAATGGCAATGAATTGGGAGTGACTAAGGTAATCCTGAACAATATAACCACGCGCTTCGTCACCGCGAAATATCTCCAGTATGCTCCTACCCACAGCATAAAGGATCATATAGAGAAGAAATAACTGACCATAGAATTTCCTTCGACTACGCAACACCAATAATACTATCATTACAATCAGAATGTATATGGCTTCATACAACTGAGTTGGATGCAGCGGGATATTTTTTGGTTCAGCGCTGCAAGCCGGATCAGAAAAGATAACTCCCAACACACCATCTGTAGGAATACCATAGCAACAGCCAGCAAGAAAACAACCCATCCGGCCAAACATATGCACTAAACAGGTTGTCACTGCCATCACATCTAACATCTTATACAGGTCAAGCTTGTGCTTCCTGAAAAACCAAAGCATGGTTGGAATCGCCAACAAGAAGGAACCGTAAAAGACAAATCCATTTCCGGTCAATAACTTTCGAGGCGTATGCATATACCGCGATGGATCTTCGAAGAAGAGAAACAACTTCCCTCCCACAAATGCCGCTATAAAAATATAGAGGAATAAAGAATTGGCCTGGTCAAAAGTTAGTCCCACTTCTTTTTTACCTTGAATCGTCATGTAAGCTACACCGGCCAACGCGCCAATCGCAATCATGAAACCATAACTGTATACCGTAATCCCTCCTAACTCAAATAATACCGGATGCATAAATGATTGGTGAATTCAATAAAATAATTGCACGAACTTCCGTATAACTTTTACAAGGAATAACTGATCCTGTAGATAACATTGGCCTGATCATCTGAAACCAGCAGGGAACCATCCGGCAATACCAAAACATCCACTGGCCTACCCCAATATTTTTGTGTTGCTTCATCAAGCCAGCCACTCGCGAAGACAACATCTCCTGTAGCTTTATTGCTCTCTACATTCACTACCGTTACGACATAACCACTCTTCTTTGAACGGTTCCAGGAACCATGTTTAGCAATAAATATTTGGTTTTTATAGGAAGAGGGAAACATTTGACCAGTATAAAATTTCAACCCAAGTGGCGCAACATGGGCGCCTAACTTATAGGCAGGAGGAGTAAATTCATTGCACGCTTGCTTGGCACCAAACTCAGGATCTTTCACGGAACCTTCGTGACAATACGGATACCCAAAATGCATTCCTGATTTGGGCGCATAGTTAAGTTCGCAGGATGGTACATCATCGCCAAGCATATCGCGGCCGTTATCGGTAAACCAGAGCTCTTTTGTTTCGGGATGCCAGGTGAAACCAACAGTGTTACGCACCCCGTTTGAAAAAATTTCGCGGCCACTGCCATCGGCATTCATACGCGTTATGCTGGCATATATGGGATCTTTGGATTCACAAATATTACACGGAGCACCTACCGGAACGTACAACTTACCATCGGGCCCAAAGGCTATATACTTCCAGCCATGATGAGTCTCGGTTGGATACGTGTCGTTTATCACCACCGGACTGGGAGGGCTATTCAACTTATCTTCAATCTTGGGGTATTTTGTAATGCGGCTTACTTCCGCTACGTATAAATCACCATCGCGGAAAGCAACTCCGTTAGGCATATTTAAACCTGAAGCAATCACCCATTTTTTATCGGCAATAAAATCGCCATTCGTATCTTTTATGGCATATACTTTATCCTTATCCCGGTTCCCAACATAGACAATACCCGATGGGCTTAACGCCATGGAACGCGCATTCTCTACCTCAGCATATACGGCAATGGAGAAGCCTGGTGGCAATTTTATCTTGTCCAACGGCAAGGTCTTGTAATACTCTGTCAGCGCGGATAAACTCCCGTCCTCATTAGGAGTAGTAGAGATTAATTCATGTGTTGTCTTTGAATTACCACACGCAAGGAATACTACCAAGAGCAGACCAGAAAAGCCTTTAATCATTTTCATGTTTTTCTATTTACCGTAAAGTAAACCAAAATTATAAGGATATAACAACCACATTTTTCCGTGCAAGCGTAAGAAGATCGGTCCATGTAAGATGTATTCAACTTCAGTTTGAAAATCTTCTATTTCAGGTCTTTTACACTATAAATCGTGTTACTTTTGCAGCCATGATTTCGATTACCAATCTCACGTATTACATCGGTGGAAGAGCGCTGTATGAAAATGCCAATATGTTCATTAAGCCCAAGGATAAAATCGGGCTTATTGGCCTTAACGGGAGAGGTAAATCGACATTGCTCAAACTCATTAATGGAGAATTTAAAGCCGACAGTGGTTCGATCAGCAAGAGTAATGATTGTTCTATAGGCTTCCTAAATCAGGACCTCCTCTCCTACCAAACGGATGACGCCATTGTGACCGTGGCGATGGGAGCCTTTAAAGATGCAGTTGATACGCAACGCCAGATTGAGACCATACTGCATAAACTCGAGACGGAATACTCTGATGATCTGGTGAACAAACTTACCAAGCTTCAGGAAAAATTTGAACACCTCGATGGTTACTCCATGCAGGCCAAAGCAGAAGAAATTCTGGAAGGGATTGGCTTTACCACAGCCGATTTACATAGGGCGTTAAAGGAATTTTCCGGAGGCTGGCGGATGCGGGTAATGCTCGCCAAACTTCTGCTTGAAAAGCCTTCTTTGCTCATGCTGGATGAGCCCACTAACCACTTGGATCTCCCCTCCATCGAATGGGTGGAGAACTATTTGCGGAATTATGAGGGGGCTGTAATTATCGTTTCGCATGATCGGGTTTTCCTGGATAATGTTATCACCAAAACAGTAGAAGTCACGCAAGAGCAATTAATTTCCTATGAAGGCAATTATTCCTTTTATCAGGAAGAGAAAGAACTTCGCCAGGAGATACAGCAAAATGCCTACGAAAATCAGCAGCAAAAAATCCGGCAGACCGAACGCTTTATTGAGCGCTTTCGCGCGAAAGCAACCAAATCCAAACAAGTTCAATCCCGGGTAAAATCGCTTGAGCGAATGGATAAGGTAGATGAAGTTGTGGATGATACTGCGGCCGTCAATTTTAAATTTAAATTCAACCAACAGCCCGGAAGGTTTATCACTACACTCAATCACGTTTCCAAATCATATGGCTCACTGGAAATTCTAAAAGACACATCCATTGCCATTGAAAGAGGTGATAAAATTGCATTGATCGGAGCTAATGGTAAGGGCAAGTCTACCTTGCTTCGAATCATCTCAGGCGAAGAGCCTGTTGAAGGTGAACGCATTTTGGGATTTAATGTAATCAAAGCTTTTTATGCTCAGCATCAGTTGGAGGCACTTCATGCTGACAATGAAATCCTGGATGAACTAAAACAAGCCGGGTCAGGTAAGTCTGAACAAGAACTTCGGAATGTTTTAGGATGTTTTCTGTTTTCGGACGAAGATGTATTCAAAAAAATAAAAGTACTTTCCGGTGGTGAAAAATCAAGGGTAGCGCTAGCCAAAACCCTGATCTCAGAAGCCAACTTCCTTTTACTGGATGAACCTACAAACCACCTGGATTTCATTTCTGAGAATATCCTCATACAGGCCCTTCAGCAATATCAGGGAAGTTTTGTTGTCGTATCGCACAACCGTCACTTCGTAAGTCAGATTGCCAACAAGATTTGGTACATCGAAGACAAACAAATTAAAGCATACCCTGGAACTTATGATGAGTATGAATATTGGAAGAAAAAAAATGAAGTCAATGCTACAGTCGTGAAGCCGGAGCCAAAACCCAAAGTTGAAAAGAAAATTGAGGATAAAGGACGAGCTAATCCATCCATCGAAAACAAATTAAAATCGCTGGAAAAAGAACTCCGAAAAGTTGAAGAGCAACTTGAGAAGCTGGAAATTCAAAAAAAACAAGTAGAGGAAAAAATGGCAGCGCCTGAAATTTACAGCGACTTCGAAAAGCTTCACTCTATTCAGCAAGAATTTAAGGCTGTCGAAGTAATGTTATCAGATGCTACTTCAAAATGGGAACAACTGGCAACTTCGATTGACGAACTTGCCTCACATTAATGTAGGCCAAATCCTATTTGGATAGAAATCCTGTTCATGTCCTGCTGGATATGCGATGTAGAAGTGGGTAAAGGAGAATCACCCCACCACCACCAATACTGATTGCTATAACTGTAATTAATACGTTGAAATTTGTATCCGGCAGAAACATATAAGCTGTATCTATCAACTTTGATTCGATACCCAAGCATGGGATTGATCATATGCCCACCGCTCGCTTCATAGCTTGGCGATCCTTCTAATTCAATTTCGCGCTGCCAGGGAATTCCATAGCCGCCAGCTAACTGAATATACATCGCATTCTTGCCCACCCTATCGAAGTCGAAAGAAATTGCTCCGATAAGTGGCATAACATTCCAGTCCAAATAGGTGTCATACCCGATACCAACACCTGTCATCCATCGGCCATACCGAATACCATGAATCGTTGAAAAGGAAAGTGTATTGCCATTTCCCTTCTCACCAAACAAACCGCCCGACAGAAATGAATTTGTATAACGGATTCCATTCTGGCTTACGCCACTACTATCTTGTTGCGCCTTCACGGGGAAGGTTAGTATCAGAAGCACTACTAAAGCATTGCACGTCTTAGCCACCATTTTCAATCGGGATCAGGCTTAAGAATTTAATATCGGCAGGATTCGAATAATCGTATTGATAAATTCCACCCGTACCGATCATCATCAATATGTTGTTAAATGGAATAACATCTGTTGCCTGAATGTTATCATAATGTGCCAACAGATTTTGGTCGATGGTCATCTTGTCGGAGGCATTGTAGACTTTTAATCCGGCAGCCCCATCACAAACAAATAACATTTCACCATCTATGCCCAGGCCATGGGGGTTCGTCATCGGATAAATCTTAAGTAATTTAGGACTTGTAAGGTTTTCGATATTGATAACTTCCAACTGATTTGTAAATCCCTGACATTCAGAACCCGACCGAAGGGTTACATAAGCAAGATTATCCTGAACAACAACAGGATCGCAAACACGCACATGCTCATAGGTACTAATCTTAACAGGAGATTCCGGTGATGATATATCCAGAATATGCATGCCACTCATCGAGCCAATAAAAAGATTATCCTCATGCGGAAATATTGTTTCCATATCCCAACTGATCGTAATTCTTGATTTTGCTACCGGGTTTGCTTCGGTTGTTACGTCAATAGCCTGCACATCACTTCCATCCAACAAATACAAGTGATCTTTGTTGATCGTAAAGCGGGCTAAGGAGCCGCCAACTCCGGGGCCAGAGCCGGTCCCCGGAGCGATGGCAGCAGCCTTATTAAAAGTAGCAGCCATATCAGAGTTCAACGCAATCCCTCTCTCAAAATAAATTCCTCCCCACGGCTGGATACCACTTGCACATTCGGATTCCACAACGGAAATACTTTTCTTTTCTGCCCAATCAGTAATCACACAACAATTAATGTCAGTGTAAAAGCCCATTACACGGTAGTTCTGGAAAACCCCTTCTAGGCGGCTGACTTCAACTATATTGTTAATGTTCTCGATATTAAAGGCTACTAAATCCACATAACTATCCGCGTATAAAATATTGCCTTTAATGGCAAGGTCATACGTTCCCGGGATTGTAAGAAAAAATTTCGACTGTGGATTGGCGGGATCATGGTTATCAATAATATGAACTCCTTTCCCGGGATCGGAAAGAAAAAGGTAGTGATCTTTATAATAGATTTTTCCGACAGCTTCAATCGGCTGAGGACCTGTAAGCTTAATTCCTTCTCGAATAGCAGCAACAGTTGTATATACCGGTTCATAGTATACATACTCATTTGTCACTTCGCACTTGTCGGTACAGCCCTCCAGCAATACACTTAAACTCAGGAGAAAAGCTAGGAATAATAGGGCGTAAAGCGACCGATGAAGCATGGTTGAGGGTTGTTTTTTCTGTATTTTCATAACGGTGCAGTTAGGTTTGGTAGTAGTATAGACACACACCCTTCGTTTAACGTTGGGATTGCCTAGTGAAAAATATACCGGAATCTCAGGCCAACATCAAAAGTGATGGGCATAGCATCTACTCCCAGTTCAGATTTATACATCGAACTGAAGGGATACCGAAGACCAGGATTAACCGATAAACGATAATGCTGACCTACCCGGTAACTAATCTCTGTACCCATCAATCCAATAAAATTGACCGACCGGTAAGGGGAATTCTCACCGCTTCCTTGTGTAGATTTTGCAATTCCACTTTCCTGTGGTGTTATCGTGTTTTGCAAAAACAAATCAGTAGACACGCCCGCATTCAATTGAACACCAAAATCTCTATTTATCAGAAGATAGCCGGCCTGCATAGGAACACTGATATACTGAAGGCTGTTATTCACATCATACGGAGTCGTGTTTATAATTCGGCCGGAAGAATAGTTCTCCAATGCATTGAGTGCCGTAATGGATGCTGCTTTGTAAGGTTGATTGGGAGAACTGATAACAGCATTTGTTGTATAGCTGGATGATTGTGATAAGTAGTTCACACCACCCTGCAATACCCATCGCTCTGCAACCTTAGTGCCCACACTCAGCCCTGCAGAATATGTAAAACCAGAAGCCTTACTCTGGTTATCCGCTGCATTATTACTCACAACAATCGAAGAAGTAAAATCAGATGAACCCAAGGCATTTAAGTCTGATGTCCCGGATGTAACAGTATTAAATGAACCAGCTGAAAATCCGACTGAGGTCCAAAGATTTTCATCTTCCCCGATATTGTTCTTGTTCTTTTTCTTTTTATTTTCTTCCTCACGATATTTTGATTCTTCCTTAGCTAAACGCGCTAACATCAATTCAACCGGGTCGGATTCCTTTTCTGGCAATGCTACTTTGAGTCGCTGAATTAACACGAGTGGTGGCAGCGGTTTTCCGGCCAGAAGAAAACTTTTGGAAGACTGACTAATACCCGAATTATTGTACGATTCTTGACTTTCTAAACCTGCAGGAATAACAGACACCTGAGTACTTTTGTCAAACGGTTTAGTCTTACCTGACAAAGTACCTTTCGATGCGACAGAAAGCGTTACGGAATTTTGATCTTTATGCGTGCTGGAATTATCTACCGTGTGCGCATCATACTTTTGAGTTCCTTCTGCTCCCTTGGGTGATCCGGAAGTACCGTACGGTGCAGATTCAGACAACAAATCCTGCATCGATTCTGGTGCTTGAATTTTATTGAATGACACCTGAGAGCTATTGCTGAGATTACGTTGTTCATAAAGATACAACCCACCAAAACACATGGCGAATACAACCGAAGCAGCTGCCAGGAGTTTAAAAAACAACACCCTTCGCTTCATAACATCACCATTCGCTTTCTCCAGATCAAGCTCTATGCTTGTCCACAGATTTTCAGAAGGATTGGCTTCCGCATCCTTAAAGGCATCCTTCCACGAATCTTCAAATTTTTCCCTCTCCATATTTTAAATAATACGATGATTCTTTTTCTAACTTTTGCTGCAGTAAACTTCGCGCTCTAGCGAATTGCGACTTCGATGTTCCTTCCGAGATACCGAGCATTTCCGAAACTTCACGATGGCTGTATCCCTCAATAGCAAAGAGGTTAAAAACGATTTGACAGCCCTGCGGCAACGTCTGAATCATTTCCAGTAATTCGGTAACCTGAATTCCGGAAAGACTGATTTCATCTTCTTGCAAATCAGCCTTTTCAACATCCACCATGGGAAGAAGATAGAGTTTCTTACGCTGCACATTCAACGCTGTATTCACCATGATTCGGGTAATCCAGGTATCTAGTTTACTTTCCTGCCGGAAATCTTTAATGCCTTGAAATACTTTTACAAATCCCTCCTGCAGTATGTCCTCAGCTTCACCAACAGATTTTGAATAGCGCAAACAGACCATCATCATTTTTCGGCAATAGCGTTCATACAAAGCCTTTTGTGAGGCTCTGTTGCCTTTACGACACCCATCAATGAGCTCTTGTTCTGTGGGCATGAATCCGATAATACGGCCGTTTCGCATGATTAGACACAACCTTAAACGAGAAGGTTGGAATTAGTTTGTTTTTTTAGCTTTGAATTATGAAAAGAATCATGTTGATTTTAGCATTTGCCTGGGCATGTACTCCTGTTTATCAAAGTTCTACTAATTCGAACAGCAATCCTAAAACATTGCGGTTTCAGGATTATGCCTATGAAAATCAAATCAAAACTATCCAACTCTATCCAAAAGGGAGAGCCCGATTGCATCCTGCTGTGACGCGGCTTGGTGAATGGAATCTGCGTCTCGAATTTGATGACTTGCGCGATCATCATGAAAATTATTATGCTCGCGTAGTTCATTGTAACTATGACTGGACCAAATCAGACCTGGTAGATTTGGATTTCATTTCGGAGTATAATGAATTTCCAATAAACAACTTTGAATACTCGATTGATACCCAAATACCCTATGTTCACTATTGGTTTGATCTTCCAGCTGTGAAGTTACCCGGAAATTACGTGCTGATGCTTTACCGTGACAGTGATAAAAATGATATGATTTTGAGCAGACGCTTTATGGTTTATGACAGCCGCGTTGCCTTTACAAACGAAGATAACCTGGTGGGTCCAGGAAGTGTGGCCGCTATTAACCAGCAGTTGAATTTTACTGTCAATTATAAAAATCTGAATGTAGTCAACCCCATGCAGGATATCCGTGTTGTCATCCGGCAGAATCAGCGATGGGACAACCTATCGAATGATGTCAGACCAAGCTTCATCCGCGAAATGGAAAAATTGTTGGAGTATAGATTTTTTGAAGATTCGAAGATGTTTAAAGGTGGTAACGAATTCAGGTTTTTCGACCTTCGTTCGATTCAATATCCGGGAAGAAATGTTCAGTCTGTTAATCGCCTCACAAAACCACCGGAGGCCTTTATTGCAACCGATAAAAGTCGGGAGAATGATGCCTATGCGCAATATGATGATTTTAACGGAGGCTTCTTCATTGAAAATCTGGATTACCGCGATATTTCCTTTACCAATTATTTACAGGTTAATTTCTCGCTAGCATCTTCTCCGGTTGACGGTGATGTGTATGTTACCGGAGGATTCAACCAATGGAATCTTTCGCCTTCCAACCAAATGACATATGATTCTATCAGAAGAGTATATACCTCGCGTGTGCTGCTTAAACAAGGCTGGTACGACTATCAGTATGTGGTTAAATCAAGTTCAGTTCCCTATTATTACCTGGAGGGAAGTCATTTTCAAACCGAAAATGAATATGAAATCTTTGTATACTTTCGGCCCTTTCAGCCAAGAGCAGACTTACTGGTAGGCTATTTGAGATTTGCCGAGAATGCCCGCTAAGCGTATGTAAGTTCCTGATGAGTTGTGCGTTGTATGGAGTCATTATTTGCCACATCCAGCATTCCGAAACCCTTATAGGTAAAATACCCCAGACCATTTTCGTATATAAATTGCTGTACTTCTTTAGCTGCATACAGGGTGAAAGGAAAGGTGTAGCCACGAACTTCAAACTTCACATCATTATCGTACAATGGATATATCCGGGCAAACTTTTTATGGGAGGATTGTATCCGCTGTATATAATCATGATCCGGGACAATTTGAAATTTATAGAAAGAAGTTATCTGCTCGGTTGTGTACTTTCCGGTTGCTTCCATTCTTGAAAGAGTAGAGTCATATAATAAGTCAGAAAACTCATCACTTTCGGGTGACACAAATTTTTTTCCCGTCTCATCATTGAAGGATGCAGGAATAACAACAATTGGTGATATGCAAAGAAAACGGGCCTCATCTCCAATTTGAACGGGGTCTTCAGCCTCTGTACTTTCAGGAATCAGGTGAAGATTCCCTACGATAATATCTTTTTGCTCAAAAATCCTGGCCATGATGTAGTCATGAAATTCCTTATCAGAACAAGCAAAAACAAGGGTAACTTTAGAAGAGAAGTAATGAAGGCCTTTACGACTAACCTTTGTCTGCCCTTTCAGCCCGGAAAAATTAAACTGATTGAAATTCAAATAATCCTTATTCGGACCAAAAACCAATAAGCCCTTAATTACTTGCGCCAGCAAATATTGATGGTGAAATGGAACATAAGCACCCCTGTTCTTTAATGAAAAAATGATTCTGGTTCTCAAACCCTAAAAAAATTTAATTGGGTTAAAAAATTGTTAAATAGAAACCCTGCTTTAACTTGACCCTGAGCGGATTATAAAGCTAATAAAAAATCAGAAAGGTTCTAAACCAGATGTAAGGAATCTTTAAACATTAAAGCGGAAATGCATGATGTCGCCATCGTGAACGACATATTCTTTCCCTTCCACTGACATTTTACCAGCCTCTTTGCAGGCAGCTTCTGTCTTATATTGTTGATAATCAGATAGCTTAATAACCTCAGCCCGGATAAAACCCTTTTCGAAGTCTGTATGGATAACTCCGGCTGCCTGAGGTGCCTTCCAGCCCCTTTTTATCGTCCAGGCTCTGACTTCCTTTTCACCAGCGGTAAAATAGGTAATGAGGTCCAGTAAATGATACGATGCCCGTAGTAGTTTGTTTAGTCCGGATTCTACCAATCCATATTCTTCCAAAAACACCTTCCGATCAGCCTCAGACTCTAGTTCAGCAATTTGAGCTTCTATTGCTGCGCTTATCAAAACAACTTCTGCGTTCTCGTTTTTAACCAAATCACGTAAGGCATCAACATGCTTGTTGCCGGTATGAATAGAGCCCTCATCAACATTAGCTACATAGATTACAGGTTTGGCTGTTAGCAGTTGTAAATCAGCAACGGCCTTCTTCTCCTCATCATCCATCTGAACGGCTCTGGCATTTTTCCCTGCCAACAAAATTTCCCTATAGTGTTGAAGAATACTAAGCTCCTTTTTAGCCTTTGCATCTCCGCTTTTTGCCGTGCGCTCAACACGCGAAATTTTTTTCTCTACAGATTCAAGATCCTTAAGCTGCAGTTCTGTATCGATTATTTCTTTGTCGTTAATTGGATTTACTTTCCCATCCACATGAACAATGTTATCGTTCTCAAAACACCGAACAACGTGCACAATGGCATCTACTTCACGAATATTAGCCAGAAACTGATTACCCAGGCCTTCTCCTTTGCTGGCACCTTTTACAAGACCAGCGATATCAACAAACTCAATAGTTGCCGGCAATACCCGTTGGGGGTTTACAAGGGTCTCCAATACCTTCAATCGTTCATCTGGAACAGTGATAACACCAACATTGGGTTCGATTGTACAAAACGGAAAATTTGCTGCCTCTGCTTTATTATTCGAAATAGCATTAAACAGGGTTGATTTTCCAACATTCGGCAAACCCACAATCCCACATTGAAGTCCCATAGAGTAGATTAAGGGCGCAAATATAGCCCCAGAATCGGACCGATCAAACGATTAAGAGATGGCACCTATCCAAAAAAGAAAGCCCTTGAAAAATCAAGGGCCTCTCGGTTATAGGTTAGGGTAAGGTTACTCCCATTTCAACTCGGTATCAAGTTCACCAGGCTTATCCGTGTCAGCTGCGGTTGCCACTTCCTCGCGCTCCTGAACATGATCAAACTGACTGAAGTCCACGTTAGGCATCAACTCTTTCTTCACGTGATCTACCGTATTGGTTAAGGCTTCAACAAACTTATTAAAATCTTCTTTATAGAGGAAAATTTTATGCTTTTCATAGGTAAAGCCATCTTCCTTGAAGCGCTTCTTACTTTCTGTAATAGTTAAGTAATAGTCGTTCGAGCGAGTTGATTTAACATCAAAAAAATAGGTTCTCTTGCCGGCTTTTACTTTCTCTGAGTAAATTTCATCCCTGCCGTTTGTCTTGTTTTCTTCCACAATCCTTCAAATTTTAGGTTAGGTTTAATTTTGGTTGTGTCGAATATAGTATTTTGATAAATTATTGCAAACTAACAGTTTAAGAATTTAGGCGAACTTTAGGTGTTTAACCATTCAATAGATGTTCATCATGCTACAAAGCATAGGCATTCCTCCATTTTTCCTCTAGCCCAATGACTGCTAACCTTAATGATATTAAATCTTCCGCAAGTCTTGAATTACTGGCAAGGCAATTAGTGGAGGGATTTATAACTGGATTACACAAGTCGCCATATCATGGCTTTTCAGTGGAGTTTGCCGAACACAGGCTCTACAATGAAGGAGAAAGCACGCGTCATATTGATTGGAAAGTTTACGCCAGAACGGATAAACTCTTTACTAAGCGATATGAAGAAGAGACTAACCTTCGGTGTTTAATCGCACTGGACTGCTCTCCTTCTATGTTCTACCCAATAGGCACCAATGCTAAACTAAAATTCAGCATCCAGGCTGCATCGGCATTGGCCTACCTGCTTCATCGCCAGCGCGATGCTGTTGGATTGTGTCTTTTTTCAGATCACATTGAAACACTTACACCGGTCAAGTCTTCACCCAGTCATCTGGACAAGATCTTTACGCAACTCCATCATCTTCAATACCATAAGCCCACTCAGCAGAAAACTACAGTAGCCAATGTCCTTCATGCGGTTGCTGAAAAAGTTCACAAAAGGTCATTGGTGATTCTTTTCAGCGACATGTTTGATTCTAGTGAAAACATTGAGGATTTATTCAAGTCACTACAGCACCTCAAGCATAATAAGCATGAAGTGATTGTTTTTCATGTTCTGGATAAAGCTACCGAAGTGAGTTTTGAATTCGAGGACAGACCCATGGAATTTATTGACCTGGAGAGTGGAGAGAAATTGCGACTCAATCCCGGGGATGTAAAGTTAGCCTTTCAGCAGGAATCAAGTGCGTTTTACAAGGCATTAAAGATGCGATGCAATCAATATAAAATTGATTTTATTGAGGCCGATGTTCAAAGTGATGTCAGCACCATCCTTCAGGCATATCTTATCAAGCGAGCTAAAATGAGGTGATTGCATTTTGTTCTGAAAGGCGCAAAATAAAAAGAGGTGCCACTGCATCATCGACACCTCTTTCATATAAAAAATCTAAATATCAGTTATTTTGCTCAACTTCCTGGTGCAACCAGGCTTTCTTGGCCAGTAACTCTTCCTTTGCTTCAACATAATCAGGGTCAGGAACACAGCAATCTACAGGGCAAACCGCAGCGCATTGAGGCTCTTCATGAAAACCGCTACACTCCGTGCATTTGCCCGAAACTATGTAATAGAATTCATTTGAAACTGGTTGCTGAGTTTGCTTGGCATCCACAGCCGTGCCATCTTCCAGCTCTACTGTCTCAAGCTTCGTACCTCCTGCCCAATTCCACTCTCTACCACCTTCGTAGATTGCTGTGTTCGGGCATTCCGGCTCACATGCACCACAATTGATGCATTCCTCCGTAATCATGATAGCCATGCTTTTTCTGTTTTTTGTACGTTAATTTGACCCAAAAATAGTGCTGATTTAGCATCTAACAAAACGCATACTGGAACCAAAAGTTTATGACGCTGGAAGAAAGGATAAGTGCCTTTACAAAATTGGGGAAATATCTTCATGCAATCGATGAAGTTGAGTTTCAGGTGCTGCTTGAAAAAGTTAGAAATGAGAATCCCTGGTTTACAGAAGAAAGCCTTCTTCTCTCCCTTAATGGACTACACAACTATCTGGATGATGGTCGCCTCAGGCGCTGGAAATCCAATTATTCATTTTCCATTGGTGCATCCAAGGTTGTAGCCCTCATCATGGCCGGCAACATTCCATTGGTTGGTTTCCACGACTTATTATGCATCCTCATCACTGGAAATTGTGCTCAGATCAAACAAAGTTCAAAAGATTCCATCCTGATTCCATTTGTAACAGAAAAACTGATTCAGCTAGAACCAAGATTTTCAGACCGGATAAAATTCGTAGATAGGTTAACGGATTTTGATGCCGTCATTGCAACGGGCAGTGACAATTCTTCCCGATATTTTCAATACTATTTTGGAAAATACCCACACATTATCCGGCAAAACAGAACCTCTATTGCCATTTTAACTGGAACTGAAACTGACGATGAACTCCGTGCTCTGGCTGAGGATGCCTTTAGCTATTTTGGGCTTGGATGCCGAAACGTTTCCAAGCTATATGTCCCCGAAGGATACATGTTTTCGAAGCTTTTCGAGCAGTGGCAACACCGTGAAAACATTATCCATCACCATAAGTACTGCAACAACTACGACTATCAAAAATCAATCATGCTGGTTAACCGTATTCCGTTTCTGGATAATGGGTTTGTCATGCTCACGGAAAGTGCCCGGTTGGTGTCTCCTATTTCTGTTATCTATTATGAGTATTACAAGGACTTATCTTCCTTGAAAGAGAATCTGGAAAACCTGAAGACAAAAATCCAATGCATGGTAGGTAAGGTCTCTCCTGCTACCATACCCTTTGGCCAGGCACAGTCCCCTGAACTATGGGACTATGCTGACCAGATTGATACAGTTAAATTTCTTTCCGAATTAAATTAAGGCTTCTGACCACGAAGAATTTCTACCCATCCGGTAATGGATGAACTGCTTCCACTAACCTGGAGGTTGTAGTAGTAAACTCCATCAGAGACGTTCTCTCCATCCCAGGCTTTATCATTGGAATAATCCTTTGACGAAAAGACTTCTTTGCCCCAGCGGTTGGTGATTACCAGTCTATTCCCGCCATTCGGTGGAAGGTTCCTGATATAGAAGGTGTCGTTGAGATTGTCGTTGTTAGGTGTGAAAATGTTCGGAATAAAAATATCCATATCCAGCGGAACCCGTGCGATAAGTTCGATGGCACATCCTAACTGATCAATAACCTGAACCTTGTATCGCCCTGCTGGTATATTCTTGTAGCGTTTTTCAAATTGAAGGTTATTGTTCAACGTTACCACTTCAAAATTTGTCTGATAAAATGACAATTCAAATGAAGATGCAGAATCCAACTCTATTCTGATTTCATACGGAGATTGACCACCATCAAAATTGATCACTTGCAAAGAACCTGTCGGAATATCCGGATAAGATTCCTCCACTGCTCCGATACCTACAGTGAGTCTACGCGGCACCGTGTAATCAATCAACGATGATGTTAATAGACAGAAAACTGTAGATTGAACCTGAATGATTCTCACCTGATAATCATCAGGAGTCTGCATGAATACAAACGTATTATAATCAAAGGTAAAAGAGCCTGTTACCGGAATTTCAGCAAGCGTAAGGCTTTCCACAATGGTGTTAGTGAACTTCTTGTAAACCTCAATGGTAATGGGTACCCCTGGCTCACCTGTAATTCCTGTCAGGACGAGAGAAGGTTTATCCACTGCGCATTGCGATTCGGGTATAAAGTTGATCGCATACACACCATTAATATTGATAGGCGCACTGCGTGTAGGGCAAGCAGCGGAGGTAGACTTCACATAAATAAAGTACTGGCCACGCTGCAGGTTGTTAAAGGTTACAAACGGATTATTATAAGGCAGGTAACTCGCATCTGCGGGCTCATTAAACTGATCTGTGCTGATGGCCACCCTGAAAACTCCTACATCCGTAATGGAAACAGTGATCGATCCACTAAGTCCATTGTTTGTACAATCAGCATTTTGCGTGAGCAAGTTAAAGTTTACAAATCCGGGGAATGTAATATTGAACGGTATTCCTCTGGTACAACCGCTTACATCCCTGATAAGAAGTGTATAGGCTCCACCTGAAAGATTAGTAAATGAATTACCACTCTGGAAAGTTAATCCACCATCCACTGAAAACTCGTATGGCCCACCTGCCCCACCAGCGGGGACAATATTCGAAATGGCTCCATCGTCACCATTACAAGTTGCGGCCGTAATGTTAAACGTGGCTGTAATAGCAGGATTAATATTGTTAATGGTTACTTGTACCGTATCCCGACAAGCATCGGCAATGCTTTCTCCAACCAAAATCGTATATGTGCCATTCGGTGGAAGATTGCTAACTACGTTTCCTGGTGTGAACAATGTCCATGACAACCCATCAATCGAGTAGAAATACTGCCCGGTCTGACTTCCGCTGGCGTTGATAACAGCCTGACCTGTAGGTTCACCAAAGCACGATACATTGACAAACGAAGAAGGAACAGCCGTAGCCACCACTGTTGTTTGAAGCGGCAGATTGTAAGGCTGCTTACAGATATTGCCCGCAAAATCTTGCACCAGATATTGGTAATTAGCCGCAGAAAGATTTGGGAAAGTGTAGGTTCCAGATGGACCAATCTGCGTGAGGGTATCAAATGAAACTCCGTTTGGCTTAATTAGTTGAATTATTTTATTGGATGTTGCACCACCGCCTATTACAAGTGTCAATGAACCATCATCCTGATTAGAACAGGTTGGACGCACACTGGAAACATTCACAGTAAACACACTGCAATTAATTCCACCGCCACCGCAAAGAGGATTAGAAGGATCAAGAACCGTTAACACTAATGTACTGTTCGCGGTCGAACAGCCAACAACATCATAAGTTACAGCAATATTCACTGGTCCTAATAAACCTGTGGGATCAAAGCTTGTTCCAACAACTCCGGCTCCGGCAAAAGTGAAATTACCTCCTGCCGGTAAACCTGAAACACGTGTTAACAGATTTACAACGCCACCATTCTGGCAAATATTTCCATTGGTTACAGTAATGGACGCATTTGGTGTGACATTGATATCAAATGTAGTTTGAGGTGCAGCACATCCACTGGCTATGTAATCAACAGTAATGGTTTGAATGCCGGACAATGTAGAAGGATCGAAAGTCGTACCAGTTACACCTGTGCCTGTGAATGTAAATATCCCGCCACCCGGTGCTCCGGTTACCAATGTAGTCAAATCGATATTAGCACCGCTTTCACAAGCCTGTACTGGCCCCGCAGGAACTGTTATGGATGATGAATTCGTAACCGTGACATTTAACGTTCCTGTTGGCGCTGCACAAGTTCCGATTGTATAATCAACCGTAATCGGAATCAGCCCGGAAAGTCCAGCCGGATCAAAGTCATTTCCTGTAACATTTGTACCTGCAAAAACGAACGTACCTCCCAACGGTGCAGGTGTAACCAGGGTAGTAAGATCAACAATACCGCCTGATTCACAAACGGTCACGTCATTAATGGTCAGTGTAGCGGAGTTTACAACATCAACATCCACTTGTGAAGCTAAGGTCTCACCACACGCATAAACTGCGGTAACGTAAAAGTCCGTCAATCCAACTGTTGCAAGATCTAATTCAGTTGGTACTACCGGAGTATAATTTGCACCAGAGAAGAGTAATGTTGTAAGGGTAGCATCAGCATACCAGTTAAAACCTGTTACACCCGGATTTGTGCTGGAGGCGGTCAGTGTTGGAGCTGTTGGCGAATTAATGCAAACTGCCACAGGCGTAACTACTGTTGGAGAAGGTGCCAGTTGATAGTTAAATGAAAGTCTGGAGAAACCACCGCGTTCGTAGTATTCAATAACAATATCATGAAGGCCTGCAGTCAGGCATATTCCGGTAGATTGGTAGACTGTATAAGCATGCGGATTGAAAGCTGTTGGATTCGTAATCACATTTACACCATCAACCAGTAACCGAACGCCATCATCCGATCCTACGGTAAAAACATAAATACCAGCTGAAAATGTCTTTTGCATGCGTAAGCGCACACTGAAATCATCGGCATATGAACCGCAAACGTTAGGACCAAAAATAGTTCCGTTGCCAGGATTAAGATCAAACTGATCGGAGGTGATGTCGTAGGTAGAGGAGGCACTCATATTGTCAATATCAGTAGCATCGATAAAGCCTCTGTATTTGGTTCCCGCAAAATTAATTCTGCCTGGAAGTGGTGTGGCGATGTCTCCACTATCATCATAAACATACCCAAGCCAGGTTTCGCTTCCGAAAGTAGCGGGGTTACCGGGTATTGGATTAACCGTGATGGTTGATGTGCCACCAACTGTACCGGCACCACATGTGGCATTGGTTACGGATATTAATGAATAAGAAGTAGTTATAATTGGATTGACTGTTATGCTGTGCGGACTAGTTGCTATATTGTTGATAGTAAAGTTCGATGAACCATCGGTATACACAATATCCCATGGACCTCCGCCCGTTAAGGTAACCACCAATGTTCCGGATTGACCGACACATATCGAGGAGTTTCCAACCAGCGTAGCTGTAGGTACATCATCAACAGTTACATTCAGAACGGTTGGTGTGATGGCTGTACAACCAAATGCATTTGAATAATTGATACTCACAGTTTGCGGCCCAGCGGTTGTCCATGTAACAGTTACTGTATTATCAGTAGCTGTTCCTCCGGCAGTGATGGTTCCTCCGGCTGAAACAATCCAAGTATAATTAGACTCTCCAGGTTCTGTCGTGTAGACAATGGTTGAAGCGCCCACGCAAAGCGAAGCTGTACCCGTCAAAGTTGGGGCCGGAGATGGATCAACAGTAACATTCACTATTGCTGGAGTGATTGCAGAACATCCATTACCATCGGTATAATTTACACTCACCGTTTGAGGACCGGCTGTTGTCCATGTGATGGTTACTGTGTTATCAGGGGCCGTTCCGCCTGAAGTGATGGTTCCACCGGCAGAGACAATCCAAGCATAATTAGACTGCGCTGCCTCTGTGGTGTAAATTACGTTGGTCGATCCAGCACATACTGTAGTTGATCCAATGAGTGTTGGAATGGGTAAGTCATTTACGGTAACGTTTTGAACCGTTGGCACAAGCGCGGCACACCCACCTGCATTTGTATAGTTAACACTAACACTCTGTGGTCCGGAAGCTGACCATGTTATGGTTACGGTGTTATCAGCAGCAGTTCCGCCTGCTGTGACTGTACCTCCTGCGGAAATAACCCAACCATAATTCGATTGACCTGCCTCTGTTGTGTATGTTACATTTGCTGCTCCTATACAAGCGGATGCCAAACCTGTTAATGTCGGTACTGGTAATGCATTTACGGTAACATTCAGAACTGTTGGAGTAGCTGCCGTACATCCGGAAGAAGTATAGTTAACACTTACGGTTTGAGGCCCGGCAGTAGCCCATGTAACCGTTACCGTATTATCTGTTGCTGATCCACCGGCAGTAATTGTACCTCCCGCTGAAATTGCCCACGTATAATTACTCTGACCAATATCTGTTGCGTAGATAACTCCGGTTACTCCTTCGCATTCCGTTATAGAACCGGCAAGTGTGGGTATTGGTACAGTCCCTACGCTAACATTTAAAATTGTTGGTGCCGGAACAGAGCATCCATTGATATCCGTGTAGGTTACGCTTACTGTCTGAGGACCAGCTGTCGACCACGTAACCGTTACAGTGTTATCGGTTGCTGTTCCTCCTGCAGTTATTGTTCCGCCAGCCGAAACAACCCACGTATAGTTGGACTGGCCAGCATCGGTTGTATAAATTTCACCAGTAGTCCCAACACAAACCGCATTTGATCCGGTCAGTGTAGGTGCTAATATTGAATTTACATTGACATTTAAAACGGTTGCTGAAGCTGGTACGCAGCCATTAACATCCGTATAACTTACACTAACAGTTTGAGGACCCGAAGTATTCCAGGTAACTGTAGCAGTATTATCTGTCGCTGTTCCTCCAGCGGTAATGGTACCACCGGCAGATACAATCCAACTATAGTTAGATTGACCTGCTTCTGTTGTATACACAACACCTGTTACCCCGGAACAAACAGACGTTGATCCAGATAATGTTGGTAAAGGAAGTGGATTGACTGTTACTGATAGAGCGGTAGGTGTTGCGGCAACGCAGCCAGAGGCATTGGTATAGTTCACTGAAATAGTCTGAGGTCCAGCCGTAACCCATGTGACCGTTATCGTATTATCCGTAGCTGTTCCTCCGGCTGTAACAGTACCACCAGCTGATACTGTCCATGTATAATTACTTTGACCTGCGTCAGTGGTGTATATAACACCTGTTGTTCCTGCGCAAACATTTAATAACCCAGCTAATGTCGGTACAGGGGTAGCATTAACAGTTACATTGGTAATCGTTGGCGTTACTGCGGTACATCCATTTGCATCGGTATAATTTACGCTTACGGTTTGAGGCCCTGCTGCATTCCAGGTAACTGTAACTGTATTATCTGCCGCTGTTCCACCAGCAGTGATCACTCCTCCTCCAGAAACAGTCCATACATAATTTGACTGACCTGCTTCGGTTGTGTAGACAACTCCGGTTGCCCCTTCACAAACTGCTAGAATGCCTGTCACCGTAGGAACTGGCAAAGCATTTACCGTAACATTTCGAACCGTAGGAAGCGGAGAAAAACATCCATTTCCATCTGTGTAATTTACGCTTACTGCCTGAGGACCAGTGGTAATCCATGTAATGGTTACAGTATTATCGGTTGCTGTACCACCCGATGTTATTGTTCCTCCTGGAGATACAATCCATGTATAATTTGACTGACCCGCTTCAGTACTATAGATAATTCCTGTTGTGCCTACACAAACGGATATTGATCCTGACAAGGTTGGCAACGGTAACGGATTAACGGTGACGTTAAGAATGGTTGGAACGGGCGCAGGACAACCCGATGCATTGGTGTAATTCACCGAAACAGTTTGTGGCCCTGAAGTTATCCAGGATACAGTTACGGTATTATCTGTTGCTGTTCCGCCCGAGGTAATGGTTCCACCAGCAGATATAGCCCATACGTAATTGGCTTGTCCAGCTTCCGTTGAATAAACAACACCAGTGGTTCCGGCACAAAATACAGTAGCTCCTGCCAGTGAAGGTGTTGGTATAGGATTTACGGTGACGTTGCTAACGGTAGCTGCGGCAGCCGTGCAACCATTGCCATCTGTATAGTTAACACTTACTGTTTGTGGGCCAGGTGTATTCCAGGTGATTGTTACAGTGTTATTGGCAGCTCCACCGCCTGCCGTTACGGTGCCTCCAGCAGAGATTGTCCATACATAATTGGATTGTCCTGGGTCTGTAGCATATACAACCCCGGTAGTTCCAGCACAAATTGTTATTAATCCTGTCAGGGTTGGTACCGGAAGAGGACTTACGGCAATATTACTAGTGGTGGGAGCCACTGCAACACAACTTGCGGAATTGGTATAGTTAACACTTACCGTTTGCGGTCCATCTGTATTCCACGTTACAGTTACTGTGTTATCTGTTGCCGTTCCTCCTGAGGTAACACTTCCACCAGCAGAAACCGCCCAAACATAATTTGATTGACCTGCTTCAGTTGTGTAGACCACTCCGGTAGTTCCAACGCACACTGTCGTTGGGCCGGTAATGGTGGGAACCGGAGATGCATTTATCGTCACATTCAACACGGTTGCTGTTGCTGCAGCACAGCCATTCGCATCGGTATAATTTACGGTCACGGATTGTGGACCGGCTGTATTCCATGTTACAGTTACTGTATTATCTGTAACTGTTCCTCCTGCTGTTATCGTGCCCCCGGCAGAAACTGTCCAGACATAATTCGATTGACCAGGATCAGTTGAGTATACAACTCCTGTGGTTCCGGAACACACAATAGTACTACCGGATATCGTTGGCGCAGGTAAGGTATTGACGGTGATATTACTCACACTCGGAGCAACAGGTGTACAACCATTAGGATCAGTGTACGAGACGCTGACTGTCCTTGCACCTGCAGTGTTCCATGTCACAGTAACGGAATTGTCTGTCACGCCACCTCCGGCCGTTATCGTACCTCCTGCAGAGACATTCCATATATAATTACTTTGACCAGCTTCAGTCGAGTAGACATTTCCAATTGAACCAACACAGGCTGAAATGGGACCAGTTATCGTTGGAAGCGGCTGTGGATTTACTGTTATATTTAAGACAGTAGGTGACAACGCAGGGCAACCAAAAGCGTTGTTGTAGTTGACACTTACGCTTTGTGGGCCGGCAATATTCCAGGTTACGGTTACTGTATTGTCAGTAGCCGTTCCCCCGGTTGTTATTGAGCCTCCGGCAGAAACAGTCCATACATAATTAGACTGACCTGCTTCTGTTGAATACACAACACCACTTGTTCCCGCACAAGCAGTGAGTGATCCGGTTAATGTTGGCGCAGGCAGTGGATTTACAGTAATGTTAGAAATTGTTGGAGCAACGGGAGTACATCCGTTAACATCTGTATAACTTACACTGACCGTTTTCGGTCCAAGGGTTGTCCATGTGATTGTTATTGAATTATCAGTGGCTGATCCTCCGGCTGTTATAGTTCCTCCGGCAGACACATTCCATACATAATTTGACTGGCCGGCATCCGTTGTATAAACGTTACTTGGCGTATTTAAACAAACGGAAACTGAACCTCCAAGTGTAGGTACAGGTGGCGCATTTACCGTTACATTTTGAATAGTTGGCGTTACCGCTGTACAGCTAAAAGCATTCTGATAGTTCACGCTTACGGTTTGAGGTCCGGCCGAATTCCATGTTATCGTAACAGTGTTATCGGTTGCTGTTCCTCCTGATGTAATTGTCCCTCCAGCAGAAATCGACCAAGTATAATTAGACTGACCTGCCTCCGTTGTATACACAATCCCAGTTGCTCCCTGACAAACTGAGGTTGTCCCAGCAATGGTTGGCACAGGTAATGGATTAACCGTTACATTTAGAACGGTTGGCGCAGCGGCCGGACAACCACTAGGATTGGTATAGCTCACGCTGATGGTTTGGGGTCCGGCTGTGTTCCATGTAACAGTCGCTGTATTGTCTGTAATTGTTCCTCCCGATGTAATTGTTCCTCCTGCAGAAATATTCCAAACGTAATTGGATTGTCCCGCCTCAGTGGAGTAAACCACTCCAGTTGTACCCTGGCACAATGATGCAGTCCCGGAAAGTGTTGGAATGGGAAGTGGTACCAAACTAACAATCACAATACCATTCATGTTAACAGGAGTACAGGAACCATTTATAGCACGAATGGCGAGTACATCTCCATTAATAAATGTTCCGGACGGCAGTGTTAAGGTAATGGGTCCACCTGTACCGGGTTGAGATACACCCGAAGGATTTCCATTAACGATAACTTCATAGTTGACGGGAGCTACTTCGGTTGTGTTTAAACTAATCTGCGCATTACTTCCAGCACATACAACTAATGGAGAAGCCGTGGTAACATTCTGAATGGTTGGAGAAGGGTCTGTTAGGGTGATGGGCGCCAGTGTTCTGAAACAATTCGTTCCGTTATCAAAAACTGTAACATTGTAGGTTCCGCCAGAAAGGCCTGAAATATCTTGTGTGTTAGCTGTGAAGCCATTGGGTCCTGTCCAGGAGTAAGAATAACTTGTGGTACCACCCGAGACATTTATATCAATCGATCCATCAGGTGTCGAACAATTTGAATTGTTAACGGTGGTATTAAGAGAAGCCGACAGATCGGTTGTGATTGAAAAAATGTTTACAAAAAAAGGAGTACTTCCGTCCGCATCCTGAACTATGATCAGGTATGATTTACCTCCGACTGTTCCCGGAAGCCCTGTTATGGGTACGGGTACACCAACGGTAGCATTTATCGGTCCGAAATCCGGGGGGCCGAATACAAATACGCGTAGCGGTGGTGTGTTGGCTGATGAAACCAAAACCTCAAATGATCCATTTGCCAAACCATCACACGCATCCTTTTTATTTTGAATTGTAAAAACAGGCTGAGCCAGGGATGCAGTAGCGCAAAAAATAAAAGCGCCAATAAAAAATAAAAGTATTCTACTCATTTTCATTTGACCTATTTAGCCTCTACTTTGATTCGTTTATAAAATGGGCACCGGTCTGCTCTTCCCTCATCTGTAATCACTAAATCATATTCTCCTGGAGCCAGTTTCTCAATTTTTTTAAGCTTGGTCTTTTGTATGTTCCCTTTTGAATCTACTACGTGAATTTTATAGTCACCTTTATCTTCAAATTCGATTTGAAGAGTGGATTGCGAATTTTCCTGGTTTTTTATGATTTCGATCTTGGGCTCGATCGGTCTACAGTTGGATTTATCCTGAGCACTTACTGGTACTGAAAACCAGAAGAGACCACCCAATAAAAAGACTATAGCTAATTTCATCTCAAGGTAGTGTTGAAAAAATTTAAACAATTATAAATGGAAATCAACAAGTTATAGTAACCTGACCGATTTATGTAAAAATCAGGAATACCCGTTGATTTTGCCGTTCTAAAAAAATTTGTACCCAAGCCGGGTAAATATTTAGTTTAAAAAATTAACTCGTACATGCGGCCTCAAAACCTTCTGTTCAGTATTTCGCTCATCACCAAGGCTTTCTTAAAACCTTCCGGGTCTTGCAACTCGCGCTTATATTGATCGACCAATGTATCCCCACTTCCCTCGTCAAACTCCTTAAATCTACCAAATTTTATGACAGTATCCTGCAATTTCATTGTTTCTTCAAGTGAAGGCTTCACAAAAGCCTGCGCCTTTGCTTCTTCATAAACCTTATAAATACTGTCCTTTTTTCTATAATCGTAATCTACTTCTTCTAAATTCTTGTCTTCGTCTTCAATATCCTCATCATAGTCAACATACCGCTTACTCACAGGTGCCGGTTGATTAACAGGGTTTAGCGATTGCTTTGTTTCTGTTATCTCCCGTAGTAATTCTTCAAACGAAAGCGGCTTTGGCTCCGATGAAGAAGCTGGTTGATTAAATGGTGGCTTTGCTGATTCCTCATCTCCATTCACAGGCTGACCGGATTTTTTCCGCAACCTGCTTAGAAGATACACCACGCCAATAATCACATAAAGCCAGATTTTAAAATCGTCCATAAGAACAAATGTATAAAAAAACCTGAAAACTGCGAAAAAACCTTCATTCCTTGCTTTTCAAGAATACTCCGGTCAAGCCCAACTTTTATTTTGAATTGCCGAAATGAGTAACTTATCTTTGCCTCCCGCTCTCGAAGAAGGCAATCCGCAACAGGCAGTAGGCAACGTCTCAGACAATCCTTTCAACCTGTCCAGTTAGCGCCAATCGGAAGAGAGATTTTTTAACCACTACAACCACTTAGAAAGCATGCAATTAGCGAAACTGGAGATTAAAGGCTTCAAGAGTTTTGCCGACAAGGTCGTCATTAATTTTGACGAAGGTATTACCGGTATTGTTGGTCCGAACGGGTGTGGAAAGTCAAACGTTGTCGATTCTATTCGATGGGTTTTGGGCGAGCAGAAAACCAGCGCCCTTCGCTCTGAGAAAATGGAAAACGTTATTTTTAATGGTACAAGCCAGCGGTCACCACAGCAAATGGCTGAAGTTTCACTGACCATCAACAATACAAAAAACATTCTTCCTACAGAGTATTCACAAATTACCATTACCCGCAGGCTCTATCGCACGGGCGAAAGTGAATATCTGCTTAATGGTGTCGCCTGCCGCCTGAAAGATATTACCAATCTCTTCATGGATACCGGTGTTGCCTCCAATAGCTATGCCATCATCGAGTTGGGCATGGTGGACGACCTGCTCAACGATAAAGACAATTCACGGAGAAGTTTGTTCGAAGAGGCCGCTGGCATTTCCAAATTTAAAAAGCGTAAAAAAGAAACGTTAAAGAAACTGGAAGATACCGATGCTGATCTGGAACGTGTTGAAGATCTGCTGTTCGAGATTGAAAAGAACATGAAGAGCCTGGAAAAGCAGGCTAAGCAAACAGAGAATTATTACAAAATAAAAGAAGACTATAAAGAAAAGAGCATTAACCTGGCCAAGGTTGTAGTGAATAAGCAAAAAGATAAATTCAATTCTATCACCACACAAATTGCGCAGGAGAATGACAGGAAAATTGCGCTCACTTCCGATATCGCGGAGAAAGAGGCTGCTATTGAAAAAGCGAAGGCTGAACTCATTCTGAAAGAAAAAACTCTTTCATCCCGGCAAAAGTCAATTAATGAGTTTGTCGCTAAAATCCGTCATTACGAAAGTGAAAAACAAATCAAGAACGAAAGGCTCAAATACCTGAACGACCGGGCAGGCAGCCTGCGTGATCAAATTGAACAAGATAAGAAGAGTAATGAGCGTGCCCGGTTTAGCATTCAAAGTCTTGAGAATGAGAAAACCGCTGCAGAAGATATTTTGACCGGCATCAATCAAAAGCTGGAACACTTAAAAACTGATTACGAAGATCAGAAGAAAAAAACAACTGCTTTGCAAACAGAAGCTGACGCTCTGCGACAGGTTCAGCGCGAACGCCAGGAAGAGAGCTTTCAGATTAATAAAGGAGTAGAGATTCGAGAAATTCAGGTTTCCTCTTTTAAACAGGAACTTGAACGCACTGCCAGCGATACCAGTCAGCAAAGTGCCAGTATGGTTGAGTTTGAAAAGAAACTCATCGTGCTACAGGATGAAATCGGTCATAAAACAGAAGAACTAGAAGTTCTCAAGAAAGAAGAAGATGATGCGCAGCATCGTATGACTTCGCTTGAAAAAACGATCGAAATGATTCGTGAGGAAATGAACGTCACCAGCCGAAAGCTTGACGCAAATCAAAACGAATACAACCTCACCAAATCATTGGTGGATAGCCTGGAGGGATTTCCCGAGGCGATTAAATTCCTAAAGAAGAAAATTGCCAAGAATGCTCCGCTCCTATCCGACATTCTGACCACATCTGAAGAATATCGCGTAGCCATCGAAAACTACCTGGAGCCCTTCCTCAATTATTATATTGTTGATCACGAAGCTGAGGCCTATGAAGCCATCAACATCCTAAGCGATGCCTCGAAAGGTAAAGCACACTTCTTTATATTGGATGCGTTCGAAAAATTTGAAGCCTCCACTCCGCGCATTTATTCCAATGCCTTTCCAGCGACTCAGATTATTGAGTTTGACCCCAAATACCGCAAGCTCATGTCGTACATCCTCGACAAAGTTTATGTGTATGAAGGTGACGTGAAAAATATTCCATCTTCCGATGAAAATTCGTTCATCACCAAAAGCGGAAAAGTTACACGCAGAAGATTCAGCATATCCGGTGGATCAGTTGGTTTGTTTGAAGGAAAGAAAATCGGCCGGGCTAAGAATCTGGAGAAGCTCGAAAAGGAAATCAAAGAACTCACATCCAAGTTGGATGATATCCGGACAAGCCTTGTCGAGAAACAGGGTGATCTTGAAAAGCTCCGCAATAACAAGCTGCGCCATCAGATCGAAGAATTACAAAACACCATTCGCCAGATTAATGAGGAATATGTTTCCGTGCGCACCAAGCGTGAGCAATTTTCGAATATGCTCAGCAATGCTGATCTGCGCAGAGAAGATATTCTGGAGAAAATTGACACCCTGCTTCGTGAACTGGATGAACTGAAACCCAAAGCTCAGCAGGCTTTACATGACCTGCATGAACAGGAGAATAAACTTTCTTTGTTAACGGAAGATTTATCCGGAAACAGTGAACTTTTAAGTCAGAAATCCGCTGCCTTTAATGAACAAAATATCTTTTTCCACCAACAGGAGAATCGCGTAAAAAGTATTGACCAGGAAATCCGTTTCAAGCAGGAGTCTATGGATCTCAGCGGACAGCGAATTGAAGTTAATGCTGACGAGCTGAAAAAAAACGAAGAAGAAATCAGAATCATTATTGAAACGACACAAACCAACGATGATGAATTGTTGGGTATGTATGCCGAAAAAGATGAAATGGAGAAGGGCCTGAGCGAGGCCGAAAAAGAATATTACGAAGCGCGTGGGGGCATTGATACTGTAGAGAAAGAATTGCGTGAAGTCCAGCACAACCGCCAGAATATTGACACCCTGCTGATGCAACTCCAGAATGAATTGAACGAGAGCAAGCTTCAATTAAACTCAGTAAAGGAAAGGCTTTCCGTTGAATTCAATATTGACCTTGATTCCGTTGTGGGACAGGCAACTCCGGAAGAAGCAGAAGAACTGGCTAAAGCCGATGAAGAGAAGTTACGCCTTGATGTAACGAAGATCCGCGAGCGGCTCGATAACATGGGACCGATCAACCCGATGGCCATGGAGGCATACACGGAAATTAAAGAACGAAACGACTTTATCATCGCACAAAAAGAAGACTTACTCAAAGCAAAAGAATCGCTCTTCAATACCATCAGCGAAATTGAGGCCGTTGCCAGCCAGACATTTATGGAGGCATTCAATAAAATCAAAGAACATTTCATCCGGGTATTCCGGTCTCTCTTCACCGAAGGTGATGAATGTGATCTGAAACTCGTTGATCCGAACAATCCATTGGATTCGGATATTGATATTATTGCCAAACCAAAAGGAAAAAGGCCGTTGACAATAAACCAGCTTTCGGGTGGAGAGAAAACCTTAACCGCCACTGCGCTGCTTTTCTCGATGTACTTATTGAAGCCGGCACCGTTCTGTATCTTCGATGAGGTGGATGCTCCGCTGGATGATGCCAACATTGATAAATTCAACAACATCATCCGGAACTTCAGTAAAGATTCACAGTTTGTAATAGTAACACACAATAAGCGAACCATGACATCCACGGATGTGATTTATGGTATTACCATGGTGGAGAAAGGAATTTCGCGTGTGGTACCCGTTGATTTACGTGAACTGGCATAGCGCTGAATTAAATCGTATGAATGCCCGACTGAAAGGTTGGGCATTTTTTTTTGAATAGACACCACGTCTATCTTTGATAATAAAATTCTAGTCTATGCCTCAGCATCTTGCCCATGTTGCCATCGTTGTGAAAGATTATGACGAGGCTATTTTCTTTTATACACAAAAGCTTCATTTTAAACTCTTGGAAGATACCATTCTGAGTGACACAAAACGATGGGTATTGGTAACACCACCCGGCTCATCATCTTGTTCTTTATTGCTGGCCAAAGCTGCAACCGAGGAACAGCGAGTCCGTGTGGGAAATCAAACTGGCGGACGTGTTTTTCTGTTTCTGCACACCGATAATTTTCAACGGGATTTTGATAATCTGCTACAGCATAGAATCAAAATTGTGCGCGGTCCCGTTGATGAACTATACGGAACGGTTGCCGTGTTTGAAGATTTGTATGGAAATCTGTGGGATTTAATTGAGCCAAAGAGTTGATTATTGGTTTTTCATTTGCACCCAGATCACTATATTCATATTCTAATATTCCCGTCTATGAAAATAATATCCAGCGTTTTTTATAGCCTTCTCTTAATTGTAATGCTCACAACCGCCTGTGAGAAAAAGCAAGCACTCAAATCAGGTAAGGGTTTCATTCCGGTAAATGGTGGAAAGGTTTGGTATAAAATTGTTGGTGAGGGGGGGGAAACTCCACTCCTGCTGTTGCATGGCGGTCCGGGGGTTCCTAGCTATTATCTCAATCCGCTGGAAGCACTCGGAGCTGACCGACCCATCATCTTCTTTGATCAACTGGGATGTGGAAGATCAGATCATCATGCAGATACAACGCTGATGACGGTTGATCATTTCGTTGAGCAGGTAGAGGAACTTCGGAAGAATTTAAAACTGGACGAATTCTATCTCTATGGATCATCCTGGGGAACCATGCTGGGCGTGGATTACTATCTGAAATATCCACAAGCAATCAAGGGTATGATTTTAAGCAGTCCTTGTCTAAGTGCGGAGCTGTGGTCACGAGATGCGGACACACTTATCACCATGTTACCCGACTCAATTCAGGTAGCTATTCGTACCAATACAAAAAACGGAACCTTTGATTCACCTGATTATCTTCAAGCATCTGAAGTCTATTATCAAAACTTTGTAGTGCGCAATCCTTCAGCAGATGTTGACAGCAGTTTTGCCGGAATGAACGCAGCACTTTACACCTACATGTGGGGCCCTAGTGAATTTACTGCAACCGGTACATTGAAAAATTATGACCAAACCAACCGTCTAAAAGACATTGCAGTGCCTACACTTTTTATTGCAGGGGAGTTTGATGAAGCCAGGCCCTCAACAGTACAATATTATCAAAGTCTGGTGCCGGGCTCCCGGTTTGCAGTTATGAAAAAATCAGGACACCTAACCATGCAGGATAATCCTGAACAGGATATAGCAACAATTCGTAATTTTCTTCAGGAACTGGAACGCTAATATTCAGCTTAATCGTTCACACGTACACCAATCGATTGGAATGATTTTCCGTGGATTAGTTTATTGATTTCCTTCTGTGTTTCCATGATGTCGCTCATGGGCAAACCAAGTTCGGTGTGGTAAATTTTGTAGATCAATGTCCACTCCTCTTTATCCATGAAGCCATCTCCGTTAGCTACAACACACAACCAGGCAATGCACCTGATCTGTTGGCTGATATTCATTTTTCGCAACGCAGCTACACAGTCAGAAAGTAAGGATGCGGCATTTTGCGATTTCAATGTTTCCAGACTCGCCAAAAAACCTGCTTCGTCAATGCCTTCAAGTTTCGCGAGCTGTTTTCCTAACTGAAGTTCTTTTTCATTGATATTACCATCTGCTCCACTGATCAGATGATAAAGCGTGGTTAAAGTCTTTTTATAATCCATAGGTTAACGTAATCCTAATTTACACAAATGGTAATAACCTGAGTCATCGAACTAAAAAAAATTATTTGGGCTGCATCTTAGAAAGAAAAACAAAAAATGAATTTAACCTTTAAGTTCTAAGCTGGCTTCTGTAAAACGAAACGGTAATACTGCCGGGACCCTTCTTGTAAGGTGAGGTAAAATCGTGAGCCTACTACACCCGCAAATTCAGAAAAGAGCTTTTGCCATTTTGGTGGGATAAGTAGACGTATCCGTTCTCTTTTTGACGCATCTTCTGCCTCGATTGAACGAATAACATTTTGGCTAATATTTTCTTCCCTTATCATCGTTAGACCGGAGTCCTGCAATTGCTTCAAAAGGACGGGCATGGTATTATCACTTCTGAAGTCTACCAATAGTAAATATCCACCCGGCTTAAGCACCCTTCTTACTTCACTCAGAAACTTATCAACTAAGCCATAGGCGTGGCATGATTCCACATTTATCACTACATCAATACTACAATCGGGTAATGGTATAGCTTCGGCACTGCCTTGAATGAATTTCAAGTTTGGAAAGGGATGAATCTTATTCGCCAGGTCGACAGCGTGCTGTGCCAGATCTAACCCTGTATAAAATGCCGGCTTAAAGTATTGGGAAATATGGCGTGCGCCTCCACCTCGCCCGCTGCCCACCTCAAGCACCTGCTTACCTTCCATGGGCTCAAGTGCCGCGAGATGGTGATACATTTGTAAGGGATATAATTGAACGGGCTTTTCACCCGTTAACTCCATGCGGCTTTCATCAGCATTCGGGATGTAGCCATAGTTCATAAAATGCCAGTCTTCGGCAGGAATATGTTTCGCTAATAATTCATATGTAATTTTAGCATTGAGGCGCTTGAACCAGGCAAAGCGCTTGAGCGCAAACATGATATGTCGGAGCATAGGTTTATTTAGGTAGCCGGAAAGGTAGGTGTTTCACCGGAAATTAATCGTTTCTATTAAGCTTTTTCGCATTCCATGCGCCTGATTTTCGGATACTGCAAGAAGGTCATCGCATGGCCGCAATGTTACCATGAAATTCAGTGATGGCGATGGAATGAAAGATAGGATACAGTATTATATCTCTGAAGAAAGAGCTCCCTTTATAATATGTGTGATGGGTCACTTCCGTAAAGTCTTCTGGTGTGCGCTGCAACGAAATGTACTGTGAACCTTTTGACGCTCCACCCTGCACATAACACAATCGAAAACTTTTTGTCGCATCATTTACCTCCGTAATCTCATGTGCTACTGCCATATTAAAAATACCGCCCAATAATTTTAAATTGAGGATTATAACCTGGCCGCTCTCCATCCCCTCATAGGGATCTTCCTGATAGGTAACAGCATTCTTTTTCCTGGAGTATTGCAAACCAAAACTTACCATGCCTCCTCTCCAGGCTTCCTTCGGATTAATTGTTTTGTAAATCCCCCAAACTTCATTGATGTTTCGTTTAATAAGAAAGGTCTTGCAATGCTCCCGGTAAAAATCAGTTGTATGCTGCTCATGGCAGACTGGTCCCATGGCTTGAAATCCTGTTTCGGAATGAAGACCAAACGCACGGACAAACTCCCTGACTTTCTTTTGGTGAATTCGGCTTAAATCAACCAGTTCGTTTTGATTGTCTGAAATACTTCCCATGTATAATCGATAACAAATAGTATAAGCTTCATTTCTATACAAATATAAAGCTGTTTTCTTTCATGCCATCACCAAATCATTGTTGCACTTCCGCGGACGAAGATCATCAAACATTTGATAAACGGTGTTTAGCGGTAGCGTGCTACACAGTATATTTAATAACCTAACACATATGATGCGATGAAAAGGGGACTATTGTTACTTGCTGGAATTTGGATGTCGAGTATTGTTGCTGCACAGTCGTTCAACGCCCGTCCGGAAGGAACGCAAAAACCAGTGCTGCATGGAAAACATTGGATGGCGATTACCGGAAAACCATTGGCCGCAACTGCGGGAGCCATGACCTTTCAACGCGGTGGAAATGCTGTGGACGCAGCTTGTGCCATGCTCGCAGCCACGTGTACCATGTGGGATGTATTAAGCTGGGGAGGCGAAACACAGGCGCTCATCTATAATCCTAAAACCGGAAAAGTCATTGGCATCAATGCGTTGGGCGTTGCGCCTACTGGTGCAACTCCGGAGTTTTTTCAGGGCAAAGGGATGAATTTCCCTCCGGAATATGGCCCGTTGGCAGCCGTAACACCGGGCACACCGGGAGGCCTCTGCACCATGCTTGCTGAATATGGAACCTTAAGCTTAAAAGAAGTCCTTGCACCTGCCATGCAATTGGCCGAGGGCTACCCTATAGAAGCTCAAACCGCTAATGCCATGGAACGCGGCAAAGGAATGATCAAACAATGGCCCTATTCGAAAGCTGTATTTCTTCCACACCTCGGTGAACAGCGCGAAGCTCCATCGGCTGGAGAAATTTTTCGTCAGGCGGATTTGCTGGAAACCCTAACGAAAATGGTTGAAGCTGAGCAGCAGGCATTGAAAAAAGGTAAGTCCAGAAAAGAAGCCATCTACGCAGCGAATGAACGATTCTACAAAGGAGACATCGCAAAAGAATTTGTTCGCGGTAGCCAGGAACAAGGGGGCTTGATCACCCTAAATGATCTGGCAAACTGGAAAGTAAAAATTGAAGAACCTCTTTTGGTGAATTACAAAGGAATCGATGTCTATAAACTCTCCCAATGGACGCAAGGTCCGGTGATGCTTCAGGCACTGAACATCCTGGAGAATTTCGATCTGAAAAGTATGGGGTATAATTCTTCGCGATATATCCATACCCTATATCAAACCATGAATCTATCCTTTGCCGATCGGGATTTTTATTATGGCGATCCGGCTGTAGCACCAGAAGAACCCATGAAAGGATTGCTGTCAAAAGACTATGCTAAAGCGCGAGCGAAATCTATTCTTACAGATAAAAATGATGCCCATGCGGGCCCGGGTGATCCCTATCCTTTTGAAGGAAAGGTAAACCCCTATTTGGATTATCTAAAACAGTGGGGACAAGCATCGAATAATAAACCGGTATCAGCTCTTGATGAGGCATATCTGGATAGGTTCTTACTTGGTACCACGTCTGTTGAAGCAGCCGATAAAGAAGGTTGGGTGGTTTCCATTACCCCCAGCGGTGGGTGGTTGCCAGCATGCATTGCGGGCAAAACAGGTGTGGGCATGAGTCAACGCATGCAAAGCTTTGTCACAAATCCAAAACTGAATCCTTTCAATGTAGTTGCTCCCGGAAAACAACCGCGTGTTACACTTACGCCAACCATGGCGCTAAAGAACGGGAAACCATTTTTATCTTTTGCTGTACAAGGTGGTGACTCGCAAGATCAGAATCTGTTGCAGTTCTTTTTGAATGTTGTTGAATTTGGAATGAACGTACAAGAAGCTGCTGAGGCCGCAAACATCAACACCTATCAGATGTATTTGTCGCTTGGCGGTGAAGATCGCAAGCCTAAACCCGGAGCTATTTTATTACAATCGGGTACACCTGAATGGGTTCGGAAAGAATTATTTCAGATGGGCTATAAACTTAGTTTCGATGAACGCACTTCGGGACCGATCAATGCCATCTACTTCGACTGGGAACATGGAAGCTTCTGGGGAGGTTCCAGTAATCACGGAGAGGATTACGGTATCGGATGGTGAATCATTACTAACCAACTTTTCTTACGATATGAAAACAACTATCTCACTTATCTTGATTTTGTTTTGTGTTGGAATGGCCTCGGCTCAAACTATTCCAACGGCTGAAGTACAAATTAAAACTGCGGTACTATCGGCTCCTGAAGCCTTGCGCGATAAAGCAATGGTTTATGGGTATAGCGCCACGGGCGAATTTATTGTTCTGCGAAAAGGAGAAAATGAAATGATTTGCCTGGCGGATGATCCAGCTCAATCAGGATTCAATGTATCGAGTTATCACAAAGACCTCGATCCCTTCATGGCACGTGGTCGTGAATTAAAGAAGCAGGGAAAAAGCCCGAAGGAAATTCTGGATATACGTGAAATGGAAGTCAAGCAAGGAAAACTAAAAATGCCCGCACAGCCTACTACGCTTTTTGTGTTAACAGCTGCGGATGAAAAGTACGATCGAACAATCGGTGAGGTGAAAGATACTTATCTGCGCTATGTTATTTATATACCTTATGCTACTGCCGAAAGCACCGGACTTCCTCTAAAACCTGAGGCTCCTGGCATGCCCTGGATCATGGATCCCGGAACACACCGTGCACATATCATGATCAATCCGCCAAAAAATTGACAGGTAATTATTATTGCTTGACCACCTTACTAAAAACACTCCTTCCGTTTTGCTGTGCGCGAAGAAAATAGATACCACGCGCAAGTGTTCGTACCTCGCGCTCCAATGTATAATCACCCGGTTGATTCACAATCGTTTCCATCCTGTCTACAATAGTTCCTGTGACATTGTACAATTCAATGTTTAGAGGACCGGGTTTTTGAATCGTATAGCGTAGCTGAAGAACATCCTGCACCGGATTAGGATAAACCCATAAGATAAATTCCGAATTAGTATTTTCTTCGTTGGAAGTGATGACCGGATGCGGCATGTTATAGTCGAGCCATGTTAGCCGATCACTTATCCAACTCTTCAAGAACGTTACCTCCTGCTGATAGGTTTGTCCGACAAAATAGTTTGGCCAAACATACTGACCCAGTACCGGCCACTTTGTAAAATTGCGTTGTTGTGCCTCAACGTTCAACACTGTTGCCAGCGAATCAATATAAGTGTTAATGGTAGTTTTACTCAACTTATCTTCGCGCAAGGCGTGCCATCGGTTGCCAAGTTTATTAGAAAAGTTCTGATCGCTCAACAACCTGCTCCACCAAAACGGAATTAACCACCAATCCTGGTTACAGGCATAATTAAAATTGTACATCCAGCCATCGGTTGGGCCTCCCAGACAGTAATCAGCGTTACCAAAAGCAAGGTTAAAATCCCACACGGGGCCCATAGTTAACTTCCCCTTTTTGTCTTTGTATAAAAATGTACTCAACCGATAGCCATCCACATTTTTACTAATTTCATTAATGATGAGATAGTCTATGAAAGAATCAACATCAATGTATTTTTGATAGCCATTAACCGGATCAGCGTAAGCATGACTCTTTAAAACCATTTCAAAATCGTCTACATATTTTTGAATGTATGCCTTTTGCTGCGTAACGATTTCGTCAAATTTGGGATACTCATATTGAAAATATACCACTTGTGTTCCACTTCGATTGAGCGGTGGGTAACGCGAAGCAAATCCTTCTCCACTATTGCCGGTTGACTTATCTATTTTAATGATGTAACCACCCGTAAGGTCATCACCAGAAATTTCGTTGGGCTCCAACTTGCTGATATCCACACGATTTTTATCTCGCTTAATCCCTTCAGCCAACATATACACACCCAAGTATTCACCATTAATAACCACCTCGCAAAACCTTGTTCGCGGTGCATACCGTCCCAAATCGCGGCCTAGTTTATAGGCCAGTGCATCGCGCATTAAACTCTTATCGTTATAGGTGGCAATCAACACCCAGTCTTCTTCTGCAGGCATGCCAAGAATCGGCATGCTGATGCCGTTTCCGTTGGCATCGCGCAACTCAATACCATACGGCTTTTTGGGGAACATCTGTGAGGAAGAGCCCCGGAGTTCAATACCAATTTTCCCGTTGTAGACATTAAATGCATCGGTCAGGTTGTTCCTTACACCAACTCCGTTGTCGACAATGCCCATGTTAGCAGTTATTTTTGGTTCATCTTGTATAAATGCACCTTCCGTGTCGATTACCACGATTGGTAAATTGGATGACGTAAAGGCTTGCCCAAAAGATGAGACCACACCACAAATGAGTGCGGCCAACACAACCAAACGCAAGACAAACCGCTCGAGCATGAAGATCAATTGATTTTGGGGAAACATGGAATTTTCAATTTGGCAAAGGTAATCTATTCACGAATGAAAACTCTGCTTGAACTTTTGTGTTTAATCTTTAATTTTAAGCATAATGGTTTGCTGTCTATGTCCAGAATTCTACTATTTCTAATAATATTCATTCCTTCAACACTTCTGGCGCAGAGCCAACGGCTAACCGGAAAAGTAGTTTCTGTTTCGGAGAAAGATGGTATGCCCGGAGTTAACGTGGCCGTGAAGGGAACCACCCTCGGAACTATCACCGATATTGGGGGATCTTTTTCGCTGGATGTGCAATCCGGCAGCATCCTTATCTTCTCTTTTGTTGGCTACAAGACACAAGAGTTTTCTTTTACTGGCCAAACGAACATCACCATAGTGATGGAGGAAATATCCAGCGAGTTGAATGAAGTGGTGGTAGTTGGCTATTCTTCCATTGCCAAAAAAGATATTACGGGAGCTGTTTCAACCATCAGCAGCGAAGGATTAAAAAATATTTCAGTAAACGGTCTTGACCAGGCTCTTCAGGGACAGGTTGCCGGGGTGCAGGTAACGCAATCTTCAGGCACACCCGGTGGTGGAGTTTCCATTCGCATTCGCGGATCTACCTCGATTAGTGCAGGCAACCGTCCGCTGGTGATTATCGATGGTATTCCGGTAGAAACCGGGGCACTGGGCGCGCGAAGTTTTGGGGGACAGAATGACAATGCCCTGGCGCTAGTCAATCCAAACGATATTGAAACCTATACTGTACTCTCCGATGCATCGGCCAAAGCCTTATATGGTTCACGTGCCTCGAACGGAGTAATTGTGATTACCACCAAACGCGGCAAAAACGGCAAAACGAAAATTTCATTTGATGTGCAACGTGGCATTATTGATCCGGTTAAGAAACTGGATCTGCTAGACGCATCACAATTACTTTCTCTTCAACGCGAAGCTGTTACCAATGCAGGAGAAAATCCTGATGCATTTGGTTTGATAAAGGGTGTCACCGATGCGGTAAATACCGATTGGCAGGATGAGGTGTTGCGTAGAGCTATCCTTCAACAATACCAGGTGTCTGCAACGGGTGGTGATGAGAATACAACTTTCTACATCAGCGGAAGTTTTCGGGAAGAAGAAGGTGTGCAAATCAACAATAAATTTCAACGCTTTGGTGCTACCATCAACCTCGATCAGCGCCTTACGGAAAAGCTTTCGGTGGCGACAAACATTTCGCTTTCACGCTCCTTGAATATGCGTGTGAAGGGCGATAATTTTCTGGATGGTGTTTATTCTGGTGCCGTAAAAAGTCTGCCCTACTACGCACCGTACGATGAAGACGGCTTTCTGGTTGGTCCGGCCTCTCCCCTATATGCGGGCTTTCCAAACTTTAACCCGGTAGCGCAGGCTGTTCTTCCGCGCTTCAACACAGTTACCGTAAAGGCACTGGCCAGCATCAATGCCTCCTACCTGATTAATCCTAACTTCATACTCAAAGCCCAAACCAGTCTGGATTATAACAGTGTTACCGAAGATCAATATGAATCTTCTCAAACGGCCATTGGTGGATTTCTGCCCAGCGTTGGCGGGCAAGGCTACGGAGTGTTCATTGCCAATACCTATTCCAATGTTGATTCTTACCTTACACTTTCATACAATAGAGACCTTGCACCAAATCAAAAATTCAATGCGGTTATTGGAACCGAGCTTTTCCAAAACTTTGCTATCGGTGGAAACGTACAGGGAAGGATTTTTCCCAGTGATGATTTTACGTACGTACAATCAGCTGGTGTTGTAGACGATGGATCTTCATACCGCGAACCACCACATTCGATTTTGTCATTCTTTGGAGAAGCCCGCTATGACTATGATGAGCGCTTTTTACTCACAGCGAGTTTGCGTTCGGACGCATCGTCAAACTTTGGTTCGAACAACCGCTTTGGGTATTTTCCATCCGTATCAGCCGCCTGGCGGATATCACAAGAGAAATTCTTTAATGCATCTTTCATTGATGATCTGAAAATCCGCGCCAGTGCCGGCCTCACCGGTAATGAACGAATTGGTGCCTTTGTATTTCTCGGTCAATGGGGCGCTACAACCTACAACGGAAGTGCGGGTGTGACTCCACTGAACGTGCCCAATCCAGATATTAAATGGGAGACAACACAGGAATTTAACCTTGGAGCAGATGCCGGTTTTTGGGGCGGTCGTATACAATCGGTGATCAACATCTATTATAATAAGACAAAGGATCTCTTACTAACAAGGCCGTACCCGCTAACAACTGGTTTCGGTGGGATTGCCGACAACATCGGAGAAATGGAAAACAGGGGTATCGAGTTGACGGTAAATTCTGTTAACATCGACCGTGATGTAAAATGGCAAACCACTCTGAATCTTTCACGTAACGAGAACAAAGTATTATTCCTGGCAGACTCTATTCCGCTTTACAGAGGATATTCCGGTGAAGGTGTTGATGCAACAAATATTATTAAGGAAGGCGAACCCCTCGGATCGTTTTGGGGATTGAATTACCTCGGTGTTAATCCGGCAACGGGCGATGCCATGTATGAAGATCGTAACAACGATGGCAGCATTACGAATGCTGATGCAATGGTTATCGGCAATGCGCAACCTAGGTTAATCGGTGGTATCACCAACAGAGTTCAATACCGAAACTTTGACCTCTCCATATTCTTTAATTTTTCAGTGGGCAACAAGGTTTTGAATTTCTCGAAAGCATCACTGGTAAACATGGGTGGTGATATTCAAACGAACCAATCGGTAGATGCCCTGCGCAGGTGGCAGAAGCCAGGTGATGTAACTGACATTCCGCGCTATGAACTCAACAGTACACTGAACAATTTACACAGCAACCGCTTGCTGGAAGACGGCTCGTATCTTCGATTAAAAAATGTTAGTCTGGGGTACAACATCCCGAGCGCTATATCGAACAAAGTTAATCTTCAGTTACTGCGTGTGTATGCCTCAGCCACGAATTTATGGACATTCACAAAATATACAGGATCTGATCCTGAAGTAAGTACACTCGATGGTTCAACCGCAGCACAGGGAATTGACTTTTTCACGCTCCCGCAAGTGCGCACATTGACCATTGGAATTAACGCTGTATTAAAATGACAAAGTGTTTTCGTAATAGTTTTGCTGCTTGTTTACTCATCTTGAGTAGCTGTTCAGACCTGCTCGAGCCGGAGCCTATTGACCTGCTCACAGATGATGTTGTGCTGAATGAGGCGAAAGATGTTCCCAATGTCGAGATTGGACTCTATGCTGCTTTTCGGCCGATCATCCCATCAACGGTTATTGCGGGAGACTGCACATCCGACATGCTGATCAACAACGGAACCTTTACACAATACCGGGAACTGGGCACGAAACAAATTACATCCGCCAATGCCTCGGTTGCAGCATTATGGGGAAGCATCTACAACACCATCTATATCGCCAACTTCATTATAGAAAGACTTCCATTGGTGCCGGGTGTTACCACGGCTCAGCGAAATAAAGTAATGGGTACCGCTCACTTTCTGCGTGGGTATGCCTATTTCACAGCATTGTATTCCTTTGGTGGTGTTCCCCTTGTAACGGAAACAGCCATCGATGCAAACCGGAATATTCCGCGTGCATCTAAAGCCGAAATTCTTGACATCATTTTAGACGATTATACAGAAGCCCTTGACAAATTACCAACCAACCCTGCTGGTGCTGGTTTTGCCGGAGAGTATGCTGTGCGGGCAGCATTGGCCAAATATCATCTATACCTTGGCCATTGGGCTGAAGCCGAGAGTTTTGCCTCTCAAATTATTTCGTCAAACCTGTATCAACTTGAAAGTTCGTTCAGCACCATCGTAAATGAAGATTTTACGGATGAGGCTATTTTTGAAATGGGCTATACCCTGAATGACGATCCCGGCACCAGTGGCACAATTGGCCTGAATAATTTATTTGTAGGAAGAAGGGAGATCATACCTTCGAATCAGGTTATCGTAGCGCTGGCCTCCATTGAATCGGGAGAACGGTTCGCTTCTATTTCTTTCAATCCCAATAACCTGAAAGGAAATGATAACGGTTGGTCGGTTGCCAAGTATGGTACTGCCAGTGAAGACAACAACAACGTAGTTGTATTCCGGCTGGGAGAAATTTACCTTATCCGGGCAGAAGCGCGTGCACGCCAAAACAAAGTTACCGATGCCCGAAATGATGTAAACGAATTACGGGCACGTGCCAAAGCACCGCTCCTACCTTCGGTAAGTCAGACACAAATTTTACAACTCATAGAAGAAGAACGCAGGTACGAGTTGGCCTTTGAAGGGCATCGCTGGTACGATCTGGTTAGAACTGATCGTGCTCAAACGGTAATGAGTGCGTTCTCTCCCAATTGGAAAGACGCGTATGAACTTTGGCCCATTCCACAACGTGAACTGTTAAATAATCCTGCGTTAGCAGGAAAACAAAATCCCGGATACTAGTGCAAAAATTATTTTTCATATCGTTCTTACTTCTTTCGGTTGTGCTTATCGGCTGCGAAACAGAGCGCGTTATTTTCACCGGCCCCTACTTTGTTCGTTTTACTGAAACCAGTCTCAGTAAAAAAGAGAGCGATAGCAAGCCCATTTACATTGAAGTACACATGGCAGGCCCTGCGCTTACCGAAGATGTGGTGGTGAACTACAAGATCAGCGGCAACGCACGTGAAAATGTTGACTTTACCGTGGTGGGCGACCGTGGAAAAGTAACCATAAAGAAAGGCGAGTATTTCGGCACCATCGAGATTAATCTTATCAACAACGCCAACAACATTATACGGAGCCAGGATTTAATCCTGACGTTGGAAACTGTGAGCACCAGCAAGCTGAAGATTGGTCAGGGCGAAAGTGGAATCGGTAACCAATACACGTTAACCATTATCGATGATTGTATTTTGGGCGGTACCTACATTGGGCAGCGTGGTTCTGTACAGGCACCTGGTATATCCATCATCAGTAATGATTGTGAAAATTACCTTCTATCCAACTGGAATATTAATGTTTTCAATACAGGTAGTGAAATGGATTTGTTATTTATTGACAATGGCGATAATACGCTGACCATTCCTGAGCAGGAGGAGGAAAATCTATCCCCAACCCAGGCGACCATCAGGGGCACAGGAGTGGTAGATCCGCTAACACGCCAGATTATCATGACCATTACACTGGTTGACTTTACCAATCAACCACAGGTTACCATAGCGTACATACCCGATTGATTTTTATGATGAGAAGAATAACGAGTATACTATCTGTTTCCATCTTTCTGTTCAGCGTTAGCTGTTCAGAAGAACTTACACCTACGCCCTATACCTATACTCAATTTTTTACAGGCGAGAATAGTAAGACGTGGAAAATAAAATTCTTTGAAGAAACTTCGAATGGAAATATAGTCGATCGTTTTTCTGTTGCGTGTACATCCGATGATCAGTATATATTCTATGCAGGCGCTGATCGTTTGTTTGAAACAACCAGCGGATCGCGCAAGTGCTCGGATGAGGCGGGTCTCATTTCAGATTCCTGGACATTTAGCAATGCCACGGCAACGCTTACCATGATTCTTCCTGTTTTCTCCCCTGACTTTTCACTTCCCTTTATTGTGAAAAAGCTCGATAAAAAAGATATGGTTTTGGAAATATTTTTTGATGATGATGCCGGCAGCTACCGCATTCATTTTGAAGCTACTGCCGAAAATTAAATTGCACTATGAGAGTACGGTTACTGATAATCTGTTGTATGGTGTTGTTGATGTTCCCGGTTGGGGCACAAACCCTTCCCGATCGTGGTTGCGCCACCATGGAACAGGATAGTATTAATCGTGCGAAATTTCCGCAGCGCGGAACGCTCGATGAATTTGAAGTGGTGCTTCAGCAAAAAATCCGTGATATCGCCCTCAGGGAAGCACGCAGTGGCAGAACACAAGCCACCATTATAAATATTCCTGTTATTGTGCATGTGGTGCACAATGGAGAACCCATCGGAACCGGTTTGAATATCAGTCTGGCGCAGATTCAATCGCAAATAGAAGTATTGAATGAAGACTTCCGTAAAAAAATTGGAACGCCCGGCTATAACACCAATCCGGTTGGGGCCGATATTGAAATTGAATTCTGCTTATCACCCGTTGATCAGAATGGTGCAGTGCTGGCTGAACCCGGTGTTCATCGCTACAACGGAGGTAAGGCATCGTGGACACGAAATGAAATTGAATCGCAATTAAAACCTACAACCATCTGGAATCCCAACCTCTTTTATAATGTCTGGACCTTGCGATTTGGTGGTACCGATGCCAATCTGCTGGGCTATGCACAATTTCCGGATCAATCTGGATTATCTGGATTAAATGCTGTGGGTGGACCCGCCTCTACAGATGGTGTTGTTGTTCAATTCACATCATTTGGATCAGGCTTTCCTAATCAACAGGCACCTTACAATAAGGGAAGAACACTTTCACATGAGACAGGACACTGGCTGGGACTTCGTCATATCTGGGGCGATGGTGGATGCAATGCCGATGATTTTGTTTCCGATACGCCATTGGTAGGAAGTGAGAGTCGTGGTTGCCCAACCAATAAATTGGGCTGCAATGGCACAACACTTGCCATGGTTCAAAACTACATGGATTATTCGGATGATGCCTGCATGAACATCTTTACGAAAGGACAAAAGGATCGCATACTGGCGGTGATGGAGTTAAGCCCGCGAAGAAAAACACTCGTCAACGCCAACTTGTGTAGTCCGCAGGTAGCCGATGTACCCACAGCCAATTTTGTGTCCGACAAGACAACTGTACTTCGTGGTGGCGAAGTAAACTTTACGGATCTTTCTACCAACTTTCCTACATCCTGGAACTGGACGTTTGAGGGTGGTGACCCGAACACATCTACAGCACGTAATCCAAAAGTGAAATACAATGTACCCGGAGTTTATAGCGTTACACTAACAGCCACCAATACCTTGGGCGAATCGTTACCCTTTGCAATAAATGCATACATCACAGTCTCAGAAGAAGGATTGTGCAGTGAGGTCTCTAACTTTAAAGCTACCTATACCAAATCCATACTTCCCCTGTCCGATTTCGGTGCGTATACAGGATACCTCACCGGGCACAACAGCATCAAAACAATAGCCGTATCAGAGTTCTTCATCAATACTCAGGGCTATGAATATGTGAGTGGTGTAGATATCAAATTTGGCTATGCATACGCTAAAAATGAAGATGCAACAGTTACAGTAACCGTATGGAATGCACGCGGACCACAAAGTGCTCCCGGATCTGTTATTGAACAAAAAGTTGTGCTCCTGAAACAAATTCTGGACGATATTGAAAATAATCGTCCAACGTCCATCGTGTTTGATCGCGAGACACCTGTGTTTAGCAGACCCTTTCAGGTTGGCGTAGAATTTAATTATGCAACAGGAGATTCGATAGCGATCATTTCATCTGCCAATGGTGAGGCTACTTCTTCAACATCGTGGATACAAAATGAAAGCAGTGTATGGAGTCCTTACTCTATTGCACTCGGTGCTAACATTGCGATGGATATCAAACCAATCGTGGGTGTAAATCCATCGGTGCAGGTATCAGCTTCCAAGCTGATGATTTATCCCGGTGAAGAAGTGGTATTGAATGGCCGGGGTGCGAGCATCTTTATCTGGAATGCTGATGATGGTTCTGTTCAGAATGTAGCCGGACCTCAATTACTTGTGCGACCAACAATAACAACAACCTATACAACAGTTGGATCGGGACTACCCCTGTGTGAAGAAACTGCGGTAACCACCATTTATGTTCGCGACAACACCGTGGGTGTGGAAGAAGATGTTATCGCAGCCGGCATAAGCCTCTACCCCAATCCCGGAAACGGAAACCTGACCATCGCCCTGGATAATCCCTATCGTGGAGCGATAACCACAACCGTGTATACCATGATGGGATCAACTGCCGGAAATCCTGTTGTGTTCCAGAAGACGACAGAAAAAGTGACCCATGCAATCGATGCTACTGCACTAAAATCAGGCGTGTATATTGTGCAAGTTAAATTGGGCGAGCGCGTGGTAATGAAGAAATGGATAAAGTACTGACCTATACATACGGTATTGAAAAACGAAAAGATTATCCCTACTTTTATTAATTCTGTTTACATAAAATTGACGATTATGAGAAAATACCTTGCCCCTGTTGTATCGCTGTTGGTTGTGTCTGCGTGTTGTGTTGTATTCTCTTCATGCAAGGACGATGAGCCGTTTGTTAAGCCAAAGCTCTCCTTCAAGTTGAAAACCCAAACCGTGAAAGAATCGGATGGCACCATTGAAGTTGAACTCATTTTAGATAAACCTGCACCGGAAGACATCATCATCGATTATTCGCTGGATGGAACAGCACTGGATAAGGTTGCAGCCGGTTCCAACGGTGACTATGATTATGAAATTTTGGGTGATTACCTGGAGGTCGAAATTCTAAAGGGTGAAACTTCAGGGTTCATCCAACTAAAACTTTACTCCGACCTGGATATCGAAGACCCCGAGAAGATCGAAATTCAAATTGAAGATGTAGACAATGATAAAATTGAAATCACGCGCGATGACCTCATCAAGATTACAGTGGAACAGGAAGATGGAATAATTGTTTTCCTAAGCTGGCCCGCTCCCACTCCATCGCTTTATGCCGATATGGATTTGTTAGTTCGAGTTGGAGAAACAACAGCTGCCTGGGACGGGATATTAACCGGTTCTATTCAGGAAGGAAATCAGCCCGGAGAATTTGTTTTTATTCCGAAAGCCCTTGGTAACCTCGCTTTTGGTTTAAGCTATGTTTACTATTCCGGCACATTAGATCCACTGGATTTTACTGCTACTTTTATTGAACTAAAAGATGGCGTGCTGGAGCCTGTTGCACAACGTGAAGTATTCACTGCTTCTTACACTCTTGCCAACATAAATGTCTGGGATACGAATGGAATAAATACAACGCAGGTTGTACAATCTTTTCAGATCGCAGGTGGAAATTATACAAACATTACACCCATCTCTGTTCCTGCAAGCGGAAGCAGAACAAGTGTAGAGAATTTTATTCCCACTACGTTAAAGAGAACACGTGATGCTGTTGTTACACCGGAAGTGATGAAGGCATTACTCAACCGATAATTCACATTTATTCATAACAGAAAAAAGCTGTTCAAAAATTTGAACAGCTTTTTCATTTATCCTTCCTGAAGAAAGTTTCTGGCAATACCCAACGGTCGCATGATGTAACGTTTCTTGTTTACATGCCCCAATTGCCGTGTCAATATATCGTCCAGTGTTTTAATCGTTTTTACAATAAACTTACCCTTATTGAGCATCACACACTCTGCCCGTACGCCCATGGCGGCATCGGTAATTTCAGAACGCGTAGCGTAACCGGTTTTATTCAGTGTTTCAAGTACCTGTGTTGCCCAAATCACCGGAACATGTGCAGCTTCACATATCCACAGAATTTCTTCTTGTATTTCACTCAAGCGCTCAAATCCTATCTCCACGGCCAGGTCGCCACGCGCAATCATTACACCCAACGACTCATCCTTCATGCCATTCATCAGCAAAGCCGGTAAGTTCTGCACTGCAGAAAGCCGTTCGATTTTCAATATGATTGCCGGGCTTTTATGGGTAGCATATTTCTTAATTTCACTTCTCAGCACCTCCACATCCGAAGGCGAATTCACAAAAGAATAGCCAACCATATCGGCATGCTCACAGATAAAGGGAATATTTTTTTTGTCATCTTCCGTGAGCGGTGGAATGTTTAAATCAGAATCCGGGAGGTTAATTCCTTTTTCAGGTTTAAGAAAGGGTTTCTTGGTTGAAATCCGTACAATCTTAACACGCACCTGGTCCGGTTCCACACTGATAACTTTAGCTTCAAACTTTCCGTCATCAAAAAAAATGTGTTCGCCTGTACTCACGTGTGATAATATTTCCTTTGGCTCTACATACAGCACATCAAGATTTTTCATGCTACGATCTTTCACCAAAACATCTTTTTCACCCGCAAACCGCAGGTATAAATCACTCCCCTCACATACCGGCAATAGCAGGTTCTGATTTTTCTTGCGCGCAGCAATAGACCGTATCCGGATTTTCGGACCACCTAAATCCATATAGACTTTGCAGTTACGACCTGTTTTGGCAACTGCTTTTTTTAACACATGAATCATGTTGAGCCACACTTCCGGATTGTCGTGTGCACAATTAATCCGTGCTACAGACATACCTTCATTTAACATCTCTTCAACGAGCATTCTATCTTGCATTAGTGCTGAAGAAAATGTTACCATGATGTGAGGCCTGTCCTGTATCGGAAAGACACCCAACAGTTGTTCTGCATGGACAGCCCGAAGTTTTGATGCGGTTTCAAAATTACATCCACTTTCCAGCGGAACACGTTGCTCCGGACTGAGCCACGACAAAACATTCTGAAGCTGAAATAAGGTGTGGCTCTCTGAATTGGTAAGTGAAGAAAGACCAATATGATGCAGGTATTCCTGGGCCTCGCGGATTTCGTTACTGCGCAGGATAAGGTAGTGAATCAGGTTATAACCACTCTGTTTAAAATTGGAATGCAACTCCTCCAGAAGGTGAGCAAATTTCTTTTCACCTTCCGTCATCTCCTCAACTATTTCAGCGAGTTGAGTTGATACTTTATGATGGGTATACCCTTCGAATGAATATCGTTTAGGCATTTGGAAACTGTTAATTCCGGAAGCTAGTTCCGGCAATCTCGCAGCACAATGATATAAATCATTAATCTTGCTGAGATATTATGGATTATCCAGTAAGCGTATATCATGATTTTTGATTGGGAAATACAAATTAGTGAAATGCGTTTATGCGGGCCCTCACGAAATACGCTACCAAGCGATGTTTTCACCTCAGTCATCTGATAACAGCCGTGAGGTATACGGATGACATGGAAATTCTTCATAAAATCCGGTTGGAGATAAAAAGAATCAAAGCCATACTAAAGCTCATTCGATTTACGCAACAAAACTTTCGTATGCACAATACCTATAAACCACTGCGGACCATTTTTCGTAAAGCCGGATTAATTCGCGAATCTCTGGTTTTTCAAAACCTCCTATCACACTATGCACCAAACAATACAATCGATGAGCTTTTACTTTTACCAACTCCAAAAACAATTTCCGGTTTCCGAAAAAATATACCACACTATCTAACATCTGTAAAAAAAATAGGGAAAGTTATTGATCGGGCATGCAAAAAAGTGAAAACTATTGAAGTGTTACACTGCATCCAGAAACTCAAAAATACTGTAAGAAAGAGATTGCATCCCGCTCCCAATCTTTCAGCTTTACACGCAGCGCGTAAATCCTGCAAAGCGATAGTTTATTTGTCGGCCACACTGAAGAACAGGAAAAATATTCTCCCTCCATTCTTTGCTGAAATGGCAATGCTTATTGGCTCCTGGCATGATAAAAAGTATGTCATTCATATTTTAAGTGCGCGGGGAATACCGCAGGAAGAAATTATTCACAAAATAGAGTTGGCTTGCGAAAATGACCTTGTACACATACAAGAATTGGCAACACACTATTACGGACTTCGGGTGAGACAAGGTTTAGGCGAGGCAAAGGCAGTATAGTTCTTTACAGATTCTTTTGAAAAACCCTGTACCGCTTATAAACAATACCTCCGATGTTTTCACATTCATTGCGCATGCGAATATTCGTTTCAAGAATCAGGTGACTGTCCATGGTTTCCATTCCATGCTGAAGCGCGGTGGATATTAATGCCTTTCCCATCAATACCGTTATGCCCTTGCCCCGGTATTCCGGTTTAATAGCACCAAGAAGTAAATCCAATTGCTTTGTTTTTTTTGCTGATCGCAGAATATGTATAAATCCGAACGGAAACAGTTTTCCTTTCGCGCGTTGTATACCCTGGCTCATGTCTGGCATGGAAACGACAAACGCAACGATCTCATCATGCTCGTTGGTAACAATTTTTACAAAATGAGGATCTAAAATGGGCAGGTATTGCGCTGCAAACTTTTTCATTTCGTCCTCACTCATGGGTACAAATCCGAACAGCGATTTATACGTTTCATTCACAAGACGAAATACCGGAACAATATATGGTTTCAGATGGCGCTTGGAGGTAAACTCGATCAATCTGAGTTTCAGATTTTGCCGAATACGATTATATACCCGCTCAAATGAAACTGGCAACCCGTTAGTCAGTTTCATCACATACGAAACGCAATCAACTTCTTTCAAATAACCAGCGGCTTCAACCAAACGAGGCAAGTATGCCGGGTTGGTTGGTGTGGCAATAACTGGCAAATGCTCAAATCCTTCAATCTGTAATCCCTGCGGATCTTTCTCCGAAAAACCAAACGGACCAATCACCTTATTCATTCCTTTACTTCGTGCCCAACCTTCAATCGTGGAGATCAGCGCTTGCGCAACTTCCTGATCGGGAATGCAGTCCAACTGGAAAAATCTACCGGTCTTCTCCTGATGCGCTTCGTTGTATGCATGATGAATAATGCCCATTATTCTTCCGATGGGTTTTTCATCCTGAAAGGCCAGGAATCGGATAACCTCGGCATGCCTATACGCTTTATTTTGTGATGGATCATGAAAGTTCCATTCATCGGCATAAATGGGTGGAACCCAATTAGGAAAATTCTGATACAATAACTGTGGGAGGTAAATGTATAATCGGAGGTCATGTTTATCCTTAACCTCCCGGATGATGGGCTGCATGCACAAGTTTACCAAACTTACACTATGCTAACAATTTTGTAACAGTATTTTAACACGTGATAAAAGCCACATATTGTACGCCTTGCATTTATGTGGATTTTATGGCAGATTTCAACCGATAAACAATAAACTTGATGGAACCTGGTGTATTTAACCAACCCGTAAAAATTGAACGCATTGCCGCTGCCGCATTTGTGGTTGCCCTGACAATGTTGTGCCTGGTGTACTTCAGCAGCTTCCTACAGCCATTCATACTGGCCATCATGGTATGGTATTTTATTTATGAATTGCGGGCGGTTGGAGCCCGGATAAAAATACGGGGGCATCAGATGCCCTCCTGGCTGTTAACCGTGCTGGCGTTTACCATCATCATACTCATCACATTGGGTGTAATTGAAATCATAACCTATAACCTTGAATTGATTAAGCAGCGTTCGCCAGATTATATTCTTAACATTCGAAGCATGCTGGGCAGCATTCAAAAAATAGATGGATTTGAAGATATCCAGCAACGCATCGTTGAACGCATTGAATCATTTGATTTTAATCCGATTCTGACTGGGTTATTGAATGGACTTTCCGGTATTGCCGGTAACATCTTTCTGATTATCATCTACGTTTTTTTTCTGCTAGCGGAGCAATCTTTATTTGCCCGAAAAGTTAAACTATTGTTGATGAGCCCGGAGCGTATTACCAGCCTGCAAAACGTGGCAGGCCAGGTACACAGTGCCGTGCGGACGTACGTTTTTGTCAAAACCGTAATGAGCTTTCTGACAGCAGTTTTCAGTTATATCATTCTATTGCTTTTCCATGTTGACTTTCCGGTGCTCTGGGCGTTTGTCATTTTTCTATTGAACTACATTCCCTACATCGGTTCGCTGGTCGCCACGTTTTTACCGGCCGCTTTTGCTGTATTTCAGTTCCAATCCTTCAGCATTTTTATCTGGGTATTCCTGGCAATTCAGGTAGTTCAGGTTATCGTAGGTAATGTTATAGAACCCAAAGTGATGGGAAAGACATTAAACCTGAGTCCGCTCGGTGTTTTGCTGGCACTTACCTTTTGGGGAATAATTTGGGGAATTATCGGCATGATCCTTTCAGTACCAATCACATCCATTTTAGTGATTATCGCTTCCCGGTTTGAAAGCACCCGGTTTCTGGCCATCATTTTCTCCGAAACAGGAGAATTGCCAGAACACTAGCAGGCAAAGCAGGAAGCGCACGTATTATTAATATTATAGTGATCGTACAATTGCCTTGTTTCCTCCTGCAATGTTCACGAAATTAGGATGGTTAACGAATACGACTATGAAAAGAATTGATGCCTTGCAGGGAACGTATAAACTACCACTTCTACTTACAATTATACTGGCAAGTGTGCTGGTAAAGAATATTATCGAAGATAATCATGTTGCTGAACTGGGCGACTCCTTTTCTTCCGTTTATGAAGACCGGCTGCTCGCAGAAAGCTACATCTATAAGCTTTCCGATCATTTGTATCAAAAGAAAATATTGATGGATCAATGCCGTGCCGATGAAAATCTCATCGAAGTCCGGGATAAGATTTCGGTACACAATACTGCCATTCAGGTGCTGATTCAGGATTACGAAAAAACCAGGTTAACGGAAAAAGAATCGGGGTTCTTTCAATCCTTGAAGAAAAGCATTGATGAAATGAACGTACTCGAGCACGAATACTTCAAACATTCAGGGGAACCGTTAGCGCAAATCATTTTTGATAAAAGATTTGAACGCACTTCAGCCAATCTTCATGAACTTTCAAGCATTCAAATCAGTGAGGGAAAAAGCCTGGCCGATCATTCTAAAAAAATTGTAGCGGGTTCCAGTATACTTTCGCACGTTGAAGTAGCGATGATTATTGTAATGGGCCTTATCCTTCAGATCATGATTGTTACAGCGCAGCCGGTGATGCCAACAACGGCATCCCATCATCGTTTAAATTAAGGTTTAGTCTTGAACCTTATCCAAACAAATCAGAACTCAGGTAGCGATCGCCCCGATCACATACAATGAAAACAATTACGCCTGAGTCAATTTCATTGGCGATTGTCATAGCGGCATGCAGCGCCCCGCCACTACTCATGCCTGCGAGTATGCCTTCTTCTTTCGCTAAGCGTTGTGTCATCATGCGGGCATTTAGTTCGCTAACATCAACAATACGATCTACCCGTTGAGGCTCGAAAATTTTTGGAAGAAATTCAGGAGACCATCTCCGGATTCCAGGAATACAGGAGCCATCCGTTGGTTGGGTTCCTACAATTTGCAGAGCAGGATTTTTTTCTTTCAGGAATCGAGACACACCCATAATGGTACCTGTAGTACCCATAGCAGAAATAAAGTGCGTAACTTTTTCATTTGTATCGTGCCAGATTTCCGGACCGGTAGTTCGATAGTGCATGGCATAGTTATCAGGATTGGCAAACTGATTCAGCATATAATACCCTTCGTTGGCTACCATTTCATCTGCCAGTTGGCGTGAATATTCAATGGTTCGCGCAGCTGGTGTGAGTAGTACTTTAGCACCGTAGGCTTCCATGGCTAGTACACGCTCACGCGTTGAATTGTCGGGCATAATCAACGTTATGTTTAGTCCCATGATACGGGCAATCATAGCCAATGCAATGCCTGTATTACCACTGGTTGCCTCTACTAATCTGTCACCCGGCTTAACCAAACCTTTGTCTAATGCTCCTTTTATCATCCCGTAGGCGGCACGATCTTTTACGCTTCCTCCAGGATTATTGCCCTCCAGCTTACCATAAATGGTCACACCCTTTTTAACCGGAATGTGTTCGAGTTCAACCAGTGGAGTGTTTCCGATGAGTTCAATAAGCTTCATGGTATACTGGTATGGTGTTAAACATCCGAACGAAAAATAATCGTGTCTGTTTCGTTTGTATCTTCATTGTGCATACGCGATTGGTAGTAGATTTTGGAATTTGGTTCGAGGCTTTTGGTGATCCAAACATTTCCGCCTACAATACTATGATGTCCGATCACTGTTTCACCGCCCAAAATGGTTGCGCCCGAATAAATAACAACATGATCTTCAATGGTGGGGTGGCGTTTCCTTTCAGCATCTTCTTTGTTGACACTGAGCGCTCCTAATGTAACGCCTTGATATACCTTAACGTGATTACCAATAACCGTTGTTTCTCCGATGACGATACCTGTTCCGTGATCGATACAAAAACTGTTACCAATCTTTGCGGCCGGGTGTATATCAATGCCTGTTTTACTATGGGCATGCTCGGTAATGATGCGTGGGATGCCCTGAACACCGGATACATGAAGTTCATGGGCTATGCGATAGGCAGCAATTGCATAAAATCCGGGATATGTACGAATGATTTCGTTCCTGCTTTTCGCAGCAGGATCACCTTCGAACATTGCAGTTACATCTTGTTGAAGTTTATCAAAGATCTGTGGCAAAGCTTGAAAGAAATCAGCTGAAACCTCAGCAGAATTTTTGTTCCCACGAATAGGGGTATTCCGGAGGATGTTTTCCAACTCATGCTGAAGTTGCCAAATCAGTTGTTCAAACTGCTCCTCCGACAACTGCGAAAGTTGGGTAAAATCAGCAAATAGTGCACCCAGTAGGTTGATATAAAACTGCGATACAGTTGCTGGCGAAGGGCAGGTAGGGCACTCCTGGTGCGATAAGTAAAGCTTGTGAATAAATGATTTGTCCATGGTGGTGGTATAGCAAACGAACAACTGCATTCACGGTTACGTGAGTTTAGCATTGCGATCAGCCAACGTGCTTAATGGAGGCTGAGTTAATGCAAAACCGTAACCCGGTGGGCGGTGGTCCATCCGGAAATACATGACCCAGATGACCATCGCATACGCTGCATTCAACCTCTATCCGCGTCATTCCATAACTGGTATCCTTGGTGTACTTGATCACATTGGGCTCTACGGATTCCGTAAAACTCGGCCATCCTGTGCCGGATTCAAACTTGGTGCGGGAATCGAACAATACGGTTCCGCAGCAACGGCAGGCATATAATCCTGGATCGTGTGCCTCACAATACTCCCCCGTAAATGCCCGCTCCGTACCTTTCTTCCGTGTAACCTGGTATTCTTCAGGAGTCAATATTTTTTGCCATTCTGCATCGGTTTTACTTACACGCTGTGGCGGAGTTAGGTTGCCCTTGCTGGCGTATTGTAGTACATCAGTCCATTTCATTGTATTGGTTGTTTCTATGACCAGCTACCACAACAGGTTTTAAAGCGAGAATGTTCTCCATATACAACAGTAAAATAATGAATAACCATTTCCACATCAAATAAACTCTGGAGAGTGTACTACAGTACTACAAAATAAATCGATCAATACAAAAACAGGATGTTTAAAATTCGTTGAGAATACACCTAAAAAACGTAACAAAAATAATTTTCACTGACATAAGTTGTCGTCTATTTAAGCGATATTGCCCCCATGGAAACAAGAACCCCCTCTTCCCGCTGGACAGACGAAAGCATTCTGGATTTGATACGAAAACTACGCAATGATCTCATCAAGGATTTCCTCGATGAACGCTTTCTGAAAGAATACTTTTCCGAAAACTTTAACTTACGAGACATTTCAAATGTTAAAATTGAATTCATTAAAAAGGACTTGAAAGAGCTACTCCTATCGCCAGTCGATACAACCCGTTATCAACCGATCATTGATCAGGTTAAAGAATTGGATTCAGCTTCAATTGCCGAAGGAAACGAACAACTTTTCTATAAAGAAATAGAAGGTGTATTGAAGCGTTATGCGTATTAAAATCAGAAAAGTATTTACCAAAGCTTGCCAGTTCTGAAGGATCTATTCTATTAGAACGATAGATGATAAATAATTTGATCTTCCGGGAGTATAATTATTAGTTTTTTACTATAATTGATAAAATCAAAATTATACTCCTATGTCAAAAGCACAAGATGCCAAGAAGGAAGACAAGAAAAAACCACTTAAAACCCTGAAGGAAAAAAGGGCTGAGAAGCGCCAGAAAAAGGCAAGCAAAAATTAAATCCTTCGTATCCTTCAGCACGGTCAAAAACGGGCTGAAGGATATTTATTCAACGTCCAACCCTATCTGTTCTCGCTTCTGAGAACGCGTTGCATATCCAACGACATTTCTAAACCCTGATGGCATGGAAGCTGTTCTCTTAATTACGCTGATCATCGTTTTGGTTATTCTGGTTAATCTAAAAAATGATCTGTCTATTAAACTCAATAACCTTCAGCAAAAAATTGATTTATTATCAGAAGAAGTAAGGCGCAAACGAAAAGAAGAACCGATCAAACCGGAACCCGAACGCATCGCTCCCATTGCAGCCAAAACGCCAACCATTCAATACCAGGTGCCTCCCAAACCTGAGCCTGAGCCTGTTAAAGTCCAGCCTGAACCAATAAAAGAAGAAATTAAAAAACCTGTTGAAATCATTACCCATGCGGAGGTCATTACGCCTCCGGTAGTGCCCTCAATTGTACATGATACCCCGCCAGCAAAAATCAGAAAGCCCGGCTTCTTTGAACAAAACCCCGATCTTGAAAAATTCATCGGTGAAAACCTGGCCAATAAAATCGGTATCGGCATTCTGGTGTTAGGGATTGGCTTCTTTGTTAAGTATGCCATTGATCAAGACTGGATCAACGAAATTGGCCGGGTCTGTATTGGAATTACCTGTGGCGGAATATTAATTGGCCTCGCGCACCGCATGCGCAAAAAGTTCATAGCCTTTAGTTCGGTGCTGGTGGGAGGTGGCATTGCCATTTTATACCTGACCATAGCCATTGCCTTTCATGAGTATGGAATATTCTCTCAAACCGCTGCTTTCATTTTGATGCTTGTCATTACCGCGTTTACCGTCATGCTATCGATTGGCTACAACCGGATTGAACTGGCTGTGTTTGCTATTCTGGGTGGCTTCGCATCACCTTTTATGGTAAGCACCGGTGAAGGTAATTATGTAGTGCTCTTCAGTTACATACTGATACTAGATACAGGCATGCTGGTACTAGCGTATTACAAAAAGTGGAGCCTCGTCAATATTATTTGTTATCTATTTACTGTTCTTCTGTTTGGAACCTGGCTGGGTGCAAAATTCGATAGTGAAAATCTATCGATGCTCATCGGGGCACTGTTGTTTGCTACTGCCTTTTACGTTGTATTCTTTGCCATGAACATTATCAATAACGTGCGGCAGCGAACACTTTTCCAGACCATTGATATTAGTATCCTCCTGAGCAACACGTTTTTGTTCTATGCAGCAGGGATGTTCATTCTGAATAATGCTTCAGGTGAGGACTTCCGCGGACTGTTTACCGCCATCCTGGGGATATTTAATTTCATTTTTGCGTACGTACTTTATCGGAATACTGCTGTCGATAAGAAACTTATCTTTTTGCTGATCGGGCTCGTGCTTACCTTCATTAGTTTGGCTGCACCGGTCCAGTTGAAGGGTAACTACATCACTCTCTTCTGGTCAGCTGAAACGGTACTCCTTCTATGGCTTTCGCAGAAATCCGGAATACGATTAATGAAATTAGGGTCCGTTATTGTAATGGCTTTAATGGTCATCAGTCTGATGATGGATTGGGAGCAATTATACTTTCAGCTTGAAACCGAAACGGTGTTAACCATCCTCCTCAACAAAGCGTATGTCACGAGCCTCTTCTCACTTTCCTCCATTGCAATAACACTCCTGTTGCTCAGGCGTGAGTCAGAAAATCCGGATGCTGTTAAGCTTTACAAAGCAGCCCTTCTCGCAGGGGGAACTATTCTGTTGTATACCGCTCAATTTTTGGAGTTACAATACCAGGTTCAAGTTTATGTAAGTGCTCTGGAAGCACAGCACATCATCATCGGGTGCTACAACATGCTCTTCATTACCGCACTGTTATTGATTGAAAGGCGGTTGACGCTTCCGGAAACGATAAGACCGTATTGGGGTTTCTGGGGACTTCTTGCCATTTTAGCTTACCTTTTTGTTTACCACGATGAAGTGGTTGATGCCCGGAACGAGTACCTCATGGCGACTGCCTCCTCAACTGGTTTTGCATTTCACTATTTGCTTGTTGTGTTATTGCTGTTTATCGCCACCATAAGTTTGCGCAAGATTCTTCTGCTCACGGAATTCAATAACAAAACCTACCAGGCTGTTTGGTGGATTTATATTTTCTTGTTCGTATTCATTAGTAGTGCCGAACTCGACCATACCGTCTTGCTGATTGCTTACACACCCGACAATACCATCACAAACATTTTGTCACACAATCACAAGATTGGTTTTCCTATTCTGTGGGGAGTCTCTTCCTTTATTTTAATCGCTATCGGTTTACAGAAAAAAATCCGGCATCTGCGGATTATCTCTCTTACACTTTTCCTCATCACCCTGTTGAAACTATTCCTGGTGGATATTCGCGGCATTTCTGAAGGCGGCAAGATAGCTGCCTTTATCTCGCTGGGTGTTTTACTCCTGGTTGTTTCATTTATGTATCAGCGACTGAAAAAACTTCTATTGACTGACGAGTCCGAAAAACAGGAAACCTCATGAGATACATACTATTCAGTTTTGTGTTTGGCCTGTCGATAGCGGGAAAGGGGCAATCTGCCTTTACGTCAAGCGCCACACTTCCTCCTATTGACAGCACAGGTTTTTACCGGATAGCGCTCACATCCGATGTGTGTATCCACCTGAATAACAACTTTACCGGACTGCGACTCTACAATGAAAAAGAGCAGGAAGTACCTTTCTTGTTTGAGGAGGAAAAGAAAACTACTGTAAACAGGTTCTCAGAATATGAGATTCTGGAAAAAACACAGAAGCGAAACTGTTGTACCACACTTGTGTTGCACAACCCGGAACGCAACTCCATCAACAACATCAGCCTGATCATCAAAAATGCAGATGTACTCAAAACAGCTACCTTGCTGGGAAGTGATAACCGTGAGCAGTGGTATGCCCTCAAGCAGCATGTTCAACTCGATGGACTCAATAACGCTCGCGCTACAGCAGATATGAAAATGCTCAACTTCCCCTGGAGCAATTACAGCTATTACAAACTTGAAATTGATGATTCAACTACGGCACCCCTGAATATTTTACGTGCGGGTTATTATCAACTGGAAACCTCGGAAAGAAATTATTCGGTTGTCCCAATAAAACTGTTCAGTCAGGTGGATAGCGTGGACATCAAAAAAACATATATCACGATAAGATTTGATACAGTTCGCCTGGTAGATAGATTGGAGTTTACAATTTCAGGCTTGCCCTACTTTTCGAGAAATGCAACGCTATATAAAAAAGGTGTACATCAACTCCGTAACGGATCTACAGAATCGTATCTTCTGGCCGTACATACTTTTCAGTTGCGCTCTGACCAGGAAAACATTGTGTCCTTACCAACCATCCGGTCCAATGAATTCATTGTTATCATCGAGAACCTCGACAATCCGCCTGTGCAAATTTCGGCTGTCAATACATTTCAGCTCAACCGGTATATCACTGCGTGGCTTGAGAAAGAAAATTCCTATACCCTCAGACTCGGAAACATAAATAATGAAGAGCCGAATTATGATTTAGCGCAGTTTAAAGACAAGATTCCACAACAGCCTCCTGTACTAAATGTTTCGAAAATTGAAAGCACAAAGACAACAGCACCGAAATCAGACTTTGTGTTCTTCACCAGTCGAACATTGATCTGGGCAATCTTGTTCATTGTCATTCTCGCTCTGGGCTGGATGTCCATCCGAATGGTGAAGGAGGCTGAAAAAAAATAGTGATAAGCATTTATATATTCGGCTGAAAATCACATGTGAGGAATCGTTAACTTTCCTTATAATATAATACTACCATGATGTTTCGAAGCAAAATATTGGTGTGGTCATTAATGACCACAATTAGTTTGTTTTCCTGCCAACAGAAAAATGAAAAAGAACAGGGCACACCGGAAGCAATAGTAGCCTTCAAACCCAATCCCAAACTTGTACCCAAGCAAGAAGTTACAACACTGCCCATCGGAGCTGCTGCTCCGGACTTTAGTTTACCCGATGTGTCTGGTAGATTTTTAAGCCTTCAGAATTTTAAAGATGCAAAAGCATTGGTAATCATTTTTACCTGCAACCATTGCCCAACAGCCCAAGCCTATGAAGATCGCTTGATACAGTTCACCAGCGATTATCAAGCAAAGGGTGTTTCTGTTGTGGCCATCATGCCGAATAGTGTTCTGGGTTTGTTGCCTGAAGAATGTGGCTATACTGATCTGAATGATACGTATGAAGAAATGAAAATTCGCGCACAGGATAAAGGATATAATTTCACTTACCTGTATGATGGTGATAATCAAGCGGTATCCATTCAATATGGACCCGTTGCTACACCCCATGCATTTGTTTTTGATCAGGAGCGGAAATTGCGGTATGTTGGCAGAATTGATGCCATCGAAAAACCAGGAAAAGCAAATGCCGATGATTTGCGGCTGGCGGTCGATGCAATTTTAGAAAATCGCACTGTTGAAAATCCGGAAAACAAAGCATTCGGTTGCTCTACGAAGTGGGGCTGGAAAAATGATTGGGGCAAGCAGGTTGAAAAAGAATGGAATGAGAAACCAGTCACATTGGAATTGGCCGATGTTGAAGCAATTAAACAACTCGTAAAAAACCCTTCCAAAAAACTTCGTCTCATTAATGTGTGGGCCACGTGGTGCGCTCCCTGCGTGGCAGAATATCCTGAACTAGTAGCACTACAACGGTGGTATGGCGCGCGCGATTTTGAGTTCATTTCGCTCTCCGCGGATAAACCAGAACATCGCGATAAAGCGCTCGCTTTTCTGGAACAAAAGCGATCACCCGTAAAAAATTATCTCTATAGTGGTGAAGACAATTATAAACTTATTGAAGCTGTTGATCCTGCCTGGAACGGGGCACTGCCGTACACACTACTGTTAGAACCGGGCGGCAAAGTTGTTTATCGCTACCAGGGCGTTGTAGATCTACTGGAACTAAGAAAGGCTATTGTTGATCACCCGATGATGGGCAGGTATTACTAAGGTTACGTTCGTTTTACATGACAAAAAAACACTTTGATTATATCGTAATCGGATCAGGTTTTGGTGGATCTGTTTCAGCCATGCGACTGGCGGAAAAAGGATACCGTGTTTTGGTAATTGAGAAAGGTAAACATTGGAAGGCCACTGACTTCCCGAAATCAAACTGGAATCTGCGCAAATATTTGTGGCTTCCCTTTTTCAGATGGTTTGGGTTTCTTCGATTAAGTTTCTTTAAAGAAGTTTTTATCCTCAGTGGTGTGGGTGTGGGTGGCGGATCACTAGTTTATGCGAACACCCACATGATGCCTCCTGATGCATTCTATCAAAACCCTAACTGGTCGGGCTTTAAAAACTGGAAAGAAATTCTTGCCCCATTCTACGCCACTGCACGCTTCATGCTGGGCAGTTCAAAATATGAAAAGGAAAATGCAGAAGATCAAATTCTGAAAGAAGTAGCGGAAGAAATGGGGCGTGGGTCAACATATGGTCGCGTTGATTACGTGGGTGTTTACCTGGGGGATACGAAAAAAGAAAAAGACCCATACTTTAATGGCTTAGGGCCGATGCGGAAAGGTTGTACAGAATGTGCGGGATGTATGGTGGGCTGTCGCTACAATGCTAAAAATACACTGGATAAAAATTACCTCTGGTTAGCTGAGAAATTATTCGGTGCAACGATTTTGGCAGAAACAGAAACTACTGAAATCAAACTGAATGCTGACAACACCTACCATGTTAAAGCAAAATCTAGTACAGCCTTATGGAATAAAAAGCAGGATACCTTTACTTGCAGCGGCATCATTGTAAGTGGTGGTGTTCTCGGTACGCTGGATCTGCTTCTCAAGCAAAAATTTGTTTATAAAACATTGCCACTCCTCTCCGATCGCCTGGGTGAAAACCTGTTAACAAATTCTGAAATGCTTTCGGGTGTAGTGGCTGCCGATCGCAAGCTGAATCACGGGCTGGCCATCAGCACTGTTTTTAATCCAGATGACCACACACACATTGAACTCTGCAAGTTCCCGGATAAATCAGGCGCTATGGTCAGGCTGGCCGTAATGGCTGCCGGAAATGGAAATCCATTTACCCGAACATTGAAGATGATCAGAAACATATTGGCACACCCTTTAGATTTTTTTCGCTCGATCTTTCAGCGCGACACCGCACGAAACTCTGTCATCTTTCTCATCATGCAATCGCTGCAAAATGCCATGCGCATGAAATTAAAAAAAGGCTTAACGGGATATCAGCTTTCGTTCAGTAACGATAGCGGGACAAAAGTTCCCAGTTATATTCCGATCGGACAGGATGCATTATATCGCTATGCGGGTAAAGTAAATGGTGTTCCGCAAAATGCTTTCAGCGAAGTGATGTTCGGCCTGGCTTCCACAGCCCATATACTGGGTGGGTGCCCGATGGGGAAGACCAGAGAAACGGGAGTAGTGAATGAACGCTTTGAAGTTCACGGTTACAGAAATTTTTACATCCTCGATGGATCGATTGTTCCGTGCAACCTGGGAGTAAACCCGTCACTTACCATCACTGCGTTGAGTGAGTATGCCATGAGTTTTATTCCTGCGCATCCCGATCGAAAAGAAAAATCACTGGAAGAAAGAATGGCCGAACAACCTACATCGTCTCCTTTAGCCAGTTGAAAAACTCACGCTGCCAGACTATAGCGTTTTGAGCATGGAGTATCCAATGATTTTCCTCCGGGAAATACAACAGCTTACTTTTAATGCCACGCAATTGTGCTGCTTGAAAAGCTTCTAAGGCCTGACCTGTGGGTACACGGAAATCTTTGCCGCCCTGAATAATCAAAATGGGTGTGTTCCATTTATCAACTAACAGACTCGGATCAAATTGTGTGTAGGTCTTTTGGGCAGCATCATTCGCTTTCTCCCAATATGCGCCACCCAAATCCCAATTCACAAAAAACATTTCTTCTGTGGTGCCATACATGCTTTTTAAATTATAAATACCATCGTGTGCGATGAAAGTCTTGAAGCGATTGTTGTGAAGTCCTGCCAGGTAAAACGCAGAATAACCACCAAAACTTGCACCAACACATCCCAATCTGTTTTTATCGACAAATGCTTCTTTCGACACTTCATCGATAGCTGTTAAATAATCCTGCATCACCTGTCCGCCCCAATCTTTACTGATCTGCTCATTCCAGGCCGCACCAAAACCAGGCATACCTCTTCGACAAGGCGCCACAACGATATAATCGTTAGCTGCCATCAATTGAAAATTCCACCGGAAGGAATAAAATTGGGTAAGCGATGATTGCGGTCCACCCTGACAATACAAAAGCGCGGGATACTTTTTGGTAGGGTCAAAATTCGGAGGATAGATAACCCATACCAGCATCTTCTTGCCATCGGTGGTTGGCACATAGCGTTTTTCAATTTTACTGAGCGCCAGTGTTCCCCACACGGCATCATTTACATGTGTCAGTTGCATCAATTGTCCACTGGTCAGATTGACCGTGTACAATTCAGCTGCATGATTCATATCAGTGCGGGAAACAACGAGTGTGTTACCTGCCTGACCAACTATTCCGGTAATATCAAAATCACCTTTCACGATTGACTTCACCACAGGAAGTTTTTTAGTGAGGCCGGGATAATCCACTTCCATCAATTGAATGGTTCCATCTACCGGTGCAGTGAAAAAAATTTTCTTCCCATCCTGACTCCATCGAAAATTGTTAACCGTCCCATCCCACAGCTGTGTCAGGTTAAGGATGGATTTACCATTGCTTACGAGGATATCATTCTTGTCTGCTTCAAAACCATCACGTTTCATACTTAGCCAGGCCAATGCACCTTGTGAAGAGTACGCTGGATTTACATCATAACCCAGCAAGCCTTCGGTAAGATTTGTTGTCGTGCCAGTGGCTATTTCGTAGGCATAGATATCGGTGTTGGTGCTCACGGCATAAGCCGTACCAACTTTCTTTTTTGCAACATATACAATCTGCTTACTATCGGGACTCCACATGTAATCATCCTCGCCACCAAAAGGTTTGGTTGGGCAATCATACGGTTCATCTTTCATCATGTCTTTACCATCACCAGCCTTACCCCCCTCAGTATTCAAAATAAGATGACTGAATGAGCCGTCTTCCCACTCATCCCAATGACGATAGTTAAGACCGTCATAAATCTGGGCATTCGATTTATCAAGCTCAGGATAGAAATCTCTGCCCGATATTTTTTGAATTTTCACCTCTTGTGTTGTGATGGAGAATTTTCCATCCGGAGAAAGATTGTGATCGCGGATTACACCTGCTGTCAAACTGATTTCCTGTGGCGTTCCACCCGTAATGGGAATAGAATAAAGTTTCGTACTGCTCCGATCTTCTTTTACATTCGGAGTGCTTACACGGTAGATTACATGCTTGCCATCGACTGAAACTCCAACACCACTAACCCTGCCCAGTTGCCACAGAAGTTCGGGAGTCATTCTGTTTTGAGCATAAACAGTGGCGAAACAAACAACCATCATCAGAAGCAAGAATGATCTTTTCATGTTTAGCATAGCGTTAATTGATTTCTGTAATAACTAATACGATAGCCCGCAAAGATACCCAAAGGTCATACCGGCCCACGAGCCTGCCTGTCCGGTTGTCCGGTAGGCAGGCCGGCATCCCCTTCTAAATTGAGATCGCGGTTCAAGGCCCGCGATGAACTTTAGAAAGGGCTGAGTGGTACCTTTGCGGACTATAAGAATATCCAATGACTAAATGCAGGTTCACTTCCAGACAAAAAAAAGACGCTCGTTCGAACGTCTTTTCAATGCTTATTTCACTACAAATTTTTCCTTAGCTTCCCGTTTAATTTCTTCCCACTCGTCCGGTGGGGGTGGGGTTCCGCGCTCGAACTCATCCAGCAGCCACTTCACCAGGCTCTTTTTCATTCCAAATAGTTTGACAGCCTCTTCGCAAAATTCAATCTCGTGCTTATCCACCACATCATCGGCATAGACCATCAATACCAGGTCATACAAGAGATTCATTTTGTCGTTGTGATTGTCCGGAACATTCAACTCAAACTTCGCATCACTATCGATCAATGTTTTTACCTGACGGTCTTTCAAGCCATAACGCTTCCCGATTTTATATAGCAGTGCCTCCTCCTTGGGGTGCATGTGTCCATCTGCCTTTGCCAGTGCCAAAAGATTCTGAATGTGATTCTTCTTATACGAAAGATACTGGTGTTCAAAAAAGCCCATCATACGATTTCGGGATTTAGATTATTTTTCAGTCTCGAATATAGGATTGAAATTACAGCAGTGCATTGCCATAGTCAACCATAAGCATAAATTTCTTAGTCAACCCAATCCGCTACAAACAGGTTGGTATCACGCGTTCCGCCATTGTTCCGGTTTGAAGAAAATACCAGTTTTTTACCATCCGGTGAAAACATAGGAAACGAATCGAAAACGGCATCATAGGTAATTTGCTCCAGATCACTTCCGTCTTCATTGATCATGTAGATATTAAATTGATAACCACGTGAGCTTTTATGATTGGATGAGAATAGAATTTTCTTGCCGGAAGGATGATAGAATGGTGCCCAATTCGCTTTACCCAGGTGGGTGACTTGTTTGAGGTCTGACCCATCCACATTACAAGTAAATATTTCCATTTCTGTTGGCGCTACCAGACCCTGCAGGAGATAATCCTGGTACTCTTTTTTTTGTTCATCTGTTTTCGGGCGTGACGCACGAAAAACAATTTTCTTTCCGTCTGGTGAAAAAAACGCTCCACCATCATAACCCAGTTCATGTGTTATCTGCTTTACATTTGTCCCATCAATGTTCATGGTATACAAATCCAGGTCGCCATTGCGGGTTGACGTAAAAACAATTTTGTCACCCTTCGGAGAAACCGTGGCTTCCGCGTCATAGCCTTGTTGGTTGGTCAACTGCTTTTTTGTTTTTCCTTTGAGGTCTGCTACAAAAATATCATAGGTATCATAAATAGACCATAGGTACTTTCCTCCGGGTGTACGTTCCGGCTCTTGAGGACACTCCGCTCCACCTAAATGGGTAGAAGCATAAAGAACAGTTTTATTTCCGGGAAGAAAATATGCGCATGTTGTGCGGCCCAATCCAGAACTGATTTGTTGCGGCTTGCTTTGTTTTAAGTCAATGCCACTAATCGGGGTAACAAAAATCTGGTCGCATTGAAGTCCCCAGGCCTTGTTATTCGATTGGAATACAAGTTTTTTGCTATCGAAACTCCAATAAGCCTCGGCATTGTCTCCACCAAAGGTTATCTGCCTCAGATCCTTGAGATGTTTTTCCTGTGGATAGGAAACTGTTGTGTCCCTGCGGTGGTATGGCTCATTTACATGTATAGGTTTAAACGATGAACCAACTCCAAAAAACACCAATGCCAGAACCGACAACAAACTGAATTTCTTCATCATACGCAAAATTTTGGTGCGAAGATAAACGAAATAATCAGGCTGCTGCAATCTCTTCTTTCAATGCTCTTCGCAATATTTTACCAACGTTTGTTTTCGGTAATTCCTTTCTGAACTCAATGTATTTGGGCACCTTATAATTGGTCAGGTTCTCATGGCAATACTTCTTGATTTCTTCTTCCGTCAGACTTTCGTCCTTTTTTACAATAAAAGCCTTAATCACCTCACCAGATTTTACATCCGCTACGCCAATGGCAGCAACTTCGAGAACCTTGGGATGGTTGGCAATAACATTTTCAATTTCATTCGGGTAAACATTGAAACCCGAAACTTTGATCATATCTTTTTTCCGGTCCACAATTTTGAAAAAACCTTCGGCATCCATCAACCCAATATCACCGGTTTTAAACCAGCCTCCAGGGAAGAAAACTCCTTCATTATCTTTTCGCCAATAGCCTGCCATCACTTGCGGCCCACGTGCGCAAATCTCTCCTATTTCGCCTTGAGGAAGTTGATTCCCATCATCATCAAAAATAGCTACTTCAGTGCTGGGCATAGGCAAACCGATTGTCCCAAGTTTGTGTTTGCCATCAAGCGGGTTACAACACAAAACGGGAGAGGTTTCGCTCAAACCGTAGCCTTCCACCAACGGCCTTCCGGTAGCAACTTCCCATCGTCTGGCCACAATATCCTGAACAGCCATACCACCGCCAATGGCTCCTTTAAAATCAGAGAAATCAAGATTCTTAAAGTCCGGATTATTCAGCAAACCATTATAAAGCGTATTCACACCTGTGAAAATGGTGAACTTGTGTTTCTTCAACTCCTTGATAAATCCTTTTATATCTCTTGGATTGGTAATCAATACACTTTTTGCACCGGTACTAAACATGAGTACACCATTAACCGTAAGCGCAAAAATATGATACATGGGAATGGCCGTTATAATAATGTCGACACCGCCCGGATTCATATACGGCTTGAACCAATACGAAATCATGGAGTTGTGGGCTACAATATTTCCATGTGATAATTGTGCACCTTTTGAAATACCGGTTGTTCCTCCTGTGTATTGTAGCACGGCAATATCCTGAACAGTTATCTCCGGCTTCATAAGTTGCAAAGACGCCCCTCTCTTGAGTGCGTTTTTAAATGGCAAAGCATCTGGAAGATGGAAAGGAGGTACCATTTTCTTTACATGCTTGACCACAAAGTTGACGATCGATCCTTTCAGTGCGCCCAGCATATCGCCCAATTCAGTAACGATAACATGCTTGATGGAAGTATTGGCAATTATTTTTTCGAGATTGAAAGCGAAGTTGGCTACAATAACAATGGCTGAAACTTCAGCGTCCCTAAACTGGTATTCCATTTCGCGAGCCGTATAAAGTGGGTTTGTGTTAACCACAATTAACCCGGCCCGTAAAGCACCAAAAAAAGCCACTGGAAACTGAAGAAGATTAGGCATTTGAATGGCAATTCGGTCGCCCTTCTTCAACCCAAGATCGTGTTGTAAATACGCAGCAAAATTTCTGGACAATTCATCGGTTTGACCGTATGTCAAAGAGACGCCCATATTTTCAAAAGCTACCTTATCGCGATACTTGCGGCAACTCTCCTCAAACAAGTCGACCACTGAAGTGTAGTCGTATAATTTAATATCCTGCGGAATGCCAAGAGGGTACTTTTTGAACCAGGGAAAATCTTTCATCATCGCTGTAGTTAGAATGTTAAACATTTCAAAGCAAACGATTGTTCGCGATGAAATCAAGCGAGGAATGGAGGAAGGGGTGAAAAAAGAAAAACCCGTTACACTACTGCAACGGGTTTGCTCTGAAAGAACTCATTAACCTATTAAGAGCGCTGTAGGGGAAGGAATCGAACCTCCACGGAGCAGTTAGGCATATCCTGATCCAGAAATAATTTTTCAGGATCGGGAAGTTTACTTTTTCCCTTATCTCCACCCCCGAGACCGGAGGGCATGTCTGCCAGTTTCAACACCCTACAATGGTGTTATGTAATCAAAGAACTTAAATAAAAACACTTTTGAATTGCTGTAGAGGGAGGGTTCGAACCTCCACGAGGAAGTTAGCTGCAAGGCAAAAAGAAAACATTTAGTGGTCAACCCATTACCGTGCGTTTATCCTTTGCTCCTCACCCCCGAGACAGGAGGGCATGTCTGCCAATTTCAACACCCTACAATTTTTAGTATTTCAAAAAATCCCGATCTTCTACCGGAACTTGCTGTAGGGGAAGGGGTCGAACCTCCACGGAGCAGTTAGGCCGCCAAAGGCTGGACTTTATCCTGTTACTCTCCACCCCCGAGACCGGAGGGCTTGTCTGCCAATTTCAACACCCTACAAAGTGATTGATTTTACTTTCGTTCGTTGTAAAATCTTCAACAAATTAACTAAATAACTGATCTATGGATCAATAAAATATTATAAACATTATGTTATTTTTAATTAATGTAACTATTTTTGAATAAACCATAAAACTAAACAACGCCATGGCCGAAAATTTAAAAGTTGATAATACTGATCTTAAGATTCTTGAAATCTTAATGCAGGATGCTAAAAAGCCCTACACCGAAGTCGCCAAGAAAGCCTTCGTTTCTGGTGGCACTGTTCACGTGCGTATGAATAAAATGGAAGAGGCTGGTATTGTGGAGAAAACCACATTGAAAGTAAATTATGCCAAACTGGGCTACGACATCACTGCCTTTATCGGGATATTTTTACAAAAAAGCGCTCTTTATGACCAGGTTATGGCAAAGTTGAAAGCCATCCCAGAGATCACAAACATTCACTATACCACCGGCAATTACAGCATGTTCACCAAAATCCATTGTAAGGATACTAACCACTTGAAATTGGTTCTTCACGATAAAATACAGCAAGTAGAGGGCATAGAAAGAACAGAAACCATGATATCGCTGGAGGAAAGCCTTGACCGGAGTTTGAACCTGACTTGATCGAGAGGGTCTATTTACCGATCAACAGTTTTTATCATCATTAATAGGCAATTCTGAACCTTAGAATGGCTTTTTTGTTTTACTTTTGTGAGTTATTTAAACTTAGTCTAAATAGACAACTATGAGCAACGATAACCAGGTATTAGAGGAGTTTACATCCAGAGAATACGAACATGGTTGGACAACAGATATTGAGGCAGACTCAGCCCCGAAAGGGCTAAATGAAGGAATAATTCGTTTTATTTCTGCAAAAAAAAATGAGCCCCAATGGATGCTCGATTGGCGTCTAGATGCCTACGCCAAATGGACTAAAATGAAAGAGCCGACCTGGCCGAATGTTCACTACCCTCCTATCAATTATCAGGATGTAATCTACTATTCTGCACCAAAGAAATCGGATAAAACTAAGAAGCTTGAAGATGTTGACCCTGAACTGATCAAGACGTTTGAAAAACTAGGAATATCCCTAACCGAGCAAAAAAGATTGACGGGTATTGCTGTTGACGCGGTGATCGATAGCGTATCAGTGGCCACCACATTTAAAGAAACACTGGGCGAATTGGGAATCATCTTCTGCTCTTTCAGCGAAGCCGTACACAATCATCCGGAATTGGTAAAAAAATACATGGGTTCCGTTGTGCCGGTCAGCGACAACTATTTTGCCGCTTTGAATTCAGCTGTCTTTACGGACGGTTCCTTCTGCTACATCCCAAAGGGTGTGCGGTGCCCTATGGAACTTTCCACCTATTTCCGTATCAATGCTGCCAACACCGGCCAGTTCGAAAGAACATTGATCATAGCCGATGAAGGATCCTATGTAAGTTATCTTGAAGGATGTACCGCACCCATGCGTGATGAAAATCAACTTCATGCTGCCGTGGTAGAAATTTATGCTATGAAGGATGCAGAGGTTAAATACTCGACTGTGCAAAACTGGTATCCAGGTGATAAAAATGGAAAGGGTGGCATTTATAATTTCGTTACCAAACGCGGATTATGCTTTGGCGATCATTCCAAAATTTCCTGGACGCAGGTAGAAACCGGTTCGGCTATTACCTGGAAATATCCATCCTGCATATTGAAAGGCGATTATTCTATGGGAGAGTTTTATTCCGTTGCCGTAACCAACAATTATCAGCAGGCGGATACCGGAACAAAAATGATTCACATCGGTAAACATACCAAGTCGCGTATTGTATCGAAAGGGATATCTGCCGGACACTCGCAAAACAGTTACCGCGGACAAGTACACATTATGAAGCGAGCTGAAAATGCACGCAATTTCTCACAGTGCGATTCCCTGCTCATGGGCGATAAATGCGGAGCACACACCTTCCCATACATCGATGTGGAAAATAAGTCAGCACGCATTGAACATGAAGCAACCACATCGAAAATTGGTGAAGATCAGATATTCTATTGCTTACAACGTGGCATTGATGAGGAATCAGCGGTTGCACTCATTGTGAATGGTTATGCAAAGGAAGTGTTGAATCAATTGCCCATGGAGTTTGCTGTAGAAGCTCAGAAATTATTAGCCCTGACGCTGGAAGGCAGTGTTGGATAGAAATAAATAATTCAGTTGAAATTGAAATAAGGAAACGATGTTAACGATAAAGGATCTACAAGCAAAAATTGGCGAAAAACAAATTCTAAATGGCATTAACCTGGAGGTGAAACCCGGAGAAGTGCATGCCATCATGGGTCCGAATGGATCGGGTAAAAGTACGCTGGCTTCCGTTTTGGCCGGCCGCGAAGAATATGAAGTTACCGGAGGAGAAGTTGATTTCTTGGGGAAAGATCTTCTGGAAATGGCTCCGGAGGAACGCGCTCGCGAAGGTGTATTTCTTGCCTTTCAATACCCGGTAGAAATACCCGGAGTGAGCACCATTAACTTCATGAAAACCGCGCTTAATCAGATTCGCGAACACCGTGGTCAGCCCGCATTGGATGCCGTTTCATTTCTTAGTCTGATGAAAGAAAAAATGAAACTGGTTGAAATTGACCAATCGCTGCTAAGCCGAGCCCTCAATGAAGGTTTCTCCGGTGGTGAAAAAAAACGGAATGAGATTTTTCAGATGGCCATGCTCGAACCAAAACTTTCCATTCTGGATGAAACCGATTCTGGTCTCGACATCGATGCCTTGAAGGTTGTTGCCAATGGCGTGAACAAGCTGCGAAATAAAAACAATGCCGTAATTGTAGTGACACACTATCAACGGTTACTGGATTACATTGTGCCTGATTATGTTCACGTACTTTATAAAGGTAAGATTGTCAAATCCGGCACAAAAGACCTGGCCCTTGAGCTGGAAGCAAAAGGTTATGATTGGATAAAAGATGAAGTAGCATTAGCCTAATGAAGGTTGACATGAGCGTAACAACAATTAAAAAAAATATTACTTCCGATATCAGCGGAGCCATTCAGCAAACCGTGAACAGCTTCCCTTTACTTAAGGAAAAACGCAACGAAGCCTGGCATACGTTTCAACAATTGTCAATGCCGGCTACTAAAAACGAGGAATACAAATACACACCGGTAACGCGGCTACTGGAGAAAAACTTTTCATTCCCTACTGCAAATCCTTCAGGTCATCTTTCAACGTTGCAGGATTTTTCGATTCCAGAGCTAGATGCCAACATCATCGTGTTTGTGAATGGGGTTTTTTCACAAGAACATTCTTCGATTTTTTCAAATAATTCGGAGATTTCCATTTTAACGATGGAAGATGCTATCGTTCAGCAAACTGAAGTATGCCTAAAACACCTTTCTGCATACATAGATCTTAAAGCTGACGCCCTGGCCAACTGGAATACTGCCGCTTGGACTAATGGTGTTTTTATACACATACCCGCAGGCACAACCATTGAAAAGCCTGTGGTCATTCATCATATACACGATACACGAAATGGGCAAGTCGTTTCCATAGGAAGAAACCTTGTTGTCTTAGAAAAGAACAGTGCTGTTACCATCGTGGAGAAATTTGATTCCATTGGAGATGCTAATCATTTCTCGAATTGCATTACAGAGGCTGTTGTTGCCGAGTATGCCGAGTTAAATCTCTACACTATTCAAAACGATTCCGGGAAACGCTTCCAATATGGACTTACACAAATTCACCAGGCCGACTCCAGTCGAGTAAATACCTACACTTTTTCATTGAATGGCAAATTGATTCGTAATAACCTTCAACTTACCCTGAACGGTGAAGGGATCGAATCGCACATGTATGGATTGTATTTACTGACCGGAGATACGCTCGCAGACAATCACACTGTTGTCGATCATAAAAAGCCAAACTCCTTCAGCAATGAATTGTATAAGGGAATCATGGATGAAGATTCCAAGGGCGTTTTTAATGGTAAAATATTTGTTCGCCCGCAGGCGCAAAAAACCAATGCCTTTCAGGCCAACAGAAATATTCTCCTAACCGATAAAGCAACTGTATATACCAAACCTCAATTAGAGATTTGGGCTGATGATGTGAAATGCTCCCACGGCTGTACTTCCGGTCAGTTAGATGAAGAAGCCCTCTTCTATCTTCGTTCACGCGGTATCGGAAAAGAAACCGCCCAGGCCATGATGCTCTATGCATTTGCGGCAGAGTTGCTTGATAATGTTAAGCATCCTGTAATAAAAAGGTACCTGGACAACGTGATCAGCGAGCGCCTTCACAAAAATTTTTAGGTATGCCGAATAGCACTTCCATACTGTCTCCCATCGATGTTGAAAGAATCCGAAAAGAATTTCCGATTCTTCATCAACAGGTAAATGGGCGCGATCTCGTTTACTTCGACAACGCAGCAACGTCTCAAAAGCCGGCATACGTCATTCAGGCACTGACGGATTATTACCAGGGGTATAACGCCAACATTCACCGCGGAATTCATACCCTTGCAGAAAGAGCCACGAAGGCATACGAAGCAACCCGACTTACCGCTCAACAATTCATCAACGCAGCTTCTGAGCAGGAAATCATTTTCACACGCGGTGTTACAGAAAGTATTAACCTGGTGGCCTCCTCCTATGGAAGAGCTTTCCTCCGCGAAGGCGATGAGATCATTCTCTCCGGACTGGAGCATCATTCCAATATTGTACCCTGGCAAATGGTTGCAGCGGAGAAAAAAGCAATCCTAAAGATTATACCCGTTACGGATGAAGGTGAACTGGATCTGGATGGGTATAAAAAACTTTTGACTTCTAAAACAAAAATTATTGCTGTAAATCATGCCTCGAATAGCCTCGGCACAATCAATCCTGTAAAAGAAATTATTCAGCTTGCGCATCAACTCGGAGCCGTTGTTTTGATTGACGGAGCACAAGCCGGGGCTCACCTTCCGATAGACGTGCAGAAAATGGATTGTGACTTCTACTGTCTTTCATCGCATAAGATGTATGGCCCTACCGGTACAGGAATTTTATATGGTAAAAAAGAACTTCTCGAAAAAATGCCTCCCTATCAGGGCGGTGGTGAAATGATAAAGGAAGTAACGTTTGAAAAGACAACGTACAACGATTTACCCTATAAATTTGAAGCCGGTACACCCAACATTGCAGATGTTATTGCCTTTAAGTTTGCGATGGATTTTATTACGGAACTTGGGAAAGAAAACATAGCTGCTCATGAACATGATTTGCTACTTTATGCGACTCAACAAATTTTAAAACTACCAGCGGTGAAGCTCGTGGGCACTGCCACTCAAAAAGTAAGTGTATTATCGTTTCGGGTAGAAGGAATTCATCATTTTGATATCGGGCAGATGCTCGATGCCCGCGGAATTGCTGTTCGCACCGGACATCATTGTACACAGCCTTTGATGGATCGATACGGAATTGAAGGAACCGTCCGGGCATCATTTTCGGTGTACAATACGAAAGCTGAAATAGATCAATTGATTGAAGGGCTTGAGCGAATCATCAACTTCATGAAATAATATGACGATCAATCAGGTACAAGATGAGATCATACAAGAATTCGCTTTGCTGGATGGAGACCGGGAGATGACCGTATTCTACATTATGGAACTTGGGCAAAAACTTCCCGCCATAGAAGATCGCGATAGAACTGAAGAAAATGTAGTAAAAGGTTGTCAATCTAAAGTCTGGCTTACGGCAACAATGAAAAACAATGGCCTATACTTTTCTGCCGACAGCAATACCGCCATTACCAAAGGTTTGGTAAGCCTGCTGATCAGGATCTTTACTAACCAGACTCCGGATGATATTCTTCACGCAGATCTGTACTTTATGAATAAGATCGGTATGGAACGATTCATTGGCACACAACGTTCGAATGGATTTGCTGCCATGATTAAACAAATGAAATTGTATGCGCTTGCTTTTAAAACCAAAATGGAGATAAGGCATGATTGAGCCAGGCGAAAACATCGATCAAAAAGTTACGGATACAACCGTACCCGATCTTCGGGATAAAGTACTCAGCGCTATCAAAATGGTGTATGACCCTGAAATTCCTGTTGATGTATATGAACTCGGTCTGATTTATGAGATCACTATTTACCCCATCAATAATGTTTATGTATTGATGACGCTGACCTCGCCATCTTGCCCATCGGCAGAAGTTATTCCTGGTGAGGTTGAACAAAAAATAAAAGAAATCGAAGGTGTAAATGATGTAAAAGTAGAGATCACTTTCGATCCGCCATACTCTCAGGACATGATGAGTGAAGCGGCAAAGCTCGAACTTGGATTTATGTAATTTGTTATATACCTGACACTAAAAGAATAAACACTATGTATCCCGAACAATTAGTAGCCCCCATGCGCAATGATTTAACCAGCGTTGGCTTTACCGAACTAAAAACTGCTCAAGATGTTGAGAAGACTCTGACAGACGATAAGGGCACTACCCTCTTGGTTATCAACTCTGTATGCGGTTGTGCTGCCGGTGCTGCCCGACCGGGCATAAAATGGGCCTTGCAAAACACTGCTAAAAAACCCGCTCACCTCACTACCGTTTTTGCCGGTGTTGATAAAGAGGCTGTGGCCAAGGCGCGTGAGTTTACATTACCCTATCCGCCATCTTCACCCTCCATAGCGTTGTTTAAAGATGGTGAATTAGTACACTTTGTCGAACGTCACCACATTGAAGGCAGAAATGCGCAGATGATTGGAGAACATCTACTGGAAGTTTTTGACGAATATTGTTAAGTCTAAGTGATCCAAAAATAGAGCCACCTGAAGCCGGGTGGCTTTTTTATTGAATGCCGCGTTCAAGCATTAACCGGGTCTCTTCAAGATCGAGTTCATATTCAATTTTACGCAGCACTTCATCACTGATCTTTTCAGTATTGCGCAAGGTGAGTATTAGCTGACGTTCCTTATCCAAAAGCTCTTGCTGGATACGATGAAACTCATTAATCTGTTGCTCATCCATCTTTCGCGATTGATCTTTTCGAATTCGCTGAATGCGGATTTCATACTTCGTCTTAATTTGATTGAGGACTTCATCGCTTAAGGCTAACGAATAATTTTCTTCAATGTGTTCAATCACGGAAGATGCAATTTGAAGTCGGGCGTTTTGTTCTAATCGGTGCTCACCGTCATCGGCTTTTATGCCCAGCCATTGAATAAGCGGGCGAAGTGTCAACCCTTGTAAAACCAGCGTTGAGAAAATAACACAAAACGTCAGGAAGATAATCAGGTCACGGTTAGGAAAAGGTGTTGAACCTTCAATGGTTAACGGCAATGCTAATGCAGCTGCCAGTGAAACTACACCCCGCATTCCCGACCAGGCGACAACTGTAACAAGGCGCAGATTCGTTTCTGGCTCCCGCTCACGAATGGTTCTACTAAGCCTGGGTATGTAGGCTCCGGGATAAACCCAAATGATTCTTCCCACAATAACAGCCCCACTCACAATGGCGCCATAACCGAGCAACTTCACAAATGAATTTTCGCCAATGTTCTGTAGTATCACGGGAAGTTGGAGTCCAATCAAAATAAAAACGATACCGTTAAGAATGAAGATAACAGTGTTCCACGATCCGGTAGCTTGCAGACGCGTTTGCTTCGAAAATATTTCGGACGATTTTCGGCTTAAGAATAACCCGCAGGCAACGACAGCCAGAACACCCGACAGGTGCATGCTCTCTGCTACCAAATACGCAATGAATGGTGATAAAAATGTTAACGTGGTATCGGTTGTTGGATTATCCGGAGTGATTTTGTGAATCCACTGAAAGACCCATCCCAACGCCAAGCCAAACGCAATGCCTCCTCCTGCCACAAGAAAAAATTGAAGGCCGGCATGCCACAAGCTGAATGCGCCTGTTACAACAGCAGCAACAGCGTACTTATAAGCTATGAGTCCGGTGGCATCATTCACCAAACTTTCGCCTTCTAATACGGTGATAACACGCTTCGGAACCCCAAGTCCTTTGGTAGCCGAAGTTGCTGCAATGGCATCGGGTGGCGAAATGATGGCGCCCAGTACAAAGGCTTCCGGCCAGCCTAAATCCGGAATAAAAAGATGAGCGATCCATGCCACAGCACAGGTCGTGAAAATAACACACCCGGTGGCCAGCAGCGTTATGGGGCGCTTGGCCGCTTTGAAATCAGCCCAGGAAGTAGTCCAGGCCGCAGCATATAAAATGGGTGGAAGAAAGATCAGAAAGACAACATCAGGATCAAGGGTAATGTGCGGAAGTCCCGGAAACAAACCGATACCGATACCGGCTAAAACCAATAAAATTGGATACGGAATTTTGATCTTATCCGTTATTTCAGCCAATGCCGTTACAACGGCCAGGAGTATAATAATGATGGCAATATTCTGCATCCTCTGAAAAAAATTGCGGTGAAGTAAAAGATGATTCTCAATCTACCTTTCTAAAAACTGAATCTGCTTAAGAACTCTGCCAGCTCTTCCTTCAGGTTCTGGTGGCTGCTGATGCCCAGCGTCTTATTCACCATTTGATTTTCTTTTACATTTAACTGATGGAGCTTCATGTGCTGATTGATGAATATAAATTCAAGCTCCGGAATCAACTGTTTCAGCTCATCAACAATATCAAAAACCTTCAGGCTACGCTCTACCAGGTTATAGGTTCCGCTGGGTAAATCTACCGTCAGGAGATTATTAAGGGCTTTGGACACCAGATCAATATGAATAAAGGAGCGTGATTGCTTGCCATCACCCTGAATGGTAATGCGCTTGTCGAAGTTCGCCTCAAAAACAAACTTGTTGATCACCGCATCGAAACGCATACTTTTGCTATAACCGTACACATTTCCACAGCGAAAGATGTAGGTATCAATCTTATTCATAAGCCTGCGTACATGGTCTTCACCTCGCAGTTTAGAAACAGCATAGGGCGTTTTCGGATCAGGTGAATGACTCTCATCAACAGCTTCCATAGAAGATCCATAAACACCTGAGCTACTGGTATATATAAATTTCTTCACATTACTCTCTTCAACTGCATAAACCAACTCAGCCGTTCCCCAGTGATTAACCTGTTCATAAACATGCCCATCGCTGCTGGCAAAAGGTGTGGTTACTTTGGCTGCCAGATGATACACCACATCTACGCCCTTCAATATTTTTCGCAGGCCGCGCGAATCAAGTAACTCGCCCTTCACAAACGACAACTTCTGATGATTTTTTAGTTTGAGTCCGAGGAAGAGGTTAAAATTTAACCGGCTCAAATTGTCATAAACAATAACCTGCTTTACATTTTCATCTGAAACGAGCAAATTCACTAATTCAGTGCCTATGTAGCCGGCACCACCTGTAACTAATACTTTCATTCTTTAGGGTAGCTTTTACTTGTTGATTAAATCGGTATGCAGACCGCACTCCACTTTATTGAGACCAAACCAGCGGGCTTCGCGCTCTTGCATTTCCGGGTCTAATTTACGGGTACAAGGCTCACAGCCGATACTTACAAACCCCTTTTCTTCCAGCGGGTGCTTGGGCAGGTTATGCTCCTTTTGATATTGCCATATCATTTTCGCATTCCAATCCAGCATCGGATGAAAGCGGGTGCACCCATGCTTGGCAGGTTGCTCTACCTTCATAGCAGCACGTACAGCACTTTGATCGGCTCGAACACCATTGATCCAGACGTTATGAGACAACAAAATGGCGTCCATAGGTTGGGTCTTATTCAGGTAGCAGCAATGATCCGGATCGGAGGTAAACAACAACCGTCCTTCGCCATCCCGCTGCATAAACTTGGGAACATCGGATTTCAAGTCGACCGTATTCAATTCAAATAGTTCGGTTATGTAATCTCTGAACTGTACTGTTTCAGGAAAATGATAGCCCGTGTTTATGAAGTAAACCGGTATTGAATTGTCGATACGGCTCAGGATGTGGAGCAATACCAAACTATGAGATTGGAAGGAGGAAGTGGTAAAAAGAGTCTGACCGGCAGCCTTGTAATCCTCTATTTTGGCTTCAATTTGACGTAAATCCATGCAACTTATCGGTTAAGTAAAGCATTCTAACTACTTAATAATCAATTCAACTTTGCAACTATACTAAATTAAAACTTTAATTTTTTACATTAGGGACCTTAAACCAAACCTATTCAACCCTTGAACCTCAAATATCGGCTTCTTTTAGCTGTTTTTTTTACGTTACTAGCCCTTGGTTACCAGGTCGCCTTTTCACAAACAAAAAAGGCGGAAAAGAATTTCATTATCCAGAACAATGCTACTTGTAATTGTGGAATTTCTGTTACCCCGGTTATCACCAACGTTTCAGCTTGCAACCAACAGAACGGTGGTATTCAAATAACTGTATCCGGTGGATCTGGCTCCTTTTCTTTTCAATGGAGAAACCAATCCGGTGCCCCCCTTACTACAACTCAAAACCTAACAGGAATTGGAACGGGATACTATTTTTTGGAAATTCGCGATATCAATGCTCCCTCCTGCGGAGTCTATTATTATAACTATACCCTTTCTACCAGTCTATCCATTGCTGCTGTGATCAAAGATAATATTGGCTGCGTAACGGCCAATGGTGCCATTACCCCCACGGTAAACGGTGGATCAGGAAGTTATACCTATGTATGGAAATACCCAGATGGATCTGAGGTTACAACAAAAGACATTGTCAATGTGAAGGCTGGTTCCTATTACCTGACTGCCACAGATGTTACGCTGGGTTGTATCGTTTCAAGATCCTTTAATATTAAAAGTACTTCCTCACTATTAGTCAGTCAACTCGCAACAACCCCCAACACTTCCTGCGTGGTAAACAATGGTTCCATTGACGTTATGATAACCAATGGATCAGGTCAATATAGCTCATACTGGTATAATCTGCAGACATACGGTATTGCCAGTTCAACAGAAGACCTAACGAATTCAAAAGGAGGAAACTACAGCCTCTTTTCGAGTGATCTTATTTCGGGCTGTACGGCCTATCAAAGCTTCACCATTGAAGAACAAACAAAGGCTCCGGAGTTTACAATTTCTGACATTACCCCCAATACGGTCTGCCAGGGTCAGTTCAATGGCGCTGTGAATCTTCAACCTTTTGGCACACCCGGCCCATATGAAATTACATGGACGGATGGTATAAAAACTGTTTCAACTCTTGAAGACCCGACTACATTAGCCAGCGGAAAACATGGATTTACGATACGCGATACCCAGACAAAGTGCACCACTGTTATACCTGTAACCCATTCGCAAGCTGTCGATATTCCGAACAACTCACTACCAACTATCAACATCACACAAAATGAACTGAAACCGAATACAGGATGCAGCAGTCCGAATGGCGAGATCGCGGTGACAATCAGTGACCCACAAACTCCCTATTCGTTTTCGTGGACTGGCCCAAATGGCTTTACATCTGTCAGTGAGGATATAACCAACCTCGCGCCTGGAACCTATACCCTAAAAGTAGAAGCAGGCTGCAACACACCACCCGCCATTATTGCCAATGATCTGAGCGCAAAGACTCAATCCGCTATTGCTATTAATCTATTGGATATCGTAAGTGATTCGGAGAACAATTTAGACTTGAGCACAATCGAGATTGTTGAGGCTCCACTGAGTAAAGCTAAGGCTTCGATTAATGCCAGTTACATGCTGGAGGTTGACTACACAGGAATAAAGTTTACCGGAAGTGATCACCTACGTATTAGAGCTTGCGATGTGCTGAACGAATGCACCGAAAGCCTTATTACTATTGCTGTAGCGCTAGGTGATGTTATTGTCTATAATGCAGTAGCACCAAATGGTGTTGGCAACAATAAATTCATGCGTATTGAAAACTTACCTGAAGGTAACAAGGTATCGGTCTTTAACCGTTGGGGTGACAAAGTTTTTGAGACCCGTAACTATGATAATCTTTCGAAAAAATTTGATGGGATATCCCTGGATGGCAAAATGTTACCCAACGGCACATACTTCTACAAAATAGAATTTCAAAATAGCCATGAGCAACTCAACGGATATGTTGTACTCAAATGGTTGTAAGCACGAACAACGCTGATTTTTTTAAACTGAGCCTATGAAACACTCTTTACTCACGCTGTTAGGTTTTTTCATTTTCCTTACCGGGTATTCACAAACCGATCCGCTTTACGCGCAATACCTAAGCAATCCGCTAACAATCAATCCGGCTTATTCGGGCTTGAACGATAATTTTAATGCCTCCATCAGCTACAGGCGGCAATGGGCCGGGTTTGAGGGGAGTCCAACAACAATAAATTTTAGTGCGCATTCAGCTATAAATAATAACAAAATGGGCCTCGGCCTGCTGGTGGTTCAGGATAATATTGGTAACAACAAGAACACAGAAGCGAACATTACCTATGCTTACCGACTTAACCTGAAGAAGTACACACTTTCATTCGGATTGCAGGCCGGAATATTAAATTACCGGAGCGATAACGCAGAACTCAATCCCTACGATCCCTCAGAATTTCTATTCGCTTCCAATCAAAACGTGATTGCCCCCAACCTCGGTGCCGGCATTATTCTGAAGAGTGAAAGCTTCTTTCTTGGAATTTCGATTCCACGAATGCTGACATCAACCGCCACCTACGTAACCATGGATAATCCGAATGATGAGATAGAAGGGGCGCTTTATAACAAGCATATCTATGGAACGGTATCGTATGTTTTTTTCCTGTCTGAACGCGTACGTTTTAAACCCTCCATGCTGGTAAAGGCGGTAAAAGGAGCTCCTGTTTCCCTTGACATTAATGCAACGATGAACCTTGATGAAAAATACAGCGCAGGAATTTTTACCCGAAATCTCAATACCATCGGATTGCTAACCCAAATCAAATTTAACGAAGCTTATCGCCTCGGATACATTTTTGAGGTACCTACCAATAAATCAGTCGGCACCCGATTTACCACACATGAAATTAGCTTCGGCTTGAACATCGCTGTTTTTAGTTCCCACAAAACCAGTATTACTAATTTTTAGATTGTTGGAGTTTCCTTCCAGTCAAATAAAATCCTGAACCTTTTAAAGTCAATCCTGTTTATCTTTAGAGAATGAAGGTAAAGGTTTCCCGAAAAGAACATTTTAATGCTGCGCATCGTCTTTTCAATCCAGATTGGTCGGACGAAAAGAATAACAAGGTCTTTGGTAAGTGCAACAATCCCAACTACCACGGCCATAATTACGAACTCGTGGTTAGTGTAATCGGTGAACCAGACCCTGAAACGGGCTATGTGTTTGATATGAAGGAATTAAGTGACCTGATCAAGGATCATGTTTTAGCTAAATTTGATCATCAGAACTTAAACCTGGATACCGAATATTTTAAAAGACTGAATCCTACAGCTGAAAACATTGCCGTTGTCATCTGGAGAATATTGAGGCAGCAAATCGACCCAAAATTTGAACTGAAAATTACACTTTATGAGACAGAAAGAAATTTCGTTGAATATCCGGCCTCTTAAGCCCCATGATGATGATGCCGATGATGTTCATGTTGGGTCTTCGGCTGAAACTCCCTTGCGTCAGGATGCCTTTGAACTCGATGATGATGAAAAAATCACCCGCATTGAAAAACACTTTCACGAGATCATGCACATTCTCGGTCTCGACCTGAATGACGATAGCCTGAGCGGAACTCCCCGCAGGGTTGCCAAAATGTATGTGAAAGAAGTTTTTAGCGGGCTAAACCCCAAGAACAGGCCACATGCACGGCTTTTCGAAAACAAATACAATTATGATCAAATGCTCGTGGAGAAGGATATTACATTCTATTCCCACTGCGAGCATCATTTTGTTCCGATTTATGGCAAAGCACACGTGGCGTATTTTTCTTCAGGGAAAGTAATCGGACTCTCGAAAATAAACCGGATTGTACAGTATTTCTCCAAGCGCCCTCAGGTTCAGGAACGACTAACCGTGCAGATAGGAAAGGAAATGCAACGCGTTTTGCATACCGATGATATTGCTGTTGTTATTGACGCTAACCATATGTGTGTTGCCTCCCGTGGCGTTGGTGATACTAACAGTAAAACCGGCACAGCCTATTTCTCCGGAAAATTCAAGGACGATAACATTAAACGGGAGTTCCTTAATTACGTGAACAGCAAGTAATTTGAAGGCTGGAGAAGTTCAATTTTTTCGTTGATAATTATTGAAATTGGCTAATTTGGTCCTGCTAAACCAAATCGCCATTACACATGCCTCTTGAGCAGGATATTCAACAACGCGAATTCAGGAATGAGCACCACAAAGCCATCCTGAATATTCTGTATACCCATAACTATCTTGTTGGAAAAATCAATGATCTGTTTAAGGATTTTGAAGTAACCCGCCAGCAATATAATGTTCTGCGAATCTTACGGGGCCAATATCCTGGTCATGCATCCATCAACATCATTCGCGAGCGGATGCTCGATAACATGTCGGATGCATCCCGCATCGTGGAACGCTTGCGTCTTAAAGAACTGGTGAAGCGTGAGGATTCCAAGGATGATAAACGGGCGGTGGAAATCACCATTACAGAAAAAGGACTTCAACTCCTAAATTCCATGCAACATGATGTTGACAGCCTGGACACTATGTTACAGGGGTTGACAGCGGATGAAGCCCTGCAACTGAATAAGTTGCTTGATAAAATCAGAACCTCAGAACCAATCCGGGAATCTCAACCATTCGAACTCAAAGAAGTGAGCTCGTAGGAAGAAAAAAATAATTACTTTAGCACGATCAAAAAAACAAACCTATGGCATTCGATTTAGAGATGATAAAAGCCTTGTATAGCCAGATGCCCTCACGCATCGCCAAGGCCAGAAAAGTTGTAAACCGACCTCTGACACTTTCAGAAAAAATATTGTACTCACATCTTCACTCCGATCAGAAAGTGGAGAATTTCGGCAGGGGTAAATCGTATGTTGATTTCGCTCCTGATCGTGTAGCCATGCAAGATGCCACAGCGCAAATGGCCCTGCTGCAATTCATGTCAGCCGGAAGGCCAAAAGTAGCTGTACCCTCAACGGTACATTGCGATCACCTGATCGTTGCTAAAACCGGTGCGAAAGCCGACTTAACCATCGCCAACAGCGATAGCAAAGAGGTATTTGATTTTCTTTCTTCCGTATCAAATAAATATGGAATTGGTTTCTGGAAACCCGGAGCGGGAATTATTCACCAGGTGGTATTAGAAAATTATGCCTTCCCAGGTGGTATGATGATTGGAACAGACTCACATACTGTCAATGCAGGCGGTCTTGGTATGGTGGCCATCGGTGTAGGTGGTGCCGATGCTGTTGATGTTATGGCCGGCATGGCATGGGAACTTAAATTTCCAAAACTTATTGGAATCAAACTTACCGGTAAACTGAGTGGATGGGCATCTGCAAAAGATGTTATCCTAAAAGTGGCCGGTATCCTTACTGTAAAGGGAGGAACAGGAGCCATTGTTGAGTACTTTGGTGATGGCGCAATCTCCCTGAGTTGTACCGGTAAAGGAACCATTTGTAATATGGGTGCCGAAATAGGTGCGACTACCTCTACGTTTGGATACGATGAGTCGATGGAGCGTTATCTAAATTCTACAGGGCGTACAGAAGTATCCCGGATGGCAAACAAAATTAAACAACACCTTACGGCTGATCCTGAAGTTTATGCTGAACCGGAAAAGTATTTCGACCAGGTAATCGAAATCAACCTTTCTGAATTGGAGCCACATCTGAACGGGCCCTTCACTCCCGATTTAGCAACACCCATCTCAAAACTGAAAGAAGAAGCAGCAAAGAACGGATGGCCAACTAAAATTGAAGTAGGCTTGATTGGTTCGTGCACGAACTCATCCTACGAAGATATATCCCGGGCAGCCAGTCTGGCGAGGCAGGTAGCCGACAAGGGATTAAAGACTAAAGCAGAATTCACCATTACACCAGGTTCCGAGCAGGTACGTTATACCATTGAGCGCGATGGCTTTATCGATACCTTCGATAAAATCGGAGCGAAAGTATTTGCCAACGCATGCGGTCCGTGCATTGGTATGTGGGCGCGGGTTGGAGCAGACCGGAAAGAAAAAAATACCATTGTTCATTCCTTCAATAGAAATTTCCAATCGCGTAATGATGGTAATCCCAACACGTATGCCTTTGTCGGATCACCCGAATTGGTAACAGCATTGGCAATTGCCGGGGATCTGAACTTTAATCCGATTACAGATTACCTCACCAATGAACAGGGCGAACAAGTTAAACTTGACCCTCCTACCGGTGATGAACTTCCTAAAATCGGGTTTGATGTAAAAGATCCCGGCTATCAGGCACCCGCCAGAGACGGCAGCAAAGTACAGGTTAAAGTGAGCCCCACTTCCGATCGCTTGCAACTTCTTGCTCCATTCAAAGCCTGGGAAGGCACAGACCTGAAAGGGTTACGGTTGCTCATTAAAGCGAAAGGCAAGTGTACCACCGATCATATTTCCATGGCCGGTAAGTGGTTAAAGTACAGAGGTCACCTCGATAACATATCGAACAACCTATTGATTGGGGCAACCAATTTCTTCAATGAAAAAATAAACAGTGTGAAGAATGGTTTGAGTGGCGAGTACAATGAAGTACCCCAAGTTCAGCGCGCGTATAAGTCGAATGGTATTGGTTCCATCGTGGTAGGAGATGAAAATTACGGTGAAGGATCATCACGCGAGCACGCTGCCATGGAGCCACGCCATTTAGGTGTACGCGCCATACTCGTAAAATCATTTGCCCGCATCCATGAAACAAACCTGAAAAAACAAGGTATGCTGGCCCTGACGTTTGCGAACAAAGAAGATTACAACAAAATTCAGGAAGATGATATTATTGACATTGTCGGTCTGACTTCATTCTCTCCGGATAAGCCACTGACCCTGGTGCTTCACCACAGCAATGGGGCGAGCGAATCTATTACTGTGAATCATACTTATAATGCCAACCAAATCGAGTGGTTTAAAGCCGGCTCAGCGCTTAACCTCATGGGTGGTACTTCAACGCCAGCAAAGAAAGCTGCACCCAAGAAAGCAACAAAAAAAGCTGTCGCTAAAAAAGTTGTGAAAAAGGCTGCTCCAAAAAAAATTATTAAAAAAGCGCCAGCAAAAAAAGTAGTTAAGAAGGTAAAGAAAGCTGCGGCTAAAAAAGTAGTAAAGAAGGTGACGCCTAAAAAGGTAGTTAAAAAAACTGCGAAGAGGCCCACGAAAAAAATAGTAAAAAAGGTTGTAAAGAAAGCAGCCAAAAAGAAAAAGTAAAAAAAGCCCCGCCAGCAGCGGGGTTTTTCTTTTTTATAAAGGCCTTATTGAGGACGAACTTTTTCGATAAGGATTGAAATAGAAATTGAATGGCATTAGTGATGAGTGGGGTATGTTACATTAGATTTGGAGTATGATTAACAAATCTGGTTGGTTACCGAAGTTGAAATATGAAATATCTATTGAACGACCAGCAAAGTGAACGACTAATCTTCCAGGAAATCAGCCTCGCGGATTATCCTGAATGGCTTACGTTTCATCAGGATCCACGATCCTCTTTGCATTGGCATTCCGAAAAAGAAGATTCCGAAATAGCCTGCAAAAAGTGGTATAAAAAGCAATTCCACCGTTATGAAAATAATCTGGGTGGAATGAACGCGTTAATCGAAAAGGCAAGCGGAAAATTCATCGGTCATTGTGGACTCCTGGTGCAACAGGTTGATGACTATATGGAACTTGAAATTGCCTACTCTTTGCTTCCTGAATTTTGGAGGAACGGCTATGCAACTGAAGCTGCCAGGAAGTGCCGGGATTATGCCTTTGCGCATAACTTTTCAGAATCACTGATATCAATCATCAGCCTAACCAACAAACCTTCTGAAAATGTTGCTATAAAAAATGGAATGGCCCTCGACAAGGTAACGATCTACAACAATAATTCAGTTAATATTTATAGAGTCAGAAAAACAGAATGGATTAAGTATTCTCAATCGGCTTCAGTGCCATCCTGAATTCACTTAAGATCAAGACAGCCCGTACAATTTTAAAATGGCGATAATCTATGCCGTGGAGTCGGGTAGCAAAATCCAGATACAGACCCGATAGTGTACGTTGGGAGTTGATCATATTAAATATTTCCGTAGCTTCAGAAACAATTATACGCTAGATTTAGTTACGTTTTTAACAAACGCCCTTTACTATGAATCAGCAAACTGTAACTCCGAAACGCTCATTGACAAAAGAAACAGAAGACTTGTTGAACAAGCAAATTGTAATGGAGGGAAAATCTTCTGCTGCCTACCTTTCCATGGCATCCTGGTGCGAAACACAAGGCTTTGAGGTTTCCGCACAGTTTTTATACACGCATTCGGAAGAAGAACGAATGCACATGCTAAAGCTCTTTCGCTACATCAATGCTGCCGGAGGGCACGCTCTTCAACCTGAGATTTCGAATATCAAACAACAATTCACAAGCCTCCGTGAAGTCTTTGAAATGGTTTTGCATCATGAACTTGAAGTAACAAAATCCATCAATAGCATTGTTGATCACTGCTTTCAGATCAAAGACTTTGCAACATTTAATTTCCTGCAATGGTTTGTAATGGAACAACGCGAAGAAGAAACACTTGCCCGCAGGGCCGTTGAGATTTTTAATCTGATTGGCGAAGAAGGCGTTGGGCTTTGGATGATTGATCAGGAGATCGGAAAACTGGAAGCGTACGCTGCAAAAGTATCCGGAGGATTGAATGCAAAATCCTAACTAGGTGATTCTGAAATTGACTTCAGTACCATTCTGAACTCATTCAGCATCATGGCTGTTGCCCCCCAGACAATTTCATTTTCAAATTCAAAATGAGGTGCCTTCATGCGGTACAGCCCTGCAGCTAAAATCTCCTTTTCGCGGATGGCATCTTCGCGAAGTAAGCGGTCAACATCTCCGCTCAGAATTTTTGCCACTTCTTTTGAATCCGGAATAAAAAGCGGTGCATGTTTCAACACACCCACTACCGGAGTAACAAGGAAGTTGCTGGGTATAACAAAAAAATCACTGAGCGTTCCCAGCACATGAACCTCAGTAGCCTGTACCCCAATCTCTTCCTCCCCTTCGCGTAAAGCGGTCTGCACAGGATTCTCACCGAATTCTGCTTTCCCTCCTGGAAAACTGATCTGACCACTGTGTGCCCCTAAGTATTCAGGCCTTTTTATCAATGGAAATTTTAGCGCACCTTCGTCCTCATACAAAAGTATCAGCACACTGCCGGGCTTAGGCGCAATTTTATGTTCAAATTTAGGAAGTACATTTCCAACCGGTGTTGCCCGTAATGGTTCGTGTGCCACACGCCCTGGCAAGGGCTCCCTCAGGCGGGCTAAAAGTTTTTCAATGATCGCGTCAAAAGACATATCATTTACACGGGTTCATGCTCGGTTTACCACCTTCATGGTGTTCAATAGATTTCTGATAAGCTTTGCAGGCCTTATCCCATTCTTTTAATTGAAGATAAGCCTCTGTTCTATACAAATGTATCTTATCAATATAAGGGTCCATGGAAGCTGCTTGCTCCAGCAACCGGATTGCATTTTTTGCATCATTTACTTTGAGGTAAAAGATTCCTTTGTTGCGATACGCCCAACTGTTATACGGATCACTACTGATGCTCTCATTAATGTCAGCAAGTCCTTTTTGATATTCATTCGTCATGAGGTATAGAAAGCCTCGATTGTTAAGGAAATATGGATCATGTGGATTTTTTAGTAAGGCTTTCGAAATCCAGTTATAAGCTTGCTCATAATTTCCTAAATCTGCTTCGATCATAGCCAACACATTAAATGCATTGGGCTCATCCGGTTTAATTTCGAGCGACTTATTGATGTATATTCTGGCATTTTCATAATCACGTTGGTAGTAATACGCGGTGCCCAGGTTTACCAATAGCTCATGGTTTTGGCTATCGCGCAGCAACGCTTCCTGAAAAGAGAGAATCCCATCATCGAACTTTCTAAGCCTGGTTAATACCAGGCCTTTTGTAAAAAACAAGGTCGCTGTATCAGGTTTTATGCTGGCAATATGTTCGAGGTCTTTCAACGCACTGTACAATTCATTTAGTTCATACAAGGCGTTAGCCCGATTAAAGTATGTGGGCAGAAAGTCAGGCTTGCATTCAATGGCTTTGCTATATTGCGTTACCGCCTCAGCATATTTCCGCTCACTGTAATAAACAGTGCCCAGGTTGTTCAAAGCATCAACGAAACAGGAATCCAGCTTCAGCGCTTCCCGGAAATATTGTGAAGCTTCGGCATAGTTGCTCTTTTTAACCATGTCATTGCCTTGTATCAAATAGCGCTGCAACCGTGTTTCTGTACTGACTGCGCAGGAAAAAAACACAACAAAAAATAACGCTCTAGCCATAACCTTTTTAAACCCGATAGCACGGTAAATGTTCGTAGTCTTCCGTAAATTCATATCAAAAGTCACCCTCATGTCATTGAACAGCGAAGCTAAACAAGAAGTGGAAAGATTGCTCCTGTCGGGTAAAAAAATGCAGGCAATAAAATACACAAGTGATACTTTTCACGTGTCACTGGCTGATGCACAAAAACTGGTTGAGGTTGTAGAGATTGAAATCAAGGGAAATCGATACGGGCATGCTTCATTAGACGAACCTACCCAACATGAGGTTATTCGTCTGCTGGAGCAAAATAAAAAAATTGAAGCAATTAAGTTGGTCAAGGAAAGGAAGGATGTAGGACTTAAGCGCAGCCTTGAACTAGTAGAGGAAATCCAACGAGGACTCAATCCATTTTTTGTTCTGAGCAATCCCAGCGGCAATCGTATTGCTGGCAAAGCTTTAAAAACAGTAGGACTTTTTCTTGGACTTGTAGGCGCGATTTTGGTGATCATTTCCGGGACCTTGTATTACAATCAACAAAGCTTACTTTCAAAAAGTGAGCAGACAGAAGGTGTGGTCGTTGACATTGTTCCGCATGAAGTTGGTGGGGGCACATACGCACCCATTATTGGTTACACATGGAAAGGAACAGCGTTTCGCTATAGCAGCACGCTCTATTCCAGTCCTCCAGCCTATGAAATTGGAGAAACCGTCATCGTTTACGTGAATACAGAAAATCCAGGAGAAGTTGTTGTTAATACATTTTCCGAACGGTGGTTAGGGATAGTCGTGCTAAGTGTTCTCGGTCTTTTATTCGGATTCTTTGCACTAATTGCCTTTTTTAGCAGTCGCAAATTTTGAGATGTTCAAACTATTTGATTTCTTGCGTCACCTTTAAAGATGAATAAAGCAAAAAACATAAACATCCATCACCACCATCATGTTAACTGCACGGTGTGTGGCTTGTCTATGTTTTAAATTCACGATAAAAGAATTTTAAAAGGCTCGTCACACTGTGGCGAGCTTTTTTTTTGATGCTGTATTTATAAACTTATTCGGAACAGATTATATGAACACACTCTTGCGGATTGCTATCCAAAAATCCGGACGCCTTCAGGAAGGCTCTCTTGAAATCCTAAAAGAAAGCGGTCTCTCCTTCAGCAACGGGAAAGATCAATTAAAAACACAAGCCAGAAATTTTCCGGTAGAGGTACTTTTTCTTCGTGATGACGATATTCCGCAATATGTTGAAGACAGCGTTGCGGATGTTGGCATCGTGGGCGAAAATGTGGTGGCGGAAAAACAAAAGAACATCCAGATCATTAAGCGCCTTGATTTTGCCAAGTGCAGATTATCGATTGCTGTACCGCGATCTGAACAATACACAGGCGTGGAGTGGTTAGAGGGAAAAAATATTGCCACCTCCTACCCCAACATTCTAGCCTCGTTTTTGAAAAAAAATAATATCACAGCAGGCATCCACGAGATCAGCGGATCGGTAGAAATCGCGCCCGGTATTGGACTAGCTGATGCCATTTGCGACCTGGTCAGCACCGGGAGCACCTTGTTGAGCAATGGTCTGAAAGAAGTTGAGTCCGTGATGCAATCAGAGGCCGTGATCGTTGCGAACCCTGTGCTTGGTCCTGAGAAAAAAATTCTCTTCGACAAACTGCTATTCCGTATTGAATCAGTATTAAAGGCAAAGAACAGCAAGTACATCTTACTGAATTGTCCAAATGAAGCCATCAGTAAAATCACTTCAGTAATTCCCGGCATGAAGAGTCCAACAATCATTCCGCTGGCGCGGGAAGGCTGGAGCTCCTTGCATTCTGTAGTCGATGAAAATGACTTCTGGGAAAGAATCGATCAACTTCGGGCCTTTGGTGCTGAGGGTATTTTGGTCATCCCGATTCAAAAAATGATTGTTTAACATACTAAACGATGAGAATTTACAATAATCCATTACCCGATACCTGGAAAGAACTGTCACAGCGTCCACAACTGGAACTGGAGTTTCTGGAAAGTTCTGTTCGCAACGTGTTGAATCGTGTAAAAAAATCAGGCGATCATGCGCTGCGCGAACTCACACTTCAGTTTGATAAAGTATCCATCGAAAATTTCCTCGTCAGCGAAAAGGAAATACAGGATGCAGGAAATAATCTTGCTGAGTCCTTGAAGAATGCCATCCGCACAGCAGCATCCAATATTGAAAAATTTCATGCAGCACAAAAGCGCGAGGTGCTCACAATAGAAACGATGCCTGGTGTAACCTGCTGGCGCAAAGGTGTACCCATTGATAAGGTAGGTATTTACATTCCTGGAGGAACAGCTCCGCTTTTCTCTACTGTGCTTATGCTCGGAGTACCGGCAAAGCTTGCCGGTTGTCGTGAAATTGTATTGTGTTCTCCTCCCGATACTTCGGGAAAAATAAATCCGGCAATCTTGTTCGCAGCCAACCTGGTGGGCATCACCAAAATAGTTAAAGCCGGAGGCGCACAGGCTATTGCCGCCATGGCCTTTGGCACAGAAAGCATTCCGCAGGTTTATAAAATTTTCGGACCGGGAAATCAATATGTAACCAAAGCCAAACAGCTGGTAATGGAAGAAGGTTTAGCCATTGATATGCCGGCAGGTCCTTCCGAAGTTTTAGTGTTGGCCGATGAAACTGCTAATCCAGCGTTCATTGCTGCCGATCTGCTCTCGCAGGCTGAACATGGAGAAGATAGCCAGGTAATTTTGGTACTCAACAACGAAGCACTTGTTGCTCCTGTTCAAAATGAAATTGAACGTCAGCTGAGTATACTGCCCCGAAAAGCTATCGCTGAAAAGTCATTGGCGCATAGCCGGATTATTATTCTCAACAATGAAAAAGATGTCCTGGCGTTCATCAATGAATATGCACCCGAACACCTCATCATCAATACGAAAGATCCACTAGCATTATCAGCCCAGGTTATTAATGCGGGCTCCGTATTCCTGGGAAATTATTCACCGGAAGCCATAGGTGATTATGCCTCCGGAACGAATCACACGCTGCCCACCAATGGATACGCGAAAGCCTTTGCCGGAGTATCGCTGGAGAGTTTCTTGAAGTACATAACCTTTCAACAAGTAACGGAAGCCGGGCTGCGCACACTTGGACCTGTTGTAGAAGAAATGGCGGAGGCAGAACAATTAGTAGGGCACAAAAGAGCCGTGAGCATTCGGTTAAACAATCAATTAAATTGAAGCTGTATTGTATGATGGCGAGTAACCCATTTGATATCAATGCGCTGGTGCGCAAAAACATACTGCAGATGAAGCCCTATTCCTCAGCGCGCGATGAGTTTAAAGGCGAAGCTGAAATTTTTCTGGATGCCAACGAAAACCCATACCCTACCCCCTACCATCGCTATCCGGATCCTTTGCAGGGAAAAGTAAAAGAAAAACTCGCACAACTGAAAGGTGTTAAGCCTTCGCAAATCTTTTTGGGAAACGGAAGTGATGAGGCCATTGATTTACTGATTCGGGCATTTTGCGAGCCGCATCGGGATTCCATTCTCATAACGGAACCCACTTATGGCATGTATGCTGTATGTGCAGAAGTGAATGCAGTACGCATACAAAGTGTCTTACTATCAGAAGAAACTTTTGATATTGATCTGAATTCGTTTCCGGAAAAATTTCACGAGACGACTAAACTCATTTTTTTATGTAGTCCGAACAACCCTACTGCCAATCTTTTGAGCCCTGAAAAAATAATCGATATTTTGAGTCGATTTCAGGGCCTGGTGGTTGTTGACGAGGCGTACATTGATTTCGCGAAAAGCAAAAGCTTCATTTCCGAACTTGATGGCTATCCAAACCTGGTAGTGCTGCAAACATTTTCAAAAGCATGGGGACTTGCCGGCTTACGTTTAGGGATGTGCTTTGCGTCTGAAGCAATAATTTCTGTTCTGAATAAAATCAAATACCCGTATAACGTAAATATCCAAACACAAGAACTTGCGCTGGAAGCGCTCGAGCATGTTGATAGAAAAAATAACTGGGTTACCGAAATTATTGAAGAGCGGAAAAATCTTACCGAGGCATTAGCAGCACTTCCTGTTGTAAAAAAAATATTTCCCTCTGATGGGAATTTTCTATTGGTACGTGTACAAAATGCCCCGGAAACATACCAATACTTAATGAACAACAATATCATTGTACGCGACCGATCAAAAGTTGCACTGTGCAACAACTGTATTCGCATCACGATTGGCACTCCGGAAGAAAACAGAAAACTCATTCAAGCACTAAAACAACTATGAAAAAAGTACTTTTCATTGACCGAGATGGCTGCCTTATTCTGGAACCCCCGGATGAACAAATTGACAGTCTGGAGAAATTGGAATTTTATCCGGGTGTTTTTAACGGATTGGGCCGGATTGCCCGCGAAACAGATTTTGAATTGGTCATGGTCACGAACCAGGATGGATTGGGAACGTCCAGCTTTCCGGAAGAAAATTTTTGGCCGGCTCACAACAAACTTCTCAAAGCACTCGAAAACGAAGGTATACGCTTCTCGAAAATTTATATCGATAAATCCTTCCCCCATGAAAACAAACCGACTCGCAAGCCTGGCATCGGTATGCTGACAGAGTTCTTGACAGATCAATATGATCTTAAGCATTCATTTGTTATTGGTGATCGTATTACAGATATAGAACTCGCGAAAAACCTTGGCGCAAAAGGTATACTTTTAAATGACGGAAGTCTTGTTGAGCAGTTGAAGAAAAAGGAACTTCTTCAACACTGCGCTTGCACGACTACTGCCTGGAGTGACGTTTACGAAATGGTTGCTAATCCAAATCGAACTGCAACCGTGGCGCGCAACACAAAAGAAACAGCGATTAACATTACCATCAACCTGGATGGCCAGGGGAATTCGAAAGTAAACACCGGTCTTGCATTCTTTGATCACATGCTCGATCAACTTTCGCGTCATGGAAACATTGATGTGTCGATTGAAACGAAAGGAGATCTTCACATCGATGAGCATCACACCATCGAAGACACAGCCCTGGCATTAGGTGAAGCTTTTTTAAAAGCACTGGGCGACAAACGTGGCATTGAACGCTATGGCTTTTGTTTGCCCATGGATGACTGCCTCGCGCAAGTTGCTATTGATTTTGGTGGAAGACCCTGGCTCGTTTGGGAGGCTGACTTCAAACGTGAAAAAATAGGTGAGATGCCTACAGAAATGTTCTTTCATTTTTTTAAATCATTTTCAGACGCAGCCAAATGCAACCTAAACATTAAAGCAGAAGGAACGAACGAGCATCATAAAATAGAAGCTATCTTCAAAGCATTTGCAAAGGCTATAAAAATGGCGGTGAAAAAAGAAGGGAATCAACTACCCAGTACAAAGGGAATGTTATGAGAAGAAATCACCATATTATAGTAGGAGCCAACCTTCACAACTTGTAGTTCATAAATTAAAATATGAAACTCGCTATCATTAAATACAATGCAGGCAATATCCAATCCGTTTCTTTTGCTTTGGAGCGGCTAGGCGTTGATTTCTCCATAACAGATCATCCGGAAGAAATACGCGCTGCAGACAAAGTAATTTTTCCGGGCGTAGGCGAGGCCAGCACAACCATGCGATACCTCCGGGATAAAAAACTGGATCAGGTCATCATCAGCCTGAAACAACCCGTGTTGGGAATTTGTCTTGGCATGCAACTGATGTGCCGCTACTCCGAAGAAAATAATACCGATTGCCTCGGAATCTTTAACGAAACAGTTAAACGATTTGTACCCCTGGGCGATATGAAAGTTCCGCACATGGGCTGGAATAATCTCACGCTAACCAATGGATGGCTTGATCCCGCAATTGAAAATCAATACGCCTATTTTGTGCACAGCTACTACGTTCCGGTAAACTCAACAACAATGGCCATTACCGAATACATGCATCCTTTCAGTGCGGCCATACATCAGCAGAATTTCTATGCTGTTCAATTTCACCCGGAGAAATCGGCTCAAACAGGTAACTTAGTTTTAAAAAGTTTTTTAACCGTATAATATCAACAAGTCATTGAATACCATGAGAATCATTCCCGCGATCGATATTATTGACGGCAAATGCGTGAGGCTTACACAAGGTGACTACAACCAGAAAAAAATCTATAACAAAAACCCGTTGGATGTAGCCCGTCAATTTGAAGATGCCGATCTGGAATTTATACACCTGGTTGATTTGGATGGAGCCAAACAGGGCAAGGTTGTAAACTGGAAAGTCATTGAAGATATTCAGGGAAAAACATCGTTGAAAGTAGATTTTGGTGGTGGCGTAAAATCTACAGAAGACCTCGAGCGTTTGTTGGAGTTGGATATTAATCAGGTCAACATCGGAAGCATGGCCGTAAAAGAACCTGAAAAATTCATTGCCTGGATGAAGACCTATCATGCCGAGAACTTTATTTTAAGTGCCGATGTACGCGATGAAAAAGTTATGATCCATGGCTGGCAAGAGCAAACTCCGTTAGATCTGTACACGTTTGTCGGACAGTTCGCAACTGCAGGGTTGCAGTACATTGCCTGTACCGACATCAGTACCGATGGCATGTTGAGCGGACCTAACCTGGGATTATACAAAAAGCTGAAGAAGCGTTTCCCGGAATTGAAAATTATTGCCAGTGGTGGTGTAAGCTCTGTGGATGATTTAAAGGAACTGCAGTATATTAAAGTAGATGGCGTTATCGTTGGCAAAGCGTATTACGAAGGAAAGATTTCATTGAACGATCTGAAAAATGTTAACTAAACGCATCATTCCCTGTCTGGATATTAAAGATGGTCGCACCGTTAAAGGAGTGAACTTTATCGATATCCGCGATGCAGGAGATCCTGTTGAACTGGCTTCCTTATATGCACAGCAAGGTGCCGATGAACTTGTCTTTCTGGATATTTCAGCCACCGATGAACAGCGGAAAACATTTGCCACATTAGTGAAAGACATCGCCCGCCATATCAATATTCCGTTTACCGTGGGCGGTGGAATAAGTTCTGTTGCCGATGTTGGCCCCTTACTCGAAGCGGGGGCCGACAAAGTAAGTGTGAACTCGGCAGCCGTACGCAATCCGCAATTGATTGATGAACTCTCAAAAGCCTTCGGGGCACAATGCATTGTACTGGCTATTGACGCTCGAAAAATTGATAACAGCTGGACTGTTCATACGCATGGAGGTAAAAATCCTACCGACAAAAAATTGTTCACCTGGGCTAAGGAAGGTCAGGAGCGTGGTGCCGGAGAAATCTTGTTTACCAGCATGGATCATGATGGAACAAAAAATGGCTTTGCACTTGATCCGTTACATAAACTTCATGACCTGCTCAACATTCCTGTTATCGCTTCCGGAGGGGCCGGTATCATGGGACACTTTATTGATGCCTTTATTCTGGGGAAGGCCGATGCCGCACTGGCCGCCAGTATTTTTCATTTTGGTGAGATAAAAATTCCGGACCTCAAACTATTCTTACAACAGAATGGAATCAACACGCGGATAGCGAAATAAAAACAACACGCATAAAACAAAATCATGAGCAACCTTACAATCGACTTTTCAAAGCTTAACGGCCTTGTACCCTGTGTGGTGCAAGACGCACAAACACTTCGTGTACTCATGTTGGGTTTTATGAACGAAGAGGCCTATCAAAAAACCATACACGAGAGAAAAGTTGTTTTCTATAGTCGTTCGAAACAACGACTGTGGATGAAGGGCGAAACCTCCGGTAATATTCTGGAACTTGTCGAAATTAAATTAGACTGTGATCATGACACGTTGCTGATCACCGTCAACCCAAAAGGACCAACCTGCCATACAGGTGCCGATACCTGCTTCAATGAAAAGAATGACCGTTGGGATTTACATTCACTTGGGTCCATTATCGAGGATCGGAAGAAAAATCCGAAAGAAGGATCGTATACGACCTCTTTATTCAAATCCGGCATCAATAAAATTGCACAGAAAGTAGGCGAAGAGGCTGTGGAACTGGTTATTGAATCAAAGGATAACAATAAAGATTTATTCTTAGGTGAAGCAGCCGACCTGATGTATCACTATCTTGTACTGTTGACAGAAAAAGGATACGCGCTAGGCGATGTTGTGGATGTTTTAAAAAAACGACACAGCTAATTTAATACTGCCCGCTTCGTAACATTACAAGCGTACAAGCTTCCAGTACCTCAATGCCATTTTCTTCTGCCCGTTTCTCAAACTCATCATTCTCCGTTCCGGGATTGAAAATAATGCGCTTAGGCTTCAGACTCAAAATATAGTCATACCATTCAGGCTGATGACGCGGGCCGATGTATAGAGTAACTGTATCCACATCCGGAATTGCTGGTTTCGAAGAGATATCCAAAATAGAATGCCCAAGAACTTCTCCCCTTTTTACACCAACCGGAACAATTTCGTGATGGTATTCCAGCAACATGCCGGCTGCTAAAAAAGCATACCGCGATGGGTTTGTTGTTGCTCCTATGATAACCGTCTTCATGCGCTGATCAATACTTTTAGGGATTATATACCCACCTGTCGGAAATAGAAATAACCAAACTATCGCATCATGCTCCTATGCCAACAGGATGAATGGAAATTTATTCACCCAATTTTCAGTATTTATACCTTCGGAGCAAGATTTGCACTGTAGTGGAAACAAAATAATATTACCTTCGTTCCCCAGTACAAACTAAACAATATGCACGCTAAACGAATACTAATCCTGCTCTTATTTTGGATGGCCACGTCCCTGGTTTTTGCTCAGGCAAAAAAGGAAAGTGGTTATCACTACACCGTTGACCTTACAAAAGTTGTTGACGACAAGGTCTATGTTGAGTTAACACCACCGCCCATCAAAGGTAACGTTATCACATTCTACCTTCCTAAAATTGTTCCCGGAACATACGCCATTGAAGATTATGGTCGCTTTATTTCGGAGTTCACTGCACTTGATAAAAAAGGAATTAAACTTCCGGTTGAAAAAACTGACGATAACTCCTGGAAAATAAGCAATGCGTCCAAGCTGGCAAAAATCACATACTGGGTTGAAGATACATATGACACCAAACTGGAAGGACCGGAAATATTTCAGCCGGCTGGCACCAATATTGAAGAGAATAAAAACTTTATCATTAATACCAGTGGCTTCTTTGGTTACCTGGATGGACTGAAGGCATTACCATTCCAGTTTAATATTATCAGACCTGCTGATTTCTACGGCTCCACCGGATTGATTCCTACCCAATCAGGAAAACCCCTTAGTTCGATCAAACTTGAAAAAACATCCAATGACCAGACCAAGCAGGTAGACACCTATAGGGCACTTGACTACGATCAACTGATTGATTCTCCTCTGATGTATTCAAAGCCTGATACAGCAATTATTCGCGTAGCCAATACCGAAGTATTGATTGGCTCCTATTCACCCAACAACAAGGTGACTGCAAAACAAATTGCTGAAAACATTCGCGAAGTACTGATGGCGCAAAAAGAATACCTGGGCGGAAAATTGCCGGTTGATAAATATGCTTTCATTTTTTACTTCACAGCCGAGCCTGTTATGAGTTATGGCGCGCTCGAGCACTCCTACTCATCATTTTATTATATGCCGGAAGCAACCATTGAAGAAATGGGGCAACAACTTCGTGATTTTGCGGCCCATGAATTTTTCCACATTGTAACACCACTTACGGTACATTCTGAGCAAATACAGAATTTCGATTTTAACAATCCAAAAATGTCGCAGCACTTATGGATGTACGAAGGCGTTACTGAATATTTTGCGGGCAATGTGCAAGTCAAATATGGATTAATCTCTCCTGAAGAATATTTGTATGTTCTGCGTGAGAAAATGTTGACAGCAGATCAGTTCATCAACGATGTACCGTTTACCGACATCAGCAAGTTCACACTCGAAAAATACCACGATCAATACTACAACGTATACCAGAAAGGCGCGTTGATCGGGCTTTGCCTGGACATTAAACTGCGCAAGCTGTCGGACGGTAAATATGGCCTCAAAGACCTGCTTCTCGATATCTCAAAAAAATACGGAAAGACCAAAGCCTTCCAGGACGATCAGTTATTTGATGAGATCACCAAAATGACGTATCCGGAAATTGGCGAATTCTTTAAGCGCTATGTGAAAGGCACCGAGTTACTCCCGCTGGCTGAAGTCCTGACAATGGTGGGTGTTTTGTACAATGAAGAAGAAAAGTTTCAGGACTATTCCCTCGGACTAGCGCAACAGAACATCGGCATTACACAAATCGATAGCAAACCAAAACTCCAGATCGCTAACACCAACAACCTTAACCCCATGGGTCAAGCCATTGGATTTCAGGAAGGTGACGTTCTCATCAAAATTAATGGAGAGATCATTCCGGATTTAGGCCCTGAACTTGGCTCCTTTCTTCAACGACAAAATAGTGCTTTGCCTGGCAGTAAAACACTCTCGTATACCGTTCTGAGAAAGGATGCTGATGGAGCAATGAAAGAAACAGAATTGAGTGCACCGGTAAAGCCAGTAGAGCTCGCCCAACGCCATATGTTGGGTTTTAATCCAGCTGCTACACCTGAACAACTAGCACTGCAAAAAGCATGGCTAAAGCCCTGATTATTATTTTCTTTAATAAGCATTAAAAAGCGAGATTAACAACCTCGCTTTTTTTTAAAGCATACGTACAACTGCTTCGGCACATCGTTCACCATCCATAGCAGCAGAAACAATTCCACCGGCATAACCGGCTCCTTCTCCACAGGGAAATAAATTTTTGATTTGCGGATGTTGGAGTGTCTCTTTATCGCGTGGAATTTTTACGGGTGAGGATGTCCGACTTTCCACACCCACAAGCTGTGCATCATTCGTCAGATAGCCCTTCATTTTTTTTCCAAAGTCAAGGAAGCCCTGTTGAAGTGCCTTAACTATATAACCAGGAAGCACATCGTTCATATCAGCCGAAAATAACCCGGGTTGATAGGAAGTTTCAAGCAATGAAGAAGAAGTCTTTCCGTTTACAAAATCCAGCAATCGGGTTGCCGGTGCACGTTGCGTTCCTCCCGCACTTGCGCATGCGCTTTTTTCAATCTCCGATTGGAAATATAACCCGGCCAACGCACCAAATTGTTGGTACGGTTTAAAATCCATCTCGTCCACGGCCACGACAATACCCGAGTTGGCAAACTTGGAATCCCTTCGCGATGGACTCATACCATTTACCACCACCTCACCCGGAGCTGTGGTCGAAGGAACAATAAAGCCACCCGGACACATGCAAAATGAAAATACACCACGCTCCTTCCCGTGGATGCGAGCCTGATGTACCAATGCGTACGATGAGGCGGGAAGAAATTCACCCCGGTCGACCGAACAATGATATTGAATCTGATCGATCAGATTTTGAGCATGCTCTACCCGGACACCCAGCGCAAATGGTTTGGCTTCAAGTAGAATATTCTTCCGATCAAGCAACTGAAATATGTCGCGGGCAGAGTGACCGGTTGCCAGGATAACAGCTTCTCCGTCCAACTGATCACCGCGTTGTGTTACAATACCTTGTATCCGATCGCTTTTAAGAATAAAATCTGTAACCCTTGTATCAAAATGAATTTCTCCTCCGGCCTGCAGAATGCTTTCGCGGATTTCCTCGATGAGTTTGGGTAATTTATTGGTTCCAATGTGTGGATGTGCATCGAAAAGAATTTCTGCTTTGGCTCCATGCGTTACCAGAATTTCCAGAATTCTTCGAATGTCTCCGCGCTTTTTGGAACGTGTGTAAAGTTTACCATCTGAATAGGTGCCCGCACCACCTTCTCCAAAACAATAGTTAGAATCCGGGTTAACAATGTGCTCTTTGTTTATTGCAGCAATGTCTCTTCGTCTGGCCTGCACATTTTTTCCGCGCTCAAGAATCACCGGCTTATAGCCCAGCTCAATCAGACGCAATGCTGAAAACAATCCGGCTGGACCGCTTCCGACAACCAAAACCTGGCGTGCTTGACTAACATTTTTATAATCTTTAGAATAGGATACTTCTGGCTTGGCTTCACCCGGAGATAATATATCACATTGAAAACGAACAATAACTTTTCGTGACCGTGCATCGATTGATCGCTTAACCGGACGAACAATGACGCTGCCATCATTCTTCAATCCAAGTTTTGAGTAGAGAATATCCGGAAATAAATTTTCCTGAAAAGCTTCCTCGGGCAAAAGGGTAAGTTCAACTGTGCGCATGGTACCGGAAGGTAGCTAACCTTCAATTACAAAGTGACAAAGATAATGTTTCGGGAAGTGGATGAATCTATCGGAAGGAGAAAATATTGCCGAGATTAAAACCGGCATGTATGCTGGTTGAAAATGGCGATTGATTAATGCTGTCGAAGTAGGAAGCATAAAACGGGTCCACATCAAAACTGCGATAGCCGATATCCCCTGAAATAAATGCATCAATTGTAAAACCTTTTGAATTGTTCTTTTTCATGATGCGATACCCCAGCAACACACCCCACTCGAAACGTTGCTCTGCTGCACTGGCTGTAAACACATTATCGGGGTTGGGCATGGTGGCAACATTCGTAAAATGACCAATGTTCGTAAACCTGAACTCATGACCGAAATACCATAAACCGGCCTTTAAAGGGTTATACAGTTTTTGCTTTATGGCAATATTATAACCGCGCTCAAATTGTTTTCCATTGGGCACGTTCGCATCGGCCTGGAAAAATGGATCTCGAATGGCCACAAATTCAAATTCATGACCAAGTCGTGCTTGAGAATAGAATTCAACACCAAAAGGAAATCTCCCGGCAAACATGAGTACGGGGTTCCCACCAACAATCACTCCTCTAAACTCATTCACCCGCGGAACAAAATACGTAACGCGTTTACCTTTACTGGTGCTTTTCCGCGTATTACTCTTGCCGGCCAGTGTTACTATTTCACTGCTAAGTTTACGGTTATCATAAAAAGGCCTGTAGTATCCGGATAGCTTTCCGTCCATCTCATAAATTTCCCATGTGCCGGTTTTCAAATCATCCTCCAGCGTACCTTTCGTTTGAAGATTGCCATTGGGGAAATATCCGAAATACGTTCCCTTGCCGTTTACAAATTCGCATTCACCCTCCCGCTTTCCATCCTCAAAATAATATTCCCACTTCCCTTCTTTTTTTTCGTTCACCAATCTTCCTTTTACTTTGAGTTTACCACTAGCGTAATACTCGCGGTAATCGCCACCGGTTGCATCGTACTTGATTTCCGTTAAGGTACCCTCAGCACTCGTTATTTTCCAGACTCCACTTTTCTTTCCTTCTTCAAAGACACCGGCAGCACGAAGCTGACCATTCTCAAAAAAATATTCCCATGTGCCAATCTGATCATCCTGCGCATAGTGCCCGCGCGACTGAATTTTACCACTCGGAAAATAAGTCTGCCACGCTCCACTTTTTTTACCTGCATCATACTCTCCCTCCGATTGAAGCGTACCGTCCTCTGCAAAAAAACGCCAGTATCCGGCATTACGATTGCCGGCCTTTGGACCTGTTCCTAGAATTTTTCCGGTGTGATAATATTCGGTGTAAGTTCCAAAGTCGCCCTCATAATCAATCTCACCTTTCAGTACACCATCCTCAAAATAATTTCTCCAAAGCCCTTCGCGCTTCCCCTTATTGTATGAACCCACCTCTTTGAGCTGACCGTTTTCAAAATAGGTTTTCCACTCACCCTCGCGGTTCTTGCCATAGATTATACCCTCCATGTTTTTCTGGCCACTTTCATAGAAATATTCCCACATGCCATAGTTAGCACCTTTAAACAAAATGCCGCGCATTTTAAGATTGCCCGTCTCGTAATAAAACTCCCATACTCCGGAAGTTTCGTTGTTTGTGAATTGTCCTTTTGATTCGATGTTGCCGTTGAGGTAATACGATACATACCGGCCATGCAGAATATTCCGGATGGTGTCTTTAACCTGATAAATTTCTTTCAGATTTTTTTTATCCTGATCCTGATAGCGTTGGCGTAGAATACCCTGAGAAAAGGCATCACCAAAAACGAAGACAAAAAACACGATGTAAAAAATATTTCTCATCCGTGCAACCAGAGTTGTCACCACGAAGGTAAGCAATATGTTGTATTTCTCCGATCAGATCAACCGCGAACAAAGGCCGCTTTGCCCCATTCCGCCCGCTCGACTTCGCTCCATAATTCCGGGAAAAACATGATCTTTTGAAAACGTGGTGGCAAATACTTTTGCCAGTTGGTGCCGCCTGTGGCCTTAATGTCTTCTGGATCTTTTTGCAAATACCGACCGGCAGATCGCATGTGTGCCAGGGGCCACAACACATTAGCGAGGGTGTCAAATTCGCGCAAGCAAGAAATCACTTCCGGTGAATTCGGGAAATGGTTCAGGTAAAGCTTACGGAGATTTCGGTCGCGGTATTTCATTCCCGTCTCGAGAAAAAGTCGAAGGTATTTTTCTTCAAACTGGCGAAGCGTTAACGTTTTCTTTCCTGAAGCAAGCTCTGTGGCACCACTGCGCCAATATAATTTTTCAAGCTGTTGGCCAATGTCACTGTATTCGAGCATGGCTTCACGCTCGTGCATGGCCACCAGGTTAACCATATCGGTAGAACATATTTCAATTAAGCGGTACTGCGCAGATTGAAATCCGCTGGCCGGCAATAACGCCATCCGAAACTTCAAAAACTGCTCTTTCTCCATTCCATCTACCATGATGGAAAATGAGTTCTCCAGATTTTGAAAATATCGAACTATCCGTTTAAGACGATCAACAAAAAACTTCTCTTCAAGGTTTTCATGTTGCGCCAGTTGCTCAATTTCCAGCAACACAAGTTGAAAATACAATTCTGTAATCTGATGATACAGAATAAAAACCTTTTCATCGGGCAGGCTGGTCTTGGGCGATTGCAGACTTAAGAGCGTGTCGAGGTGAATGTAATCCCAGTAGGTGAGATAATCCGAATGCAGTAAACCATCCAGATACGATGAAAGGTCCTGCCCCATTACATCATACTTGGCTTGAAGTTTTTTAAGCTGTTCGAGTAAAATCGGTTCAACAGAATGATCGGACATTTGTTAAAAAGTAAATGTGAATTACTTGTGTAAATTTACCCGAAAGTTAACCTAATAAACAGAATTGTATGTCGAGTCATACCGCCTCCGAAACAAAGAAATCACTTAAGCAGGATTTGTTTGAACACCCGGATTTTTATGCCTTGGATGATCTCTTAACAGAAGAACACAAGCTCATCCGAAGTTCCGTTCGTGACTTTGTGAAACGTAATATTTCCCCCTACATAGAAGATTGGGCCCAACGCGCTCATTTCCCATATGAAATTGTCCGGAAATTCGGAGAGATTGGTGCCTTTGGCCCTACCCTGCCGGAGGAATATGGATGTGGCGGTCTGGATTACATTTCATACGGGCTCATTATGCAGGAAATTGAACGCGGAGATTCCGGAATGCGGTCTACCGCTTCGGTTCAGGGATCGCTCGTTATGTATCCGATCTATAAATTTGGGAATGAACAACAGCGCAAAAAATACTTACCTAAACTGGCATCAGGTGAGTGGCTGGGTTGTTTCGGTCTAACCGAACCGGATCATGGATCAAATCCATCAGGCATGGTGACACATTTTAAAGATATGGGCGACCATTTTTTATTGAATGGCGCTAAAATGTGGATTTCCAATTCACCCAAAGCCGATGTGGCTGTTGTATGGGCGAAGAATGAAGCCGGCAGAATTCAGGGGTTGATTGTTGAACGGGGTATGGAAGGATTTTCTACCCCGGAAACCCATGGAAAATGGTCGCTTCGGGCCAGCACCACCGGTGAACTCGTTTTTGACAATGTAAAAGTTCCAAAGGAAAATTTATTGACAGGAAAAGATGGTTTGGGTGCTCCCATGATGTGCCTTGATTCTGCACGATACGGAATAGCCTGGGGTGCCATCGGTGCAGCCATGGATTGTTATGAATCGGCACGCAGGTATGCAGCCGAACGTATTCAATTTGGCAAACCCATAGCCTCCTTTCAATTGGTGCAGAAAAAACTTGCCGAAATGCTTTCTGAAATTACAAAAGCACAATTACTAAACTGGCGATTGGGCGTGTTAATGAACGAAGGCAAAGCCACAACTCCGCAGATATCACTGGCCAAGCGAAACAATGTGCATGTTGCCCTGGAAATTGCACGTGAAGCACGGCAGATTCACGGTGGTATGGGCATCACCGGAGAGTATCCGATTATGCGCCACATGATGAACTTGGAGTCGGTGGTAACCTATGAAGGAACACATGACATTCATCTGCTCATTCTCGGAAATAAGATCACAGGAATTCCAGCATTCGTTTAGTGATCGATCATACACAGAGCATTGCCAACAGTTGACTTTGGTATGCTCTGTTTTTCAATCTTCTATGTAGGCGGTGAGCGTAACGCGCTGTACCGGATTTTGTGGATCGTTTGAGTATATCGTTAACGCTTTCGTCTGGGTTCCCCTTCGGTCTTGTGGATTCAGCGTTACTTTAATCGAACTACTCTCTCCTGGTTTCACGGTAAGTTTTGATGCCGATGCCGACAAGCATGTACAATTCGGTTGAAGCGCCTTTATCGTCAATTCCTTCTTTCCTGTATTGGTAAATTGAACCTCACGAACACTAACATTGCTCTGCTTTACTCTGCCAAAATCAAGGTTATAGCTGGTCAATCGTAAGTGAGCTGCCTTCGCCACCTCATCCGGAGTTAGTTCAGGGAAATAATCTTCCAATGTGGCGTAAACCGTGATTGATTTAATGGGGTTAAGTTCATCATCGGTGGTAATCTCAACGTTATCCGACTGAAATCCATATTGATTTTTCAACTTCCCGTTATAGCTGACTTTCACAATGCCTTTTGTACCCGGAGCCAGTATTGCCGGAACTACATCCACCCGGATATATTTGGGTGATACCACCTGACCGGTAAACGATATTGCTTTACTCCCACCGTTTAATACCTGAAATTCCTTCACCATAAATTCATCTCGAACAAAAACCTTCCCCATATTAAAAGAGGTTGTTTTCATTTTCCAGTTGCCGTTCACTAGCTGAAATTCTTTTTCTGCCGCTGGTCCGGCTATATCAACCTGACCTTTAATCTGAAGTACAATGGGGTTAGCATCCAGGTCTGTTGTAACCGTTAGTGACTTGTTAAAATATCCGGGCCGTCCCTGCGGATTATAACTTGCTTGTATAAAGCCTGTTTTTCCAGGCGCAATGGGTTCGCGTGTCCAATCGGGCGTTGTACATCCACAGGAAGCCTGCACGGTGAGCACTTTCACATGCCTGCCGCTGTTATTTGTAAAAACAAATTCATGCAGTACGGATCCTCCGCTCTCATCCACCCTGCCAAAATCAAAAATCTCTTCCCGGAAGGCTAGCAATTTTGATTGCTGCGCAAGCACAGAGGAGAAAGCCATCATCAACAAGAGGCATCCCAAAAATTGTTTCTTCATCACCTTGATTTTAGTTGAGCCAAAGTTAAAACATAATTCACTTCAGCTTTATTTTATTTTCTTTGCAAAACTATGGCAAGAATTTTAACAGGTATTCAGAGCAGTGGGCGTCCGCATTTGGGTAATCTGCTGGGCGCAATCATTCCGGCAATCCGTCTTTCACAGCAATCGGGAAACGAGTCATTCTTCTTTATTGCCGACTTGCATTCCTTAACCACCATAAAGGATGCCGAAACCCGCATTCAAAATGTTCGGGCTGTAGCTGCGGCATGGCTCGCTTTTGGTTTTGATGTTGAGAAGAATTGCCTTTACCGCCAGTCGCGAATTCCTGAAGTATGTGAACTCACCTGGTATCTCAACTGCCTTACGCCCTTCCCCATGTTGGCCAATGCCCATTCTTTCAAAGATAAATCGGAACGGCTTGCCGATGTTAATGCGGGACTCTTCACTTACCCCGTATTGATGACGGCCGACATTATTCTGTATGATGCGCATTTCGTACCGGTAGGCAAAGACCAGAAACAACATTTGGAGATGGCGCGCGATATTGCCTCTGCTTTTAATACGCAGTATGGAGAAACATTTGTTGTGCCGGAAGCTAAAATTGAAGAGCACGTTATGACCATCCCGGGCACGGATGGCCAGAAGATGAGTAAGTCGTACGGAAACATCATTGATATTTTTCTTCCTGAAAAAGAGTTACGCAAGCAGGTAATGGCCATCGTAACCGACAGTACACCATTGGAGTCTCCCAAGAATCCGGATCAGGATACTACGTTTGCCATCTATAGCTTATTGGCAACCCCAGATCAAATACAATCCTTACGGGAGCGATACCTGGCCGGAAATTTTGGTTATGGTCACGCCAAACAGGAACTCTATGAACTGATTCTGAAAAAATATAGCCGTGAGCGGGAGGCCTTTAATTTTTACATGTCGAATACAGAAGCACTCGATCAAAAGCTTGAGCAAGGTGAGGCAAAAGCTCGAGTCATTGCGCGCGAAGTATTGGATCGAGCCAGAAAGAAATTGGGGTTTGTTTAATGTTTGATGAGCAGGTGTTTTTGCTTGTCCATTCTTAACTCCACCTCAACGACTTAAATTATTTAGCTTCCCAGACTACTTGTTGTGTATCCACACCGATAGTGAGCAAAATCCGTGTGGGATTTGTAGCTAATACCAGCTTCGTGTCCTTCCCCGGCAGCTTGTCTACTTCTACATATACACCCTTTCCCAGGTAAGCAATGGGCATCAACACATCGCTGTCGGGACAATATTCATCATGAACATGCTGTAAAGCATCCTCCAGGTATTCACCATAGTTTTCTTGAAACACATCTTCGAGATCATGAAGTTGCTCTTCCAGGTCATCATATTTTGGGTTATTGTAGTCAATCTTGCTGAGCTCATTCCGCTTGGTAACAATTTCCTGAAGCGCTTTATCCAATGCTTTAACGTCCATAGAGAAGAAAATTTTCGTAAAGATTAAAGATTTCAGGGAATAACAAAAGAATAGTTTCGGGACGCCTTCATTACAAGTACATTATTTGGCAACAACCTCATATTCAGGCGCCCTTGACCAATAAAAATCTATGAAGCGCGATTTCACAGAACTTCCTTTTTATCATACCAAACAGTGCATGGTAAGCACTAATTTTGTGCTATATGTAAATCATTATGACAGAAGACTTCCTCCCGATCAATGGCACAGACTACATCGAATTCTATGTTGGTAACGCCAAACAGGCAGCACTATTCTATCAGCACTGCATGGGATTTACTCTCGTTGCCTATGCCGGGCCCGAAACAGGTGTGCGCAATCGTGTATCGTATGTACTGCAACAAAACAAAATCAGGTTTGTACTAACTACATCGCTCGAAAAAGATTCCGATATCTCTGCGCATGTTAACACACATGGTGATGGCGTAAAAGTATTAGCCCTGTGGGTTGATGATGCCCGCAAATCACATTATGAAACCACCTCCCGCGGAGCGGTTTCTTCGCAAGAACCCGTTGTGCTACACGATGAATTTGGTGAGGTGGTTGTTGCTTCGATCAAAACCTATGGTGAAACCATTCACACCTTTGTAGAAAGAAAGAATTATAAAGGACCTTTCCTGCCAGGATATAAAGCGCGTCAGTCAACCTTGAAAGTTGAACCCATCGGACTGAAGCATGTTGATCACTGTGTGGGAAATGTAGAACTCGGACAAATGAACACATGGGTAGACTTCTACGAAAAAGTTATGGGCTTCAAGCTGCTCGTGACATTCGATGATGCTGACATCTCTACAGAATATAGTGCGCTCATGTCTAAAGTAGTTTCGAATGGAAACGGTTATATCAAGTTTCCTATCAATGAGCCGGCTATGGGGAAAAAGAAATCACAAATTGAGGAGTACTTAGACTTCTATCATGGAGCAGGCGTTCAGCACATCGCCATTGCTACCGATGATATTATTCAAACCGTCAGTCAGTTGCGTGAACGTGGTATGGAGTTTCTTTATGTACCTGAAACATATTATGAAGATATTCTGGATCGTGTAGGCGCTATCGATGAGGATTTAAAAGAACTGAAAAAACTCAACATCCTCATTGATCGTGATGAGGAAGGATACCTGCTGCAAATTTTTACCAAACCAGTTCAGGACAGGCCTACACTCTTCTTCGAGATCATTGAGCGAAACGGGGCCCGATCCTTTGGAAAGGGGAATTTCAAAGCCTTGTTTGAATCCATTGAACGCGAACAAGCGCTGCGTGGAAATCTGTAACCAATCCGAAATTGTAGACGAAAGTTCAGTGTTGTTTGTTGGCTGTGGACTTTCCGCTTCGCATGAACTCACTTTTTTATATTTTTGAGTTTAAAACCATTTTTCCATGTCCGAACTCCTCCAACAGGTACAAACAAAAGCAAACCACTGGCTCGCTAGCACCGTAATTGACAATCAAACAAAAAAACAGGTACAGGCTCTCCTCGATAAGTCGGATGCAAAAGAGTTGATTGACAGTTTCTACAAAGATCTTGAGTTTGGCACAGGCGGGTTGCGTGGTATTATGGGTGTTGGCTCTAACTGCATGAACCAGTTCACCGTGGGTAAAGCCACACAAGGTTTGGCCAATTATCTCAACAAAACATATCCTGGTAAAATCATCAAAGTTGCCATTGCCCACGATAACAGGAACAACGGTCGATACTTCGCACAGATTACGGCCAATGTTTTCGCAGCCAATGGTATTCAGGTTTACATGTTTCCGGAACTTCGCCCCACCCCTCTTCTTTCCTTTGCCATTCGGTACCTGAAGTGTGATTCCGGCATCGTGGTGACCGCCTCGCATAATCCGAAAGAATATAATGGGTATAAAGCCTATTGGAATGATGGAGCCCAGGTGGTTCCTCCACATGATCAAAATATTATCGAAGAAGTTAATGCAATTACTTCCTTTGAGCAGATAAAGTTTACCGCCATCGCTTCCAATATCCACACCATCGGACCGGAGGTTGAACAGGCGTACTATGCAGAAGTAAAAAGAATCATTCCGAAGCAGGATGTGATTGCTCGGCATCACAACATACCGCTTGTCTACACCAGCATCCACGGTACCGGCATAACCATGATACCCGAATGCCTGAAGCAAATCGGATTCACCAACATTCACGTAGTAGAAGAGCAAGCTGTAACCGATGGAAATTTCCCAACGGTGAAATCACCAAACCCTGAAGAGCAATCGGCCATGGAAATGGTAATCGAAAAAGGTAAGGCTGTAGGTGCAACGATGGTTATGGCCACTGATCCGGATGCAGATCGCGTAGGCATTGGTGTTCGTCAAGCGGATGGATCATTCATTTTACTAAATGGCAATCAGGCGTTTTGTCTGATGATGTATTTTATCCTGAAAAACCTCCAGGAAAAAAAGGATGCCTACATCGCCAAAACCATTGTTACTTCTGAACTGGTGGACGCCATGGCAAACAACCTTGGGGTGGAATGCTACAACACGCTGACAGGATTTAAATACATCGCTGAACTGATGGGCAAACTGGAAGGGAAGAAAAAGTTTATCGCAGCTGGTGAAGAAAGTTACGGCTATATGGCCGGTGACTTTGTGCGCGATAAAGATGCTGTATCGGCTTGTGCTTTCTTTGCAGCCATGGCGGCCTGCGCCACCGATGAAGGAAAATCGTTGTACGATTGGCTGATTGATATGTATGTTGAATTCGGGTATTACAAAGAAGGGCTGGTCAACGTAGTTAAAAAAGGACAGCAAGGCGAACAGGAGATCAAAGCCATGATGGAGAAATTTCGAAACAATCCGCCTTCCGATATCACCGGTAGTAAAGTTGAGCGATTTTTGGATTATAAATCACTGAAAGAAAAAAACCTGCTTACAGGCGAAACGACCTCCCTCCATTTTCCCGTATCCGATGTGCTTCAATTTTACCTTGAAGATGGAACCAAAGTTTCGGTGCGGCCATCCGGAACAGAACCAAAAATCAAGTTTTATGTAAGCGTGCATGCCGACCTGCCGGCACGCGAACAGTTTGATGATGTTTCCGCTGTGCTGAGTAAAAAGATTAAGGATATCGAACAGTACCTGCTCGCGATTTAACGGGATGGAAAAACTGTTTCTCGACTCACTTTATAAACTCTTCGAGCGCGACCTCAATAAACTCGAAGAAGAAATAAAACTCTATCCGGGTGAAGAGTTGATCTGGGCCGTTCAGGGAGATATAAAGAACTCCGCTGGTAATCTTTGCCTTCATCTCTGCGGAAACCTTCAACATTATATTGGAAAAAATATTGGTGGAGCATATTACGTCCGCAATCGCGAGCTGGAGTTCTCCGCCAGAAACATTCCACAAATAGAACTACTCCAACTGATTTCAACCACCCGGGAAATTGTACTGGCAACATTGCTACAAACAGATTCAGCAATCTTAGAAAAGGAATACCCCGAAAAGGTATTTAGTTACTCCATGTCACATGCCTATTTTCTCATCCATCTGGAGGGCCACCTGAATTATCATTTGGGACAAATCAACTATCACCGCAGACTGGTGCAGCAATGAAATAGAAGATTCTGTATCTTTATACCATGCGTGTCAGAAAGACAACATTCGAAGAAGATCTACGATTAAAAGAAGAAGCGTTCCTGAAGTTAACCGGAGAAGAGCGTTTACAGATGCTTACACGCATTAACGAGCGCTCACGAAAAGACATCGGAAAGGATAAATTCAAAGGATCACGCGTAAGGGTAAAACGGCTAGAATGAGTATTTTTAGTCCCTATCACGCTGAATTTATTCGTGCCCTCATTCACAGTGATGTTAAATTCATAGTTGTTGGTGGGCAAGCTGCAGTGTTTTATGGTGTAAGAAGAGGAACAGGAGATCTTGATATTCTAATCGAGCCAACAAAAGAAAATGGCGAAAGGCTCCTTCAGGCCTTTAAAGGATTGAATCTTGAAGTTGATAAAATTGAGCTCGAGGAATTCGAAAAATCTTTATTTCTGGGACTTGGTTTTGAGCCCGATGCTGTGGATATCTTGACCATCACACCGGGTATTGATTTTTATTCTTCATTCGATCGAGCTATCGAAATTCAAGAGGAAGGACTTACGATCAAGATTCTGGCCATCGAAGATCTCATCCGAAATAAAGAAAGCATGAGACGAACAGGGGAAAAAAGACATTTGGATGAGTACGATGTAACTGTTCTAAAAAGAATTTTGAGCGATCATCCCTGAATCGTTTCAAAGTCAGCCCGCATGTTGGGCATAACGTTACCAGGCCTTATCTTTGCGGCCTTACGCTATGAAAAAAGTCGCTTTTTATACCCTTGGCTGCAAATTGAACTATTCGGAAACCTCTACTATTTCCAGAATGTTTGAGCAAAAGGGCTTTCGGAAAGTTGATTTCAGCGATACACCCGACATTTTCATCATCAATACGTGCTCAGTAACAGAGAATGCTGACAAAAAATGTCACAAAATTGTTCGTGAAGCCAGGGGTATTTCGCCTGAGGCTTACGTTGCTATCATTGGTTGCTATGCTCAGTTAAAACCAAAGGAGATTGCGGATATACCTGGCGTTGATGCCGTGCTGGGAGCTGCCGAGAAATTCCGGTTAGTGGAATTGCTGGACGGCTTTGTGCGGAAACCCAAAGCGGAAGTTCATGCTTCGGATGTAGCGAAAGCAAACACCTTCAACACTTCGTACTCCCTTCACGATCGAACGCGAACTTTCCTGAAGGTTCAGGATGGTTGTGATTACTCGTGTTCCTTCTGCACCATACCGCTCGCACGCGGGAACAGCCGAAGCGATAGCGTTAACAATATCGTGAAAACGGCTGCTGAAATTGGTAAGAGTGATGTGCGTGAAATTGTACTGACAGGTGTGAACACAGGTGATTTTGGAATTCAGAATGGTGTACGTGTTGAAAAATTCATAGACCTTGTACAGGCCCTGGATGCCGTGGAGGGTATTGATCGTTTCCGCATCTCCTCCATCGAGCCCAATCTGCTTACCGATGAGATCATCGACTTTGTGTCGCAATCACAAAGATTTGTGCCTCATTTTCACATTCCGTTGCAATCTGGTTCCAATAAAATTCTCAAGCTTATGCGCAGACGGTACCAGCGCGAACTTTATGCCGACCGCGTTCAGAAAATCAAATCCGTTATGCCCCATTGTTGTATCGGAGTTGATGTCATTGTCGGTTTCCCGGGAGAAACGCAGGAGGATTTTCTGGAGACATACCAATTTCTTAATGAACTGAATATCTCTTATCTCCACGTCTTTACGTATTCCGAGCGTGAAAATACCCTGGCCGCTACACTTCCCGATAGTGTTGAGGGTAGCACGCGCTCTGATCGCTCAAAAATGCTCCATAATTTGTCGGATAAAAAGCGCAGAAAGTTTTACGAAGACAATTTGAACAGGAAAGCTACCGTGCTTTTTGAAAATGACATTGAAGACGGTCTGATGTTCGGGTTCACCGAAAATTACATTCGCGTTGCAGCGAAATACGATCCTGTGTTGATCAATGAGCTCCTGCCAGTAACGCTGACCAGCATCCATGAAAAAGGTTTTGTTGAGGTGGAGGAAGCACAAGCTGAAATACTGACACATTAGACGCTGTACTTGTCAGGTCAGCGTAAGTTCTACACAAATCCAAATCAAATCTTTTACAAGGCCATTGCCGGTCACCAATGTACTTAGTGTATCATAATTCACTAAAAAAATGCTTGCGCCATTTTTCAACTATACTATTAAGTGTCTGAAAATCAGGTGATCATGAGCGATCCGGAGAAACTTTCACTTTAGTTGGACCACACGTAAATTGATGGTGATGTATGGCTAAAAAAGTGCATTTAACAGGCCTAATCCACTTCCTCTATTTGATGCTTACACAACTTGGAACAACAGCGGGATGATCCAAAATAGCAGCTCAGGCGGCAATACTTTTGTATCACCAAACAATAACAACAACAAAAGCAATGAAAAAAATTACCCTCTTCGCGATCGCATCACTGATCATTGTATCATCAGCCTGCAGCTTTGAAACCTATTCCGGTTGCCCTTCTTATTCCCACCAGAATAAAACAACCAAGCAGGGCCAAAAAGCACAGACTAAATACACCAAGCACAACAACAAAAGGAATTCACTGCTTTAGTAAACGATTTGGATTGAGAGGGGATCAGGAGAGAACAGCATGAGGCGCACGGCAGAGGAAGTTCTCTCCTTTTTTATTTTTCTAATTTACTTTACCTGTTTGATTCCTTTCTACAATCTGGAGCGATTTATCAAAAAGACAACAACCCATCTTTAATCTCCAGTCTGCGGTCAGCCATCGTAGATAATTCGATGTTGTGGGTAACAATAATAAAAGTCTGATTCAACTCCTGACGGAGTTTAAAAAATAGAGTATGCAATTCAAGTGCGTTGCTAGAGTCCAGATTTCCACTAGGCTCGTCTGCCAGAATTAAATCCGGTGAATTGATGAGCGCCCGGGCAACGGCCGCACGTTGCTGCTCCCCACCCGACATTTCGGAAGGCTTGTGATCCAATCGCTCATTCAACCCCAGCATTTCCAACAATTCAACACCTCTCTTTCTAACCATCTTTTCATCATGTCTGGCGATTAACCCAGGAATCATCACATTTTCCAGTGCAGAAAACTCGGGCAATAAATTATGAAACTGGAAGACAAAACCGATAGACCTGTTCCTGAATGAGGCAAGTGATGCAGGCGATTGCGAAAACACATCCTGCCCATTCATCACTACCTTGCCCTGATCAGGTGAATCAAGTGTTCCCAGAATATGAAGCAGCGTACTTTTACCTGCACCTGAGGCTCCCACAATAGCAACGATTTCTCCTTTCTGAACCTGGATATCAACATTCTTCAACACCTTCAATTGGCCGTATGATTTTTGAATTCCCGAAGCGTGAAGCATGCGTTAATGTGGCTGATTTCTTGAAATAAAGGTTTAAATAAACTAGTTTCGCTCCAAAACTAAAAATGCATGAACATTCACGAATACCAGGGTAAGGAAATCCTTAAGAAATACGGAGTTGCAATTCAGCGTGGGATTGTAGCAGACACTCCCGACAGTGCTGTGGCTGCTGCGAAGGAGTTGAATGCCGAAACCGGCACAAAATGGTTCGTCATTAAGTCGCAGATTCATGCAGGCGGACGTGGAAAAGGTGTGGTTCGTGAAACAGGTTCAAAAGGTGTGGTACTGGCAAAAAGCATGGCCGAAGTACCGGATAAGGTGAAAGCTATTTTAGGCGGAACACTGGTGACTCACCAAACTGGCCCGGATGGAAAAAAGGTGAATAAAGTACTGATCGCAGAAGATGTCTATTATCCAGGTGAATCAGAACCCAAAGAATATTACATGAGCATTTTGCTTGACCGCTCAAGAGGTATTCCTGTGATCATGGCTTCAACCGAAGGCGGGATGAATATTGAAGAAGTTGCCGAGACCACCCCAGAAAAAATTATTAAAGAATGGATCGACCCTGCTGTTGGACTGCAGGCCTTTCAAGCACGAAAAGTGGCCTTTTCGTTAGGCTGGGAAGGAAATGCCTTTAAGGAAGGTGTGAAGTTTATTCATTCATTGTATAGCGCCTATGTAGGCCTAGACGCTTCCATGTTTGAAATTAATCCATTGTTAAAGACATCCGATAACAAAATTCTGGCCGTTGATGCCAAGGTTAACCTGGATGATAATGCTCTTTATCGCCATAAAGACCTGGCTGAATTGCGCGACCTGACAGAAGAAGACCCATTAGAAGTGGAGGCCGGAAAAGCAGGTTTGAATTATGTTAAGCTGGATGGCAATGTAGGCTGCATGGTTAACGGAGCAGGTCTGGCCATGGCCACAATGGATATCATTAAACTCTCCGGTGGAGATCCGGCCAACTTCCTTGATGTGGGTGGTGGAGCGAATGCCGAAACCGTTGAGGCAGGATTCCGCATCATCCTGAAAGATCCTAATGTAAAAGCTATCTTGATCAATATTTTTGGTGGAATCGTGCGGTGTGACCGCGTAGCCAACGGAGTGGTTGAGGCCTATAAGAAGATCGGGAACATCCACGTGCCCATTATTGTACGATTACAAGGCACCAATGCCGAGGAGGGCGCAAAAATCATCGAACAATCTGGGCTGAAAGTATTTTCTGCTATACAATTGAAAGATGCCGCCCAGAAGGTAAAGGAGGTTTTAGCCTAGAGTCCGCTTATTAACAACATAAATTTTCCTATATTGTTGAGAAATTACCCGTAAAAATCTCATAATTAATGATGAAGAGATTTCTTTTCTTATCCGTTTTTCTGGTTACCCTATCTTCCTCATATTGCGTGGTAGGCCAAAGTTTCTATTCATACCGAAGCGAACGGGATCTCATACTAACGGCAGGGTTTAATACTTCCACCTATTACGGTGACCTTAAAGATAATTCTGACTATTTAGACGCAAAGCCAAGTATTTCACTAGGCGCGATGTACTACTTCTACCCCAGAATTGCAGCCCGTGCCGAATTTTCTTGGGTAACATTCTCGGGCGATGATGCTGATTCAAAGGATTCCGGAAAAATAAGAAGGAATCTTTCTTTTAAATCTTCCAACATTGAATTTTCAACAACAGCAGTCATTAATCTCATCCCAACCTTGCCTAACCGCAGGTTCTACCAACGTCCGAAGTATAACGCCTATGGTTTTGTGGGAATCGGAGGATTGTACTTTAATCCGAAAGCCGAACTTGACGGAACAAAATACAACCTCAAACCTCTTCAAACTGAAGGAGTTAATTATTCGAGATTTACATTTATTATTCCCTATGGTATTGGTGGAAGACTGCAAATTGACCCGTTTTTTAACATCGCTGTTGAGATGGGATGGAGAAAAACCTTTTCAGACTACATCGATGATGTAAGTACAAAATACATTGATCACAGTGCTTCTGATCCCATCACCCAACAGTTAGCTGATAGAAGACCTGAGATTGGCCTCCCTCCTTTACCCGTTGGGGCCAAACGGGGTGATCCCTCTAAAAAAGATGCTTACATGCTATTGAGTGTAAAGGTAGAATACTATCTACCTTTTAAGGTGGGCCTCAATCAACGCAAATTGTACAACACCAAGCGGAAGTCATATTACAAGAGACGGAGGTAATACTAGTCTAGAAATAAGAGCTATTCTTTTGACTTTAGTTGATCTCCGTGTCCAACACTTCAAAACGTGAGTAATTACTTCTGAATTCCGGCACCAGTTCTTTCATGACGGCTACCATTTTCAACTCATTGTGGTCATGAATAAGGTCACGCAATAATTCAAGTGTTCGCTCAACTTCCTCGTATTGATATTCTTGTACTCGGGCGATCATTATCTTGTGATGATGGGTAGGAATAGTGTTTTCTTTATTGCTCAACAACTCTTCAAATAACTTTTCGCCATCCCGTAATCCTGTAAAAACAATATCCATATCCTTACCTAATTCTTTACCCGAAAGCATCACCATCTTTTTTGCCAGGTCATAAATTCGGATTGGTTTGCCCATATCAAAAATAAAAATCTCTCCTCCATTACCCATAATTCCCGCCTCAATAACTAATTGGCATGCCTCGGGAATAGTCATAAAATAGCGGGTGATTTCTGGGTGGGTAACGGTCACCGGCCCTCCTTCTTCAATTTGTTTTCTGAAAATCGGGATAACCGATCCGTTTGATCCGAGTACATTACCAAAGCGTGTTGTGACAAATGACGTTCGACCCATTCCCATCTTCTCCATATGCTCATTAAGCGATCGAACATAAATTTCTGCAATTCGCTTCGAACAGCCCATTACGTTGGTGGGATTGACTGCCTTATCAGTAGAAATCATTACAAACTTTCGAACCTGATATTTTACCGATAAATCAGCCAATGCGCGGGTTCCCAGAATATTTACAGCAATAGCTTCTGCCGGATTACTTTCCATCATGGGTACATGCTTGTATGCTGCAGCATGGAATACAATCTCTGGACTAAAATCTTTAAAAATCCTTTCAATCCGAAGTTCATTACAAATATCAGCTATCACTATTATCAAGCGAGTTTGCAACTGAAGGTCACGTAATTCACGCTCAATAGTATACAAAGGTGATTCTGCCTGATCAATAAGAATTAAAGTATGCGGTTCAAATTGAATTACCTGACGGGCCAATTCAGCTCCAATTGAACCAGCTCCTCCGGTAATACAAATTACTTTCTGCCCCAATTCATCCAGCAATGCATTGTGCTCTAGCTTAATGACATCGCGCCCTAATAAATCTTCAATATTGATCTCCTTTATCTGCTTCAGATTAAGCTCACCCCTTACCCATTTTTCCACAGGGGGAACATTTCTGATTTTTAAATGATATTTAAGTGCTTCGTCAACGATTTCATTCTTACGCTCAAACCCAATATCCTTAATTGAAATAATAATCTCCCGTACATCATACTGATCGACCAGATATTGTAATTTATCACTGAAGTAAATCTTTGTTCCATTAATGACTTTATTGTTCTTCGAAATGTCGTCATCAATAAAGCCAACCAAACGATAACGTCCTGCCAAGTCAGAATCAATCGCCTGTTTTGCCAAAACACCAGATAGGCCTGCTCCGAAAATAACGACTGGTATTTTGTTGGATACCTCTGACTTGTAAAAGCTGAATATACTTTTTACAATTAAGCGGTATTGATAAAGTATTAAGGCAGAAATAAAAAATGAAATCAGGATGACAGAATAAGGAATTAGATTTTTACCAACATTATAGAAGTACAATAAATTTATCAAAACAAGGAAAGCAAGACTTAGTAATTCTGTATAGAAAATTCTGACAGCATCCTGAATACCGGTGTAGCGCACAATACCAGCATAAGCCTTTGTAATTAAGGTTGCAATTAATGATGTAACCAATACCACCAAAAGTGATAGCAGGGGATGAAACTCAAGAATATCTTCAAGATTAAAATTGAAGCGGAGCAAGAAGGCAAGACTAACAGAAGCGGCCGACACCGATAAGTCAATTAAAATGATGACCCAGCGAGGTAGAAAAGTCAGTCTGCTTATAAGGTTTTGAACGCCATCTCTGAACGATACCTTTTCAGTCTCTGGTGTTTCTGGGTGAGCCATCTCGTATCTATTTACAATTTTAGCAATCGAAAGATTCTGGTGCTTCTATCATGCCTCACTAGTTTCAAGAAATAGATGCCACTTGCGACAGCATTCAATTCAAATATACCTGTTTTTTGACTTTTTCCTTCATTGAAATGTAGTGACTCGATCACAATTCCTTTGCCATCCAGCAATTGAATTTCCCGTACCCGGTCATCAAGCCCACTTATCAGTAACTTATCCTGAACAGGATTTGGATATATAGTAATATCTTCCTCATGATCAATTCCCAATACTATAAAATCAAAATCATCGCTTGTGCTGCACCCATCAAACTGATTTACCACTGTATAGTGCCCCGGCACCTCTACCTCTAAAAATGCTTGTATTGCTTCAGGGATTTTGACATTATTATAGTACCATTGATTATTCTCAGGATAACTCGATTGCAATATATTTCCATGCTGGGATATCCTAATTGAGTCAAACGAAATAACCTCAGCTATAACCCTCTGTGGTTCGCTTAAACACCCTTGATCTGATTGCGCTGCCACAAAATAATGCTGCGTTTTTTGAAGTAGGTCCGTCTGAAAGGTTGATCCGTATGCCACAAAAAAAAGTAATGACTCATCCCGAAACCAATGCAGTCTATCTGTTGATCCGGAGGCCTCAGCTTCCAATGTAGCTACTCCCTGTTGACAGATTTTACCATGCTGAATCCGTACAATGGAAGGTGATTGTTTTGTAATCTTTATAGTCTCATCCAGAAAAGAACTAGAACATAGTGCATTTGCTTTGACTCTGAATTCATGATATCCTTCTGTAATTTCGTTGGCATAGAGGGTGCAGGTGGCGCTTACCAGACGTTCACTTTCCCAAAGTTCATAGCGGACATGCGATTGCGCATTATCAAGGACAATTTCAAGCGAGTCATTTTTACACAAAAGCGTTCTTGATGGATGCAACGAAATATCTACTAAAATTTCTTTAGGCTTTAAAACGATAGCAAACCGTTGCTCCGCAAAGGATAAGTTGTTTTCATCAACATAGAATGTATAACCTGAATCAGGCAGCGGAATAAGCTTTTTCAAAAAAGCATCTTCGATCGATACATCAAATTTTTCAAATTCACCATTTGCTGTGACTTTTAATCGGTACTCACCATGTGCCATATCCTTCATCCGTAAGGGTATAATGCTATCGCAGGGTATGGACGGCAGTACGTTTATTGCAAGCAAAATACTATCAACCGAAAGTGTTGCAAGATCAAATTGTTCGTTGTCCAACTTCGGGCCATCCAATTCGTCTACGTGAAGTTTACTTCCGGATTTTACTTTAATAAATGCGCGATCAACAGCACTGTTGTGTTCGAGACTGATAGCCATTGTTGATACCGAAGATGTATACTCTCATCCTCACGAAAAAACTCAGCAGACTGCGTCACCTTTACACCCTCCCGAATGGTAAGTATGGGATTTTCCGCAGTTGCCCGCGCCCAAAAAGCTTGCCCGGGTGCAATTCTTCCCTGATCGATGCCAGAGGGATCGCCATCACCATCCCAATAGCGAAAGAATCCTCCGTTACCATTGTCGCGTATAGCTATTACGGGAGATATATTTGTCTTTATCCAACCATTGCTGATGATGTCCCAATCAATGGTGCAGGGATATGGATTTCCCACAAGGTTCCAACCTCGCAGGAGAATATCTGCATCGGTAGTATACCTTACAGGAAGGTTAATTGATTGCTGATTAATCTCACCCCTCACATCAATAATCGTGGGCTTCTCGCAATCGCGGATAAATGCGGCATATCCTCTACCTGGCGTAAGCGGACTTTCAGAGGAATATTTATCCTGTTGGGGATAAGACTCATAACGCAAGGCCTCTTCGCTGTAGTAAAATAAATTAGGGCTACGGTTATTTATTCGCCTCCCACAAATCACCTCAACTGGACTAGGATCGTTGAACAAACCAGTTACCGGGAAGTCATCCATCCAATCCGCTACCGATGCGTTTTTTACAGGACTGCTGATATAGCGATAAATTCGACCTTCATTTTCCATGAAGCGTTCTATATTCACATCACCAGAAATAGTATTTCCATTTTGTAAGCGATAAACCATTCCTGTGTTCGGGGGTATCGATACCTCATCCGATAAAGATCGAAGGGTTAGCCAACCATTTGACTTAAAATTAATATTAGAAGAGGGCGAATTGAATCGCAACAATCCAGTCAGGTTAAGCTTACTTAACAATTCTACTGAAGAGGAGTTTGATTTACTCATGATAATACCTCCCACCGTTGCTCCCTGAGAAGAGATAAATTGATCGCGACTCCCGCTAAATGTAAGTGTAATACCATCCGTGAATAATTGACCGCCAGAATCAACAATGAGGTCACCAAACAGAGTGGCATTTCGCCTCAATGTCAACGCTGATTCAGGTCGAACCTGAAGGTGAAAAAAGGCAGCATTGCTGGTACCCTGAATGGAAGTTGTATTATAAAAAATAACTGTACCAGTACCATGCCCAAGGTTGCCCGTGTTATCCGACCATGTTGTTCCCTTAAAATGAATTGTATGATGTTGGATATAAAATCTTCCTCTATTCAGATCAAGCTGGTTTTGAACAACGATATTGCTGTTCAGCACAACTGTATCCGCGGACTGAGCCAGGTTAACGACAAGAGAATTCAAGGCTTCAGGAGAATCTAGCAACTCAAGACCTGTTTCAAATTTTGCAAAAGGGCCCTCAGCAATTGAATGACTTCTGTAGATTAGCTTATAGCGTGAACCTTCCTGCAGTATAGGTGACTTCAACAACAATCGGGCATCATTCCAGCGAGAAAGCGTAAGATCATTGGCGATCCTGATCTCACCCTGATTAATTATCGTTCCGCGAATAAGGTTAAACTGGCTTATAATCTTGACATCATTTTGTATCGTGACAGAAGCATCTGATGCGGATCGATCGATTGTAAGTATTCCAATTCCTACTGAGTTGGGATGAATAGACAAATCAAGATTCCCTGACTTGTTGCCGGACAAAACCAACGAAGAGACTGACGAACCATCAAGTGCTCCTTCTTCATAGAATATCTCTCCACCTAATGTAAGGGTGTGGGGCCCTGTTATGAAGAGAAGACCTCGTTTGAGAAGAAGATCACCAGCTACTGTCGTATTGCCTGCGGTGGAGACTCCGAATATATTATCAATTATTGTCGTTGTACCCACCGAAGTAGAAGCACCCGGATTACCAATAAATTGTGGTGCTGTTCCATCATAAATAACCTGACTGCCAGGATGAAAAACCCTGTATGAAACAGCCGTACGCAAATTTCCTGCTGTTGTGTTATTTTGTATTGCTCCACCAGACGCTGTGGAGCCAACACGCAGTACACCTAAAAGAGAAAATTCATTGGCATTTCCATTACCAGTGCCGGTTGGTAAAACAGATGTTCCGAGATCAAGCGTATCATACTGATCAACATAGTAATTAATCCTTCCAGAAATTGTACCCGCGTCCCCCGAAACACCACGATAAAATGCATGGCGTCTGCCATTTTGAAAAATAAAGTATCCGGCTCCCAGATTGCTTTCTGTAATCGTACCCTTTGAAATTAGTACGTCTCTCCCCACAACCAGGCGACCAATACCATCTGTAGCAAAGCTCAAAGTACCCGTTGTGTTAATATGAAAATCTTGATCTACCTGAACAGTGAAATCAAGTGCTGGCTGGTTACTCAGTATAACATTCCCGGAACCTGAAATAATAAAGTTAGAGCCAACGATCAGCGGGCCACCAGTTGTTATATCCGAAAGCATCAAGCTTGCCTGACCTGTTGAAAAAACTGAGAAACTTCCCTCAATAAGAACCAACAAGCCATGGAGATTAAACGGAACCATTAGTGAAGAAGTATTCCATGCAAAATTGCCAAATGCCTGCGACCAGTTTCCCGTCATGGATGCCTCTGTTACAGTTGTGTATCCAACTATCTCAACAGTCGATGATACATCCCATGTAGCAAGCGGAATGCTTCCCTCACTGGTAGTATGCTGATGCCGGTAAACCGATCCATTGACGAAAAATAAACTTCCGGATGAACTGCTAATGACACTCTCCGGGGCACCAATCAGAATCCCTTCAACCCAGGTTGTGCCCTGTGAATCAAAATCAATTCCATTATCATGCGCGATGGTTAGCGCTCCCGAGGAAGCAATTGTAAGCATGCCACCAGATTGTACCACTACCCCATCAACTGTTCTGGCATCACGTACAGTAACATGAAAACCAGAGGCAATTGTAATGCGAAAAGAGTTGTTATATGAAGGCACAATGCCATTCGCCCAGATCAATGGATCATCCCAGAATCCAGACGCGATACACAATACCGATTGTGCCATTGCGTTTGTGGTTGTGAATACCATAAAACACAACAGTAAGCGTAGGGTTAGTTTTTGTCGCATAATGCATCTCCATTATTGATAACACACAAAGAGATTCAGATTTCGTAAAGGAACATGCCCCTACACAACTACAGCTCAAGCCAATACAAAGGGAAACAACAAGACCAACTCCTCAACTTTTTACAACGATAGTTGGCAGAAAGGTACTGCTCAACTACATTCATCCACAATTATTACAACATGTTCAACTAACTAAAAGTAGTAAAACTTTATTTTCTTGTCAACTTTCTTAAATCAGTAATTCTTTTCACTCCTAAAGCAACACCAGCGGCAATAAGCCATTCAATGCCAGTAATGGGGACTGGCGGGTCAATTTCTCCTGTAGGATTTTGTGGTTGAGCGCTTGCAAACGTGATAGCAAGCAAAACGAAACTAACCATTACACAACATTTACGCACCAGCGATTTTCTCATCTGCATTCAAATTATTTCTTCAATACTTTTACAGAAGTAATCTTAGAGGTTTCAAAAATTCTTACCATATACAACCCTGCTGGAAGTTCGCTAAGGTACAAAATATTGGTTTTTATACCAGATAAATTTTTGGAGTCATTTCGTGCCCTCACTTCCACACCTTTGTTATCGTAAAGCTTTACGGCATTGATGATTACGTTCGGGTCCAATGACTCTATCGTAATATGGTCAGTTGCCGGATTTGGATAAACCCGTATCGCACCAGCCTGCCATTCATTAATCCCGGTGACAAGAAAATCAATTCCAGCTGTTGCTTCACAACCCTCCACCGTAACAACCACAGAATAATAGCCCGATACATCTGCTGTTAGCAAAGGATCTGTTGCTCCTTCTATTTTTTCCCGGTTCAGGTACCATTGATTTCCGACAGCATAGCTGGAGATTAAGTTTTGCCCTTCTATGGAGATAGTCGGTGTAGGAACATCATTAATGGTTATTGTTGGCTTTTGGTCAGAGATAACAGTTGAACAGGCATTCTTGGCCTTCACTTCAATTGCATTGAGGCCTGTTTTTAATTTGCTTGATATAACCGTGAATACTAGTGCATTTCCTGTACCTGTTTGCTCGGCAGCAAGTAAAGCCCCTTCACTATCAAAAATAGAATACTCGATTCCTTCCTCTGTTTGTGAAAGTGAAATTTCAACTGACGCCACGTCCTTGCACATAGCAGCTGGTGCCTCTATTTCTATAGCTTCAAAAGAAGGACGTTTTGATTGAATGGAAAGACTGAAACGATCGAAGGCAGCGGTCAACGGATCAGCGGTGACTGAAAAACTATAACCATTGGTATTACTTATTACAACCTCTTCATTCGTGAAATAGTCTAGCAAAACAAAATCGTATTCACCAAAGAATCCGCGATCATCAAACTGAATAGAATAATTGCCAGCCACTAAATCTTTTATCCCCAGTTTGACTTCCAGCCCACAGTCAAAGTTATTATATGCATTAATAGCCATTGGAATATCGTCCGCTGATATCGTAGAGAAACTAAAGGTAGGATTACTGATTTTAGGAGCATCAAACTCATCAAGCGTGGGAAGTGCTCCTGATACAATTTTTACATACGTTTTATCTTCTACCGATCCGTTTGAAAGGGACATTACAAAGGAGGGAATGGTTGGACCGGCCGTTCTGAAGAACTCCGGCACTACATTCGTTTTAGTGCTCTCATTTATACGTAAGATTGGATTTGCTGCAGTAGCCCTTACCCAAAAAGCCTGTCCGGATGCAATACGCCCTTGCGGAATATCTTCTACCACCCCGGCATCATAATAGCGCATAAAACCCGAACCATTATCCATCACACTAATCACTGAAGAAATTCGTGTTTTTGTCCAGCCCCCATTAATCCAGCTTACAGCACAGGGATATGGATTCCCGACCAAATTATACCCGTCCGCACCAATGGTACTCGATGTATACGTTACAGGCAGGTTAATCAAACCAAAATTGATGGGTCCGGTTACATCTACTATGGTCGGTAGCGCACACTGCCGGATGAAGGTAGCATACCCGAGACCTACCTGAATAGGGCTTGTGGCCGTTGACTGTCCTGGAAAAGGATATTGTATATAACCGTTATCAACCGTGCCGGGCACAGTTTCATTATAGAAAAAAAGACTTGGACTTGTGGGCGTAACCACAAATCCACAAAGGTTTTGCCGTGGACTTGGATCCAGAAAATTACCCGTAATCAGGAAATCATCCTTCCATTGCGCAACTGTTGCATTGGTTACAGGTGATGAGATATATCGATAAATCCTACCCTCTCCGCTCATGTAACGTTGCACGGTTACATCACCCGTTACGGTATTACCACTCGCCAGGCGATAAATCATGGCGGTTCCACTTCCCGGATTATCGGAGGTGGAGACCAACGTTAAATTTCCATTCGAATTAAAATTGACATTAGCTGATGGGGACGTGAACTGCAAAATTCCTATCAGATTAAGCGGACTTGTTAATGATACACCAGCACCTCCTGATTTTGATACTGTAATGTTGGAGAACACTGCTCCATTTACCGAAATGGTCTGTACATTTCCTCCACCCAATATAACCGTGTTATTACCCATGATAAAGGTGCTGCCAGAGGCAAATGTCACATCGCCCTGAAGGCTTACGTTCCGGGTGAATTCCAACGTACGCGTTGCATTCAACTGAATGCTGCCAAAGGCCGGTGTACTTGAGCCGCTAACCTGGGTTGTACCATTGAAAACAATCAAACCTCCTGCTGTTGGTGAGAAATTACCGCCATTGTCAATCCATGAAGCTCCTTGCATCGTGAGTGTCTGTGCATTTGCACTGAATAATCCACGAGTTAGCAGAACAGTACCATTGATGGTTAAGTTTTGGCTCAACCTTAAGATATCTGCTGTTTGCGCTAGGTTAACCGTAACATTTCCAATATCCGTTGCATTGTTTGTAAACTCCAGACCAGTAGTAAAATCGGCAAATGGTCCACCCGCTACTGAAAACGTGCGGTAAACCAGATTGTAAGTTCCAGCAGTAATGATTGGCGAACTCCCTAACAAATTAGCTGGATTATATCGTGTTAAGGTAGCGCCATTTTCAAGGGCTAATCCTGAAGTGTTGTTCAGGTCACCCCGCAGAAGATTAAACTGGGAGGCAATCACAAGACTACTATTCAAATTCACTGAACTACCTGCACTATTGATCGTTAAAATTTCAAGTGTGTTAGCGGATGGTTCAAACACCAGCGTTCCCCAAGATACCGGAGTAGTGGGTTGTATAATCAATCTTGATTGCGTGGTTCCGGAGAAAGTTCCACCGGCACTCTGGAGCGTTCCGCCAGAAGTTAGTTGCCGGTTGAGCAGTTCAAAACTTCCAGAAGCAAGGGTTAGTATGCCATTGATTGTGGCGTTATTAGCAAGTCTGACGTTGAAAGGATTATTGTCAATCACGGTAGTAAGGTTGGCAGAAGAAGGGTGTGCGCTACCCAGAAACATGGTATTCTGACCACGAAAAATTACAGTTGACCCCGGATTGTAGGTACGGTTGGCCACAGGGGTGCGGATATTTCCTCGGGAATTATTTTGTATTGCTCCTAATGTATCCAAAGAACCTAAAATTATTGTTCCACTTAGTGTAAACGCGCTTGGCGAAGATCCAACAAGAGCCGAAGTCCCAAGATTAACGGTTGATGTGGAAGGAATGGTATAATTAATAAATCCGGTGATGGTGCCTGTATTGACAAATAGTTGCTCGCCTAATCCAACAAAGTTAATATTCCCTTGCGTGGGGTTACTTCCAAGTTCATCCAATCGACCCGATATCAAATTAAAATTACTCCTGAGGTTGAGTGTACCAACACCGGTAGTTCCTGCATTGGCAAAGTGCAATCTGCCAGTCCCAGAATTCATATTAAAATTACCAAATAACTCCACTGTGCATGTGCCGGTAAGCGTTAAATTTGTACCGTTCGTATTGGTTGAACTGAAATTAAAGTCTCCAAAAATGTTCACGATTGTATTGAGGCCACTTGTTGAGAAGTTTACGCGCGAGGTACCAGAAATAGATACGTCACCCCCAATTGAAGATGAGTTAGATCCAATGGTAATGGTTGGGTCCTGATCGGAACTGAGTTGTAAAATATTATTACCCGTACTCTGTACGGTGAAATCACCACGTATGGTACTCAGAAGTCCACTGAAATCAACAAGACCACGCTGACCCGGACAATTGTAGAGGAAGTTTCCGATTGTTTGATTCCAGGATGCATCGGCTGTAATCGTGATGTTGTTTGTAAAAGCATTTACCTGAATAGTGGAAAGAGGATCCCAGGTAGCAGCAGGCAGATCCCCGAAGGTAGTAGTATAGTTATGAAGGTATAGAGAACCGGATGTAAATGTTATTTTGGCTGGGTCAAACAAACTGCTGATAGTAGTGGCATTGCTGCGTAGTAAAGTACCATTTACAGTTAAGGACGCACCTGCGTCCGTGGCAATTAAATCGACACCCGCTCCATCAGCGAGGGTTAGTTGTCCACCCGAAGCAATCTGAAGTTGAGCTGTGAGCACAAGTTGATCAGCGACCACAGTGAATCCTGATGGAATAATAACGGGTGAATTAATGTTAATCGTCCCATTCACACTAGCAGGCGTAATAACAGACGGAACCCAGGAAGTTCCATTGAATTGCTCCCACGTACTTGAAGTATTCCAATCTCCGCCCCCAGCTACTGATCGGAAATCACCGGCAGTTTGGGCATGAATTGAACTGAAAAATGTTAAAGCCACCAACCAAGACAAGACAAATCTCATATCTCTTAATTGTAATTGTAAATTCTTGTAAAAATAAGGAATAATACCGTAATACTGTCCCTTTATTAAGTCCCGGCTACTATTGTAACCCCTTGTTTTTCATAACCTTTACCACCCGCAAAAGCTCTTCTTGCGAAAGGTTGCTGCCGGATGGCAGGCAAAGTCCATCTTTAAAAAGTTTTTCGGAAGTACCATTCACGTATGCGGGACAGTTCGCGAATACCGGTTGAAGGTGCATAGGCTTCCACAAAGGCCTGCTTTCAATGTTTTCAGCGTCTAATGCCAACCGAATCGATTCACGATCTAATCCACCACATTGTTCAGGGTTAATGAGCATGGTAGTCAGCCATCGATTAGAAAAAGAACCAGATGGCTCTGCTGGAAACGAAATTCCCGGATGATGTCCAAAAGCAGCTCGATAAAATTCGAAATTGTTTCTACGTTGAGTCACACGCTCACTTAGCACCATAAGTTGCCCTCGGCCAATGCCAGCAGAAATATTACTGAGTCGGTAATTGTAACCTATTTCGGTATGCTCATAATGTGGTGCAGGGTCACGCGCTTGAGTAGCCAAAAATTTGGCTTTTGAAATCCATCCTTGGTTATTGGAAATCAATGCTCCACCACCTGAAGTAGTAATAATCTTATTCCCGTTGAAGGAATAAACACCCATGTCGCCAAACGTGCCCAGCATTTTTCCCTGGTAGGATGATCCTATTGCCTCAGCTGCATCTTCAATTACCGGAATTTCATGTTTACGGGCAACTGACATAATCTCATTCACCTTTGCTGGCATTCCGTATAAATGAACCAGTATGATGGCCTTTGGCTTTTTGCCGGTTTTCTCAATTCGGTGGGTTATAGCCTCTTCCAATAAAAGCGGATCCATGTTCCATGTCTGATCCTCCGCATCTACAAAAACCGGTGCTGCTCCAAGGTAGGCAATCGGGTTGCAGGAGCCTGAAAAGGTAAAGGATGAGCAAATTACCTCATCATCGCGCTTAACATCCAGCAAGATCAGGGCTAAATGAATAGCAGCAGTTCCAGAGGAAAGCGCTGCACAATAACCCGTTTTCGCGTAAGCCGCTAATTCAACTTCAAAAGCATTAATGTGCGGTCCAACGGGTGAAATCCAATTGGTATCAAATGCTTCTTGAATAAATTTAATTTCATGCTCGCCCATGTGTGGCGATGACAACCAGATTTTTTTCTTTTCCATCGATTAAAGCAGAGTTACACCGGCATCGAAACGCATTCCGACCCGGTTTCAAGAACAATAATAAGGATAAAGATTATTGCCTGATGATTTTTGTGATCACAGTTTTACTTCCTGTAGTTGTACGGATAAAATTTACTCCGGGTGATAGTTCCTAACATCTGGGAAACAACCTAGTAAGCTCTGAGCCACTCTTCTATCTGACTGTATATCCGGTCGTTGATTTACACAAGACCAACACATCCAAATATTAACCGAAAGACGTATACTTCCGACAATGAACTAAAATATGACCTTTATGCGTGCCTAACACTTCAACACTTACCTGGACAACTATTCGCTCCTAAAGTGTAATGAGTCCGTTTTTTAAGGCATACTTTATAAGTTCAGCATTGTTTTTCAAACCCAATTTATCCAGGATGTGAGCCTTATGGGTTTCTACAGTTTTAACGCTGATAAACAGCTCTTCGGCAACTTCCTTATTACTTTTTCCGTTGGCTACGATGGTTAATACCTCCTCTTCTCGCTTGGTAAGGTCTGAAACTTTTGAATGTCTCTCAACTTGTACACTGGCTTTCTTTCGTTGATAAAAGTCATCAAAAATCAGTGTCGTGATCGCGTCATTAAAATATTTCATTTGATTATTGACTTCGCGAATAGCTGTTATCAAAATTTCCTTCTCAACATCCTTTGGCAAATACCCGTCAATACCTGATTGTATCCCAGCTGTTACGAATTCCTTAGTAACCTCCATCGATAGCAAAATTACTTTAACATTGTTATCGCGCTCCTTTATCCATCGGGTAGCTTCAATCCCGGTCATACCCTTCATGATAATGTCCATAATGATAACATCGGGATTCAACTCACGAAAACTATTCACTGCATCTTCACCGCTGGATAAAGAGCCTACAAGCTGAATGTCATCCACTTGCTTTAACATGGCACTGACTCCATCCCTCATCAGGGCGTGATCATCTACTACTAATACTTTTATCTTACGACTGGCGTTCATCTAAAAATTTTTTTATCGAAGAAAGTAATTCTTGTTCATCAAAAGGCTTCGTCAAGAATAAATTTGCTCCCGCTTGTATACACTCCCGTTTACTCGCTTCTTCCGCCTGCGCGGATAAAACAATAATCGGTGTTCTGTGCTGCGAATCATTCTTTCGAACCCGCTTAATAAATTCAATCCCCCCCATAACAGGCATCCGCAGGTCTGAAATGATTAGATCATGCCGTTGATGTTCCAACACCGCTAACGCCTCTAAACCATTGGATGAGAGCGTTACTCTAAGATCCTCCATCCGCAGCATATCCGCTATTGCTTCGGCCAGTATAGCTGTGTCATCCACGATTAAAATGGAGTAGCTCATTCTGAAGTTGGAATGGTAACGTGAAATACTGACCCCTCCCCTTCATTACTTTGCACGTCAATTGATCCGCCCAGTAAGTCAACGGCTCTTTTTACAATTGACAATCCCAATCCTGTTCCTTGAATTATCGTTGCATTAGAAGCACGAAAGAACGGTTCAAATATTTTTCTTGCATCATCTGCTGGAAACCCAATACCTTCATCCTGCACACGCACGCACCATCCCTCTGCATTCTGGGCTACGCGTACCTTCACAACTGATTTGCCTGGTGAAAACTTAATCGCATTATTGAGCAGGTTAATAAAAATATTGCGAAGCAAATCGGGATCTGTATAAAGTACGGGTTGCAATAAATCAAATTGAAGCTCAACCGTATGCGTTTCATTATTCATCCGCTCAACCTGGTCTTTTAGTATGCTAAAGAATTCAACAAGAACTACTGGTACTTTAGCGGTTTTAATTTTGGTTCCTTCGGCACGGCTAATGGTGAGTACATCTTCCAATAAATGTGTCATGTGCTCAACTTGTTTTAACATCACACCAATTTTAGCGTCTATATCACTGTCTGTCATCCTGGTTTTGTATTTCCGGATGTGATTAGCCGAAAGTTTGATAGTAGAAAGCGGTGTTCTGAACTCGTGCGAAACAGTAGAGGCAAACTGTGACTTGATAGCAGCTAGTTCCTTTTCCTTTTCGAGCGAACGATTTAATTCCTGGGTGCGTTCGGCTACTTTCTTTTCTAAAGATTGCCTATACTCAGTAAGCTCTGTAATATCCTGCCCCACGGCAATCAGACCGACTATTTCTCCCGTAACATTTTTACGGGGAGTTGCACTTATCAATAGCATATTGTGTGCACCTTTTCGGTTTATGATTTCAAACTCCTTTAAATTAATGGTGTTCCCTTTAAGAATATGGTCTGTATATTTTTCAACGAAATTTTGCCGGGCTGAACCAACAACAATATTTGTTAGTTTCTTTCCGAGAAGTTCATGTTTGGAGTATCCTGTTACAACGGTAGCTTGTTTGTTCCATTCATTGACTAACCCATTTTTATCCACACCAATAATTACGGCATTGGCATTTTCAATTAAGCTAGACAACTCGAGCGCACTTGCAATAATTTTGTTTTCATATTCCTTATGTACGGTAACATCCGTTTCTACTGCGACAAATCTGTGGAGTTTATTGTATTCATTGAATACAGGAGTAATATTCATCTTAATCCAAAATTTGCTCCCCTGTTTGGTATAATTTATAATTTCCTCCGTACACGATTCTCCACGAACAATAGATGCTCTGATTCTATCTAATACCTCGCGACTGGTTTCAGGGCCCTGCAGAAATCGGGGTGTTTTTCCTACAACTTCCCGTAGTGTATATCCTGTTCTTCTCACAAAACCCTCGTTTACCCATTCAATATTTTCATTTGCATCGGTAATAATTACCAGGTTTTCAGTTTTACTAGCTACCAGCGAAAGCTTTTCAATCTCCTGCAGTGCAAGCATACGCTCATCGATATCCTGCATTGCACCGATCACGCGAACGGGCATTTCGTTCTCATATACGATATACGCACGGTCATAGGTGTACTTATAGGTTCCGTTCGAGCATCGATACCTATAAATAGCGCTCCAGTTTAATTTGTGCTCTCCCACAGCCTTGTGCCAGCCATCTAGAACTTCTTCTCTATCCAGCGGATGAAGTTGATCGATCCATATCGCCCTGGGAATATTATTTTCTTTGTGGCCATAAATTATTTGCCATCCATGATTCCATTCGATACAATCGCTAAGAATATCCCAATCCCAAATTGCATCATTCGTTGCTCTGCTCAGAATCTCATACTTACGACTCATAGCCTGAACAGCACGTTCAAGCATTTCAATTTTCTGATCCTTACTAACCATCAGTGTGGCCTGGTTCTTCGCTGTGCTGTTCATCGTAAATTGTGATGAAAAATCTTATATATTAATCCTGAATTAGATTTCTTAGTTTATCAGGCGTGAGTGGTTTGGATATAAATTCACTAACCACAGGATACGTTTTCGCCTTTTCAATATCTTCTCCATCAATGGATGAGGTTAACATAAATATTCTGGACTTTTGCTGTGCAATGCTAGGTAGTTTTTGAAACTCCTCTAAAAATTCCCAACCATCCATAACGGGCATATTGATGTCCAGAAATATTATAAAGGGTAGCTTTTCTGGAAACGATTGACACCATTGCATAAGTTGCTCCAAAGCCAATTGAGCGTTAACATAGTCATGCACATCAAAACTAAAATTTAGTTTAATGACTTTTGTGTTTATAAAATTAGTGATGGCGTCATCATCAATGAGCATTACCGCCTTGTTATCTACAGTTGTTTCCATAATGTTGCGTTAGAAATATGCGTTAAATACATTTACCGTTCTTCTACTTTATTCTGAATGTCATCGATTAGTGCTATGCGTTTATGCTGTTTTTTTCTTCATATTTTGGAATGTAAACCCGGAACGTAGTTCCGATAGTCAGTTCACTTTCTATTTCTACACGACCACCGAGTGATTCAGCATGAGTCTTTACTAAGTTGAGTCCAATCCCTTTTCCAGAAACGCTTCCAGTATGGAATCGTTTGTACAAGCCAAATAGCTTACTTCCGTTTTTAACGAGATCAATCCCCTCTCCATTATCTTTCACGGATAAGCAAATAAATTTTTCGTCCTGCATACTTTTAACTTCAATATACGGTGGCACGTCTGTCTTTCTGTACTTGATAGAATTTGAAATCAGGTTATACAAAATGCTGTAGATATAGCTCTTGATGCTACAAAGTTCAGATACAGCTGAGAAATCCGTAACGATGGAAGCCCGGCTGTCGGCAATTTGATCCTCCAAAACTTGTTTTATGAGATTGAGTGTTACCTCAAGCGAAACCGGCTCCATTTTTTCTTTTGCTGAATTGCGAGCCGAAACAATCGTATTAATATCTTTCACCACAACGTCCAACCGCGTTGCTTCTTCGGCAAGTTTTTCTAACAGGAACTTGCTTTCATCCGATTCGCTCTCCATTACACTTACCAGACCCATGATTTTTGCAAGGGGTGCACGAAGGTTATGGGATACGATATAGGAAAACTGTTGAAGTTCTTTGTTCCTATTTTGAAGGCTGTTAATCAGGGCCAGTCTTTCAAGCTCAACCGTTTTCTTCTCGGTAATGTCCTGTTCAATGGCCATGAAGCCCGTAAGCTTGTTCTGACTATTATGCAATGGTCTAACCTCAATATCCAACCAATATTCACGGCCAGACTTACTATAATTTAATATTTCTACCCGGAAGCCCTGCCCACTTCTAATACACTCGCTCATGTATTTGCCTGTTGCGCTATCGGTTTTGGGGCCTTGTAATATATGTCCTGGCTTGTTACCTATTACTTCAGCTAAGGTATATTCAGTAATTCGCTCAAAACCCCTATTCACCCACGTAATCCTGGCTTCCGGGTCTGTAACAATTACCGCGTTTACTGTAAGACTGGCTACATCAGATAGCTTTTTATTTTCTTCTTCTATTTTTTTCTGTTCGGTGATATCTGTAATCATAGCAAGTGCACCTTCATAGGAACCATCATCCCCAAATAGGGGATTAGCAGAAATATTTGTCCAGATTTCTCTACTTGTTTTAGATATATATTTAAAGTGACCACGCCCTGACCTTCCGGCTCTTATTTCTTGCATTAGGTTAACAGCAATTTCTTTGCCTTCCGCATCCATAAAGGCATAAATATCTTTCCCCATCATTTCCCCGTACGTGTATTCAAAAAGCTCGCACATCTTGCTATTTACAAAAGTGGTTTTGTCGTGTTCATCAACCACCCAGATACCCTCTTGTGCTGTCTCTACAATCTGGCGGTAACGTTTTTCGGCTTCCTCAATCTTCTTCCGTGTCAATACTTGTTCCGTCACATCCACAGAGAAAAAGAACACTCCTTCCACTTCACCTTGTTCATTGCGATATGGCTGCACCACATAGTTGCAGTACACATCGGAGAACTTGCCGGAATTATCTAAGTGTATTTTTAAGAGTACTTCTTTTCTGTTGATTGTTTTTCCTGTTTGGTAAACCTTATCAAGTAGCTTGATGAGTCCCTGCGATTCTAATTCAGGAAAAACCTCTGCCACGGTTTTGCCAATAATATCTTTTCTGCCGGTAAACCGCTGATATAAAGGATTAAATAATTGATACACGTGCGTAGGCCCTTTCAAAATACCAATGGCCGCAGGTGCTTCCAGAAACAAATCGATAAACCGCTGCTGCTCACTTCGATGCGCATATTCTAATTTCCTAATTTCAGTCACATCCCTTGCCACTCCATAACGAACGCGATCCTGTTCATCCCAGCGGGCAGACCAGGAGAGTGTGACCAACGAACTATCTTTTCGTACGTAACGATTTTGAAAGTTAGTCAGCACATTGCCAGACATAACATATTCAGCTGCCTCAATTGTTTTTTGTACGTCTTCTGGGTACAGCAAATCATAGGGTCTTTTCCCAATAAGTTCTGCGGGCGTATAACCTAAAATAGCTTCGCTGGCTGCGCTCACGTGAAGGAAGTAGCCTGCCTCGCTCACGCTGCAAATCATATCCAATGAGTTAGCGTCAATATTTCTTAGTAGGGTGTCTGACTTTATTTTTTCTTGTGCCAATCTGTATTTTTCCAGCACACGTTGTATGGCCACGGGCAATCGTTGCAGGCGATCTTTTAAAATGTAATCGTCCGCCCCGGCCAGCATAGCCTCTACTGCAAACTCTTCCGAGACTGTGCCCGTAACCAAAATAAATGGGATTTTTAGATTTGACTTTCGCAAGATCTTTAAGGCCTCTATGGAATCAAAAGCAGGCAGGTTATGATCACTAAGGATTAGTTCAGGAACAAATTCTTCCAACGCCAGGATGTAGTCCTCACGGCTAGAAACTAGCTTTAGCTCTGACTCAATGTTTGCTCTGTTTAATATGCGCTCAACTAGAAATGCATCGGAAGACTGATCTTCCAGGTGGAGTATTTTTGTTTTAGTGCTTGCTGCTATCATGATACCTTACTTTGTTGTGGAAATTGATTTAGCATAACCCAATACATACCGGAATGGGCGATTGCCTCCATGAATCCGGCAAAGTCAACAGGCTTAACGATGTAACTGTTCGCACCCAGCGCATAACAGGTGTCGATATCCGGATTTTCCTTTGAAGAAGTAAGCACCACCACCGGTATTTTTTTTGTTAACTCATTGGATTTAATCTGCTGTAGAACTTCGATCCCATCAACTTTGGGCATCTTTAAGTCTAATAATATAACCTTGGGTTTCATGTTTACATTTCGGCCGGCAAACTCACCGGTACCGAATAGAAATTGTAAAGCCTGCGAGCCATCCTTTAGATGGACTACCCCATTGGTTATCCTGCTCTTCTGTAGAGCCCGGATTGTCATTTCCGCATCGTGCTCGTCATCTTCAATTAATAAAATTTCAACAATGGAATTATTCATCACTTTTCAATTATGCTACACCGAATTTTGCTTCACCGAGAAACCTTGTTCTTTCTACTATATACTCCTCTTTGCCATCTGTTTGCTTAGTATCTGCATTTTCCGTAACAATGGGTAAACTAAAATAAAATGCTGCACCTTCGCCTTCTTTCCCTTCCGCTCGCATCTTACCTCCATGTTTTTGAATGATTCGATGTGCAATGGCTAACCCAACACCTGTGCCTTCAAATTCGCTTGCAAGGTGCAGGCGCTGAAAGACACCAAACAGTTTATTGACATACTTCATGTCGAAACCCACGCCATTATCGCGCACGCAAAAAATTATTTCATCTGGCTCTTCGACACAACTTATTTGAATCATTGGCTTTTCACGTTTGGATGAATACTTAATGGCATTGGACAATAAATTAGTCATCACATTACCCATCAGAGATTTATCTGCCATTACCGTGGGCAAGGGTTCGATACTGACGTGTGCGTCATTTATCGACCCGGATAATTCTGACAGTGCTGCTCCAGCTACCTCGTACATATTGATCATACTCTTGTGAACTTCTTTTCTACCAAGACGGGAGAATGTAAGTAAATCATCAATTAATGAACCCATACGCCTTGCGTTACTTTGAATATTATGAAGCAACCGATTTGCTTCTTCATCGAGGCGTCCCGTATAATCTTCCGCCAACATTTGAGCATATCCACCCACTGCGCGCAACGGTGAGCGTAAATCGTGCGAAACTGAATAGGAAAAGGACTCCAACTGCTGATTCACAATTTCCAATTCGCGCTTTTGCATCAACAGTTTTTCCTCATCAGCATTTCGCTGGGTAATGTCTGTTATGAAGTGTACTATGTACAACTCATTACCAGATTGATATTGATTATCACTTACCTCGATGGGGAATTCACTACCATCCTTTCGGAATGCACGTAGCTTTTTTGGAAGACCTTCACAGTAACCGGATAGTCCGATGTTCGCACTCTGTCGAAATAATTTGGTGCTGTCATACCCAATTAATGTATGGGGCTTAAAGCCAAAAAGTCGTTCAGCAAATGGGTTGACCATTACAATCTGTCCGGTTTGCCTGGTTAGGATTATTCCTTGTGTGCCATGCGAAAAAATACCGGACATCAGTGTTTTTTCGTTTACCGTTTTCATCTCTCGTTTTATGTAGCGTACCACAAAATAACCCATGAAGCCAAGGCCTAATAGTGCATAGGCTCTGGTTATCAAAATTGTGCGGAGAGCTGCCGCATCCTCAATCCGAAAGAATGAAATACTGACAAAGACTAGGGACAGCATTACGGAGAGGATAATGTCGCCCTTATTTTCGGATATCAGTGCCACTAAAACTCCTACAATGTATCCCCATGAAAGAAATACACCCTCCGGACTAACCAGCTCAAGGAAGCCTGTGCTCAGTATAATTGTCAGGCTTAACCACCTTAATATTCCGCCTGATAAGGTTTTTATATTACCCATGGCTAAGGATATTTAGTCCAGCTAATGGTGTGAACCCACCTACGATCTCCGCTATTTTGTCAAACTCATTTGATTTGTCTAAAAAGTAATCTGCTCCATGAACGAGGCATGTATTGCGATACTGTTCGTGGGTAAGGTTGGTGAGCATAATGATTTTGATGCCGATATATTTTTTTCGCAGCATAATTAATAAGTTAATGCCGTTGAGCATGGGCAAGTCAGCTCTCAGGTTGATATCCAGAACCACTACCTGGGGCTGTTCACGTTCGATCAACGCAAGCGCGGTAGCAATGTTGGTCGCGTTACCTGCAAACACTACTTGTTCAATTTGATCAAGTATGGTTTGCAATCGCTCTGCAATTATGGGTGAATCGTCTACAGTAACTACTTTAAGACTAAATTGTGCCTGCTGTTTTGTCATAGTTGATTTATCATGGTGCAAAGAACAACTGAACGAGGCTTACTTACTATAGAACAAATTATGAAAGCAGTGTCGATGTTTGTACTACACGTAAGGGTTGCAGTACAAGGCAAGTTTCAGACTACAATTTAGCATTCGTGCTTTCCAGGATTCTTAAGGTAAGATGGGGAGCAGATAAGGATTGCGTTAGGGAAACCATCCTATTCTTTTACTATTTTCTTTACAAAGGTATTACCATCAGCCGTTATCGTAAGAAAATAGACACCCGCAACGATATTTTCCATATTGAGCCCTACTACCGAACTTCCAGCGGCCTGATCAAACCTAATTTGCCCTATACTATGTCCGAGGGAATTCAGCAAAATGATTGACTGGATTTGTGCTTTTTCAACGCGAACAAAAACAACATTTCCTACCGGATTGGGATAGATGGTTAAACCCCCCACCATGCTTTCTTCAATCGCTGTTACTAAGAATTCAATAGATCCTTTTACTTTACAGCCACCATCATATATAACAACGCTGTAAGTACCGGTTGATTCAGGTTTAATACTCGATTGGGTAGCACCCAATATTGGCAGGTCATTAAAAAACCATTGAATTCCATCGGTATAAGGTACAGAAAGAGTATTACCTGTTATCTGAATAGTAATGGGTATGGGCGGCCCTGTTATGATTACCGCAAACCGGTCAGCCCCAAATGTAGCCGTATTGTCTGTTACGGTAAAGGCATAACTGCTCTCATTTTCAAGCAGGATTGTTTGATTGGTAAATTTATCTCGCAGCTGAACTATTGTTCCAGCTGTAAATGAACTTAATTCTGAGAATGTAAGGTGGTAAGACCCCGGTAACACATGCTCAACCACCAACCTGATCTCCTCATGACAACCGAGGGAATTGAGAGAGTTAATTGCCAATTTCATTCCATCGGAAATCATGGATGAGAGATTGAAAGTTCCATTGGCAAATTTGACCGCATCGGCATGTGAATCAAAAATTGATGTGGCATCGTCTCTAAAATGGATCACCGTTTCATCACGTACACTTCCCTGTGTCAGCGTAATGCGCAAGAGATTTTCAGGTGCACCTACACGGAAAAAAGTTGTCTGTGTTCCCGGTTTTTTCACATTCTCATCTGCTTGTAGTACCGGAGTGCCTGACCCATTGGCCTTCACCCAAAAGGCCTGGGCCGTAGCAATGTATTGTGTTCCTCCATTTGTTCCGGTCACACCGTTCCATGTAGCATATTGCAGGGCTGTAGAACTACCATTATCTGTTATATAAATGGCGCCATCAACATTGCTCTTCGTCCAACCATTCGATGAATTCCAATCGATGGTAGAAGGAAATGGATTTCCTACCAGGTTCCAACCATCATCTACACTAGAACCTGATGAAGTATACGAAACGGGCAAGGTAACCGGGGCAATGTTGCCTGCATTGATGATCCCCCTCAAATCCCACAGTGTGGAGGTAAGTATGTCACCGCGTGTATACAGTGCATACCCCAAGCCTGGAACAAATGTTTCTATATTTTCCACATCGGGAAATGCGATGTATCCATCATTAAAATCAGCTGTACCACTTCCGTTGAGATCAGTAATTACTGTTTCCTCATAAAAGAATAGCGAAGGATTGGTGGAACATCCTGAACAATTACTGGAACCGGTGAATGATCCTGTTACCGGAATTTCATTTTGAATATCCGCTATGGTTCCTTGTTGCACCGGAGCAGATATGTAACGATAGATGCGTTGATTAGTCCCACCTTGCCGCGTCATAAATCGTTGTACGGTTACATTCCCCGTAACGTGGGCACCCGTTGGAAGTATGCCAATGGCAGCATCGTTAGTGGGTTCGTCATCACTTGAAAGCAAGGTGAACACTGCGTTGTTATTGCTTCCGTCTGCATCAAAAACCACATTATTGTTTAGAGAAAGCACACCCAACAGGTTTTGGCTGCTTTCAATGCTTACGCCAGGGTTAGCTGTAGTATTTGTTACGAGAATGTGATTAAACGTATTCTCTACCAACCCGCTAATATGTTGCATAGCAGTGCCAGAAAAATTTACCGTTCCATTATTATGCGCAAAGCTGCCGCCATTCACTATTAAATTTTCCTTTAGTTCTAACGTAGCGGAGGTTGAGGTGAAGTGAGTTCCTGACAGGGTAAACTCTCCGTCTATAACAATGTCAGCCGTTCCACCTGAAAAAGTTCCGCCTGAAAAAGTAGCTGTATTGGTTAATGCGATTTTACTCCCACCTTGTGAAATATTACCGGTGTACCCAGCATCAATAACTAAGTTAGCAACTGTTAAATCCACATCAATTGTGCTGTTGGCGGTGCTGTTGCCATCAAAGATCAGCACATCTACTAAGCTTGGAATGCCTGCATTGCCTGAACCTCCAGAGTTTAGCGACCAGTTGGCTGAAAGGTTTGAGGTAGAATTAGAAGGCGCCACCCAATAAAGCCTTGTACCCAACATACCCACCACCCACCAGTCGTATAGGTTATCGATATCTACTGATGTAACCGTAACGGTATTACTAACTGTGTTAAGCGCGCTTTCCAGAATAACATCTGTCCAACTGGCAAGACTGGTATTAAAGCGGTTGGCTCTTAAACTATTTTCGTTGATAGTATTACCTGTAGCGGAGAGTTCAGCATCGATATACGTAAATTCAAGAGAAGAGAGCATTGGCTTGGTAGTGTAGTTCTGTGCTTTGATTTGCCAAAAGCGGTCCGCAGCAAAGACAGAATTATCCGTGCCGGATGCACCATTCATATTACTAACATCGGTGGGTAATTCCGCACTGTTCTGCCAGCCTGTATGATAGGTTGAGAAAAGAAAATCACCATTTCCACTACCAGCTGTTTTGGTGAACGTGAGTGGAATATAAGCTGCCTCATAGCCCCAGGGAATTGTATAGGTACCGGTGCTCGTGCCGATATTCCATTTAACGAAGTTGTGTTCGCCCTCACTCACAAGGAAACCTGTGTTGCGGGTGATGGCATCTGTGGCAGGGTTGTCAACGACTAAGTACGCACCTTGCGCTATAACAACAGAAGCACCTTGGAGTATTAGCCTCGCCTGGCCGTAGCTATCGTTGCAATACCAACTTAATGCAAAGCAGAGGATAAAGATAAATTTTTTCATAGCGATCAGTCGGTAACCCGAAATTGTAATTCCTCCACCGTGAGACTAGATGTATTGTTATTATTTCTTCTTATGAAGACCTCGATATAATCGTTTGTCATCAAGTCCACTTCCGTCTCGAGTGTAATTTGGAAGCTTTGATTACTGTTGGTGGCAGCCATAGATCCATTGGGGATGGATATGACTGTACCGTTCTTAGCAATAGCAATTGAGAAATCCGAATTGTTGCTGGGTGCTTTTGCGCCAATGACCACCAATATTTTGGCCGTGATCATATCTTTGCCGGTATAGGTAAACCTGTTATTGGTTGCCGTAAAACGCTTTTGATTGATTGAGGTAGTTGCCCCTGCTATCTTATAAAATGTACTGAGTGTGGGGATTGAAGTAGAGGCTGAATTGTTGTTCACATACAATGAGCCGATTGCTCCGGAATTTGGAACATTTGTATTTTGTCGCATTTCCCATTCCGGAGTGTAGGAGTCAAAACCTGTTATATATGTTGTAACTCCGCGGAACATATTGGTAGTCATCCGTCCACGATCAATCGTTGCCCCAGTATTTACTTTTACGCCTGTTTGGCCTGTGTAAACAAAATAATTATTGGAAAGATCGATATCGTCAACGGTGAGTCCTGAAAGAAACTCAATACCTGCGCCACCATTGGTGATACCTGTAATGAAATTATACGCTGAAGCAAATTTACCCATTGTACCCGTTACCTTTATTCCATCGGTACAGCTCCAATAATTTTTTACCATGGTGATGGCCTTAAAACCACTGACTTGCCCTACGCCTAAACTGGGTACACCAATCTCTACCACTGAGCAGCCGGAAAATATATTACAAAACTTTGTGCCTGAGGCATCGGCTAAATCATACGCTTTTGTGCTCCCACTAAACGGAATCACTGCTAAATTTTCAATAAATACAGAAACACCGGTGCTTCTCAACACGCCTCCACTTACGGATGACATAACCCCGTCTTTACCAGGATCTGTACCTCTAAGACCCGCACCATTCAGATTAAGGTAGTTGGGTGAAATGTTTACAATGCCTGAAAAAATGTACATTTTGTTTGCATCCAGCGTGATCGCACCACTAGCAGGAGAAGGGAGATCAGTAAGGGAATACACGTAGACCAGGTTTGAACCCGAATTAATTGAAGCCATGGATTCCCATTGCGTACTTCGGTAAATTTCCAGTCTGTTCGTGGTAATGTTATAAATCTGCAACCCATTGGGAGGCGAGGTGATGGCATTACGCTGCGAAGTAGTCATACGCGGAATAAGTAAGCCACTGGTCGTGGAAGCAATGTCAAGCATAGCCCTAGTGTCAGGCAATGCACCGGTAGCGTTTATTCCAATATTTTGACCAACGGATAAAAGGCTCACACAACAGGTGAGTAACATGACCAGGATTTTTTTTATCATAACGTTCTTAAAAAAAAATTGAATACAAAATTTCCATTATAGGTTTATTAAATTCAGTAGCGTGCCTAGCCCTTACTAAAAGGGTAATCTTAAAGCCGAAAGAACTTTGTAGCCAGTTACAAAGCTTTTAGATGCTGTTTAAGCAGGTTTAATTGAAATACAAAAATGGTGGGTTATGAAGCAGTATCCTTTAGGATGAAGTGTGAACGTGCTGTAGTTGTTTGTACTACATCGCTATTCCCCGAAGCGAAGAAGTAAGTATTTTATATATAGTAGATTTTTTAGGAATATATATTCCGATCATGGCCTACAGCATGCTATACCAGTCCATGATCGACTGCATACCGAATAAGCTCCGCGTTGTTTTTGAGCGACAACTTTTCTAAAAGTCGTGCGCGGTATGTACTGATGGTATTCACACTAAGTGATAATTGTTCACCAATTTCTGAAACCGTCCTTCCTGAGCCAATCAACTGAAGCACCTGCATTTCCCGATCTGAAAGTAGTTCGTGTGCAGGCTTGTTACCGGTATCAGTGTGAGCTTCGGCTAATATATCGGCTACAGTAGCTGATATATATTTCTTGCCAGCCATTACTTTGCTTATTGCTATAAGCAGTTCATCGACTGCGCTCTCTTTATTTAAAAAACCAGAAGCCCCAGCTTTGAGCACACGCAGTGCATATTGATCTTCCGGGTGAGCGCTCAGCATGAGAATAGGTGTTTGGACCCCATTCGCACGAATTTGTTTCAACGTCTCTACACCATTTCTGCCTGGCATGGAAATATCCATTAAGATTATGTTCCATGATTGTTTGTTTACTTGCTCAAGGACTCCATGACTATTCTCTACCTCTGCAATGACAGCGTCCGGGTAGGCTTCGTGAATCAGCTCTACTAAGCCCTTACGGACTATTGCATGGTCGTCTGCAATTAAGATGTTCATTCTATTGGCTGAGATAGTAAAGCTAATGGAATTTGTAGCTTAACAATCGTTCCGGCACCTTTTTTACTCTTTATATTCAATTCAGAACCCACCATGAGTGCCCTTTCCCGCATACCGATTAAACCCAGCGTACCCTTATTCCTCACCTCCTTGTCGTCAAACCCCTGCCCATTGTCTTGCACCGTCAATATCATATGAGTAGAAGTTTTTTGAAAGGTTGATTCCACCTGAGTAGCTTTTGCATGGCGCGCTACGTTGGTTAGTGCCTCCTGATAAATTCTAAAAACGGTTGTTGCAAGTTGCCTTTCTGTCTTCAGATCGTCCACTTCCGATTTAAAAATGCAGGCTATTTCATATTTCTTTTCAAACTCAGCACTCTGCCACTCGAGGGCCGCTACTAATCCAAGATCATCCAAGATACCCGGTCGCAAATCACTTGAAATTCTTCTAATGGTCTTTACTGTGTGATCCATGAGCGAAAGCATTCCTGATAATTTATCCTGTATGATAGTTTGCTCGCTGCTAATTTTTTTTGACAGCCACGAAGCATCCATCTTTAGTCCGGTTAGTTGCTGGCCTAACTCATCGTGCACCTCGCGTGCAATGCGTGTTCGCTCGTCTTCGCGCACCTGCTCTAAGTGTGCAGTAAGCCTTTTAATCTCTTCTGTATACACCAGTAGCTCTTTCTCTGCTTTGATGCGATCGGTAATATCAATGCCTACCCCAATCAGGTAGTTGTTTCCATTGCTTTCTATTTTGTGACAACTGAAAAAGTAGGGGATTTTCTTTTTGTCTTTCGTGAAAAAATGAGCCGTTCCTGACTCCCAACCCGCGGTAAAAGCAGTATCTATTTTCTTCTTTAACAAAGGTTTTTCGTCTTCATCATAAAAATCAAGTAAGTGCATACTCCTGATTTCTTCCGGACTGTATCCGGAAATGTCTTCATAGTTTTTATTCCACCTGGAAAAAGCACCTTTATCATCGCATAAATAAAAAATACCGGGCAGGCTATTAATGAGTGAATCGGAGAAAAATTTTTCTGTTTGGATAAGCACTTCTGCCTTCTTGCTCTCCGTAATGTCGTGCGCAGTAATAAACACACCAATTATTTCATTTTCTTCATTCCGTGATGGCTTATATTTTGCAAAAAATGTATTGACAGACCCGTCACTGGAAGGAAGTTCAAGCTCTATCTCTTGCGTTTTCCCCGACAATACGTTGTCATAGATATTTTTAAGAATCTCTCTGTGCTCCGGTCTAACATATTCAATAATTGATTTGCCCTTTTCTACGGTATAGCCTAAGTACTGTTCATTTAATGTATTAAACTGCTTGTTAAAGGAAACGATATGAAGATTACTATCCAGAAGTACAAATATCTCTTCTGTATTGTCCATCAAAAGAGCCTTTTCAATTTCCGCTATTTTGCGCTCCGTAATATCCTGACAGGTTCCAGCTGCCCGATACGGTTCATGTTGAACTCTCCACCGTTCCTCTACCCATTTCACCTGACCGCTTTGTGTAATGATCCGATGTTCGATCACACATTTGTCTCCACACTGAAAGGATTCACCAAATGCCTGATCTACTTTATCCCGATCGTGAGGGTGAACGAAATCTAAAAAGGTAGTGTGTGTTGGCTTAAAGGTAGCGGGATCCAACTCAAAAATGTGATAGGTTTGCAGCGACCAAATTACCTGCAGGGTTACCAAATCTGTTTCCCAACTGCCAACGTTGGCTACGGATTGTGCTTCAATCAGCCGGGCTTCATTTATTTCAATTAACTTATCCTTTTCTCTTAACTCTGTAATATCCTGGTAAAAAACAGTGAGTCCATCCACTGAGGGGTAGCATTTTACAGCAAACCATTTTTTCATGTGTGCATAAAAGCTTTCAAAAATTACTGTCTTCTTATCCTTCCAGGCTTCGTGATATTTATCCCAAAAAATAGTTCCACGCAGTTCAGGATGTACATCCCAAATTACTCTTCCCAGCGTAGCTTCGCGGCCAGCATGATGGTCTACCAAGGCAGCATCATTTAAATAAGTATAGCGCCACTCGGTATCCAATGAAAAAAACTTGTCGCTGATACGCTGTAGAACAGCTTCTTTTTCCTTGTAAGCCTTTCTAATCTCATGCTCTGACTTTTTTTGCTGGGTGATATCCCGAAAGAAAACGGATAATCCGTCTGCAGCCGGGTAGAGGTGAATGCTAAGCCACTTCTCCTGGGTGGGCAAATAGAATTCAATATCCGCATAGCGCTGATCGGCAATTGCTTTTTGATAGGCGTTATAGATCGACTCGTTTTTTAGTTCGGGAAACTCTTCCCAAATATTTTTTCCTATCAACTTACTCGCGTTTAACCCGAGTGCCAGTTCTGCTGCTGTATTTATGTATCGAAAATGCCATTCGCGGTCATACGAAATGAATCCATCACTCACGCGCTCCAATGTAGTTTTAAATTGATTTTGAGAATCAATTGCCATGGCTGTTTTTTCATTTACCAATTGTCGCAGTCTGGCCGGTTGTTGCACTAAATGCCAGGCAAATACGCCCCCGGTTAAGGATAAGAGCAAACCCACAACAGAAAAGGTGATATTGAAAAAAAGTCTATCGTATTTTTTCGGCATCACCATTACTTTCCAATCCCCGGCAGGCACATCTATATTGGCATAGACCCATCGATCTTCATCAACAGGGTGCGACAAAAAATATTCTTCCCGTTGCGTAGTGGGGTTTGTTTTTGATAGCTGATAGTAAAACGCACTTTGCTGTGTGGTGTCAATGCCAATAGCCTTCACTAGTGTACTTAGTCTGAGGATCACCGCTGCAAAGCCCTGAAATTCATTCTTTTTAAATATTGGAAGCCTCGCTATTATGCCACGACCGCCTTGCTTTAACGTATATGGTCCTGCAAAGAAAATCTCTTCATTTTCTATATGCCTGTACGCTTCACGACCCCTTATACTGTCACTAAAAATATCAAATCCCATCGCGGCCTCATTGCCCGCGGATGGATAGGTGTGTGTAATGACTCCTTTATGGGTGAGCTGTAGGGCATCAATATAAGGCGATGATTGTAATATGGTATGAGCGATACTGTCAAATTGTGCTGGCACACCATATTCGGTAACAATAAACCCGAGCGTTTTTATAGCTGACAGGCTATAGGTAATGACAGAATTCAGTCGATCTTTCACATCCTGAAGTTCCCGCAACACATATTGCTCTTCAGCCTCTTTACGGATAAGATATCGTTGGTATGATAGAAACTGTGTCAGCAGCAGCAGACAGCTAAAAACAGTAATTCCGATAAAGCCTGATCTTATCATAGGAGAATAGATTTACGCAAATAATGACAACAAAGGGTAGTCTATAAAAACACAACTGTTCAGAATCCGGAAAACCCCCTTGAAATGATCTATTTCGATAGAAGGTTTTGATATGAAGCTAATTTAGTAATTATTATGAATTGGTAGTCGAATAGTAATGTTGAATTCGCTCAACGAACTTTTGTTGATGTGTACAGTAATATAGGACTTTGGACTATCGGCTGTAAAAGTTGAGAAAATTCCTTCCAAGCTTGTGTTGGTTGTCTTGTCAAGGACTGTGATGCAGAAAATGAAGCGTGAATTTTCAAACTAAAATCATTCTTCCCCGGGTAGTGAACAATATCGGCTAATAACTTCGTCAAGCATTTCTTTTGTAAGGGGTTTTGTTCTAATCTCAGCCAATACCTCCTCCTTGCTTGCCAAGGCTTTGTCATCTGGATTGTCGGATGTTGTGAGCATAATGATTATCATCTTTTTTTGAAAGTCTTTATCCAGTTTCTTGTACTCCTCAATAAACTCCCATCCATTCATGCGTGGCATATTGATATCAAGAAAGATTAAATCAGGATGGTTATTTGGCTGATTGTGTTGACTTGTTTTTAAATGGGTAATCGCTTCTTCTCCCGATTCCTTAATCACAATACTTTGTGCTGCTGCGCTTTTCAAGATGACTCTTTTGTGAAAGAAGTTGTCATCCCTATTATCATCTATAAGCATAATACACGGTACTTTCTTTGCCATGATTAAATGGTTTCAACTGTGAATCTAAACGTGCTTCCTATTCCTGGCGCTGACTCTACCCATATTTTGCCCCCATGCATTTCCACTATTTTTTTGCAATTGGCTAATCCTATTCCATACCCTTCTGCCTCCTGGTCTGTATTTAGTCGTTGGAAGATCTGAAATATCCGATCGAAATGGTGCTCCTCAATTCCCTTCCCATTGTCGGATACATAAAATTCATGATGTCCTTTTGAATTTAAGCTACAACCTATTTTTATTTCAGGCTGGGTATCTTTTTTTCTAAACTTGATCGCATTGTTAATCAGGTTAAGGAACAATTGCATGAATTCAGTTTCATAGGCTTGTATAACCGGTAAATGTTCAATGATGAGTACCGTACCTGATGTTTTTATGAGGCTGTTCAGGTCAGATACCACATTTTTTACGACTTCATTACAATCTACAGAAACCAGTTTATTGTTTTTTCCAAGTCTTGAAAATTCCAGTAATGTTCGCACCAACATACTCATGCGTACGGTGGCACGTGAAATGGTTTGTAAATGATTTTTTGCTTCCGGGTCTAATTTATCCGAAAAATCTTCTTCTAGAATTTGAATGTAGTTGGATACGGTGCGTAAGGGTTCCTGTAAATCGTGTGAGGCAATATAGTTAAACTGCTCGAGTTCTTTATTTTTTGACTCGAGGGCTATCAATACTTCATGTTTTTTTCGTTCTGTGATGTCAATAATGGATGCGAGCACCACAGTTTCCTGGTCAGTTTCAATAGGGTTTAAACCAATTTCCACTGGAAATTGAGTCCCATCTTTGCGAAGGGCAAACAACTCTCTTCCGGCACCCATCGAGCGCACAGATGGAGAATGGAAATAAGACTCCCGCAAATGAGGATGATTTTCACCAAATTGTTTAGGAATCAGTATTTCTAATTGGTTGCCAATAAGTTCATTCCGGTGATAGCCAAATAATTTTTCAGTCTGTGCATTGATCAGCGTGATCTCGCCATCCTTATTGGCAAGTATCATGGCATTTGGAGCCGATTCGACCACCAACTTGAACCGCTCTTCTGCTTTCTTTCTTGCCGTGATATCAATAATGGAAATGAGTACCATGGTTCCGTCTATTGTGGTCAGGGGATTCAACCCTACTTCAACCGGAAATTCTGATTTGTCTTTCCGCATGGCAAATAGCTCCCGACCTGAACCCATTGCTCGGGTTTCCGGTTCGGTAAAAAAATGATTGCGCAAGTGGGGGTGATGTTTGTGGTATCGGCTTGGAATTAAAATTTCTACTGTTTGGCTAATTAATTCAATCTTACTAAATCCAAATAATTTTTCTGTTTGATGATTAGCATAGGCAATCTTCCCTTCTTTATTGACAAGTATAATGGCATTAGGGGTTGCTTCTACAATAGCTTGAAAGGTAAGTTCTGAGTGTTTCATCTTTGATTCACTTTATGGGGTACTTTTTTAAGCCTGTCGGTAACGTGAGCGTTAGTTATGATTCGTAAAGGAATACAGGGAGACCAGCATGCCACCAGGTAGGTATAAAGTGAATTCAACTCCCTGTTTGTCATTCTAAATTATGAAAATACTTTTAATACTTTCATTTAATTCCACTATCTGTTCATTTTGTCGCACACGAGATCTTCCTATCTACCAAATAAAAAGGGCCGGTCCATACGGCACCGGCCCGACCCAAAGGCCCAACAAACAAAAGATTACAGAGAAGCCAACGCTGAAGCGATGCCCGTAGATTTCTTTTCCTTCCGTTGGAAGAATAAATCTTCCATGGAAATTTTATACAAGTTCACATTGTGCACATTGACTTGCTTGGAGAATGTAGCCACTGAACCACATGAGGAAATGCTGAAAAACTCATCGTCCATTATGCCATTAACTGCGGGGCCAAGGTTTTCCGGTTCACTCCAGTTGGTCCACGAGTCATCCAGCCTGCGCGTAACAAAGATATCATACCCACCATAACCGTTATGGCCTTTTGAAGCAAAGTACAGCGACTTCAGGTCATCGGCCAGGAAAGGAGATGATTCTTCATCTTCTGTATTGATAACACCGCCCATGTTGATGGGTTGACTACCATGCGTTCCATCCCAGAAACTCACGTACAAATCACGGCCTCCATAGGCGTCACCACGCTGCACGGAAGAGATGATCACACCACTCTTTAGCGACACGTAACGGTTTTCGTGTTGCGACATGTTGTAGTCATCATGTATTGTAATGGCGATGGGTTGTGACCACTGGCCGCGAACATTGACACTATAAGAAAGTCCGGCTTTCATCTTCCCGTTCTTATGGTATCGGTTGCCCAAGATGATGGTGTCACCTGTTGTGCTAACATTGTTGACGAAGTTGGGGCCACTATTGTTTAAAAATCCTGGTAGGCGAATCGGCTCTGACCACACCTGTGTTTCTCTGTCATACCCTGAGTACCAGATATCTTCCTGATCGGAGATGCCGCCTGTGTTGAGTGGATGGTTTACACGGCTGAAGTATAGTCGGTTACCGCAGGGTGCCAAGGCAGGCTTGACCTCATGATAGGCACTATTAATAGATGCCTGCAGTGGTGTAGCCTCCGCTTCAAGGTTTATACCTTGAATATGACGGATATTGTTACCGGCATTTTTTATACGATTGATTGGGTTTGCGTCCGTGTAGTTGACGGAGCTGAACGCGGGCTGAGCGAAGCAGGAATAAATTCCAGTCGTCAAGAAGACCAGGCATATCAACAAGGTGTTGGTAGCGCGTACTTTAATTTCATTGCAGAGTGTCATATTCTTTTTTGTTTTATTGTTTGTTTGATGCTGTAAAGGTGGTGTCGATTTCAGCGCCAGAAATCAGGGAAAACCTGATTTGAAAAAAATCAGGCATAAACCCTCCACACGCTATAGTAGATAGGATATTGCTGATTGTTTGAGGTAGTATTTAGGCACAATGCTTAGTCCGAAGGTCTTACACTATCAGGGAAATCCCTGAGGGTGTAAGGTTAAACCCTGAGGCACAGGAGTAACCGCGGTGAGTTGAAACCGGATTCGTATGAGGTGTCATTGGCTCTCTTACGAAATATTATTTGAGAGAGTATGCTGCCTTTTGTAAACAATTACCTCGATTTAATCTGTGCGTAGAAAGCCGGAATGAGCAACAGCAATACGATAGGGTTCAGTATAAGACGATGCAAAAAAGATATCATCGGACCGTTGTACCCTGGAAAGTAGAGTTTCAAAATAAAGTACGGGATAAGAATAAACACCGTGCCGGCCACCTGAACCCAGATTGAAAAAACGACATACTTCCGTTCTACAAACAAGGCATAGATCAACCCGATGGCAAACAAGTCATTAAGAAAAAACCGTATCGTGCGGTTGACGAGAAAAGCATAGACCGGCTTAACTTCGGGCATACATAACTTCGCGAGATTTGTTTGTTGAAACAGAAATACTGTGAGCAAACCCATTACACATATTCCTCCTATTATCCAGCGGCTGGTAACTTTCATGGTTTTGAAAATTTCTTCAGCCACACCATCCACAAACCAAAAATCACAGCATACAAAAAAGCCGTGAACAAATATTTATGGGTAATGTACATATATCGAGGGATGTACTCTGAAACCACAAACAACAATGCTATCCGAAGCAGGTTCATCAGGTGTATAATGGCGATACCTGCCGGAATGAACCACAGCATAGAAACGCGCCATGAACTGAAGGCAATAATAAAGGCTACAAAAATGATCATGGTATTGATGCCATTGCAACCTTCATAAATCGCCAGGGCGTTGTGGTCGTGATAACGCAGGAGCGTATTGGGTTTGTGTTCATGATCTACCACTTCCGTTTTCCACCCTGCAACATTCAGCACAGTGGAGGTATGTCGGGCTACGAGATGAGTAACCGGATCAGGCTGCGGATTAAAATTCGTAATAAAAATCCCGTACAGAAGATTGCCCACCAGGTAAATACCAACAAACTTCAACAGAAAAAAAATAGTTGGCTTAAATTCCTGAATTGAAAATCCTTTCATCTGCAATAATTAAGAAAGACTATAATCCGACACACCAACTTCATTTGATCTTATTAGCAGGAACACCCGCCACTGTTGTATGAGCTTCAACATCCCACAGCACAACCGATCCCATTCCAACCCTGGAACTGTTGCCCACCTGGACTCGGTTAAGAATACTAGCACCCGATCCGATCATCACACCTTCACCAATTTTTACTTCCCCTGATATATTCACTCCGGGCATGACAGAAGAAAAATTACCAACAGTCGTGTCATGTCCAATAGTTGCATTCAGGTTCAACAAAACATGCTGGCCTATCTGGATATCACATGTCAGGACTACTCCCGCTGTTACAATTGTTCCTTCTCCGAGTGCAATGGTGCTTTCTTCCTGCAGGATGGCGGCTGGGTGCACCACTGTAGCAAATCGTTTACCTGAAACACTTATTTTTTCAACCAACTCCCTTTTGAGTTGTGGATTGCCAATCGCTAGAATAAGGAAGTCATCATCACTCAGATTAGCAACTTCTCTCCATCCACCCATCACCGGCAGGTTTTTAACGGAAGAACCTCTTGTTTTTCCATCATCAAAAAATCCACGTGGCTCCCAATCCTCAAGCACTTTCATCATGGACAATACTTCCTTGCCCAAACCTCCGGAACCATAAATGAACAATGGCTTTTTCATGCATTTTTTTTCTTTATAACCCTGGCCGGATTACCAACCACCACGGCATGCTCCGATACGTTCTGCCGCACAACTGCTCCCGCACCAACGGTAGCTCCTGCTCCGATAGAAATGCCTGGAATAATTACCGCTCCAGCTCCAATCAGTACACCTTCGCCCACGGTTACAGCACCGCATAGCACGGCACCAGGTGCAACGTGTACAAAATCTCCAAGCACACAGTCGTGATCGATTTGTGCTCCGGTATTAATGATAATGTGATTGCCGATGACGGTCCGAGCCTGAACAATGGCTCTGTGAATAATCATGTTACCTACACCGAGTTGAACTGAATCTGATATCAATGCTGAGGGATGGATAACATTAATAAACGCATGCTTAACAGTTTGCACCACGCGCTTCCGTACACCATTATCACCAATGGCTACAAGGGCATGAGCATCAGGAAACATATCGGGTTGGTAGCTTTTTATCCGCGGAACACCCATCAGGTCGCCAGCGTTCTGTGAATCAAAAATAGACGTGACGTGTACCCGCATTGCGTTCAGGCAATCCAGTACAACACTGGCGTGTCCGCCACCTCCGATGATGATGATTTCAGTTGCCACGAAATTTTTCCATTGTTGCCGAGTTTTCACCAGAGATACCCTCCGCTTTGAAAACCTTTATGACGGTTAAAAGTAAGATTTTAATATCAATCCAAAAGCCGATGTGATCGGCATACCAAACATCGAAAGCAAATTTTTGTTGCCAGGAAATAGCATTCCGTCCGTTAACCTGGGCCCAGCCGGTGATGCCCGGCTTCACATCATGCCTGCGTTTTTGATCTGCATTGTAGAGGGGAAGGTACTCCATCAGCAAGGGTCGTGGCCCGACAAAGGACATATCTCCTTTCAGTACATTCAAGAGTTGTGGCAACTCATCGATGGATGTTTTTCGAATGAATTTACCGATGGCAGTGAGGCGTTGAGCGTCAGGTAACAGGCTTCCCTGCTCATCTTTTTCATCGGTCATGGTTTTGAACTTGATAACCGTAAAGGCTTCTCCGTTTAAACCGGGTCGCGGCTGCAAAAACCAAATCTTCCCGTTGTTGGCAACTGCTAATGCCACGGCTGCCAGCAGTATGAAGGGTGAGGCTACCAACAACACGACAATAGCAGTAATGAAATCAAAAGCGGGTTTGATCAGACCTCTATACATGTTGGCAAAATACAGGAAATTTTCGTCATGCAGGAAATAGGTGAGGCCAGTGCATGGCGTGACGAAGCCAATTCGCAATCGAGGAATCATATTAGGATTGCTTCGTCATTCCTAACCATAATTCAGCCCTTCAGTCCTCGCAATAACGGTTTATTTTATACCGTCATGGCGAGGAACAAGCGAAGGCAAGTGCACAGCGTGACGAAGCCATCTGGTAATGGAAGAACAATTCTTTTCATTGGGATTGCTTCGTCATTCCTAATCATATCCAAGCCCCTCATTCCTCGCAATGACGGTTTACTTTATACCGTCATGGCGAGGAACAAGCGAAGGCAAGTGCATAGCGTGACGAAGCCATCTCGTAACCGAAAGAAAAATTCTTTTCAAGGGGATTGCTTCGTCATTCCTAACCATATCCAAGCCCTTCATTTCTCGCAATGACGGTTTACTTTATAACGTCATGGCGAGGAACAAGCGAAAGGCAAGTGCACAGCGTGACGAAGCCATCTGGTAATGGAAGAACAATTCTTTTCATTGGGATTGCTTCGTCAGCCAACTCAACATCCCTCACTTCCTTCCTCGCAATGACGGATTTACTATCTTCGGGAATGGCAAAAGGAGGATGTATTTATATGATGGCAAATAATCGAAATACCACGATTTACACTGGGGTAACTTCTGATTTATACAGCCGTGTTGTTGAACATCGTGAAAAGAAGTACGACAATAGCTTTACTGCCAGATACAACTTAACAAAGTTGGTGTATTACGAGACCTTCCACTCTATTGAGGAAGCCATTGACCGTGAGAAGCAAATCAAAGGAGGATCACGGGCAGACAAAGAAAAACTTATCAGAACGATAAATCCACATTGGAAAGATCTCTTTGATGAGATTAGTCGTTGGTAAGTTGGTAATGATACTCTGGTTATGGTGAGGAACAATTCTGCTCAAGGGGATTGCTTCGTCATTCCTAACCATAACCCAACCCTTCATTTCTCGCAATGACGTAATAAACCGTCATGGCGAGGAACACGAGAAAGGCAAGTGCACAGCGTGACGAAGCCATCTCGTAACCGAAAGAAAAATTCTTTTCATTGGGATTGTTTCGTCATTCCTTCTCACAATCCATTTTTTCACTCCTCGCAATGACGTATACGCTTCGTCATTCCTTACTCCTATCCTCCCTTTATTCCTCGCAATGAACGTTACGCATGACGTTGAATGCCTTCCTGATATTCTTTTAACAAGGAACTCCAAACGTGTGCGCGACTAAAATGTAATTGCACAAAATCTCGTGCCCGCTCAGCCTTTACCCGGGCAGCCGGGTAATCTTTAACTACCTCTTCCATCGCCTTACCCAAAGCATCTTTATCTTTTGGCGGAATAATCCATCCGGTATTTACGCGATCAATGATCTCGTTACACCCATTGATATCCGAAACAATGCAGGGAATCTCCAGACAGGCTGCCTGCATCACCACGTTCGGGAAGCCTTCGCGATAACTGGGGAATACAAAAACATCGGAAGCCAACATCCAAGGCCGTACATCGTGTTGAAATCCAGCGCGAATACACTGCGGGTGTGAATGAATGAACTCAAAGACTTCAGGATCAAGCGGATCAAGTTTCTCTTCAAGCGGTCCGACCAACAAGAGAAAGAAAGTACGATCGGGATGCGTTGCCTGCACCTGACGAAAGGCCCCCGTCAACTCCCCTATTCCTTTATCCTTCACAATGCGGCCTACAAATGAAAAGACAATAGCATCTTCCGGAATATTGTGCTTCTTACGAATAGCGCGTGCCGCCTCTACCAATGCAGGGGTTCGACTAAAATATTGAGTATCGATACCATTGCTGCTGCCGTTGCCGATCATGTTGAGTTTACTCGATTTTACATTCCACGATTGCTGAATAAAATCTGATAATCCTGTGGAGTTAGGAAACACAGCTGTAGCACATGCAAATGTTATTTTTTCTGTAAGCCATAAAATTCTCCTTTTCCAACCGGTAGCTTCCATGAGCGGTAAGCCTGCTACGGTGTGCATGCGCACCGGTACGCGACAAAGCCAGGCTGCCATCATGCCCAATAGGCCCGCCTTGGGTGTGTGGGTGTGAACAATAACGGGTTTAAATTCTCTGATCACCTGAATGAGTTTTACCAACGCTATCACGTCCTGCAAGGGCGTGATCTTACGCGTCAGGTTCACTACCCTGTGCGGAATATTCTGTTTACGGAGTGTTTGCACTTCCGGACCATCTGCGCTAACGGCCAGAACTTCGAAACCCTGCGATTGAAAAAAATTCAACTGTCCTGCTAACAATAGCGTAAGCGATTGTGGAACCGTGGTGATGCGGAGGAGACGGATTGAATCAGCCATGTCGAAGTACCGCTGAAAGCTCACCCATATTCAAACTATCCATGCCATGCCGGGTTTTGCATCGCTGGAAATTATGCAGAATTTTTTCCAACGCCTGAAGGCTCTCTTCGGGATAGTTGCCAAAGTTATGAGGATGCCACCACACGTGATATACCTCACCACGCTGTGCCGCCCGGTTCATTTCGGCCATGATACGCTGAATTTTAAAATCGTTCAGAAAAAATTCTTTCGGATTGTAGGGACGTAACAGCCTGCTGGCTGGAACACAAATCGGAAATCCGTCACGTATTTGCAATGACTTTATCGGATAGGTATTTTTCTTGCCGATAGGAAAGTATGCATCCAGTCCGCGGTTCAGGCGCTTCCATGCCGATTCATGCTGTGTGCTCTCAATGTGCCAGAACCAATCCAGCGGATTAGACCGGACCGAGGTTATGCCCTCTTCAAAACAGACTTTTAAATACTGATCATTGAACTGATTGCGTGGAAATACCAGTGACCGAAGTGAACATCCGTATTTTTCTTTTGCCACACGCTGGGCCGCACGCAAGTCTTCCTGAAACTGCAAGATGTTTTGCCCCGCCTCATTACAATAATAGTGCGCAAAAGTATGTGTGCCCACCTCCTGATGTGGCGTAGCCAAAATCTGACGGATGAGGGAAGGTGCAAAATGGAAAGGATCGCTCTCTTCCTCATCGCCAATGCCCACATGATTAATGTAGTGGTAGGCACTTAGCTGCTGCTCCACATAAGCTGGCTTATGTTCAGGTGCATTCGCAAGCAATTCCCTTTTGGTTTCATGAAACAACATGCCCACCGTAGCCCAAGTTACATGTACGTTGTACTTCTCAAATAAGGCCAGCATCTGGGGGATCACTTGTCTTGTGTTTAAAAAGTATTGGTTGTAGGCGCCAGTTCCGGGTTGCCGGTTATCAGTTACCGGTAACTGGCCCGCTAACGGCCACTTCTCAAACCCTCCCCAGTGCAATTCAAAATCAAGCGATATCGTAAAGACCCCTTTTCCCATGTTACGCTTCTTCCGTTTTTGGTTGTTGACTTTTTTTGAATCTTTCCTGCCTGCGCCAGGCCAGTAATTTCTGTTCATCTAAAAAAAGCATGATTACCAGCATGAAAAGAATCATGACCTGGCTTTTCTGACGGATGGCCAATCCAAGATTTCCGGAAATCTGCGCCAGCGCTATGGACACCGTAAGGAAACTTAAAAAAGCCGACTTCACCATAAAATTTCCACGAATCAAAAAGTTCACACCGCGCCAATTGAAAAGCTTGAGCGTTAACAACAGGTAAAATACATTTTCAACTGACACCACCAATCCCAACGCACCCGGTGCATCCACAAACAGCGGGCGAAATAGAAACGTAAAGAGCTGCAAAGGCAAACTGTAGCTTGTAATATCAACACCCGAAGTAGCTTTGCCCAGTTCACTGGCCCGGTGAGTAAGGTCAAGACCCTGGGTTAAAAATTCTTCTTCATCAATACCTACCAGCGTCAGCACGTCACGATAAATAAAAAAGAATGCCGCACCCGCTGCCGCCAGAAAAAGTAGCCGCGTGGCCATGTTAACATTACGCGTGGTAAACACAAATCCAAGAACACTCGATAGCAGTATGATGAGCATGATGTGCGGCCGAACATGATATATAATCAGGGCACCAATCACTACGTATAGCCATCGCCTGCCAAGATTAAGAATTCCGAAAAAATAAAGACCAATGCCCAGGAAGATAACAGAACCTTTCCCCAACGAACCGGACCAAAAATGCAGATTAGGCAACAAGAAAATCACTTTTATCAGATCGGCATTCATAAACTTGTGTGGAAAACGAATCAGTTCTTTAAACACAATGTACAGGAATACAAAACCCAGGTAACCAAAAAACGCAAAGAGTGCCATCGCCCCTTCGTACGAGAGGCTTAGGTACTGAACGAACGGATAAGCCAAAAACCGGATAAACGTAGTACTGGTGCCATACAATGAAAACCAATCTACACTTTGCACCACTGAATTATAATATGCCTTTGAATCCGAAGGATTAAACAGAACATATAAGTAGTAAACTATTGACAACAGTACGTGATAATAAAACAACTGCTTCAAAAAACGTGTATCAACCAAAGTATACTTTCGCCTGAGTCGATTGACGATGGTATGCGCCAGAAAAGCCGTAATGATGATAATGAGAATACCGCTTGCTAAGTCGCCAACCATGCTAAAAAAGTTCAAGGTCGCCCAGTGCGGGGTGCCAGTTTTTAAAATGAATCAGGTTTTCCAAACTGCTTAGATTTAGCGCACGAACCGTAACATCAGGCCCGAGAGGAAGGGTTACTCCCAAACCAAATCGCACGTCAGCAGTGCCCGTGCTGGTTATAAATGCAGCACCCTGTGCGCTGACAAATTCCCTGAAATCACGAAGCGCAACCGTATCGATCTTGTTGTAATTGGCAAAAACATCTGTAACCCTGAACTCATTTCCTGCTCTTGTTTTTTTCATCCTGCCAAAGATTACTACGCGCTGATTGTTTTTCTCAAACAAAAAACGAAGATACGGGACAACCGGTACCGCGCGATACCGCCAGTTTAAATACCTGGAGGAGTACACTGTACAAACATCATGGCGATACGGAAGGTCAGCCTGCACCAAATCTTCTATCCAGGAATCCTGATCGCCTGACGAAAAATTTGATTGAAACGTTACTGCCCGGGTTGTTTTGCTGAAATACGTACGAACCAGTTCGGCCCAGGACACCACATAAAATTTCACCGGTAGTTTGCCTGCCCGAACCCAACCCATTTTAAGATAACCCGGCATGCTTTGCGCGTTGGGTGTATTGTAAATAAAATCAACGCCCTCTTCACGACATTGCTCCACCAGTTGCAAAGTTAACTTTCTGAAAATCCCTTTGCCCTGATACTCCGGATGAGTGGCCGTATCGACAGCCCGCACAGCTTTTAGTATCTGTTCACCCATCCTCCACTCCCATCGCATAAAGGCTCGCACCCCTATTAACTGATCACCCTCAACTGCCACCACTACCGGTGAGCGACCAAAAGGATTATCAATGTGCTTCCAGCGCCAATACGATTCTGATTTTGGCATCAGTGATTCTCCCAGACTCAGGCGCAGCAAATTTACAATTGCCGGTATATCAGCTTCCGTTGCGGGGCGTATTTCCATTACTGACAAATATACTGACTGACCACAAGTTTTTACGATGGAATTTCTCCTGTAGCAGCTTCCTGCCGATAGATTTGCTCGAGAAGATGTACCATGCGCGTAAGGCTGAATTCATTTTCTACACGTGCCCTGGCGCGCAGGCCATAGCCATCACGCACTTCCTTTGGTAAAAGTTTTTCCACTTGTTGTGCAAGTGCTTTCCATTGATCAACCTGAACCAGTAAGCCATCCGCCTCATGACGAATGAGTTCCTTGATACCGCCTGCATCGGTGCTGACAATGGCACATTCCATACTCATGGCCTCCAGTAAGGCAATGGGCAATCCTTCAAACACTGAACTCATTATATAAATATCCATGGCCGATAGCCAGGGCTTTACCTCCGTTTGTAAACCTGGCATCATGATACGATCCTCCAACCCCAGTGCTGATCGCTTATGTTCAATCTCTTCTTTCAACGGACCATCACCCACAATGATACCATACACCTGGTGATGCTTGCGGCAAACTTCAGCCATCACCTCCAACCATTCCACCAGACGCTTCTGAAACCGGAATACGGCCATGGTACCCAGCACAACAGCCGATTCGGGAATGCCCAATTGCTGGCGCAATGCTCGTCCTGCTTCACGATTACGCTGAAAAGCCGATGTATTCACACCATTTAAAACAATTTGCACCGGAATGGAAGGCTTGATGTTTTGCTGAATGGATTCGGCCACATCGGCCGACACCGCCAGTGCCCTGTTCTGCCAATTGAAAGTGAGTTTGTTCAACCAAAAGGTAATGCCGTGATAGCGTTCTTGTTTATTATGTTCGGTATAGACAACCGGAATGCGTGTTATAAGGTGAACCAGCCTGCCCACAAAACCTGCCCAGGGCAAATGACAATGCACCAGTTGAATTTCATGATTACGTATGTACCGGATTACCCGCCACACCCGCAAGATGATGCGAATGTTATCCGAAGCGTCAAAACAGTGTACCACACCTCCGGCTTCGCGAATGGCCTCCACCATCTGATTTTTCCAGGGAAGAAAATAGATGTAATGAAACTCAAAACGCTGCTGGTCGTGAAGCTTGAGCGTTTCAGGTAACAGCATTTCAGCACCACCCCTGCCCAGCGATTTGATGATGTGAAGTATTTTTATTTTAGGTTCCAAGTTCTAAATAGGTTATAACCTGTAGTTTAGTTTATATGCGCGACCTCTTTCCATCCAACAACGTTAATATTATCCGTTGTACTGGCTTGCTTTTCACCACCATATATCAGCACAGTTGTATTCCCTCTGCTATTCTTCAACCAATACCGTAAACCTTTCATCATATCAGGTGTATACTTTGCCGATGACTTTACTTCAATACATTTTGGTGCGCCATCCTGTTCTACTATCAGATCAATTTCATTACCTGCGCTATCCCTGAAAAAATACATACCATCAGAAAGTCCACTGTTTAAGCGATTCTTTTTTATTTCACTTATTACCCAGTTCTCAAAAATATTTCCATAGAGAGGATGTTTTCGTAAACCGGATACAGAAGTAATGGATAATAAATTGCACAACACGCCCGTATCATAGAAGTATAACTTTGGTGATTTAATGATCCGCTTATTTAAATTATTATGATACGGCTGAAGTAAAAAAATAATGTAACTGCTCTCCAAAACCGTTAACCAGGATTGTACTGTTTTTGCATCTACACCAGCAGCGGCCCCCAACGCATCCCTATTTACCAATTGCCCAGCATATCCCGCGCATAAATGTAAGAACCTGTCAAACGCATTTAAATTCAGAATATTTTTTATCAAGCGTACATCCCGTTGAATATACGTTTTTATATACGCTGACATCCATTTTGATGGGTCCAGATTCTGCTGCCAAATCTCAGGATACCCTCCCTTTAAAATGTGTGTGGCTATATCAGCTGCCTCCATTCGCGCATCACACAATTCAGCAAATGTTAAGGGTAATAATTCCAGATAGCCTACACGCCCTGCCAATGATTGCGAAAGTTGCTCTTGTAACAAGAAATTAGATGATCCCGTTAAAATAAACTTACCACGAGCGCGTGATACGTCCAACTCACCTTGCAAGTACCTAAACAAATCTGGTACGCGTTGCACTTCATCTAAAATAGCCCCATTTTTATAGTGCCTTAAGAAATCCACCCCTTCCATTCTAACCCTTGCCTCTGTTTCAGGTACTTCAAAATTCAAATATGGTTTATCGCCAAAGAGTTGATGGCTGAGTGTGGTTTTTCCGCTCTGTCTGGGGCCTACCATGCAAACTGCACGAAAGGTGCTGGCAGTTTCCTTTGCGTGCATTCTAATATGACGAGAAATTGTTTTCATATAGCGATTCCGGATTTACAAAGATAAGCATTTCCGGAATACAATTCCGGATTTACAAAAAATTGCAAATCTGGAATAAGTGCGTATCGGTACATAAAGTAGAACCCCACTACTGGTCGTGAAGCTTGAGCGTTTCAGGTAACAGCATTTCAGCACCACCTCTGCCCAGCGATTTGATGATGTGAAGTATTTTTATTTTAGGTTCCAAGGTTCGGGTCTTAAAGAGATATCAGGTTTATCGTTCATCATCCATCGAACATAATGCTCGGTTTGAGCTGCTAAAAAATAGGGCAAACTCAGTAAAATAAAATTCTTGCCACCGGGTGTTTGTACCCTATCAAGTTTAAGCTTACCACAATAGAGCCGGACAGCAAAATGGTGCGGAGCAATCTCCATGAACAAATGTAACGATCTAAGCTTCCCTATTGCCCGATTTAACTTCTATTGGAATAAGGTTGCCATCAACATCTAATACATAATCAACTTCAGCGGAAGCATCTTTCTTCTGTCGTACCCAAAATGAAAGATTAAAAAGTACAAGATGCTCAATCATTTTTCCCTGGTATACTCCCTGCAAATCATTTGTTGAAATCAAATCTTTTTGCAGACCCATGAAATGATTCATCAGCCCTGTATCCAGTATATGCAAACGAGGCTATTTTTTTAAATCAGGTGAGATCGGCAACGTTGGGTACACCAAATATACCAGCATGGCCTTTTCAAGAGTACGCAGCGCCTCTCCCTCTTCACGTGAGCCATAATTTGAGTTACCAAAATATTGAAATACAATGCGCTTGCCGGCTTCAGCAAAAGACGCTTTAATGGTATGCCTGATTACCTGTGTAAGGGTTGCGTTGCGGGCGTACTTTTCAACATCTTCTATGTAAGAAACCAGCAGTGACTCGTAAACAGGTTTCAACTGGGTAAGGTCACTATGGTGCACCTAATGATTAACAACTTCCGGCATACCTCCGATGAGTGCATACCGGTAAAAGAGATTCAACAGTTTTGTAAATGCAAAATCGTCAAATGGAATTTTTCGAAATTGATTCAGTGCGGCTTGTTCGCCAAGCGCACCCAAAAATTCACGAAATGATACCGGCCTGATTACCCTGTATTCCACTCGGCCTACCGGTACCATAACCTTATCATCCAGGATCGTCTCCAGCAGCGATCACAGGGCTTTTATAGTTATGAATTGTAATAAAGATAGGGTTATTTACCCGAGCAAGTGGCTCTCTACTATCCGGTTTCACCTGAGATGAAAATAGATGTAATGAAACTCAAAATGTTGCTGATCATGAAGCTTCAGTGTTTCCGCCAGTAACATTTCGGCACCACCGCTGCCCAGCGATTTGATTATGTGAAGTATTTATTTTATAGGTTTCAAGTTCTGTATTGTTTCCGGTCACAAGTTTCCTGTGCCCATTTGCCTCAATAGATTTTAGCTAGTTTATATTCGTCACTTCTTTCCATCCTACAGCGTTACTATTATCCGTTGTCTTGGCTTGCATTTCACCACCATAAATCAGCACTGTTGTATTCCCTCTGCAATGCTTCAACCACTTCCGTAAAACTTTAGTATCAGGTTGCTTGTAACTAGTTTACAGCAAAATACCAGAAACCTTCTTATATACTTCTAAAAAGCGCTGTGCAATTACTTTGTTATCATACTCCCGCACCACAAGCTGATGTGCATTCTCTGTTATTGTGTTCAATTCCTCTTTTGACATGCCTAGCACTTGCTTCACATCTTTTGCAAATCCATCCTCATCTCCCGCTTTTACCAGCCAGCCTGTTTCTTTTCTTACCACCTCGGAAATACCCCCCACATTATACGCTATTACAGGTGTGCGGCAATACATAGCTTCTAAAATAACTCCGGGAAGTCCTTCAATTAAACTTGGCAAAACAAATGCCTGTGCATTGGCAACTATGGAAAGCACATCCGTGCGGTAGCCTGCCACCAAAACACGACCAGCTAATTTCATGTCTACAAGCTGATGTTCTACTGTTGTTCTGAGTTTACCATCGCCAATCATTATGACTTTCACATCTTCCCCGCTATCTACAAGTTTGTGAAGAATTTTTATTAAACCACTATGATTTTTCTCCGGAACAAAGCTGGCAACATGAACCAGTATTTTTCCTGATGCAAAAAAAGAAATTAGGTCAGGCGGAATAGTTCTGTTAACCTGCAGGAGATTGATACCAATTGGCAGCGTAGTAGTTTTTGAATTATTGTAAGCATAGGTTTTTAAAAAATCCTGACGGCACAATTCACTTACAGAAATAACATGTCGCATGTTATGCACTAAAAATTTATTAAACAGCAACTTGGGTGTAGTGTTAATAAAGTCACTCACTTTATTGGCATTGCGAAAAACAATAGGTGCTTTCCATTGGAAAAATAACTTAGAAAATACCGCAAACTTCAGTGTATCTCCGGCATTGGCCTGCACTACATCTGGCTCAAAGTTTTTAATTTCCTGCGCCAGCTGTTTCCAGCCCTGCCAATCAATAAAGCGCTTGGACAATGGACGTTGCAACTTAACATGGTTACCTTTAAAGGGAAGTTCCGAAGTTCCAGGCAACAAACTTACCATAAGAACCTGATGCCCTGCTTCAACCAGATGGTTTGATAACTGGCTTGCAAACATTTCCGCACCGCGAAGTTGAGACTTCTGTATGAGTTGCAGGATTTTCAAGATACTTTAATCTTGGCCACCACATATAAAGTATTCCATGCAACACGATCAGGTAATACCAAAGCGCGAAGGCGGAGTACAAATTTTCTGAAAAAATTAAACGTTTCATGCTTAAGATAACCAACTTCAACTACCTCAAACCCTTTACGTTCCAATAAGGTAGTAATCGTTGTTTCACAAAACCAGCAGGTGTGCTCTGCATTGACTTTAAGCCCTCCCGTTGACGCATAGATAAAATTGCTAATACGCAATGCATTGGGTGTAGTCATCAATAGCACACCATCATCAGTAAGGTGCTTTCTAACGGATTCTAAGAAGCCCCCAGGATTATCTAAATGTTCTATTAGTTCACCAGCATGCACAAGATTGAACTTTCTATTCAGCTCAAAATTCTGTGCATTTCCTTGGGACACATCAAATCCCTTCTGTTTAATATTATTAACACTTTCTTGATCCAAATCAAGACCATAAATCGATTTGGCAATAGATTTAATATTTTTATGCATCCAATCCTCTTTCTTGTAACCCACCGCACAACCGATATCCAATATATCCTTACCGTCATAAAATTTTTGAAGCTGACGAAAACGAGTTGATTTTGTGCTTTTAGTCCAAGAAGGTTGCAGAATTGAATTGCTCATATATTTGCTATTGTTATTAAACAAAATTAGACTTCAAGTAAAACGCAAATTTTTCTCAAGATAGCGTACGTCATGCACGTTTCACAGGGGCATGACAGTTTGGTTCGTCCAATGTTGATGAGTTAATACCAAAATAGTCTTCTATCATTTTAATTTGCTTTAAGATACCCATCTCCGTTAATGCATACTTTTTAGCCTTGGCAGCAGCTGAATCCACCGCAACCCGATCTGATTCGACCTTCAAAATCATTTCAGCTATTAATTCCTTTGAACCAGGTGGAACTAACCAACCACCATCACTCTCCTCGATCACGGATTTAACGTCACCGACAGCAGACGCAATGACTGGCACGCCTGCTGCAAAGAATTCTCGAAGTTTTAGCGGTGAATAATGAAATCCTTCATTCGATTGAGATGGCAAGATTGCCACATCAAAACTGCTTATATAGGCATGTATTTCATTGTGCGGTATATTCCCCAAAAATATCACTCGATCATTTAATCGAAAGTCGGCCACCTTTTCTTGCAACCGAATACGCTCCGGTCCATCGCCAACCAATAATAATTTTGCACTTGGTATGGCAGAAGAAATATCCCTGAATGCATCAACCAATAAATCAAGGCTGTGAAATTTACGAAAACTGCCAATCCATCCAATTACAAAATTGTCTGTTAAGCCCAGCGATTTACGCACTTCGTTGGCTTTTGTCTTATCAAACTTGCCGGGTGATACAGTGCAAGGAGTGATAAGCACTCGACTTTCTTCAACTCCTAAATTCAAAACGGCACGTTTTACTTCTTCACTTACCACCAAAACCAGATCGGCCTCTCTGCAGGGAAGCGAATCGCCCCACCGCTTTGCAAACCACTCCCAGCCAGAACGAGGAACCCCCCATTTCCGTGATTCCCAAACATATGGAGCATCAACAAACAATACCGATGGTACTCCTAATCGTTTCGCCAGCTTCAATCCTCTGGTTTGAAAAAGATCGTGGTGCTGCCATACGTAGGGTGCGCTCCTGAATCTATCAACATCAATATTCAAGTGTTTTTGTTCTTCGAAAAACCAACGGAAATCCTTAGCAAAAGTCTCAATCAACTTACCAATATAGGATGTTCGGAAAATGCTTGGTTTACGCTTTATTCCTTTAACAGAAGCAGGAGCAAAACACCTTGCTCTGATCTGATCAGGTGAATATGCATTTTTTCCTGCAATTACTTCCGCCCTTCCATACCGCTCATTAAAGCCCTCTGCCCAATTGGCTATGGTAACCCAGACTGCATCAGCTCGCAGTAGCCTGAAATCAGGAGCTAAAAGCGGAAGTGTCACAAAGTCACTGCTCATAAATTCTTTTTTTGAACGATATCAAGCGCCTTAGCTACATTTGGCTCAACATCTGATTTGCCATCAGCAACATAAAAGATAGCCTCACGCGCGGATGAAAAACAGTCTAAATAATTTCCGATTTTCCTGTAATGATTATCTAATAACACCTGAGGTTTCCCGATAAGCGTGGACAGAATATGGCCATGCAACCTATCTGTAATTACAACCTTTCCTCTACACAAAATTCGAATGCCTCTATTAAATCTGCTCCGGGCAAGCAAATCAAAAAAAGCCGAATCCACGTCCCCCATATAGTCTCGAAGCAATTTAGATCGTTGATACGATTTTTGAACGACTCTTCTTACGCGAACTGTAAACCTCATAATTAATCTTGAGTAAAATCTACCAGGTTCTCCATAGAGCCAATCCAGTTTTTCTGTTGTAAAACTCATTTCCTCTTGGTGTTGGCCAACAGATTCATGGTCGGTCCTGGCTAACCAGACTACATCTACCACTGGCTTATTGCTTTCTGGTACATGACCCAGGGCAAATGCCATGTCCGGGCATAATTCAACTTTTAAATCGAGTTGTTTTAAAATCTGTAAACTCGCATTATCACGAACAAGAATATGAAAATCCTGATGTGCTCTTGCTATTTCACCAAAACGCATTTTATGAATATCATCATCAAAATGTACACTTTGTGGTAATTGAATTATCCTCATGTTTGGGAACAATTCAATTATCTTTTCCCGAAACATTTGATGTTCCGGCCAGACGCTACCCAAATTACCTCCACCATGGAGCAGAACTACACCATCTTTTCCTAAACGTCTGCGCAAAACATTTTCAGAAAAACTATAAAGGTCGCATTGATATACAACATTCACCCCAATTTTTTCCAAGGCAACTTTTTCTCCAAGCCAGATGGCGTTATCGCCAACATTGTTGTGATTAGGAAAATCAAGCAAGGCTACTTTTGACCCTTTGCTTAACAACTGCCCAAGTCTATCAAATAGTAACCTTTGCTGCGCCTTTATTGTGTCACTAAATATGTTTATTGCGCTCATACGATTTAACATTTCAAGATTACTAAATGATTAGTGCAGTCGGATTAATAGAAAAAAATTTGATGCCTTCTAACTCATGTTGTTTAAGGAAGTCAATTTTTCATTCTCAATAAAGTGCACCATCTTTGAAAACATTACCGTTTGCGGAACACCCTGTGCCCAGAATTTGCTATGATCTGCGGTTCTTGCTCGTTCTGTGTTATGGCAATTAACATCATGCTCCCATGCACAAAAGAACCTACTAACATCATCAAAATTAATCTCAACACCATCACGTATGGATAAAATTGCGGCTTCAAGATCGGCCTGACTCTTAATCCTATATGTCCCTGTGCAACCAATATAGGGTGATTCTCCAAAAAGCAATGCAGGGATTCCTTTTGCAACTGCCTCAATTCCAACCGTTCCTGTAATTGTCGCAATTGCTTTTGCATTTTTTAAAACTGTAGCAGAACTCACCGATGTTGAAACAAGTGACACATTGGGTAGCGCTTTCATACCATTATAAAACCATTTACCCCGGTACAACTTAGGTCCTGTTAAAAAAGTTGAAGGATGCTCCTTTATATATAGATTCCAACCTTGGACTGAACAAACCGTAGACAACATTTGCGCCATAAGCCACTGTTGTGCAAACACACCACCTTCAGGAATGGAGGACCTTTCGGGTTGGAGGTGTAAGAATATAACGATATATGGCTTCGTCATGTCCAATTTTGGCTCACACTTGCTTTCGTAAAATTGCTTTAGCTGTCTTCTTTTAATATAAGTAATAGCCGCACCCATTGATTTTTTTGTAAACAAATCGAATCCCTTAGCTAATGAACGCTTCACAATTTGGAGTGGCTTAGCATTTCGTCTTTGCTTATGCATATAAATTGGTGATGTTTCAGCGCCAAATCTTAACACTTTTAAGTATTCTACAGTTTGTGATGATAGTTCAATATGTTCTGATTGCAGATTAAGTGGTAAAAATGATCTCTCCACTGTTCTATTGAGCGTAAACAGATGCGGAGCGAGATCTCTGCGAATCATAAGACTTTCTATGCCTTTTCTTTTTCCACATAAATAGAGCAAATAGGTAAATATATTATGTGGAACATCCGGAAATAGTAACCAGTCAGGCTTAGAATACCTAAGTACGCTCTCTACCCACGCATACACTTCGTAACGAGCCTGACTACTGTGCATGTTGTTTTGATAGCCGCGCTCCCGATCAAGAAGAAAGCGAATATTTTCCTCTTCTTCAAAACTAAAGCCATGAAGCAAATTGGTCCCGAAGTCTATCAAGCCTAAATTTGATGGTATTGGTGCTTCAAATACTGGCGCATCTGGCCACACACCTAGAAGACGTTTCATGTCTTTTCTCCTAACTGCCCAACCACAAATCTCAATACCTTTCTCATTGCACAATTCAATAATGTGCTTTATTAATGCCTCGGTCCAAACAAATTCGAAAATAAAAACACGTGTTTTTAACTGATCGTTATCAATTTTCATACTCAGATGGTTGCTCAAGGTCTGTAATGGCAATGTTACCATTATTGTGGTTAAATTTATTCAAACCTGAAAAAAGGGTGTAATCAAAAAAACTATTAATATGAAATGCGGCTTCACTACCTACCACAATATGCCCAACTTTTCCTGCCACCAACCGTCTGTTTTTGCGGTAACTTTCAAGGGTTGAAATAGCTATTCCACCCGCCCCTTTGTATAGAGCTTCACGTTCCAATTTTGTAAACTTATCCTGGTCAAGTATCGGTACCATGCCATGGCCGACATGCTGATAATACATACGATTATCGGGACGTACGCTTAATAATGAATCACTCTTAAATAATGAAAGTGTGTTTACTGCATCATTCAGATTATCACTTGCCACAAAAGGATACTCTAACGATAATGTCATTATTGCCTCTGGTTGTACATTATGTTGTACCAATGTATCCAATACCAAATCGATTGTTTTATTAAGAGATTCGTTAACACGCGCAAATGACTCCGGTCTTTTCACTACGATTAACTTGGTATACTGTGTAAGCGAAGATACATAGCTGATGATATTATCATCGGCAGAACTTACAACCACCCATTGAATCGTATCTGCTTCACAGGCTTTCTGGATAGCATGCTCTAAAATGGTTTTTCCACTCCAGTGATACATAGGCCAATTGTTTCCACCTATAGATGTATTTCTTACCGGTATTATCACCACCGTTGGCGGCAGGTGAATGGAATGTTCCTGGATATAATTGGATTTTATTTTTTGACGTGTGCTAAGAATTTTTTCTTCGTTGGTTGTTAAGTTATTTCCATGTCGCCTGTAATAGAAGAGCGGCTTATTGATATTATTTACCTTATGATTGAGTGTAAATTTGATCCATAATTCGTACCCATCCTGGCAAGTAAACGCTTCGTTATACCCGCCTAATTTTTTAAGGAATTCCAAACGCACCATCGTACAGGCTCCATGTGCTGGCTGATCGTACAGGCTTACATCCGTCTCAAAGTCATGGCGCCTCTCCTCACCAATAATATTTCCATCAGCATCGATATAATAGTAATCAGGAAAAATGAGCCCCAGTTCGTCATCTGCGTCCATTGCAGCTACCATTGTTTCAATGGCATAAGGATCAAGAAAATCATCTGCATCTAAACGCATAAAGTATTTTCCTGTCGCTAAATTCATAGCTACATTGTTTGTTGCATTTAGTCCTTTGTTTTGCTGATAGATAACAGTGACATGGGGCGTATACCGGTACTCCTCCATAATATGTTTGCTATTATCTTCCGATCCATCATCTATTATAAAAAGCTCAATGTTTTTATGTGTTTGATTCAGTACACTTTCAATAGCTTGTTTGAGGTACTTATCGTAATTATAATTGGTTATATAAATACTTACTAAGGGCATAAATTATTCTCTCTCTTTTACAATTTTTGCTGGCACTCCTGCCACAATTTGATAGGCGGGAACATTTTTAGTAACAACTGCATTGCTTCCCACTACCGCTCCTTTCTCAATTGTAACCCCGGGCAGCACCACTACATGGGTGCCTAACCAAGTATCGTTTTCAAGCACAACAGGTGCGTGGTCGTATCCTTGATCTTGTACAGCTTGCTCTTTAGACTTGTAACCATGCATACTGGTTTGAAGGTAAACAAAACCTGATATGAGCGCTTTATGGCCAATCCTTATAGAATCTCCTCCATTAATTACACTGTATAGTCCAATGCGAGCACCTGATTTTATTTCAATAACAGCAGCATTGGCAGCTAACAATCGAACACCCCTATCGATTCGAATATTATTCTCTATTACTACCATGGAGGAACCATGTGCTCTTATTTCTACATTTCTTCTAAACTCTACATTTTCACCAATGTGAACACTTGCCTTTGGATCAACTAAAATTTTTGGTATGCTATCAGTTCTGAAATTACGACCTATCTTCACTCTGGCACCAGCATAAACCACCCGCGTGAGTATTGCGTTCCACGCAGGAAGAAATGTTCTAAGATAGTACTGGGTGATATTGAGCATATTAATCAAAATCGATCCAAGTCATTTTTTGGTGTTTTGCTAACTCACGTTTTGCCCGCTTACCAAGTAGCTTCTCAAATTCACGAGCATCTATTCCATGATTGGGTCTTAACACCGTTAGATTCTCTTCCGAAAAAACTTCTCCAGCCTTAATATTTTTGGATGGATACACGGCTCTACGGAAACTAATATCATGTTTATTGTCCAATTCTATTGGCACTGGCTGCTTTAAAGCATTGCCTTGCAGTGCCGAGATCAACGCAATCTCACTAATCAATTCATTTATTTCTGGAGGTGTTAATGAGACTTTATGATCTCGAAAAACTTTGCCTTCGCGTGAATCCGTAAAATGAAACTCCAATATTTCAGCACCCATAGCTGTTGCATAATAAAGTGCTTTGCTGCCTTCGGTGTGATCGGAATATCCGATCGTAAGTCCTGTGCATTCTCGAAGTCTGCCCATTACATTCAGGTGGGCATCACCTGGTGCAATGGGATACATGCTCGTGCACTGCAAAATAGCCAACATGTCTTTTGCTTTGTAAACCGGATTAATAGATTGAATGTATCCAATGGTATCTAAAACCTCAGTCTCTGTTGATAGTCCTGTGGAAAGGATAATAGGCTTACCAATTTGCGCAGTTTTCTTTACTACAGGATATGCAGTAAGATCGCCACTCCCTATTTTATAAACACTGATGTATTTATTTAACCAAGCCATAGAATCAATATCCCACACAGAACTGGTATAAAGGATACCTGCCTCCTTTACCATTTCTGCTAAATAAATGTGTTGTTCTTTAGACAATTCAAATTTCTTAAAGTGCCTATTGCGGTCCGGGCTCTCAATACTGGAGACCAATGTATCACCTGTGTATATCTGAAACTTAACATAGTCTACATTGGTATCAATCGCAAGCTGTGCTAACTTTTTAGCATACTCAAAATCCCCCTCATGGTTACCTCCAATTTCGGCTATGAGAAGGGGGCCGTGTTTTCCTTTAAAGGGGTTCATGATCTATCTTTTTCCAAATGGTAATAATTTCTTCGAGGTTATACAGCCAGTGTGGTTGTACAAACCGGCTCATAATCTTTTCAGTCCGGGTAAAATCATCTGGTGTATCTAGCGCCATTTGTAATCCCGAAGCTTCCGGCAAAGTTCTGTTAAAAAAATGATATTGACGCCCTAATTTTTGTTCATATAAGCCTAATGTAACGTGTTCCTGATAAGCATCTGAACTGGTAATAATCGGCAATTGCGACTTAAAGAAGGGAATGCTTACAATTTCGATACTCATACCTTTAGGGAAGGTGCGCTCTTTTACATTACTCACAAAATCATATTTTCCTGTTTCGGCAACTTCCAGCATGGCGGCCAGCAATTTGATATCAACAAAAACATTATCACCATTAATGCGCACGGCATACTGCCACTGTTTTTCTGCAGCTGCCTTGTAAAACCTCTCGGCAACATTGGCAAGCGAGCCTCTGTAACATGAAACTCCATAATCCTTACAAAATTTAGCTATTAAATCATCCGAAGCTTCATCAGAAGTAGCCACCACAATCTGTGCAAGGGTAACTACCTGTAACAATCGTTCGATGATGAGTTGTAACACAGGTTTACCACTTAGGTTCATTAGCGCCTTGCCGGGCAGACGAGAGGATTTGTAACGTGATAGAATAACGATGCCTGTCATTTCCGTTCACCGATTTTTTTTGCAGGACTACCGCCCCAGATTTCGAATGCCGGAACAGAATGGTTTAGAACCGAGTTAGCTGCAATAACAGCACCATCTGCAATGCTAACTCCTTTTAGAATTGTTACATTACTGGCAATCCATACATCGTTACCAATTTTAATGGCACTTGTTTCATTGGGTTGATGGTTAATCAATTGGTGCTTTTCTATTTGGTGGTTGCTGTCAACAATATATACAAATGGAGCAATGAGGCAGTCTTGTCCAATTTCAATTTTTTCTGACGCAAAAATAAAAGTATGGTACCCGACAGTAGTTCTACTACCGATTTGAATTATTGCATTTTCATTACAACTGCATATCCGTGCTCCTTCTTTTACAACCACACCGTCACCTATAAAAATATTTCTCGGGAAGCGCATAAATTCCACAGACTTATCAATGTAGACACCTCTTCCAAGCAGACCTAGCCTGTATTTGTGAACAAGAATTCGCAAATAATTGCGCCAGGAAAAGTTAAGGTGTTTATGCAGTTGAGACATCTTTCAAAATACTACTGTAAAATTACTTACCGAAAAGCATCATAAGGTTTTTTCTTGCCTCGAAAAGAAAATTTCTTTTCATTAAGTAAATGATTAAAATATACACCCCAATAACAAATAGACTTCTGACAAGAATACCGATAAATAGGCTGTTATATACAAAATATGGATCTAATATTAGTGCTGAAAAAACAGCAATAATAAATGATACCAGTAAGGGATATAGGTCTAACAATTGTTCTTTGAAAGAAAAGCCAATCAATTTATTGGTATAGTAATTATTTATAAAAATAGAAATAACAGCCATAAACAAATTAGTCATTACTAAATAATCAAACCCCAAATTAACCGTTATAAAAACGACTCCAATCAGGATAACCTTATTGATGATATTTATCCTTAATAGTAAGTCAGTCCTCCTTTTAACTTTTAAGATATTATGATTAATTGAATTAAAGGGACTAAATACCATAGCCACCATAAGCACCTGAAGTATGGGGGCAGCCGGGAGCCATTTTTTAGTGAGTAGGAATTCAATAATTGGTTCCGCTCCCACAATGAGGACGGCAATAATTGGTAATAAAATAAGAATAGTAGATTGCTGAATCAAACGGTACTTACTTTTTAGTTGCTCATTATTATCCTGAAATTTAGCAAGTAAAGGATAACTGACAGTTTGAATTATCCCCACTGTATTATTCAATGTAACTGTTTTAAATGATTCAGCTCTGCTATAAAAACCCAATTGAGATGGGCTAAAAAATTTACCTATTATTAAAGAAAAAATATTGCGGTGAATAGTCCCCAGCGCACTTATTACCAAAAGCCGAGAACCGTGCCTCCAATGGAATTTGAATAATTTTCTGTCAAATTCAAACACAGGCCTCCATTTAGAATTTAACCAGAGTAAAATATTAAAAAATAATATCTCCAAAATTGCTTGTATAACCAATGACCAAATACCGTACCCATACCAAGCCATAGCAAGTCCAATTATGCCGCTTATTATAAAAGCCGGCAGTCTCATTTTAGCAAGTATATTGAACGTTAAGTCTTTTTGAATAATTGTCTCTTGAACTATTCCTAACCCTCCAATAAAAGGAATAACGCCCAATACTCTGATAATATCCGTCAACTCAGCATATCCATAAAAACTCGCAACGTATGGAGCGATAAAAAAAATTACGAGAAGAAGAAAAACACTGACAACCATATTAAATAAAAATATGGTGCTATAATCTGATTGGGTACAATTCTGTTTTTGAATTAAAGAGTCGCGAAGACCGCCATCTATAAAAATTCTTGTGATGGCAATCACAACCGAGGCCATTGCCACTAACCCAAATTCATTTGGACTAAGCAATCGCGCTAAAAAAATAGTGATAACAAATCCAATAAACTGACTGCCTGCACGGTCAATAAAAACCCAAAAAATACCTCTTGCGGCCTTCTTTCTTAAATCTTTCAAGTGCTAATCAATCTTCAGAATAATATCCTCCACCATTACCTTTCTTATCACGGTAACCATAGCCATACCCATACGCATACCCATACCCATATCCCCCGTACCCATAACCTCCATACCCATAACCGGGGCCGGAGCGATATACATCATTTAACACCATACTCAGGTTTTTAATTTTTCCGTTGATGTATAATTCATCCACCATTTTTAGTACGGGGCGTGGTGTATAATTCTGGCGCACAATAAACACCGTATGGTCGGCATATTTAGCCAGCACCAGTCCATCGGTTATAATAGCCAGCGGAGGTGTGTCAATGAGAATGAAGTCGTAGGTTTCTTTCAGCCAGGCTATCAACTCGTCCATGCGTGCATGAAGCAATAGTTCGCTGGGGTTGGGTGGCACGGGGCCCGCACCAATAATATCAAGACCGGGCACAGCAGTTGATTGAATAATCTCCTCGCGGCTAACCAGCCCTGAAAGATAGACACTCAATCCCTTTTCGTTGCCCAACCCGAAGTCGTCAAAGATTTTAGGTTTGCGCAAGTCGGCTCCAATAATTAAGGTTCGTTTTCCGGCCAGTGAAAATACTGTTGCCAGGTTAATGGTGGTAAACGATTTTCCCTCTCCGCTGAGCGAAGACGTGATCATGAATACTTTTTTGTCTTTGCCTTCTGTAAAGTAATTCAGGTTGCTGCGCAACGCACGAAACGACTCCGCTAAAGCGGATTTAGGTTTTTCAAAAACAACCAAACTTTTTTCAGAAGGGTTATGCCCGATGCCCCCGATAAAGGGTATTGCCGTAACTTTTTCAATATCCTCTTTTGACTGCACCCGGTTGTTAAAAACCTCGACAAGTACAAATCCAAGCAAAGGTAAAATGAACCCGATAGCACCAAATGTTGCGTAGTTCTGCATCACTTTAGGTGTAATGGCAGAGCCAGCCTGACGAGGCGGGTTCACCACAACAATATCTGAAGTGGTGGAAGCCTTTGATATGCCGGCTTCGGCCTTTTTCTGCTGCAAATAGTTATACAAATTTTCGCTGAAGGTATACTTACGCTGAATATTCACAAGGGCCCGCTCGGCTTTGGGTAGCGCACGTAACTGCACTTCTATATGGTTGATCTGCTGATCGATGCCGCGTTGCCTGATCTTGTCGGTTGCCCGCAACCCTGAAATGGCTTCGAGTAATTGCTGGCGTATTTCGGTTAGCGCGTTTTTCAACTGCCGGCTCTTTTCGGTAAGCATCGGGTTTTGTAAATCTTTGGCCAGCGGCAACAGATTAAACTCATTTTGGATGGTTACCAACTGATTGGTCAGGGCGCTGATCACCCCATCGGTTATGCCAATACTGGTGGGCAATACCACCTGCGAATAATCGCTGGAGCGTTTTAGATACTTTTCAAGATAGTCGTAGTAGTTGGTAGCGAACACAACCACTGCACGCTGCTCGCCCAGCACTTTCAATTGTTCATAAAGTTGCTGCGCTTCCGCAGAAAGGTCTGTTACAAAATTTTTGCGCTTGAAGTTTTCGAGTGCACTTTCATAAAGGCGCAGGGAATCGCCTATGTCTTGTAATTGGGTTTCGATGAAGAGCAGGGAACGACTCGCGGCCTGGCTTTTCTTTTCCAAATCGTAGCGGTGATATACTTCAATCAGTTTGTTGAGGAAATCAATACCCTTTTGTGGGATGGGGCCGTTGATATCCAGGTTGACAACCGATGAGCCCTGCTGTGCCCAGCTTACTTTCAGTTGGTTACTGTAGGCAACAGCCACTGCCTCCGGGTCGCGGATGTACACTTTAAATTGTTCTCCGATAATGCGGGAGACATCTCCTTGCGGAATGACTTTAAACGTTACACCGCCACAGGTAATGGGCTCGTTAAACTGAAACACATCGTTCGTTTTGTTGTCTTCTGTATAACAGCGCACTGTACCGACACTCATTACTTCCAGCAGTATTTCAGAACTGCGACCGTTGGAGAGTACAGCAATATCAAAGGGCAGGGTGTATTGCTCTACCACTTTAATATTTCCTTCCTTTTGAATGGTTACCTGAAAGTTGAGGGCCTCTACTACTTCCTGCAATAACGGGTAACTGCGAATGATGTAGGGTTCGTTATAAAAATTCCGGTAGGCATTTACCAGTGGGTTGTTGTACAAAAAACGGGCATCAGTATTTTCGGCAGGTTCCCGGATAATGATTGAGGCCGTTACCGGATAGATGCGCGTGGTGTACCGGTTAATCAGGTAGGCAACGGTAAGGGCAACCAATAAACTCAGCGCCACAAGGTACCAAAGCCGGAGGGCACGGAAGAGTACGCGCTTATAGTCGATGTCAAGCAGACCTCCGCCCGAAGGTTTACTTCCAAATTCTTCAAATGATGATGGTAGTGTACTCAACGACTTTTAATTTGTGGTAATGGAATAGACCAATAACAAGAGCGACAAGGAGGAAATGACCAAGCTCAAATTCTGACCAAAGTATTTCCGGTATGGGCGCTGACGCAAGGCTGGAACAACGATAATGTCGTTTTGATAAACGTAGTAGAAGGGGGATTGAATCATATTTTCATCCAGCAAATTAATGTAGCCCACCTCCATTTGTCCGTTGCGTTGCCGGATGATTTTAACGTTGGCCCGATCGGCCAGATCATCAATGCCTCCGGCCAATCCAATGGCTTCTGGCAAACTGACACGATTATCGTAAGATATTACCGTGCCCTCCTTTTTCACTTCACCTATTACCGTATACCTAAAATTAACAAGACGAACCTTTACTACTGGTGATTCCAGGTAAAGGTTGGCGATTTTCTGAAGACTATCCTGTGCCTGAAATACAGTCAGTCCACTTACCTTTACTTTTCCCACTACCGGAAATAGTACCATCCCATCCTGATCCACTAATTCACTGGTAATGGCAAAATTTCTGTTCCCGCCACCTGCTGATTGGGCCTCTACTTCTTTGAAAAAATTATAGTCTTCAGGAGTCAGGCTTTCAAAACGAATGTAGAGTGCATCGTTAGGCTGGATAAGGTATTCGAAAGATTGTTGTGGGTACGTGCGAACGACAGAGTCTTTTGGGAGTTGTCCGGCCCGGGCATTTACATCATTCTTTTGTAGATAAACATACTTCTTATTGGTAACACAGGAACTGAAGAGTAACACTGCTCCAGCAAAAAGTACTAAAATCCGCGTCATTGTATAGAGAAAATGAATTTAAGCCTGTAAATATAGCAGAAAATATGGTGCGGGTGCTGCGGGTCAGTCGTTAACTGGTTGCCAGTTAGTCGGTCAGTCGGTTGCCAGTTGCTGGTTAGTTAGTTGCTGGTTGGTTGGTTGCAGGTCCACAGCCGGTCGGCCAGTTGCAGGTTAGTTGGATAGCCTAACGCAATACTTTTGAGATGGCCTCTAACCCGAAAGCTTGCAACCGGAAACCGGCAACCCATCTCACTTCACCAGAAAGTACGGATTCAAAAGATTTTCTTTGTTGTACACAACTTCTTCATCTCTTCCGAACTGCAAAACTTTCAAGCCAACGCCATTAACAACAGCATGTGCGGCTGCGGTATCCCACTCCATGGTGGGTGCATAGCGTGGATATACATCGGCTTTGCCTTCAGCCACCAGCATAAACTTCAGGCTGCTGCCAGAGGAAACTAACGATGGGTTTTTCAAGGCATCAATAAACGCCTGCGTTTCGTCATTCATGTGCGATCGTGATGCAACCACACGAAGATCAGGCTGCGCCAGATCAATGGATGATCGAATTGGTAAGGGCAACTTGTTTCCATTGCGCAACAAAAATGCTCCCACTCCCTCTGCCGCATAAAAAATATCCCCTGAAACCGGAACAGCCACCACACCCAGCACTGGTTTTTGCTGATGAATCAAGGCAATGTTTACGGTAAATTCACCGTTGCGTTTGATGAATTCTTTGGTGCCGTCAAGCGGATCGACCATCCAGAAGTATTCCCAGTTTTTGCGCTCGTCATAGGCAATTGACTTCCCCTCCTCACTTAAAATCGGTAGTCCGGTTTTTTTCAAGACATCCACAATTGCATGATGCGCTTTTTTATCCGCTAAGGTTAGCGGGGAGTTATCACCTTTGGCTTCCGTCTGGAAATTATCGGAATTATAGACTTCTAAAATTTCTTTTGAAGCAGCTTGAGAAGCTTGAAGTGCAAGATTGAGTAGTGGTTGAGATTGCATCAATTAATAAGTTATCGTATAAACCTCACCGCTAAGGCGCAGAGGCGCAAAGAATATTTAAAAGTTATTCACGAAACGCTTAAAACCGTTTTTGAGTAGTGGTACATTGAAATTTATAAGGAAACCCAGACGTTTATTAGAAAGTTTGAGGTAGCTAATGATCTGAGCTTCATGAACAGGGAGAATGCCTTCAACCGACTTTAACTCAAGGATAATTTCATCCTCTACTAATACATCGAGTATATAATCTTTATTTAGTAAATACCCTTTGTATTGCAACGGAACAGGAACCATTGTATTTAATTTGATGTCACGAAGAGTCAATTCTTTAACTAGACATTGCTGATAAACAGCTTCGAGCAAGCCTGGCCCCATCTCTTTATGAACAGTTATAGAGGCATCAAGGATTTGTTTTGAGATTTGATTCAGTTGTTCCTTATCCATACTATTACTAAAGGCGTTGCTTCTTTACATTTAAAATTAGCGCCTTTGCGTCTTTGCGGTTAATTAACTTACACAATCATTCCCGCGGCTACGGTTTCATTCGTGCCTTCGTCCACCAAAATCAAACTTCCCGTTATACGGTTTTTGCGATAGCTGTCATAACACAAAGGCTGCGCTGTACGGATTTTTACACGAGCAATTTCATTCATGGTTAACTGCTCCACATTCTCTACACGCTGCAAGGTATTGATGTCGAGTTTATATTGTATTTCTTTCAGCACACCCCGAACCTCGCGCGTGGTATGGCGTACAAAAAATTTCCCACTCAGGTTTACCGGGCGCTGATTCATCCAGCATAGCATCAGGTCTATATCTTGTTCGGTTTCAGGATGGTTGTTGGGCTTGGCAATAATATCGCCACGGCTGATGTCTATTTCATCTTCCAGTGTGATGGTGACAGACATGGGCGCAAAGGCTTCGCTCATTTTCTGTTCTCCAAAGAATATCTCTTTGATTTTAGAATTGAATCCGGAAGGCAAAACCAGCACATCATCGCCCGGACGGAAAATTCCTCCGGCCACACGGCCTGCATACCCACGAAAATCATGGTATTCTTTGGATTGCGGACGCACCACATACTGCACCGGAAAACGACTGTCGATATGGTTGTAATCACTTTCAATGTGCACAGACTCCAACATGTGCAACAGCGTAGCACCCTGGTACCAATCCATTTTCTCGGAACGATTTACCACGTTGTCGCCTACCAAGGCGCTGATGGGTACAAACTGGATATCGGAAACTTCAAGCTTGGACGAAAATGCTTTATAGTCTTCTACAATTTTATCGTACACCGATTCATCATAATTGACAAGGTCCATTTTATTTACACACACAATTACATGAGGGATCTTCAGCAGCGAAGCAATAAACGAATGCCGATGGGTTTGCTCCACAAGGCCTTTGCGCGCATCGATAAGGATCAGCGCAAGGTTAGCGGTAGACGCACCCGTTACCATATTGCGGGTGTATTGAATGTGACCTGGAGTGTCGGCAATAATGAATTTGCGCTTGGGTGTAGCAAAATAACGATAGGCCACATCGATCGTAATGCCTTGTTCTCGTTCAGATTTTAATCCATCTGTTAACAACGAAAGGTCAACATAATCAAAACCCTTTTTCGCACTGGAGGCTTCAACCGCTTCGAGCTGATCTTCAAAAATGGACTTGCTGTCGAAGAGCAGTCGCCCGATTAAGGTACTCTTGCCATCATCTACACTTCCTGCTGTGGTGAATCGTAATAGTTGGTTTGTCATTGTCTAAATTTGTTTCTTGTTGCTGGTTACAGGTTGCTGGTTGCTGGTTTCAGGTTATTGGTTAAAGGTGCTCGCGTTAAATTTTTCTCTACCCATTGCGTAAATCGATTGATCTTCTTGCTCAATGAGACATAATCCTCCCGAAACTTGGTGTACACACTCTTTTCAGTGAGCGATTCTGTTTCAAAAATAAAGTCAAGATGAACTAATGTTTCGTCACATTCAGCCTGTGCATAAATGAGGTATTTAATGAAATCAGCCTTATATCGCCTCCTTCCATAACCTTCCACAATAGTTGCAGTTACGGACTTCGATGATCGCCTGATTTGGCTCCCCTTCTCATAAAGTTCAATCTTCGGCAAACTCATTGTCATTTTATGAACTTCTATCGCAAGCCTCTTCGACTCCTGATAGATATCTAAATCTTTATAGCTTTTCATGTTACATTAATTTTGGCTAACGTTTTCCCCACCATGAAACAGTACTGGTTTCAAGTTCCGTCACCAGATACTTGCAACCTGAACAGTGACCTGCAACTTGCAACCAAAGACCAGTTACAGATTAACAAGTCACAAGTAGTACTTCGAAACCGGCAAACCACAACCTGGCAACTGGCAACTTCCTAAAAATACCCACTCTTCTTTCTGTCTTCCATCGCAGTTTCAGATCGTTTATCATCAGCACGTGTACCGCGTTCAGTTTTTCGCGAAGCGGCAACTTCGATAATAATCTTTTCCAGCGTATCGGCATCCGATTCTACCGCTCCGGTTATGGGCATATCGCCACAGGTTCTGAAGCGTACAATCTTTTTCTCCGGTACTTCTCCCGGCTTCAACTTCAACCAGGGTGATGTAGAAAGTATGGCGCCATCACGCGTGATTACTTCCCGTTCGTGGGAGAAATAAAGTTTCGGTATCGGAATATTTTCGGTGAAGATGTATTGCCACACATCCATCTCTGTCCAGTTGGAAATGGGGAATACACGGAAGTGTTCGCCTTGCTGTTTTCGTCCGTTAAAGATGTTCCAAAGTTCTGGGCGTTGGTTCTTCGGATCCCATTGTCCGAATTCATCCCGATGAGAAAAGAACCGCTCTTTTGCGCGTGCTTTTTCTTCATCGCGCCTGGCGCCACCCATAGCTGCATCGTATTTGTGTTGCTCAATGGTGTCGAGCAGGGTTACGGTTTGTAAGGCATTCCGGCTGGCATTAAAGCCTGTTTCTTCTTTCGCGCGACCTTTGTCAATGCTTTCTTGCACTGAACCAACTACGAGTTTTACACCCAGTTCATTCACAAGCCAATCGCGGTATTCCATAGTCTCCGGAAAGTTATGACCGGTATCGATGTGTACGAGCGGAAAAGGGATACGCGCAGGATAGAATGCTTTTCGCGATAAGTAGGCTAATACAATCGAATCCTTTCCTCCAGAGAATAACAACGCTGGTTTTTCAAACTGGGCCACGACTTCACGGATCACATAGATCGCTTCCGACTCCAGTTCTTTCAAATGACTTAAGTAATATTGACTCATGATGGTGTAATTCTTGGCGTAATGTACTTCAGCAACAAAGTTATGGATTCATCAATACTCAACGTATGCGTAGGGATAATAACATCTGGATTTCTGGGTGCTTCGTAGGGAGAATCAATGCCTGTAAAATTCTTTACTTCACCGGCACGTGCTTTTTTATAAAGACCTTTCACATCGCGTTGCTCGCATACTTCTATAGGAGTATCGACAAATATTTCAATATAATTTTCTTCGCCCACAATACTTTTGACCTGATCACGGTCTGCCTGAAAAGGTGAAATGAAAGCAGACAATACAATCACGCCCGCATCCAGCAATAATTTTGAAACTTCACCTATTCTGCGAATGTTTTCGATGCGACCGTCTTCCGCAAAGGATAAGTCTTTATTCAGTCCAGCGCGAATATTGTCGCCATCCAGTAAGTATGTTTTAAAGCCCAGATCATGAAGTTGAGCCTCCAGTTGCACAGCCAGCGTTGACTTGCCCGAGCCTGAAAGCCCGGTAAACCAAATTAATGTAGCCTTTTGCTGCAACATTTTTTCACGCTGCTCTTTGCTGACTTTCGTTTTGATAGGATAGATATGTTCCAAGCTTAATAAAGATTGTAGAAATAGGATAAAAAACCAACGCAAACTACAATATAAATGATGGTAAAGATTGTGCCCACCTTCAGAAAATCCTTAAAGGTATACCCTCCGGGACCATAGACCATCAGGTTGGTTTGATAACCAATGGGCGTCATAAAATCACCGGAAGCTGCAAAAGCGATGGCCACAAAAAAGGGCGTGGATGGAAGAGCAAGCTGTGCTGCCAATGACATGGCGATCGGAAACATGATGGATACAGCAGCGGCATTGGTTACGAGTGCCGTGAGCAGAATAGTGACAAAAAACAAAGCCGCCAAAACCGCTACCGGACCTAACCCGATTCCGATATCTATTATCAGCGTAGCAACAAGCTGCGCAGCGCCCGATTTCTCCAGCGCAATACCAATGGCCAGCGAACACACCAGCACCATGAGCAGGCTCAGGTCAAGCTCACGCTTGATTTCGGTAACATTTAAAATTCCAAACATGACAAGACCCATCAATATACCTACGCATACGGTGAACAGTGGCAATAAACCAACGATGCCTGAAATCAGAAAGGCAAAAGTGGCAAAGCCCACCCATTTCAACCAGGGTTTGTTTTGTGTTGTTAACTTTTGAGGGATAGAAAGAAAGAAGAGATCTTTTTCAAAACTGCGGGCATTATTTTGTCCACCAGAAAGAAGCAACAGAAAATCTCCACCGGCCAGTTCCATCTCTCCTACCTTGCCGGATACCTGCTTGCCATTGCGATGAATAGCAATAATGGATGAGTTGTATTTCTTCCTGAAGTCGGAGTCTTTAATCCGAACACCGATCAGATCGGAGTTTGCCGGTATAACAGCCTCCACAAAATTAAACTGCTCTTCTGTTTCAAGTTTCTCCTGCTTGGGAACATGCAGGCCATTATCTTCTTTGATGAGATTGTAAATAGCCTGTGTATTGCCTGAAAAATAAAGCAAGTCGTTTTGCTGCAAAATCTCATCCGGGGAAACCGGTGAAATAACCTTCTCATCACGTAAAATTTCCACCAAAAATTGATCCTGTAAATTTCGAAGCCCCGCTTCCTTCACCGTTTTGCCGATGAGCGATGAGCCAGGGAAAATTTCTGTTTCTACAATGTACTCTTTCAGGTTTTCGCGCAATTCATCAATCTTGTTAGAATTGGAGGGCAATAAATGATACCCAATGTAATAGAGGTAAATCCAGCCCGCCAGGGTAACCATAATGCCGAGGTAGAGAAAATCCTGAAACTGCAGGGCAGGTAATTTGTATTCTGCAATTAAACCGGCTAACACCAGATTGGTTGATGTTCCAATAACTGTAATCATACCACCCAGAATAGTAGCAAACGATAAGGGTATTAAAAATTTCGAAGCCGGATTTCCTGTTTTCTCGGCCCAGTCCTTTACATATGGAATCATAAAGGCTACAATGGGTGTGTTATTCAAAAACGCTGACATCGGTGATACCGTGAGCATCATTCTGAAAAGAAAGACTTTGGGCTTAAGCTTGGTGTTGAAAAGCTTTGTAAAAAGTTCGGTACCGAAAATAATCCGGATGCCTGCCGTAACCAGTACCAGTAGAAAGATGACAATAATCTGTTGATTGGACAAACCCTTGATCAGCTCAGAAGGTGTAATAACATTGGCCAGTAGTAAGGCTACCGTACAGATAAAAAAGCTGAAAGCAGGATTGAATACTTCCTTATAAAGGGCATACACCAGAAAGATGACTACCACTAAAACGTACCCTTGGGTGAATGTAATGCCCATTAACTCTGTAGAGAATTTCGGACAAAGGTAGAATTTATATCGACAATTGAAATGTCCGCGTTAAACTTAAGGTATGCAAACGTTAGCAGGCTTCTTGTTTTTGGCAAGAGGTTGTCCGTTTCTGGTTGCAGGTCTACATGGTTGCCCTGAAACTTGCAACCTGTGACCTGCAACTAGAAGTTGTAACTAAAAATACGAGCAGATACTACTCGGTACTGTGAATATACTCCTGGTTATAACGCCTGACGATTTCGGGTAATTCTGATTTTTTATAGTGACCGTGGCGAATATCTAATGTTAATCCAATATTATCAGCGAAATAGGTGTCTTTGCCTTTGCGGAGTTTGACGAAATCAAGGGTATGTAAAAGCTGATTCATTTTTTGGGCATAATACTGCCGAACAGGCTGCCCTACAATTCCCTTGCTGTTCTTGCTGGTGTGCTGGTATTCAAAGAGGGTGCAGTATCCTGTAACAGCAATCTTCAAAAACTTTTTCGTAGCCTTTCCCGACCAGATAAAATGTGATTCATACACATCCTCACCAATACTAAAACCTTTTACTTCTTCCGGATAGAGTTTATACTTTTCGTTGAAGGATTCATCCGGACCAAAAACAACTTCATGGTGCAGTAAGTACTTCGCTGATGGTAGTTTAAAAATACCGCGAAGGGTATCACCGGAATTTAGCACCACAAGCCCAGCCATGCGCTGCGCCAGTGCGAAATTCGCTACCGTGATACATCCCATAATGAGGAATAACTTCGCGCCAACCATCTTTTGTTATTTTTTTTTGAGGTCCCAATATTGCTTAATCATTTTTAAAAATCCCTCCATCTCATGAAGGGGAATCATATTCGGCCCGTCACTTAATGCTACCGCGGGATTAGGATGTGTTTCAATAAAAAAACCGTCAACACCAGCCGCAGCCGCAGCACGTGCCAGAAAAGGAGCAAACTCACGCTGACCTCCGGATGTTCCGCCCATACCTCCAGGTTGCTGAACCGAGTGTGTAACATCAAATACAACTGGCGAATATTGACGCATAATGGGAAGCGAACGCATGTCAACTACTAAAGTATGATACCCAAAACTTGAGCCACGTTCGGTAAGAAAAACATTATTGTTTCCTTCGCCCCTGACTTTATCAATAGCATACTTCATATCCTCTGGAGCCATAAACTGTCCCTTCTTTACCTTAACAGCTTTACCCGTACGCGCTGCCGCTTTTAGCAAGTCCGTCTGGCGGCAAAGAAATGCCGGTATCTGCAACACATCCGCTACCGTGGCAGCTTCAGCACATTGATACGATTCGTGTACATCGGTTACAATCGGAACACCTAAATCTTTTTTAACGCGCTCAAGAATTTGCAATCCTCCCTCTATCGAAGGCCCCCGATACGAGCCGGAAGAAGTCCGGTTGGCTTTATCGAATGATGATTTGAATACATATTGAATACCCAATTGCACGCAAATGTCCTTTACTCTTGTTCCTGTCTCCATGCAGATATCATAGCTCTCGGCCGCGCAGGGTCCTGCAAACAATACCATACGTTCACCACCAAGTGTGATGGAGTCTGTAATCGTAACCTTGTCTTTAAAAATATTCATGATTGTATTCGTGCTTCTTTTACTTCAATATTTTTTCAAAATCACCACGGGCCGCTAATACCAGATCCGCCACCTCGCGCAGCACACCCCTGCCTCCTTTTGCTGTTGTCACGAGATCAACATGCTCTTTGATATACTCAAATGTATCAGCCGGACAGGCTGTAAAGCCTGCGCGTTTAAAAATCGGTAAATCATTGATATCGTCTCCGATGAAGGCCACTTCTTTCATTTTGAGTTTATAGTGTTTCAGTAACTTCTCAAACACCGAACCCTTGTCAATTATTCCTTGGTGGCAAAAATCAACTTTCAATTCTGCACAGCGTTTGGTTACTGCACCCGATTCCCTTCCGGAGATGGCACCCGTCAGGATACCAGCTTTCTTCAAATGCCCGATGATCTGACCGTCTTTCACGTTGAAGTTTTTTATTTCCTTCCCGGTCTCATCGTAAATAATTTTCCCATCCGTAAGCACTCCGTCTACGTCAAAAAAGATGGCTTTGATGGAGGCTGCTTTCTTTACTTGCTCTTTTGTGTAGTGGATCAGAATCTGTTTCAAATTATTAATACAGTGTTATAGTTGAATATTCGTCCGAAAATTAGCAAAATTAAAAGTCTTAAGGCCGAGGTTAAGTTTAAAGTTTCGATCTTGATTTCGATCACCGAACTATAATGCTATGAGAATTATAAAATTCATTATTTCCTTTTCGATTACACTGGTGCTCCTCTATCTGCTAAACAACAGTTGGGAGATACATGGTAGCAGAATACCCCCGCTTGGAAAATTTCTTGATCCTTTTCATGGCTTCTGGCAAAATATTGAACCCCAAAAGAGCACTGTGCCTGATGAATTAACCATACCCGGTTTAAAAGACAAGGTCACTCTTGTTTTTGATAGTCTTATGATACCGCACATCTTCGCCAGCAACGATGAAGACCTTTATCTGGCACAAGGCTATGTAACCGCTATGCACCGGTTATGGCAAATGGAATTTCAAACACATGCAGCCGCAGGAAGACTCACCGAAATATTGGGCCGCGGAACTGATGACAGGATTTTAGAGTATGATCGTGGTCAGCGCAGGCTGGGAATGACCTATGCCGCGAACGTTGCGTTTGAAGCCATGCGCAACAATCCGATTGCCAATCAAACAGCTGAAAAATATGCAGAAGGAATCAATCACTATATTCATTCCCTCCGCTATAAAGACCTACCCTTTGAATACAAATTATTGGACTACGCTCCGGAAGATTGGACACCACTGAAATCAGCACTGCTATTAAAGAGTATGGCCCAGACCTTAAATATGAGCGATAAGGATCTGGAGATGACAAATGCATTAAAACTTTTCGGGAAAGAAACGGTAGACTTACTGTATCCGGATCGTGAACCCCCCATTGACCCGATTGTAGAAAAACCGGGCAGCTGGAAATTTGATCCTGTCACGCTTGATGCTGTTCCGCCTGCCCTGCCCGATGAACTTATTTCCCTCAACAAACTCCCACCTTCCAATCCCACAACCGGCAGTAACAACTGGGCAGTTGCCGGAAGTAAAACAGCAACCGGTTCACCCATACTCTGCGGTGATCCGCACCTTACCTTATCATTGCCATCAATATGGTATGTTATACAACTAAATGGTCCCGATATCAATACGATGGGTGCTTCTTTACCCGGAGCACCTGGCGTGATCATCGGTTTCAATGATTCTATCGCCTGGAGCGTAACCAATGCACAGCGCGACCTGGTCGATTGGTTTAAAATAACCTTTCAGGATAAGAAGAAAGACAAATACCTGTTGGATGATGAATGGGCAGATACCAAAAAAGTTGTAGAAGAATTTACAGTACGTGGAGGTGCAGTACTGTATGATACGGTATTGTACACGCACTTTGGCCCTGTGACCTACGATGAAAACTATCGTTCCAAAAGTCAGCTGCAAAACTTTGCCTTTCGCTGGATATCACATGATCACTCGCAGGAGATTATTGCCTTTCATAAACTCAATCGCGCTAAAAATCATCAGGACTATATGGAAGCCCTGAATAACTATGGAGCGCCCGCTCAAAACTTTGTGTTTGCCTCCGTGTCGGGTGATGTGGCCATGCGCATTCAGGGAAAATATCCGGTGCGCAGAAAAGATGAGGGAAAATTCCTGCTCAATGGAAGCAAGCGCTCCAATGGATGGCAAGCCTTTATTCCCAACAGTCAAAATGTAATGGATAAAAATCCGGAGCGAGGTTTTGTCAGTTCTGCCAATCAATACCCGGTGGATGCCACCTATCCCTACTACGTTACCGGATCAAGTTTTGAAGCCTATCGCAACAGAAGAATCAATTCCGTGCTGCGGGAATCCAATGCTATCACGATAAGTGATATGATGGCCTTACAAAACGATAATTATAATTTGAAGGCAGCCGAAAGTCTTCCGTTATTCCTGAGTTACATCGATTCAACACGCTTCAATGAAAATGAAAAACGTGCGTGGCAGGCATTAACATCATGGGATTATTTTAACAACATTGAATCGGAAGGAGCTTCCTATTACGAAGCCTGGTGGGACAACCTTATGCCACTGGTGTGGGACGAGATGCAAAACAAAACCGTGACACTACGGTATCCAACCACATTCAATACAATTAAGCTCATTGCCGAAAAACCAGACCTACCATTTTTTGATATGCAAAGCACACCCGAAAAAGAAACTGCACGTGAGGTGGTAGCGAAGGCATTCTCACTTGGTGTAGATGATATTGAGAAATGGAAAGCCAGCCAAAACGAAAAACCGAATGGAGTACCCTGGGCGGATTTCAAAGACAGCTATGTAGGTCACCTCTTGCGCCTCGCTCCATTGAGTATTCCGGTGAGAGCTGGAGGAAATCATGACATCGTCAATGCACACTCCCGCACACACGGGCCATCCTGGCGTATGGTGGTGAGCCTGGAAAAATCAGGTATAAAAACCTGGGCGACCTATCCCGGTGGACAATCCGGTAATCCCGGAAGCAAACATTATAATGACATGCTTGACCGTTGGGTGAACGGAAAATATTTTGCCTTACGCTTTATGCACGATCAGGCATCTGCAAAACCCTATAGCTATCACTCCACAACACTTAACCCGGCCTTGAAATGAAATTTCTTATTCAGTTTTTAGCGATAATCGTCAGCGCGTTTATGCTTGAACTTTTTCTTCCCTGGTACAGTGTTGCCATCGCTGCCTTTGTTTTTGGTTATGGTTTAAAATCAAAAGCAAACTTCCTTGCAGGTTTTTTAAGCATCAGCTTGCTGTGGTTTGTTAAGGCCTGGCTCATCCACACCAACGATGTTAATGACCTGGCCGGAAAAGTGGCAAAGATTTTCCCGCTCGGAGAAACCTACTTATTGTTTCTAACAACTATACTGATCGGTGGACTGGTAGGAGGATTTGCCTGCCTGACTGGAGCATTGGCTAAGCCTGCCAAAAGAAAATACTAACGATATCCCCTTTTTTGGACATCGATTGTAATTGTTTTGATTCATCCCTTATATTTGCATTCCTTTTTTGAGAGAAGAGGGATATTTTTAATTAAACCCGATCTGAATGGGTGATTGCTTGCGGTAGGCAGGGCTGAAACCATCCGCCTGTGACGAGATAAACTGTCGTACAGAGTTGCTGTTCGACTTCATTGAGAATATTAAGCCCCATCTGGAGAGGTGGGTGAGTGGCTGAAACCATCCGCCTGTGGCGAGATAAACTGTCGTACAGAGTTGCTG